>NZ_LYPB01000073.1:108895-413507 GCF_001653565.1 Paenibacillus oryzisoli
CTCTTTACTCTTTACTCTTTACTCTTTACTCTTTACTCTTTACTCTTTACTCTTTACTCTTTACTCTTTACTCTTTACTACTACTACTACTACTGCTAATGCTACTACTTTTCACTACTCTTACGCTTACTCACTTCATCCAACACACAACTTAATTCCCTACTCAACCCACTCACTACTCACGTAGACAAATAACTGTATTTTCTCCATCTAATCAAGGATCTTTTGGACAAATTTATGAATTAACTGTATTTTCTCCAGTTAAAAGTAGCCATTTCCTTCGAATGAAGATAATTAGGCGAAAATAACTGGAGTTTTTCCATCTAATTGCCAAAATCATTGCAAAACAACAAAAATAACTGGAGTTTTTCCAGTTAAAGTTGCTCTTTAGGGTGCATGGATGCGGTCGAAGGGTAAGGTGACGTGATGCAGAATACTAATACGGTAAAATAGATGTGACCTGCTAGGGTACGGTGCATAAATGCAGCCTGCTGGTGAGGTAAAGTGATGTAACATGCCTAGCGTGCCTTAGATCCGGCACGCTAAGCACTGTGACGGAGATCCCGCTTTCTAAGTACGGTACCACAGATGCGGCCTGCGGCCAGTAGCCCTTGTACTCATCCCTTCTCATCTCACCTCAACCAAGCCCTAACTCCCGCCTCCAGCAGCTTCAAATCCATCGCTTGCATGAGCAACAACTCCTGTGCTTCGCTATGGGAAACCTCCTGAAACCGCAGAAAGCCTCCTGGCTTGACCTGCGCCACTAATGGTAAATCTGCCGTAATTACGTGGCCGATGCGCGGGTATCCGCCGGTCGTTTGGCAATCTGCCAGCAGGAGAATGGGTTGTCCACTTAAGGGGACTTGAATTGTGCCAGCAACGACGGCTTCTGAAATCATTTCGTAGGGTAGGCCAGCTTCGAGCTCCAGAGGAGGCTCAATGGATAACCGATATCCCATGCGATCGGATTGTGAGGTAACTAGAAAACGATGCGATACGAATCGCGACCAGCTGTCTGGTGTAAATCGTGAAGCTTCCTTGCCTCGAACAAACCTGATGACTGGATTGTCGCGATAATCAGGGCGTATCATTGAACTTACGATTTTACTTCGTAATTCAACCTCTTTAACAATCTCAGCAGCCAGCCCTTCCTTCTCTACTCCCAGTACATCCCCGTTACGTAGTGCTCTTCCCTCATATCCACCAATGGCAGCTCTCTGATAGGTACTGCGACTTCCGAGTACGTTACTTGACCTGAATCCTCCATGAACAGCCAAATAAGATCGGCATCCCTCTACAGCGTATCCAACAGACAACTTGCTTCCCTTATGAAGGACGAATGGCTGCCACATTGGCGCTGAATATCCATCCAACTCTGCCCGCATATCAGCACCGCAAATGGCTACCAGCATATCGCTCTGTGCTACTAACGTGGCTCCCTGAAGGGTCATTTCCAAGGCAGCCGCTTTCAAACCATTTCCAACCAATAAATTGGCTGCCCTGTGAGCAAATCGATCCATGGGTCCCGACACAATGACACCATGTTTTCGATGACCATAGCGCCCATCATCCTGAATAGTGGACAATAGGCCAGGCGTAATGACATCAAAGCTCATGACTAGCATTCCCTTCCTCTAATGCATGAAACTGCTCAGATGTAATTGTCACAAATCTCACTTGATCGCCAACTTGGAGTAGGGATGGGGGAACGATGTCCGGGCGAAACAATCGTAATGGCGTTCGACCGATAAGCTGCCAACCGCCTGGTGTTTCAAAAGGGTAAATTCCCGTCTGCGCCCCGCCTATCCCCACTGAACCTGCTGGAATTTGTGTGCGCGGCACGGATTTGCGCGGTGTAGCAAGCCGTTCATCCATCCCGCCTAAATAAGGAAAACCAGGGGCGAAACCAATCATATAAACGGGATACACGCGAGCAGTATGCCAAGAGACGATTTCATCTGAGCTGACGCGATGATAATCCGCTACTTCTGCCAAATCGGGGCCGAATCCCTCCTCATAGCAGACTGGAATTTCTATAATAGCCCCTAATTTCCCTGTTAATTCCTCGCTATCATCAACTACATACGCATCAAGTAACTGCTCGATGTATATCAAAACGTAGTCATAGGGAAGCCGGTCGGCATGTCCAAGCATTTGTCCACTTTTTAACACGGCTCCAGAAGAATAGTTATAAATGCGGAATGCATCATAATAAATTGTAATCGTTGTAAAAGCGGCGACTAGCTCAATGAAGCCATCCTTCCAGTTATTTTCCAAGTAATTCACGACCTGCCTGACCTTATGAAGATTCGCTGCCGATATGTCTTCACCTAATCGAATCACAATCGCCGAGTCTCCAAGCGGATAGCATTCGTAGGGGAGCTTGGTCATGCGAAATGTTGCTTTTTCAACCAATTCGCACAAACATCAGGCCAGACATGTGCCTCTGGATGATCGGCTGCGATTCCAATGCCGTGTTTTCCCGATTCGAAGACATGCAGGTCGAAAGGAATTTTATTGCGGCTAAGGCTACTTGCAAAAAGCAAACTATTTTCAACCGGAACCGCTGCATCATCTGCCGTGTGCCATAGGAAAGTTGGCGGCGTATCTGATGTTACTTGAAGTTCGTTGCTTAAATGTTCGACTAACTCTCCACTCGCATCTTCGCCTAATAAATTGATGCGTGAACCTTGGTGCCCATCCATGCCAAATGAAATAACCGGATAACACAGCACCATGAGATTAGGACGCGAGCTCTGGTGCTCAATCGGATCCGCTGAAGACTGATCTCCTGCGTCGTAGTGTGTACCCGCTGTTGCTGCCAAATGTCCGCCAGCAGAAAAACCAAGAATGCCGACGCGATTCGCATCGACGCCCCATGCTTCGGCATGATGTCTCACCGTGCGAATAGCCCGTTGCGCATCTTGCAAAGGAATCGGATGTTTATAGGGTGCTACGCGATAGTTCACCACATATGCGGAAATGCCTAACCCATTCAGCCACTTGGCAATGGGCTCGCCTTCATGAGGGGCACGTCTGCTGTAACCGCCGCCTGGACATACAATAACTGCCGCGCGCAAACCATCTCCCTCTGCTGGATATAGGGTTAAGCTTGGGCAGCCTTGGTTCTCCTCGCCTTGACTATCTAATGTAGCTCCTGGCCATAATTCAATCGTTGTCCCTGTGTTCATTGTGAAACCCCCTCATGTGATTAACGTACTACGTTAATAATAGCTAATCCTTACCCAGTAGAAAAGCATATATTTCAACTCAGAAGGAGCGATTCGACATGATTGTAGTTACGACAGAAAACATTGCTGGATATGAGGTTACGGAAGTTCTGGGCAGCACCTTTGGCGTTGTTGTTCGGGCCAGAGGCATTGGCGGTGATATCATGGCCTCACTGAAGGGGTTAATCGGCGGAGAAGTCACGCAGTATACGCAAATGGTGGAAGACGGACGTAAGCAAGCGATGGACAGACTGGTCAAGAATGCGGCTGCCATGGGCGGGGATGCGATTGTCATGATGCGCTTCGACAGTGGGGATATTGGTCAAAATATGAGTGAAATCGTCGCGTATGGCACTGTCGTTCGGACGCGAAGGCTATGAGCGGGTATTTCTCTATTTTGTTCATATACGGCTTGTGGATTGTCGGCTTCCTTATACTACTTCTTCTAGGTTATCTCGTTTATGACAAACGCTACAAAACAAACGGTGCCGCAACACCACAATCCCCACCAAACGGCTTTCTAAGTACACCTGAAGTTTTCATAGATCCCAAAGACGGATTCACATATCGGGTATACTACAATCCTCGAACAGGAGAACGTGCCTATATTCGTGAGAAATAATCTTCACAAATAACGAAAAGCCTGACAAAAGTAACGCATCTTGCGACTCTCATGCTCTTGTCAGGCTTTTTAACTAATTCCAAATCACTTTCCAGTTGTGGTTCACGCTCGCCTCGATTGTTCCCCGTTGCATAATATAGCCTGCCAGAAGCTCTGCGACATCTGTGGGAATATCTTTCACGACTGGCTTATTCTGAAACATGGCATAGTTGCCCCCGCCAGCAGCGCGGTAATTGTTCATAACCACATCGAATGAGGCGTCGAGATCAATTGGTTCCCCTTCATAATCCAGCTGAACAACCCGATCCCCAACTGGACGAGAAGCATTAATCGTGTAAGAAATACCCTCCCACATATCGTAATTATAATGGGCAGGCTTCGGTTCCATGAAGGACTTACTTACGTTCAACTCTCCATTTTCACCTAGTTCAAAATACTCCGCAGACTGCTCAAGCGCATCCTTAATATCTTGACCCGAGATTCGAATGACTTTCAGCGTGTTCGGGTAAATGTAGTTGGAAACGATATCCCGCATCGTAATGTCCGAAGGAAATCCGGGAGAAACGTTATCGAATAACGCTGTGTTTGAAATTTGTGCACCCGACAGCTCCATCTGAACTTTGTTAATAAACTCGATTAGTGCATTATCTTCCGTACGAATCCGCATAGGATCTCTCACGAGCATGTCCCCAGTAAGCTTCCCGATTGGCTGATCTAGCCATTGCTGTGTCTTCGCCTCATAGGAACCGATTCGTGCGAGCAGCTCCGAATCTGCCTCCACACCTGCAACAGATAGCAGTTCCGATTGCTTAGAAGCAATCCGCCACTTGCCTTCGACCAACTCTAATGCAATATCTACCTTCCCAAGGGTCACACCGGCTGTTCCTGGTTGAACGATTGTTACACCGTTAATTTGAGCGCCAGCAATACTTCGATGCTGATGACCTGTAAGCAGAACGTCGATTCCTTCTACTTCCATACACAGTTGATATCCTTGATTCTCACCTGTCAGTGGTTCTGTAGGCTCACCCGTTGCAATATCTCTTTCAAAACCACCATGGTAGGAAACGACAACGACATCCACGTGTTCCTGCTCTTTGAGAAATTGGATCCATGTACGGGCTGCAGCAATCGGATCTTCGAAACGCAGACCAACAATGTGCTTCGGATCTTCCCAATTCGGAATATAAGGCGTTGTTAGACCAAGAATCCCTACACGCACGCCATCCGTAAATTGCTTGACTACATACGGTTGGCCAAAGAATGGCTCTCCCGTCTCATCACTCACGATATTCGCACATAACCAAGGGAAATTAGATTCCTGAACGGCCTTTTGGAGCACGTCCATGCCATAATTGAACTCATGATTCCCGAGCACGGCCCCATCATATTTCAAATAGTTAAGCCCAAGCACCATAGGATTCATTGGTTCATTAGCCAAACGCGCATGGTGATAAGCAAGCGGCGTTCCCTGAATCAGGTCACCATTATCCAACACAATGACGTGAGCATCTTTCGCACGTTCCTTAACAATTAAGGACGCGATTTTCGATAATCCCACATTATTGGGTTGATTATTTGCATAATGAATGGGAAACATATTCCCATGGAGGTCGCTCGTTTCTAAAATCGTAATATGACTTGTTCGTGCTTGTCCAATCTTCGTCAAGCGATTCACCCTATTCATAATTTTTGTAAAGTTTTACATATCATTTGTCAGTTTAACAAATACTTCACACTATCTTCCATATCTCTTATGATAATGTTATAGTACAACATAGATAAAAAGTAAATATTTAAACGGAGGTCAAAAAACCATGAAAAAATTAGTCGTGCTTAGTTTGTCCATGATTGTAGCTGCAGGTGCACTTGTTGGATGTGCCAAAAAAGACGAGACTCCAGCTGCTTCATCAACTGCTAAAGCGACTGCTGCAGCAACAACGGCTGCATCAGCAACTCCAGCAGCAGCGGCAGGTTTCGTTCCAAAGGAACTTAAAGTACAATTCGTCCCTTCTCAAAATGCAGAGACACTTGAAGCAAAAGCTAAGCCGCTTGAAAAATTGCTTGGAGATAAATTAGGAATCCCAGTTAAGGTTTCCGTTTCCACAGATTACAACGTTGTTATCGAAGCTATGTCCTCCAAACAAGTAGATGTTGGTTTCTTACCGCCAAGTAACTATGTTGTTGCTCACGATAACCGTAAAGCTGCTGATCTTCTTGTACAAGCACAGCGTTTTGGTGTTGATGATGCAACAGGTCAACCAACGAAAGAACTTGTAGATTTCTACAAATCGATGATTGTTGTCAAAGCCGATTCCCCAATTAAATCCGTAGCTGATTTGAAAGGCAAGAAGATGGGCTGGCAAGGTGTTACTTCTGCAGCTGGTTACATCTACCCTGGTCTTGTTTTGAAAACCGCTGGTGTAGATCCAGTTAAAGATGTAACAGGCGTTCAATTCCAAGGCCACGATAAAGCGATTATCGCACTTCTTAACGGCCAAGTTGATGCAGTAGGCGTGTTCCAAGATATCCGTACGAACATGATTAAAGATTACCCAGATATTTTCAAACAAACGAAAGTTCTTGCTTTCTCCGATAAAATTCCAAATGATACAATCGCTGTTCGTTCCGATATGGATGCGGCTTGGAAGAAGAAAATTCAAGATGCTTTCATCGCGATCGGTAACGATCCAGAAGGTAAAAAAGTGATCATCGATGTATACACGCACCAAGGGTATGCAGCTACAACAGATGACAAATTCAACATCGTTCGTGAAGCAAATAAAGCAATGGGCTTGAAATAATTCCAAAAAAATTGTAAATTAAATTACACACGACAGAACAAACCACCGCAGCATGTGTCTAACATCCATGACGCGGTGGTTTTTCCCTTCTAAAATTTACATTCTATACCAGACTTTCCTTGCATATTATGAATGTGGCACGCCCGTCCAAGCTCATCGTTTACTTATAGCTATCAAACGTTTACAAAGTCGGTCGTGTCATAACTCATTGTGGGGTGAAAAACAGGATGTACGAAATGCTGATCATGCGTAAAACAGAAGTGATTATTCGATGCGGCACCGATGAAGTTCGAGGCGCTATTTCGCAGTATTACCCAGAATTTCAGCTTTTAAAAATAAACAACATTATGATCCCGATCACCTTAATTGATCAAATTGAAATTATAGGGCCAAATGAACCCCTCTCTCACGTTTCTCATCGACTGCGTGAGCCTCGTATCCTTTACTTGGTTGCACAAGGTGGGGCCATCAGTACGTTACATAGATCCTAAACCCAAATAAACGGCTACGCCGTCTTTGAAGGACAGAAGCGTTTATCTAGAAATTCAGCGTAAATCTTATAAATTCTGAAATTTTCAAAAAGGCAGTTCTTGAAGGTTACAACCTTCAGGAACTGCCTTTTTGGGTTCGAACATTTTATACGATTCGTTTCCGTAATGTTCCGGAGATATAATCGATGATGGATACAGTGACAATAATCCCGATTAAGATAATACCTACACGCGGCCACTGCCGAGCATTCAGTGCGAAGATCAGCGGTGTCCCGATCCCTCCGGCACCGATGACCCCAAGCAAGGTCGCGGAGCGCACGTTAATTTCAAAACGGTATAGCGTATATGAAATGAAATCCGGTATGACCTGAGGAATAACGGCGAATGACATCCGCTGCCAGAAGTTTGCTCCAACAGCTGTCATAGCCTCTGTAGGCCCCATGTCCATGTTCTCAATGGCCTCAGCATACAGTTTGCCGAGCATCCCCACAGAATGCAAACCAAGAGCCATTACGCCCGCATAAGCGTTCGGTCCAACAGCTTTAATAAAGATCAAAGCCATAATAATTTCCGGAATCGTTCGAACGATGCTCAGGAACAGCTTCCCTGTACCAGAAACAGCACGGTACTTGCTCATATTGGCCGCAGCCCAGAAAGCAAAAGGAAGACAAACGATTGCAGATACGAAGTTTCCTAAATAAGAGATCGACAATGTTTCAAGCAGGGAACGCAGCAAATCTTCACCCTCAGGGATGTAGACGTAAGCCCAATCTGGATGGAATAAGCCGCTGATCATCGCTTTTGTCAGAATCCACGTGGTTGGTTGGAAGCCCGTCAACTCCAAACCTGTTAACGCCCAAATAAGAAGGCCAATCACAGCCACTACACCAATAATTTTATACGTGTTAGCTTGTGTCTCGGACATCGGTTTGGCACTGCCTTTTAACAAATACGTACGGAATCGTGTACTCACTAAGTCAATGATAACAACGATCAGCAACGTGTAAATAACAATGGCACAAGACTGATCATATCGGAACAGATCCAGTGTGTTTTTGAGCAATAAGCCGATCCCACCCGCACCAACGAGACCAAGAATGGCAGATGCACGAATACTTACTTCAAACGTGTACAGGAAATGCGCTAAATACGTAGGAGCAACTTGTGGCAGAACGCCGAAACGAATCAGCTTCAACTTATTAGCACCAACGGCCGTCATCGCTTCAAGCGGTCCTGGATCAATAGCTTCCGTCGACTCATAAGAAAGCTTGGAAATAATACCAAAGGTAAAGAAAATTAATGCTAACGTACCTGCTGTTGGCCCAAAGCCTACTAATACGGCAAAAAGGGCGGCATAGAGCAAATCAGGTATGGTACGAACGAAATTCATAATAAATCGCGCTGGATAGGACAACCATGCCGACGATGTTACGTTGCGAGCAGCGAGAAGCGCCATTGGGAATGCGAATAAGGCGCCAACAATCGTGCCCAGAATGGACATTTGTATCGTCTGTGCCATCGGCTTCCAAATATCCGCGAAGAACAGCCAATCTGGCGGAAACATTTCGGCGATGAATTTCATGATCTCCGGCGTACCTGTAGCTAATCGAGTCAGCGTCGCATCTGTCTGATAAATGCTGCCGATCAGGAAAAGCACCATGATCGCGATGATCATATAGAACTTCGTGCGCGGAGGCTTTTTGACGGTTGCTACACTCATTCCTCCTGCACCCCCAGCAGCTCATCTTTCTTGATGGCGCGGCCGTAAATCTCGGAGAACACATCATCCGTCGCATCCGCAACAGGTCCATCGTATACGACCTTTCCTGCACGAAGTCCGATAATGCGCGTCGCGTACTCCCGAGCCAAATCGATAAAGTGAAGGTTGACGACGGTAGTGATCCCGAGATCTTTGTTAATCCGTTTCAGGTCATCCATAACCTGACGTGTCGTGAGCGGATCCAACGATGCCACGGGCTCGTCCGCTAAGATGATCTTAGCTTCCTGTGCGAGCGCTCTAGCAATGGAAACACGCTGCTGTTGACCGCCGGACAATTCATCGGCGCGCGAATACGCTTTTTCACGGATATTAACCCGCTCCAACGCTTTGAGCGAAAGCTCAAGGTCCGCTTTAGGGAACAAACCAAACATCGTGCGAAGTGTGGAATGGTAGCCTACGCGACCGGAGAGGACGTTACGGATAACTGTGGATCTTTTGACTAGATTAAAGGTTTGGAAAATCATCCCGATATCTCTACGCATAAGGCGCAAGCCTGCGCCATTCGCTTTGGTAATGGATTTCCCATCGATTAGAATCTCTCCGCTTGTCGTCTCATGCAGACGATTAATCGAACGAAGCAGCGTAGATTTACCAGCGCCTGATAATCCTACGATAACAACGAACTCCCCAGGGTGTATGGTAAGGTTAATGTCATTTAGGCCAACAGTACCATTCGGATATACTTTTGAAAGATGTTTAAACTCGATCATGATTCGTCCTACTTTCTTTACACAATTTCAAGTGCTAGACAGACTACTTTCAACGAATAATTGAAAAATCCTTTTTTCTAGCATTACCTTTAGAAAAAATTCATATTCCATTGTTCACCATGCACAAAAAAATGACCCCATGCGTACCCGCAGAGGCCATTTACTCTCATGGATTGTACTTTGCACCCCAGCGTTCCTCAATCTTCATACCTCTCCATACGGCAATCGAAACGATCCACGCGATGACGAACATCCCAACCAGAATAAAGCCTAACGTACCGAAATCAATCTCTTGCAGCCACGTCCAGAACGTACCTTCCATGCTGAATTCTTCGGAAAGCACCTGTCCGAGCTCAATTACACCAATAATTAACGCAGCTACAACTGCAAGTGCGGTAACGGTCAAATTGTAATAAAGCTTGCGCACTGGCGTATGGAAAGCCCATTTGTACGCTTTGGTCATGAACATACCGTCTGCCGTATCGAATAGGCTCATCCCAGCTGCGAACAAAAGCGGCAGTGAAATGACGCCGATAAATGGAATTGCATCTTTCGCCGCATGCGCGGATATGGCCAGTAAGGCGATTTCGCTTGCCGTATCAAAGCCTAAACCAAAAAGGAAGCCTAGCGGATACACATGCCAGCTTTTGGTGATGAACGAGAATAGCGGTTTAATGAGTCGCGCGATGAACCCACGTGATTCTAACAGCTCTTCAAACTCGTTGTCATCATGTTGACCGCCGCGAAACTTCAAGAACATTTTGTAGAGGCTTATCAGGATTAACAGATTAATGATACCAATAATGACGAGGAATAGTCCCGACACTGACGCGCCAATCACGCCGCCAAAACGCTGCATCCACGGGAGCTCACGAGCTGCCCATTGTACCGAGAAGGCCGTTACAATCGCCATAACGAACACGACGGACGAGTGACCTAATGAGAAGTAGAAACCGACACCAAGTGGATTCTTCTTCTGTTGCACAAGCTTCCGCACCGTATTGTCGATAGCCGCAATATGATCAACATCGAACGCATGACGCATCCCTAAGGTATACGCCAGAAGTCCAATTCCCCAGAACGCAGGAGATGATTGGGCAACGGTGTATAAACCGATCAGTCCCACTACATGAAGGAGGATAATAAAGCCAACGTATCCAGCCCAATTCTTCCTTTCCTGCAGCAAAGATTTCCACATAATAATTCAACCACACCTTTCTCATCCGTGTTACGATTTACTAATAATGTAGCACAAGCGTGCGGGAATTGAGAAGTGCCTCATCTATATTTTGTGAAGAATTCTAATTGAAAGATGATATAATGGAAACCGTTCCAATTCTACGGCTATCTTATCTCAAGGAACACATGCCATGCTTTTATTATAAAAAGGAGCTGATTCCCTGCATGTCTATGCGTAAATACAAGCTTTTTACGGTGCTAGTGCCTGTCTTTATTATTGGCGGATTTGAATATATTCGTCATGAATTTTTACTGCGCTATTTGACGATGGAAGCCGGCAATTTCACGATTACAGTAATTACGTTGCTTCTATCTTATCTCTTCGCTTCTTGGATGTTCACCAGCATGGAACGCAGCAACGAGAAAATCCTGCTCAGTGAAGCCCGCAGAGCGGTCTTCGAGGAGCGAGAACGCCTGGCTAGAGAGCTGCACGACGATTTGGCGCAGACCCTCTTCTTCTTGAATGTGAAGTTGCGTCAAGGCGACATCGAAGAAGCGAAAGCGGCTGTTTCTGAAATTGACAATTCTCTGCGTCAGGCTATATTCAATCTGAGAACACCGCCAGAAGAAGGAACTTCGTTCGGGCAACGCATTCATACTTATTTGGACAATTGGCGGTTAGTCACAGGCATTGAACTCCATGAGACGGTAAAAATCACCGAAAACAGCTTCTCACCCAATGAAGAAATCCTCCTCTTCGGCATTATGCAGGAGGCTTTCACCAATATCCGCAAGCATTCGATGGCAACCGATGCTACCTTCCATTTGGAGGATAGTCACAATCACTGGCGAATGCACATTACAGACAACGGTTGCGGCATGCAGCCTGATACGAAGGCTAGTGGTAAAAACACGACTTACGGCATTGATCTCATGCACAAACGAACTTCCGAGCTCGGTGCTACGCTTGAGCTTCGGAGTGAGCAAGATGCTGGCACGGAACTGATCGTGCAAGCTGAAAGAACGGTGAACAGCTGATGATGGAACAAATGCCCTTTCGCGTTCTTATTGTTGATGATCATCCCTTAGCGCGCAAAGCCATACAAAGTATGCTGGCACCCTGCCCCGATTTCTTCATCGTTGGCGAAGCTAGCAGCGGCGAAGAGGCGATTCGCCTCTGTGCCGAGCTCGCGCCAGAAGTCGTCTTAATGGACATTCATATGTCGCCGATGGACGGACTACAAGCTACACGGCACATTAAGCAAGCTTATGGCGGGATACGCATCGTTATGCTCACCGTATCCGATGATGTTGCTGACCTATTCACAGCCTTGCAATTCGGAGCACAAGGATATCTGCTCAAAAACATGGATCCCGATGAATGGCTCAGCTATCTGCGTGCCCTCCTTGATGATAATTCGGAGGTGGCGCGCGGCATGGCGGACAAGCTATTCGGACGTTTCCGCTCACCGGTTGGCGCACACACGGAAGGCCCGAGCCCTCACATGCTTACGTCCCGTGAACAAGAAATCACCGCCTATGTTGCACAAGGAGATAATAATCGGGTGATTGCCGAGAAGCTGCTCATCTCCGAGCATACGGTAAAAAATCACATGAAAAACATTCTCGTAAAACTATCCTTAGAGAATCGTGTGCAGCTCACAGCTTTCGCTATTAAGCATGGTCTGACGCGGAAATAACATAGACCAGTTAACATTCGATCCTGCGGATGCTAACTGGTCTTTTCTGATGTGTGTCAACTTCTACTTCTACTTCTACTTCTACTTCTACTTCTACTTCTACTTCTACTTCTATCTCAACTGCTACTGACCACCCTTCCTTCGCCGCCAGAAACTAATTAAATGGATTTTATGTTGTTATTTTGGATGATTTTCTCCCTTCGAGAGAGATAACTGGATTTTCTACATCTAATTTCTGCTAATATCCACCAGACAGCCAATTTCACTACAATTAGATGTACCTTTTCCATCTATTGGCTATATATCGCGAAAAACGGCCAATTACCTGTATGTTTTACAGTTATTTGAAAATCCAGCTACTCAACTTCCCCCTCAACCTCTACCTCTACCTCTACCTTCACCTAATTTCTCCCCCTACCCCCACTTCTTCTTTTCCCACTCATCTCCACAACCAGCAAGTCACGCACCATTACACCTTTATCCAAGAATTGAGACAACTTCTGACGTAAAACACATAAATGCTACGATTTAGACAAAACTAGTCGAAAAAATAGCCCAGTCGAGTCATACTCATCTGCTTGTCCATCAGGTATTATGGACAACATGGTAAGAGTTGAAATTGAAAGGGGAAATACATTCCATGTTTAAAAAGTTTATGTTAACCGCGAGCTCGATGATGATCGCATCCATGCTCCTAGTAGGGATCGCAAGCGCTCACGTCACTGTATATCCAAAAGAAGCTACGCAAGGCAGCTATGAAGTTTTCACCGTTCGTGTACCTTCGGAGAAGGACAGTGCGACTACGAAAGTCGAAGTCAAGTTCCCAATTGATTCTGTAGCTGTTTCACGTTTTGAACCTAAAGCAGGTTGGAAATACGACATCGCCAAGGACGCTGCTGGCAAAATTATTGGCGTTACTTGGACAGCAACAGGTGATGGATTAGGCGCAACTGAATTCGGTGATTTCAGCATGCAGGGTAAAGTCGCTGATACCGCTACGCAAATCATTTGGAAAGCTTACCAAACTTACAAAGACGGTTCAGTTGTTGAATGGGTTGGGGCGAATGGCTCCGACAAACCAGCTTCTGTCACTACCGTTAAAACGAAAGCTGCCGCTGGTGCGACGACAGATAGTCACGGGAATGTAACAGCCGGAACTGCATCTGCCGGAGATAGTTCGGAATCGAACACATCGCTGTACCTGTCCATCGCTGCCGTGGTACTTGGCGCGTTAGCGTTGATCGTAGCGTTAGTTAGAAAACGTAAATAAAACCAATTTCCATGGTTTCAAAGGGGGCTGTCCAGAAAGTCAGTGAAAACTGACTACTGGTAGCCCCGTTTTTGTTTAATGAAATCTGGGAAGAACTAAAAGCAAAGGACAGTCCCTTTGTTTATTTGAAGGGCCACTAGGGCAGATGTACTTCTTTGAATGTTATTGCTGGTGCAGTATTGGAGGGAGTACAACGGGTGCATGATAGATTAAGGGTTGAAACGTTGCATTTAGCATATTTCAGGTCGATACGTACGGATAACTTCTTTAATTTGATTACGTGTCTCGGTAATGTCCAGATTCTGAAAGATGTGCTCACACAATTTACGGTAACCTACTTCTTCAGTGTAATGATTCAAAATATGATCAATCACTTCTGGTTCGGTGCCCTTACTTTCAAGCCGTTCCTTGACCGTTGGTTTATCTACATAAAGGAATAGACGGATAACCCGGTCTCCGTATAATTGTTTGATGACCGAAGCACCTTCACGGTTCAAAATCAAATATACAGCCTTGCCACTTAGTAAAGCATTCTCTAAGTCCCGAGTACGTACCCCATACTTTTCGTTGTCAATTTCCACTGACTGAACAAAGTTACCATTGCGCTGCATCTCTTCAAATTCATCTCTGGATATATAGTGATAGTCCAAATCTAGCCTTTCTTTACCACGAGGCAGACGAGTTGTACAAGACACAACGTGCATTAGATTGATCTCAATGCCTAATCGATGAGCCATCGTTTTCCTGCCAGAACCAGCCGTCCCTGTAAATACAAAAATATCCGGTTTTGTCATGTTCATCGCCTCCTTTGTCCTATTGTATATATCGACTAAAAATAATGGAAATGTGAGGAAAACGCCATTAAAGTTAATGAAAAGGCATGAGCCTGGCAGAATACCAGACTCATGCCTTGTGATTTTAAGATATAAGCTTGAGTATAGTCTTCATAACCATTCATATACGCTGTGTGGTGTTTCAATTAAATCTTTCATTTCATTCGGAGTTAAAATTACGTCTTTCAAAGGCATAATTAATTTGACACGGCCGTTCTGCATGTTAGTTTCAATCGTCATCGGACGACCGACAACCGTCGCTTCTTTATTGGCACGATCTTTTCGTATCTGGAATAAGGCATCCGCCTCGCTGCATTCCTGCAAAAGCAGGTACATAAAAAGGATGGACGGAAAACCTTACGGTTTCTCGCCCATCCTTTTTATTTTGGGGACTTATTGGAGAGCCCTTTTTTTTGGGGCGGCACATGATGCACACGGCTCCTACTGCGCGTGCGCCGCAGAACCGTTTCAAATTTAGCTGTAAAAAGTACATCTAATCCGGCTCATACCCACAAATTATTCCAATTAGATGGAAAATATGATGCTAATTCCGGTTATAACTGCCTAAAGGGCTGATTTTCCTAGAAATAGCTGCATGTTTTCCAGTTAATAGGCTTTATTCAAGGAAAACGCTGATATTAACTGTACTTTTTCCATCTAACAGCTCATTCAGCTCATTCAGTCCCTCGTCCAACAGCACCTGCGGACAAATCCCCATAAGTTCATCGCTCGTAAATCCGGAAATAATACTCATACGGATTCTTCTCGTTTCGCTCACCTTGCTCAGACGATACGAGGGTCCAATTCGCCAAATCGAGGTCAGACATATAAGTGTCTGCTTCGAACTCGTCCTCGATGTAAGTGACGTACATCCGGTTCACATGGGAGGCAAAGAGTTTGAAAATCTCTGCTCCGCCGATGACGAACAGTTCCTGCTCCTGGAACGCGCTCAACACTTCGTCTACCGAGTGAATCACTTCGCAACCCTCTGCTTGATACGCCGTATTTTGCGTGAGAATGATGTTCCGTCTGCCAGGAAGCGGCTTGCCGATGGACTCGTACGTTTTGCGCCCCATCAGGATGGGATGCCCCATCGTCACGTTCTTGAAAAATTTCAAATCGCCTGGCAGATGCCAAGGCAGCTTATTATTGACGCCAATGGCGCGGTTACGATCCATCGCAAAAATAAATGAAATACTCATACGGCGAACACTCCTTTCGTTACAACAGCTTTCTTAGATCGCAATCGGTGCCTTGATGCCCGGCAGCGGTGTGTAGTTCAGAAATTCAAAATCATCGAATTGATAGTCGAAGATGGAAGCTGGCTTCCTTTTAATATGAAGCGTTGGCAGCTCTTGAGGCTCTCTCGTTAGCTGTTTATTCACTTGTTCAACATGATTCTGATAGATGTGGACATCCCCGCCGTTCCAGATTAAATCCCCTACTTCGAGATCACATTGTTGAGCAATCATATGGGTTAACAGCGCATACGACGCCAGATTAAAAGGCAGACCCAAGAACGTGTCCACGGATCGCATTTGGAACATGCAGGATAAACGACCGTTCGCTACATAAAATTGAAACGCATAGTGGCAAGGCGGCAGTGCCATGTTATCCACTTCCGCAGGGTTCCAAGCGCTGACTAAGTGTCTGCGGGAATCCGGATTCGTCTTGATTTGATGAATCAGTTTCTCGATTTGATCGATAATTTGCCCATTTGGTGCGAGCCATGTACGCCATTGTGCACCGTATACGCGGCCAAGATTTCCGTCTTCGTCCGCCCACTCGTCCCAGATCGAAACACCATTATCGCGCAAATATTGGACATTCGTGCTGCCGCTTATGAACCATAGCAGTTCATGAACAATGGATTTGATGTGTAGCTTCTTCGTTGTTAAAAGAGGAAAACCTTCGCTCAAGTTAATTCGTATCTGACGACCGAAAACAGAAATCGTTCCTGTTCCTGTACGATCACCTTTTTCCACACCTTGCTCCAATACATCTGTAAGCAGTTCTAAATATGCTTTCATAATTTAGTTATTCACCTCATAGATTAGCTCTTATCAACATTTATTGTTCTATTATAAACACTATCCTTTCCGTTGAACATCTTTTAAACATCATTATTTAACATGCAATCCGCCAATTCGACAATTCCTCCCAAATTACACCCGTATACAAGAAAACCAGGTTTGTTCATAATTAAATATGAATTACCATCCATTTCCAAGGAGTGATCTCGTGTCCAAAAGCATTTTATTTCTAACTGGTGATGCTGTTGAAGTATTAGAAGTGTACTATCCTTATTACCGAGTGTTAGAGGAAGGCTATGACGCCGTTATCGCTTCGCCTGCGAAGAAAGTTCTTCGAACAGTGGTTCACGATTTCGTAGAGGATTGGGAAACGTATACCGAGAAACCAGGACATCTGCTTCCTTCCCACGTCGCTTTCGCCGATGTTGACCCTAGTAAGTATGATGGGCTCATCATTCCCGGCGGCAGAGCGCCAGAATACATCCGTTCAAGTGAAGATGTTCCACGTATTCTTCGTCATTTCCTAGAAGCGGATAAGCCTATTGGTGCCATCTGCCATGGAGCACAAGTATTCGCCGCGCTGAAAGACAAATCTCTTTTCGAAGGGCGCACATTGACGGCGTATAATGCATGCCGGTTGGATGTCGAAGCGCTTGGTGCTACCTATACAACCGATACGCTTCATGTCGATGGGAAACTCGTAAGCGGTCATGCATGGCCGGATTTACCAGGGTTTATGCGTGAGTTTTTGAAATTATTGGCCTAATCCAAAACTACATAAATGCTAACAAATAAACGGGACCATCTCCTAAGTAGTTTAACTACTTGCGAGACAGTCCCGTTTTCCCCTATCCTCTTTACTCCGCCACCATCCGATTGGTCAGCGCTCCGAGCTTTTCAATCTCAATCGTGACGACATCCCCATCTTTTAAATACACCTGCTTCTCTCGCGGATATCCTAATACAACACCCTCTGGCGTCCCTGTCAAAATGAGATCTCCCGGCATCAGCGTCATATGCTGTGAAATGTAACTGATGATTTCATCGCAATGGAAAATCATATCCGACGTGTTCGAATGCTGTCTCACATCACCATTTACAATCGTTGTAATCGCGAGATCATTCGGGTTGCCTACCTCATCAACGGTCACAACATAGGGACCAATCGGGGCAAATTGATCACACGTTTTACCTAATAGCCATTGCGCGGTCCTTAGTTGTAGGTCACGGGCAGACAAATCATTCGCATTGCAGTACCCGAAGACGTGAGAAAGCGCATGTTCCTTCGAAATCGATTTCGCCCTTTTCCCAATGACAATGGCTAACTCGGCCTCAAAATCAACTTTGACTGAAACGTTGGGTAACGAAATCTCTTCGCCATGACCCGCTAAAGCATTATTGAACTTGTTGAACAATATGGGATATTGCGGAATCGGTGCATTCGTTTCCTCTGCATGTCGGCGATAATTAAGTCCCACGCAAATGATTTTGTTCGGATGCGTGACGCAAGGTCCAAGCGTTAATGCAGCTTCGTCTAACACATAAGCCGTTGTATCCGTATCAGTACTTAGAACGCGATCTATAAATGAATGTAAGTCGTTCAAAGCTTCGGCACCGCCATGAATCACCTCATGGATGGTTGTCGGAATGGCCTTCTCTTCCATCACTGCGGAGAGTGCCGCCAGAACATCGACCACACCTTGCTCCCTTTTAACACCTAATCGATAAGTCTCATTATGAAGAAATGTAACTAATTTCATCTGTCGTTAACTCCTAACTTTAAATTATGGATGAACCAGTTCCTGCAACACGGACTCGATAATCGTAAGGGTTGTGTCGACATCCTGATCTGTATGGGAATAACTAATATGATTGCGTTTAATATTCATGGGCATTTTGAAAATGCCCTTCTCGATCAACTTCTTGCGATAGTCTACATACAGTTCAGCATCATTCTGCTGCAAATCGGAGTAATTCTTCGGCTCGCTCTTCATGAAA
The DNA here is from genome assembly GCF_001653565.1 of Paenibacillus oryzisoli. GTDB lineage: Bacteria > Bacillota > Bacilli > Paenibacillales > NBRC-103111 > Paenibacillus_E > Paenibacillus_E oryzisoli. Next base: position 127,546 of record NZ_LYPB01000073.1, read on the forward strand.
TACGTCGTCCATACGGAACCGAATCCTGCCACATACGCCTCGATTCCAAGTCGTTCATGAATGCCCCGAATGCCGGAACGCATCTTCTCACCTAATCGGAAAATATGCTCATGAACCGGTTCGTTCTCCATCATTTCGAGTGTTGCAATCGAAGCGGCCGTTCCAACGGCATGCCCGTTATAAGTGCCTGCAAACCATACGTCTCCACCTGGATACGTATTGAAACGCTGCATGTATTCACGCTTACCCGCAACAGCAGCGATTGGATAGCCGTTCGCCATCGCTTTGCCCATCGTTGTCAAATCAGGGGTTACCCCAGCAACCTTCTGATAACCGCCGATATCATGACGGAAGCCTGTAATCACTTCATCAAAAATAAGCAGCGCACCATGTGCTGTGCAAAGTTCACGGAGTCCTTCCAAGAAACCAGGCTGCGGCATCACGCAGCCGATATTATGGGGAATCGGCTCGACGATCAGCGAGGCAATTTGCCCTTTATTTTCACGGAATGTTCTTTCTATATCATCCAGATCATTAAAGGTACAGACCAAAGTATTGTCGATGGCTTCATCTAGCATACCGGCAGATCCCGGATCCCTTTTGCCAATCATATCCCAAGAACTAAGCATGTTACGCGCGACATAATCGTGCCAACCGTGATAACAGCCTTGAAATTTGATCAGCTTGTTGCGACCGGTAATCGCACGCGTCAAACGAATTGCATGATAGGTAGCCTCCGAGCCTGAATTACAAAAAAGCACTTGCTCTGATGAAGGGACGTGCGTACAAATTTTGCGAGCCAATTCCACTTCAAGATCTGTACACCCGACGCCGTACAAATCCGTTCGCTCAATGGCTTCAATCACCTTGCGATTGACGTAAGGATGACTGTGCCCCAGAATAATTGGGCCGAATGCACCTTGATAATCGATATACTTTTTGCCATCCGCATCATAAATATAAGCGCCCTCGCCTTTGGTAAACACCTTCATAGGATTTACGTTACGAATGGACGTATGTACGCCGCCTGGCGCGTATAGTTTCGATTGCTCATATAGTTCTGCATTGTTGGACATATCTCTTACCTCCTGAAAATTGTTTTAGTTGGACGCGGTTAGGCCGAGTATCTCTGGCGTGTTGCGGTGAATGATATCTTCGATAATCTCTTCTGGAATGTGCGGCATCTTCGTGCCTTCAACCAGATGATTAATATTCCGAAAGGTGTCGATGGTTTGTTGCGTTGAGAAGAAAGGATAGTCCGAACCGAATAAAATCTTATGCGTGACCCCATACTCCATAGCTGAAACGAGTGCGTTATAGAACTGCCAGGGTCGTGAACCTAATGCCGACAAGTCCATATACATATTGGCATTTTTGCGAACGACGGCAATACACTCATCTACCCAAGGGTGACCCATATGAGCAATTACCATTTTCAGAGAAGGAAATGCGCGGGCGATTGGATCTAATGCTGCTGGCCTCGACGCGTCGAGGTACCCTTCAGGTACGAATGACGTACCTTGATGCCACATGATTGGCAATCCCAACTCATCTGCTTTGGCATACAAGTCATAATGACGCTGCTCACCAGGGTAAAAATTCTGATAAATGGGACCTAGCTTAAGTCCCCTAAGACCATATTCCTTGATAGCCTCCTCTAGCAGCCGGGCCGCAGCTGGCCTGTTCGGATCAATGCTTGCAAAGCCGAATAATCGTCCACGATGCTTAGCGACATACTCAGCTACAACCTGATTAGGCACTTGAATGCCAGTAGCAGGAGCGTCGAAAGCAAGCACAATAGCCCCATCAAAAGATCGGATATTCTCTTCATGCATCTCTGGCGTTGCAAGGATATCCATATGCTCCCCCCAACTGCGCTTTACCGCAGCTAGGAAGGGGCCGTCGGTTTGGCCGGGAAGAAATAAATGCGTATGACAATCAAAAATCATCTTGTGCACCTTCTTTTATATGGAATTATCTAGCATTATGTTAAATTGTTAGAATTTTAAGGCATTGGAAAGAGACCGTACTCCATCCGGCAATTGCCCTATAGAGTCGATCTGTTTCATGGTTATATTTCAAAGGAGCTAGTTTAAGGTTTATTGGCCTCATCCATACGGGAATCCTTACGTGACTGCAGGGAAGGTGGTGACTCCTCTTCTTCCATGAAGCCCTTGGTTCCTTTCTTAAACTCCCGCAAGGTCTTGCCAAATGCACGACCTAATTCAGGCAGTTTCTTGGGACCGAACAATACCAGTGCAGTTATGATTAGCAACATCAACGTTGAAGCACTAAAATGCGGCACAGCACTCACTCCCTCTGGTTCTGGTTAGACAACTTATGAACGTTAATGTTCGTGGTTGGAAACCGATCTCATACAGAACTGATGGTTAACCGTTCTTCGATATGAGCGCACAAGACTTCTTCCGTTTCCAAGCCTGCCCAATACATTTTGAGTTCTTGATTGATTTCTGATAACTCTCTTGCGCTAATCGCTAAATCCGTGAAGTAGCGAAAACCAGGGATCGTCTCGCGAAATAGCGAAAATCGGGATGGCAGATAGCGTTTCTCTTCCCCTACCCATTCTGCGGCGGACTTTCTAGCGGGAAGACTGTAAGTGTGCTGACGAACGAAAAGTTGAGCCTTATAACTTGTTAAATAGTCGACTAACTTGACCGCTGCGTCCTTCACCTGTGATTTCCGATTAACAGCAAGTCCTGTATTCAGCAGCATCGTCATGGGTGTACCAAAATGCGGTACAGGCGCAATATCAAAGGATAATCGCTCACCGAGCAAGTAATTTAAATAGAAGTAACTGGTCATGATGATGGATGCTTTGCCTTTGGCCAGGAGCAACTCTGATTCGCCCGTTGTAATCCCTTCTGATAAAGACGGAATACTGTGCTTCATTTCGCCGCAATAGCGAAGCGCCTCCATCATGGCTGTACCAGCTAGTTTAAGCCTGCCATCTTCATGCCGCTCGAACTTTCCACCTTTTTGCAACAGAAGCAACGGCCAACGATTGGACGAATACAAGTCGCAATGAAAGCCGAGGCGTTCATTCGGAATAGCCAGTCTGGAAGAATATTCAATCAAATCTTTCCACTGCCAGGAGCTATCGGGTTCAGGCAAGTTCGCCTCGCGGAAATGTTCCCGGTTGTAACACAGAATAAGTGGCGAATAAATAAAAGGCTGCACGAGTTGACGACCATCTGCCACAAAGGCATCTGATAAAAAGGAATACAGTTCTGGATTCCGTTCCGTCGGCTCCAGCATGCCTTCTTCACCAGTCTCTATACACTCCTGGAAATCCTTAAAATTCATCATGACCACGTCGAGAAGACCGCTGGACAAGTACTCGCTCATATAACTATAGTTATTGCTGGATGTAGGCACCGCTTGTACGCGGATATGCGGGTTTTCCTTCTGAAAACTGGATAGCAGCCGATGAATATCCGCCTCATCCGTAACGGAACTATGGAAGCCAAGCTTCACTGTTACGAAAGCGCCTTCAGGAGCCCCGACAACTTTGGTTCCAACACGTGGAATTTTCTCAATAAGGCCTTCTCCAACAAGAACATCCAGCCCTTTACGAACCGATTGATTGCTTAAATTGAATTCCGCGGCGAACGTTTTCTCAGAAGGTAAATATTCCCCAACCGAACGCTTTCCTGTCAAAATGTCTTCTCTCAATGTGTTGACGAGTTCGCTTAAGCGCGTGCGAGAGGAGCTGCGAGTTGTCCGTTTTTCCATCCTATAAACCTCATTTCCATCCGATACACTGACAAGATCAGGAGAATGGGCACTTCCTGTATCCGCATTGTTAGTCATATTATAGCAACGACCCACCATCACATGTCAATGTACATAAGGTTTCATGACGAATGCCAATCAGTAAGTTATCGTAAAATTACCTGCGCTATGTTTGATCGTATTACTCTCCGCTGGAAGTGCCGACCGATTCACGTTTTCTTCCACACAAGATGTCATGAAGAAGTAGGTACCGTTACCAACTGCATCAGCAGAAACATCATATTTCCCTCCAATAAATTGGGAACCGACAACTTTCAATTTATTGGAACCCCCTTGAATGGAGTAATGGGCAGTATTAGCATCCGAGGCCATACTCGTGTAATTCCCCAAGTTCCAAGTAATCGCATTCGTTGGATCCACGCTCTTCAGAAACGCCTTCTCGCTGTTCACGCCGCTAAGCGTCGCGCTGCCATCCACGGTGATCCATTGGTCAGGTTTATTCTTAGGGTTGTTGACATCCCCCACCTTATCCCAAGCACCGGTGAACAAGAAGCAGCAATCCACGAGCCCGCCACCTTGCATAATGATTTCGCGCGTACCAACTTTCACAGTACCACCTACCTGTGGTAGGCCTTTAAACCACGTATTAATGAGTGTAAGTTTATTAATGCTTCCTAGCGTGACCTCTTCAATATTGTAGAATTCGCTATTCAGGATCGTCAGTTCTCCGTTGCTCGGTGTGTACCCCACTTGCGTCGTCCCGCTGCGGATCGGGCGGGCAATTTCATAGCCCTTCAGCATGCCGAAGGAGCAGCTGTCGATGATGTTTTTCCTTTTGGCACGCGAGGAGCCTTTGGATATCGTCACCATCTCTTGCGCTGTACATCCTCTCATTTGCAAACCATCCATGTTCACCCAGAATGAACCGGAATTGGCCATTTTCACACCAGGCTTGGTGTACGTAACAACAGCATGGCAATCTTCCAGTGTCAAGTCAGTTAAACGCTTGCTTGCGACAATCCGTGATGCGATATGCTTCTTAACAGTCACACGTTTGGCGCTATCCCCCCAGGTTGTACCACTATTTGCAAATGATAATAGTCCAGAGTTATTGATATAAGTCAGATCGTGTTCGTATTGACCATGCGTGACGAACGGACCGTACTCATCGCCGTCCCCATGACAGTTCTCAACCATACAATAAGCAGCGCAGGTAAAATCATTCAAGTGACGCGCATTGCTCGTATTGCAATCTCTGATATGCCCATATAGCACGTTGATTTGCTGTGTCAAATAGCCGGTACCGCCCCAATCCCGCTCCTCTGGGTTCATCAACTGACAGCGTTCTGTCACATAATGCGTATTGTATCTCCGCATCACGACCGGCCAGAATACTTTGCTAGCCTTGATGCCCGATGCATCGCATTCGACAGCGAATTCATAGGCGACCGGATTCGAACCGATCTGATCCCATGTCGGAAATGGCCTAAGACTAGTACCGTTAGGCGGCACAGGGATGCCGATAAAACTCATGTTGCGCACATGGCAGCGGAAGGCTGGGTTCACTTTTTTGTATGTGATCGGACGCCCCTTGGCCAGCAGCCAACCGAGCTTATAGTTAAATCTAACGTGAGTAGCATCGAAGACTTCCGTCACTTTGATCAAGTAATCGAGCTCTCGCTGGGCACCACCAGCCGCATTGTTCTTAATCTGGGCATGCCACCAGCTATCCACTTCGAAGATCGATGAATCAGCCACTTCAAATATATCTGAATATTCAGACATATCATCGGTTATTGTGACCGTTTGCGTCACGCCAGTTACAACACCTTGGAAAAACATAACGGCCCCGAACGGGTTATCCAACGTGTTCAGTTCGATTCCTTCGGTCGTGACGGTGTGACCATGGAAATCAATTTCGATGTCGCTGCGGTGGTACACATGACGCTTCACGAAATTAAGATCGGAGTGCGCTTCAACACGATGGATGGATAGGTCGTTGATTAACGCATCCAACGCTTCATCGGCATTTCGACTCTTGTCAAAAATACCAAACCACCGGAAATCGCCCACACCCTGATGAACGACTTCAAAGCAACCTTCACCTTTGGGCGGCTTATTTCCCTTGCCTGCATCGTTCGACTCGCGTCCATTGCCGCCAGTCGTCGGCCTATGCACGGTCCCCCCATTGTCAGCTTTGCTACTGTCCGCTGCAAAGCGAACCAGCTTACCGCCCCCGTCACCGTTCTTGTTATAACCGCCAACGTACACAAGGAGACCATCCTTCAACTGACCGGGCGGAAGCGACTTTAATTCAGCGACATTGTTAACTTGCTGTACGCGATTCTCACTATCCTTTCCTTCTTTACTGTCTTTACCATCCTTGCCAGTGGATGCCCCATTATCCGCCGAGGCGAGTCGTGGGCCCAAGACACTGCCAGCTAACATGACACTGCCTAGACCTATTGTTGCCAAAACTTTACGTCTACTAATGGCCTCATTCGACTTATCGTTTGTGTGATTCTCCTCGTTGCTTAGGTTCGTCGCTTGCGATTTTCCCTTTTTATCATGTAGGAAGAACAACGTTGAACAACTCCTCTTCGTAAGGGGGATAGGTAAGACAACTGCGTCAATCGCTACTTGCGAAGTTCAGGCGGCAGTAAGAAGTCGAAATCGCAACCCTCATCCGCTTGCAGCACACGTTCTAGAAACAAAAGGCCATACCCACGATCATAGGCAGGGGGAGGCGCCTCCCACTTCGCTTTGCGTTCGCGAAGGGTGTCTTCATCGACATGTAATTCCAGCTTGCGCATGTCGATATCCAACTCAATTTCATCGCCGTTCTCCACGAGCCCCAGAGGTCCACCGATGGCCGCTTCAGGTGCGACGTGTACAATCAATGTACCGTATGACGTTCCGCTGATGCGGGCATCAGAAATTCGTACCATATCCCGTACCCCTTGGACGAGCAGCTTCTTCGGAATCGGGATTTGACCGATTTCCGGCATCGCTGGTGCGCCTTTGGGTCCAGCGTTTTTCAACACGAGGACACTGTTCTCATCGACGTCCAAATCCGGGTCGTCAATCCGTGCATTCAGATCAGCCGGCGATTTGAAGACGACGGCGCGTCCACGATGTTTTTTGAGATGCGGTGAAACTGCCGTTTGCTTGATCAGCGCACCGTTCGGAGAGAGATTCCCGCGCAGTACCGCAATCCCGCCTTGCGGAGCAATCGGCTGCTCAAGCGGATAGATCAACTCGCGATCAGTGACCTGCACACCGCGCAGGTTCTCGGTAACGGTTTGACCTGTAACGGTCAAACAATGGCCGTTCAGCAGCGGTTCAATTTCCTTCATCAGGGACGGCACGCCGCCTGCTTCGAAGAACTCTTCCATCTGATATTTGCCAGATGGGCGAACGTTCAGGATAAATGGCGTCGTTGCGCTAATTTCGTCGAATCGCTCCAGCGGCAATCTGTAGCCAAGTCGCCCAGCGATAGCGACCAAATGGATGATGGCGTTGGTTGAGCCAGCGCAGGCCATCGTAACGCGAATCGCGTTATCCAGTGATTCCGGCGTAATAATGTCACGTGGTCGAATATTGCGTCGGACAAGCTCCACGATCTGTTTGCCCGTCTGTTCAGACATATGGCGCCGCCTCGAATCTGGGGCAGGAATTGCCGCACAACCTGGAAGTGCCATGCCAAGCCCCTCAGCGATCGCTGCCATCGTGCTGGCTGTCCCCATCACCATGCAGTGACCATCACTGCGGCAAATGGCATTCTCAGCAACAGTAAGCTGCTCGTCGGTGATGTTGCCCGCCTTGTGCTCCAGCGTAAACTGATAGCAGTCGGTGCAGGCGCCAAGCGTCTGGCCATTTAATTTGCCGTTCAGCATCGGTCCGCCGGTAAGGACAATTGCTGGGATGTTAGCGCTCACCGCAGCCATGAGCTGGGCAGGTACAGTTTTATCACATCCACCAAGAAGAACTACGCCATCGATCGGGTGGGCTTTGACCATTTCTTCCGTGTCCATGGCCATTAGATTACGTAGCAGCATCGTCGTCGGCTTTACGTAGGGTTCACCGATTGAAATAGTCGGGAATTCCATCGGCATGCCCCCGGCTTGCCACACACCTCGCTTCACATAGTCTGTCAATTCCCTAAAGTGAGAGTGGCATTTATTCAACTCGCTGAATGTGTTGCAAATGCCGATGACCGGCTTTTTCAAATCATCGTCCGTGTAGCCCATGGATTTGGTAAATGAACGGTGGATAAATCCCCATAGTCCTGTGTCGTTAAAATATTTTTCACCACGAAGTTGATCTGCCGAATTTCCCCCACGCTTGTTGTCCTCATCTGCCATGTTAGTCTATCCTCCTTGCACGCAATCCTGATGTATGGTTACACATGTTTACAGATCGCAAGCATTGGCAAGATGCCCGCCATCCACAACAAGTGTCGTACCCGTTATGTAAGACGCTTCGTCTGATGCCAAGAATAGAAACGCATTCGCCACTTCCTCAATGGTACCGAGCCTGCGCATAGGTGTTCGTTCCGTCAGTGAAAGTGTTATGTCTGATATCTCCTTCAGTTCGCGATCAAGCGGTGTATCGATGAAGCCAGGCGCAACACTATTGACACGAATATGATGCTGGGCCAAGTCAACAGCCATCGACTGTGTTAGCAGAACAACGCCACCCTTGGATGCATTGTAATGAGCCAATAGGGCACTTCCCGCTAAGCCATTCTTGGATGCCATATTGACGATCGAACCGTGAATCTCACCAGCGATCATCCACTTCGCTACCCATTGGCTCAGTTGGAATGTCGCATTGAGATTAATGTTGATCACCTGCTGCCAACGAGAGAGCGGGATGTCGATGAAGAATTCGCGCGTTGCAATGCCAGCGTTATTAACCAGAATGTCGATGCCATCCCAGTAAGCCCATGCTCGTTGGGCTGCCTCGTCCACTTGCTCTGGCACACTCAAGTCGCAGACGACAGTTGCAACGTGAGCGCTTTGCCCTCTATCTATGGCTTGCTTCCGGATTGCCTCAGCCGATGCTTCAAGCTGATCCTCCCTGTAATCAAGCAATACGACACTTGCTCCTTCTTGCACGAATTTAGCCGCAATTCCTTGACCAATGCCTCGGGCACTGCCTGTAATTAATGCACGTTTCCCTTGCAATCGCACGCAAGAAGCACTCCATTCCATAGGTCGTTTATTCAGCAAGTAACTCAGACTGACAGACACAGCCATGCATTCGCCAGTCTGAGTTGCTTGATCCGAAGAACGACTACGATTTAGTTGTCCGATTTAAATTTAATCGGTTTACCTTTGGCCGTGGATGTAAGTTCCGCATAGTTATCAAAAATCGCTTTGCCGCCGAATTTCGTCATCACTTCTTGGCGATATTGCGGCCAGTTCGCAGCGTCCTTCTCTTTATACAAAATTTGAACATGAAGCTCATTCATACGTTTGCGCATAGCCCCGATATCCATGCCTTCTTTGACCGTAAGGGCCGTACCGACAGACGGAAGAATCTTGTATGAGTTAATTTTTTCAACGATTTTCTTATCGCGCTCAGTTACTTTAGGGTCAATGATATTCAATCCGAACACTTCCGGTTTACGTGGTGTAAACCAACCATAAACTTCAATGAAGTTGTTATTGTCGATAACGTCTTTTTTGTAGGCATCTTGATTCACTTCGATGTCTTTGCCATTGCGTTTGTAATCGACGTTTTCTTGCCCGTAACGTGTCAACAAGAAGCCTTCTTCTCCAGCAAGCCAATCGAGAATTTCAATCGAACGCTGTACTTTGGCATCAGAGCTTTTGGAGCTGATCAAGAACGGATTTTGTGGAATCGTTTCAACCCAAGTACCTGTTTTCTCCCACGGATGGAACGGCTCCCAATCTGCTGTCGTTTGACCCGCAGCCTTCGCCTTCATTTGCAAACCAGCTGGATTGTTATCGAATGCAAGATCTCTGCCTTGGCCGATTACAATACCCGCTTTACCTTGTGCCGCTTTATCAAAATGTTGGCCGTATTTGTTCAGGAACCAGTCCGGATCGACTACTTTCATGTCCAGTAGCGCTTTGATATCGGTAAGCACATTCTGCATGCGAATATCGGTACGAACATCGATGAACTGATCATTTTCCACATACGTATCACCAGCAAAGCCGTTTTTGAGGAATTCCGGGAAGTCCATGGATATGCTTGCGCCGCCGCCTGCCGCTGTAAAACCATACGTATCGTTCTTGCCATTGCCATCTGGATCATTGAAGGTAAAAGCTTTCATGACACTTACAAGCTCATCGTAGTTCGTCGGCATTTTCAGATTAAGTTTATCGAGCCAATCTTTCCGAATATAGAAGGTACGATAGTAACTTGTTTCATACGGAACGGGGGCACGCTTGAACGCACCTTGCACCTGATACGACTTCAATGTTGCTTCCGACACCCAATTTTTGAAATAGTTCGGCATTTTGGCTGGTGTAATGATCCCCGTCAAATCTCTTGCAACGCCATCTCGAATGTAGTTATTAGATGGTACACCGTCTGCGTAGAAAACATCGGGAATGTCGCCGGAAGCGATCATCGTATTTAATTTATTGGTATAGTCTTGGCCAAATGGCAAGTAGGTCAGTTTCAGTGAGACATTGAATTTCTCTTCAATCGCTTTCTTCACGAAGTCTTTATCCGCCGAAGGAAGTTGGGCGCTTGCATCTGCGATAACCATCCAACTTAGGTTTAGTTTTTCCTTCTTGGCATCTGGGCTTGACGTCGTTGTCGACGTGCTCGCCGGGGAAGTAGTCGCTTCCTCTTTGGAACTCGTACATGCGACAAGCGCCAGTGAAGAAGCTAATAAAATCGTTGTTACTTTTGATAACGTTTTCAATTGAAAGACCCCCCTGTTCGTTTTAGAAGAATGAGAACGCGTATGAAACTACTATTAAGCCATTACTTGCACCAATCATTGCATACGAAACGTTGCTAGCACACCAATATAGACCTCATTCCCCTTGCCACCTCCTCATACTTAATACGTCATTTCGCATACAACCATTTGAGGCAAGACCGCCTATAGATTTAACCTTTGACTGCACCTAACAGCATGCCTTTGACGAAATATTTTTGTAGAAACGGATACACGACGAGTACAGGGACGATTGCCACCACAACGGTTGCCATCTTGATGGTTTCCGGAGGCATGGTATTTAATGAAGATTGCGAAATGGCTAGCTCCTGACTAATGGCCGGTGATACAATCATGTTCCGCAGCACAACCTGAATCGGATATAGGCTGCGATCATTCAAATACATGACCCCGCCGAAGTACGCATTCCAGTGATTCACACCATAGAACAATCCTAGCGTTGCCATGATCGGCATCGAGAGCGGCAGAACTATTCGCATCAGCGTACCAATGTCACTGCAGCCATCCACTTTCGCTGCCTCTTCAATTTCGTATGGGAGACCTTCGAAGAAGGTCTTCATAATCAGAATATTAAAGGAAGACACAAGACCTGGAATGATAAGCGCCCACAGCGAATCCATCAAGCCGGTGGCTTTCACAGTCAGGTACATGGGGATGATCCCCCCTGAGAACAACATCGTAAACACGATGCCCATCAGGACAATATTGCGTCCCGGAAGAAATTTCTTCGATAACGGATAAGCCAGCATCGTCGTAATAGCTAGATTGCACGCTGTACCTACGACCGTAACGAATATCGAGACTTGCAGAGCTTTGGGCACGGTATTGCTGGAGAAAATCGTTTTGAACGCTTCGAAGGTGATGGCATGCGGTACGATGACAAATCCACCATTCTTAAGCACTTCCGTATAAGGTGTAATCGACATTATGAAGACAAAGTAGATGGGAAACAGCGTTGCTATGCAGAAAAGTCCGAGTACGGTGTAAAGAACGGCATCTACAATGCGGTCTGATTTGGTTTTCTTAAGCATGAATGGCATAACGATGCCTCCTTTACCAGATGCCGGACCCGCCGACTTTTTTGGCCAGTTTATTCGCTCCAATCACAAGTATCAGACCGATGACTGATTTGAATACACCCATTGCCGCTGGAACACTGAATTCCATCTGTTCAATACCTCGGCGGAAGATCCAGGTGTCAAGAATATCCCCCACATCATAAACGCGGGCATTCAGGAATATGTAAACCTGTTCGAAACCAGCATCCATAATATGTCCGATTCGCAAGATTAGCAGTAAGATGAACACTTCGCGAATACCTGGGAGGGTAATATGCCACAATTGCCGCCAACGACCTGCACCATCAACAACAGCCGCTTCATATAATTCATGGTTGATTGAAGCCAATGCTGCCAAATAGATGATGGCTCCGAAGCCAGTGCTCTTCCAAATATCGGAGGTCACTAACAGCGAACGGAAGTAGTCTGAGTTGGTTAAGACATCAAGTTCTCCCCATCCCATATCTCGAAAGAAAGTTGTAACTAGCCCCGCACCAGGAGCAAAGAATGAAAATACAAGACCATACACGATAATCCATGATAAGAAATGAGGTCCGTAGGTGATTGTCTGTACAATTTTTTTGAACCAAGGGGCACGAATTTCATTTAAAATGAGTGCCAGCATCACGTCTGGGAGCATGTTGAACAAAATACGATACACGCTGATCAGAAGTGTATTGCGAACTAGACTAGGAAATTCTGGCGATGCGAATATCGTTCGAAAATTATCGAAGCCAACCCATTCACTCCCCCATAACCCCTTCATGAGGTTATACTTCTTGAACGCAATCACAAGTCCGAACATCGGGACATAGTGATAAATTAAGTAATACACAATTCCCGGAACCATAAGTAAATACAACCATTTGTATCGAAGAAATGTTTTCCACACATGGGTGGTTAATCGTTTCTTACCTACGCGTTCATCGGTAATCGACTTCACACTGGCTCGCATACCCCATCACCTCCTTTATTAATTGTTAAAGGAATCTGCTGCTCCGGCGGGATTGGGTTGTTGGTATCGCACGACAATACCCATGGATTTCTGAGGCTTTTCAAAACAGCTTTGATACATAGTCGGCAACTCTTCGAGCGAGCATTCATTGGTAATCAACGATTGAATATCAATCCTTTTCTGTGCGATCAATCGTAAGAATTCCCCCATATTCCTGCCTTCCGTCCAACGTACATAGCCAATCGGGTAATCGACACCTTGCTTTTCATAGGTTTCCTCATAGCGCCCAGGACCCCCCGCACGAGAAATATGAACACTTGCTTCTTTCATAAAAAGCAGGTCCCGATCAAATTCCGTTCCTGTATCTCCGACGATGACTACGCGACCGCGATCTCGCAGCCAACCTAACGCATCATCTATCATACTAAACTTCCTATTGCTCGCACAAAGCATGACAGCATCTGCACCTTTACAAGAAGGATCGGATTCAACTGCTTTCTGAAGCTCTTCCTGGGTGCGGCAGGCTACCGCGCCAATCGCCTCAAGCGTTCGGCAGCGCTCCTCGAGCAACTCCAAGCCTATCACTCTATAAGATGCGGCATACGCAATACGGGCGATGACTTGCCCAAGTATGCCAAGCCCTGCAATGATAATCGTTTCTCCGAAGCTCAGTTGCGCCTGACGCAAAGCATGTATAGCAATCGCACCAATACCGACAAATGCCGCTTCTTCCTGGGGCACTCCTTCTGGTACAGGCACGACCAGATGCTTAGGTACTAGCAAGAGTTCCCTATGAGCGGGTACCCCGTAACAGGCCACTCGTTGTCCGGGGACGACATGTGTAACACCTTCCCCTACTTCCATTACGATGCCGCTGGCACTGTAGCCTAAATTGGCGTCCCCATTATTCGTTATCATCATTAGCTCGGTGCCTACGCTAACGACGGAATATTCCGTTTTCACTTTGACAAATTGAGGAATCATTTCCGGGCTCGGAAGCTCCAACACTTGTGCTGACCCATTGATGCCCTTTACTGCTTTCATAACCCCTACCTCTTTTCTGGTTTATTTCTAATTTGTAAAGTACACCACAATGAGTATTTTTTCAGTTTGTGGTTTGTTTCTGATGTTTTTATTATAAATAGCTAACACATACATTGTCAATAACTTTTTGGAATTGGAATCGCTTTCAATGTTATATAATATTACATATATTTTTAAATACATAACATATAATTGACATAAACAAGGGACCTATCTATAAAAGACAGGCCCCCCTCTATTATTTTGGCATGATAATATTCCCCTCTGTATGTTTCACCCGATCTGATTCCATTGGAAGAGAGCACCGATCAACGCCTTCTTCTATACATGCCGTCATCAGTAGGTACGAGCCATGGTTGAAGGCATTTTCCGCAATCTCATACTTGCCTCCATAGAATCGAGAGCCTATCACTCTCATCCGATTAGGGCCGCTAGATAGGCTGAAATGTGAGGTCTCAACATCCCCAGCTGCGCTTCTGTAATCACCCAATATCCACGTCATGATTCCTGACATATTTTTACGTAAGAAATAAGCTTTATCTGCATTCGTCCCGCTGAACACCGTGCCACCATCAACCGTAATGGTTTGTTCAGCCGCACCAATCTCATCAGACTGAAATGCGCCCATTAACACGATCCCGCTATCCTCACAGCCGCCACCTTGCATAACCACTTCCGGACACCAAACCTGAAGGGGTTTAGCTCCTGGAGAAGCGCCTCTAAACCAGGTATTGATCAAAACTAACTTGTTAATACTGCCAAAGGCATTATCATCAACGTTGTGAAATTGGCAATGTTGCATCGTGAAATTCGTCGTAACTGGACGAAAACCTACTTGGGCATTAGAGGTATTGCGAGCGATTTCAGCCCCCTTCGACATTCCAAAGCAACAACCATCCGCAAGATTGCTTCGCTTTGAACGTGATGAACTCTGCGAAAGTGTAAGCATCGTGTCTGCCGTGCAGCCTCGCATTTGCAACCCATCTGCATTGGCCCAGATCGTCCCGGAATCCACCAATCCTTCTTTCCAGACCGCGTGAACGTCCTCCAACGTCAAATCCGTAATTCGTTTGTGCGCTACTACACGCGAGGCCACATGTTTCTTCACGGTGATTCGTTTCGCACTATCCCCCCACGTCGTACCACTGTTGGCAAAGGACAACAAACCCGAATTCCCGATAAACGTGAGATCATGCTCGTATTGGCCATGCGTGACATAAGAACCATGTTCATCCCCGTCACCATGACAGTTCTCAACCAAACAGTAAGCGCCGCATGTGAAATCATTCAAGTGTCGAGCATTACTTGCGTGGCAATCACGAACATGACCGTACAACACATTGAGCTGCTGCGTCAGGTAGCCAGTTCCTCCCCAAATAACTTCCTCTGGGTTCATTAGCCTACAACGCTCCGTCACAAAATGGGTGCAGTACCGCCGCTCGATGACTGGCCAGAAAACCCTCGTGGCTGTTACGTCACTAACATCGCAAGCAACGGCGAACTCATATGCAATGGGATGTGAGCCTATTTGATCCCAATCTTCTGACGGTTTTACGCTCGTAGATCCATTGTCAGGCACAGAAACACCGATAAAATGCATATTCCTAATGTGACTGCGTAGGACAGGCTGCATTTTCTTAAATGTGATTTCCCTTCCCGCTTCGAGCGTCCACCCTAGCTTATAATTCACACGAATATGTCTATCATCTATGATTTCTGTAACCTGCAGCATATAATCCAGTTCACGCTGCGCATAGCCTTCAGGATGGTTCTGAATCCTAACGACCCACCAGTCCCCTACTTCAAAAGATCTCGCACCCAGCACCTCCAACACATCGGATAGCTCTGGCAGATCAGCAGAGAGAGTCAGGCTCTGCGTTTCGCCCGTCGCCCTCCCTTGAAAAAAAATAACGGCGCCGAATGGATTGCTTGGCGTATTTAGCTCAATCCCCGTCGTCGTGACACGATGACCGCCAAAATCGAGTTCGATACCGCTGCGGTCGTACCTATGGCGTCGAGCAAAGTTAAGATCGGAATGCGACTCAACCCGATGAATCGATACATCGTTCACCATGGCATCCATAGCGTCGTCGGCATCTTTAGCAGCGTCCAGAATGCCGAACCAGCGATAATCACCCACCCCATTATGCACGGTTTTCCATCTGCCACTCCCGCCATGCCTAGGATCATGAATCGTACCGCCATTGTCGGTTTCGGTGCTGCCACTCATCCAACGAACAAGCTTCGAACCGCCGTCCCCTTGTTGATAATATCCATCCACATAAACAAGCTGCCCATCTTGAATCGCATGAACTTGAAACGCTAATAACTCTGCCAGATTTGATAGTTGGATCATCATATGGCCTCCGTTTATTTGACTTTGCTGCAAAGCGAATTTGTCAAACTCCATTCTGATTCTCATCTAGTTCACTTTTATATACTATTCCCTGCCATCTCAATCACTTCTGGTTTGTATCAGATTTGTTTTCAAGTTCATAATTCAATAATTCAACTACGTTGTCAATCTTTTTCTACATCATCGTCCGATTTAGATTGGAGCTCACTTACACTCATTTTGTGCAAATATTGTTTAGGCGTACAGCCGTTGAATCGTTTGAACAGCTCATAGAAATGCGCCATATTCCCTATACCGACCGACTCTGCAATATCATTCACACTGCGTTTTTCCGTAACGAGCAACCGCTCTGCTTTTGCAATACGTTTCATGTTGACATAATCAATAAATGAAGTCCCCATCTTCCTCTTGAAATATTTCGAAAAATACGAGTAACTCATGCCAGCTATTCGACTGACTGCCCCCATATCGATCTTCTCCGTCAAATGCTCGTCCACGTAGACAACAAGTGACCGAATCATATCCGCATCACCATCCACATTCCCCTGTGTCGTTAATAGATCCCGATGGTCATGACGAAGCAGCATTAAGAGCAGATGCTTAATGTGCATGCTAACGGCAATTTCATACCCCTTCTTAGCTTCCATAACTTCATCATGGGTATCCGTAATAATCCTCGCGATTTCTTTCTTCACGTGTTCGTTCTCTTGAAAAATGTAATTGAGCGCTTCCAACGGATGAAATATCTCCAAGAAGTCGCGGTAATACCTCATCATCGCAGGATCGAAATAAGGTTGGAGGTCTATGTGAAGTACGATGTAAACCAGATCCTTATCGCCCACCTTGCGTCCTCTATGCAGTTGAGAGGAACCGATCAGCAGGATATCCCCAGCTTCGAGCGAGTAGACATGATTCTGCGTCTGTATCTCGTGCGTGCCTTCCTCAACTAAAATGAATTCAACTTCTTTATGATAGTGCCAAGTATTGCCGTATTCTCTTTCTGCTCCTGATTGAGCGAAACGCCACACCTTCATGCATAACGAGGGGTTCTGATAAGGGATCGGTTCTTTATAAATGTCCATGACTTTCAACCACCGCACTTTCACAGATGACAAATTTGGATATAAACTGAATAAATGCCCGCATATACGCTAACTACCAATAGCTATATCATATTACGTAGTAACTTATTTTCATACGATAATATGAGGAGTGAATTTGGCATGAAAATAGCGATCGTAGGTTGCGGTGGGATGGGGAATGTACACGCCTCTAGCTATGTCCATATGCCTGATGTGGAGTTAACAGGTGTGTGCGATCTGGATATCGAGCTAGCAGAAGCTCTCTCCCTTAAGACAGGAGCGCCTGCTTATACTTCTTTTGAATCCATGCTGAGTGAAGCGGATTTCGATGTCCTCAGTGTGACACTGCCAAGCTACTTACATAAGGAATATACGTTAAAAGCGGCACAAGCCGGCAAACATGTGATATGCGAGAAACCACTTGCTCTTAATTTAGAAGATGCAGCAGCCATGATTCAAGGTTGTGAACACTACGGCGTCCGCTTGTTCGTCGGACACGTCGTTCGTTTCTTCCCCGAATATGTACAAATGAAACAAGCCATCGATGAGGGCAAGTTAGGACGCGTCGGCGTCATTCATGCCAAACGGATCGGTTCACATCCTGGTGATGTCAGACCATGGTTCAACGATTTCGACAAAAGCGGCGGCGTCATTGCCGATCTCATGATTCATGATATTGACTTTCTACGTTGGGCCATCGGCGAAGTGAAGTCCGTCTATGGCTTGAACCAACGCGTCAATGACTTGGATTATGCGCTAGTTACGCTTCTTTTTGACAACGGTGCCGTTGCCAATGTGGAAGCCTTCTGGGGGTATCAAGGCCCCTTCCAAACCGCCGTGGAAATCGCAGGCAGCAAGGGCATCATTCGCAGCGACAGTCAAAAAAGCAGTTCACTTCACATCTGCAAATCCCCTTCCGACTCAGAAGGCAGACGTTTCGCAGAAGTTCCGCAAAGTCCGGGATACAGGAGTCCTTACGAGCGAGAGATTGCACATTTCATTCAGTGTATCCGTGATGGAAGTGAGCCCATCGTTACTGCAAACGATGCTTATAAAGCTTTAGAAATTACGATGGCTGCGTTGGAATCTGTTCGCACGGGGAAATCGGTCCAACTGAAGACGAACTCGACGTTCGAGGAGGAAACTGTATGAAGAAATTAAAAGTAGGTATGATCAGTTTCGCGCACGGCCATGCATACTCTTACTTGGATTCACTACGAGCTATCCCTCAGGTAGAAGTGATTGGTATTGCAGACGAGAGCTACAGCCGCGTGGAACGAGTAGTCACTACGTACAATCTGCCCTACTATGAACATTATCAGGATTTGCTCGCTACGAACGTAGATGCTGTCGTCATTTGTTCTGAAAACGTGCATCATGCAGACATTACGATAGCCGCGGCGAAAGCCGGCAAGCACGTGCTTTGTGAGAAGCCGCTCGGCGTTTCGCTCTCCGAAATGGAGGCCATGATTGCATCTTGCAAAGAACATGGCGTTCAGTTGATGACGGCCTTCCCATGCCGCTATTTGGCCTCTGTGGTTAAAGCGAAAGAGGCTATCGAACAGGGGGAAATCGGCGAGATCATTGCTATTAAGGGAACCAATCGCGGCTCACTCCCTTCTGGCTGGTTCCTTCAATCCGACTTATCCGGCGGCGGCGCCTTATTGGATCATACCGTGCACGTCATGGACTTGATGAATTGGATGACCCAATCCGAAGTGAAAGAAGTCTATGCTTATGCCGCTACATTATTCAATGAAAACTTGGCGATCGATGATGCGGGTATGATTCATGTCAAGTTCGCGAATGGCGTCGTCGGCGTCTTGGACACAAGCTGGTCGCGGAATGCCGCTTTCCCCACATGGGGCGACGTGACGATGACGATTGTGGGAACGAAGGGAACACTATCTATTGATGCTTTTGCTCAAAACAACGAATTATATAGCTTAGACAATGGAAAAGGCCAATGGAATTTCTGGGGCGACTCTATGGATGCTTACTTAGTGAAAGCCTTTGTTCAAGCGTTGCTGAATGGCGAAGAAGTGCCGATTACGGGTGAAGATGGATTACGTTCTACCATCGTGGCCCTAGCGGGTTACAAATCCGTGGCACTGGGACAACCCGTTATGCTGTAGGCATAAAACTAGAAGATCTACACAAGACTGTAATAATTGCCACCTCTCAGCAAGATGCTTTTTCCTGCGGAGTATGATACATTTTGTACAGAATATAAAGAGGTTCGCAAACTCCCTCTCTAAAAAACTATGAAATGAGGATTTACCCATGGCAGGAAGAAGTAATGAAGACTTGAAAGAGATTACCCTACTGGGCAATCAAGGCACGAAGTATGTGTTCAATTATGACCCTACACTCTTAGAAGCATTTGACAATAAACACCCAGATCGGGCCTATTTCGTCAAATTTAACTTCCCTGAGTTCACTAGTTTGTGTCCTGTAACTGGACAACCGGATTTCGCAACCCTCTATATTTCGTATATTCCTACGATCAAAATGGTAGAGAGCAAGTCCCTGAAACTTTACCTATTCAGCTTCCGCAATCACGGTGATTTCCACGAGGATTGTGTCAATATTATTATGAATGATCTCATCGAATTGATGAATCCGCGTTATATCGAGGTTTGGGGCAAGTTCACGCCACGCGGCGGCATCTCCATTGATCCTTACTGCAACTGGGGTCAACCTGGCACGAAGTACGAGACGATGGCTGAACATCGCTTGATGAATCATGATATGTATCCAGAGAAAATCGATAACCGCTAGGATACCAGCGGCGGAATGAGAAAAGCTTGATCAATCCCCAGTAGTGAACGGGGTTCGATCAAGCTTTTTTGTACCTAATTCGTAAATGTTAAGATTTGAATTAAGCGCTGTAGAAGTACAGCACTTTGTGCACGCGTTGCTTCCTTCTCCGGATCGAAGGATGTCGGAGTCATGCCCTCCATTAAGTGGAGTTGAACTAAACGTCGAACCGCGTCCGTTGACCAGGATTGAATATGCTTTTGATCCGTAAATATTGTTGAATCACCTGTTAGTTGTTGATTATCATAGCCAGCGGACTGAAGCGCCCGATCGATCATGACCGCCATTTCCTCACGTGTTATCGTCTGATTAGGTCGGAACGTACCATCTCCATAGCCCGTGATAATGCCACCCTCAACCGCAGCATGTATAGAATCATTAAACCAATCTGTAGGACTCAGATCTTTGAAAGCCCTAGTCTCATTGGATGACTTGATGCCCAACGCGCGAGTGAGAAGCGTTGCCAACTCTGCACGTGTGATCGGTTGATCTGGACGGAACTCTTCTTTGGATACACCTTGAACGAGCCATTTATTGGCCATTCGCTCAATGCCATCTTGTGCCCAATGCCCATTCGTATCGATAAAAGAAATATCATTTTCAATTAGCAGAAACGTCTCATTGGAATGACTATACAGCGTCGCCTCTCCTGATTTCACCGTAAGCGGCACAGGTTCATAGGTCGGTTTCCCTTGCGCATCCTTGACGACTCTAACGGCTGCAAGATAACGTTCATTAATCGCCCGATCTACCTGTACGGTATACGGTACATAGGAGCTGAAACTGGATATCGTTGCAGATTTCCCATCCCCCATGACTGCCTGCATAGTGAAATCGATCGCGTTCACGACTTTGATTCCTGCAGCATTTGCTTGTGCTGAAGCATTCTCGTTCCTACCAATATTGACTTGGATCCCAGCTAATTGAGACATATCCAATTGGTGTAGAGGGAGTTTCACGCTTCCCATGTCGGTTTTAATCGTTGCGAATGGGATGTCTTTCAGCTTCTGAAGAGAGGACTGGTTCAACGTAAGCTGTATCTGCCCTACAACACTTGGCGCATCCACCACGATAGTAATCGGACCGTTTCCTTGTGCTTTAATAATCGTATCTAATGTTTTCTCATCTAATGTTGCTGTGGCTACCGCTTTTCCATTCTCTTCGGTTACTTTGGCATTCAGAATTTCCGAATTGTTGCTTAGCGGACTGCCGCCAGTTGACGATGGAGTTGATGAACTGTTGTCCAGTGTAGGCGTCGGCCAAATTTCCGTCGTCGTTACCCCATCCGCCCTTTCATAGTTCGTTCCCAAGTTGTTCAAATAATTGTTCGTTAATACAATGTTCGTCCCCGCCTGCAATTGAATCCCATACGTATTCCCGGTAATGGTATTGCCTATAATTTGTACGTCTTGAGGATCGCCCGCTCCTACAAAGTTTGCGTTCTTATCACCATTATCGTGTTCTAGCATAATTCCCCAGTAGTTCGTCGCCGTGTTATTACGAATGATGTTATTGATAATGCGCGTTCCTGGTCCATTTAAAATATTTATGCCAACCGCATTACTTACCGTTGTCGTATTCTCAATCACATTGTTCTCAATCAACGTTTCTGGTGTACCCATGGTGACAACAATACCTTCCCGCGAATTGCGAATGGCGTTGTCGTGGATATGGTTCTTAGGACCAGATTTGCTATGATTCGTCGGTGCCGTTCCCCCGGTATTCCCAAGGCCTACTCCTCCGCCAGTCCAAATATTCTCGATCGTATTCCCATACACTTCGTTCAAGTACTCCAATTCACCGTGCAGGTCAATCGCGTCTAGTTTGGTGTTAATGTAATGATTGTTTCGTAACGTGTTGTTGTGTGCAACATTCTGAATAAGAGATCCATGTCGCAAATACGGTCCTTGAAAGATTGAGTCCTCAACCACATTCCAATACGTATCATTGTCAAAACCAAGTCGATCCACCTTCGGCATACCTTGAATGGAAGTCCCGTATCCGGCTCCGCCTCCGCCTAGATCTGTTGCATTACGGAAGGTACTGCGGCGAACAACGACATCATGACTATTCTCGATTCGAATAGCCATACGGCTGAATCGTTCCACAGTTACATGATCAATGGTCACGTTATAGGATGGAGATTCCCCATAATTAGCAATGGCGATAGAGCTGTCAGGTCCCCCTGCATCTGGATTATTGGTAGCGTGTTCTAACGAGAAGTTACGATTCCATGTTGAAGTTACCGTTAAATTGGAGACAACAATATCATGTTGATTCGATGACTTGACCACAGAGCTATTCTTAATGTTATCAATGCTTGATTTCAAGATCGTATCGGACTGGCTTTCCCCTCGCAAGTTTACACCTGATTTGAGTTTGATGTTCACGAAACCATCCGGTGAAGAGATTAGATTGTAAACACCATTCGGTATATACACTTCATCCCCAGGTGAGGAGGCATCAATCGCATTTTGAATAGCAACCCTATCATCATGCCCATTGTCTATAGGGTCAGCGCCATAATTGACAACATTATGTGTTGTACCCGTTACAGGATTAGGCGTGTGCAAAGGATGTGCTGAACCATCTTGTTTAGTCAAGCCAGCTTTCGTAAAAGGAAGGGTACCCGGAGGCGCTTCCGGTATCGTATTCGGAACAACTGCAACCGGTGTATCTCCGTTCAGGAAAGGCGGATAAATCATAACTTCGGTTAGGCTGATGAACGTTTTGCCATCAGATGTACCATGACCAATAATTTTGACAAAACGAGCATCCGTATCCGCAATATCGAATGCCTGCATATTGGCGGTATCTGAGCGGCTGTTGCCACTGAATACATTTGTCCATGTTAGTGCATCGTTGGACGTTTGAATGTCAATTGGCGCATAACGTTGATCTCCCTTGTAAAAGGAAATCCCGACATATCCGATCCGTTTCGTTTCTCCTAGATCAAACATGATATATTGGCCATCACCAGATGCTGACCAACGGCTGAATAAGTTGTTATCCAATGTGTTACTCTCTACATTGCCATCGCTGCTGCTAGCGTTAACTTCTACGACTTGTAACGGTGTAACGGGTGCAGCTAACGTCGTTACATGGTATGTCAATGGCGTCGAATAATTACCAACGGGATCTCCCGCATACACGTGATAAGTAACACTTGTGTTAGGCGACAAGCCTTGAGCTGTATAGGTATTCCCTGTCATCGTTTTGACGAGGGTGTCATCTTGATAGATCATATAATTAGATACAGAGCTATCATCTGTTGCTGCTGGCCAATTTAATTCGACAAAGTCGGTTCCGAGATTAGATGACTTTAGTGCAGCGTTGGATGGCCAAGTGGGTGGCGTGGTGTCACTTTGTACAACACGCGTCACACGAAGCTGTGACTTCGCATTCAACCCTGTAGCTTCTTTGGAATAGACATTAACCGAGTTGCTTGAACTGTTGGCAACAACAAAGGATACAGCTCCATCAGCTACATGTTGTCTAACATATTCGGTCACGTCAACCTTATACAGCGCTGGATTTTGGCTGCTACCATTAATCTTATTAGGCTGAGTTACCGTGAATTGGCCAAGCTGCGTAAGTTGCGTCAAATCCGTATAAGGCGATGTCTGCCAAGTTATCGTGTTTTCTTCCCAGGCGAAGTTATCTAGGGCATAAACTTGCAGATCGGTATTAATTTCACTACTGCCTCGCTTGGCCGAAACTTCCAAATAAAATTTGTAGGTAGCATCTGCCACAGAGGTCACATTAAATTTAAAATAGGCTTGTTTCTTCTTGGTGCTGCTCGTCGAGATACTAAATACACCTTCAGCAGTATCCGTCTTGGTGTTATAATTCGTTGTTTCAACGCTAGCATTTCCCGTATCCTTAAGGAGAGCTGCGTCCTCGCTAGCAAGTAGCGGAGTACCCACATCCACTTCAACATCTGCCGCCATACTAGTTACAGGAAGCAGTAAAAGCGAGACTATCAATGAGAAAATCAGCATGATGCTTATCTTACTTTTGACAAGATGATATTTCATTCCGACAAAACTCCTTATCGTTTAGATTTCGCCCATTGTAAGCGTATACAAAAATGATCATACTTCCTTTCTTGCAAATTGAATTGTCATTTATTTAGGTTAGGGAGTGGATAAATTTAGGATCTCGCGGCAAAAAAACCGATCCATAAGGATCGGTTAGGTGCGCAAGTCCAGTTATATTAGTACAACGGCTGTGGCGTATACACAGGCTGCGGACATTGCGGATACGGCATGATATCTCTCACTTGATTGAACGTATAGTGCTTCGTAGCGAATTGCGTATGATATAAATATTCAATGACGTAGATCGATCCATCTTGTACACTGCACAGAATACCGGATACGCCAGTACCATCCATCAAGGAAATACCAACAGGTCTTCCGATTAAAGCGTAAGCTTTCTGCTGTATGGGCATAAATCATCATCTCCTGATGTACCCTATGCCGCCAACCGCCCAAATGTTCAAGCTCCGCTCAACTTTTCCACGCCTACCCTTCCCGAGAAAAAGGTAGCTCCACCACCCATATCGGCCACACGATCAGGTGTCAGGACATTGACGCGCGTTTTGCCCCCTTGGGTATCGGCCCATAGCCCTTGACTGACGACCACCCCGCGCTGTACATCGCGGCCCGCCATAACTACCAGCTCACACTCGCCGCGCTCATTCCACACCCGTGCGGTATCGCCGCTAGCCAAACCTAATGCCGATGCATCGTTGTTATGCATATGCAGCTTTGGCATTTTCTCCATACGGACATGCTTCTCGTTATGTGCAAATGTTGAATTCAAGAAGTTATGATTCGGCGCTGGAATGAACATAAATGGCAAATCACTGGTTTCAGCAAGCGGCACATACGTTGGAAGTGCTGGAAACCCCTTACTTGCCATGTCGGCCGAGTAGAGTTCAATTTTGCCGCTAGGCGTCCGCAGTTTCCCGGGAAATAAGGGCAGAGTCGCTGCCTTCATGAATCCGGTTTCCAACAAAGCATCATATGAAATGTCGGCTAATGCTGGGTTTCCAGGATGATCCAATGCCTGACGTACCATGTCTTCATCGCTGTCCCGCAGCGCTTCATCTTCATAGCCCATCTTCGCTGCGAGCAATCGGAACACATCCACATTCGCTTTGCTCTCCCCATAAGGCGCAATTACAGGCAACTGAAGATGCACGTAGTGATGCCAATAGGAGCGATAGAAATCTGTATTTTCAAAAGAGGAGGTCGCTGGGAGCACAATATCCGCATACTTGGCTGTCTCCGTTAGGAACAAATCATGCACGACAGTGAATAGATCTTCTCGCACCAGCCCCGCTTTCACTTTATTCGCATGAGGAGCGACCAGCGCTGGATTCGAATTATACACATACAAAGCGTGGATAGGCGGGTCCAGCTCGAGCAAGGCGCTGCCAAGCAAGTTCATATTGATGAGACGCGCACTCTTCGTTCGCAAATCCGGCCGTTGCAAGGCCGGCAAATTATGCTCTAGATAAGCGCCATTTCCTTTAATTGCACCGCCGCCAGGGTGCAGCCATTGTCCTGTTAACGCCGGTAAGCAAGCGATCGTCCGCACGCACATACCGCCATTATCGTGATGTTGGATTCCATTCCCAATACGAATGAAAGCTGGTGAAGTCTCGCCATATAAGCGAGCAAGGCGATAAATGTCTACCACAGGCACACCTGTAATTGCAGATACACTGGCAGGATCGTATTGCTTTACATGCTCCCTAAGCTCTTCGTACCCTAGCGTGTATTGCTGTAGGAAATCCTCATCCGTCATCCCCTCATTGAACAGGATATGCATCATGCCAAGGGCCAGAGCCGCATCCGTACCTGGCAAAATGGGAATGAACCAGTCCGCCCAGCGGCCTGTTTGGTTCTTATGCGCATCAATTACGATGATTTGCGCGCCATTCTTGCGGGCTTTCTCAGCCAGCATCACCTGATGCATATTCGTGCTGACCGCATTGATTCCCCACATGATGATCAGCTTCGCGTTCACCGTATCCTCTGGATCGGTCCCGTAGCTGCCGCCCATCGTGTATTTGTAGCCTTCCGTGCCGGCTGATTCGCAAATCGAATACATCAGACGGCTCGCTCCCATCCGGTGGAAGAAGCGGCGATCCATGCCTTCCGTTCCGATTCTCCCCATATTGCCATAGAAACTATAGGGCAATATGGATTCTGGGCCTTCCGAGGCAATCAGTTCCTTCCAGCGACTCGTGATCGTGTTCAACGCCTCATCCCAGGAAATCTGCTCGAACGAGGCCTCCTCCCCCTTGGGGCCGACACGTTTCAAGGGATACTGCAATCTTTTATCATCATAAATACGTGCCGTCATGTTGCGAACTTTATTGCAAATAGCTCCCTGTGTCACGGGGTGTTCAGGGTCTCCTTCGATTTTAACAATCTTCCCGTCTTCTTTATGAAGCAGCAATCCGCACTGATCCGGGCAATCCAGAGGGCAGACAGCTGGAAAAATACCTTGTTGTTCTTCAGTCATGGTTGTAGACATTGTTGTGCGCATGGACTCTTCCTAGCTCCTTTCACATACATCATTTCTTTACTATATACCGAAAAGGAATGGAAGTGAAACCTCGCACTAGCAGCTTAAACGCCAGGCGATGCCGTGAGGTGGATAATCGGGCAACGCCAAATGCCTCTTAGTCCATGAAAATAACCGCCCCCTCACGATATGGAATATCCTGAGGGGGCGGTTATTTGTACGCCTGCTATTCTTTCTTTTTTAGGTTCAATTCCTTCATAATTTTACGCCCTGTCGGTGTCTGCGCTAAACCGCCTTTGGCCGTTTCCCGATGTTTCTCCGGCATGGCTGTGCCTACCTCATACATCACTTGGACGACTTCATCGGAAGGGATCACCGAACGGACTCCTGCGAGTGCCATATCAGCTGCCGCCATCGCGTTTACTGCGCCGAAGCCATTGCGAACGATACAAGGGATTTCTACTAATCCACCAACGGGATCGCAAATCAGTCCGAGCGTATTCTTCAGCGCAAGTCCGACCGCATGCATCGCTTGCTCAGGCGTACCGCCGCGCAGCTCAACGAGTGCGCCAGCTGCCATCCCGATTGCCGAGCCAACTTCGGCCTGACATCCGCCTTCTGCGCCGGAAACGAATGAATTGTTGGCGATCACATAGCCGATCGCACCTGCACATAGCAACCCTTTGACCAAGTGATCATCTTCCCAGCCAAAACGCTGCTGAGAACTAATAAATACCCCTGGAATAATTCCGCATGAACCAGCCGTCGGTGTCGCAATAATTCGGCCCATGGATGCGTTAACTTCGGATACCGCTAAAGCATAGGCCATCGCTTTGCAAGCCTCTTCGCCCAGCGATGCCTCCGTTGTCGTGAGGTAGGTAGCCACACGCTGCGCATCCTTCCCCGTTAACCCGCTTCGCGAGGTCGTATCCTCGGTTAGACCTTTGCTTACTGCTTCTTTCATGATTTGATAATAGGCACGCATTTTATCAAATACATATTCGGGCGATTTGCCTGATTCTTCACTTTGATCAGCCAGCATCACTTCTGCTATCGTCAAGCCTTCCGCCGCACATAGATCGGCTAGCTGCTTTAATGTCCGAAACCTCATTCGTCGCCTCTTTCTGCCAGATCCACTTTTCTAACGTCAGTGATCATGTTTAGACGCAGAATTTGTTCTACTAAAGGAGCTGGAATTGACGCATCCGTCTCAATGACCGTCATCGCTTCGCGATTGCGCCCTTTTCGGTCCAAATCCATAAATCCAATATTGATCTGATTGCTCCCTAGCAGCGTAGTAATATCTGCAATCATTCCTGGCCGATCATGATGGGATACCACCAATGTAGGGTAATTCGCTGTGAATTTCACATCAAATTGATTAACATTGATAATCTCAACATTGCCTCCGCCGATCGAAGCCCCTCTCATGCTGATTTTCCGCGATTCTGAGGTAAGTACAATACCCACCGTGTTCGGGTGATCAGCCTTATCTTTGCTAATATGAAAAGCTACAGCGACGCCTAACGCTTCCGCTTCATCTGCCGCTCCCGGAATACGTGGATCATCCGTCTCCCAATCCATAATTCCACCGATCAGCGCGAGATCCGTGCCATGCCCTCGATACGTATCTGCGAAAGATCCGTACAACGTGATCTCTGCTTGGAGCGGCTGTTCGCCTAGCAGTTGCCTGGCAACGCGTCCCAATCGAATTGCACCCGCGGTATGCGAGGAGGAGGGACCGATCATCGAGGGGCCGATGATGGAAAAAACATCTTTAAAACGCATCACACAGCGCTCCTATCCTAAGGTGTTACTTACTATCTTCTCCTATTGTATGAAAGGGGACATATAAAAGACAAGTCTTTAAATTGACTAAATAAAATATTTTTCGCGCCATCTTGAAGCTTTATTCAATGGAGTGAAGGCGGCAACTCGGTGCCGTGGCATACGCTAGTACGCTAGTTGCTCTTCAGAGAACGCTTAGATCCTCAAGTCCCTCCCCTTCCCCTTGTCAAAAATGCATAAAGGCACTTTTCGACTGGTTTTCCCCACGGTTCCTTGGAAATGGATGCAAAAAGGCATCAATTTCAGGTATTTTCAGGTCATTATCACGAAATATATTAAAATTGATGCCTTTTTGCACGTATTTGTCAATTTTGGCCCTAAATTAGTCTAAAAGGTTGTATTTTTACATTTTTGGGGAAGGGTGAGGGGAGAGTTGGGGTAGATGGGGTGAGGGGGAGAGTTGGGGTTGATGGAGTGATGGGAGAGTTGAAGTAGAAGGGGGATGCGAGAATTGGAGTAGATAAGGTGATGAGTGAATTGGAGTAGATAAGGTGATGAGTGAATTGAAGTAGATAAGTGTTGGGTGAAAATGAAAAGCGTATAAACCCTGCTCGCGTTCACGCCAGCAGTAGCTCTGCTCCTGCTTCAAGCCCAACGCCCCCAAATAATAAAACAAAAAACCAGCGCCTCAAGGCACTGGTTCGTGTCAATTGGTTCGAGCCCATTGTCAGCTTAGTTAACCGGCAAGCCTGCTGCCCAGAAACCGGCAGAACGGATCCACTTCCCATATGTCTCCGACTGAAAGGATGGCGGATGATGGCCAGGCATCAGGTAAACGACTCTGCCCAACCCATATGTGCGCGTCCATGCTGCAGGCCATTGTTTGCCTTCATGTACGTACGTCAGGAGGAGCTCGATCTGCGCGAGTGGGTCTAGTTCGAAGCGGTACGGCTCTTCGTCCATCTCGAATGGCTCCAGTCCGTTCGTTAATGAATGATCGCTCTCTATCTTCTCGAAAGGGAGTCTCGTGTAGGCTGGGTGACCTGTAAATCTTGCACCGATCAGCTGGCTAAGCTCCGGGCTGCCCTGGATGGAGATGCCGTTATGGATAATGAGTAGACCCCCTCCGCCAGCAACATATTGAAGGAGGCCAGCTGTTTCTTCAGCCTCAGGCACTCCCCCCCATATGTCTAAGTAGGAAACGACTAATGGATAGGGCCGGAGGACGTCCACTTTCAGATGAGCAGTGCCTTCAACTGATGTGACTTGAAAAGATGACCCTAAGTTATCGATGATAAGCTGCTGCACCGCCCGCAATTTATGGTATGGTGCATCGTCGTTATTGCCAAGAAGCAAGGTAGGAATACTTATACTTGCCATTCGAATTCATCTCCTTTTCTCCATGTCGCCATGACTTACCACGGCCATTGTCCGCCTTGATAGTCAGTTAGTGCCAGTGCTTGATCCGGCCAATCGGGTCCGAGTCGCTGCTCGAGGAGGCTGAGAATGTGTTGAGCAGATTGCTCAGGCGTCAGCTTGGCTGTCGCATCTAGCTCGCCTTTCATATAAGACTGCACATGCCCGGGATGCACGACCATCACTTTGCCGCCTTGCGGTGAAATTTGGTTATGAACGAGTTGTGATTGCATATTGAGCGCAGATTTGGACATGCAGTAGGCATACCAAGCAGTTCGCTTACAAGCCCCGATGCTGCCCGCTTCGGACGAGATGTTCATAATGATTTTGTCGGTGCTTTTTAAAATAGGATTAATCAACCCATTCGTCATACGCAATGCACCAAGTGTATTCACCCGGAAGGCCTGCTCAATGTCTTCAAAATCCAACTCATCCTGAATGTTCGAGGTCGTATCCCCCAGGATAGCACCATTATTGATGAGCAGATCAAGCCGTTCCGTTTCGGCAACTACGATACGCAGCGCTTCCGCTACACGCGTCGCATCGCTGATATCCAGACGAATAGGACGCAGCCGCTTACCGTAAGCTGCCTCCAACTCCTGCAATGCCTGACATTCCTCCGCATACTGCCCTGCCCATACATCATAACCTCGCGCCAATAGTCCTTTGGCCAATGCAAGACCAAGCCCTCGGTCAGCTCCGGTGACCAAGGCCCAACGATTGTTTTTCATAGCCGCAAGCAGCTCCCCTCTTATGTAATGAATGAATGAATGCTTTACCAAGCATAAACCGCAGGAGCCGCTCCGCCTGGACCTGGGAAAATGCGAACCAGCTCCTTCAACGTCGCTTCATCCAGCTTAAGCTCCACCGCTCGGAGCTTATCTATCAGTTGGTTCACGGTACGAGGCCCAATAATCGGCGCTGTCACGAATGGGTTCGTAAGCAGCCAAGCTAACGCGACGTGAGCGGGTTTTTCGCCTAGCTCGCTGCACATCTTCCGCGAAAGCTTCCAGCTGATCGATACGGCGTACTTTTTTCAGCAAGGGTTCGATAGTCGTCACGTTGATTGACCTCGCTTCGCAACGATTACATGTGAATTGAGTTCATTCTAGTCCATATTGGGAGTCACTGCTATAATAAAATGGATGCACTATATAGCATAATGACCTATTACTCTTTCAAACCTTACAGGGGGAGCCGTCGATGGTTAACCATACAATTGCTCAGTACTCAATTGAAGCTCAGCAGGACATCCAATTCTATTACACGGGGACAGAACAATGCGTGCCTGGTCAATCTTGGGGACCAGCGATTAAACAGAACTATAAAATTTTCTATATTCATAGTGGCAAGGGGATCTATCGTGTCGGCAAGGAGACGTATCACTTATCTCAGGGACATGTTTTTCTGATATCTCCCTATGTCCTTTCTTTTTTTGCAGCGGACGAAGTGAATCCGTGGAACTTTTCGTGGGTCGCTTTCGGTGGCGGCATCGTCCAAGATTATTTGCGGCAAGCTGGCTTCACGCCAGACAATCCTGTCATTTCCTGCGATCGGGAGTTGGAAATCCGGCAGTGCTTCAATAAACTGTTTGACGCGAACCAGCAGTTTTACAGCAAGCCATTGCAGCTGACCTCGGCGCTATATGCCTTCTTAGCCTTGTTACTGGAATCCTCTCAACAGGAGCCCCCGTTCCAGCAGCAGAAGACCATGAAAGACATGTACGTAGCTCAAGCGATCTCTTTTATGAGGAACAACTATGCCCGCCACCTTACGATTGAGGAAATGGCCCACACATTGGGACTAAGCCGGAAATACATCACGAGCCTTTTCAAAGCAGCCATCGGCACACCGCCGCAGCACTATTTAGGCGAAATCCGACTGAGCAAAGCGTGTGAACTGCTGACGAACACGTCACTTTCCATAAAGGAAATCGCCTACTCCGTTGGATATACGGATCAATTACATCTTAGTCGAATGTTCAAGAAGTTGTATGGCATCTCACCAAGCCAATACCGGGAAGGCATTCGATTGCCAACAAGCCAACAATGAAAAAAATCAGTTAACATCCGTTTTTGTGGACGTTAACTGATTTTTTAGGGACATTATCTGGAAAGCTCGATGCTAGTAAATTTCTACCTCTGCAAACGCCATCCGATACCGATTCGCATCGCTTGGATTCGGGCGCAGATTGGTCCCATCTATTTTCACATATCTTGCAGATACCGCAGAAAACGCAAAACTCTGAACGGCATTCCCTGGCTGCGCATACCCCGTACGCGCTACAACAGTCGTCCAATTCGCATTATCGACAGAGGTTTTAATCGTGAAATCGATCGGGAAGTTCTGCCCAACATTGCCTGCGTCATTACGCGGAAACAGATCCACCTTCGAGATCGTCTTGCTTGAGCCCATATCCAGCGTCACCGACTCTATATGGTTCGAAGTTAAGCTGTTGTTGCTGCTCCAACCCATGGAGCCTGTCACGCTGCTGCGTTGTCCGTCATGTATTTTGGCCGCCCCAAAATTCGTATTCTCCACCGAGCTGGTCGCTGACACACCTGCCCCCATTGCTAAGTTACCCACAGATCCATATACTTCAAACTCCCATAGAGAGTAGCCGTACACGGTACCTCGCAGAGTCCCATTCATTTTCACATATCTAGCCAACGTTGGCGTAAAACTGATGTCATCAACACCGCCATTTCCCGTAGTTGTACTGAATACATTCGTCCATGTGCTGCCGTCATTAGAAACTTGGATTTGATAGTTTTTGCCATAAGCCGCTTCCCAATAAAGCTTCGCACCATCGACATACACCGGTGACCCCAGATCGACATAGATCCACTCATTATCTGTATAGCTAGACCCCCAACGTGAACCGAAGTTGCCATCAAAAGAAAGACTCGGCGCAGCCGTGCCCGAAGAAGCTATTGCCCCCTTATTCAAAGCTAAATTCACGCGTTGTACAGGTTCAGCAATTTGCGTCGGCAGGATCGTCACAGGTGTGTGATTAGCGCGATTCAGTATGTTCATTTGCGCTAAGTTCTGCGCAGGCGTCGAACTGCCAGGCATTACCACGTTATTAAACGTGATATTACTGATGTTTTTGGTGCTGCTGTATCCTTTCAGCGTCCCCAACGTCGTTCCGGCATCGCGGACTAGAATATCCTTAACGATCAAGGTATTGATTGTACCGCCGCCAAAACCATCAGCATTTCGAATAATAAAGGAGGCCCATGTCCGCGTGCTGTCATTGGTATACGTTATTCGCTCAATATCGATATTATCGAAGGTAACATTCGTGAGATCACCAACACCATATTTATGATCAACACCGATACCGACAGATGCGTCGTACACCACACTATTTTTGAATGTAACGTCGCTTTGATTTTGTCGCATACCTTGACCTACTTTATATCCGAAGCACACTGTCCAAGAAATCAGATCGTCAAAAACGACATTGCTGACAGGCTCAGGGCTTCCAGGCCAGCTTAGACTAATATCTGTCGTCTGATCCCATGATTTTGTGGTGTAAGGATCGTCCAAACCAATGCCGATGCCATGCTGAACGAGCACGTTCTGCGATTCATTCACATCAATGCCGTCGTTTTCTCCCATATCAAAGCGGTTAAGGATTTTCAGATTTTTAAAAGTCAAATCATTCGATCTCGCTGGCGTTACAGCCCATGACCCCGAATCGCGGATTAACGGTCCATCGAAGGTAAAGTTGGTAGTCCCGATCGGCACAATGATATTACTGGCAAAATTGTTCGTCGTGGTCGCGTATTTGCCGTTGCCGTCGATGGTGCCTCGACCGTAAATTTTGACATTGTCTGCGCCATTCTGGGTGTACAGCCACCAAGTGACGTCTCGATTCTGTGAATCCTTGTGCCAATTCACCGTGTAATCACTCGCCACTCCTGTAAAACGAAGCACAGCTCCGCCTTCCAAGTACAAGGCAACGTCGCTTTTCAGTTGCAGATTCCCTGCCTTGTAGA
Source organism: Paenibacillus oryzisoli (assembly GCF_001653565.1). Lineage (GTDB taxonomy): Bacteria > Bacillota > Bacilli > Paenibacillales > NBRC-103111 > Paenibacillus_E > Paenibacillus_E oryzisoli. Next base: position 161,311 of record NZ_LYPB01000073.1, read on the forward strand.
TCCCTGCAGGCACATAGACAATTCCTTGGCCACCTGTATAGTTGGCTGCATCGTTAATAGCATTCTGGATGGCGGTTGTCGCCATACCCGAACCTGTGCTATCCGCGTTGTACGGTGCGTTCTTCACATTATAAATCCCCGTCCCCGATGATGCCGGTTTGTTCGTCTCCGCCGGGTCAGCTGCGATGACGAGCGCGCGTTGTCCGTTGATTTTGACAATCAAATATTCGTCGCCACTGACTGTAAAAGTCAGCTTGTTGCCACTCGTTGTTCCCGTTACATTCAGCTTCTTCGGGGAGATGGAGTAGGACGTAATGCTCGCTTGCCCAATAGCCGTAATCTCAATGGTTGCGGCCCCTGACATGGAGAAATGAGCATAATCGTAATCGCTTGTGTAACTAACCACTGGAATCGTTGTGGCATCTACCTTAAGCCCGTACACCGTGGATGCGGTGTAGATCGAAGGCAATCCATAAGAAGAGATGGTCGCCGCATGAACCTGAACAGGCACAGCCCCTAAACCCCCAAGGATAAAAATAAATGAAAATAATCCAATCAGCCAAGCCTTCATTTTGCGCAAATAAATTCCCTCCTTCTGATGTTCTCGCTAAGACGAGATAATTAAACGCTTAAAGCGCTTACATAAATAAGTATAAAAAAGCTGCCCTGGTTCCAGTAATGCGGGAACTTCCATATCGAGGGCAGCTTTCTTAATGTTTTTAGTTATTGAACCAATCGTACCTCGCCAGCTATCCCCCATTTGACGAAATGGGCACCATCCACCTTCGTTTGTTCAGGAGCATCTGGACGGTCGGCAAAGTTTTTAACACCTTTATATTGATCTGGACTCGTTAAATAACGGTCGCCGTCGATATGCCGATGAGGTCCGTACACATTGAAAGTACTCGGATATAACAGGACCTCCATTACATACGCGCCTTTCCGGATCACTTGCGGAAGCGGTACAGACCAATTGGGTCCCCAGCACCAACCCAGCTCATCCCCATTCAGTTTCACCAATGCGGCATCTGCCCATAGATCGGAAAACCCAAGGGCAGCGTTCTCTGCATCGTCGAGTAAGATCGTTTTTCTCACCATTATTGGCAAGCCAGCATATGGGAACCCAGCCGTAATTAAGTCCTCACTCTGGATCTTAGTAGGCAATGGAGCTAACGTAAATGGCCCTTCCAACAGCCATTGATGCTCGTCCTTCTCAATCAGAGGAGCTTCACTCCTGACAATGAACGAACCACGCAGGAAAGCAATCGGACATGCTTCTCCCCCTGGCAGCGGCGTGACCTCGAAATGCAGCTTCGACACCTTCACAATTAACGATGCAGGAACAGCCGCCTCGAAACCGAGTGCCGTTGGCAGCACTTCTAGTTTCACATCGTTCAACCAAACCGCATGCACCTCATCATGTACAAAGAGTGTCATTCCGCCATAGGACTCCGCCTGATTCATGTTGATTTCTGCTGTCAGCTTGCCATTGTCTTGGGGCTGCAGCTCTATATAAATTTGATTCTCTTCCGGCACTTCTGCGGTCCACGAAGTCTGCTCTAAGTGTGTAATCTCCCGAGTCGGTAGTAGAGCAGTATGTTTCGCCTGCAGCACACGCTGCCAGTCCTCCGAATCACAAAGCGTAACTCCCACTGCACGCATCCGCTCTATAATCGCTGGGTCCTGCCAACGGCAGCCATCTGCTAGAAGCACATCCGTGTAGTCACGCTGACCAATCCGCAGCGTGCCGTCCATGATCGCACCCGATTCCTCAATTGCCCGCTCCTCGGTTAACTCATAATGAACGCCTGCGTCGAAGCAAGCTTCTACGAGCGCAAGCAGCTTCGCATTGAGAGTCCCTGCCGTACTGGCTGGAATGTTCGTCCCGTCATGCTCATTCATTGGCATCGCGTCACGCGTATCGAAATGCGCCATAATCCCACGGGTGGGCACTACAATAAGCACATCTGGCTTCGCCCTCAAATCAGGCAGTTGTGCAGATTGCTCCTGCAGTGATACCAACAGCGCAGGAAAGGCATCCTTCCAAGTAAGATGGCTCGGCATGGAAGGCGGCCAGTCTTGTACCGCTTGTGTGGTAAGCCTCAGCTGGTTCAAGTGGAATACGAAATGTTCCACGCCATGACTTGCCAGCCACATCACATAATTGGTGAAGGACTCGGGCGAGACACCCCAACCGCTTCCCCCCATAGCTTCAACCAGCGCACAATCTCGTCCTTGCTGCATTGCAACAGAATGAGCAATACGCGGGTAAAAGTTATTCCCTGGGAGTCGCTCCAAGGCGTCAATCGCTGGTGTTTCAACTGTTTTTAAAACTTGAAACGCTGAACCGCTATACGATAATTGGAAAAATGGACTTTCCTCCGCTTTCACGTGGGCCGTGAATTTTTTGCCATGTTTCTCACACCAATCGGCTACAGGTTTATAGAAACTCGCAACAATCACATCCGTTAACATTTCCCAGTAGCGCACACGGAACTCTTCGTAGCCGTCCCCCGTTGTGAACATAAGCGGCAATTGCAGGAACAAATCTTCACCGTACTTCCTCTCATAGAGCGCTGGGAATCGATCATCCCAAGGGATGGCACCTGTTTTGACGGTAATCCCATGTCCATCCAGGAACGCGACTTCGTCAGAGAAAAAACCGGTCACATAATCGAAGGCTTCAGGAAGCAGGCCTTTACGATAGCCCTCATGCGTGAATGCTATAAATAGTTGTACAGCCTCTGGGTCTAGGGAGGAGACGGCTGCACTTTCTCCAAAAACAAGCTTGCCACCTTGCTCATCCGAGATCCAATTCACATGCTTGCATGTGGATTCCGGCAACCTTCGGAACACTTCACCACCGGCTGTGCCAGAAGGCCAACCATTTTCATCGTAAATCCAGAAGATCATGCCCGTCGATTTGGCATATATAATCAAGTCTGAAAGAATGGCCAGATACGCTTCACTCATATAAACAGGTTTGTTCGGGTAAAAACGAGGATGAAAAACAACGCCCTCCAGTCCGGCTAAACGGATTTCGTCTAACTGATCTTGCAGCTGTTCTAGAATTAATTCATCGTTGATTGACCAAAAACTGAGGAATGACAATTTATTTCTCATTTTTTTTACACACCCTTTTCCCCTAATTAGGGGTTATATCGAATTGTTTCACATGGGTATCATAATGACATCAGATCAGCTTCTCAATATACACTTTTCCGTCTAATAGATGTATGTGATAAGTTGCCTGTGATTCCGCGTGATTCCACGATATTTGAAGGGTATCGGTAGTCAATTCAGCCACTTCGAGTCGACCTAATCGTCGATTTCCCAAGTCGGCATCATAATGCAGAGCTTGCACAAATATCACTCGCTTCTCCACAGAAGCCGTTATCGTATTAGATGTTCGCTGCCCACTTGGTGGATTGTCTGGCGTCAACGCGGTATAGATATGGGTTGGCAGCGAGCACCAGACGTGCTGCTCCAATGTTCCTTCACGCATCTGGTAACTGAAGGCGGATTCGTCCGCTATCAGCTTCCGCTTCTCCTTGAACCATTGCTGATCCAATCGGCTTAACTGATCCTCCGTGGCGGACCAAAGATCATGAGCATCATTGTCTTGCAGCTTACCGCTCCAATGATTCGTCCAATGAACCACGCGCGGTTCGGGGACAGTGACTTGCACAAGATCAAGGAGATGATCCTCAACTAAGATATTTATTCTCCGAATTTGAGCCCCTCGATACGCATCGCTGTCCCATGGATTGAGCTCTGCAGGCAAGATGATGCGATCTTTCATCTCATACTCCTCAGCCAGCCAATCCACGGCTGTTTCCAGCCATGCGCCCCATGACTCTTCGTGCATTTGAATCAACCGTCCATCCCGTGGCGGCTGGTCTGCCCCATCGATACTCACGGTATTATGCGAGTACGTATGTTTAAACCAACCGTAATGCGCAGGCACGCCGTACGCTGTCGTGCCAGGGTCCACAAGCAAAGGGATGCCGCTGTGCATGACGGATAGACCTAGGCGATCCATGTGATCATGTTCCCCGCCAAAACGGCTGTGCTTCACAATCACATGCCAGCCCGCTGAGTTCACTAGCTTGGTCAGTCCGCTCGCGGGCAAAGAGCGTGTCCGCTGTACTTCAGCTCCGAGCGAATCCAGCTCCGTTGTCTCTCCATCTAAATCCTGGCCAAACATCAATGCGTAGATTGAATCTCGCTGCGTTGGTTTCGCGATCTTGATGCGTGGATCATCTTCTGCCGTGCCATAAGCCGTATTCAAAAGCGAACGATATTTGCCATCACCATAAATATCATAGGCAATCTCGTAGTACGGCACATAGGTGCCGATATGATGACCTAGCCCTGCGTCATTGAGCGTTTGCATCACCCCGTTTGGCAAAACCAACTGCAAGGGATAATCGAACATCGCTTTCAGCGCTTTCTTTGTCCATACATCCCAAGTCGTTCCTTCAGCAATTAAGGCGTAGTGCAGCAGCGATTTAAACGCATAGAAATGATATTGAACATTCCCCTCGTACCATAAACCGTCCTCCATAATTCCGCGATTCAACTGGTCATGCAGGCCGTATTCACCTTCTAGAGCAGCAGCCAGCACCGTCCTATCATGTAATAGAAGCCCCAGCGCGGCAATAGCTGATGTAATCAATACGGAGTGGTTATGGATTTGCTTTTCTTTATGCGCAATAAGAAACCGGGCACAGGGCTCAAGCAGCCCCGCCTGTATATGAGCGAGCTCTTCAGGGGGGAGATGCTCCTGAATCATATCGAAAGCAAGCGCCAAGTCCGTAATCCAATGCGCTTCATCCAGCGTTTGGGCAAATAGTTTGCCAGGCCCGTTATAGGGAACGTTGCCGTGAATGGCGTACGTTTCGTAGTGATCGGCATATGCCATGAGATATGATTGGACGAATTGCAGTCGTTTCTCATCAGGCTCTAGTGCATAGAGTAATGCTACACGATACACGGCTTGACCGATCTGGCTATGAGCGATCGACGTCCAGCATCCATCAAGCAGTTGATTGCGCCGTTCCTTGCCACAAGTCGAACAACGATGAAGAAAGGGCTCGCCCCACTGGAAAGTGAGCCGAGTCCCATCTTCTTCACAATGATAATCGTGCGTCCATTCGCCTTGCTCGTTGGCGCGGACGGCGAAGGTAATCTTCGCCGCTTCTTCCGCATCCCATCTTAGCAGCTCTATCGCTGCTTGAAATTCCGCTTTCCCTGCGTTCCTACGCAATATCTCTATGCGCTTGATATCCATGGTGAGATGTCCTCCTAGCCTTTCAATGAACCTGCCGTCATTTGCATGAACTGACGATTGGCAATCATATAGACAAGTAACAGCGGCAGAATCGATAGACAAGCTCCAGCCATCATATAATGCGTTTGTACCGCAGCAGATGCCCCGTACCGCAAGTAAGATAAGCCAACCGTCAGCGTTTGCAAATCCGGATTCGTCATCGTAAATACTAACGGCCGCAAGTATTCATTCCACGCTCCGCAAAAGGTAAACAGTGCGCCTACGCCAAGCCCTGGACGCATCAGCGGCAAAATAATCCGCCAGAAAATGCCGCTGTTAGAACAGCCGTCGATCCGCGCAGCCTCGTCTAATTCCCGGGAAATACCTTTTAGGAAGCTCAGTAAAATAAAGAATATATACGCGTGACCGCTGATGAGAATAAGGACTACGCCCCATAAATTCGTATTCAGGTGCAGTTTGACCATCAGTTCGAACTGAGGTCTAATAACAACAGCGCCAATGGAAATAAACATCGTGGACGCTTGAATCGCCACATAAATCGCTTTTCCTGGGAATTTGAGACGATCTACGACATATGCGGCCATGGAGGCTACGATCAGTACGCCGATCGTCGTCGCTCCACTCAGGAACAAGCTATTCCAAGTAAATCTGGCAAAATTAGCTTGTACCCAAGCTTCCTTATAATTTTCGAAGTGCCAGGAAGACGGGAATATTTTGCCCCCCTTGGTAATCTCCATGTTGGACATAAAGGAGCCTAAAAAAGTCACAACGACAGGGAAAACGATGAGTAAAGCAGTAATCAGTAAAAACAGCCAGAGCAGCGCTCTTCCACCCCATCTCCCTACTGAAAATGACCGTGTTGGTTTCTTTATTTGAACAGCCCGTATCGAATTAGTCACTGCCATGATTCCTGAGTCTCCTTCCTATTGAAGTTTGTTTAGGCGCTTCGACATCCCATGATAAACCAGCGTGATGATGCCGACAATTACCGCGGTCACGAAGCCAACTGCACTGCCGTAGCCGAATTGCTGCTCGGTTAATGCGTGCGATGGCGTTGGGAAAAAGAGCTTATACACATAGAGATACATGACTTCCGTCTTCCCTACCGGTCCACCTTCTGTAAGAACCATGATGCTCTCATACCCTTTGAGGGAATTGATAATGGCGAGCATGATCACGATCTGAAGCACTGGACCTAGCATCGGAATCGTTAAATACCAGAACTGCTGCCATTTGTTCGCTCCATCCAGGGAGGAGCTTTCGTACACATCATTCGGGATATTTTGAAGACCAGCTAGAAATAACAGCATATAATTCCCTACCGCCCCCCAAACTGCAATGAGGATCGTTGTCAGCATCGCATGCTTGGGTCCAAGCCAATCGATTCTTTCAGAAATGATATGAAACTTTAATAAATATTGATTCAGAATGCCATTGTAAGAGTTGAAAATGACGAAAAATACGACAGCCATGACAGCTGAGCTAATGATCGTAGGCATGAAATAGATGGCTCTTAACCAGTTGCGTCCACGCAGCTTCGAATTTAATATCACGGCAAGAAGTAAGCATAACGGAAGTGTTATGATGAGCTTGCCACCTGCATACACGAAAGTATTGATGACAGAATCCCAATACTGCGTATCCCGGAAAAGTCGTCTGAAATTATCAATCCCAATAAAAGTCGGTGCCCCGAAGCCCTTGTAATCATAGAACATGTAGCGAATCGCCCAAGCAATCGGATAGACACCCAGCACTAAGGTCAGCAGATAGCTTGGAAATAAAAATAAGTAGGAAAACCCGATCTGGCGTGTTCTGTTCATCCTATTCCCTCCAATATTTCCCCAGAAAGTGAAGCTAAGCTTGGAACGCATAGTCCTATTACTTTCCAGGGACCCCATAAATCTATGAAGAAGAGCGCGAGAGTGGAGTTTCAGCTCCACTCTCGCTTCCAATCTCTTCAATTAGCTCTTATTTCATCATCAGTTTCATTGGATCAAAGCTTGCATTTGGCGCTACTTTGACATCGCCTTTCGCAACAGCTTTATCCAACGCATCGTTATAGCGTTTGTTCAATTCTTGAATAATTTGATCCAAGTTGCCGCCGCTGATCATATATTTGAAGAAGGCGTCATTGTATTTCATACCTTCAACCGTAACAGTTGGCTGCAGCGGCCACGTGCCGTCATTGCCGCTTGGCAAGAAGCCATCAATGCCTTTAATCTCAGGCTTCTTCGCTGTGGAAGAAATCGCTGGCACCATGGATAGGCCGAAACCTTTCTCATGATACGTTTTCAACACATCATCAGCATACATGAACTGCATAAATTTCCAAGCTTGATCCGCGTTCTTGGTTGTGTTGCTTATTGCTAACCATTGGCCGCCGACGAATGAAGTTGCCCCTTTAATCGTACCGTCCGTGGTTGGAACAGGCGCTGCTGCCCATTCAATCTTAGCTGGGAACTGATTAGCGTACACCCCTGGCTCCGAGGAATAGGAGATGTACATTCCGATTTTGCCTTCTGCGAATTGGGCGCGAAGCGGATCAATATCAAGCGATTCCATCCCTGGCAATGTGCTGCCATCATCAACCATTTGCTTGAAGGATTGAATGATATCTTTAAACCCTGTGAAATCGAACTTCGCTGTTTTGAAATCAAACCCAAACCCGCCAACACCGTTAGCTTCCGCGATTACCCTTGCCGAACGACCAAGTGCGCTGTCTGGACTCTTGAAGTTCAGCGCAAAGCCATAAGAGCCACTTGCCTTACCAACGGCAGTAATTTTCTTCGCATCCTCAACCATTTCTTTCAATGTTTTGGGAGGCGCAGTAATACCCGCTTTGGCGAACAGATCTTTGTTATAAACGAGACGCAGGGTCGAGCCGTAGTTTGGAAGACTGTACAATTTGCCACCGATGCGGTTGAAATCATCAATAATCGGGAATTTCTTCTTCATCGTATCATCGACATAGGTATCGATCGGTTTGAGGTATCCTTTGGCAACAAATGGCTGGATCGTATTCTCTTTCACGCGGATAATGTCCGGCGCTTGTCCCGATGCGAAAGCCAGGTCAATCGCTTGATTGAAATCCTCGGTTTTGACAACAATTTCGACTTCAATATTTTCGCCATTCGTTTCATTGAATTTCTGTACAACGCTCTTAATGTAGTCCATATCGTGACGATCATTCGTCCAATAAGCGAGCTTCGTCTTTCCCTTGGCAGGAGCCGCGCTTGCCGGTTGATCGGATGCTTTGGCGGACGCCGCTGGGCTTGCCCCTGTATCGGTTTTGGTGGAGCTGCAAGCTGCTAAGCTACCCGCGAGTGCTACTGCTAATGTGACCGTCCCTAATTTTCTAATCATGGATAAGCCTCCCTTAAATCTGTTGTTTACACTTCTAATACTAAAAGAATTCCGATGCCCTGATAATGAGGTCAACTCTTGAATGAGGGCAGATATTTCTATATGTTCCCCTACCCTAGGGTAATAAAACAGGCAAACCCTCACGGCTTGGAGGGCTTGCCCAGCGACATTTCTTTAAATTCGGTCGGTGTGAGTCCCGTCTGCTTTTTGAATACTTCGCTGAAATAACGCCGATGCTCATAGCCTAGCTCCTGCGCGATTTCCTGTACTTGATAATCCTCGATCAGCATCGACTTGGCCCGTTCCATTTTGGCTTGCGTCACGAATTGCTGGAAAGTCGACCCTGTCACTTTTTTGAACAGGTTCGAGTAGTAGCCCCAGCTCAAGTTCACCTGCTTCGCACAGTGCTCTAGCGTCAAATCAAGATTCAAATTCGCTTTGATGTAATCAGCTGAACGGTGAATAATCTTCTGTGACTCACTAGCCCGTTCCTGATGAATGAGGCGGCAGCCTATTTCGCACAGCTCTATAAACCATGCGCGATATTCCAGAATGGCGGCACCACTGTCTCGGATTTCAATCGTCTTGGCTTCAAACTCCGTGAGGCTGGGACGTGGAAATTTCTCCAACAGCACTCGCAGCATGCGCAGGGCAAGACCTTGCAGCAATCGGTCCACCACACCTGGTTCCGGGAGAACGGCTACTTTTCCCATCTCCGTAAAAATGGTCATTGCCCACTCGACACAAGCTTCCTTATTACCCGAACGGAAAGCGAATAGAAACTCATTCTCGCTATCCTCGGTATAAATCCACTCTACAGGAAGCGCCGCTCCATCCGTAGTGAAGCTGAAAGCGCCATTACCGCCTGTATAAAAATGATAAGATAACGCACTAAGCGACTGCTGATAGCTCTTCGGCAGCTCCTGCACGGTCTCTACACGACTGCCAATCCCAATGGATATCGTGAATTTGGTATGACGTGCAATGTTCGCGCAGCATTGATCGGCGATATTCATCGGCATCTCCCGATTCACAACATTGAGGATGCAAATATAACGATTGAGCCCCTCGCGAAACACGACAGCCGCCCCATGAAAGGCTATCGTCTCTTCGACGATATTTTGCAAGGAAAAGCGGACTAGCTCCAGCTCTTTCACAGGCACTTCGCCATATTTATCGGTAAATTGATCAATTTGAATCGTCATCACGGCAAAAGGCGGCTTCAACTCATTAATATCCAGAAAATCCGATAGACGCGCCAATTCGGAATCATTGGTTTGATGATTAACGAGGAGCGATAAGTACTCCTGACGGAGTGCCGGCATACTTTCCTTAATCTTCTGCTGAAGCCCGATGAGCTGCTTGCGACTCAGGTTCTCTTGTTCCCAGACTTCCTTGGCCTTGACGACTGCCTTGACGATTTGGTCAATGGAGAAAGGCTTCTTCACATAGTCGAGTGCTCCATATTGGATCGCCTTCTGCGCATAATCAAAGTCCGTATAGGCACTTAAAATAATGACTTTACTCGTCGGCAGAATCTCCATAATATTGCGGGTCATTTCCAAGCCATCCATTTTGGGCATACGAATATCCGTTAGAATCAGATCGGGCTTCGTTTCACGAATCACGGCAAAGCCCTCCTCGCCATCTGTGGCGCTGCCCACGATTTCGATCCCATGTTCTTCCCACGGTATTTTTTTCGTAATCATATCCACAACACTTCGAATGTCGTCCACCACACATAACTTAACTCGTTGATCCATGGAAATCCTCCTCTTTTTCATACCGTGGCAACCACAATTCGATGCGGGCTCCGTCCCATTCGTTCGTCGTTATCTCCATCCGTTGCTCAGTCCCATAGTACAGTTGAAGTCGCGTGTAAATATTTCGCAGTGCGTAGCCATGCTTCGAGGTAGTAGGATGCAGTAGGCTTTGGCGCAGCAGTTCGGGAACGAGTCCGTGCCCATTATCCTCCACTGTAATATGCAGCCAATCCCCATCCGCTCGCGCTGTGAGCCCGATCTCACCACCGGATTTCATGTCCTTGAAGCCATGCAGGATACTATTTTCAATGAGAGGCTGAATGATAATTTTAGGTACAAGGCAAGCTAGCAAATCAGGTTCAACATTCATCTGAAAGACGAATAAATTCTCATAGGACCTTTGCTGAATCGCCAAATATTGACGAACATGATCGAGCTCATCTGCCAGTGGAATCACATCTCTGCCCCCGCTTAAGCTCAATTGGAACATATTCGATAATGCCAAAATCATTTCATTCACGTCGTCGTTCTCACCCAGAACCGATTTACAGTAGATCGTATTGAGTGTGTTATAGAAAAAATGCGGATCCATTTGCGCTGTCAATGCCTTAATTTCTGCCTTTCGTTTATCCCGTTCCCGATTGGTGACATCCGCAATAAGCTGTTTAATCTCGTCCAGCATCCGATTGAAACGGAATCCAACCTGTGAAACTTCATCCTTATACACACTTTCAAAACGTACTTCCAGATCATTCTCCTCTACTCGCTTCATCAGTTTCTGCAGTCGAAACAGAGGTTTAAGCAGCAAGAGCGTCAAATTATTCGTGATAAAAAGGGAAACGACGATAAAGCCGATCGTGACATACGTCGTAGCTTGCTTAATGCCATTCAATTTGGCCAATAGTTTATCCTTCGCTTGAACGCCGACGATCATCCAGTCATCCTTCACGTCTAGTCGCGCATAGTTCACGAGATAGTCTTTGCGATCGGAATCCCTGTAGAAAAAGGAGCCCTTGCTATCGTCAGTTAATTGTTCCACGAAATCGGGACGCTGCATGAATGCTCTATCTTGGGTACGATCCGCATAATTAATATCTTCACCTTGCGAATCAACGAAATAATAGTGCTTGTTGGGATCCGTTAAGTTCTCCATAAAAAGATCGCGAATATCATCTTCTTTCACATTGATGACTACATACACATTCGTCGGCTCATTGCGTATGTATGAATCTTCGCTCACGCCTTCCGCAACAAGCGAGATGACTCTCTGATTCCCCGTAAAGAAAGGATCCACATGCCCCTTGCTCCAGAATCCCCGCTTCAATAGCTGAAATTGCTTAAACATATCGGATTGATAGAAGGAATTGGCGTTATTCCTTACACTGGAGGTCGGGTAGAAATCCCCGATGGGGGTTGCGATCAGAATGCTTTCGATCATGGAATCATTGAATTTCACTTGCGAAAACACGTATTGCAAAGAGGTTAATGACTTAAAGTAGCTGGAGCTATCCTTATTCTGGACATCCTTCATCAGCTGTTTGAAGGCATCACTGAACATTAATGCACGGACGGCCGTGCCGATATTTTTCAATCGTTCATTGACGATTTGCGCGGATTGATTCACGGTATCTTGGCTCGATTGCATCGTATTGCGCTGAATTTCCTTGGATGCAATCAGGTAGGCAATGCTCCCGGTAGCTACTAGACCTGCGGTGATGAGTATGACAAAGGTAAACCAAATGCGTTGTTTGAGTGAAAAGGAATGGAACAGGCGCGGCATCCACGACCAGATTGCATGTTTATTCATAGGCGACTCGGCACCTTTCTTTCCTGGATGTGTGTGTTTTTGGGAAGATAGTCTTTCTCTACTCTATTATAATATAGGTCACTTTCCGAAGGCATGGGGGAAATTTAAGATCGAGGGCAGGTATTTCGTTATACGAATATATAATTCGAACATATGTTCTTTATTTTTTCGGGTAAATGTGGTAATAATAAGAGGTAGACTTTTTCCCTCTTTAACTACTTTAATCTAAGGAGCTGTTCATTGATGTCTGTTCGTCTAACTCCGTATTTAGTATTCCCTGGTACTGCTGGTGAAGCGATTGCCTTTTATGAGAAAGCGCTCGATGCTCAAGTCCTTTTTAAACAGTCCTATGGTGAAATGCCGGCCAACCCTGATTACCCGCTTGTTGATGAACAAAAAGGGCTTATTTCCCATGCCATGGTGCAAGTCGGCGAAAGCCAGCTGATGTTCTCGGACTCCGACGAAGGCAAACCTATTCCCCAAGGAAATCAGGTAACGATTTGTATCACAACGAAGGATGCTAGTCTATCGAAGAAGTATTTCGAGGGGCTCAAAGAAGGCGGCACCGTCATTCTGGACCTGCACGAAGCATTTTTCAGCCCAGCCTACGGACAAGTAAGGGATAAATATGGCGTGACCTTCCATCTATTCACCGAAGGCGAATCGATGAATTAATACATAGTAAAGGCCCTGTCGCTTGAGGCGATAGGGCCTTTGTTAGAGATTCTGAGGGGGATTATTGCTCAGCCAACCGATTGACCAGCCGCATAACTGCCTAACTGACTGCTCAACCGACCTTCCGATTGACCGACCGATTGACCGACGAAGCAATTAAATGGAAATTATCCATCTATTTGACCTCATTCATTGGAAAATATACCAATTAAATGGAAAATCTACAGTTAATCCTCCCACTTTTCGCCAACTCGAAGTATATCCCCCAAATTAGCTACAGAAAATCCATCTAAAACGATTTTACAGCTGATATCATTCAAATTAACATCAGAAAATCCATCTAATTTACGTCTGCGCGGGCGCTAGATCTGCAGATGCTTCGCCCGCATACCAGAACAATGCGTATTCCGTCATAACGGAGGCATGGCCCATTTGGCGCAGCATCGCCGTTACATTTCCGCGGTGATACGTAGCATGATTAACGACCTGTAACACCATTTCCGCCATACTGGTATCTCGGATTCCTGCATAGGGATTGTCGAGATTAATTACCTTTTCCAAATCCGGCTGTTCCCGCAGAAATGCCTTAAACTGCTGCGACAACTCGGTATACATGGCCTCTAGCTCCTCCAAACTTTTGCTCTCCGTTGCTTCAGTAATGTCCCTAAAGATCGCCATAGCCGCGTTCATACTCATGCCTCCAAGAATCTCATACCACGTGCGATCAACAAGGTAAATATGCGCAATCACTTTGGCAACCGTCGGAAACACACTCGTAACCTCTTGCCTGAACACCTCTGTCGGAAGCTCCTTTAACCTATTAATCAGTGTTTGATTCGCCCATGCGTGATAATCATACATTCCTAAAGCCGTGTGTGTCATTCCCATACACTCCTTCAATTCAATTAGTTATTTTCAGTTATGCCCTTATTATAAAAGAAGTACCCTGACAACATATTGTCAGGGTACTTTACGTTTTTTTTATTTTCCTAGTTTGTTCATGTAGTCCACATATTCTTTCTCTGCATCCGCTGTAGCTGGATACCATTCCTTCTCCAAGAAGTCCTTAAACTGTTGAAGCGTCAGGGTACCCATCAAGTACTTCAATTCTTGATCGTCTTTTTTCTTCACAAGATCAGGAAGTGCTGTATTCAAGTTCAAAATTTTAGGTGAGCGAACGGCAGGCACGTTGACTACCGTCACTTGCTTCATCGCTGCATCCAATTGTGATTTGTACGTATTCAATCTATCGATCGTGTCTGCTCCCTCGATAATAGCGGGGTTGCCATCAATCGCGTTCGCAAGCGTCATATATGTGCTCGTTGTTGCAGCAAGTTTGGTTGCTTGATCGGCTGTACGGGAAATATTTTTCGTCGCAGGGTCATAGCTATCGAAGGTTAGCCCTTTCATACCTAACTGGAACAAGGTGTTCGCTTCCGTTGTATTCCCCCAATCTAGGAATTTTAATACACCGTCCACATTTTTGGATGATTTCGGAATCATCCAGCCGCCCCATGTAGCTGGTAATACAAGATCAGTAGCCACACCTTTGCTGTCTTTTAACACAGGTTGATAGGAATACTTCTTGTCAGATTCCTTATCCTTGGACAAGTTGGCCATCACCGCATATTGGTGGGAATAAATAATCCCGACGCGATTCTGATTCATTTTCTCTTGATCCACATAAATCTTGTTAATCAGGTACTCCGGATCGATAAGCTTCTGATCATTTAACCCTTTCAAATACGTTAAGAAAGGAATATAGCCCGACATTTTCTCTCTGATTTTATACGCACCATCGGTATCCTTGACCCCATTGATAATCGGAAGGTTAAAAGCAGAAGCTAGGAAGAATGTTGAATTCCACACTGTATTGCTGCCAAGGCTAGGATTGGACAAACTTAGACAGTAGGTATCGGCCTTACCGTTGCCATCTGGATCATTATTCGTAAAAGCTTTACACACATTCGTAAACTCATCCAATGTTGTTGGCGCTTTCAAATTCAGCTTGTTGAGCCACTGCTGGTTGACCATATATCCCCAATGATTCACAACGTTCGTTCTCGGGATAAGGTAAGTTTTGCCGTCGTTAATGGATTTAACGGCATCCCACATTTCTTTCGTAATATTTTTCGTCAGATTCGGATATTTGGCAATCTTGTCATCAAGCGGCGTCAGTAGACCGTCTTTGGACCATTTCTCCAGATTCGCGTCAGCTCCGCCCCAGTTGTAGACGAGATCTGGCAAATCGCCGGAGGCCATCAGCACCTGAAGTTTCTCGACATAGTTGTTAATGGGAGGCGCTTCGACAGACAGCTTCACATTCGCCAACTTCTCAGCTTCCGTAATGACGGGATTGTTATCAATGACGACGTTCGCATTGACCCGGTTAAACATTTTGATGCTGACAGGCGTTGCTTTGGCTGGTGCGGCTGACGCTGCACTGGTGCTCGGTGCTGCCGATACGGCAGTTGTGCTAGCTGCTTTATCTGTGTTCGTACTACAAGCCATGACGATGGATGACATTAACCCGATGCAAATTAGACTGCTTGCAATGCTTTTGACTGACCCTTTCAATACCAACAACTCCTTTATAATCGCTATTATTAAACTGCGGAAGGCAGATTTAATCGAGGTATGGCACTACAAGCACTATGGATTAACCTTTAATGGAGCCGACCAGTACACCCTTCATGAAATACTTTTGCATAAAAGGGTACACAAGCAGAATTGGCAGTGTTGCAAAGATGATGATCGCCATTTTGATCGTAAACACCGTAATCCCACTGTTGTTCATATCCATGGCATCTTTGGCAACGCCTCCGTCATCGACAACCATCTCTCGCAATATCAACATCAATGGCCACAGGCCTCGCTTGGAGGTGTAAATAATCGCGGAAAAGAAGGTATTCCACTGGGTCACAGCATGGAAAATAACGAAGGTTGCGATAGCCGGCTTAGAAAGTGGCACGATAATTTTATATAAAACCTTGATTTCATTCGCCCCATCGATAAAAGCCGATTCTTCCAAGCTCGCCGGTATCGCGCTAACAAAGTTCTTCATTAGGATCAAATTGTAGGCACCTAAGACGCCAGGCAGGATCATTGCCCATAAAGTGTTGTATAAATGCAACGATTTAATTAAGTAAAAGTTAGGAATCAAGCCGCCATTGAAGAACATCGTGAAGGTGATCAGAACCATGATCGTATTTCTGCCCTTCAAATCTGTTTTTGAAAGCGGGTAAGCCGATATGAGAAGTAGGGATATGTTCAGTACTACCCCGACAATCGTGATAATCAGCGTATTCTTATACCCAGTCCACATGAGGGGCATCTGCAGAATCTGTTTATATGCCGCTAACTCTATGTGATACGGGATGAGCTTCAAGGGATTTGCCAAATACTCCGAGTAAGGTGTAATTGAGAACGCAGCCACATAGAAGAATGGAAATAAGCAAGCGATTGCAAACAGCGTCACAATACCATAATTCACACCATCAAAAACTTTATCACCAAACGATCGAATCCCCACAACTGTAACCTCCTCTTACCAAATCCCATCTTCTTTCATCCACTTGGCGATCCCATTGCTCGCTAGCAGGAATATTAACCCGATCACAGAGGTGAACAGCCCAACGGTTGTTCCGAAAGAGAATCTTCCGCCAATTAAACCGACGCGGTACACATAGGTCTCAAACACTTCGGAAACACTGAGGTTCAACGGATTTTGCAGGACGAATATCTGTTCAAAACCATTGCCCATAATATGACCCAACCTTAGGATCAGCAGGATAATAATCGTCGATTTGATCCCTGGCAGCGTGACGTATAGAATCCTTTGGAAACGATTCGCCCCATCTATACTGGCAGCCTCATATAGTTCCGTATTGATCCCAACCATTGCGGCTAGGTACAAAATGCTTTCCCATCCCGATTCTTTCCACATGCTGCTTAGAATCACCAAAGGTCGGAAGTAATTCGTATCCGCTAGGAAGAACACAGGCTCGAAACCAAATTGCTTCAAGAAAATATTCACGACGCCCCATGATGGAGACAGAAAGTTGACCAGAATGCCCCCAATGACAACCCAAGAAATAAAATGCGGCAGATAGATGATCGTCTGCGTAATGCGTTGATAGGTACGGTTACGCATCTCATTGAGCAGCAATGCCAGTAGAATCGGGAACGGAAATCCAAATACAAGCCGTAGAAAACTTAAGTACAAGGAGTTCCAGAACACCGTGTAGAAATCACTCAGCCCGAACATGTATCGGAAATTCTCGAAGCCAATCCATGGACTTCCGACAATCCCTTTGGAGAAATTGAAATCCTTAAATGCAATGATAATGCCGTACATCGGCACATAATTGAAAATGAGAAAGTAGACAACAGCTGGAATCAAAAGGATGTACAAATATTTTTTCTTATTGATGTAGCGCAGTGCAAGCTGCGTTTTACGCCTAGCCGTCTCAGATGCCATACCGATTCGTCACCACCTAACTGAGTGTCCCGTACGTCCCTCATTTGTTCTGAAGCGCACGTTGTTGCTTGAAAATATCATAAATATCTCTGCTCAAAATAATCCTATCCTTGTCCTTCTCATAAAAGGCTTTATACCAAGCGTCCACTTGCGCGCCTCCCGCCTTCTCCCAAACCGCAATGGCGTCCTGCTTGGCTTGCTCTGGCGAATAATTCGGTGTCAGAATGCTCTTCATCCAAATGTCGCCCTCGCCTACATCCACTTGCTTCATCGTGTCTGTGAGAATCTGCTGAAGATCTTTGGTCAGCTGCGGCATTTGTTCAGAATGCGTAGGTCCTGCCATCTGCAAATCAAAATCAACGAAGGAAGCGTTCGCTTCGAACATCTTCTTAACTTCCTGCTGCAAGGGGTCTTTCGTATCCATTTTCTCCACACCGAAATAGCATTTCCCTGCAAGCGTTGGTGAGGATAACATCGCGAAATCGCCTGATGCATAGTTGAATTCCTTCTGCCATTTACTCAAGTCCGTCACCTGTGGGCATTGACCTGGCAGTGTCTTACTGTGAACACCCTCGAACCCATAGTACATCGTTTTCATAAACGTCTCTGAAGCTGCGAAATCCACGTATTTCATGACCGATTCAGGATCCTTCGCTTCAGCATTTACGAGACCTGTCATTTGGACCGGGTTAACGAGAATCGGATTAAAGCGTCCCACTGGGGTTGCCGGGTAAGGCATGATAGCCAGTTCCGCCTCTGGCACACTCTTTTTGAGACCTAGATAGAAGTCATTGTAGAAGGTGATTGGAACATTAAACTGGTCCATATAGATGCCGATTTTCCCATTCAAGAAATCTCGCTTCGCCTTAGCTCCGTACTTATCGATATAAAACTCCTTATCAACCAATCCCTCATTGTACAGTCTTTTCTTGAATGCTGTTACGGCTTGTATATGGTCCCATCCATGAATAAGCTCATTACCCTGAACGACGAAATTCGGATAAGTAACACCGAACATTTCGTTCAGTATAGCGACTGAGTTATAGGCTAGTGCGAGACCGTAAGTGTCATTCATCCCGTTTCCATCGGGATCCTGCTCGGTAAAAGCTTTGGCAACCTGGTACATCTCCTCGGTCGTTTGTGGAATGTTCAGATGCAGTTTATCGAGCCAGTCCTTGCGAATAAACACACCGCGTTGCGGAATGGTTTCGTTAATGCGGCCGAATTGGTACAACTTGCCGTCCGTGCCCGTCCCTGCTTTGCGCAATGCTGGGAATTTCGCCAACAGTGCCTTGTACGTCGTACTGTACCTCTCAATCATATCGTCGAGGGGGCGAAGCTGTCCTTGATCGATCAGGGGATTCTTAATTTGCGGCGCATACTCCAGAATAAGATCAGGCGCACCTCCACCTGCAAATAGCGTGTTGAGCTTCTGCTCGGACTGTGTCCGTGGCACAGATACGAAGGTAACATCCACAGGACCCGCTTGATTGATCCATTTCGTCATCACATTGTTTTCAATCGTTCCTTGACCAGAAGGAATGTTGCCACGATCATAGATGGTGACCGAAATATTACCCCGTTTCGCAGACTTCTGCGTGGCGGTTTCTTGAGCGTTCTCAGAATGGGTAGAGCAGCCAGATATAATGGATATGATCACCACAGTGGTCATCAGTCTTGGAAGGCAAGCTCGTTGGATTATCTTACGCAGCGTACTTCCCCCTCTCGTTGTCATTGTGTTTATCATACCATTATGTAGTTAATTGTAAGTAAATTGGGATGATGGGACATCTACGATTTATGGGAAAACGGATACGATTTTTGGATTGTTGTTAAGCAATGGAGTCTTATTGTCTTGTTGGAGGCACGAGAGTAGATCGTCTGTAATAAGCATAGGTGTACATAAGGACTTCCTTGTGGAAATCGCAGGCATCCACCCAACTTTAACTGGAAAAACTCCATCTATTTTTTCACAAATCAAATGGAATTCACATTTATCCCAAACAAGTCGTTGTTCACCAAGCTCCAATAGGTGTTCGAGACGTATACTAGCTACCCTACTCCTCCGCGCAAAGAAAAATCCCTCATCGCCTAAATTAGACAATGGGGGACGTATTGGGGACGTTGTTCGTACACATAGGAAATTACTGGAGGCGCAAAAGGGAACGGTATGAAGCAAGAATCAATTCCTCACGCCGCTGCCTGGCTCTGGGCGAACCATCTTACGATAATCTTTCGGCGATAGGCCAGTTGTTTGCTTGAATAGTTTGGCAAAATAGTTCGGCAAATCGTACCCGACAACGCCTGACACCTCGGTGATTTTCATATCCGTGTTAGCCAGCAGGCCCTTCGCTTTCTCCATCCGCAGTTCAATTAAATAATCAACGAAGCTGCGTCCCGTCTCTTTTTTAAACAAATGACTGAAGTACGTTGCATTCAAATGCACCTGTGAGGCCACCAATTGAAGCGGCAACTGTTCCGCATAATGCTCCTCCATGTATCGCGCTGCCTTCCACACGACATTCTCGCTATATTTCTCCTGCCACGCCGTAAAGCTGCTCATGAAATGGTCCAATTCCATACCCGTCCAATGCGATATCTCGTCATTCGTGCAACAAGCGTTCAGTCGCGTGATGCGCTCTGTCCTTACCTGCGGGTCATACGCTATCTCGAATTGCTTGCGCGCTGTATCCTGTAAGGCAAAGCTGAACGACAAAGCCGCGACTTTCCCATCTTCCAAGGACAATCCATAGATCTCCTTCATCAGTTGGGCTAGGTACAGCTTCATCGACTCGATTTGTCCAGCTAAAATAAAGGCAATCGTCTGCGTACTAATGAGCTGCTGCTGCGCACGATTCGTCGATAACGGTTTATCGGCCTGTGCAGCGGTTATATCCTGAACCGCAACTACCGTTGCCCCCAACATGCTGCGCCCCGCTTCATATAGATCAGCAAGATCCTGTAAACTAGCTGCTACCCCTGCACAATAAGAGGACATCTGTAAGCCAAGTAACCGATACACCGTTTCACACGCCGCTTCACAAACAAGATTCTCCTCGAATGAATCCTCACATAGCAAAGCAAACTGTCCGTTTTCGATCAAGAGCAACCTGCCATTCATGTCATACATATCGAGCAATTCACTGATCATATTCAGCACGGCAAACTGCAGTAACGGCATATCCCGCTTCGCATACTGTTTGTGTGAAGGCATGAAGTCTGCAATCTGGAATAGAATCAATTTGCAAGGAGCTAAGCTCTTCGCTAACTCCGCTGCTAATTCAGCCCGGTAGGGGAAGCGCATCAAAAGCCCTCTCAGCGTGTTCTCCAGCAACAAGGCATGTTCGGTTTCCGCTTTGCGCAAATTGGCATGCTTCTCTAATACCCGAATCTCAGCTTTGTCCAACGCATCATTAATATCTTGTTTCCCACAGGGTTTAATGAGCAAATCCATGGCTCCATATCGCAAGGCGGCTTGCGCATATTGGAAATCTTGGAATCCCGTTATGACGATGAACTCGATATGCGGGAACTTGAGTTTGCTCCGTTTCAGCAGCTCTAAGCCATCCATCAACGGCATGCGAATATCTGTAATAACAAGCTCCGGCATCCTCTCAGCAATGAGCATTTCTGCCTCTTGCCCATTCTCAGCCTCACCACAGACATGCCAATTGGTCTCAGATCCTGTAATCATTTTGGCAAGCCCTTTGCGAAATAACGGTTCATCCTCAACTAATAAGATGTGGTGCATCAACCTTTCCCCCTTCGAGAGACATCATCCCATCACATGGAAGAATCAAGCGCATTAACGTGCCTTGCGGCAATCGTTCAATTTCTAGGCGATAGGGTTCACCATAGACCAAGTGAATACGACGTACAACATTCCGAACACCAATACTTTCCCGTTCCCCCTGATGATCATACACCGACTGCTCTTTCGTTAGTCGTACCAACGTTGCTTCATCAATGCCGCTTCCATTATCCTCAATTTCAATCTGTAAATCTCCCTCTTTGCGGTAAGCTCGAATCCATAATCTCTTGTTGTCCGGCTGATTACGAAATGCATGAACGAAGACATTCTCTACTAACGGTTGCAGGATCAACCTCTGCATGCCGCAGGCCAACAACGCTTCGTCAGCTTCAATGGCGACATGCAGCCCTTCCCCGTGTCGTGCCTCTTGGATCGTCATATAGTTACGAATCTGCGTAAGCTCCTCTTGCAACGTACTAGGCGTAGAGACCGATTCCAAGGAATATCGCAAGAGATCAGATAAACTTGTCACCAAGGAAGCTGTCTCCACATCGTCGTACAAGAGCATGATTTTCCAATAAATCGAATTGAGTGAGTTGTATAGAAAATGTGGATTAAGCTGCGCCTGCAGCGCTTTAAGCTCTGCTTCCTGTTCGCTCAGCTTGCTGACGTATACTTCCTTAATCAAGGATTGGATATTCTCGACCATCCGATTGAAACTTTCCGCAAGAAAAGCAAATTCATCATTGGACGTCCTAGGAATCTCAACTTGCAAATTACCCCTACGCAATTGATGCATGGCGGACACTAATCCGTGTAGGGGCTTCAACATCCTACCGCTGAAAATCGAGACACAGACCGCCATCAGCAACACACTGACGAGGCCCGAAATGACGGCAACCTGATACACCATCCTGCCCTTCTCTTCGATATCTGCTAAAGAAATACCGCTAACCAGCTTGAAAGAACGGGCTTCGTAGGTGCTTTTCACAAACAAATAATCTTCATTTCCATTCCGCTCGGTAAATGAGCGCTCCTGATGTTCCCATGCGGGGATAATCCCCATCCTGTCTTGCGGCACTCGACTATACAGCAATTGATTGTATTGGTCAAAGATATACGCGCCGGTCGTCCTGCCAGCCATTAGTTTGTCTAGGGGACTTGTTAGAAAAGACTCGTCAATAATCATGACCAGCGTTCCATAGACAGCTTGCTGCTTCGTCGATTTGAGCAGACGGGTGGCGACAAGATTGCTCTTCTGTCCAGTAGGATCGGAACTATCTGGAATGTTCATTCGCCGCCATACGATTTCCGCTGACGTCTGGTTCACACCTGTTTTCACCCTATGATAGAAATCAGGAAACGTAATCTGCATCGACGGGTTCGTATGACTGAAGTAGTAATTATTCCCTTCTAGATCAACAATATATAAGGCGCGAATTTGCGGCGTTTCATTCTTCAACGGCAGCAAAATTTCCGACAATTCCCGTTCCAGAATAAATCGGCGATAGGCCTTGGTCTCTCCCGCTGGCGGCTCCGAACGGATTCCTTGTACAATTTGCTCAACACGGGGGTGAAAAATAATAAAATCGGTAATCCGATACATATCTTGGATTTTAAAACCAATCTGCTCGATCGTCTGCTCACTGGTTGTTAAATATTGCTTGCTGATCTCACTCTCGAATAGATTCAAATAAATACGATACGAAATGTACCCTGTAATGAGGGAACACAGAATAATGATAATCGACAATGTCATAATTAATTTCACTTTAAAATGCTGATTAATGTACTGCAGCACTTGCCGATGCTTCATCTACAGATGGCCTCCTGAATTGTGCCATATCTTCTCTCTGTAATAATACCTCCTAGTGTAATACATCCCCTTACTCCCTGACATCTATTTATTATCGATAAATGGATACGATCTTTAGGTGTACGAAAAAACCGCCCATGCGGATCGCATCGACGGTTAGTCATTCTTATTAAAATTGACGGTAAACAACAGAATCATAGTCGAGCTGTTTTTTATCTAGTTCTCGTTGTTCACGATGCACTTGAAGCCAGGAACAGATGCATACGACAACAATGCCAGCAAAGAGCAGCAAACCCAGCACCTTCCACCAGAAACTACCCAAAACAGAAGGATTGACCCCTATGATCAAAATAAGGATAGGAAGGAACCAAATCAAATTTCCAATATATATCCGAAGCACTTTTCGTTTTAACAAGCTTCTCTATCCCCTAAAATGGATTCGCGTTCCGTATATCTTTCGCAGCACCTTATCCCTTTAGGACCGTCAATTCCCACTCTAATTCCGTCCAATTTATGGAAATAGACGAACAGTTATTATATCGTATTATTTGGCGTATCCACGACATCAGGATCCACGGTATTCGTGCTGCCATTCAGCACATTCTGCACACTTCCAAAGCTATCCCCTGGCGAAAATGAGTTGGCTCCCGCAAAAATTTTGGAAGAGCTTGTAAGGTTGATTGCCAAGGTATCGCCAATCTGGACATTGGAGCCCTGGGCGACATTTAGAATTTTGATTCCACCGTTAATAATTGCTGGCATGCTCCGGCCACTCCCTTCCAGCTCTTAACCATTGTATGTGCTCATGTGCCTATTGGTCACTTGTTGCATGGATAGCCGTATGAGCATGAAGAAGAACAGGTTCGCATGAACCTGTTCCCGTTATTCCTAACTAGCTCGCATAACCGGTTCAGTGTATACAGCATGTCATGACTAACCTACACGTGAAGGCTTGAGCCAACTGCTTGGCGTGAAGATGTAGTCGGTATACCGTCAATGGCTGGGGATCGCGAGTAGGTATCTCTACTGGTTCTACATACGCCGACCACATAGATGGTTCAAATCGTAAATGCACATATCCCTTCTCACCCGACCAAGTTACCTCACCATCGCGGATGCCTGGTTTATGGAAACTGATGAAATGCTCCGTTACGCTCCGTTCTGTCTCCCTAGTTCCCTCATCAAAAATGAAATGATCCGTTACTGTGAGCTCCGCGCTCCCTTCCTCTTGGAGGATCTTCCACTCGAAGGAACGTTGGAAGGAGCGGATTCGCGCCTCTGGTCTATAAGCATGCGTCAAATCCAGTTCAAACCTGATAGCGTCTTGATCCGTTTCGTATCTTGTGACGATTGCCCTATGAGCTTCACCGGCCGCCTGATGCTCGCCATTAATGATAGGAACCGAGTGCCCCCCAGACGAGGCATGCAGGTGGTTATAGCGTTCTTCCCCGAAGTACTCTCGCGTGTATACACCCATGCCAAGATCCGCCAACAACGTATCTCCCTCGACATGAAGAATAAAATGTCCAAGGTCGTTATGATTGTGCGGCTCGTTGTTGTGTCCTCCTTTGGCCGAAAAAGCGAGCAAACCTTTGGAAGTTACGCGTTTATCCACTAGCCAATCCGTACTCGGGAAGTAGAATGTTCCATCTGCACCTTGCGAATGCAACCATTTGGGTTCTGTCCATATGATGTTGCGGAGGACGAACGGCCAGCGGTAGCAATGATCTTCATGAAACGAAGGTACAGATGTCATTACCGGCGGAGCCATGTTTAGTCTGCTGCACAAACGGCTGATTAGGCCAGTTGCCGGCCTAAAGCTTGGCCTGCAATCCGAGTAATTGATGCACGCAGAATCGCTGAGTGCAATGGCTGCTGGGAACTGGGCAATCCGCTTGATTTTGTCTTGCTTTAACACATCTATGGCTCCGCCAGTAAATTCATAGAGCATTTCAGCCCAATAAACGAAATACCCAAATCCGTACCTCCAATAGGAAAGGCCTTCCGAACAGCAGCCATCCTCTCCATATCCAGCAAGAAAGCTATCCATCGCGCTGACAACCCGGTCTTGCATGCCTGCCAGCCGTTCCCGATCATCAACGAGCAATAACGCTGCCATCCCAACGGCACCACCACATACGGCAGACCAATTATTCGTCTTTGACGTCCAAATGAAATGATGGGCACTTTCGAACACAGGCTGGAACACACGCTGCTCAATTTCTTGCTTCACTCGGTGCGTAACCCAGTCATTCAAACGGTTCCCTACGAGATCCAACACTTCGGCCAACGCATGTGCCGTTTCGGCGGCGAACAAGTCTACATGACGATTCGGAGAAACACGCGCCGTCAAAACTTGGTCTATTGTTTCAGGTAAATGCGCCGGTACCGCCCAGGCATACTCATTACATATTTCCCAAATGAGATTCTCCAATGTCTCCTTATAGGCATCGCTATCATCTAGGATCATCGTCAAAGCAAGGGCAAGTAAGCGTCCTCTACGTTCAAAATATGGCTTTTCGAATTCCTTACGCGTGCCTGAGGAATGAAATATCTGGAAATCCGAGAAAGACAGGAGAGGAACAGGCTCACGCCTGGCCCTCTCCGCTTCCTCACGTATTTCTTTCATTAATTGAGCGAGATGCGGAGCCTCAAGATGAGCCCTTCGTTGCACCGGGGTCAAAGCTCCGGAGGTCAGGGTTGTCGGCCGATGTTGAACGGCTATGATCGCTTCTCTTAATTGATGAAACGGAATCATGGAATTCTCCTTTTTGGTTCATCGTCAGGTTAGTCGTCATCTGCAAGTTGCTCGCATCCCTCAGGAGTATCTGAGCAGCAGCTAATGTAATGTGCTTACCCTTTTGCGCTTCCACTTCATGAAGAAAGGCATCCAAGTTGTTATGCTGCAGCTTGACAACCAGACTATTGGCGATTCCCTTATTCGTAATCCACGACATGGTCGTAAACTGACTGATGAGCGCTTGCAGCGAGTCGGTGTCCGCATATGTTTGGAACGTGACCGTGCGACTTCCTTGGTTCCCCGCTGCATCAACCCCTGTCACGATAAGCTCATGGTTCCCGAGAGGGAGCGTGTATAGTGGAATCTGATCCCCCTCAACGATTGGCTGCTCGTCTAGCCATACCTTGGTCTTCGACGGATCTACACCGGACAAGGAATCAGACAATATGAATTGGGGCGTAAGCACTTCGCTGTTCTTCAACGCCTGATTCACGCTTGGCGTGGAAATCGTTACACTTGGCCCCGTCCTATCGAGATGAACAGTTTTCGTTTGTACGGCTTCTATTTTGCCAGCGTAATCCGTAGATCGATAAGAAACCGTATGGACGCCGTCTGTCTCTATCACAATTGGCGTTACATAAGGCTGCCAAGTCACTCCGCCATCCAAACTATAGTTGGTTTGGGCCAGCGTGGATGATTGTTCGTCCCGACCTAACCCAATCGTAATCGGATTCGCATACCAGTTATTCGCTCCATCCGGCTCGGTAGGGGTAATGGATGGGGCTGTTATCGGCTCACGAAGCTGTGTAACCATGATGTCATCAAAGATTAGATTATCGAAACCGCCTGCATAGAACCCAATCGTTCCGGTCAAATTGTGTGCAGGATCTGAAGCTTTTAACTTGAGGGCACCATTGACCAATAGGGAAATATCTGCGCCATTCACAATCAGTTCAAAGGTGTACTCCGTATTCGGAGCTAAGTCCTCATAGTTCAGGCTGGACTGTTTCACAGTCCCCCATGCACCGTTGTACAGAATCCATTGCGACGCTCCGTCCACCGTCTTCCGATACCCAATTCGATCACCGCTGCCAGCAACCAAGCGATCGAAGATATATAACGTCGCTGCGCTCGGAATCGTAGCTGGTGTCTTCATCTTGAACGTCAAATTGTAGTTTGTGAATGACCGTGGAGATGTGGCAGACGCCCCTTTTAACAGCCGATACTTATGGTCACCGTTCACCGTGATAATACTGCGATTCGGATCTACCGGCCAACCGCCTCCACCCGATTCAAAATCAGTCTTCAGCAGAACGTCCGACACGATGATGTGGCTGGTTGCTGACGCCTCTGGCGTCTCGACCGAAGTCACGGTAATGTCCGTCTCGCCTGGTCCGACGGCGGTGACTAAACCATTCCCATCGACAACAGCTGCGGCGGGATTACTTGATGTCCAAGTAACAGCATGATTAACGCTATCTGAAGGATCGAAACTCACATGTAAATTCAGCCCTTCATCTGCCCCTAGATTTGCGCTGGTTCGATCCAGCAGCAGCCCTGCTACCTTCGTCGTCGGCACCGACAGCTTGATGTCATCGAACAGCAGGTAGTCGAAGCCGCCTGCATAAAAGCCAACCGTTCCAGACGGATTATGCGTTGCATCCGTTGCCTTCAACTTCAGCACGCCGTTCACATAGAGGCTGATGTCAGCACCTTTTACAATCAGCTTAACGCTGTACTCGGTATCAGCTGCCAAATCGGAGTATGGCAGGTTCACTTCCTTCACAGTCCCCCAGGCCTTATTATAGAGGAGCCACTTGGAGGTGCCGTCCTCAATCTTGCGGTAGCCGATGCGGCCCCCGCCACTCGAACCTAATCGATCGAAGAAATAAATCGTGCCAAGACTCGGCATCGTTGGCGGTGTCTTCATCTTGAAGGTTAGTTCGTAGTTGGCATAATCGTTCGGCGAAACCGCCGTAGCGCCTTTCAACACTTTATACATATGATTGCCGCCCATATCTACGACGGAACGATTCGGATCCACGGGCCAACTGTTCCGCCCCGTCTCGAAATCGGTGTATTCATAAATACCGTCCCCCAGCTCAATGTTAATCATGACTTCATCCTGAAGCAGCGGATTTTCTGCAGAAGTAACCGTGATGACGGCCTGCCCGATACCCGCTCCCTTCAGCGTTCCTTTGCTATCCACTTTGACCACGCTTGGATCACTGGAGGTGAATAGCAGCTTTGGATTCGTCGCATCCCACGGTAACACAGCGGTGTGAAGCTCATACGATTTGCCAATTCCAATCGTCACGGTTGCGTCATAAGCTCGAATTCCTTGTACGGGTATGGTATCTGGCGCCAGATAAGGTCCTGCTTTGCCAATAATCCCGATATCGTCAAAAGGAATCGGATGAAAGCCAGGTATCTGCTGGAACACTGCTGCATCGCTTTTCAGATTGAGATCGCCGCCCGCTAGATTAACAAAGCCAGGATCACTGTTCGTTACCCAGTTGTTCGCATACTGCAGCAAATTAAACTTATCGTACGCCCCTTGCGCGTTAGTGATGGAGCTGCGAGCCATGGTAGGGTTGTATATCACATTGTTCTGTAACGTATTCGTGGTCGGATAATACCGATTTTCCGTAAAGAAGTCTGCAAGCTCAGGATATTTGACCAAATACGGCGTCCCTACAAAGTTATTATTTTGGGCAAACAATGCCTGCCATTTCGGCATGTAGTTCTTCGGAATCTGCTTATCTGGTGCATCACCTAGATAGATGTCGGCATAATCATAGGGTACTTCGCTATCGATAAACAGATTATTCTGGGTCTTAATATGTGCACCACCGTTATTCTTAATAGCGGAATTGCCCATTTTGTAGAAAATATTATCTTCAATCGTCAGCCCCATCGTGAAATTGTCTGGATAAACGCCCTCAACCCCAGCTTTGGATTCGCCAATGTTGTGGAAATAATTTCCCCGAATAACGGTCCCCCGCTGTTGCGGTGTTTCGCCTGCGT
The DNA here is from genome assembly GCF_001653565.1 of Paenibacillus oryzisoli. Taxonomy (GTDB): domain Bacteria; phylum Bacillota; class Bacilli; order Paenibacillales; family NBRC-103111; genus Paenibacillus_E; species Paenibacillus_E oryzisoli. The sequence goes on from NZ_LYPB01000073.1 coordinate 190,026, forward strand.
TCATATAGATGGCTCCGAGGTCGGAGAACATTTTGCATACATCATAAATGTTGTTGTATTCTACGAGGTGATCGTTGCCGAAGATCAGAATGCCAGGATGCGGAGCATCATGAATTTCGTTGTGCGACACACGGTTGCCGACACCGGTCAGAATGACACTCGGATTGTACGCCTTGTGATAATAGGCGAAGTCGTGAATGTGCGAATTTTCCACATAGTTGTTGCCAGGCTCCAGGGTGACGCGGCTGCCTCCGTTCAACGTGACCGCTGTCCCACCGATATGATGGATGTGACTATTCGTTATTCCGTGATTCACCCCCGTTGCTGTCGCAAAATCATTGTATAACCATCGGCTTTGTGTATTGATCTGCACGCCGCCATTTGTAAAGTTACGGATTTCGCAATGGGATAGCAGCACATGATTGCCACCCATAATCACCACGGCGGAATCGCGTCCATTCTCCAACGTTAGATCTTCGAACGTGACATAGGAAGCGCCGACCGCATTAATCATGGGTGTTTTCAGCATCGTAACGGTAATCTCGGGATGCGCCGCTTCAAACGCTGCGGTCGGCATGAAATATAAGACGCCCTGCGTACGGTCGATGTAATATTCGCCAGGCATATCGATTTCTTCAAGTAAATTTTGTGCAAAATGGAAATCCGGATACCAGTTCTTGAATAAGCCGCTCATTTCGCCGTAGCGCAATGTGATCTGCTTATTCACGGCATCAATCGAAGCGATTTGGTTATACGACCATTCCCAGCTGTAACCGAAAATACCGTCCAACCAAACGTCGTTGGCATTCGTCCAGTATTGCGGCCGGTCGTACGTATAGCTGAACGTCCCTCCCCGATCCTGCAGATCCCCATCCTTACGTGTCGGACCCGCATCGATGATGTCGCCCATTTGCACGGTACCGTTATTCGGCCAGCGCGCAAGCGTCATGCCCTCGCCAGCCACGTACAGCTCCATGGGAGGAACCTGACTGACATCGTTTGCCTTATAGTAACCATGTCGGCTCATCACGCCGTAATCCGAAATGCCGTGACTACTCAGATCCACCTGCAGCACTTTGGTACGTGCATCCGGACTAATAATCCGCTGCTGAATGGCTGAATCGGTAACTGGTGTAAACCAATTCTTATCGAGCGATTGACCGCCGGATAAACTTACCTTCTCATTCGGATAAGCTTTGTAGATAATCGGACTGTCAGCCGTACCGGAATCTTGCCCCTCAATCTGGAAGCTAGCTGTTCTATTATACGTACCGCCACGCAAATAAACGGTCACACCCCCATCGGGCAAGCCGGAAGTGACCTTCAACTGACGAACGGCATCGCGGGCTTTTTCTATCGTTTGAAAAGGCTCATTGATCCCTCCTGAATTGAAATCGCTTCCATTAGTGGCCACATAGAAAGCCGTTTCCGGTAATCCGGATTCGGCCTGTATGGCAGGTAACATAAACAAATTCGACATCATAGCTGTGATTGCGAGAATGATTGCTTTATTTCTAAACATAGCTCTACATCCCTTCGTAAAGAAATTTTTACTCCTCACAGGAGAGACGAATTAAGGACAGCGTCAACCCTTTACCGATCCAATCATTGTACCTTTCTCAAAGTAGCGCAGCAGAAATGGATACATGATCAACACGGGAAGAGCGGATACAATAACCGCTGCCATCTTCAAACTCTCTGGAGCAGGGGGAACCTCATTCACAGCCGTTGTAAACGGATCGAGCCTATTCTCGATCAGAATTTGCCGAACAATCTGCTGCAGCACGAACTTGGATTGATCTGTCACATACAGCAAATTGTCCATAAAGGCATTAATGTGATACACAAGCGACCATAGTCCAATCGTAACTAGAACAGGGACAGACAGTGGCAAAATAATACGAATAAGAATTCGCAGATCACGCGCTCCGTCAATCTTCGCCGCTTCAATTAGCGCATCCGGAATCGAGCGGAAGAACGAAATCATCACCAACACTTGGAATGCGTTCGCCGCATGCGGAAGCACATAGACCCACCGCGTATTCAATAGATGAAGCTCCTTGATTAGCAAATAGTTCGGCACGATCCCACCATCGAAAATCATGGTAAAGAGCAGGAGCAGTACCAATACCCGCTTCCATGGCATTTCATTGCGAGACAGCGGATACGCTGCGCACACGGTAACGATCAAGGTAAGCGCTGTGCCAACAACCATCCGGAATAGCGTATTGCTGTATCCTTTCCAGATGAATGGGTACGTCAACAATTCCTTGTATGGCGTCAGCGTGAGATCCCTCGGAATCCAGTGAAAGCCGCTGCGAAGCGCCTCTCCCCTCCCGCTTAGCGATACCGACAGCACGTGAATAAAAGGGTAGACGACAATAATGGCAAGTATGCCAAGTACAATATAAATAAGACTAACGCTTAATCGATCTTGCCAGTTTCCAGTTCTCATGTTGCGAATCCTCCTACCATAAGCCGCTCTCTCCCTTGCTTAATCTGCGCACCGTGAAGTTAGCCCCCAGAATTAGCAGCAAACCTACTAAAGACTTGAACAAGCCAATCGCAGCTGTATAACTGTATTGGAATTGTTGTAGTCCAACGCGATAGACGTAAGTGTCAATGACATCTCCCGTATCAAAGGTGACAGGATTGAGCAAGTTGATAATTTGTTCAAAGTTTGCGCTCAAGAAGCCCCCTAGGCTGAGAATGAACATAATTGCAATGGTTGGCATAATCGACGGAATATTAATATGAAACAAACGCTGCCAGCGATTCGCCCCATCCATCGTTGCTGATTCATGAAGCTCGGGATTAATGCCCGATAGGGCAGCAAAATAAATAATCGATCCCCAGCCGATATCCTTCAATATGGCTGAACCCACCACTATAGAGCGAAAATATTCCTTATGTCCCATATAAAATACCGGTTTCCCACCGAACCAACTCACGATCTCAGCCACAATGCCCGTGGTCGGCGACAGGAAGTAGATGACAAGGCCGGACATAATGACCCACGAAACGAAATGCGGCAGATACATCGTCATCTGTACGAAGCGCTGAAAAAAGCGGGATCTAATTTCATTCAGCAGAAGCGCCAGCACAATCGGTGCAGGAAAGGCGAACAGCAGCAAGTAGAGATTCAGCAGCAGTGTATTACTTAGCAATCGGTAGAAATCGGATGAATGAAAGAGCGCTTCAAAATGCTTAAAGCCCACCCAGGGGCTGCCCCAGATGCCATCGACAACGCGAAAATCTTTGAAAGCGATCAGTACCCCGTAGATCGGGCCATATTTGAATATGAGAAAAAAGGCAAAGGCAAACAAATAGAGCGCAAACAGCTCCCTATTTTTCATTATCGTCTTCATATCTTGTGCACTTCCTCAGGGCCAGTTGCGATGCCTCCCCGGCAGCGTTTAACGATGTACTACCGAGGATACGAATCGCTTCTCAAGCTGATTATTTTTTGAACTGCTTCTGGTACATCTCATTAGCTTCCTTGGTCAGTTCGTCTCCACCCTTGGCTTTCCACTCTGTCACATACTTATCGAAATCGCTAAGCGGCACTTCTCCACTGATGATTTGTGCAAAATATTTTTGCGTCAGCGCTGTCAAATCCTTCTTATATTTGCCATCGGATGGAAGCGCAGCGAATAATAGCGCATCTGTCTGATTCGGTGCGGAAGAATAGGTACGAACCGCTTCGTTCAACTGCGGGTTAGAATATTTATCCCGATAAGCCCGAGTCGTGATATTGCCAAGGGAGAACAACCGGATGCCAACTGCATCACGTTGTTCCTGCTTTTCGAAACCCGTTAAGATTTTCGTTGCGCCAGAAGTCGCTCCGCTCGCTGCAAAATCCCACTGTGTCCCTTTGACACCCAAACTCGTCATATTGATTGTTTCTTCGTCACTGCTCTCTGCTCGCAATATTTCAAAAATCTTATTCAGCTTAGCTGGATCATTCTTCACCTTGTTGCCCAGCACGATGTAATTACTTTTCACGCCCCAATCCCAGCTGCCGCTGCCGCCAGGTCCTTTCGGATTTTTACCCAGTTGGAGCTTGGCATTCGGATTGATGTCTTTCATCGCTATATTTGTCGCTCCATCAGCGAGCGCTGCTTTGCCGACTTGCTCCTCAATCACACCAATTCGACTGTTATACAGCTTCTTGCGGTATGAATCTTGTGTATCCGTAATATATTCAGGATCGATCACGCCGTCTGCATACCATTTGCGCAGTTTCTCAAGAGCTGCCTTGGCTTCAGGCATGATGGAACCGTTCATAATCGCTCCTTGTTTCTCGTGCCACATCGTTGGTTGTACGCCAAATGCGCCAAATATCGAGTAGAAGCCCGTTGACCACGTTGACGTCGCCGTACCAGTTAATCCGTAGGTATCGTTCTTGCCATTGCCGTCTGGGTCTTTCTTCGCAAACGCATAAGCCGCCTGTTCGAATTCATCTAATGTCTCTGGAAGCTTCGTGATGCCTACTTTGTCGAGCCAATCTTTGCGCCATAACATCGTGAGGTCGTATGGTTTCAAATCGATAAACATTGGAACTGCCCAGAGCTTATCGCTAAACGTTACCGTCTGGAAAAGCGCCTTCGACTGCATCACATCTTTATAGTATTCCGGCATTTTGTCTTTCACCATATTCGGATCTAAGTCCATCAGAACACCTTGCGCTTGGTAAGCAGATACATTGGATGGATCTCCCAGCATGAACACATCCGGTACGTCACCTGAAGCGATACTGGCATCGGTCACTTTGACCGGTTTGATTTTGATATTGAATTTCTGTTCAAGCCACTTCTGTACTGGCGTATCAGCCACAACGGCCGGTGCTTGGAATTGAATGCCCCACGTAATTTCAATTGGTTTTGCAGCAGCAGTGCTACTCGGTTGACTCGATTCGGAAGTTGTTTTCTTATCTGCGGCACATCCGCTAAGTACGCTTGCAGCCATACTAGCTGCTAATACGGTGAGTGCGACTGGTTTCATTTTATAGTTAGGCACAATAATCTCCCCCTGCTTCACATCATGATTTCCGTTCCTTAACGCGCTCTACCCCGGCCGGGAATTGGGAACGGTTACATCCTTTACGATATCCCGTGGCAGACAACTACACAATGATCTCATTCGATTTTCTTTATGTTTTTCCTTTCTGAGGCTGTTTTTATCCCCTTATGTTATCCGATTTTTCGTATGTTTTTCGCCTCTCGCCTTCCCCTTCCCTCATTCTGTGCTATAATTTGCATGGTGCTGAGTACGTTATCCACCTAATCTTGAAAACGCTAACACTACGAAAGGAGGGTTTGGATGCCTAGTCTTCAACTCATTCGCAACCGATCTCTCTTCGTCAAACTGCTGTTGTCCATGACAGCGATCGTCGTTGTCACGGTCATTCTTATTTCCTCGGTCACCTATACGATTTCTGCCGATACCAGCATTCAGAATTCCATTGAATATAATCAATCCATCATGGAGCAGCAGCGAGAATTGATTCATAAAGAACTTACTGCGATACAGAATATCGCCTCGAGCATGGTCATGACCCAATCCTACCTGTTTCATAAAATAAATGATAAGCTCAGTGTCTCTTCACTTATTGACTTAACGCGGTTTCTGGAGGAGCAGCAGAAGCTAAATCCTTATATTGACTCCATTTATCTCGTCTACAATAAGCTTGATCTCGTACTGACCTCTCGTTCCGATATGAAAATGTCTCCACTCTCTTCCTTCACCGACCGTTCTTGGATAACGACAATGAGTGAAGACACCGCGAACCGGACTGTTTGGCTAACCAATCGTCCTGGTATTGCGGCCAAAGGAACATTAGCCACCAGTTTAATGCAGAAAATGCCGCTCATCGGTCCCGTTGATGGAGCTATTGTAATCAATTTGAAGCTCGACCTTCTCTTCAAAGAATATTTGAGCCATTATCATAATAAAAAGGGACTGACGCTTGTTCTCGGATCCAATGGAGAACCGCTCTATAGTGAAACGGAAGAGGCAGCAGCCCTCATTGGGAAATTTAATCAAAGCGCGCTATCCGCTCCAGGGAGCGGTTCCTACGTTGACGATCGCCAGTGGATCGTGACCTACACCACCTCTAGTGTGACAGGGTGGAAGTTTGTTAATTTGACCAAACGTTCCGTTCTGCTTCAGGGCCTTAACCGTATCAAAATGATTGTGGCTGCCATATCTGCGATTTACGTTAGCATTGCTATATTGCTGCTGATCTACATTTCTCAGCGACTATATCGACCGCTTAAAAGCGTTGTCGCCTATATAAGCGGAGCCAATGCGGCTGCTGTGCCCTCTACGGGTGAGAGTGCGAGTCAAGAAGCTCCTCAGCCAGCCGCTGATGAAGCGAGCTTCATTCAGATGGCTTTCGAACGGCTTCGTCATAGCCGGGAGACGATTCTCAGCGAGAAGGAACGGGTAGAAACATTACTTGGGGATAACCGTTCAGCGATTAAGGAGAAATATTTGAGCGATCTTATCAAGGGGAGGGCTATTTCTAATCAGGGCAATGGGCAGGAGAAAGATGCAGCGGAGCTACTGGGACTCCAATTGGATTTCGAACGGTTTGCCATCCTGACGATCGAGTTGGAGGAACAATCTCTGCTGAGTGACTCGACTGGCAATCTTCACTTTCATCTCTTTCAATATGGTTTGATTGAAGAGCTAGGACCCGAAATTGACGGCGAAATCTTCGCTAGAGACGATGAACGCATCATGATCATCATTCTTGCTGTGCCAACCAATCAAGACGATTATCCAACCGAGCTTGCGAGAAAGCTCCAGCGTACTATGGAGAGCCGTTACAGCATCATGGCTACGATCGGCGTTAGTCGTACCCACTCAGGTGCTTATTCGGCCCAAACCGCCTATGAAGAATCGGTCGAAGCGCTCAGCCTGAAAATGTATGTCGGCAAGGGCGAAATCGTGCCCTATTCCATCGTCAGCTCTTGGAAGCAGGATGAGGAGACCTATTACTATCCCTACGAGCTAGAGACCAAGCTGCTTCAGGCGCTGCTTCAGTTGCATGAGGAAGAATGTGCGGAAACGATCAGCCGCATCACGCAAGAAGTGACTGCCCGCAGGCTGAGGAAAGCCAATGTGCAGCAACTTTTCTTCCAATTGAGCGGGGAGATCGTCAAAACGCTGGTGCAAACCGGAGGAGATATGACCGCCGTACTCGGCGATCGACCGTTCGTGCTGTCTGGTATCCAGACGCTGCGCGATATGGAGGCACGCTTGATGGACATGTGCGTCCAAATTATCACGCACAATCGAGAGAAACGGTTGAAACTCAACGATATGACCCTGCAGCTTGCTACCGAATTTATGGAAAATAATTATAATAACAACATCACCATCGAGACGGTTGCTGGGCACGTGCAGCGAAGCACATCCTTTTTGAGCCGTATTTTCAAGGAAACAACAGGTACAACGATCAACGACCATTTGATTCATCTGCGTATCAAACGAGCCTGCGAACTGCTGCGGCAGCCCAAGTATTCGCTCGAGGATATCTGCCGTGAAATCGGCTATGCCAACGTCAGCTACTTCAGCAAGCTGTTCAAATCTCGCATGGGGACTACGCCTGGACAGTACCGCTTACTGCAGACGGTGGACCAAATTCCTACAGGGGGGATGGGGGATTCGGAGTAGTCTGACTTGAAACTAAAGAAGAGTTGCCGCGAGCGAAAAATTTCAAAATCAAACAAACACACCCGCCTATTGGGAACGAGTGTGTTTGTTTGATTGCTGGTTTCTTGGAAGAGTCACTGTCCAGCCATTTGCTTGCGGTATTCCTTCGGGGAGACTCCCGCTATTTTGTTGAACATATGCGTGAAATAATTAGAATCGTTGAATCCGGTAGCCTCGGAAATTTCGAATATTTTCATTTCCGTGCTTTTCAGCAGAAGCTTCGCTTTCTGTACGCGCAGGTTTTGGACGTACACGGTTACACTTTCCCCGATCTCCTTTTTAAACAAATTGCTGAAATAGCTGGGGTTGAGATGAACATGGGCTGCCACCTCAGCCAAGCCGCATACCCCCATGTATGATTCTTCGATAAACCGAATGGCCTGCTTGACGGGATTATCATTCTTACTAGCAAGCCAGTTATTGTGGGACTGCAGGAATTCATGAATGTATCCCTTCAGCCATTCTACAATTTCCTCAGACGTTGTACATTTGTAGATAGAATCCCACTCTATAGGGCGAACGGTCATTTGCCATTCGGGAAACTGGACCTGAACCAGCCGGAGAATGGCAGCAGCCAGCAGCAGCGCTTCGATCTTTGCGGATTGCGGAGGTAAATAGCATATCCGGAGAGCTTGCCCCTGCATCTCCCGGCTCAGCAAACTGTTATCCTCCGACATAAGCCAGCTTACAATCTCCTTCTCCTTCTCGTATAACGCTGTCTGGTTGAGTAGTGCTTCATTCGCAGAACCGTGTTGCTTATACCCTTCCCTGCAATACCGTTTGTAGCCTTGGTGTAAATCCTCTGTACTAGTACATTGCCCTTGTCCATTATATTCAAGAACTAACCTTAGATAATGATGGACAGAATCAGTGAGTAACTGCAGCCATGAAGAGGAAGTATCCTGCCGGGAAGCACTCCGATCCACCAATAAAGCCCACTCCGAAGCGTTCAACGGAAACAGACGAAAGCCGCCGGGAAACCATTTATTCAACTGCTCCCCGACTATATTGGAGAAAGCAAACTGCAAAAGCGGGACATCCTGGTCTGAATAATGCTTCTCCGGCGGGAAATAGGTAGGAACACGGAGAAAATGCAGTTCGCATTGATTCATCCGTTTTAGCAGAGCGTCCACCACTTCACCGTTGCAGGGCATGCCCATGATCGCCGAGCGTAGCTCGCTGTCTTCATGCTGGCGCTTCCAGCCCTCTACCAAGAGCTGGGACTGGCTTTCTTTAATCAGCTGCACATAAATCCGATCGAGTACACATAAGATATCCGATTCCACACAAGGCTTCGTGATAAAGTCCAGCACCCCGAACTTGACGGCAGACTGGGCATATGTAAAATCCTTAAATCCGGTTACGAGCACAATTTTAGTTAGCCAACCGCGCTTTCTGATTTCTTCTGCCAGCCGCAGACCATCAATATGGGGCATCCGGATATCGGTCAACAAGAGATCCGGGACACATTTCTCCATCATTAACAAGGCGTCCCTGCCATTTCCCGCTTCCCCCATGACCACCCACTCGGCGGACCGCTTCCCTACCAGCCTCCTCAACCCCTTACGGAAGTGTGGCTGGTCTTCTGCAATAAACATCTTACCCTTCATCCGTCCCCTCCTCATGACTCCCCAGTGTCCCGGACTTAATAGGAAGCGTCATGTGAACAACCGTTCCTTTTCCTATACTGCTGATAATTTCCACTCCATAAGAGGGTCCGTATACAAGTTGAATGCGCCTCAACACACTTTTGTAGCCGATTCCCGTCTTATTGCAGTCTGGCAGCACAGCATCCTCCTCAGTCAAAATTCGCAGGGTTTCTTTATCCATGCCACATCCATTGTCGGCTACCTGAACATGCAGCGCTTCATTGAATAGGAACGCTTTAATCCGCAGCACTCGATCACTCTCCATATCACTGAAAGCGTGCACAAAAACATTTTCCACCACCGGCAGCAAGAGGGATCGCATCATCCGCAGATTTAGCAGAGACTCCTCAGCTTGAATTATGGTTTCAATCTCGCCAGTGAACAGCTCTGTCTGGATCTTGATGTAATTGCGGATCTGATGCAGCTCTTCACCAAGAGTCGTATCCGTCTGAACTGATTTCAGGGAATACTTCAACATCTCCGAGATGGCGTTGATCAGAAGCGCCGTCTCCTCTTGGTCGTCGCTATACAGCTTCCAATACAGCTCATTGAACAGGTTGTGAAGGAAATGAGGGTTCAGCTGCGCCTGGATAGCCTTCAACTCCGACTCCCTCTGGCTGATTTGCGCCAAATATACCTTATTGATCAGCTCGCTCACTTGCTCCGCCATGCTGTTGAAGCTATCTCCGATGTAGCCCAACTCATCGCCGGAATCCACTCTGACACGGACCGTGAAATCGCCGGAACGCAGCAAACGCAGTCCCTGCATCAGATGGGCCAGAGGCTTCAGGAGTGTCCGGGTGGAAATCGTAATAAGGAGTGCACTTAGCAGAATCACGCCGATTCCGGCAAATGCCAATACCTGAATGATGTCTTTATTTTTCCTCTTTATCTCTTGCAAGGAAGCTCCTCCATATAGGGTAAATCCTGCCGGAATCAGCTCGTGGCGGACAAACAAATAGGAGATGCCATTCATTTTGACGTAACGGGGATAATTTGCTTCTGTCAGTTCCAAGAGTTGCTCCATCTCGCTCTGGTCAGTATTGGAGTAAAGCATACCGCCCATAGGCTCCAGTAGCAGCACCTTGCCACTGCCGTTCTCCGTAAGATCTCGCAGCACCTTAGATATCAAGCTTTCCTCCATCACCAACACCATGGTGCCATATGGGATAAGCTTCTCATTGAGCATCCGTCTAGCAGCAACCAGAACCGTTCTGCGACCGTCGGGATCAATGGTGCTTGCCGCCTCGGCCCGGCCCCAGACCATATTCCCCCGATGGGGCTTAAGCTTATCCATCATCCTGGTCAAGTCATCTGTTCCCGGCTCTCCCGACGCTCCGTTCTTAGAAAGAACCGTCATTTCCCCGTTTTCATTGTATAAGAAAACAGAACGGATAGACGGCGCATCCACCAGCAGCATATTCAATTGCTCTTCCACATACTTACGGTTCTTGAATTGAGTGTAGGAATCGCTTACGGGAACAGTGTTCTCCCTGAGGAACTGTTCGATGTTCGGATTCAGGATAATCGATTGGGATACCCGGTTGATTTCCTGGAAGGACATCTCCAGTCGGGCCAAAGCCTGTTCGTTGGCGATGGAGAACTGCCTGCTGATTTCACCCTCCATTAACTGGATATTTGACCGGTAAACCATCCAGCCTGCTAAGGCAAAGGCAAGTGTTACCATACACGAGAGCAGCACGATCAGTTTGATCTTAAAGCTGCCCTTAATCTTTCCAGCTATATTCCCCGGCCAGCGTGTGGGATACAGTCAGCTCCCCTCCCCCCTTGATTTTCATACTGTATTATAAAACGCTTTCTTCCAAGTAAACAAGGTTTCATTTTACCTGTCTACGTAAGAAGAAAGCGCATCATGCCCCAATCCGGTTTACTCCTATTATGTTAAAGCTTCATACAAGGCGATAAGAGCAAGGGACTGCCCGTATGCCATCGGCATGATGGTAATATTTTTATAATGATCTTTATCCATTCCCATACCGGTTCCAGCTGACACATTCAGCACAGTTCCATCCCCGCTAATATGTTGACAAACCGCCTGGATGGCCTTATCTGCAACAGTCTGATAGGAGGAATCCAGAATACCGGCTTTTATGCCTTTAAGGATACCCGCAGCAATTGCGGCCGATCCCGATACCTCTTCATAGCTGGTAATGTCTTGCAGGACTGTGTGCCAGAGACCGGAAGCGGCCTGGAGCGGAACGAGAGCATTGATCTGAGCTTTATACGTATCAACTAGAAATTGACGGACGCCAGGGTTAATCGTATCCTGACAAGTTTCCAGGTAATCCGCGATGCCGTAGGTGAACCAGGAATTGCCCCGGCACCAGAAGATGCTGCCAAAATTATCATTGCGCTCGAAACTCCAGCCGTGGAAGAACAGTCCGGTATGTTTGTCAAACAAGTACTTGATATGAAGCAGAATCTGGTGTACGGCTTCTTGCTCCCACTCCGGCCGGTTAAACTTTCGCCCAGCCTGGTTTAGAAACAAAACCGCCATGAAGAGCGTATCAATCCATAACTGCCCATTGTGCAAGTGGACGCCATTCCGGTTGCCAATTGCAGTGACTGTATGCTGGAAGCCGCCTTCTTTGGTTTTGGGCAGCTCATGAACGAGCCAATCCGCGTGATCCCGGCATAGTTGTTCCAACTGATTGGAAGGCTCCAACTGATCCAAGAGCATAACCAAAGCTAGGTAAGGCGCGGTCGTATTAATGTTTTTGGACGGCAATCCCACTTCCAAATTTCGGGAATACCAGTTCATAAAAAATGCCATAAATCGGTGATCGCTGTAATGCTTCTGCAGCTTGTACAGACCGTAAAGGCCAACCCCCTGGGGCCAGTCCCATTCTTCAATTCCGAAATCCCGTTGGACAATTCCTTTCCTTGTATCAGCCTGGACTACGGTCTTATCCTTTTCATAGTCGCTGCCGCCCAAATTCAAAAGCTTGTCCACGACTAGTTCGATTTTTTGAAGCAACATCTCATTTGTCATGATTCATATACTCCTTCTCGTATTAAATGGCCCTAAAGCAAACTTGGCCCAGCCTCTGCCGAACCAAGTCCTCATTCATCCTACTATTCTACGCCCTTCAACCTTTACTTGTGTTGGGAGCGAACCATCTCCAGGATATCCTTACCTAGGAAAGCTCTGTCCTTATTTTCTTTGTACCAGGTATTCATGAACTCCTCAATCTGTTTGCCGCCGCCTCTCTCCCAGGCAGCTTTGGTATCTGCAAGGGCCTGCTCAGGAGTATATTTGGCCCCGCCGATAATGCCTTTAGCGTAGATGTCCTTCATTTCCTTGTCGACATTGGTATTGATTACAACCAAATCGCTCGGCAGGTTAGGCATATGCTCGTAATGACTTAGTGCGGGATACTGGGCATCGGGATTAAGCAGAAATTCGTCAGCTTTCTTCAGCATTTCCAGTCCTGCCTTCTGAATAGGATCACTCACGTCGAACGCAGTGATGGAAGTCAGAAGCGGATTCTCGGGGAACGAGTAGAACATGGTGTAGTCCATGGCCCAGTCCAGTTCCTTGGCATTCTTTGCTGGATCAATGACCTTAGGAAAGCCGTCCGCACCTTTTTTCCAATGCTCTCCCTCCACGCCTTTTCTCAGAATCAAACCGTTCTCCGGCTTGATTATGAAGTTGATATATTCCATAGCTGCCTTGGGATTTTTGGCAGCAGCATTGATCACCGTGGTCATCTGAATCGGATTGACGACATGATGAACGAATTGCCCCATGGGAGACTTGGGCTGCGCCATCGGCGCAATCTCCGCCTCTGGAACCACCTTTCGAAGCGTTTGGAGGTCTGTTACAGTACTCTCAAACCAGGAGCTGACAACAGGAGGAAGATAAATGCCTATTTTTCCGTTCAGATAATCCTGCTTGGCTTTGGCCCCATTCTTGTCCGCCAAGTAATCCTTATCGATCAGGCCTTCCTCAAATAACCTTTTCTTGAATTTAAGAGACTCCAGCGTATTGTCCCAAGTCCTGATAATCTTGTCATCACTGGATATTTTCCAGCCGTAAGATCCGAACATGGAATCCACCATGCCGTCCGAGGTGTAGCTCATATTGGTTCCATACGTATCCTTTTTCCCGTTGCCGTCAGGGTCCTGCTCAACGAATGCTTTCAGAACGACAAGCAATTCCTCGGTGGTTTTCGGAACCTCCAGCTTCAGCTTTTTCAGCCAATCCATCCGGATAAAGGCTACACTCTGCAAATGTGGCTCATTAATTTTACCGATCTCGTAAAGCTTGCCGTCTGCCTTGGTGCCTATTTTGCGAAGTTGGGGGTACTTTTCCAGCAGCTTTTGGTATTCTGGTGCATATTGCAAGTAATCGTCCAAAGGCATCAATTGCTTCTGCTGGTACAGGGAATTCCGAAAACCCGTATCAAAATCATTGACAATATCCGGCGCACTGCCCGATGCGAACAGCACATTCAGCTTCTTGACTGACTCTGCCCGGGCAACAGGCACATACTTGGCCGTAACGGGAGAATGTTCATTGATCCACTTGGTCCAACGGTTCTCCTCCACCGTTCCCTCCGTTGCGGGAATATTGCCCCTGTCGTAGTTGGAAACGGTAATTATCGCTTTGGCTTGTCCCTTTGTCCCCTCTTCCTTTTGACTGCAACCAACTGACCCTGCTGCCATAACCGCAGATAGTCCAAGTGCCAACGTGATCTTCATTCTTGGTGCGGATGTTTGTCTCAACATGTGGAACCCTCCTCAATCTATAATTAATTTCGTTAATGCCGCTAACCTTTGATAGAGCCGAGCATAATACCTTTGACAAAATACTTCTGCAGGAACGGGTATACCACCAGCATGGGTACAACCATAACCATGACCCCAACTGCTTTCAGCTTTTCGGATACCATTTCCTGCTGCTGCATCATATCCATGGCCGACATATTAAAGTTCCCTTGAATTTGCAGCATTCCCTGAACAATAACAGTAAGATTTTGCAAATTCGTTTTACTGATATAAAGAATAACGCTCATGAACATGTTCCAGTAACCCACTCCGTAGAATAACGTCAGCGTAGCCAGCATGGGAAGAGACAAGGGCAATATGATACGCAACAGCAGTTGGACCTCGCCGCAGCCGTCAATTTGGGCGGAATCCACCACTTCTCCCGGAGTGCTCTCAAAATAGCTTTTCATAATCAGCATGTTATAGGTGCTAATCAGCCCACCAAGCCAAAGCGACCAGTATGTATTGGTCAAATGCAGGCTATTGATGACCAGATAAGTCGGGATCATGCCTCCGCTAAAGAGCATGGTGAACAATGCGGCCGTTGTGATCGGCTTGCGAGCGTAGAGGTAACGGCGGGATAAGGGATAGGCCGTCAGCACGGTGGCAAGCATGCTCAAGGCCGTTCCGCATAAGGTAATGATCACGCTGTTGCTAAAGGCGCGCAAGGCCGGTGTATTCTCAAAAAAGTATTTATAAACGGTGAAGTCAAGCCCCACCGGCCAGAACCAAACCTGACCCAAGTCAACTGCATGCCCCGAGCTTACGGACAGCGCAATCAAATGCAGGAAAGGCAGGATGCAAGTGAGCGAAATAATAATCAGTACCACATGAATAAAGCTTACGAAAATTTTACCGCCTGTGGATTCCCTCAAGAGGAATTCCCTCCTTTCTTCAGAATAATCCCTGATCGAATTTACGGGCCAATGCATTGGCCGACAACACAAGTACCAAGCCGACAAAGGATTCAAACAAGCCCATGGCTGTGGTCAGACCAAACTGCGCCTGCTGCAGCCCCACTTTGTACACATAGGTACTGATGACTTCCGCATTCTGCATGACAGTGGGATTCTGCAAGTTGTAAACCTGGTCAAACCCAACTTCCATCAGACGTCCCATTCCAAGAATCAGAAGTAGGATAATCGTAGGACGAATGCCCGGAAGGGTAATATGCCAAATTTGCCTAAGCTTGCCTGCACCGTCAAGCCCCGCGGATTCATATAAGCTGGGGTCAATACCGGAGAGAGCGGCGAGATAGATAATAGCGCCGAAACCCATCTCCTTCCACATGCCGGAGCCGACAAAGATGGCAATCCACGAGTTTGCACGGTACAGGAAAGGTACCTTCTCCATCCCCCAATGGCCCAACAACTTGTTGATGGTACCGCCATCGATGGAGAACAGGGTCAGAATAATACCTGCAACGATAACCCATGACAAAAAATGAGGCAAATAAATAATGGTTTGAATCCAGCGCTTTAACCAGCTCTTCCGGACCTCATTCAAGGCAATGGCGATAATAATCGGCGCAGGGAAACCGAAGACCAGATTCAGAACGCTCAGGGTAAGGGTATTCCAAATAATTTGCAGCGTAACGCGGGATTGGAATAGTATCTCGAAATATTTCCACCCGACCCACGGACTTGACCATATGCCATCGTGAAAATTGTAGTTCTTGAAAGCAATTACAAGACCGCCCATTGGCAAGTAACGGAATATCAAATAATAAAGCACTCCCGGTATAAGCATGACAAATAGCGGAATATTTTGCCGAAACCGCTTTGTCTGATAAAAAGCCTCTTTGGCTGCCGGTGCCCTATCCGTTCTTACGACGGCAGGCGTTGTTTTCATGGCTCCCCCTTCTTCCTGCTGAAAGTTTTTATTGGATGTGATGTTTATAATGTACCGCGGTTCGGCTATTCCGAGCCTTAAGAATCTTTAGGTCTTTCTGTGCGATTTTTGTTTCTCCTTCCAACGAGCAGAAGTCTCCCCGAAATGGGCAAGATCCTCGTTGGTAGTCCTTCTTTGCCGAACAGTAATAAATCTACGAAAAAAACCAAGGGGCCGAGCAGGTGTTCCCGCTTAGCTCCATGGTTTCCTGTTAACTACTCAACCACTCTAGTTATTGCGCCACGATATAAACCGTGCGAGCATGGCGGATAACTCCGCCCGTGAGACAACAGCGGCAGGCTCCACAAGGTTCCCCAGCTTGCCGTTAAGAATAGCTGCCGATACAGCCCAATCGATGGCATCATTTGCCCAGGTGGACACTTCCTCGCTGTCGGCAAAGCTCTTGACAGTGTTCTTATCAGCCGGCTGTCCAGCGTAACGGTACAGAACAGTAATCAGTTGTTCCCGAGTGATCGAAGCTTCGGGGGTATTACCATCGCTAATCCCGGATGTAGTAGCCCAGTCTTTCGCCTTGCTGTACCAATTCTCCCCACCTTCGGTCTCTACTCCATGCAAGCGGGCCAGCACGGTAAATAACATGGCCCGGCTCAAGGATGCGTCGGGGGCGAAAACTCCCTGCTCCATGCCGAGCAGCCATCCCCGGCTTGCTGTGAAGGCAATCGCCTCCGCAGCCCAATGGCTGTTAAGCACATCCCGGAAAACAACCTTATTGTCGACCAGCTTCACCGTCATATTGCCCTTAGCTGTAAAGCTCAATCCAGCTTCGGTGATAACCGTTCCGATAACTTCCTTGGTTCCGTTTTCCCGAATCGCAAAAGCCACCGTAGAAGCAGAAGCATTCTTAAACGGAATTGTGACCCGCGCTTGCGTTACGCCTTCAGGCAGATGGACAGACGCAGTTACAACACCCAAAGAAGTCGTGTCAGTCTCAACCTTGACTCCCTGTTTATCCGTGGTGACAGAACGGCTGCTTCCATCGGGCATGTTCACGGTCTCGCGCTTGCTCCCATTCTGCTTGGTGACAACCTCGGTAATTGTGCCATTGCGTTCTTTCGTTATAACTTCACGGTCGCCATTCAGCCAGACCGTTGTCTCCGTCACCGTACCGGTCGTTTGATCGGTGATACTGGTGGTCATGCTGCCATCCGCGTTTGTGACTCCAGTAGTCGGCACAGTTGGGGCGATGGGATTGCTGCCGTCAATTGGGGACTCTCCTCCGCCGCTTCCACCACTGTCGTTATCATATACACCTACAGTTACAACACAAGAAGCTGTCAAGCCTTCGTCTTCAGTGGTTACCTTAATAACGGCTATACCTGCGGCATGAACCGTCACAAGCCCCTGTCCATCCACGGTAGCTACAGTTGGATTGGAACTGCTCCAGCTCACCGTCTTGTTGGCTGCGTCAATGGGCTCCACATTTGCGGTGAGCTGGACATACGAGTCTCCATGGTTGGTATACAGTTGAGCGATGGTCTGACTCAGGCTCACCCCGGTCACTTGCACCGGCTGAGTATAGACCATAATGGTCAAAACCACATGAGGGCTGGCTTTATGGGTAACCGTCTCCGAGTAACGAACCCAATACGTCCCGGGTGAGAGATTCGCGATGGTATCCGCTTCGACACTTGACCAGGTGCTCCCATTGTCGGAGGACCACTCCATGGAGGAGGTGACCCCGGTGATGGATCCATCATTGGCCCCAACCGCTGATTCATTGGTGTGCTTGACCCCCCCGGGCGCAGCCTTCTGTCCTCCGGTAACCATCGCTTTAAAATCGTCAAAATCGATGGAGGCATTGGCATAGCCATCGACGCCGAACCGCTGCCCAGTCAGCTTGTCGCCGCCTGTATGGCGGAAGTTGTAGTCAGTGGCCACTTCGACATCGTCTATGTAGACGGTATAAGTCTTGGCGTCTCCATTTGCCACCATTTTAATTTTATACCATGTATTATACTGAAAGTCTTTGACTTTGACCTTCGTAGATGGCCCGTTTTGGACTATAATTTTACCCGTATCAAAAGCCGTGACCATGGAATAATTGCCCGTACCGCTGTCATTTCGCATCATGGCGCCATTGGCGTACTGGAAACTAGTGTTTAGTCTGGCACGATATTCAATGACGATGCGCTGATCCCCCTCAGCCTTTACCTCGCCTGCATACGGCAGGAACAAGTTTGCCTTGCCCGAAGTAGCGGATGTGGTGAGCCTGAGGAATTTATTCCCGGCCTCTTCCTGCACAGTTGCAGTAGCCCCATTGGTCAGATCTTCGGTGGTAATGCCATAAGGGTACTTGCCAACCGTATCCCCGGAGAAATCACGGTAAGCGTTATAGATGACGCCGTCCTGAATACTGTTCAGCGAATTTAACAAAGCTGCTTCCTCTTGAGCAAGCTTATTCAGTTCCTCATCAAACTGTTCTTTGCTCAGATCAGCGTTTACGGCCATCTCTTCCGCCTTTTTGACTTCGGTCACTAAGGAATCAAACTTGGATTGGCTATAGTTGCCCAGCCCATCGCCCAAAGGATAAGAGAAGTTAGCCAACTTGTTGCGGAGTTGAATCACAATCTCGTCAAGGCCCCATCCCGGAATGACGTTTACGGCAATGGTGGAAGGAACATCACGACCATCCAGCCTCAGGGTGACAGGCACCTGAACAGTACCAAGCGAGCTGAAATCAAGCCCCTCCCGCTCCCAGTTGGCAACCTCGGCCTTCTTCGACTGGTTGTTGTAGACAACATCAACAATGCTAGGCAACTTAGGAGTCGCCCCGGAAGGAACCTTTACTACGGTAGCAACCTGAACCACATCAGAAGCTGCAATAACGGTCAAGTTGAGCGCTGCTTTCTTGCCGTTGTATTCGGCTGTAAGAAGCGCTGTTCCCGGTTTAATCGCATAAACCGATTGGGTCACAGAATCCGAATTAATCCTTGCCACTTCAGGATCGCTGCTGGTAAATTGGGCTGCCGCTGTCACATTATGAACCTCGTAGTTGTTATAGCCTGCCATTACCTGCAATGACCCGCTTGACTGACCACTGGTCAGGATACTGTCCAATCCACTGATGGCAACGGACTGCACAGCTTTAGGCTCTGCAGCAACGGAAACCGTGGTTGTAGCCGTTCTTCCATTAGTTGTAGCGGTGATTGTTGCACTGCCCGCACTTACAGCCTTTACCCTAACGCCTCCGTCAATAACGGCGACCTTCGTATCCGAAGAACTGAAGATTGCTCCTGTGTCAACAGCGGTATAGGTAGTGCCTGTTACGGTATACAGGGGCAAGCTGCGGGTTTCACTCAACCCCAACGTGTATCCCGGGGCATCGAATAACATTTCCGTTGCATCCAGTTTAAATATATCCATGCTGTCGATTTCGGCAAGATTGTTCCCCTTCGAGAAACGAAGGACATTGTTGCCTTCTCTAAGATATACTTTCGCCGAGGAGAGCCCCCAACGATTCAAGCCGGAATAAACGATGTTCAAATTGACGCCAGAGCTCCCATTAATCGACAAGATATGGGAAGCGTCTGCCGCATTGGGTGAACCGTTGGCATTGCGCACAGACAGCATATAAAATCCCGTTTCCGGCACGTTTACGGTAAACTGGGCATAATCATTGGCGTTCTTGATATTGGCAATCTTCTTTCCGCCGGAAGCGGTGCTTTCCAACCGAACAGCAGGAGAAGTTTCACCGCCCGGAGCTTTCACCAACAGCGCGTTTTCCGCTTCATAGCGCTTCCGTACTGGCTCGCCCGAAGGCAGAGCAATCGGTATGTTCGGATCGGCGGGCTCTCCTAGGTTCGGCGTATTGTCTGCTTTCCAAGTAAATTTCTGCGCTTGGACTTTTCGAGTCCAACCCGCTCCCGACCAGCGGGCGGCATGGTAGATGATCCAGTCCTCTGTGCCATCAGGAGACGTGACGATGCTGTGGTGACCAGGGCCATAAACGCCATTGGCTCCGGAGAAGATCGGCGTGTCTTTTTTCACCCAGGAGTCGGGATTCATCAAATCATCGCCGATCTTGGCCGTGATCAGCCCGAGGCAATAACTGTCTGTCCAGCTTCCGTTTGCAGAATAGACTAGATTAATCGTATCGCCCTTGATCGTCACTTCTGGACCTTCATTGATTCTGGCCGGGGACGATTCCCAATCATATTCAGACGTCGAGAGCAATACCCGTTCTGAACTGATGGTCCGTGGGTCACTCATCTCCGCGATATATAAATTTTGGAAGCTTCCGTCCGTTTCTTCCCAACCGGACCAGATGAAATAGTGTTTCTCATTTACAGTCAGCACAGTGCCGTCAATTGCCCAACGGTCGGTAGAATCAGTTATCTTCCCTTTGAACTCCCAGGTGCCGGTCAACGGATTTTCACTTTCGTTCTCCAGCACGTACATGCGGTGGTTTGCGTTAGTTCCGTTGTCAGCCGCAAAGTAAATATACCATTTGGATTTGCCGTCGGTATCTTTGAGATAATGCATTTCAGGCGCCCAAACATTGGAGCTGTACATGGTGCCCTTAACTGGCGTCCAGGCAAGGCCCCTCTCGCCAGCCTCAATGCCGGTGATCGTTTTCGCTCTGCGGATCACGATGCCACTGGAGTTGGCAAATACGTTGTAATAGTAGCCGTCGGTGTGCTTGTAAACCCAGGGATCGGCTCCTGTCTGCATGATTACATTGTAGAAATCCGACACATTCTTTCCCTCCTGCGCAAATGCCGAATCTGTATTGGCTATCTTCGGTTCTGCCGCCGCAGCCAAACCGCTCCATTGCGGCAGCATCAGAAGCACTGCAAGACAAATCAACAGATGTCTGAATTGTTTTTTGACCATGTACAATCCTCCTTGGAATCCTATTATCCTGTTGTCAATGGCGTTCCGTCTTCTATTGTCTGTTGTGCAGCATGTTCAGCATCACTCTGATTGCCTCTGCTCTTGTTGTTTGATCGCCTGGGGCGAATCGGTTTCCTTCTTCACCTTCAATAATGCCCTGCTTGCTCAAGTTTGCAACGGCACCTTTCGCCCAGTCAGGAATAGCCGTGTCATCCGCAAACTCTGTTGTTACCTTTTCGTCAGACTGATCCAGGGCATTGGCAATCATCTTAGCCATCTCACTGCGGGTAATCTCAGCATCCGGACGGAAAGAACCATCCTCGTAACCGGTAATGATCCCTCTTTGCACCGCTTGCGCCACGGCATTCAGCGCCCACACGCCTATCTTCTCCTTATCGGTGAACGTTAGCTGTGCGCTGTAAAGGGGGTTCCCTTGCAACTTGAGCGCATTAATGAGCATGGCGGCAAACTCGGCGCGTGTTACGGCTCGATCCGGCTTGAACGTACCGTCCGGATAACCGCTGACGATTCCTAGATCAATCGCTTGTTTGACATCGGACTCCGCCCAATGTGCCGCCATGTCACTCAAGTTGACCGTCACTTTCGGATCGATCAGGCTTGGTGCCTGATCGACGCCGAATACCGCAAACTTGGCAACGTTGTTCACCTTCACGGTAATGGAAGTGGTCTCACTGACCTGTCCGCCAATTTCCATCCAGTTTTTTCGTATTTCGTCATAGGAGAATACAGTCGGCTTTTGACCCATCTTTAATTTGGTCGGATCGAAAATAATGGACAAAGTGATCTCCTTATCGAAATTCCCTGGGAAGTCCTTCCTAATCTCGAACACCGGACTGAGCATTGCATCTTTGACTGCAAGCAGCTTTTGTGTGTCTGTTACCTTACTGATGATAAGTTGGAACTCCTTTCGAGAAGCGCCTGCAGGGATCTCGATCTTAATCTCATCACCTATGCCGAATTTGCCATTCTTATCTGCTTGAACCGTAAATTGGCTGTTATTCGCTGGAATAACGCCTTCGCTCGTTGGTGTTGCTGGTGAACTATCTTCAGAAAAATCCCCATCATACGAACCTCCCCCAGAAGAACCACCCGAATTTTCAACCTTCCATTGCGCATACAGAGTCAGGTCCGCCCCGTCTATTGTGAATACCTGGCCTTCCGTGTAGCTGGTTCCGCTGCCATCCGCCCGTACATTCCAGCCAGCAAAGAAATAGCCCGGCTTCTTCAGATTGCCGGTATTGCCATAGACTGATACCGTGACGCCCTGCCCATAGCTGCTGTCATCTACCGGCGCAAGACCGCTTGCTGCGCCGTTGCCGTTATAGGTAACGCTGTAGGACTGCGTTTCGAATATCGCAGTGATCATCACCACCTCGTCTGGCATGGTGAAGGTATTGCCAGTCACATTTAGTCCACTCGGACTATTCACCTGCCAGCCCTTGAAGAACTGGCCAGAATCTGGTGTAGCGGTCAAGGTAATCGCCGTATCTTTGACCGCTGACGATACATTGGCGCTAGCAGTGCCATGCCCCTCGGTTGTCACTGTAATACTATGGTTAGCCAAAGCATAGCTGTCCACCACATTGACACTTAACACAGCCGGATTCCCCTGATTAAACAGGATAGAGAAGTCCGCCTTATCACCGCTCTGCAACTCCAGCCCGGCCATAGTCTCGCGCTTGATGGTCAACATATCCCCATTGACCGTATAACCGTCTGTTCCCAATGTGCCATTATATACGACACCTGTTACTGTTGCTGCGTACACCACCCCGGTAACAGTCTTGGCTTCATTCCATATGATGCTAGCGCTTATATCCCCAGGAACATAAAGATCGAAGGTGGCCTTTTCAGGACTAACATCCGCGTCCTTCTTGGTAACGGTAATGGTGAAGTACTTAGAGTAGTTCACGCCGATGTCGCTTCCATCTTCTATCGTAGCGGTGACAATGACTGTTCCCGCTCTTGTGGCGGACAGCACATTCCCATCCAGGATAGCTCTTGTTTGCCCGGCATCCTTGATGCTCCAGGCGATACTTTTGTGCGTGGTCCAATCCGGTGAGACTGTTCCGAAGAGAGTTAGCTCCTGGCCTGCCTGCACCGCCTCCGGGACAGCAGTAATGTCTGATACTCCGTAGAAGGTATTGTCATATAGGTTGCGCAGCTCAATCTTAAACCGCTGGTGATCTTTCCCCTCGTCATCGGCCAACCGTATAACAGCGTTGTTTCCTTTGGATGCTTCATTGACCGTAATCACTTTTCCATTGCTTTTGTTGATGATTTTGTAATAATCGCCATCCTTCTCCAGACGCCACTGTTCGGTATCGGAGGGAATCGGAGCTTCCTCAATAGTCTGATTTAGAATAAGCTCCTGAATACCCGACTCCGGCTTGATATCGAGGAAACGT
Organism: Paenibacillus oryzisoli; assembly: GCF_001653565.1. GTDB lineage: Bacteria > Bacillota > Bacilli > Paenibacillales > NBRC-103111 > Paenibacillus_E > Paenibacillus_E oryzisoli. The sequence continues at coordinate 213,361 of NZ_LYPB01000073.1, forward strand.
GCTCCACGCATAATAAGAATCCGGTAATAGCCTGTTCCCAGATCCACGAATCGCATCAATTGACTATTGGTATCGCCATTGGAAAATTGGATGACTGCCGCTCCCTGATTGTATTTCTCACCTGCCACGCTCAGCGCTTTGCCGCTATGCTTCGGCTGGATCTTCACCATCTTCTCGGGGGTAAGCTCCCTGGCCGTCGTGCTCATGAATCCACCGCTGAATTTATCCAGGATCAGGCTGTCTATATTGAGCTGGCCCGTATCCGCTTCCTCACGGCGAAATTCAATGATGTTTTTTCCGGCCTGCAGATTGACAGTCTCGGTCGCATCCATCCAGGTATCCCAATTCACTGTCGGCGGCATGGAAACTTGCTTAACCTGGTTGCCGTTTACATACAGGGTCATCGTTCGATTCGACGACTGTACGCCCGAATAACGCAAGGTTGACGTATAGGCCGCCGTATAGGGGACATTCACTTCAAATCGGACAGCATCCCCTTTTTTCTGGAATAAGCCGACATAACCGTTGCCTTCAAACCATAGACGGTCTCTGCCGATCCCCGGCGTGCCCGAGAGGGTTGCCGCTTCCGCCTGATATTTCCAAGGCGTGCGCTTATTCAGATGAATATGATCGATCTGGATAACCCCTGAATCTTCGGCTGCGCTCCTATAGGCGATGCTGTTTTTCCCTTTCTTCAGAGGAACCGTCACCGTATATTCCTTCCACATCACGGCGCCTCCAGCGTGGGGAAGGACGATGTCCTGCACAGGCGCGCCGTTCACCTCCAGCGACAATGTTTTGCCAACCTGCTCAGTGGCGTACCGCAGCTTGAGATCATAGCTGGCTGCATATTCGGCCTCTACAGTAAATTCCAAGGACGAGTTCACCTGGGTCAGGCCGCTCACATACCCGATTCCCGTATTGCCATCCTGAGCCTGAACGATTCCGGCATCCGCCCCGCCTGTCGTTGTGGCGGATTCCGCCTCATACGTCCAGGTCGCCGCTTCGGTAACGGTGATATAATCGAGATTCACATTCGCCGTATCGCCATGTTCATACCTATAGGTGATGACATTGCTTCCTTCTTTCAGGAATAAGTTGTCATAGCGGTCGGCCCACTTAGCCCATTCCTTCAGACCGAAGTAATTCGCTTGTTTGATCTTCACGCCATTCACATACATGGTCAAAGTTCGATCGTCCTCGCCTCCCGCGCCATAAGCCACCTTGACCGAATAGCTGCCCGCGTGAGGAGCGTTTACGGTAAAGCTGATCGCCGCGTTCGGCTCCGTGAATCCGCTGGCAAAACCTGAACCGCTATATCCCTCATGATTTTGAGCGATGCCCGCGCCGCCTGACAGCTCCGCGCTCTCCGCTTCATACAAGACGCTTTTCTTGGCAATGATCGCGTCCAGCCCCAATGCGCTTTTACCGGAAAGACGCACGATGTTGCTGCCTGTATTCAGCCGGATGTTGTGAACGGTTTTTAAGTCAAAGTTCAGCTTGTTCTCCGGTCCGGCATTAGACGGGAATACAAGCGCAGCCGGAGCCTCCTGGTTCACGCCCAACTTCATGGTGATCGATTCTGTCGTATTATTGTTGTAGCGGAAGTCCAGCGCATATGTCCCCCCTGAATTCGTGTTGATTGTAAATTCTACATAGTCGCTGTCATTGCCATTGATATACCTAGCATATCGGCCTGACGAGGCATAGATACTATTCATTGTTGCTCTTGCAGCCCCTGATAGTTGCGCGTCTTCCGCTTCATAGACTTCGCTCTTTTCCTCCCCGGAGGGGCGGCTAAGCACGGTGCCGGGGTTGGACGGAATGCCCAGATTGATGAAGTCATTATCGTCCCAATTGATCCGCTGGGCGCGAACCTCTCTATTCTTACCGCCTTGACTATGGGTCGGTATGCCATGGTATGTAATCCAGTCCTCTGTGCCATCTTCGGATTTCAGAAATAACGGCGAGCCAGTCGAATAAGAACCATTTTCATCCGAACGTTTCATGATCGGCTCGGGATGTTTATTCCATGCCGCTTCATTCTCCACACTTTGGGCCAAGTCAGCCCAGGACAGGCCCACCGCATAATTATCATGCGTGTAACTGCTGGCGGAATAGGCAAAATAAACTTTACCATTCCGCTCCACCACGGCTGCGCCTTCATTAACATTATCAACATACTTCTCCCAGTCATAGGTCGGCCTGGCTAAAGTAAACTCTTCGCCTTCCAGTGTCCACGGGTTTTTCATCTTTACTATTGTGGGACACTCATCAAATTTCTCGTTCCCCGTTTTTGGATCTGTATAATAAAAATATTTGGTATAGGTAAGGTACCTCTGTCCATTGATGGTTACAAAGCCGGTAGGCAGTCCATAGCTTTGCGTATTCAACAACCCCTGCTGGGGTGTAAGTCCGTCTCCATTATCATAGTTTCCCTTCAGTTCCCAGGTCCCTTCAAATGGGTCGGGCGAGCTATTCTCCAGAACATAAGAGCTGGGATGACCATAAGCAAAGCGCCCCGCTTGATCACTATTCTTCGGACCGGATGCGAAATAGATGTACCATTTGCCATCAATTCTGTGTGCATCTGGCCCCCATATAAATTCCAGGTTCTCAGGTAACTTCCATACTTCTTTGCTCTTTGCGGTGGAAACGCCCAAAATGGTTTCATGCCGTTTCAATACAACATTGCCATCGCCTGCGGCGGAATAATAGTATCCATCCTCTTGCCGTTCAATGGTAGGGTCGGCGCCTTTCATCAGCGGGTTAAGATAATGAGATGAGACATCCGCATAAGCGATATTTGTCAACATCATTACGATCACTACCACCAGGGGTACAGCAAACAGTCCAATCCTCCTCATTGCAACAATTTCCTCCTTCAGGAATTTTATTTGGAGTTTATTGCTGACAGGGAATGATCGCTCATAAATAAATCGCTTTCATTTCCGCTAAAAGCTTCGCTCCATGGATGCTTTCACTGTACTTTGATTCCTCCATTCCAGGCCTTAAGAATCTTTAGGTGTTTCTGTATGATTTTTGTTATTTAATTAATTCCGCTTTCAAACGGATCTTTTCATAAAATTCCCTAATAAAATTCTGGCTTTTACTTCAATAACGAAAGAGGAGCTTGCCGCGAAGCAAGCCCCTCAATTATCGTTTCCACTTAGTTGAACAATCATATTACAATGTTGTACTTGTCATTGAATAGTCCGATGATTTGCTTTAACTTGAAATCGAGTCTTAACATGACTTCCGATACAATTTCCTTTGGAATTTCTTTATAGTACGCATGTGCTATACCTCCTGTAATACAAGCTATCGTGTCACTGTCACCACCAATTGAGCTACTGCTTGAGCACCCATGATACCATGCCTATGATTATGGGTTACTATTGCTGTTCTTCTGGATTCCGTCATCACTTCGTCTAAAGAGCTAAAGGCAAATCCTACTGGACATACTCTCATTGCCGATCCATTTCCATAACTTCTGTATGGCTTAGGATTGCTACTCAAAACCCATTCCTCAAACTTTTGACCATACCCAGCGTCGGGATACCATCTAGCGTATTGCCTTAATTTATTAGCATATAATCGCTTGCTTGCGTAATGATCGAACAGCTTACTTTGTTCTTTCTTGTTTAGAATAGCATCAGCTATTGCTACCGTTAGAACTGTATCATCTGTAAATCTCGTAAACCTATCATAGAGCTTAAACTCAGTAGATTTAGTATTATGCCACTCATACACGGATCCGATTACATCCCCTATAACTGCCCCTAACATAATTCCCCCCTTGCCAAATCTGAATAACTTTTGCCATAATTATCGCATACAAAGGAGGTTAGAGCTTGAAGTTTTTCACTATTTTTGCATCTAGAAATTCTAGTGACGATATCAGTAATATCATTGTAAACCTATATAATTATGGCCATACTGTTGAGAAAAACGAAAATATTTATATGGTTAAAACTAAATCGTTTTTCAACAAAAGGAAAACTACAATTCGGGTCTCCACTGAGATTACAGATCCCGCTTATTTTGAAACAAATATTCCTGGGATGATAGGTTTTTATAACCGTATACTTTTTGCGGATCCGAAGCTCAAGGAGCTTGTTCTAACTCAAATCTCTGTTTTCAATATGCTGATTTCATTTGAGGCGGAGAAAGAGCTTAGTGAAGAGCAAATGCAACTGTGTCTGGAACTTATGTCCAAAATTGAAGGAATAGGTTTTATTCAAAATGGAACATTACTTGATTATGACGGTCAAATCATTGTACATCCAGACGGAACATCAGGTCCGGCCGACTTCCGCCCACGAGCTTGCACAAACAAAGTATTGGGAGCGGAGGTAGCTTCGTCCGAGGAAGGTGAACGAAGAAAATACGCTTCCATCGACTATATTAAGCAACGCGGTATTCTGCATCTGGATACGCTGCCGCAGTTGCCCCCCGCAGCAATGTGTCAATGGAAAACGCAGCAAGAGATTGCCGAGAGAGCAATTTCCCTTTTAATCCTAATCCAGTACGCATGTGATGTCGCCCAAGGAGGCGATCTAGTTGCGTCGAAAGAATTTGTTACAAATATGCTTCGCAAATTCTGCGTAGAAAACCGACTTACAGTGGAAGAACGTCGCTTTTTGGAAGCAGTGGAACCGTCGCCACAAGAGGCCATTACTATTACATGGCAGTACGAAGCATATTGGACTCTAATCTGGGCACTGCATCTGGTGGATACTCTTGATTTCCCTGATCATACCTGCAACTGCAACTTTGCAATTGAGGTCGTCTCAAGATGCGAATCATTCGGAAATTTTTATCAACAGACCTCCTTACGCAGCCGGGAGGAGATTTTGGATGAGGCAGATAAAACTTATCGTCTACATTGGGCGTGTGTCAACAGTCGCCTCCAAGGGCAGGAAGCCTCCTCAGGCATGAATGAGAGCATCGTGATGGAGAGACGCAGGGGATTGTTCTGGGTGGTTGGTTGCACCAAGGAGGAGTGGGACCACATCCCGATGGATACATAGGGTACTAAAGGTAAAAAGGACCGCTATTACTATTCTAATAATCCGTTTACTCCCCTTAGCAAGCGAAGGGCTGCACGCGGCAGCCCCTCAAATTAAAAATATATCTTAAAACCCTTACTAACTGACACATCATATTCTTCTCGTTTAAAAGCACTTGTCCACGAATCATCTCTATCAACCCCTATATAACCCATTTGAGCAAGCTGCTGATATCAACTATCTTCGCATTCTCCGTTCACGATAATATCGAATTAATAAATAACCTCCAATTGCTAATAAGAAGGTAACGAACACAAACCATTGGAATAGATTTTTATTTTTCCCAGACAGTTCAAATATGGGTTTCCCTGTTCCGAGCCCATTAACTTGTTTCTGGCTTACCTCAGACCACTCCTTTGAATTACCACATATATTAGCTTCTAAATGACCATCACGTTGACTCGCGAAAATTAAGTAATCTTGACCTGTCTTAATATCCTTCCACATATTACCTACCAAAATCCCTTTTTCGATACGATCTGCGCTTCCTTTCCAAAGTGTCTTCACGCTAAAAGCTACAGTAAAATTGTAATTTAACGTATTCGAATTAAGAGCTGTACCCATGAATACAACCTCACTATTCGCTAACTCTTCATTAAGTGATTTTGGAGGTACGCATGAAAGTGCACGGACAGGTTCATTCCATACAAAATGGAACAACGAACTTATAAATAATAATGACAGAATAAGTTTTCTCATCTTATCACCTTTCCGATGTTTGATCTCCTGACATCCCAACCTTTGCCGAAGACCTCAACTACAACTTCCAGGATCAAGTCCAATTTATGAAATGCAAATTATTAAACGACTATGGTGGATAGTAAACCGAACCATTTACATTCCGACTTTTGTCTCGAATTGAAAAATTCGACTATCTGCCGCAAAGCAGATCCTAAACTATAATTCTTAGCGTAATAATTTGTTGGTTTATTTGTCTAACTATTTGCCCAACGATCTTGTAAGAATATAATACCCAATATAACAGCAACTACAAAGCCGATGCCTGCAATCACCAGACGCATAAAAAATGGAATAAAAGGCAAATCAAATTATCACTAACAGTTTATAATTTCAACCTTATCGTCAGTTATTTGGACACGAAGTCGTCTGAATCACTAAGCTCCTTCCATAATGGAGGGACTGAATTCACTTCTAATCACCTTTTCTACTCATAATTTCTAGTTCATTGTGTCTCTTCAAAGGGAAGATTATTTAAAATCAAAGAGAAGGAAACCCATAGTACTCGGGGTTCCTTCTCTTTTCACACAGCTATTGTTTTGGATGATTACGCATGGACTATAGTACGCTTAAGCCAATCGTTTAAGTGCGTCGTGGTAATGCGCGGGTTGCTACCAGTTGGAACAAGGGATTGATCATTCACTTCTACGGAGCCGTAGTAAACCGCATTGGGGTCTGTGACAACCTGGCGTTTGTCTTGCGTTGCTTTAAAATATTGTCGAACAAGTTCGTCCATACGAATCTGATCGGGTCCAGCCACATCGACAATGCCATTCACTGGTGAAGCAAGTGTGAAATCGGCTAGCGCGGCTGCAACATCATCCGAAACGATAGGCTGCATAAGAGCAGAAGGCAAACGAACGGTGTCTCCTACTGTAGCCACATCCGCGATACCGCCGATGAACTCGAAGAACTGCGTAGCGCGCACGATTGTATAAGGAACCTTGGAATTCTGAATGAGTTCTTCTTGAGCCATTTTAGCACGGAAATAACCACTTTGAAGAAGGCGTTCAGTACCAACAACTGACAACGCAACATGATGACTTACGCCAGCAGTTGCTTCAGCAGCAAGAAGGTTCGTATTTGACGTAACGAAGAAATCCAAAACGGCTTGGTCTTCCCAGGAAGGTGCGTTTGACACGTCGACAACAACCTGCGCGCCGCTAAGCGCTTCGGCCAGCCCCTCACCCGTAATTGTATTAACACCCAAAGAAGGTGAAGCTGCCAATACCTCGTGACCAAGCTGACGCAGGTTGTTTACAAGTTTTTTCCCGATGAGTCCACTACCGCCGATAACTACAATTTTCATATTGATGCCTCCTTGTTTATATTTATTAATAAAGGTTTGTCATGTTTTCTCTTCTTATTTGTTTAATACTATAAAGACAATTGGCGACTTGAATGTGTGACATCCAATATTTTATAATTCCCCTTCGCTCATATCCGATATCCATCTTATTTAAATTCCTCACCAGTAAAAGCAAACAGTGATAGAAAGAACAACATGGAAACAAGAAAAAATACACCCATAGATGTTTTCAAAAAAATCATGCATTAAACTATCCAGCCCGATACTTCGAAAGACGAATTTCGCCTTACACCAAAACCCAATAAAAAAAAGACGCAAAAATCGCGTCTTTAGAGAGTAAACTTTATATTCAACTTTACCAAGCGGTTGCTCCACCGTCGACGACGTAGTTAGCTCCTGTGATGTACGACGCCCGATCAGATGCCAGAAATACTGCTAATTCTACAAGCTCTTCCGGTTTACCAAAACGTTTGAGAAGCGTCTTCTTCGTTATCGCATCTCTGGCCTCTTGGTTGTCTCCAAGATCGCGATCACTAGCCGGGGTTAGAAATGGCCCCGGGCTGATCGTCACGGCACGGATACCGTGGGGGGCGCCTTCAAGTGCCAATTGTCGCGTCATGGCAATGACGCCGGCTTTCGCTGCGCTGTGTCCGATCATCGGAGGAATTTCCCCGGCGATGATCCCTGAGATGGACGCGACATTAATAATGACGCCACCACCGCGCTCAACCAGATGCGGCCATGCGAATTTCGAGACGAAGAAAGGAATGTCGAGTTCGCCGGCGATCGTTTTCCGCCAATCTTCAACAGAGAAATCTGGCATCGGTCCGAAGTATTGGATCGCCGCATTGTTATAGACGACATCGAGCCCACCATAAACTGCCACGGCTTCTTCCACCATTTTCCGAGCCTGTTCAGGATCCGTAAGGTCAATAGGTGCAACAGCCGTCATCTCACCATCGGCTTGACGAACAAGTTCAACAGTCTCATTGTTGGCATTCACATTGATATCAGATCCAACTACCTTGGCCCCTTCTCGAGCAAAGGCAAGTGCCGCTACGCGTCCTAAGCCACCGCCGGTACCAGTAACCAATACAACTTTATTGTCAAGTATGCCCATGTTGAATCCTCCTTTGTTGTAAAAACTCAGCATATGGTTATTTTTATCTGACGTTTTGCTCCATTGCTTCCAATCTTGCAACCTCTTCCCGAACGCGAGGGGCTACTTCTGTCCCCAACAGTTCAATGGCTCTCATCACTTGCTCATGCGGCATGGTGCCCACAGGTAAGTGCAAGAAGAAACGGGAGAAGCCTAAATGCTGGCGCATATAAATGATTTTCTTCGCCACCGTTTCGGAATCGCCGACGTATAACGCACCTTCTAGCGTGCGTGAGGCATCGAAACCTGCACGCGTATATTGAGACCAGCCGCGCTCTCTCGCAAAATAATTAAACGATGCCTGAGTGGGAGGAAAAAACTGATCCACTGCAAGTGAAGTACTATCAGCAACGAATCCTAGCGAGTGTACAGCTATTTTTAATTTGGCTGGATCGTGTCCTGCTTGAGCGGCCGCTTTTTTATAGATTGGAATCAATGGTGCAAAATGCATAGGACTACCACCAATAATGGCCAATACTAGAGGCAATCCAAGCATACCGGCTCTTATAGCGGAGCCTGTATTCCCCCCGCTGCCCAGCCAGATCGGCATTTGATCCTGAACTGGACGAGGGTACACGCCAAGATTCGTAAAGGCCGGACGATGTCCTCCTCGCCATGACACTTTCTCCGACTCCCTTAACTTTAATAACAGTTCCAGTTTTTCCTCGAAAAGTTCTTCATAGTCTTTCAAATCATACCCAAACAATGGGAAGGCATCGACCATCGAGCCTCTACCCGCGATTATTTCCGCGCGGCCGTTTGAAATCCCATCGAGTGTAGCGAATTGCTGAAACAACCGAACAGGATCAACAGCAGAGAGTACCGTTACCGAGCTCGTAAGCCGAATTCTTTTCGTCAAGGCCGCGCCTGCCGCCAAAATTACAGCCGTAGCGGAATCCGCAAATTCCTTCCTATGATGCTCACCGACGCCAAAGACATCCAACCCAACTTGATCCGCGAGCACGATCTCTTCCACAACCTCACGCAAACGCTGTGCATGGCTTATCGTTTCGCCTGTTTGAGCATCCGGTGTGGTTTCAACAAACGTATCTACACCAATCTCCATTTTCATTTCCCCCTTACGCGAAATAGTAGTACTTTTTATTAAACAGATTGCCGTGGCTTTCAAAAGCCGTTCTACGAGCCCCTTTTTCTCTAATTTATCGATAACGTACGTGATGCTTCCGCTTGGGATCTTAAATCAAGAGCTTTCCCTTCAGCATCGCTTTCAGTCATTCGTCTACCACCTTTATAGAGTATTCCAGTTCAAGCTGATGACAACTAAGGCCAGTATCAACAAGATGAAAGGCATCATTGCTTTTGCCGCTGGATCATTAACACGAACTAAATGGATAAGGACTGCAACAACCATCGTTACTGCGATCAATATTCCTCCTACCAGAGCATATGGATCAACCCAAATGCCAACAATAATAATAACGGCTGAAATGATTTCGACCATGCCTGTAAAAATCCTTGTTCCTGATGACAGCCTGTATCGCTTAAATTCCTCAACCATCTGCTTGCCAAATTTCATGAGGCCAAATAAAACAAACCCAAGCCCCAAAACACTCTGTAGAATAATAGATAAAATATGCATCCTACAACCACTCCTCCGTATAATATTAGCTAGAATTATATATCCTAAAATTATTTATTCTAACAATATGAAATATAATACGATTCTTTGAAGCTGTCAACATGAAAATAGTCATTGTACCGAAACATAAAAAAGCCAGGTCGAAGTTATTCCGACCTGGTTCTCTATTTCGTTATCTTTTAACTCATCAATGATAGCCCAGCCGGTATAATCTTCCTCGCCGTAATTCGGACATGTACGAATGAAAGTACCGATAGAATTGAATCTCCCCGCAAGCATATTAACCGCCATCATTTGCTTCTCGCAGGCAATTGCTAACATTTTCAGCCGCTAGTACTGCGTTTCGCCATTAACTTTCTGATTGTTTTTAAATAAGTACCGAATCCCTTTTCCCGCCATTGGTTCGTCAGCATATCGAGGAATTACATGTAAATGTGAATGAAAAACATGTTGTCCTCCCACATGACCACAATTCCATCCAACATTGTAACCATCTGGTTTGTAATTCCGATCCAAATACAGCTTAACTTCATGTAGTAACTGATATGTTTCATTCCATTCATCTTGAGTTAAGTCAAAAACAGTTTCCCTATGTTCTTTAGGGACAATAATACCGGCACCTTTAATTTCTTGTTCTTTAAGCAAAGTATAAATACATCTTTCATTGCTCAATATGACTTCATGACTGTTATCATCGAAAATATTGCAATATGGACAGTTAAGCAAACTCCACACCTCACAGAATAATTGCTGATCTAAACACACTAACCAACATTATGAACCTCCAAGCCCCCTGATGTTGTTAGATCCCTTACAAATTCCTCTCAAACAATAACCCGAGATGTTCAGCCAAGACATGATGCGGGATCGGCTTATTATTAGTAAACCACCATTCCACTACCCCGACGAATGCGGATGCTACAAACCTCACGATTAACTCATCTTTTAATCCCTGGTTTTTCCCCTTGGTGACGTCTACCTCTTGCTTAAATTGTTCAATAAGAAAGTCAAGGAACCGATTCCGAAAAAAAGGAGCTCCTTTACTTGCTAGCATTAACGAAAATAAAGAATAGTTCCTTTCGAAATATTCAGTCCATAGCGGTGAGCCGCTAAAATAGTCTAGATCTGCTCCCATTATGCAAATTTCCCGGAGCTCATTAATATGCGACTCAACAAGCTTATCGAGTAAATCATATTTGTCTAAGTAATGAAGGTAAATGGTCCCCCTACTCACATTGGCCCTATCGGATATGTCTCGAATCGTAATGTCGTCGAAATTCTTTTCAGACATCAAATCTATAACCGCGTTCTTGATTGCTTCTTGCGTTTTACCTATTCTTCGATCCACTTTAGACATCAAATTCACCAGACTTTCAAGAAATAATAGACAATGTTCTAACCTTTGTTCACTAATTAACAATTCGCGCTGATCTAACAATTGTGGTTCTTCTGTACCTGAATATAATTATATACATGTTCATAAATGAATCAATGTATATTAATGAACAAAAGTTGATTTATGAATAGGAGGTTGACGCTGAGATAAAAAGAAGGTTGCCATCTGGTGGCGCACATCATTATGGAGTTTAATTTGAAGGATAATTTGCCGTACCTACCTATGTGCAAAGATGTTTTGAAAAGACCAAAACAAAAAAATGGAGGAATTAAAATATGCAAAATTATATGAAAATGGACGTCACCTTCGAGAGTGCTGGAGTGAAGATCGCCGGACATCTATACACTCCAAAAGGAGAGGTTGGCGGTCCGCGCCCTGCGATCGTCGTCGGCCATCCCGGGACCGGTGTAAAGGAGCAGAGCGCTGGACTCTACGCGAAACGGCTTGCCGAGCAAGGCCTCATAACACTTACCTTTGATGCAGCCTATCAGGGAGAAAGCGAAGGCGAGCCAAGGGGAATGGAGGACCCCGCCCATAGAGTGGAGGACTTCAAAGCCGCTATCTCGTTCCTTAGCACACGCAACGAAGTCGACCCGGAACGCATCGGCGCGCTTGGCAGCTGCGCTTCGGGCGGTTACGTTATTCCGGCTACGGTTACCGATTACCGCATTAAGGCTGTTGCCACTGTTAGCGCGGCCGACATCCATCTTCAATTCCGTAACGGAAGTGACGGCAAACAGGACCCTGCCGTTTTCAGGAGCATGCTCGATGCTGCGGCGCAGGCTCGTACTTCGGAAGCTCGCGGAGAAGGAATCAGCGTGTTTCCGATCTTCCCTGAGACCGAAGACCAAGCTCGTGCAATAGGTGATTTGCATGCCTTCGAGGGATGGGAATACTACTGCACCGACCGCGCGCAGCACCCACGCTCGGCTAAGTTCTTTACCTGGAACAGTATTGACCGAATCGCCTATTTTGAAGCATTCCGGTTCATTGACCAGATCTCTCCTCGCCCGCTCCTCATGATCGCCGGAAATCAAGCGGTCACGTCGTGGATGACGACCGAAGCCATTGCGAACGCAAAAGAGCCGAAGGAACTGTTTTGGATAGATGGCGCCACCCATGTCGATACTTACGACAAAGACGAGTACGTAACGACTGCGGCTTCGAAGCTCACGGAGTTTTTTTGTACAAATCTCTCCCCATCCGGCTTGGTTTAGACAGATTTACCTCGGAACGGTGAGCTGAAGTGTTTTTAATACAGAAGGTGTTACGATCATAAAGTTAGGAATGGATTGAACAGGAGAATCATGACGCTAACGGGCATAGCGGAACGCATGTCCTACTCTCTAGCATAGCTAGCGCGAGAGACTCACCGGTGGAGAAAGACCGAGTAATTCTATCAATCCGTAGTTGAAGGAGAGCCTCTCGTTCGTTGTCGGCAATCTACCCTTGTTTTATGACGTCACTAGATATAGCATAACGCGGCTGCCGATCAATGCCGACAGCCGCGTCTTAGTTATGTGTTGAACTATCGTTTCTTGTTACTTTAACGGACAAAGGTGTTTATAGTGGTTTTAGAATTCTGTTTCCAATAAATACATAAGTCAGCAAGCCAGCAGGAATCAATAGTGCATCAAGTCCTCCTTATGTCTGACCCTTTTTGACCCGACTACTAAACGAAACAAATGATTTTTGAATACATCTAAAAGTTTTTTGACTTATTTCTCATTGTTCTTTTGAACAGAAGAAGAAGTTTGTTTTCATATTTTCCATAAATTTTTAAAGTGGCCTGAGTAACATTAAGTTTAGGGAATATTAAATATATAGAAGTTGCAGCAGTTAGGCTAATTAATATTCCTGTTAAAACATCTAAAGGATAATGAACCCCAACCCATATACGGGAGACTCCCACTAGAACAGCTAACAATACCCATAAAATTGACCACCCTCTCTTAGAGAGCCAGAAGGAAAAACAATATGAGAAGAATAAAATTGTATGGTCACTTGGAAAAGAATTGTCTTCTTCTTTATGTATCAGTTGATTAACGTCATTCAATTCAACGAAAGGTTGATAATTCGAGTGAAATACCCCTGAAACCTTTCCTACCGTATAGGCACATATGAAAGCGATTGATGCACAAAGAATCATAAGTCTATTATCCTCATCTCTTGTAAACCAAATAATAAGAACACTTATTGCAAGGATAAAAACCATATATTCAGCAATAAAAATAAATGTGGGATTCAAAAAGGGATATTCTTTTCCTAAGTCATTAACTAACCTAAACAATGATAAATTAATTTCTGAAATGTCCAACTCAGCACCATCCAATCTCTTTTTAGAACATAGTAAAAGAAAATTAGATGCTCTACCATCGAATCAAATAACATTATTTAGATTGCTATTACATTTTTGTAACATTGGTATCATTTAACCAACTGCTAATATGGATGATAAGGGGTATTCTTTTCCCTACAACTTCATTGATTATCTGGAAGAAGACTTCAATCGAGTACATAACGCAACAATCTTTCATGGGAAAGGAGTTGTTGCGTTAATCTCCCATTACTTCAATAAACAAATAAGACCTACCGCGAAGCAGATCTAAACTATAGTTTACCGGTAATTTTATTGCTATGAATGGCTATGCCTTCTAGCTATTCACCCACACCGAGTCTTTTGGTTTCACATATATTGTGAGAACAGACCAATCGAATGGAGGGAGTGGATAGCTATGCCCGGAATGCTACGGACAATCAACGGAACGACTACCCTTTTTGCAACAGCCAGCATAAAATCCAAGCAAGAAGGCATCTTGAGCGCGAATATTGAGTTGGTTTTAAACGCCAGTAAAGGTGTCTCCGACATTATCCTAAACGTCACGCAGAATGCATGTAACTTAGTAACCTTCAAAATTCAGTCTCTGAATCGTACAAGCAGCAGACTTACTGCTTCATTCGGTAAAGGAGTGAACGGTGTCTCCAGTGCCAACATTATTCTCCAAGATAAGAAGAACAATATCATAGCTAGAGGATTCATTAATAAGAAAGCAATTGTTCCCGTAAGACTTGAAAGCGGTTGTCAATGCGGCTGTTCTTGCACGCGTACTCAAAAAATAAGATTCAAAGACGGCACAACATTCAAGATCAGCATCGATAAATCGCTCCAACTTGCCCTTAAACGCCTATTTACTAAACTTGAGCGTGTCATAAAAAATCTGACTCCGAAGAGAGGCAAAAGCGCGACAGCTGATCCTGAATGCAATGCAAAATGTTATCGAATTGGGAACGCTTGCCGGTCTGCCTGCGGCATATTCGCTGTCTTATGTACGCCAATATGTTTGAGCGCACAGACTGTCTGTCTGATTAGCTGTTTGCCGACATAGCAATTGACTATACTGCTATGACTCATCTACAATTCAACAAAGCCACTCCCTTGGCAGGAGTGGCTTTGCTTTTATCTACTATAGTTCCTATGCTTTGCGGCCGTTACGGACCGACCAACACACCATGAATAAAATTTTCCAATACTTCGATATCCGTTATGTTCTTGTTGCAAACCTCGCTATTGACGCACAAATAATTACCAATGGCCCTGTAATAATCTGGCGATGCACCTGCCGGTTTCCACTTGGTCACAGCTGTGAAAAGCGCGATCTCCGTATGCCGATTGCACACAAAGCAAACGCCTTTCTTATTCGTCGGTGTATATTTCCCCTCAATACCGATTAGCTTTCCGTTCAGATAATAAACAATAAATAATTTATTCGTTGCAATATCGGTCCAGCCCAGGTATGTCGCGAATCTATAAGTGATACCTTGAAGATCGGGTATTTTCAGTTTCTTGTTCTTAGGGAAAAGTTTCTTTACTTGATTGTCCATCACATGCGCATATTCCTCTACCAAATAAGGCTCCAGGGCATGTAGATATCGCAGAAAGTCAGTACTCGTTTGTAGCTGTTTCAGGTTCACCAGCAATTCTTTCTGCAGGTCGGTTAGATTCGGAAACAATCCGCTTATCTTGGCTTCTGTCTCATTGCGAACTACTTCGACTACTTTCAAATTTGAAACGGAGTTACAAGCATTTTGCAACTGACCGATTAGTTTCTTAATCTCGTTATATTGATGGTTTCTAATGAATGGTTGACTCATAGTTTCCAGCTCCTTATTTTTGATACCAATAAAATAAGCTGCAAAGCCCCATAATTAGAAACGATTTTCCTCGGGCGATTACTATAAACGAATCACCCCATGCAAAGATCGCCCTAATGAAAGGCTCTGCATGAGTCGCTTCTTATTCCGGCAAAATGATTTGCCATATTTACCGCCTCCCTTATAAATATAAATTATAAGGGAGGTCATACGCTACCCGCAAGTGCTGGGCTAATGGAATAAATTCCAAATACCTAACTGAAAAAAGCACAATAGCGCATAAACATTCCTTCTAGAAGGAATGTTTATGCGCTATTGGATCAGTTATTTAAAATGACAAGAGGGTATCCATTTTTTCCCACAAGACCATTCCCTGTTCACTCTCCGACCAGGGTATAAAATGTGGCTGCATCACTTCATGCCAATTCTCTGGCGTAATCGCTGCTGGCCATGTCCTTCGCGTCGCTCCGTTCTCAAACGCGGGAGACGGATGTTCGTAATAAGAGAAGATGAATTCCTCGTGCGTTCCGATGACATAAGTCGGATTAAAGCAGTTCGGTTTCTCCTCCTGCATGGCGTAATGATAGAAGATGTAGCTGCTGTACATTGGCGGCTTCAGACGCGCAAGCATACCGAGTCGTTCGCTGCCGCTATCATATCGAGCTTCCCTGATTTCCGCCTGCCCATCGTGATAAATATCAAGCATCGGAACAGCGTACCGCTTATCGCTTCCCCAACCCGGCCATGTCTCCAACAGATCCCTACACGCCTTAGTCCATGCCCATTCACAACTTTCACTCGCCGCTTCCAAATAAACGAATACGCCGCTCCCCTTCGTGAATATCGAGCAGCTCAAGATACCCTGGTCGCGAAGTTCGCGTTCCCAGCTAGCGGCTGCTTCGGCTAACGCGAGTGCGAAGCTGGCTTCGCACCCTGCCTGCACTTGTGACCTGTACATCTTTCTTATCATGTCCGTATCGGGTAGAATCGGCTGGCGTTGCCTGCGCGAATCATTCCCTTCTCCTTCTCTGCAAGTTCATCAGGAAGCACCGCCTCGAACAAGTTGATAACATCCCCATAGCCTCCTGCCTGTAAGGCTACCGGCCAATCGCTGCCGAACAACAGCCGATCGCAACCGAACAACTGCACCAGCTGTTCGATGTAGGGCCGAATCCTCTCAGGATGGGAACCACCTGCCATCGTAATCATACCAGATAATTTAACTGCTACGCCGGGAATCCGAGATAGCCGCTCCATACCGGTTCGCCACGGTTCCATCCCCTGTTCCCGCAAATTCGGACAGCCGAGATGGTTAACGACCGCCTTGAGCAGCGGCAGCTCCTCTAGATACATTGCTGCTTCTACAAGGTCATCAGGCTGTATGAGCAGATCCAGCGTAAGCCCCGCTTGCATCAGTGCAGTAAGAGCCGATCGCAGTTTGGCTTGCTCAGCCTGAGTCCGTACAGACCGAAATGCACTGCCGTTAAGTCTAATGCCGGTAAAGCGCGGGTTGACCTTCAAAGACATGAGCTGATCATGAAAATAATCCGCAAACGGATCAAGTCCTCCGCTCACGCCGGATATAATTGGCCAGGACTTCGCCAGCTCCAAAAGGAATGCTGCTTCCTCCATCCTAACTGCGGCCTGAACAGCTATAAGTCCTTTCACACCGAAAGCACCCAGTTCTGGCAGCAACTGCTCTGGCAAGTAATCCTTGTAGAGCAGCTCATTCTCAGGCTTCAACCAGCCGTAATCCATCCGCGATGGCTGCCAAAAATGAACGTGACTGTCTACGTACATGACGTAACCCCATCTCCCTTGCGCCCTTCCAGTAAATCGGCGGCGAAAGGGTTCGGCCACGGCATTTCATAGCTTGGCGAATTCACGTAACGCTTCATGCCAAGCTGCAGCTTAATACCTGAGCCTTGGGCTAGCTGAACGGCCAGCCATTTGCCTTTGATCTCCATCAGCGATCCCGGTACAGGGCAGCCATCTGCGTCAATTCGCTGGGCACTGGTGAATTCGTGCTCGCCGAATCCTCCTGCCTGAATGACAACCTCGCGCTCTTCAAATAAACTAGTGTTACATAGCTGCAGAGTCACACTATCCGTTGTAAGCGCCTCCACTAGTGCCGACACGCCTTGCGGAAGGCCTGGTCGCTTCTCCTGTGAATCAAAATAGCGCACCCGAGCATGCTGCAAGCCGCCATGCGAGATGTGCATCGGCCCTCCTAGTGTCAGTTGTACAAGTGACTCGAAATAGATCGGGCACATTTCCTGCCAAATATGAATATTAGAGAAATCACCGTCAGCAAAGTCACTTTTCCATCCATGCGGGTCGCCCTGATCCGAACGCATTTTCTCCAGCTGCCGACCAATCAGCTCCATATTGGCAGCCAGTATCCGTTTCGGATAGTCTGGGTTGAGCCCACGCATGTACTGGAACCAAGGCTCTGTATTGCCGATATAATGCTTCGTTTCCCTTCCTGTCCGGCTATCTCTTCCCGATACGACAGGTACCGTAATTTCATTCCAATCATGATCTTTGGGAATCCGTTCTAACCGCTCTAAATCCTCGTCAGCCATGGACATCGTCCACAGATAGACCGGATATTTCGGCAACGCCTTCCGCCAATCGTACCAGCCATTATCTCCATACTTGTTCGGCACGAGAACCTGACCGTTCTCTTCCCTCCGCAGTGCCCAGTTGGCATCTAATTGGGAACGAGCTAGCGTAAGCTGACTCATATCTCCTGTAAGTAAAACAGCATTCATACAGGCATTCGTCAAAGGCTCAATAATGGTCATAAAGCCGTGCGGCCATCTCCATCCATAATAACCTCCCCACCATTTGCCGTCGTTGTATTCGCCGATAACGCCTGATAGTCCGACATTGTCGGGAATAACCCCTCCGTTAGTACGGGTACGTTCTTCCCACGCTGCGAGATAATCGATTACCCAATCGTGAAGGGCAGCATCTCCAGTGTGCATAAAGGCGTGCGTGATCATTCCGGTTGCATTCAAATTCAGCGGGACGTCTCCCCGATTCATTCGCTCATTCATCATCGCAATCATCTTCTGATAGACTTCATCGTTGGACCAAGGACATTTACCGCTTGCAAAATCGACACCAGGAATATCCTCATACGGTGCAGGATAGTGATCGAGAATGCTGCGATGCGTAACCCAATCCTCTTCTGATACCGTGAAACGCGGCCCTTTGCTTCCGTTCAATGGGGACCTTATCAGCTTCTGCGCCTTATCATAATTGGGAGCATCGGGATCGTCCCCCGTATACATCTTGGCAAAACGCACTGCTCTCTGCTTGTCCTTGTTGGTAACAGGGCCAGCTAGTCCGAGGAAGTAGAGAAATAAATAACCTTCACCATGATGCATCCAATCATAGTACGCATCAAACTCACGGTGAATTTGCCCATATTCCGTCCATTGCCAAGTAATCCCTTCCCAAATCTTACGCGATATGTCATGGAGCTCACGACTGCCACCTAGCACATAAAGCAGCGCTAGATTCATGAAACCTTCATAAGGATCATCCGAACCATCCATACCCGGCCATTCCTTCTGCCAGATCAAGCTTCCATCCGGTTGTGTGTAACGGGCCACAAACTCTTTCGCCGCCTGGTTCAATGTCGTAAACAACCACTGCTCCTGAAGCGCCCACTCTGGAGGAACCATTCGCTCATCCGCTACAATCCTCGGCAATATGCCCCCTTGTATGTTCACTTGTCTTCCTCCTTTTCAGCTGGAAATAAACTTCTGCCCTGAAATAACCCATATACCCGTTGCAGCTCCTCAGGATCCAGACCCTGCCCCTCGCAAAATGCCAAGTTCTTACGCAGCACATCCGTCGTCGCAGCTCCCGTTAAGGTCACATGTATGGCTGGTTGCGACAGACTGAAACGCATAGCTGGCTCAACGAGACCGTGTGGTGCTGTTTTGCGCAGGAACTCCAGCTGCTCCATCCGCTTCGTCGCTTCGTCGATGAGATTCGGTCGCAGAAACGGCGCTGGTGTATCAGCAAGCAGGCCAAGTCCGAGCACACTTCCGTTGATAACCCCGATCTCCTTCTCTGCTGCGAGCGGGAGCACTATATCCTTTGCGGTATGATCAATCAGCATATATCTCGCATAAAACTGGATGCTGTCAAACCGATTTAGCCCCATATACCTCTCCAGAAGTGACAGAATTCTTGTTGATACGCCGATATAGCGAATCTTTCCGTCTTCCCGCAATTTCTCGAGGGCAGGAAGTGTCTCGTTCACAATCGTTTCATAGGGCACTTGCTCAACATCATGAATTTGCAGTAGATCAATCCAATCGGTTTGAAGCCGTTCCAAACTATCTTCAACGGACCGAATCGTCGTCGCATAATCGAACGATTGTCCCGGTCCTACTGCCTTCGATGCCAACACAGCTTCGTTTCTTCTGCCGCCTTTCAGCGCACTGCCGATTCGACGTTCTGACTCGCCTCTACCGTAGCTCGGTGCTGTATCAATGAAATTAATGCCGCTTTCCAACGCCTCATGGATCATCTTCTCGATGTCGCGTTCATCTGTAGGTCCAAAAACCCCGCCAAGGGGTGCACCGCCAAGCCCGAGTTTCGATACACGAAGTCCCGTGCGGCCGAATGTTGTATACTCCATTTCTGTATCCCTCCTACTGTAAATTGTAGTGTTCATCCTTTATAATCAAAATAGCTAGAGTTCCCCATCTTATGGCATATCTTCTCTATTTGAGGAAGAGGTGAAGGCACACGTGGAATTTATTTATACAGAACCGATCGGTTTAACCGATCTAGCCGTGCTTGAAGTTGGTACGCAAAGTTGCCTGCCTGACATGTCATTCGGGCCCAGCGTAAGAGATATGTACATTCTTCATTACATTCACAGCGGGTATGGCACTTACTCGACGGGGGGGCGAACAGAACTCATCGGTCCTGGGGAATTGTTCCTTGTGACGCCGGACACCGTCCACACGTATTGTGCCGGTTCGGAAGATCCCTGGAGCTACTCCTGGTTCGGCTTTGTGGGGACGCTAGCCGCCAGACTAGTCGAACTGGCTGGATTTACAGTCCTGTCACCCGTTCGTGGGACTGAATCGTCACTCCCCGTTGAATCTCTATTTAGCAATTTAATGCGCCTGCGAAATGAACCGGCCAAAGAGCTCCTTCTGACCGCTCTGCTGTACCAAATATTCGGAACACTGGCCATACCGGACGATGCACCGCCACTTAGGGCGGATGTTGGACATCACGTCCGCAATGCCGTTTCCTATATGAACGCCCACTATGCCGATCGCATTGGTCTCCACGAAATCGCTGAGCATGTGGGGCTGGACACCAAGTACTTGTGCCGTCTCTTTCAGCAGCGCCTGTCCATGTCCCCTTACCGATATCTAACCGATGTTCGGATGAGAAAAGCTTGCCGCCTTCTCCGCAGGCAGCTTCTCGGGATCGCCGAAATAGCCCAGTCCGTGGGTTACCAAGACCCTCTCATGTTTTCGCGCATGTTCAAACGGACAATTGGTGTATCCCCATCGGCATACAGGGAGAAGGCCAGATTGGAGAGCGGAACTACATCCTATGAAACTTCCTGATTATTTCCAAAAATGAAAAATAGGCCTATCGAGGATAGGCTTTAATTGGTATAATAACTCTCGTACAACTGAACTTGGGTGGTCGGCATCCTCCGGAAAGGAGGTAATGCCTATGTCATTTTCATTTCATGAGTTAATGCTGTTCGGGATGTTTATTCTCGCACTTTTAACCTATGTAAAAAGAAAATAACCCCACTCAGGTTAGCGCCATAGGGTAGGGGTTATTCATTTCCGGTATGTCACTCGGACTGTCTCCATCCAAGTGTTGTGCAGGAGACGGACCGCGAATCCGTCTCTTTGTTATATTTACTCTAACATACTCTATTCATACCCGCAAATAATTATTAATAGCCACATACGTTTTTGAACCATTATTCAAAATCGTAACGTTCCTCTTTCCAGGGATCTCCATGCATATGATACCCATTCCGCTCCCAGAATCCCGGCTTATCCTTCGCCATGAACTCGATACCGCGCAGCCATTTGGCGCTTTTCCAAAAATACAGATGCGGTACGACCATTCGAACAGGTGCTCCGTGGTCAGGTGTTAGCAGCACGCCATTATGTCGGATGCCCAGAAAAGATGTCTCCAAGAGGAAATCTTCCAATGGAAGATTCGTCGTCCAACCATGCTCCGCATGCAGCATAACATGGGTTGCTTCCGGCTTCAGCTTTACTTTGCTCATCAGCTCCGACACAGCGATGCCTTCCCACACATTGTCCAGCTTGGACCATGTGGTCACACAGTGAATATCGTTTGCAAATTCCTTGCGCGGAAGTGCCATAAAATCCTTGTAAGAGATGGTGAACTCATCCTCCACCAAACCGAACAAACGCAAGTCCCATTTGCTCATATCGTTGTAGTAGGGCACGGACCCATAGTGCAGCACAGGCCAGCCTTGTGTCAGCGTTTGCCCAGGAGGAACACGATCATTCGGATCCTGCGGCAGCTTTTGCCCAAATTGCATGGAAAAACCTCCATCTGTTCTACTTCCCTAGGAATCGGAACAACTAGTCGTTACCGATATAGGAGCTGTATTCCGCAGCGCTCAATAGACCTTCTAATGCTTCCGGTCCTGAAATTTCTACCTCAACCATCCAACCTTCACCGAAGGACGCAGTGTTAACAAGCTCTGGCGAGCCTTCTAATGTGCTGTTCACAGCTGTTACTTTGCCTGATACTGGGCAGAAAATATCTGAAACCGT
This sequence comes from Paenibacillus oryzisoli, assembly GCF_001653565.1. Taxonomy (GTDB): domain Bacteria; phylum Bacillota; class Bacilli; order Paenibacillales; family NBRC-103111; genus Paenibacillus_E; species Paenibacillus_E oryzisoli. Next base: position 235,608 of record NZ_LYPB01000073.1, read on the forward strand.
TTTGACCGATTCCACGCTCCCAATGCTTTCATTCGCTGTAACAGAAGTGCCAACTTTCGGAAGCTCGACGAATACAATATCACCCAATTGATCTTGTGCAAAATCGGTAATTCCTATGCGAACCACCGTATCCGATAGTTTCTCTACCCATTCGTGCTCTTTGGTGTATAACAAATTGGCTTGTACGTTGCTCATCAGTCCACGCCTCACTTACTTACAAATTTTGCTTTTAGCTTAATCTACTGGGAACATCAAAGTCAAGATGGACCTCTAAGATGCAGTGAAACGAGCATGCAGCCCCACAACTGACTCACATGCACAAAAGTTACTGTTGACAATCTACACCAATTTAGGCACATAATGAATAAGATAAGACAATTAAATATTGGCGAATGAGGATATAGGGAGAGACTGCCGAGCATGATGGCGGCGCCGAAGGAGTAAGCCCGTTGTGGTGAATCTCTCAGGCAAAAGGACCTGTATCGGACGCGACTCTGGAGAGCTTCGAAACTCGTTAATCACGAGGAATCGAACACCCAAGGGGAAACTTAACGATTGAGCCTATAAGCTCATCCGTTCTAGGCAACTCTCAGGTATAAAGGACAGGGGCAAAAGGTATGTTTGTGTTGCATACTTTTTGCTCTTTTTTGGCATTTCCGGCAATACTACCATCGGATAATAGTCGATTGAAGGTGAGGTTATACGCATGTTGAAACGAACACCGCTTTTCCCGATATATGCGGAGCATGGCGCGAGAATCATCGATTTTGGCGGCTGGGAACTGCCCGTTCAGTTCACTGGCATTCAAAAGGAGCATGACGCTGTCAGGGGGCAAGCAGGGCTTTTTGATGTGTCGCATATGGGGGAAGTACGCATACATGGCGTGGATGCTTTGGCATTTTTACAGCACGTTACGACGAATGATGTGTCTAAGCTGGTGGCAGGGCAGTGCCAGTACAGCCTCCTCTGCTACCCTGACGGTGGTGTGGTCGATGATCTACTCGTTTACAAGCTGAAAGATGACGACTATATGCTAGTTATCAACGCCTCCAATATTGAGAAAGATATCGCTTGGCTGCAGCAGCACCTGACAGGTGAAGTCGAACTGGCTAATGTTTCTGAAGAAACTGCCCTGCTGGCGCTGCAAGGGCCAAGGGCCGTAGCCATTGTAGCCAAATTGACTGACCCTCCGATTCAAGCCTTGAAGCCGTTCCATTTCCTTGCAGATGTGACAGTAGGCGGTGTAACCACGTTGGTATCCCGCACAGGGTATACAGGTGAAGATGGGTTCGAGTTATATGTGGATCAAAAGGATGCCGTTACTTTGTGGCGGAAACTGCTTGAGGCTGGTGAGGAGCATGGGCTCATTCCGACAGGTTTAGGGGCTCGGGATACGCTGCGCTTCGAAGCACGGCTTCCCCTATACGGACAAGAACTATCCTCGGAGATTTCGCCGCTGGAGGCGGGACTTTCCTTTTTTGTAAAGTTGGATAAAGGTGAATTCATAGGGCGCGATGCCCTCCTCGAGCAAAAAACAAACGGTGTGCCCCGTAAACTCGTCGGCATTGAAATGCAAGAACGCGGCATTCCGCGGCCTCATTATGCGGTATACGCCGAAGGTAAACAGATAGGTGAAGTAACAACGGGGACGCAGTCGCCAACGTACAAAACGAATGTAGGGTTAGCCCTGATCGATTCCGCATATAGCACTCTAGGCACGGAAGTCTTTGTTGAAATTAGAGGCGCCCAAGTGAAAGCAACGGTCGTCTCTACCCCTTTTCACAAGAAGAAATAATCCCCGAATCCGGGTCGGAAGGAGCATCTTCGGTTATGAAACATCGTTATTTACCTATCACGGAGCAGGATCAAAAGGAAATGCTGGAAACGATCGGCATCTCTTCGATGGAAGAGATGTTTAGCGATATCCCGCAGGGGGTACGGTTTCAGGGTGAACTGCAAGTGGGGAATGCGCTCAGTGAACAGGGACTACTCCGATATATGCGCGAGTTAGCGGGGCGCAATGCGGATTTCCAGCGCTACGCCAGCTTCCTCGGCGCTGGCATTTACGATCATCACCTTCCGGTGGTGATCAATCATGTGATCTCGCGGTCTGAATTCTACACCGCGTATACGCCTTATCAACCGGAGATTAGCCAGGGAGAATTGCAGGCGATTTTTGAATTTCAGTCGTACATCTGTGAGCTCACCGGCATGGCCGTGGCGAACGCTTCGATGTACGATGGCGCAACGGCGCTGGCCGAAGCCGGCGCCCTAGCCAGCGGCGCGACGAAGCGCAGCCGTCTGCTCGTGTCGCGCGCGGTGCACCCGGAGGCGCGTGCTGTGTTGCGCACGACCGCCCGCGGTCTGAACTTGGACGTCGTCGAGATTAGGGTGACATCCGAAGGAGTCACCGATCTAGACGACCTCGCGTCCAAGGTCGCAAGCGACGACACAGCCGCTGTCATCCTCCAATCGCCGAATTTCTTCGGCTGCTTGGAGGATATCGCGGCTGCGGAACCGCTCGCGCACGGCGCGGGCGCACTGCTCGTCGTGAGCGCGAATCCGCTCACGCTCGGGCTGCTCGAAGCGCCGGGCAAGCTCGGCGCTGACATCGTCGTCGGCGATTGCCAGCCGCTCGGCATCCCAGCTGCGCTGGGAGGGCCGAGCTGCGGCTACTTCGCCGTCGCGGAGAGCTGGATGCGCCGCATGCCGGGGCGCATCGTGGGACAAACCGTGGACCGCGATGGCAAGCGCGGTTTCGTGCTTACACTGCAAGCGCGGGAGCAGCATATCAGACGTGAGAAAGCCACGTCGAATATTTGCTCCAATCAGGCGCTTCTCGCGCTTTGCGCATCCGTGTACTTGTCCACGATGGGCAAGCAGGGCATCCAAGACGTTGGCACGCTGAACGTCCGCAAAGCTCACTACGCGGCGAATCGACTCACCGCGTCAGGGCTGGAGCTGCCGTTCACAGGCAGCTACTTCAATGAATTTGCCGTCAAGCTGCCGGACGGCACGAACATCGAGGAGCTGAATCGTCAGCTCCTTCACAAGGGCTTCATCGGCGGCTACGATCTCGGCCGCGATTACCCCGAGCTAGCCGGCCATCTGTTAATCGCCGTCACCGAGCAACGAACTCGCGAAGATATAGATGCCTTCGCAGCCGCATTGGAGGAACTCGTATGAACAACGAAAAAGCGCTTATTTTCGAAATGAGTCATCCTGGACGCGTCGCCTATTCCTTACCCGACTCGGATGTCCCAGACGTGAGTATCGACGAACTTCTGCCTGCCAAGTTTCGCCGGAAGCAAGAACCAGACCTACCCGAAGTGTATGAAGTCGATGTCATTCGCCATTACACTGCGCTTTCCAGGCGCAACTTCGGCGTAGATAATGGCTTCTATCCGCTCGGCTCGTGTACGATGAAATATAATCCCAAAATCAACGAAGATGTCGCCCGTTTCCCCGGTTTTGCTCATATCCACCCGTATCAGCCGGAGGAGTCGATACAAGGGGCCCTGGAGCTGCTGTACAATCTCCAGCATGATCTCGAAGCCATCACAGGCATGGATCGCGTAACCTTGCAGCCTGCGGCTGGTGCCCATGGCGAATGGACGGGGCTCATGATGATTCGTGCTTATCACGAAAGTCGCGGCGAGCACCGCACCAAGGTCATTTGCCCCGATTCCGCACATGGCACCAATCCAGCCAGTGCCACCGTTGCTGGCTTCCAAACTGTGACCATCCCATCCGATGAACGCGGCCTCGTGAACCTCGACGAGCTGCGCCGCGCCGTCGGCTCCGATACCGCTGCGCTCATGCTCACGAACCCGAACACGCTCGGTTTGTTCGAAGAACAAATCGTCGAAATCGCCGAAATCGTGCATGGGGCAGGCGGCTTGCTCTACTATGATGGCGCCAACGCGAATGCCATTATGGGCATTACACGCCCAGGAGACATGGGCTTCGATGTCGTCCATCTCAACCTGCACAAAACTATGAGCACCCCACACGGCGGAGGCGGACCAGGGGCAGGACCGGTCGGCGTCAAAGAGCGGCTGATCCCTTTTCTTCCGACACCGCTTGTCGCCAAGCGCGAGGATAATCATTTCTATTTTGACTACAACTATCCACAGTCCATCGGCCGCGTCAAAGGCTACTACGGCAACTTCGGTATCCTAGTTCGTGCTTACACCTACATTCGTACACTTGGTCCGGAAGGCTTGCGCAAAGTATCTGAGTATGCCGTGCTGAACGCGAACTACATGCTAGCCCGGTTAACACCTTATTTCGATGTTCCGCATCCCCGTTTCTGCAAGCACGAATTCGTGCTGTCTGGGAATCGTCAGAAGAAACTGGGCGTCCGTACACTCGATATTGCCAAAAGATTACTCGACTTCGGCTACCACCCGCCAACGATCTACTTCCCGCTTAGCGTGGAAGAGTGCATCATGATCGAGCCAACGGAAACAGAAAGCAAACAAACCTTGGATAGCTTCATCGATACGATGATCGCCATCGCCAAAGAAGCAGAAGAGACTCCCGAGTTGGTTAAAAATGCCCCATACACCACCGTCGTCAGTCGAATGGATGAAGCATTGGCCGCGCGTAAGCCGGTTCTGAACTGTACGTGCGGGTAAAATGTGCACCTGTGATTAACGCGACTATACGTGAAAAGGCTGAGTGCTACTTTGGGGATCAGCCTTTTGTGTTTGTGGCGGGTGGTTGGTGCGCAAACAGGCGGCTGCGCGGGCTAGCAGGGCTTTAAGGCCCGAAATGGGCCTTATCCGGCCACTCCTCGCCTCGCTGCGATGCTATAGCGCCCTTTTCGGCCGCTATCGCTAGCTTTGCCCCTCAGCTGCGCGAGCTAGCAGGGCTTTAAGGCCCGAAATGGGCCTTATCCGGCCACTCCGCGCCTCGCGGCACTACTATAGCGCCCTTTTCGGCCGCTATTGCTCGCTTCACCCCTCCGCTGCGCGGGCTAGCAGGGCTCTAAGGCCCGAAATGGGCCTTAATCCGGCCACTCCGCGCCTCGCGGCACTGCATCGCCCTTTTCGGCCGCTATTCCTGGCTTCACCCCTCCGCAGAGCGCTCCTTCACACCGACAACTTTTCCACCAGCTGGTGAGAAGCCAGCACTCGATCCGCCCGAATGCCGCATGCATTCGGATCCTCCAGCGAGTCCAAGAAATGCTGGACGACTCCGGCGAAGCCTCTGCGCTCCAGCACCGTGTCCCAGCTGCCGAAAGTACGCAGGCGCGGAGCGGCATTCCTATCATAGAAGACCGCTGACTCCAAATTCGTCACCTCGACAGATCTTCCGCTGCCGTGCAGCTCTACCTTTTCCAAATCAACGCCAGCGAGTCTGACCATACTATAGTTGCCTATCGCAGAACCAAAACCCAGCGTGCCCGAAGCATGCAGCAGCTTGCCACTCTTATCTACTTGTTGGTGCGAGGCTCTCACCTCATATGAGCCCTCACCCAACCAAAGCAGCGTATCCAACATGTGAATCAAGTCGTCATAGAGCGTTTCCTTCGCGCTATGCCCTTGCAGCTTCGTACGATGTTTGACAGCAGATGCCACATCGAATCCGCCCGCTTCCTGCAACCAGTTCTTCGCTTCCATATACAGCGGCGCATAGCGACGATTGAAGCCCGCTGCAAGCAGCACGCCTTTGCTCTCAGCATAGGAAGCCATTTCCACGGACTCCCCCCATGCATACGAAAGCGGCTTATCTACATAAACGGCCACACCATGCGTCATGCACTTCATCGCAATATCATAATGCGTGGACGTCGGGCTATGCACGAAAACAGCATCCAACCCAAGCGCTAATAATTCATCCAAATGTGTCGTCCCGAACGGGACTCTGTACTTCACTTTCATCCGTTCAACGGTCGCTGGCGTGGAGCTCATAATCCCTACGAGATCCACCCGTTCATTGACGGAGAGCAGCGGTAAGTATACTTTTTGCGCAATATCGCCTAAGCCAATAAGGCCAATTCTTTTTTTTGACATGTTAAACGCCACTCCTTATCTCTGTTCGCAACACATAACGTCCTACCCATAACCCTAGTATGAGCAAAATAGCACCAACCAACGTAGATACGCCATATATTTGCACCCACATCGGTTGATCCGTGATCAAGGCGTAAATCTTCCCTCCTGCAACTGGCCCCAAAAATGCCGCAAAGCCAGTAATGGCTGAGTACGTAGCAATATACATCGGACGTTCGCTCTTCGGCGTATCGCCAATCGTAAAAGCAAAAACCATCTGATTGAAGCCGCCCAAGCCAATTCCTAGCACGATATGAACTAAGAACAGTACAACCACAGCTGGAATGAAGGCGATAGCTCCCCATAATAAACAAGCCAATGCAATGATCGGAAGCGACCATAGCAGCAAAGTTTGAGCTGAGAATCGCGCATTCAAATTTCCCCATACATAATAGCTAGCCATCATGACTAACGTATGTACCACGGTAATATAGGAAACCGTTCCATAGGATACGTTCATTAACTTCAGCATGACGTAGGAGAAAAGTGGCACCGTTAATCCTTGCACGAAGAGGAAGGCGGCCAGGAAAATAATCGCTTTGAGAAACGCGCGGTCCATCAGTGGCTTCCGGATCATCCCGACTGGATTGGAGGCTGTTGAAGGCTCGAATGGCGGATTCGGATACAAAAAGTAAGCAATTACGTTAAGAACCACACATACACTTACGATCATAAAAAGGTAATTGAAACCCTGTTCACCGGGGTACTTATCGAGAATCTGACCGCCTACGAATAGCGCCAGCGAGCTCACACCACCTAGAATGGTATTACGCAGTCCAAAATATCGACCACGAATCGGTCCAGGTACCGCATCACTGATCAGTGATGTCCACACAATGCCCCCCGCCGCATTCCCCAGATGGGCAGCCGTGTACAGAATCATATACGTGATTACCCAATACTCTTGCGGTAAGACAAAAGGAATTAAACCTACACAAGCCCATAATACACGATGGGTAGATCCGAAAATAATCAGCATGCGCTTCCGATTTTGGAATTTCTGCATAACAACAGCCATCCCGATTTGCACAATGTTCACGACCGTCGTGATCGCTAGTATAAGTCCAATTTCCGTCGAGCTTGCCCCTAAGTAAATCAAGTAACCGGTTAGGAATGGCCCCCCAAGCAGTTGAAAAATAATAACAGCAGGAAAGCCCTCAAATGTTGCGACGAGTAGACTTTTACGGTAGGTGGACATTTTTCTCTTCGGCTTACGCGCATTCGGATCGAATAGTTTCATAGGTATTAAACTCCTTTTGTCGGTCTAGCAAGGTTAGCAGGATCTAATAGTTTACAACCTATGGGTTGCTTATGTTAAAATAGGAAAGACTACCTAATCTATCATGTCAGGCGGGATCATCGAAACCTTATGAAACCTAAATATTGGGGTTTGCTGGCAACTTTGTTGCTCTTTTTGATTTTCATTGTACTCTCTCTGAAATTTGAGTCAACTACTTATTTGTATGTCGCTAGTGTTTGCCCGATTCTTGTGGTGCCCTTTTTACCTGATATTCGCTCAAATCAATATATTAAGCCCAAAGGAAACGGCGCTGTACGCCTCATTTCAATGGAAAACAAAGATGGCGGCGATACTGATTTTCTCGTCATTCTTTTTGAACCGGGTTATGTCAAATGGAATGGCGGCAAACTTTTCTTCAATCTCTCCGATAATATGAAAGATGTGTATGTAAAGCCAGATCCATTTGCGGCAACGCTTACTGTACTCAAATATGATCTGTTCAAGCATCGCCGTAAGAAACATTGGATTGGCATTTCCTTATCCCAACTTCAGCAGCGCACCGAACAGCTCTCTTATACAACCAATGAAGTTAACCGACTTATTATACGTACTTCGGATATTGAAGAATTGCTGCAAACCAACTTTAAACAACCTGCCTCGGTAGGCCAACAAGTTGGCGCTTAAGGGGCACCAAACAAAAATCACCCAACGCTTGAGATCTCAGCCTAAGTAACAACTAGGTTTGAGGAATCTCAATCGCGGGTGATTTTTATTTTAAAAAGATTAAGTAAGGAGCTCGTCGCACAAATACGCCGCTAACGTACGAACCATTACACCTGTTGCCCCTTTGGGTTCGATGCCTTTGGCCGACCATAACCAAGCTGTACCACCGGTATCCAAATGGATCCATGGGGTTTCTTCGGCAAAGTATCCAATGAATAGACCTGCCGTAATCGCCCCTGCCCAGCGGTCGGAGGAGGTCGCGTTTTTGATATCCGCTACATCGCTTTTTAGCATCGCACGATATTCAGGATAGTTGGGAAGCTGCCACACTTTCTCACCAGCATTTGCTGCTGCTTGTAGTAAAGGTTTTATGAATTCATCATCATTCGTAACGGCCCCTGTTGCGATGTCTGCCAATGAGACCAAAATCGCGCCCGTTAATGTCGCTACGTCGATGAGGCGGTTCGCCCCTTGCGCTTTCGCGTAAGTGATTCCCTCTGCCAGAATAATGCGGCCCTCCGCATCGGTATTCAAGACCTCCACGGAATGCCCGCTGAGCATCGTGACGATATCCCCAGGACGGTATGCCGTACCCGACGTCATATTCTCAGCGGCGGGAATGACCACAACCATATTCACCTTCGGTTTCAATTGACCGACGACGTGAAGAGCTCCTAGCAGTGTGGCGGCTCCGCCCATGTCACTGATCATTTCTTCCATGCCGTCGGGCTTTTTCATCGAGATACCCCCGGTATCGAAGGTCACGCCCTTGCCGACGAGGCCCAGCACGTTGGCGCTATCCGGATCACCCGTGTAACGCAGGGTGATCATACGGGGCGGGTGGACGCTGCCCCCGCCCACCGCTATGAGGCCGCCCATCCCGCGGGCGGCGATTTCGTGCTCATCCAGCACTTCTATGGCGAAGCCATAGTGCTGGGCTAGTTTGATGGCTTCCTCTGCGAGGGAAGCCGGCACAAGCTTGTTGCCCGGGAGGTTCGTGAGATCCCGGGCATAGTTCGTGCCTTCCGCAACCGCCTCGGCGGCTGCGACTGCACTTGCCAGAAGCGCTGCATCCGCAGCCGCTTCTGTGAGCAACACCGCCTGGCGCAGCTCCGCGCGCACAGGCTCGTTCTTGCGGTACGCCGCGATGCGGTACGTACCGAGGAGCAGCCCTTCGGTCAGCGCCGAGGCGCCTGACCGGGTGTCGAAGCCGCTTGGCAGCTTCAGCGCCAAGCGTTCGAACTGCAGCGCGAGCATCTTGCGCGCTGCGAAGACAGCGGCTGCGCGCAGCGTATCGCGCGTGGCAGCGGGGCCGAGCCCCGCTACCAGCACGTACGCGTACGGCAGCAGCCCGTGGGTCGGCAGCGCCTCGAGCTCGCCTGAGACGCCCGTGAATAGGCCCTTCGCGCGCATGCGCTCAAGGGCCTGGTCGAGCTGCGGCTGGCCGAGGACACCGTCCTGGCGCAGCTCCGATTCCGTGAGGCAGACGAGAATCGCGTCTGCCCCTTCTGTATTATCCAACAACGAGGTGTACACACGCGTTGTGATGTCAGTTATTTTCGCAAACATAGGAAATGATCCCTACTCTCATCCAAATTTCAATACTTGCTTCTTATTTTGCTATCTAGTCAAGCTACTCTACCTGACACTCAACCTGCTACCCTAATTTATTCTTTACCTTGCACCCTATCATCCTAATCAACCATTCTTCCTAACCACGTTGCCCTAACTTGCTTCCCTAGCCGAACTCCCCGCCAATTAACTGGAAAAACTCCCGTTAATTCCTTACTTTCTAGCCAAATCATCCATTTAACTGGAAAAACTACAGTTATTTTCTACCTAATTGCCGTTTTCAAACCGATCTAGGCAAATTAACTACATAAAATCCATCTATTCCTCTAAATTCATCGGATTAGTCCAAATTAGCTGTACTTTTTCCATTTATTTGCTTGAGGTGTCGAAGTCGAACCCTGCTCCACTATCGCCTACCTACTTGCTCGACTACTCCCTCGTTCCCCTAATAAAACGAAGCTGCCTTCTGTACAACCGAGGACATCGGCAATTGGTACGGACACTTCGCTTCACACAGTGGAACTACCTTGCAAGGATCGTGGTCTGCACAGCTAGTTATTTTCTCCTGATGCCGCTGGAAAAATCCATTGCCCTTCGGCAGCAAACCGAATTTCTCCCTGAACTTGCTCGCGATCATCACATCAGGGATCGGGATTTCCAGTGGACACGAGCAATAATTGCACCGTCTGCAATCGTGCTCGCCTAGTTCAATTGCAAGCTGCTCTAGTTCACGGCGCTCCTCTGGGCCAACTTCTTTCTGTTGCGCATCCAAATTTTCTTGAACTTCCTTAACGCTGACCATTCCTGAAATGGTTACATGCACATCTTGGCTATACGGATAGCGGATCGCCTGTTCCACTGGTTGAATGAATCCACCTGACAACGGCTTCATCGCGACGCGCATCAAACCCATCTCAGCAGCTTTGGGAATTAGCTCATCTAAGGCGAAGGGCTGTGCCAAGTTCAGATGAAATAGAATTTGCGAGAACTGCTCGTTAGCAATCCATTTGACTAGTAAATCGGGACGATGTCCGGAAATGCCGATAAAGCGGACTTTGCCCTCGCGTTGAGCCTCTAATGCCGCCTCATAGGCGCCGCCGACTTCCATCGCTTTCTTATATTCAGTTACGTTATTCACATAGTGAATTTGTAGTAAATCAACATAATCGGTCTTCATGCGTACTAGGCTTCGCTCGATTTCCGCTTTCGCTGTAGCATAATCGCGTGCTCCCGTTTTCGTTGCCAAGAAAAATTCCTGTCTTCGATGTGAGATGCACTCCCCTATAATTTCTTCACTATTCCTATATGCTGCCGCAGTATCTATGTAATTAATGCCATGGTCCAAAGCATAATTAAGCGCTTCTCTCGCTTGTTCCAAAGGAACGCTAGGCAAATTCATGGCGCCAAACCCTAATGACGACACTTTATAACCTGACTTCCCAAATGTTGAATATCTCAAGCCCTATTCCCCCTCAGGTTTGCTGGTCCATAACCAGATTAACTTACTCATCCTCGTTCTTTTCTTCATACTTACTTCTTCGCTCTTGTTACGCTTGTTGCTCTTCTACTTCTACTATTTCTTCCTCACGCTCTCCCGCAAGAGCTTTCCTTCTTCACTTCAATATTGTAATACAAGTCACTTCTACTTTCCATGCTCCACGAGGTCCCTTACATGCAAAAACACCTGAGACAATTGCCTCAGGTGCTCTTCCTTTATCTTCTTCCGTCATTTTGATTCTCATTGTCATCCCGATCATTGTTTCCCCAGCCCCAGTTGATTCCTGGGAATTTCCCGTTGTCATCCTTAGAGAATGGGTTTACCGTAGGTTTACTTGAACTGGTTGGTTTCACTGTAGGCTTCGCTGTTGCCTTGGGCGTCGCTGTCGCTTTAGGCGTTGTCGTAACCTTTGGTGTAGGTGTAGCCTTCGGTGTCACAGTTGGTTTCTTCGTTACCGTAGGTTTCTTCCCATCATCGTCATCATCTCTATGATCCGGCTTTGGGGTCGGTTTGCGATCATCATTCTTGTCGTTATCATTCTTATCGTTGCCGTTATTTTTATCATTTCCGTTGTTCTTACCAGTGTTACTATTATTATTGTTATTGCTATTGTTGTTATTATTTCTTCCGTTATTGTCATTCTGGTCTCTATCGTTCTTCGATGTTGGTGTCGGTGTCGGTGTCGGTTTCTTCGTCACTTTGCCTGGAGTATTGTTTCCTGTGCTGTTACCTTTACCGTTGTTATTTTTGCTGTTCTTATCATCATCTTTCGAAGATGAATTAGACCCAGATTTGGCAACGGAAGTTTGAGCAGCCCGTTCACTCAGTTTACCGGACTTTTCGTCAGCAAGTAACCTTTGCAAAGAAGACTTATCAATCGGCTTGTCAGGTTTAACAAACGTTTGAATACCACCGTTGTCCTTCGCAAGTTGATGAATGGAAGTTGTTTTGATGTCATCCAGCGATACTTTCGCACCATTATCAATGGCATTGAGGTAGATCGCGTATTTCCCTGCGGATATACCACTAGCTTTGGCTTCCTGTCTGACTTCTTGTGGCGCAGCGAAGGCTTGCACTTCATAATTCTTAACTTGATCCGGATGACTCTCTTCGATGTGTTTATTAACCTGAGCTTTCAGTTTCGTCGCAATAGCTTCGTCGTCGACTGTGGTTTTGGCGCCTACAACTGTGGAGGAAATAATAATATCTCCTTCACCTTTCGCCAATGCCCCTTGCTCGGCCTTATCGAGAATATCAGACGTCACATCCGCTAAGGATTTACCTTCAAACACTAGGGCTTGAATCAGATCCTCTCCGTCAGTATTCAATCCACGCAGGTCACGAACAATCTCCTGATTATCAATGCCAATTTCAACACTTGGATTAATATCGATACTTACATACGCAACTACGCTGTTGCCGGGCATGCCGCCTGACAAAGTTGTAACCAGAACGAAGCATACAACTATGGCAGCAGCCAATGCGGAAACGATAGCCATTTGCGGTACTTGTAACCGACGCTTCAGAGGTGAGTAGAGAATCTCTTCACCTAACTCGCAGCTGCGCGTACCCCTTGGTAACTTATCAAAATGCCCCTTTGAATTCATCACAATAATGGAGCTTTCGCTTAATTCCATTACGATCCCCTTGTTCATGCGCTGTTCTTCCTTTCATTCAACTTTCTTCATCACGAATATGTAAGTAATCCCGTAAATACGGGTATGGTCCGTTAAAAATAAGTGCAATGGCAATGATGTACTTACGATTTCGTTCCAAAGTTTTTCTAGATACTTGAACTTGCTCGAGCAGCTCTTTAATTGGCAGCTGTCGTTTCGTCAACAGAGTGCGCATAAGCTCTGAATCCAGTGCAAGCGTGCGGCCGATACCGAATAGCATCTGCCTTGAGTCGTCATGCTTGGGGGAGGCATCTGTTAATTCTGAGAAATTAATGTCAAAATCACTTAAGCAGCGATTAAAATCAATAATCTCACTTCGCCTTTCTTCTAAACCCTTCTGCTTCTCATAGGCTTCAATGGCTTGATGAACCTCAATTGGATTCATTAAGTTGTCTTCATCATCTTCTTGATCAAACGAGCTATAAGGGATTTGTCCTTTAAATCGTTGCTCCTTACGAATAAAGTCAATGAGCCTTCGCCGGATAACCGTTTCTGCAAAACCAAGAAATGATCTTCCCATCACCGAAGAATATTGATTAATAGCTTCATTAAAAGCTGCTAAGGCGATGCTAAACTCATCATCCCTTGCGGGATCAATGAATCTTTTGCAGAACCTACTCGTTACTTTCGCTACATAGGGCTGATAATCTGCAATAAATTGATTCCTTAGTCGTAGGTCTCCTTTTTGTATCTGATGTATAGTTACCTCAAGTGAAGAGGCTTGCGGTTCATTTTTTCCATGGGACTCATTCTTTCCCAGAAACTTTTTGAATAGTACCAGTAGCACCTTTCCACCTCACAGTATAGTAGTTTCGTCCTTGTATATATCAATTCGGGGGGTACGTATGATGAAATTTATAAATAATTTGCTGATTCATTATAACATAGATCTTTAAATGAGCACCTACTGGCAAATAAACCCTTGTTTACGGTTTCAATTGCTTTATCAATCCTTTATAATATTAAGAAAACCTCTATCAGGGTGCCGTCTCAGATGAGCCATGTTGAATAGAGGAGGTACGACAGGGAGGTGTTTTATTTGGAAGCAAGCAATAACTTTGGAAAGTTTCTTGAAACATTAAGGGGCAAAGCTTCTTTGCGTAAAGCAGCTAACAAAAGCGGCCTATCTCATGCATATATTAGAGATTTGGAATTGGGTCGTAATCGTACGACCAATGATGTTATTAAACCATCTCCAGAGACCTTGAGAAAGTTGGCACAAGCTTATCAATACCCGTATACGGATTTACTTAAAAAGGCAGGATATTTAGAAGAAACTTCCACGTGGTCGAAGCCAGGGCAAGCTGATTTAGATACGATCTGGTATGTTGAATTTGGAATTCAATCTATTATCTACTATTCAGAAGAAGGCATGCGCGAAGAACAGGTCGAATCTCTCGTGGCATTCACACACTTTATTGAAACATTAACAGAGCACCATTTTGTGAAAATGGATATGCATCTTTTCGTAAATTTGAACAAAATAAAAAAGTATGCCTCAGCAGAAGGCAAACTTTATTTTGATACATATGAAAATGCACCCTTCATCATTGCAGCAGCAATCCCACAGAAGAAGTATCATCAGACTATTCTTGATTATGTCGCATTTAATAATGGACACGCCTTGGAATCAATGGGTCATTCATGTCCCTCATCTTTGAATGCCAAGTTCTTTACTTAACATGACGTAGAAGAATAGAATTGTTGCCATACTCAATAACTGAATGGGCATCACGACACTGAATACATTATCACTAAAAGCATGACGGTAAACCATGCCGATAATAACAACGATCATGTATAAATAGGCCCCGACATTTTCTCGATTGAACGGAATTCTCGTATAATGCGAAAGAAAAGTAAATCCTAATCTCCGCTTATATAACGTCATCAGGAATGTGACTACCCCCAGCAAAATAAAGAGTCGCGTTACATAAAAAATGGCACTATCATTTTTCATCACGTTATAAACTTCGTCTTGTGTTAAACTGATGCAAACGATGACTGTCGTTGATATGAGAACTGGCATAATGTAGCCCGAAAGTGCTATAAGTAAAGCAGGTACAAACCGATATTTCCATACACACATAAGTAGAATACTTATGATGCAAACCGATATTAAAGGGGAATTATTAATTACTGAGAGCAGTGCGCCAACCAGCACGGCAACCGATATTTGTTTCCAATATGGCTTTATTCGAATGCGAAATAGCAACAAGGAGAATAAGACCATGGGAACAAAATGAATAATGGCTAGTATAAATTTTACCCATGTGAACAATTGCGCTTTCCCCATTTCTAAGCGAAGAAATCATACGATAAGCAACTTGACAATTTTTATCTTTACATATAAAAGTATACAAGATATTCGTACTTTTGCATTCGAAGTGGACTAAGTTGGCTGTTATAGCGTATAAGATGACAAAAATTCTGCGATTGTCTAGAAAGGATTGGAGTGAGATCCGTACATGAAGCATGGCTTTACAGTCGCCATCGTAGAAGATAATTACTGGGTAGGTCAATTATTAGAAAACTATTGTCAGCAGTGTGGATTACAGGTCATTTCGATTGTATCGGACGGGGAACAATTTCTACGGGATTACGATCAGCTGCAACCTGATATTCTTCTCATGGATATTGGCCTTGAGGGTAAATTAGACGGCATCTCCGTTGTTCAAGCATTACGCCTCTCCGGATACCAAATGAAGGTCATTATGGTTAGTGGAACTACGAATACCGAGCATATCTTGACTGCCTTTCATGAACTTGATTCTGTCTACTTTCTTTCCAAACCTGTCATGCTGCCCAAATTCCAAGCGGCCATTCGTAAAACGATTGCAGAAATTCAATTAGAGCGAAGTCGTACTTCGGAAGAACCTCAGCCTGGTTCAGCGAAGTGGATTACCGTTAAAAATCAGAAATCACAGCTCCCTATTTCCGAAGATGCCATTCTCTTTGTGGAAAAGGAAGACAAGCGGCTCTCCAGAATTCACTTGGTGAACGGTGCCCAAATGGAATCCAGTTCGAATTTATCGGACATTCTAGCGCAAAGCACACCCCATATGTTTAGTCCCTTCAAGGGTTATCTTGTGAATCTGCGGCATGTCGTTTCATTCGTCAAAGAGAGCGGGTTCCCCACTTCTCGGAGGTTTGTCATTCACTTGCGACATACCTCCGTCAAGATTCCCCTTAGCCGTGATTTGCAAAAGGAATTCGCAAAGTTGCTGCAGGAAGTCAAATAAAGCCCATTGCATGTACAACGCGGCTCATTTCATAACAGGAAAACCTCCAGCTACCCTCTGTCTTTGCTGCAATTAGCAAAAACCAGAAAAGTAACGGGAGGTTTTCTTTCCGTAACTACCTCTAAGAATTCTTAGAGGTCTTTTTATTTTTCAGCTTGTCGCGGCGAGCGCTAAGCATCTTTAGTCGCTTCATGAGTTGTTCTTCCCATTCCTGGTCCTCAATCGTTTTGGCGAATCCTAGCAGATCTAACGCCATATCAATTTGGCAGCGAACGATATCAAGCGGTTCCTCACCTTCGTGATTCACACAATTATCGTGCAACAGATGATCTTTGCCATCGACGTATTCAATGAAATCGACTTCAGCAGCGCCATCTCCATGGGCGTATTCGGCGAGGATTTCATATTCATTCTCCACCAAGTAGTGAACCTCAATATGGTGACATACCGGGCAGAAGAGGATGGGCACATTGTGAATTTGTGTACGTATGTGCTTTAAAGTACCTTTTGTTCCAATCATACTGGCTCCACAGCAAAAACTCATGGGAATTCCCTCCTTAAAGTTTTGCCTTAGCAAAACTCTCCTCGTAAGCATACGCTTCGTCAAACCCGGATTTCTTTAATATATTCGTTACAAATGTGTGAAATTCCTTTTTCATAAGAGAACTCCGGGATGTCAAATCATTCTAAATGTGTTTGAATAAGCATAATTATAGTATTGACTGATCCAATACGTGTTTTCCGAATTCTTAAGATGAAGGGGAGAGCGGCGTGAACATGATTCCGAGTGTTTCCAGGCAGATAGCTTTTGTGCAGTACGACGATCAATCCTCCAGCATGACAGTCCAGTATCATACCGGATTCAGAGCTTCCTACACCAATGTAAAACAAGATGAGTATCTCTTGCTATTCACGTCGGCGAATCGATATGATTCTCTCATGAGACTTACGGAGAGTAGGTACATGGAAGAAAACATTTCTACCAAGTAATTCACAGAATCACCTTTCCCCTCGGTCAAACAGGATGAGCAACCGCAAGAGGTACACAAGCAATCTCCGCCCTTTCGTAAGGGGTGGAGATTTTTGGTTTATATGGCGCATATGCTACAATAAAACATAGGATTAGTGCAATTACTTCTTCTTATAACATAAGCAAGCAGAAAAGGTGAGTCTGATCGCTATGCAAGCACGCCACTTTGCCCTTGATCGTGATTCGCTTTACTTACTGGCGCAATCTCCTACCGTGCAGTTTATTTATTGGCAGCTTTCCTCCAGTAAGCAAATGCTCCTTAAGGAGCATTACGAGAAGGACTGGCGCTCATTATCTCCAACACTACGGTTTCACGAAGTCGTCGATTCACCTCCTAGCACGTCTTACAGCAGGCTGCAGTCCTCCGCGAACGGGGTCTCAGAGCTTCTGCTCCCCCCTGGAGATTCCTGCTTTCTCAGCGGGCTAGCCTCCGGCCAATCGTATTTGGCAACACTAGGTATCCGGAATGAGCAAGGGTCTTTCCTTCCACTTCTACATTCCAATATCATTCAAATCCCAGCGATAAGCCTGTCTAGCGATCATCACCCAGCCGAACCTGAGCATCCGTTCATTTACCAGCTAACATCTGTTCTTTTACCGCAAGTAACGCCTGATGAACATGCGTATTTCTCGGCCTATTCGGTGTATGTCCCGAAGAACACTTACCTTGTTGATATGGAATCTGGAGGCGATACTGATTGAGCACTAACGTACAAGGCTTTGTTGCCCTGCTCTTGCATGCCCATATCCCCTATGTTCGCCACAACGAATCCGAAATCACGTTAGAAGAACGATGGTTTTTAGAAGCGGTTGTTGATACGTATCTGCCTCTCATCGACATGATGGAAAAGCTCATGGAAGATAGGGTACCCTTCCGTTTTACATTGTCTTTGTCTCCACCCCTGCTTGCTATGCTGGAGGATTCTCGCATGCATCTACGCCTTCGCAAGCACCTCTCCTCGCTTTGCGAGTTGGGGCAGCGTGAAGTCATTCGCCTATGGGGCGATGAAGCGTTCGGCCCCTTGGCTAAGCTGTACGCGGATCGGTACCACCGGCTCAGCCTCTTATACGATCGCCTCCACGGCGATCTCATAGCCAAGTTCCGCAGCCTTAGCTCCACAGGCTGCTTAGAATTAATTACTTGCGCCGCGACACATGCGTTCCTCCCTTTGGTTAAGAACGATAGCACGCTGCGTGCGCAGCTCGAGGCGGCGGTGCAGGAATTCCGCCGGCACTTCGGGGTAGCTCCCGCGGGCATCTGGCTGCCAGAGTGCGGTTATACGCCTGCGCTTGAGCCACACTTGCAAGCGTTGGGTCTGCGCTACTTCATCGTAGACACGCATGCCCACACCTTAGCCCGTCGCGATGGTAGTTCTGACGATACCGACATTACCGGCGACATGGTCAACGACAGAGACAACAACAAGGTCAACGACAAGGTCAACGACAAGGTCAACGACAAGGACACCAGCATCGCAGGTCTGCCGCTGCGCACGCCAGGCGGCGCCTGTGCTTTCGCCAGGGATCCCGAAGCCGGCGCCCATGTCTGGAGCGCCGAGGCGGGATACCCCGGCGACTCCGACTATCGCGAATATTATCGCGATATCGGGCATGACCTCGGCCGCGAAGGCGGCGCCGAGTGGGCGTACTTGAAGCCCTACGTGCTGCCTGACGGCGCACGCATCAATACGGGCTTCAAGTACTACAGCGTCACCGGCCCTGGTGACGCCAAAGTGCCCTACGACCCGGCGCGGGCCGCTCAGAAAGCTCAGCTCCACGCTGAGCATTTCATCGCTAGCCGGGTGGCGCAGGTGCGCCGCCTCGCAGAGCGGCGCCTCGCATCAGGCGCAGGCGCTGCATCTGCGCCGCAAGAGCCCTACGTCATCGTATGCCCGTACGATGCCGAACTGCTTGGGCACTGGTGGTATGAAGGCCACCAGTGGCTCGAAGCCGTGCTGCGCGGCCTTGCCGCGCGCAGCGATGACAGCGTAGTCGTGCAGACGACTACGCTTGGCGGCTACGCCGCCGCCCATGCGCCGACCACGGTAGCTGAGCTACCGGTGTCGAGTTGGGGCCGCGGCGGCTATGCCGAGGTCTGGCTGCAGCCGCGCAGCCAGTGGGTTACGCCGCGGCTGCACGCGGCGGAGGACCGTATGGTGCTGGCTGCGCAGCAGCACCAGGATCCCGCAGCGCTTAGCAGCTTGCAGTTGCGGGCGCTGAATCAAGCGGCGCGGGAGCTGATGCTCGCGCAGAGCAGCGATTGGACGTTTATTCTGGACGCGGATACGGTCACGTCCTACGCGACGAAGCGCATCGAAACGCATTTATCCCATTTTCATAACCTGATGAATACATTAGACAAGAGCGGATCTGACAAAGAGTTAGCTGCACTGGTTCATGCACTCGAGCGGAAGAGCCCTTTCTTACCGGAGCTTCATTATCGACTTTTTCAACCATCTGCCTCTACATATGCCTTGCTACGCTCATCAACCTTTGTAGATACCGCCTTACCTATAAACGAAGTTGCTGCTTCGAACCAAGGGGCTAATCAACAGATCCAGCCCTCTAAACTGCGTATTCTCATGCTCGCTTGGGAATACCCACCGCATGTAATTGGCGGTCTGGCTAGAGCCGTTTGCGATCTTTCCAAAGGACTTGCTGCTGACGGACATTCCGTTCATGTCATCACCTGTCAGTCCCCAGGTTGTCTTCCCTATGAAGTTTCCGAGGGAGTTCATATTCATCGCGCAGAAGTACTCCCAACAACAGATTCCCTACACTTCCTAGATCGCGTCTTTCAAATGAATTTGGCGTTCGCAGATCTCATGTTGAGCCTCATACGTCAGGGCATTGCGTTCGATCTCGTGCATGCGCATGATTGGCTTGTGTACTACACCGCACACGTTGCCAAGCAACAAGCGCATCTCCCGCTTCTAGCCACGATTCACGCGACGGAAACAGGACGCAATCTTGGAAAGCTCGAGTCACCGCTGCAGAAGCGGATTCATACCCTAGAAGGTAAATTAACAGAAGCAGCCGACCATCTCATCGTTTGCAGTCATGCCATGGGCCAAGAAATCAAGGCGCTCTTTCATATTCCTATTCACCAAATAACGGTAATTCCAAACAGTGTTTCTCCCTTGCTCAAGCCTGATTCAACCCTATTCACCTTGAATTCATTGCTTGCTGACGCTGTTTCCCATGGCGGAAAGCCGCAGCGCGTTCTTGCTTTTCTAGGCCGTCTTGTGTATGAAAAAGGCGTGCACATTCTTCTTGCCGCGATGCCGCAAGTACTCGCGCAATACCCGGATGCCAAACTCGTCATCGCTGGAGTCGGCCCTGAACAGGATCGGTTAGAAGAACTCGCGCTTAGCCTTGGAGATCAGGTAAGCTTCGCTGGCTTTCTAGGTGAAGCTGACAAAAACTTGCTTTTACAATCGGCAGAGATTTGTATTTTCCCAAGCCTCTACGAACCTTTCGGATTAGTCGCATTGGAAGCAATGGCCAACGGGACGCCGCTTATTGTTTCAGATACAGGAGGCCTTGCCGAGATTGTCAGCCATGGGGTGAACGGATGTACATGTCCTCCAGGCGATGCAGACGCGTTAGCCGCACAAATTATTCAGCTATTGGAACAACCGGAGTATGCTTCTCAACTTGCTGCTAACGCCTTACGTACCGTTCACAGCGAATATAACTGGAAGAAAATCGGTTCTATGACAACCCAAGTTTACGATGCGGTAACTTCCAATCTGAAATCGTCTACCCGTCACTCTCCGATTCAAAAGGAAATTATCAAATAATTTGGTAATTCACACCAAATGAAAGCGTGACCAGTAAGAATTTTCAGAATTTTTTCAAAGAAACATTGATTCCTATGTCAGAATTAGGTAACCTAGTTGCAAGACTTGTGCTCCATCGTTCAGTCCTCGTGGTGGGATCTGAATGCGCGATCAAACAAAAGAGTGGGGAAGTGATTGTATTGCCAAGACATCTGGTCATCGGAAATGGAAAATTCCTTATTAACCTCGATCAGCATTCCTACATGCGAGATCTGTACTATCCTTTCGTAGGCCAGCTTAACCATATTGGCGGTTATCAGTGCCGTGTTGGTGTATGGGTAGATGGCGACTTCGCTTGGCTGAATGCCCCTGAGTGGCAATTCAAGCTTGCGTATGTGGAGGATTCTCTCGTCACAGAAGTGACAGCTACGCATCCCGGCCTCGGTGTTACTCTGCTTATGAATGACGGTGTTCACCAGCGTGAGGATATTTATCTGAAACGAATTCATATCACCAATCACACGAATACGGTTCGTGAAGTGCGTATGTTCTTCAACCAAGACTTGCTCATTAATGAGACTGAGGTTGGTGATACAGCCGCTTACTACCCTTCTACGAATACCGTTTTTCATTATAAGAAAGATCGTTACTTTATGTTTAACGGAAGTACTGGCACGGAGGGGATTTTTCAATATTCTACCGGTGTCAAAAGGTTCTATAACGCCGAAGGCACATGGCGCGATGCGGAAGATGGTCATCTGATGGGCAATGCCATTGCCCAAGGATCCGTCGATAGTACGATCTCTTTCCGACTATTCGTCCCTCCGAACGGCAACCAAACGCTCTACTATTGGATGGGCGCAGGCAAGAATTTGGAAGAAGTGAAGAAACTCGATTCCTACGTCAAAGACAGCCACCCAGGCAAGCTGCTTGACCGTGTAACGGTATATTGGCAGCGTTGGGCGAACAAAATCGATCGTGACTACTTCGACCTCACACCTGAAGTGCAGCGTCTATTCAAGCAAAGCTTGCTCCTTGTCCGCACGCAAACCGATGTGAACGGGGCAATTATTGCGGCGAATGACTCTGACATTATGCAGAGCAACCGAGATCATTACAGCTACATGTGGCCGCGTGATGGCGCGTTAATCGCTTATTCCATGTCTATGGCGGGCTACCAAGGCATGATTATTCCCTTCTTTAACTTCTGTGCGAATGTGCTCTCACCAGAGGGTTACTTGCATCACAAGTACAATCCGGATGGTACCGTAGGCTCCAGTTGGCATCCCTACATCCATTCGGGACGCGTACAGCTTCCGATTCAGGAAGATGAAACGGCTCTTGTCTTGTTTGCTCTCTGGCAAGATTTCCAGAAAAATGGAAGCCTTGAATTTGCTCAGTCTCTCTATCGCAATCTCATTCGCAGAGCGGCAAGATTCATGTCCACTTACATTGATCAAGAACTGAATCTACCGAAGCCGAGCTACGATCTATGGGAAGAACGCTATGGGATCTATACCTTCACGGCATCTGCTGTGTATGGGGGATTAATTGCTGCTTCGAACTTCAGCAACTTGTTTGGCGACGAGGAGCGCAGCAATCGTTACAAGCATACCGCGGAGAAAATCAAATCCGGTATCCTCAAACATTTGTGGGACGAAGGTGAACAACGATTCGTTCGCGGTTTGTATATGGAAGATGGCCAATGGGTGAAAGACATGACGTTGGAAAGCTCCGTATACGGTATTTTTGAATTTGGCGTACTGCCTGCTGACGATCCACGTGTGGTCAGCACGATGCTAGCAAACAAAGAAGGTCTTATGATCAAAACCGAAGTCGGTGGTTCCGCCCGTTATCATCATGATTATTACTTCCAACGCTCCACCGATATTGAGAAAGTACCGGGCAATCCTTGGATTATCTGTACCCTCTGGATCGCAGAATGGGAAATTGAATACGCCAAAACAGTTGAAGAGCTGGAGGCTCCGCGCCGAACTCTCGAGTGGGTCGTCAAGCATGCCATGGAAAGTGGCGTCTTATCCGAGCAGTTGGATCCATTCTCCGGCGAGCCGGTGTCTGTTGCTCCTCTTACTTGGTCCCATGCGACTTATGTACTAACTGTTGTCAAATACCTCAACAAATACAAACAGCTTCTAGGGAAGTAAACGATCGTACACGGAGGACAGGAGTAAATCTTGTCCTCCTTTCATATTCGACCATAGGGGGATCTGGTTTTGGGGAATTTGAATTTCTATATCTTATGTATCATCATTCTGTATTTGCTTTATCTTATGGTCTCTCGTACCCGGAAGAGAATGAAAACGAAGAAATCAGACATTCCGCAGCTTGGAAAGTCTAGTAGAAAAGGAGCTATTGCAAGCGCTTCACATAATCGGCATAACACAGATAGTTATGATTATAGTCCGAGTACTTCCGGGAGCAGAAGCAGCCACCATGGTCATCACCACGGTGACAACGGAGATGACGATTGCGGCGACTCTAGCGATTCCGGAGATTCCGGAGGGGATTCTGGCGGAGACTCGGACTAGTCCTTTTATTTTTCTACTCGAATGAGCCAGCCCTTCCCAGTTGGGGACATGTATAAGAGCTCAGTCGAGCGCTCTAGCAGTAGATTCACCGATGATACCTTGCCGGACATAGGGGCGAATACATCAATTTCCCTTTCAGCCGTCTCGACAAGTCCCATATACTCGCCTTCTGTTAATATCACACCAACTTCGGGGAGTTCGATGAACAGGATCATCCCCCATCGTTCTAGCGCCGCTTCTGTCAATCCAATGACAGCGTGCGTACCTTCATCGCGAATCCAGTACATAGCGTCACTTTCTAGTTCTACTGATTCTTCTATTGTTTCTTCATGATCTTTCAATCCTTATCCACCTTTCTACTGTGCATCACCATAAGAATAACGTCTAGGCTATCCTTCTTGGACTGTTCTACTTGCTAAGCATTGGATTTCTATTGGCGTACCCATGCAGGGTATCTTTGGGGATTAACTGGATTTCCTACATCTATTTCCGAATAAAACTAGCCTTTCGAGAGTTTAACTGGATTTCCTACATCTAATTTTACTTAATAGCTTCAGTTTGACGAAATTAGGCTGAAATAACGGGAGGAAATCCAGTTAATATGCAAAATGCTGTGATTTCGCTTGAATTAGCTGCATAAAATCCAGTTATTCGCTTACTGGTTACTGGGTATTGGTTCGGTTCATTTGCTTGCTAGGATGCCAACATAATCACCTTTAATGAAAGAAAGGCCCCTCCGCCCGCATTCGCATGCTAACCGAGGGGCCTTTCTATGTAAGTATACCTTATTTAACAACCAAGTTTTTGTCGCCTGGTTTCCAGTTCATTGGGCACAATCCGCCGGATTGAAGCGCTTGAAGCACACGAAGTGTTTCTTCTACGCTGCGGCCTACGTCGTTGTGATTAACAACTTCGTATTTCAATTCGCCTTCTGGATCGATGATGAATAGACCGCGAAGTGCGATACCTTCTTCTTCGATTAGAACGCCGTAGTCACGTGCAACGGATTTCGTAATGTCAGCAGCAAGTGGGAATGCCAATTTGCCAAGACCATTATCGTTAACCGGTGTGTTGATCCACGCTTTGTGCGTGTGGATGCTGTCGATGGAAACACCAAGAATTTCAGTGTCCAAAGCTTTGAATTGATCAGCAGCATAGCTAAGTGCTGTGATTTCAGTCGGACATACGAATGTGAAGTCCAATGGGTAGAAGAAAAGAACTAACCATTTTCCTTTGTAATCGGACAAAGATGCTTTACCAAATGCTGTACCGTCACCTGTAGCTGTCTCCATTGTAAAATCAGGAGCTTGTTTACCAACTAAACGCTCTGCCATGGGTATAATTCCTCCTCAAAATCTATCTAAATTTCTATATTATCCGTATAAAATGGTATCATTCCCCTACCTGAAAGTCAATAATTAGATCGTATACTAGATAATAATTATTTTAATCCATGGAGGTAACTACTGATGCACTTGTTCACGCCTCTGCTTACGTTTTTAGATAGGACGCTCCCCCTCACTGAAGATCAGACAAGCCGTTTCACAAGCCTACTTACACCCACATCATTGGACAAAGGTGAACACTTACTGCGCTCGGGCGAGCAGATGTCCTATTTATATTTCAGCTTATCCGGCTGCTTTCGCATGTATTACAGTACTTATGAAGGTAAAGAGCGCATCAAATCCTTCTGTGCGACTCATGAATTCATCACATCCTATAGCTCACTGCTGACGAGCAGTCCTTCCCAATTTTCTATACAAGCGCTGCAGCCTGCAACACTGCTTCGTATTTATTACCCTGACTTCATGGCTTTAACAGCTGAAGACCCCATCTGGGAGCGTCTCGCAAGGCGGATGTCAGAAGGCTTGTATTTGAAAAAGGAACGACGCGAAATGCAACTGCTAACCCTTTCTGCAGAGGATCGATATCGCTGCTTTTTGGAGGAGTTCGGCACCTTGGAGAATGAGATTCCCCAATATTATATCGCCTCTTATTTAGGCATTACGCCTGTTGCTCTAAGCCGAATTCGCGCAAAATGGCGAAATACGCAAGTATACCCCTAATTTTTACAATTAACCTAGGTTAATGAAATTCGTAGCCATTCCATTTATGCTGATGATATCTCCTTCGAAAGGATGTCGTTCAGATGAAACTAACTGGCCATTGTATACTCATTACAGGAGGTTCTGCCGGTATCGGCCTCTCGCTCGCCAAGCGGCTTGTAGAGAAAGGCAATACAGTAATCATTGCCAGCAGTAACATCCATCGCCTGCATCAAGCCGTACAGGCTTGTCCCGCGCTCATTGCGTATCCGTGTGATTTGCATAATCCTGATGGCATTGATGAATTCGCTCGAACAATGGTTCAGGCACACCCAGATCTAGATATCCTCATTAACAACGCCGGAATCCAATTCAACTATGATTTCCTCCAAGAAACGGATGTACGGAACCAAATCTACCGTGAAATCCAGATCAATCTGACGTCTACGATTCAGTTATGCAGCAACTTTTTGGCACATCTGACCACGAAGCCTAATGCAGCTATCGTCAATGTGTCCTCTGGACTCGGGCTCGTTCCCAAGAAATCAGCTCCCGTGTATTGTGCGACCAAAGCGGCCGTACATCTCTTCACCAAGAGCTTGCGCTATCAATTGGAAGCAACGAATGTGAAGGTATTCGAAATCATACCGCCACTTGTAGATACTGAAATGACTGCCCATCGGGGCAAAGGGAAGATTTCACCTGATCAGCTTGCTTCCGAATTCATACAGGGCTTTGAGAGAGATCGTTATGAAATGCTGATTGGCAAAACCAAGCTGCTTAGCCTTCTCCAGCGGATCTCCCCCTCATTAGCAGATAAGATTCTAAAGAATGGTTAAACGCTTTCCAAGTCATCCTGCTATGAAAAAAGCTCGCAATCCCGAAGCTAAACGGCTTCGAAAATGCGAGCTTATTGGTATCATTATTTGCGCATTGCGTCAACAATCAATTGACCCATAGCAAGCGTACCGATCGCTGTGCTCTTATCCACTGCGATGTCGCCTGTACGGTGACCAGCATCCAAGACTTCTTTCACTGCGCGCTCGATGGAATCCGCAGCTTCGTGGTAACCGAAAGTCAAACGGAACATCAATGCAACGGAAAGGATCGTAGCGATTGGGTTGGAGATACCTTGACCTGCGATATCAGGCGCAGAACCGTGTACCGGCTCGTACAAGCCGAATGCACCTTCGCCAAGAGAAGCGGATGCTAGCATCCCGATGGAGCCTGTCAGCATCGCTGCTTCGTCACTCAAGATGTCGCCGAACATGTTCTCTGTTACGATAACGTCGAAGGAAGACGGACGGCGAAGCAATTGCATCGCACAGTTATCAACCAATACGTGCTCAAGCTCAACATCTGGGTAGTCAGCCGATACACGGATGACGACTTCACGCCATAGGCGGGATGTTTCAAGAACGTTCGCTTTATCAACAGAAGCAAGCTTCTTGCGACGTGTGCGTGCGATGTCAAACGCTTGACGCGCGATACGCTCGATTTCATGCTCGGAGTAAGCACATGTATCAACCGCTTCTTGACCGTTAGCTGTTTCGCGACGGAATTTCTCACCGAAGTAAATACCGCCAGTCAACTCACGAACAACGATCAAATCTGTGCCTTCAAGAACTTCAGGCTTCAACGTGGAAGCTTCTTTCAAGCAATCAAAGATGAACGCAGGACGGATGTTGGAGAACAAACCAAGCGCTTTACGAATACCTAGAAGACCTGTTTCTGGGCGAAGCTCTTTGGAATTGTTGTCCCATTTCGGACCACCAACTGCTCCAAGAAGGACAGCATCAGCGGATTGACAAACTTTCAATGTTTCTTCCGGAAGTGGTGTACCTTTCTCATCGATCGCGATACCACCGAAAAGCGCGTGTTCTGTTTCAAATTGATATCCGAATAATTCTTCGGTACGTTTCAATACTTTTTCTGCTTCAGCAACAACTTCTGGACCAATACCGTCCCCAGCGATTACCGCGATTTTTTTTACATCAGCCATGACAATCATTCACTCCTTATTGTAGCAAACCTAGTTTGTTAGCATTCCTATCGTTATATCCTGACCCCATTGTACCATAAGATAGCACGCTACTTTAGATATAAAAGCTATTGCTTTGATAGTTTATTCCTATAACCATGCATAGAAAATTTTCCATTGTCCATTTCATTAGCTATTATCGCTATCTCCAGCCCTCAGTAAAGGTTCATACATCATAATTGCATGGTTATCGGTCACCCATTCATCCCGTACAAGCTGCCCTTCTCGATTCCTCACCCTGCGGTGAATCTCATTATGCCGTACATATCCACCCCAGTACTCTCGTGTAATTCTGTGGTTCTTCTCGTACATTTCGTAGCTATGAAGGGTGGGCGTAAGTGCACGCCATTCCCCTATCAAATGGGTATCCGAAACATAGATCACCAACTGATATGCATCTTGTGTCTCGTTCCCAATTTGCAAATCCAAGTAATTATAATAACACGTTGCTCCGCTTCCAAAAGGTTGAGATCTCCCCGCATCGGGAAATACATCGTAGCTGTGGCGATACCTTTCCGTTACCGTAAGCGGCGTATGCAGCGTCATCCAATAAATTAAATTAGAAAGTTGGCATAAACCACCGCCAACACCCGTCTTCACTTTTCCGTGAAAAAGCACCATACCATCGATATACCCTTTTCTACGGGTTGTTTTTCCAATTAATCGCCAATAGGAAAACGTCTCGCCAGGCTGGATCATCACGCCATTCAACTGCTTGGTAGCGAGCCTCAAGTTAATGATCTTGTTATGCTGAAGCCACATATCTACGTCTTTCAATTGTCTTAACAGAGGAGTTCGGTGCGTAGACGCGAGGTGAGGAAGTATCTCAGTCTGTTTATGGGACGCATACTTCCTGCCATCAAAAAACCAAGCTACATATCGTTTCAACCGATACGCTTTGATCCCTAGAAATATTCTAGCGCGACTGCGGTGGATCGGTTTTAAGGGTTTACTCATCTTTTGAACGTCCCCTTTCTCACATCCTCTTCCCATCTTAATTTCAAAATAATCCCAAGTCAATTGCTCATACCTGCCTTGCATTCCAATTTGTCGACTACTTGATCATTTCCATACACCTATGATAAAATACTAAAAAATGGTAGTGAAGTACACGCCGCTTCTTTCGTTCAGCTTTTGCTGACGCTAGAGAGCGGCTTTTTTATTTCCAGAAAAAGGGGCGAGATGGCGTTTGTCAGTATTCGATAAATCGTATGAGGCATTCATGCAGGAGCACACGAAGAAACGTAAAGGTGAACGATTGCGGAGATTACTTGAAGGGCATGGGCATGCCGAACGTTTATTTTTGAAACAAGTATGGTGGAGAGCGTTAGGCGACTTTTTATACTTGCATCCCGAGTTTGAAGTCAAAGATTTCCGTGACGGCACTCGTTTTATCGATTTTGCCTACATTCGACAAGGGCTGAAGCTCGCTATCG
Source organism: Paenibacillus oryzisoli (assembly GCF_001653565.1). Lineage (GTDB taxonomy): Bacteria > Bacillota > Bacilli > Paenibacillales > NBRC-103111 > Paenibacillus_E > Paenibacillus_E oryzisoli. Next base: position 264,501 of record NZ_LYPB01000073.1, read on the forward strand.
AAATTGATGGGTACAGCACACACGCTAGCCAAATTAGCCGTACACAATTCTCAGATTCACTTACCCGTCAAAATCATCTGATAATCGATGGATGGAAAGTCTTGCGTTTTTCCTATGATGATATAAAAAACCACCCTCGTATGTGCGAGCAGATAATTCTGCAATTTATTGGGAAATATTTCAGCGACCAGCACGGGGGGCAGGAACAAATTGGAGAGCTAAGTATCATTGAACAAACAATTTGCCGACTAGCACTCTCATATGAAAAAGCGATCTCTCCTCGATATGTATCTGAATATTTCCAATTCGGGATTAAGAAATCGAGGAACATTCTCCATGAGATGATGGAGAAAGAACTACTTCTTTCTGCAGGCGTGGGGCAGCAGCGAATACGATACTATCGGCTGCATCCGGCTGTTGCGGCGCGGATGGTACGGTGAGCGCCAGGTCCGCCCAGTTAACGCCCATTTGGGCCGTTAACTCAGTGCTCTTGATCGGCGGCGTCGCGGCGCGACACGTTAAGGCCCCTTTCGGGCCTTAACTGCGCCCACGGCGCCAGGTCCGCCCAGTTAACGCCCATTTGGGCCGTTAACTCAGTGCTCTTGATCGGCGGCGTCGCGGCGCGACACGTTAAGGCCCTTTTCGGGCCTTAACTGCGCGCACGGCGCCAGGTCCGCCCAGTTAACGCCCATTTGGGCCGTTAACTCAGTGCTCTTGATCGGCGGCGTCGCGGCGCGACACGTTAAGGCCCTTTTCGGGCCTTAACTGCTCTCTCGGCGCCAGGTCCACCCAGTTAACGCCCATTTGGGCCGTTAACTCAGTGCTCTTGATCGGCGACGTCGCGACGCGACGCGTTAAGGCCCTTTTCGGGCCTTAACTGCTCTCACGGCGCCAGGTCCGCCCAGTTAACGCCCATTTGGGCCGTTAACTCAGTGCTCTTGATCGGCGGCGTCGCGGCGCGACACGTTAAGGCCCTTTTCGGGCCTTAACTGCTCTCACGGCACCAGGTCCGCCCAGTTAACGCCCATTTGGGCCGTTAACTCAGTGCTCTTGATCGGCGGCGTCGCGGCGCGACACGTTAAGGCCCTTTTCGGGCCTTAACTGCTCTCACGGCACCAGGTCCGCCCAGTTAACGCCCATTTGGGCCGTTAACTCAGTGCTCTTGATCGGCGGCGTCGCGGCGCGACACGTTAAGGCCCTTTTCGGGCCTTAACTGCGCCCACGGCGCCAGGCTAGCCCAGTTAACGCCCATTTGGGCCGTTAACTCAGTGCTCTTGATCGGCGGCGGCGCAGCGCGACACGTTAAGGCCCCTTTCGGGCCTTAACTGCGCCCACGGCGCCAGGTCCGCCCAGTTAACGCCCATTCGGGCCGTTAACTCCCCCGCCCTTTCGGCGCCCGCCACAGCCGCCGCTACCAAAAAGCACCCAAAGCCAACGGCCCTGGGTGCTCCTTCTTTTTTAAGCGTTTTGCAAATACGATTCCATGGCTTTCGCAAGCTTCTTCATACCCAGCACGGTAGTTTCTTTATCCGTGTGCGTATAGTTCAAACGCATCGTGTTGTACTGCGGATTCTCCGCGTAGAACGTAGCACCTGGAACAAAGGCAACGCCTTCTTGGACAGCGATTTTCAACAAATCCGCTGCGTTAATTTGCTCAGGAAGCTCGACCCATATGAACATGCCGCCTTTTGGCTCTTCCCATTTCAGACCCGGCCAGTTCAGCTCTGCGAGCAGTCCTGACATGAACTTCATCCGATCCATATACTGTTCACGGATTAAGGAAATATGAGCGTCCAGATCAAAGTGCTCAAGCAGATGATACAACGTTTGCTGATCGATGGTGCTCGAGTGCAGATCTGCGGATTGCTTGAAACGTGCAACCTGACGAATAACCGACTCGTCGCCCATAATCCAACCTGTACGGAAAGCAGGCGCAACGGTTTTGGAGAAAGTGCTCGTATACACGACATTGCCACCCTCAGCTTTACCGCCAAGCGAGTAGATCGTCGGATAGCTTTCGCTTTCGTTAAACTGGATTTCCCCATAGGGGTCATCTTCCAGAATGAGCACATCAGCGCCGCGGCAAATATCCAGCAAGCCTTGACGGCGTTCCAAACTCCATGCACGACCCGCAGGGTTCGAGAATGTCGGAATAACATAGACCATTTTCGGATTATACTGCGCGATTTTGGCTGCCAAATCCGAAAGAATCATGCCGTCGTTGTCGCTATCGACGGAAACGATTTTTGCCCCTTTGGCTTGATACACTTGGATTGCTGCCAAATAGGTTGGACGTTCGACGAGAATAACATCGCCTTCATCAATGTATACACGTGTCAAAAGATCGATCGCTTGCTGCGAACCTGTCGTGAGCAACATCTCATCTGGCGTAACGATCATGTTCTTCGCTGCCATCCGCTTACATAAGGATTCGCGCAAAGGCTTATAACCTTCTGTTAGCCCATATTGCAACGCAGACTTGCCGCCGCCAACAACTCTTGTGAACGCTTCACTAACTGCATCTAATGGAAAAAACTCTTCAGCAGGCAGTCCGCCAGCAAAAGAAATAATCGAGCTTCCTTGTGTCAGCTTAAGAATTTCTCTTACTGCTGACGATGAGAAGCCTTCCAACGATTTAGAAAATCGATATTTCATACAGGGACGCATCCTTTCGCATTTGTAGAAAGCACCCCTCCTCGAATCGTGGAGGTGAGGTGCTTATCCGAATTGCCATGAAGGCTAAGAGCTTATATTAACGTAACGTTGCTTCTGTTGCTTGTTGGGTTTTTGCGCTTATCGATCAGTCTGTTCACAGCGTCTAGGTAAGCCTTCGCGCTAGCTTCCAGAATATCCGTCGAAATACCACGACCTTGTACAGAAAGGGTATCTTGTTTCAGGACAACGTGAACTTCGCCAAGCGCATCTTTCCCGTGTGAAACGGATTTGATGGAGTAGTCGTCAAGCTCGACGTTTTCCTTCGTCGCTTTATCAATCGCGTTGTAAATCGCGTCAACAGAACCGTTACCTACCGCGCTTTCAGCCACTTCGCTGCCATCTTGGAAGCGAACATGAACTGTTGCCGTTGGTGTCATTTGATTGCCGTAGGCGACTTGAAGTGTGCCAAGCGCGAAAATTTCCGGTGTCTCAATCAATTTCTCTTCGATTAGGGCACGAATATCCTCGTCTTCTACTTGCTTCTTGCGATCCGCCAAATCCTTGAACTTGCCGAAAGCCACGTTCACTTGCTCGTCACCGAGCTCGTATCCAAGATCAATGAGTTTCTCACGGAACGCATGGCGTCCGGAGTGTTTGCCCATCACGAGCTTACTTTCCTTCACGCCGATCGTTTCGGGAGACATAATCTCGTAGGTCGTTTTCTCTTTGAGCATACCATCCTGATGAATGCCGGACTCATGCGCGAAGGCGTTAGCGCCAACAATCGCCTTATTGCCTGGAACCACCATGCCTGTAAGCTTGCTGACTAGACGGCTGGTGCGGTAGATCTCGTTCAACACAAGCGAACTCTTCGCTTGGTAGAAGTCTTGGCGTGTTTCCAGCGCCATAACGACTTCCTCGATCGAGGTGTTCCCTGCTCGCTCGCCAATCCCATTGATCGTGCCTTCTATTTGATCGGCACCGTTCAGAACTGCAGCGAGCGCGTTCGCTGTCGCCATGCCTAAGTCGTCATGGCAATGCGCACTCAATTGAATTTTCTCTATGCCGGGAACTGTTTCCTTCAGCATTCTGAAGATATTACCGTAATCATACGGTGTCATATAACCGACTGTATCTGGAATATTTACGACAGAAGCGCCAGCACGAATCGCCATGCTTGTCACTTCAGCGATGAAATCCAGCTCCGTACGTCCTGCATCCTCGAGCGAGAACTCGATTTTGCTGAAATACTTCTTCGCATATTTAATTGCCGCTTCAGCTGTTTCTAACACTTGGTGCTTCTCCATCCGCAGTTTGTGCTGACGGTGAATAGGTGAAGTCGCAAGGAATAAATGGATGCATGGATCCTGTGCACCTTGAAGGGCTTCACGCACAGCCTCGATGTCCTGCTCGCGAGAACGAGACAAGCCGATAACTGAAGCGTTCTTAATCGCTCTAGCGACCGCATTCACACCAGCCAAGTCCCCTGGAGATGCCGCAGGAAAACCTGCCTCCATACGATCCACACCAAGCTTCTCTAGCTGCAAGGCGATCTCAACCTTCTCCTGTGTATTCAGGTTCACACCTGGTGACTGCTCACCATCACGAAGGGTTGTATCAAAAATGTAAATTTTACGCACCATGTCACCTCCTAAAAGTTTTCATAGAAAACTTACTTCGTAAGCTTTGCTCTGCATTTTTTCCAAGTCGTTATAGTATTCACAGGGAGCAATTGGGAAATTCTCCTCAATCACTCCCTGTGGAATGTACAGCCTATAAGATTCAATAATGCCTAAAATTATTTTTTGATCCAGTGCATCATTTCACGCAATTGTCCGCCAACAACCTCGATTGGGTGTTGAGCTTCGTTACGACGCGTTGCGTTCATGAAAGCAAAGTTGGATTGGTTTTCCAAGATGAAGTCGCGAGCGAATTTACCTTGTTGGATGTCGGAAAGAACATCTTTCATCGCTTTTTTCGTTTCAGCTGTGATAATGCGAGGACCCGTTACATAGTCACCGTACTCAGCTGTGTTGGAGATGGAACTACGCATGGAAGCAAGTCCACCTTCATACATCATATCAACAATCAATTTCAATTCGTGCAAGCACTCGAAATAAGCCATTTCTGGTGCATAGCCCGCTTCAACCAATGTTTCGAAACCAGCTTTAACCAGTTCAGAAGCACCGCCACAAAGAACTGCTTGCTCACCGAACAAGTCTGTTTCTGTTTCTTCTTTGAACGTAGTTTCGATAACGCCTGCACGCGTACAACCGATACCTTTTGCATAAGCAAGACCGATTGCTTTTGCATTGCCAGTCGCATCTTTCTCGATTGCGATTAGACCAGGTACACCAAAGCCTTCAACGTACGTACGACGTACCATGTGACCAGGGGATTTAGGAGCTACCAAGAATACATCTGTACCTTCAGGAGCAATGATTTGTCCGAAATGGATGTTAAATCCGTGGGAGAACATAATAGCTGCGCCTTGTTTCATGTTAGGAAGAATCGACTCTTTGTATACGCGAGCTTGTGTTTCATCCGGCATTAGAATTTGGATAACATCAGCACGACGTGCTGCTTCTTCTACGGATACAACTTCGAAACCATCGTTTTTAGCTGAGTTCCATGAACGGCCTTCACGAAGTCCGATAATAACGTTCAACCCGCTGTCACGCAAGTTTTGTGCTTGTGCGTGCCCTTGGGAACCATAACCAACAACCGCAATCGTTTTACCTTTAAGTACCGCTAAGTCTGCATCTTTTTCATAGTAAGTAGTAACTGCCATTCGAATAAATCCTCCTTTGATATGATGAATCCGTTTTGTCTACCCCTTGAGTGGGTGTTTCAACGATTTACCGTGGTACATCGCTGAAACCCCCACTCAAGGAGAAGTTATTGCTGGTAGAACACTTGGTTTTTTGTTAGTAAAAAATTATTTAACCGAACCGCGAATCATCGCGGTAACACCCGTACGGGAAAGCTCACGAATGCCATAAGGACGAAGTAATTCGACCATAGCATCTATTTTATCTGAATCTCCGACAACTTGCACGATTAATGAAGCTGGGCCAATATCAACGACCGCTGCGCGGAACGTTTCAACGATGCCAAGAATTTCTGGACGCATAATTGGTTCAGCATTAACTTTAATAAGTGCGAGTTCTCTGGCTACCATTGGGTTGGAGCTCAGATCTACTACCTTGATTACATCAATCAACTTGTACAATTGTTTGGAGATTTGCTCCAATGTATTGTCATCACCCGTGGTTACGATAACCATCCGGGAAAGTCCGTTTTCCTCGGACTCTCCTACGGTGATGCTTTCAATGTTAAAGCCGCGGCGCCCAAACAAACCAGAAACACGTTGCAGGACACCAGGCTGATTGTTTACGAGTACGGAAACTGTATGTTTTGTTGTCATTCCGAATCCCCCATTAACATGTCACTGATTGTATCGCCGGCCTTAACCATTGGGAACACGTTCTCGCCCTTCGGTACGACGAAATCAATAACGACAGGCCCCGGTGTATCGAGTGCTTCCTGCCATGCTCTTCTCGCTTCTTCTTTCGTCGTTGCACGCAAACCTTTTACGCCGTAAGCTTCTGCAAGCTTAACGAAGTCAGGGCTTCCTGCCAAGTCAATGTGACTATAGCGATTCTCATAAATAATCTCTTGCCATTGACGAACCATTCCAAGCACTTGGTTGTTGATAATAACAACTTTAACCGGAATGTTATTGATCGCACAGATCGCAAGCTCTTGCGCACACATCTGAACGCCGCCGTCTCCATTGATGGAAACAACTAGTTTATCTGGGTTCCCCATTTGTGCACCGATCGCGGATGGGAATCCGAAGCCCATTGTCCCTAGTCCGCCTGATGTTACTAGAGAGCGTGGGTTTTTGAATTTATAGAATTGCGCGGCCCACATTTGATGCTGACCAACGTCTGTCGTAATGATCGCTTCACCATTGGTTGTTTCGCTGATCATTTCAACAACGAATTGCGGCTTAAGTTCTGTTTCGGTTTCGCCGTATTTAAGCGGGAATTTCACTTTATTCTCTTGCAGCTCAGCGATCCATGCTGCGTTGTTCGCAGGTTTCGCTTTCGTATTGGCATACTCTAGAACGGCTTTCACATCACCAACACATGGAATATCCGTCTTCACGTTCTTGCCGATTTCAGCCGGATCTACGTCGATATGAGCGATCACTTTTACTTTTGGAGCAAAACCATTCAAATTCATCGTCACCCGATCATCGAAACGGGAACCGATCGAAATCAATAGATCTGCATTCTGGATCGCTGTATTTGCGGTATACGTTCCGTGCATCCCTGGCATACCGAGCCAAAGCTCGTGTGCACTTGGGAAGCCGCTTAAACCGAGCAACGTTGTTGCCACAGGGATCTGTGTTTTATTAACAAATTCAATTAATTCTTTGGAAGCATCCGCATAAACAACGCCGCCCCCTGCAATGATGACTGGACGTTCAGCCTCTTCGATGGCTTTGATCAGCTTATCAACTTGCAGCTTATTCGGTTGTACCGTAGGGTTGTAACCACGAATGCTTACATCCTTTGCAGGTTTAAATATCGTTTTATGAGCGGAGACATCCTTTGGTATGTCAATGAGAACCGGGCCCTTACGTCCTGAGTTCGCAATATGGAATGCTTCGTGAATGATACGCGGCAGGTCATTAACGTCTCTTACCAAATAGCTGTGCTTCGTGATCGGCATTGTAATACCTGTAATATCAGCCTCTTGGAAAGCATCCGTACCGATGAAGTTCGTTGCCACGTTACCTGTAATAACAACTAGAGGAACAGAATCCATATATGCTGTAGCAATACCTGTGACTAAATTCGTAGCCCCCGGTCCGGAAGTTGCGATACATACGCCAACTTTGCCAGTTGAACGAGCGTAGCCATCAGCTGCATGAATAGCGCCTTGCTCATGTCTAGTCAATAAGTGATTGAAATCATCAAAACCATGCATTGCATCATAGATGTACAATACAGCGCCGCCTGGATATCCAAAGACGCAGTCCACACCCTCCAGCAATAAGCTTCTTAGCAAAATCTCGGAGCCTGTAATCAGGTCTGGCTGCGTTAGCTTCTCAATTAGTTCTTCTTTAGAGCGTTTTGGTTCAGTTTGAACATTCATTGTGATCCTCCTCTCGAAAAGTCAATTCGTGTCTAAGTCTTACCATGCCATGAAAATAAGAAAAACCCCGTTCATCCCGGACACGCATTACACGTGTTCAACGGGACGAAAGGGGTTTAAGCTTCCGTGGTACCACCCAAATTTGCTATATGCTTCACAGCACATAACCTTAGCAGGAACGTTCATGAACGAACATTGCCCTCAGCACGATAACGTGTGCTCTTCCGGTTCTCCCTACTGCGTGCAGGCAATCCGCATGTTTCAGGAAAACAGCTCCGAGGTGACTTCGTACGTAAGGGATTAAGGCGATGGTTTCAGCAAGTCCAACGCTCTCTGCGCATAAGTGCCCTTATTACTTCTTCCTCTTCATAGCGATTCATTCGTATGCTTCACCATATCAAATATGATTAAAGATTATTATATGCATCCCAAAGCCAATAGTCAATAGGTAGATCGAATAAAACAATGGAAAGTGAGAGAAGATAATACCAATTCTATGGAAAGTTCTGAGGAGGCCAACAATGAAGACGTCTCTGCAAGTCCCTTTCCCCATGACAACATCGCTGCAAGATAACGTCAAATGGCTTCAAGATCGATTAGGCAAAAGTTCAGATGTGTACTATCGACAACTAGAAATTGGCGTATATCCTGATACGAATAGCGTTGGTTTATTTTACATCGATGGACTTGTCCAAAATGATATTCTGAATGAACACGTTTCAAAACCGCTCCTTAGCGCTCATGAGAATGCCTCCTATTGGCAGCAGGATATCTGCTTCCATGATTTGTTGTGCCAGGCGATTACCATCAGTGAACTAACCTTGAGCAAGGAAGGAACCGCTGTCCTCACTGCCCTTCTAGGGGGCAATACCATCCTGATTGCGGATGGCTATGACGAGGTTATCATCGCCGGCACTTCAGGGTGGGATAAGAGAGCCATTGAAGAACCACAAACCCAAACCGTCGTACGCGGTCCCAAGGAAAGCTTCACGGAGGATATTCGCACGAATACCTCTTTAATTCGGAGAAAAATTAGATCTCCTGATCTTCGATTCATCTCCTTGTTCATTGGCCGATATACCCAAACAGAAGTTATCATTTGTTATTTGGAAGGCATTGCCGATGAAAGGGTCCTTCTTGAAGCAACATCGCGATTAGAACGAATTGATACGGACAGTATTCTAGAAAGCGGATTTATTGAGGAATATATCGAGGATGTGACCTACTCCCCGTTTCCTACGATCATGAATTCAGAACGTCCTGATGCGGTGGCCGCAGGTATCCTCGAAGGTCAGATTGCGATCCTTGTCGATGGCACGCCTTTCGTTTTACAAGCGCCCGTTACTTTCTTTAGCTTTTTAAAATCGAGTGAGGATTACTATCAACGCTTTGATATCGCAACGTTCATTCGGGCTATTCGCTATATTTCCTTTGTCGTCTCGATGCTGCTTCCGTCGCTCTATATCGCAATCACGACGTTTCATCAAGAAATGCTGCCAACGACGTTGCTCATCTCCTTGGCCGCACAGCGTGAAGGTGTTCCTTTCCCAGCCTTGCTAGAAGCGCTGCTCATGGAAGTCACCTTCGAAGTGCTACGTGAAGCAGGCGTACGTATGCCCAGGGTAATCGGATCCGCCATTTCAATTGTAGGAGCACTTGTACTTGGACAAGCTTCTGTGCAAGCCGGGTTAGTGTCTGCCGCCATGGTTATCATCGTATCCTTTACAGCGATATCCAACTTCGTCACACCAGCACTGAATATGGCTGTTGCCGCACGATTAATTCGTTTCGGGTTAATGTTGTTGGCGGGCTCCTTTGGATTATTCGGCATCTTGACTGGTTGTATGGCCATTTTAATTCACTTGGCTTCGCTGCGTTCCTTTGGTGTTCCTTATTTGACACCTCTGGCACCACTCGCAGTAAGCTCATTCAAAGATACCTTGTTACGGGTTCCGCGTTGGTTAATAGGCTTACGTCCGTTTACTCGCTCGAACACAACGAGAACAAAGCCCTATGACAAACCCTCTCCGCCTAATAAAGATCGCTTCTAAGACATGCTCTCGGAGGATATCAACTTGAATCAGAAGTTCAATCGCCACGTACCATGTCTGATGATCCTCAGTTTATGCTGTCTGCTGCTAACAGGCTGCTGGGATCGAAAAGAACTGAATCAACTGGCTATTACCTCAGCGACCGCCATCGATTGGGACGGGAAGGTGTGGACCGTGTCTTATCAGGTTGTTATCCCACAATCCATCGCTAACCCGAACACGGGAGGGAGCCCTGGGCAGCAAGCGCCCGTCATGGTCTTCTCTACAAGCGGCAGTTCGATCCGAGGGGCTGTCCAGCAATCGAGCTTAGAGATGCCAAGATCGCTTTTTTTTGCGCACAATCGTGTGATCGTGATCGGAGAAAATGCCGCTAAAGAAGGCATATCCCAGCTCTTAGATGTTTATTTGCGCAATTCAGATTCACGGGAAACTGTTGGTTTATTGATTACGAGCGGTGAAGGAAGAAAGATTCTTGAGCAAATTGTTCCTCTAGAGAAAGTACCAGGCGCCGCCATTAAGAACATGATCCATAACGAGGATATGAACGGCTCGAATTTCAAACAAGTTTCCATATATCAACTGATGATGGGGATTGCTAGTGATGCTCCCTACACAATAGTACCGGAAATTGTCATTTCAGGTGAAGGCGAGAACAATACGATTGCTACGCTCAAAAAAACGTTCTTTAGCAATAAGCTTAGACTAGGCAGGAGTGCTGTATTCAAAAAGGATAAACTAGCGGGATGGTTCACTCCCCATGAAGAATATGGCATGAGTTGGATTCGAAATACAATCAAACGGACAACTTTGTATTTTGGCTGTACGCCAGGCAGTATGGACGTCAAAGCAGCCCTGAGAGTCGATCGCAGCACAACCAAAATGAAACCTATTCGTACTACCGACGGGCGCTTGATTATGCATGTCGACGTAAATACTGTCGGTACCATTAATGAGAATGCCTGCTCGAATGACCTTACACAACCGAAAGACCTGCATGCTTTTGAGCAAGTAGCAGGTGCGGAAATTACACGTCTTATGACGGAATCCTTTCAGGCAGCTGTGAAAAAAAATCTTGATGTGTTTCATTTCGCAGACACCATTCATAAGCATGATCCTACCTATTGGAAACAGATAAAACCGAATTGGGACGAGCACTTCGCACAACTGCAATTCGAATCACACGTAAAGGTAAAAATCGCAAGAATCGGCATGAGCGGCAAATCCTTCACGGAAATGACCAAAGATTCAGCTGAGTAATCCGTTATATGAGGAGGAACCGAGGGACATGGAAGATCGCATTACGAACTATCAACTCGTTGTTATGATCATCCTTTTCGAAATCGGGAGCACCCCCCTGTTCGCACTAGGGGGCGGTGCGAAGCAGGATTCTTGGCTTGCCATGTTGGCAGCAGCTTTAGCTGGATTCTTCTTATTGCTCATGTGCGTAACCCTACAACGACGTGTTCCAGAGCAGGACTTGATCGGGCTCCTTCGGATCTGTTTTGGCAAAATTGCCGGCAGCATCCTCGGGGTTCTCTTTGCAATTTATTTTGCCTATGAGTCCATGAGAAACGTCCGTGATTTCGGAGAAATCACGAACTTAACCCTACTGAACACCACGCCAAAATACATTACCATGTTCATCATCCTATTATTAGCTTCCTATGCCATCTTGATGGGAGTCGATACCTTATTTCGGGTAACAGAAGCGCTGCTGCCAGTCATCGCGATCAGTTATGGTTTGCTTATTTTCCTCATATGTATCGCTGATTTAATCCACTTCGATAATTTGTTGCCCATCCTAGAGAATGGCTTTAAACCCGTCCTTCGTGCAGCTTTTCCAGATATGGTCTCTTTCCCTTTCGGACAAACCATTATTTTCTTCATGATTTGGCATATGCTGCCTGAGCAAAAAAAGGTAAAAAAACTGAGTCTTACGGCATACACCATCGTCTCTCTCTTCTTAATCATCATGAATAGCATCAACATTACCGTACTCGGTACTACACTAGCTGATAACAGCACGCTACCCTTCCTGCAAACTGTCCAGCTTATTGAGGTTGGCGATATCTTCGAGCGGCTAGATGTTCTCGTCACGTTACTGCTCTTTCTAGGCTTATTCGTCAAAATGACAACCTTTTTCTGGGGAGCTGTTTATGCTTTCGCTCATATTTTCCCTTCCTTGCGAAAAGCCACCTGGCTCGTTATCGTGGGCAGCTTGATCTTTGCCTCTTCATTTCTTGAACCTAACTACTCGGTACACGTTTGGCTAGGGCTTAAGTTTAGTGTGAAGCTATACCCACTTTTTCAAGTGGTCATCCCCCTCTTCATGTTCATCGTGATACGATTTCGGAAACTCCCGTCTCCTCAAGCTTCATCAGACATCTGAGCTCGTTCCTACGGCAATTCCGCATGATACAACAAAAAGAGCCTGCCCCCTAATGGGGACAAGCTCTTAAACGTATCGTATCGCTTACGCGTTTACTTTCGCTTTTGCAGCTGTTGCCAAATCGTTGAACGCTTTGGAATCATTCACAGCTAGGTCAGCCAAGATTTTACGGTTAACTTCGATACCAGCCAATTTAAGGCCGTGCATCAATTTGCTGTAGCTCAAGCCGTTTTGACGAGCGCCTGCATTGATACGAGTAATCCAAAGTCTACGGAAGTTACGTTTTGTTTGACGACGGTCACGGTATGCATATACCAATGACTTCATTACTTGCTCTTTAGCTGTTTTAAATAAACGGTGTTTGGAACCGAAATAACCTTTTGCTAATTTCAAAATTTTCTTACGACGGTGAGCGCGAATAAATCCGCCCTTGACTCTTGCCATTGTGAACTACCTCCTGGGATATATAAATGATGTTCCGTGTTTAAGCTGAATAACGATTAACCTTTGATAAGGGACAATTGTTGTTGCAGACGACGTACATCGCCAGGAGCCATGACTGGGTTCGTGGACAATACGCGTTTTTGCTTGGATGATTTACCAGAAAGCAAGTGGTTCTTACCTTGTTTGTATCTCATCACTTTGCCTGTGCCAGTGATTTTGAAACGGCCTTTCAGGCTGCTGTGTGTTTTCATTTTCGGCATGTTGTTGTTCCTCCTAATTTAGTATACTCGCCTAAGTTGTCGCTTTTGGCGTTAAGATCATGATCATGCTTCTTCCCTCAAGCTTAGGAGCACGCTCCTGTGAGGAGATTTCAGCAGTCTCTGTAGCAAGGCGCTCAAGCACTTTGCGACCAATCTCCGAATGCGCAATCTCACGACCACGGAAACGAACGCTAGCTTTGACTTTATCGCCTTCACCAAGAAACTTAACTGCGTTGCGAAGCTTCGTTTGGAAGTCATGTTCATCAATCGTCGCACTCAGGCGAATTTCCTTGATATCCACAATCTTCTGATTCTTACGAGCTTCTTTTTCTTTCTTCTGTGTTTCATAACGGAACTTGCCGTAATCCATAATGCGGCAGACAGGCGGCTTCGCCGTCGGTGCAACGTTTACTAAATCAAGGTTCGCGTCAAGTGCAATTTGAAGAGCTTCGCGAATTGGTGTAATACCAAGTTGTTCTCCATCCGCCCCGATAAGGCGTACTTCCTTCACACGAATCTCGTCATTAATCATATGGTCTTTGCTAATCGTGTTCCACCTCCATAAAGTATGTAACTCTCTTCCAAATATAAAAAAGATGCGGGCACAGTGGGCCCACATCTTCATCAATAACAGGTTTAAGACAAACCTATTGAATGTACATGATGATTCATTCAAACCAGCCAACGCCAACGTTAGTCAGGTGAGAAGCGGGCGCTTCTGCTTTACTCGAAATATAATATCATCTCATTCTAGAAAAGTCAACTCACTTGTTTACTTTTCATTTCATCCAATCGAATAACACGTGTATGTTCTGTGTGGCTCCATTGCTTGTTGTTTTGCGTGAAGAACGCATAGAACGTAATTGGCCACCAAGACAGCATGAAAATCGGGTAAAGCAGCAAGTACTTATAAGTCTTTTTGTTTGCCTTTTCAACTAACATCGCCATCGGAAGCAGCACATAGATCGCCAAGCTGATTGAATTGATCAGCACAGGGTTGACATGAACCAGTGCTGAATTAGCTGTGCCGTGATCAGTCATGGATTGAATCCACAGCATAACCGTTAGGATGGCACCGAAGAAGAAGTTGTATACATTCGCCGAATAGATCGCCGCGTCAATTTTCACCCAGCTGCCCGTCTTAATGCCTTGCCACAGCAATGGGAAGAAGAAACGCTTCGCCACTTCAAAGTGACCTTGCATCCAACGCAGACGCTGCTTAGCAGAAGCACTGAACGTTAACGGTTTTTCATCATAGACACGCGTATCGTAGTTATACGTAGGTTTAATCCCCATTTGCACACACATCATGGAGAATTCAAGATCCTCAACCAAGCTTGTAGCCCGCCAGCCAACTTGCTTTAACAGCGCGGAGTCAAAGCACATGCCCGTCCCGCCAAGGTAATTGGCAAGCCCTAGATTGGAACGCGGCGTTTGGACAAAACGGTTCGCATAGAAGAACGAGATCGCAAACGAACCTGTGATCCATGAATCATTCGGATTTTTGGTATCTAGATAAGCTTGAATCACGCGTGAACCTGAACACAGATCATTGTTCATGTGAATCAAATAATCTGGACTAACGAGGTTATCCGCATCAAACATCACGATTCCATCGTACTGACGCTCACGCTTCCATAACTCTTTGAGCATCCATTCAATCGCATACCCTTTACCTCTCAGGTTCGGGTTATGCCGTTCCATCGCATACACCCCGTGGTGCCTAGCAATGTCAGCCGTGTTATCCGTACAGTTATCGCAAATCACGAAGATGTCATACATCTCTCTCGGATAATCCAACGTCTTCAGATTCTCAATCAAAGCCCCGACAACCTGTTCCTCATTATGAGCAGCAACCAATACAGCAAACGATTTCTGTGGAGCAAACATCTTTTTGTTCTTGGGACGATACCAACCAAAAAACGTTAAAAACAACTGATACGCACCGATCAATGCCAAGAAAACCTGAACGGTAAGCATAATCTTGTCTAGCATGAAGCAAAGTCCCCCTTTTTTTTGTGCACGTCAGCTATCTTTTTGTATGCCTGGCGCTTTTATGTACAAGTCATTCATGTTAACAGACTAACGGTGAAACAATCGTTTCTGATTCTCCTCTCTTTCCTCCAGTTTGTCAAAGTCTGCAAACTTCGAAAAAGCGTCAGTTCTTTGAAATTTGGGAGGTTCGCACACACCGAATAGAGCATGAGCTTGAAATCGGGTCGAAAATGTCTTGTTTTCATCGTTTTTCATATATTGTGTACCAAAAGTTCACCATTTAGACGAACACTGCCTTTTCTGTGTGGTGACGTCTTTATTATAAATTACTCCGCTATTCGCTGACAACTTTTGCTCAAATCCCCTGTAAATGGATAGCTCTAACCACCATAACAACATTCGCATTACACAGTCTCTAATAGTCCGTCGTTCGCAAATAGGACATAACCCCCCCCCAGTCGATACGGGATATTCACCCCAAATTTCGGAAACACTAGAAGACATATAGTAGGAACTTACCTGAGCCTGATCGCAGATAAATGCCATCCTAGCATACAAATGTTAACGCCAGATTAGTGCCACATTAAAATACTTTTATGTATATTTATCATCCAGTTAATCCTCCACTAATAAACCCTTCGTACAATATAGTTAGCGAGTATTTCTAAGTTTGAAGGAGGCGGTTCCTCATGAGCAACAGCAAAGTTGTCCATTGGCTTCAAGATCATGAAACACGTCTATTCCACTTCGTCAATCAACGTATCCAACATCAATTACTTGATCAATTCTTTACAAGAATCACCCATTTGGGCGGTGCCACAGCATCCATTATGATCGCTTCATGCTTAGCCTGTTTCGGGCAAGGATCGCTGCGTATAGCTGGACTACAAGCACTGCTGGCTTTAACCATTAGCCATATCCCTGTTGCCATTATGAAAAAGAGATATCCTAGACTTCGCCCTTATCTTGTCCATCCTCAAACCATTACACATAAAAACCCACTAACCGATCATTCTTTCCCTTCTGGGCATACCACCGCTATTTTCTCCGTTATTATACCTTGTGTATATGCTCTCCCTCTGCTTGGACTCGCACTAATCCCTATTGCCCTCGTTGTCGGGGTATCGCGGATATACTTGGGACTTCATTATCCATCGGATTGTATCGTAGGTTGCATGATTGGAACAACGGTATCCATAGTGACAGTCGCATTCTGGGGGTAAAACATGGAACATGTATCGCGCAAAAGAAGAGTGCTTATCTTATCTGAGGGCTTCGGTGCCGGCCATACGCAAGCTGCTTTCGCACTGGCCAGCAGCTTAGAACAGCGCTGCTCTACCATTGAAACCCGTGTTGTGGAACTCGGCTCTTTCCTCCATCCTACGCTGGCACCTTGGATTCTCGGCGCTTATAAGAAAACTATTGCTGCACAGCCCAAATGGTATGGTCGCCTGTACCGAGCTCAATATCAGAAATCATTGAATCCCTTGACGCAGCTCGCCCTTCATCGCATTTTCTATGCGCAAACAGCAGCTATGATTACACATTGGGCACCGCAAGCCATCGTCTGTACGCATCCTTTTCCCAGCGTCGTTGTTTCGCGATTGAAAAGAGCTGGCTTGCATATCCCTCTCTGCACCGTAATCACCGACTACGATGTTCACGGGACTTGGGTCAGCCCTGAGGTGAATAAATACATGGTATCTTCCGAAGATGTGAAACATAAACTTATTGTCCATGGCATCGCGGCCGCGCATGTCGAAATTACGGGGATTCCAGTGCATCCTAGCTTCAGAGAAGTCCATGATCGAGCTTTAATTCGACAGCAATTCAATCTTTCATCGAAGCCTACTGTATTGGTAATGGGTGGAGGTTGGGGACTCATCGGCGGAGATTCATTGAGTGAACATTTATTGGCTTGGAGAGAACGAATTCAGTTTATTTTCTGTTTAGGACATAACCACAAAGCCATCTCCAAACTCGCTGCAGACCCGCGGTATCAACATCCTCATATTCATCTCCTTGGATTTACACAAGAGATTGGCAAGTTGATGGAAGTCTCCGACCTGCTCGTAACGAAACCAGGCGGGATGACATGTTCAGAAGGTCTAGCCAAATCGATTCCCATGTTATTTTATGATCCTATCCCAGGCCAAGAGGAAGAGAACGTGGATTATTTCACTAAACATGGGTTCGGAGAATCGATTCGATCCGCGGATACCATCTCTCACTGGCTGACCATGCTGGCTAGTCGTTATGGGGATGTGCAGGCCAAGCGCCTTTCCAATCAGCAAAGGAAGAGTCACTTGCCTGCGGGTGATGGATCGGAAGTCATTCTCCAACTATTAGGTTAAAATAAAAACAGACGAATCCTTGCTGCTCCTGAGCAACAGCGATTCGTCTGTTTTTATTCATGCTTATTCGGCTGATTCTTTGGCTTCAGCAGCTAAAGCGGTTGCCGCCGCTTGCTTCAACTGCTCTTGATGTGATGACAATGCGTCTTGTCCAATCACAACTTCACAGCGATGAATGTTCATGCCTTGCCCCGCGAATTTCGTTTCGTACTCCGTCATCACATGATCAGGATGAATGCCATCCACGTGAAGATTCAGCGAAATATTACGCATTCTTAGTCCCATATCCGCAAATGAATTCAATGAGAATTCAAATAGGGATTGCGAATCGGTTTTCAAATGAATTTCACCCTTGGCGTTCAAAATTTGTTGATATTTAGCAACAAATCCCGGATGCGTTAGACGTCTGCGCGCATGCTTCTTCTTCGGCCACGGATCACTAAAGTTCAAATATACGCGCTCTAGCTCACCTTCAGCAAAAGCCTCTTCAATATGTTCGATATTGAACAGCATCAATCTGAGATTTGGGATACTTAGCACGGCATCCTCTTCAGTTTCCACGGTAATTTCATGAGCAACCTTGGCTTTCTCGCTTGCTTTCCGAATCAACTCATCATACATATCGACACCAATGAAATTGATGTTTGGATACTTTTTACTCATTTCACTGATAAAGCGCCCTTTGCCCATACCAAGCTCAGCATGAATAGGATTATTATTTCCGAACAACTCGGCCCATTTACCCTTATAATCCTTGGCATTTAGTACAACGAGTTCTTTTTGACGTTCTATATCTTCTCTGATACCTTTTCTGCCCCGTAAACGCATTATTCATTTGCCTCCTACACGTACATGCTATCGAATACAAATCATAGACGATTCTATAAAAAAAATCAAAGCTTTCCTCTAGTAAACCGATGGAAGAATGAAAGAAAACACCTTCCGAATGGAAGGTGCTTACATGCTTCGCTTTTAGTCAATGTTATTTGTAGCTTTCGTCTCTCCGACTGTTATTGCTGCGCAGCCCCGCTAAGCCTAATAAACCTACTAGACCTAACCAACCCCAATTCATACTTTTAGTCGAAGTATCTGTTGTAGACTTAGCACGGTAAGAATTAGTCCCATAATTGCCTGATGGCGTTGTGCTAAGGCTTTTCGTACTCATTCGGTCAACCATATTCGCACTGCGATCGACACCTCGCTCAATCGCATTGGCCCCGCGTTCAACACCTCTCTCAACCGCGTTGGCCCCTTTTTCAACCGGATTCGTTCCATAGCCATTGATATGGTCCATAATGCCGGTCCCTCTCCCTGTTGTTCCATAGCCCGAATACGTGTTAGGAGTCGTTAAATTCCCATTATAAACACCGTTCGTTCCGTTCCCGCTAAAATTTGGTGAAGAACTGACGCCTGTCCCCAGCCCCATTCCTGGCGAAGTGGCGTCATAGTTGCTGCCGGTATAGCCCGTTGATGTCGTAGTCCCCGTTGTCCCTGTCCCCAATGTCCCAATTGGTGATCCCGTTCCGGTCGCATTTCCTGTATCCATTTGCGTAGCCTGAACCCCTGCTGCCCCCATACTTAAAGCTGTTGTCAATGCTACCGCCAAAGTTATTGTACGAAACTTTTTCATGTAGTCCATTTCCCCTCTCAGCTCGTAATTGTGGTGCAAGGTTATCATGCTCGCTAAGGAGAGGTTTTATTGGGGTACTTGTTGGAAAGGCAGGGGTCGCTTTCATGTGTAAATTTCGCTACAATATAGGTTGAAGCATGAATAAAAGATTGAAAGTGAAGCAACAGAAAGAAAGGATACATGTCTTATGTCTACAATGATTCAGGAATCGCCTCAGCTTTGGGGTGATAAACGTTTCCATACATGGAATTATGAAATGCGGGATGCCTTCGGAGGAAAAGTATTCAAAGTCATGCTCGATGCTGGCTTCACTTGTCCGAACCGCGATGGCAATATTGCAACTGGCGGATGCACGTTCTGCTCTGCACGCGGATCAGGAGATTTCGCTGGAAGTCGCCGCGATGATCTTGTCACACAGTTTAACAAGATCCGTGACCTTCAACATCAGAAGTGGCCGGAAGCCAGCTATATTGGCTATTTCCAAGCCTACACGAATACTTACGCACCCGTTGAAGAGTTGCGAGAATACTATGAAGAGATTTTGAAACAACCTGGTGTCGTTGGTCTTTCTATCGCTACGCGGCCAGACTGCTTGCCAGATGATGTTATTGAATATCTCGCGGAATTGAATCAGCGCACCTATTTATGGATTGAGATGGGTCTGCAAACCGTGCATGAATCCACTTCGGTGCTGATTAATCGCGCTCATGATACACAATGCTATCTCGATGCTGTAGCTAAGCTGCGCAAACATAATATTCGCGTGTGTGCGCACATTATTTATGGCTTGCCTGGCGAAACCCATGGCATGATGCTGGATACAGGCAAGGCGGTTGCTCAAATGGACGTGCAAGGCATCAAGATTCATTTGCTCCATCTCATGCGCAAAACCCCGATGGTCAAGCAGTATGAAGCTGGTTTATTGCAGTTCTTAGAGAAGGATGAGTACGTGAAGCTGATCGTTGATACGTTGGAGATATTGCCGCCAGAGATGATCGTTCATCGCCTCACAGGAGATGCCCCGCGGGATCTTCTTATCGGCCCTATGTGGAGCCTCAAAAAGTGGGAAGTGTTGAACGCTTTTGATAAATTACTCACGGAGAGAAATACGTGGCAAGGGAAGTATTGGTCGGGGAAAGAAAGCTAATATCAGCTAGATTCTGTACAACCAGCGTCCTCTCGTTCCATATTTCCTGGGAAATTGTCGAGAAATGCGTTAGTAAGCAATCACTGGAGGCACTCTACACATGGGATTCGTTTCAGTTCTGAGTTATGTACACCAATTAATCGGCCAACGTGTCGCCTCTGGTGATACTGTCATCGATGCCACGCTCGGCACAGGCGTGGACGCCTGTTTCATGGCGAAGCTCGTAGGCGCCCGCGGCAGCGTCTACGGCTTCGATATCCAGCAGGCCGCGCTGGATCAAACCGAGCAGCGTCTGGCGAAGGAACTGCCAGACGCCCACGTGCACATGAGCTTATGCAGCCATGCGCTCATGGAAGCGGCGGTGCCGCAAGACCGCCACGGCAAAGTCGCCGCGGTCACCTTCAATCTCGGCTACCTGCCGGGAGCCGATACGGCCATCATCACCGAGCAGGCATCGACGATACCTGCTCTTGAAGCCGCCCTCCGCCTGCTGCGCAAAGGCGGAATCGTGACCATCGTGCTGTACAGCGGGCACGATGGCGGGTCTGAAGAAGCCGCAGCGGTCGAGCGTTGGGCTTCTCAGCTGCCACTCGCAGCAGTTCAAGTGCTGCGGTATCAATTTGCCAATCGCAGCGCCTCTGCGCCGTATCTCTTGGCTCTAGAAAAAAGATAGCCGCATGATATAATGCTAGAGTGGTATAAATGACAGAATGATAGAATAGACTAGGGGAAAGTAGGGATTGTTTTGAAATCATACCCGTTACAATTTCAACCTGAAATGAAAGAACGCGTTTGGGGAGGCAGAACCCTCGAACGCTTCGGTTTTGAACTGCCGGAAGGCGCGATCGGAGAAGGTTGGATGATCGGCGATCATCCGAACGGAACGACGAAAGTGATCAACGGCGAATTGGCTGGCCTAGGCTTGGACGAAATTCGTGAGAAATACGGCAAAACCTTGTTCGGCACTAAAGGATTCTCAGAGAAAAATGGCCGTTTTCCACTCTTAATTAAATTGCTTGACTGTGAAGACGATCTATCTGTGCAGGTTCATCCCAACGATCACTACGAGAATCTCGCGGCGGGTGAACTTGGCAAAACAGAAATGTGGTATATTCTCGATGCGAAGCCAGGCGCCAAAATTATATATGGCATGAAAGAAGGCGTAACACGGGAGAGCCTTGCAGAAGCGATTGCGGAGAACCGCATTATGGACTGCTTGCAAGAAGTTCCTGTCGAAGCTGGCGATTCCTTTTACATACCTGCCGGTACGGTTCACGCATTAGGCGCGGGTGTACTTGTAGCAGAAATTCAACAAAACTCCGATACAACGTATCGTTTATATGATTACAACCGTCCAGGCTTGGATGGCAAAATGCGTGAACTGCACATCGAGGATTCCCTTAATGTGATCGCGTACGAAGGTTCAGGTTCCACGCGCATGAAAACCGATATAGCCGAAGCAGGGAAATGGTTGACGCTCGCATCCTCTCCTTTTTTCACCGTGGAAAAAGGCCTTGTAGGCCCGCAGTGGGAACTTACTACAACGCCAGAAAGCTTCGTTATTCTTGTTATCGCAGAAGGCAACGGAACGTTGCAATGGGCAGACGGCCAAATTGCGACGAAGCCAGGCGACTGCTTCTTGCTTCCTGCTGATTTGGGCAGCTATTCCCTTGAGGGCAGCATGACGGTGATTCGTAGTTACTTGCCTTAAAACTTATTTGTAGCCTAACATAAATAAAGCTCTCTGACTGTACCCGCTCGGGGCTATCAGAGAGCTTTTATTTTATGGAACGATCTTAGTGTTCTTCCGTAAGGCTGCTTTCTTTCAGGATCACGTCATGTGCTCCGCCTTCAACGAGTGAAGTTGCGGATACGAGCGCGATTCTTGCATTTTGCTTCAATTCATCCAGCGTCAAAGAACCGCAGTTGCACATGGTGGACTTGATTTTACCCAGCGTCTTGTCCAAGTTTTCTTGCAGACTTCCCGCATAAGGAACGTAGGAATCTACGCCTTCTTCAAACAGAAGCTTGCTCTTGCCGCCAGTGTCATAACGCTGCCAGTTACGTGCACGATTGGAACCTTCGCCCCAATATTCTTTCACGAAATTGTTGCCAACTTTCAGCTTACGAGTTGGACTCTCATCGAAACGAGCGAAGTATCTGCCCAGCATAACGAAGTCAGCGCCCATCGCCAGAGCAAGGGTCACATGGTAGTCGTGTACGATACCACCATCGGAACAGATCGGAACATAGATCCCTGTTTCTCTGAAGTACTCGTCTCTCGCTTCGACAACCTCCATCACAGAGGAAGCTTGGCCGCGGCCAATCCCTTTTTGCTCCCGCGTAATACAGATGGAACCGCCGCCGATCCCCACTTTAATAAAGTCAGCACCTGACTCTACCAAGTAGCGGAAACCTTCGCGATCAACAACGTTACCTGCACCGATTTTCACATCGAAGTTCTGTTTCACATACTGCACCGTTTCATGCTGCCACTCACTGTAACCGTCAGAAGAATCGATCACCAGAATGTCTACGCCCGCTTCAACAAGCGCAGGAACTCTTTCCGTATAATCCTTCGTGTTAATCCCCGCACCAACAATGTAGCTCTTATTCTTGTCGAGCAGCTCCATCGGATTCTCTTTGTGCTCATCATAATCTTTGCGGAAAACCAGCGTATCCAGATTCCCATTGCCATCAACAACGGGCAAGCAATTCAGCTTGTGATCCCAGATCAAGTTATTTGCTTCCGAAAGCGAGATACCGGATTTACCATATATTAATTTCTCAAACGGGGTCATGAACTCCGAAATTTTGCGTTCTAACGGATCGCGGCTCTTGCGATAGTCACGGCCTGTTACGATTCCCAGCAATTTGCCGTTCGCTGTGCCATCATCAGTGATTGCAACCGTGGAGTGCCCTGTTTCTTCTTTCAAAGCTAGCACATCACTTAGGGTTTGCTCAGGCTTCAGGTTGGAGCGGCTTACAACGAAACCAGCCTTGTATCCTTTTACCTTGCGCACCATCTGTGCTTGCTCTTCAATCGACTGGGAGCCGAAAATGAACGAAATCCCGCCACTACGCGCCAACGCAATAGCCATTCCATCATCGGATACGGCTTGCATGACAGCAGAAGAAAACGGGATATTCAGTGAGATCGCAGGTTCCTCACCTTTATTAAACTTGACTAGCGGAGTCTTAAGCTTTACATTCGCCGGTGTACATGCCTTCGTCGTCAAGTTAGGAATCAACAGAAACTCACTAAACGTACGCGATGGTTCCATATAATACGTAGCCACTTTACATTTTCCTCCTAATATTAGGGATCTTTGAGCATTCCTCAAAGTCTCTCACTCGATTGATCCATAGGTAAATTTTTATAATCTTATCACTGAACCTTACCTGTGGTCAATGGATTTTTTAGGGAAATGTTCAATTGGCTACATGTTGGCGTTATTTCGTCCAAATTTGAGGTTCAGAATCCTTACTCGAGTATTCAATATAGGACGGCGAAATGTCCATTACGACATAGTTAGGATCATGCGGTCCATCAAACCATTCCTTCATCTCATCGTTCCATAGTTTCTCGCGAAGCGCATTGTCCGAAGAGATCTTGGCCGTCGCTTGGATTTGCAAAATGTTCGGCGTAGCCTTACCATCATATCCCACAAGGATATGCACATGGGGATTCTCTTGGAGTTCCTCCACTTTATCTGTTTTCTTATTCGTCGCTAAATAAATCGTGAGCCCATCGTGAAACAATGCCATATAACGCACCTTTGGCTTGTTACCGTCAATTGTCCCAAAGGAGCACACCTGGTTGGCGCTCAGCACGCCGATGATTTGTTCTTCGAGTTGTGACTTTTTCGTTTCGATCATAGTTAGCTCTCCTCTCAGTCTGAAATTGCTTTAACTATCCTAGATTACCCATATGGGGTCGTGTTCAATCGGTTTGACCGAAAAAAATCCCCCTCGCGTCAGGCGCAAGGGGGATTTGGTTTAGATCATTGCCAGCTGCTGCAGCGGCATCGTATAGTAGGACGCTGGCTTCTGCGCGTCCGGCGGGAAGTGCACGACAAGCAGCTCCTTGCTGCTTTGGTCGAGTTCGCCGCTTTGCAGATACGTCTGTAAAGCGAATGGCAAGACCTCAAGCATGGCATGCTTGTGGAGGTCTTTCTCACCCATGCGGAGGCTGTGGAAGTCTCCGCTGACAAGCTCAGGCTGCTCCGCGATCAGCTTGAGGTACGCATTCTGTTCGGACTTCTTCAGGGTGAAGTCCCACCAGATCTTGCGCGGCTTATATTTGTGGCCGAGGAAGTAATCAAGCTTCATCAAGCCTTCGATGATGTGCATGCTGGACGTTCCGCGATGAAGCAGGAACTCGCGCAAGCGAGTGAACAGATCCTCGAGCTGGTGTCCGATCTTCTGCCAGCCGCGGCCTTCCCAGAAGTCGCCGAACTCTTGAAAG
Organism: Paenibacillus oryzisoli; assembly: GCF_001653565.1. Lineage (GTDB taxonomy): Bacteria > Bacillota > Bacilli > Paenibacillales > NBRC-103111 > Paenibacillus_E > Paenibacillus_E oryzisoli. The sequence goes on from NZ_LYPB01000073.1 coordinate 289,063, forward strand.
AAATCGAACGCCGACGCGAACTCATTAGCGATAAGATGTTTCACCGTGTGATCCATACGGTGCGCATTCCAGTATTTCTCGAGCACATCCTCCACGCGCTTGATGCGAATCAAATCCGTGAACGGCAGAATGTCGTTGCCGAGAATCTCATAAGGGGCGTGATCCATATACACGTAGCCAAATTTATGGGCATCTTTACGCATCCCTGTGCCGCGCAGCATTTTGAGGAAGCCGAGTTGGAGCTCTTCGGGCCCTAGTTCGAAAACATCGTTAAACGTCTTACGGAACGAGTTGTAATCCTCTTCTGGCAATCCAGCGATGAGATCGAGATGCTGATCGATTTTGAGGCTGTTTTTTACCTTGGACACGGTGCGGCTCAGCTTGAAGAAATTCTGTCTGCGCTGCACAAGATCATTCGTCGTGTCATTCGTCGATTGCACGCCGATTTCGAAACGAAACGTGCCGGGAGGGGCATTTTCAGCCAGGTAATCTAGAACCTCCGGTCGCATAATGTCGGCCGTAATCTCGAATTGGAACACAGTGCCGCGATGATTTTGGATAAGGAATTCAAAGATTTCCATCGCATAATCACGCTTAATATTAAATGTACGATCCACGAATTTGATCAGCTTCGCGCCCGAATCAATAAGGTACAGCAGATCTGCTTTCGTTCGTTCCATGTCAAAATACCGCACGCCCACCTCGATACTCGATAAGCAGAATTGGCAGGAAAACGGGCAGCCGCGGCTTGTCTCAAAGTAGACAACTCGATTGGCTAGACTCGGAAGATCTTCCTTGAAGCGATGCGGCGACGGGATATCATCCAGCTTCAGCTTCGGTCTGCCTGGCATCAGAATCACTTCTTGCTCTTTGCGATAGGCAACGCCATAGACAAAGTGGTATTTGCGCGTCGTTGAAATTTCGGTCAGCAGCTGGTGAAACGTTTCTTCCCCTTCGCCCATCACGATGAAATCGACCTCAGGAATGCGCTCCATCCAGTAGTCCGTGTCATAAGAAACCTCAGGCCCGCCAAGGACGATGAGGATGTCGGGTCTGATTTTCTTGATCATTTTGATAATGTGAATCGTCTCTTCGATGTTCCATATGTAACAGGAGAAGCCCAGTACGTCCGGCGCCTTCTGATAAATGTCAGAGACGACATTCATGACGGGATCTTTGATCGTATATTCGGATATCTCAACATCAAAATCCTTCTCGCAAAACGCTTTCAGATAGCGTAAAGCCAAGGAGGTATGAATGAATTTGGCATTCAGGGTGGATACAAGTACTTTCATAGGAAGAAAACCTCGTTCTATTCTGGGTTATCGTGCCTCCTAATTCTACACGAAAAACGCGCAAATACAAAGGAAAGCCCTCCCATGCGGGACGACTTTAGCAGTGTTTATGCAAATGGCAACCCTTTTAAAGAACCATGTCGTCGTCCAAATGAGGGACTTCATAAGGAAATTGGAGGTAGGAGGCTTCTTCGATGGCGTTTTTCCAACGTTCAGCGTGGGAGTAAAGCTGCTGCTCGACTTCTTGAATTCTCTGACTAATTTCGCCAGCCGATTCTACCGGTTCACTTTGCAGCGCTTGTTGTAAAGTGGAGCGTTCTTCAAACCATTGCGTTAATTGGTATAAAAGCATAAGGGACCGCCTCTCACACGTAGGATATGTATGTGCTAGTGTTCCCTGATTTGTATATGTGTATTCGGGTAAGGGAGATGTGAGGGCGAGGAACTGGTGCTTGCACGTTAGACCATTGGCGGGTTTTGTAAGGAAGGCGCTGATATAGTTTCCGTTACTGGATTCCGCAATTAGATGGAAAAACTACATCTAAATCCGCTGGATACGGTCTATTTTTCCATTTAGATGGAAAAACTACAGTTAAATTTCACCATTCTGCCCAAAAGGGTGTCAATGGCTGAAAATAGCTGTAGATTTTCCAGTTATGTGATGTAACCAGCTAAATTACCCTAAAATAACTGTAGGTTTTCCAGTTATCGCAGCGCGGTGCCTCATGCGGAGCTTAATGGTTAGTGGGTTGGCAGCAACGGCAGCGCATACATGGATGAGGTTTCTGCTTCTGCGGGACCATCTGTCGGCGAGAATAGCGAGAGGAATACCAGCGGGAATACCGTTGATTCCCCTCTTTTTCAACCCACAGCACTGGAATCCGCATTTAGATGGAAAAACTGTTTTCCATTTAATAAGGTTACGATGCAAAAATAAAGGGATTTAACTGTATTTTTTCACGTTAATTGATCGCCAGCCATTATTTCAACAAAGCCCCATCCCGCTCCAGAACAGCCTGCAGCTCGGCGACGTTAATCTCCGCTGGCTGCACACCGTGCTTCACAGCGAGTCCAGCAGCGGAGCCTGCGGCTTGGCCTGTGGCCATGCAGCTTGGCGTAAGGCGCGTAGTCGCCAACGCTTCATGCGTGGTTGAGATGCAGCGACCTGCGGTGAGCAGGTTCTCGATTGTTTGCGGCAGCAGGCAGCGGTACGGAATGTCGTAGGCACCGTCCCCTTTAACCCAAGCAGCAGTTACGCCTTTGCCTGACGGATCGTGGATGTCGATCGGATAGCCACTGCGTGCGATAACGTCATCAAAATGACGGCCTTGCACGACATCTTCCACTTGCAGCGCATATTGACCATCGATACGGCGCGTTTCCCGGATACCAATTTGTGCGCCAACGTTGGAAATGGAGGCTTTTTCAAAGCCAGGCAGGTTATTGCGCATAAATTCAGCGACCATTAACACCTGCTTGCGCCCCAGTTCCTCGGCCTCTGTCAAATCCTCAACATTGGTGCCATCCAGCCCTTGCACGCGCGTAGTATTGACCAGTACTTCGTCATCCTCAGGACCGGTGAAGAACAGCACTTGATCACGATTGATCGGAAGATTCGCTTCCTTCCAGTGTTTGAAATAGCCAAGCACACCAGAAAGAGGGAGATCAGCGAGCTCGGAGAAAGGCGTCTTTTTATAAAACTCATCTGGGTGGTCGATCATGTATTGTTTCACGGCAGGCAGATTCACACCGCGCATTCTGAATTTCATCGTCATTGGCTGTGTCGCGTTATCCCCATCACGCCCTTGGAGGCACGGCGCACCGGACAGATAGGCAAGATCAGCGTCGCCCGTGGTATCGATAAATACTTTGCCTCTGACATCAATTCGGCCAGATTTGGACGTCAATTGCACCGATTGTATGCGATTGTCCACGGTCTCCACATGATCCACAAAGCTATGGAATAACAGCTTAACACCTGCTTCTTTGAGCATATCGACAGCAAGAACTTTATAAATTTCAGGGTGGTAAGGTGTGATCGTATTCACGAAACCAACCGTATCCCGAAGATGTCCTGGTGATGCGTTCATCGCCATGAGGCGGTCAATGATTTCTTGCGCGAGCCCCGCAATAACTTGCTTGCCATCTGTCGTATGAAACGTCATCCATGGGTACACAAGCGCAGCCGTCGACATGCCGCCAATAAAGCCGTATTTCTCTATCAAAACGGTTGAAGCCCCACTTCTCCCTGCTGCTATCGCCGCATTGACACCCGCTGGCCCTCCACCTACTACAACCACATCTGCTTCTATCTGTTTAATCATCTAACTTCTCTCCCTTATCTTAAATGTTGGTAAGCGACTTGCCACTCACTCACTTGCTTCTCTCTTAGTGTAGTTTAAAATTAACCTTCTTTTTAGTTTAACTTTGGTTTAAAATTAGAGGTACAGAAGGCAGTCAGAAAAGGGGCATCTCAGACATATGCGAAAACGAATTACACTCCACGATTTGGCCGCTCAGCTCGGCTTAACGATACAAACGGTATCGAAGGCGCTGCGCGGACTGCCTGGTATGTCCGAACAGACACGAAGTGAAGTTTTCAAGCTCGCGCGCGAACTTGGCTATATGACCAAAGATCAGAAACAAACACTTCAGCAAGATTTCATCTCACCATATCCCGTCGTACAACGTAGGTTCGTGCTCGTCCAGAACAAGCAATCTTTGAACTTCAACCGCTTGCTGCTTCAAGGCTTGCATGAACGGTTCATGGAGTTTGGCCACACGGTACAACCACTTCTCATTCCGCCTAAATTAAAGCCATCACAATTCGAAGACTGGGCTGAGGACGAAGGTTTGTTATATGCGGAGGGGGTGTTTATCGCACCGCGGATGAATTGGGACCTCTTAGAGCAGAAGCTGTTAGAGCTTCAGCTTCCGCGGATATTGTTGAATTTTCCGCCGCCGGAGTCCAAGGTCGATAGTGTTATTTGGGATGTGTACGAGGCTGTTTATCAGGCGGTACGCAGGCTAGTACGAATGGGCCATAGGAACATTCTTTATGTAGGTGATACGAAGGATCAGCGCGGATTCGTTATCCGTTGGCAGGCTTTCACCGAAGCGATGAAAGAGGCTGGTGTGATGGTGGATCCTTGTGAACACGCGATAGAGCGAGATGGGTCGGAGGGGTGGTTGCAGGATTTCCAGCAGAAATATGAGCTGCGTCAGCCAACGGCTGTGATTTGCGGTATTGATGAGGAAGCTGCTCCTGTGTATCATACGCTTCGCCGATTAGGCGTTAGCGTGCCGCAGCAATGCTCGCTGGTTGCACTGTTGAATGAGCAAAGCGACACGCTGCCGCTCTGTTCACGCCCTCAACTGCCGATTCGTGAGGCCGGTTATCGCGCAGCGGATCGCATGTTATGGCGGATCGCGAATCCGCATTTGCCTTTTGAGCATGTGCGTCTGCAAGGTGATTTTTTCACAGGGAGTACGATTCAGAAGTTGCAGGGTTAACAATAACGAGGCGATCATTTCATTTGCTTTTATGAACGTGGTATATTGGAGGTCGAATGATCTGACCGGAAGGTAAGCCATCGTACTAGGAGGTACTATTTTAATATGCAAAAGAAACCAGGTTCACGTCCAAAAGGAAACCCCAGCCATAAACCCAAATTCGGTACGCATAAAGCACAAACCCAGTCCTTGCAAGCAGGTGCAGCTAAAGATGGCCAGGAGTCGAGTACTCGCCAGTATACGGTAAAGGAGCCTACCGAGCTTCTGCCCTTCTTGTTGGAAAAGCTGTCGAGTCTCGGCCGGAATGCCGTCAAGGCTATTCTCGCTCGTGGACAAGTCGCCGTGAATGGCAAAGCAGTAACGGCATACAATCACCCTTTGCAACCGGAAATGATCGTCACGATCAACAAGGATAAAGTCGTCGAGGATATCCCGCTCGCTGGCATGACGATTCTACACGAAGATCACGATGTCATTGTCATTCAAAAGGATGCAGGCCTCCTATCCATTGCAACGGATACGCAGGAAAATCAAATCACAGCCTACCGTCAACTTACGGCCCATGTGCGAAATCATGATCCGAAGGCGCGAATTTTCGTCGTTCATCGCTTAGATCGGGACACATCGGGAGTGATGATGTTTGCTAAGAATGAGCAAGCGCAGCAGCACCTGCAGAACACGTGGCAAGAGAGCGTTAAAGAGCGGACGTACGTCGCCCTAGTGGAAGGCATGGTGCGCAAGCCAGAGGGAACGATTTCTTCTTGGCTCAAGGAGCACGCGAAGTCGCTCAAAATGTTCTCCACGCCGTACCCGAACGACGGACAACATGCCGTCACGCATTACAAAACGCTGCAAGCGAACAAGAGCTTCTCCCTGCTTGAGGTGAACCTGGAGACGGGTCGCAAAAACCAGATTCGCGTTCATATGCAGGATATCGGGCACCCCGTTGCCGGGGACAAAAAGTATGGCTCCAAATCGAAGGAGATCAATCGCCTTGGTCTGCATGCGCGTGTGCTCGCCTTTGTGCACCCGACGACTGGACAGTTAATGCGTTTCGAGACGCATATTCCGAAGGTGTTTTTAAACCCTTTTAAAGAGCCTGGTGTGAAGAAGTAGTTGGTGAAATTGAAAAGTTAGACGGGGAGCGTGTGTATAGAGATGAATATTGTTGTTCTTGATGGATATACATTGAATCCGGGTGATTTGGATTGGAGCGGGATTGAAACTCTTGGTGAGCTGGTTGTTTATGACCGCACGGCTGAGTCTGAAATCGTTGAACGTGCGGCTAACGCCGACATCGTGCTCACGAATAAAACGCCTCTCTCCGCTAGCACACTGGGTCAACTGCCGAAACTGAGGTATGTCGGTGTATTGGCAACTGGCTACAATATTGTAGATGTACAAGCTGCGAAGGAGCGCGGTGTGGTAGTGACCAATGTGCCAGCTTATAGCACGCATTCGGTTGCTCAGTTAGTATTTGCACTGGTGCTGGAATTCTGCCACCGGGTGCAGCGCCATAGCGACAGTGTGCTTCAGGGGGATTGGGCTGGATCGGTTGATTTCAGCTACAGCGTCTCCCCTCTCATCGAGTTAACTGGCCAAACGATGGGACTGATCGGACTTGGTCAGATCGGCAAGCAAACAGCTCTGATCGCCCAGGCGATGGGCATGAAGGTCATTGCGACAGGGAGCGGACGAAATGTGCCACAGCCTGTGGATGGCATTGAATGGGTATCCCTTGAGGAGTTGCTTCATCGCGCTGACGTAGTCAGTTTGCATTGTCCACTGACACCTGCAACGAATGAGCTGATCAATGCGGAGCGAATCGCTTTGATGAAACCATCGGCACTTCTCATTAATACCGCCAGAGGTGGACTGCTTAACGAAGCCGATGTTGCGCAAGCTTTGAACGAAGGCCGCCTAGCTGGAGCAGGGCTTGATGTCCTGACGATTGAACCGCCAAAATCAGATAACCCCTTGCTGCATGCGCAGAATGTAATTATTACACCGCATATCGCTTGGGCAACGAAGGAAGCTAGGACGAGGTTGATGGCTGTTGCGAGCAGTAATGCACGGAGTTTTGTCGCGGGTCAACCAGTGAATGTGATCGGGTAGCAATAAAGGACTGCCGCCAAAGTTTCGTGAATTCGAAGCTTTAGCGGCAGTCCTTTTTAGTTGTCGATCGTTCTATTATTTTAACGCATTCAATAAACGGTAAATGATCACAGCCGCTTGCGCTCTTGTCGTGCTATCGCTCGGCATAAAGCTGCCATCACTTCCTTCAATAATTCCTGCTTTTTGCATGGCACTGACTGCTTCAGCCGCATAATCGGAGATGTCAGCCGAGTCGTCAAAGACCTTGGAACCAGCATTCGTCTGGAGACTTGCGTTTAGCGCTAGTAAGGTACGATAAGCCATAACCGCCATATCTTGTCTGGATATCTCATCCTCTGCACCAAAGCTTCCGTCTTCTCTGCCACTTACGATGCCAAGCTGCTTAGCTGCAGCAGTAGAGCTGTAGTACCAATCTTCCTGATCAATGTCTGAGAAGGCATTTGACGCAGCCTGTTCACCATCTAAGCCGAAGGCTCTCATTAGCAGAGTCACGAATTCTGCTCTTGTGACCGGGTTATTCGGTACAAAGCTCGCTTCACTCCTACCACGGATTATTTCTCGCGCTGCCAAAGCATCAATGCTTGCTTGCGCCCAAGATACTTCACTGATGTCTTGGAAGGTAACATCCTTGTAGAATAGGGCATAGTTGCCCAGCTGTGCAGTCGTGAACTCCACTTGTCCTGTAGCTGCATTGTATGCCCCATTCACAAGAACCTCTAACTTCCCTGATGCGCTCACATAGCTTACGATTACTTTCTCTGGCGATTCTCCCGGTTTCAACGTATAGTTGATGGCTATTCGGGCACCCTCGGCACTCAAGTTCTTCGTCGACTTTCCATCCACTTGCAAGTCAAAATCGAATACACTCCCGCTCCCAATAGACGCTCTAACTTGCTCGGAAAGCGCTCCTTGTTCAACGTTTGTTACGACAACCTGAATGTTCTTCGCATCTGTCCCTGCCTGTTGCTTCAATGCTTGAATCGGTAGGATGACCTTAGAGGCACCTGCCTGGAATGCGATCTGTTTCACTTGGTTCGCATCTGCTTTGTCCAGCAACGCAACAGGAACTTGTATAACGAGCTTCTTCGTTGTCGACTCTGCTGGAACGCCTAAGCTTATCGTTCCGTTCGTTGCTCCCTCAATAGCCTTAGCCATGTCTAGGTCTTGAATAGTAACTGTTGATGTATTGGGATCCTTCGGCTCTTCTTTAACAGGTACAGAGATGACACCGCCGCCGCTACCCGATCCGTTAGAGGTATCGTCCGTACTATCATCCGGGTTCTCTCCATTGTTTGGACTAGCTGTCACCGTTACATTCGCGGTCGCTTGCAGGGTAGTTCCTGATACTGATCCATGAACGACAAAGCCACCTACTTGCCCATAAAGGGTTGGAGTGATAGTATCCCAAACAACCTGAAGTTGTGAGGTTAGCTGATTATCATATACGGCAGTTACAACCGTCGGTAATATCGGTGCTACCCCTGTTGTCGTGCTTACGGCTACAGGCTCAATCGATAGGATAACAGCTGGAGTTTCCGTTACCGTAATATTCGCTACTGCGCGAATGCTTGTGCCTGCAACATCTCCATTGACGACAAACGAACCGGCCGCAGCATACTGGGAAGCATCCACGAGATCCCATGTGACAGACTGCGATGAAGTAGATTGATCATCATACACGGCTGTTACTACGGATGGAAGTTCTGGTGGTATACCTTTCGTCGTTAACACCCCAACCGGATTGATACTAACAATCACTGGGTTAGGGTTGACAGTGACTTGAGCCTCTGCTCTCACATCTGTCCCCTCTACGGAACCATACACAACAAAGCTCCCTGCCTGCGCATATTGCGAAGGTGCCACAGTATCCCAGATGACAGGGTGTGATTTCTGTGACTGATTGTCGTACAGGGCAGTGACGTGAGTAGGTAATACTGGTGCTGATCCTACAGCAGTCGTAACCAACTTAGGCTCGAAGCTGACAATAGCAGCCGGGGTAGCTCCTACAGTGATATGCGCCTCCGCTCGCAGGGCTGTCCCCGCTACAGTTCCTTGTAAAGTAAAGGTACCTTCTGCGGCATATTGATCAGGTGTTAGCGTGTCCCACGCAACCGGCAGCGTTTCGACCGACTCATCACTATACGTAACAGAGACAGTTGAAGGCAAGGTTGGAGCAACGTTGACATACGTATTCACATCAACAGGTGATACCGCATTAATCATTGCTGTTCCTGGGATGATTTCACCACTGCCCATTTTGACATGGTCCAATGTAATATCAGCGATCGGAGTCGTGTCTCCGCCAATTTTCATCACATTGCCGCCGGTACCCAAACTGGCTGCTCCAGCCCAAGCGAGTTGACCGTCGATGTACAAGTCATACGTATAATTCGCGTGAACAATGACTCTGTAATCGTGATATACGGTCGTGTCTAACGTAGTCGTCTTACTCGGACTGCTAGCTTTATTCTGTGCCGTACCTTGTGTGCCATGCTTCAAATAAAGTCCGATCTGATAATTACCGCTTCTAATTGTAAATTCATTTAGCGTGTTTGCCGTATTTACCTTAGCTCTATACTCTACGGTGAAGGCGCCGACCATAGGCGAGAAATCGGTTTTCAGCAAATACGTTGAAAACCCAGTGCTTGAGTCTATAATTTTTACATTCCCGCTATCCTGAGTTACGGAACCAGGGCCATTAACCAATTTGGACCAACCACGTGAATACTTATTCATATCATCATTAAAATATTTGAATGGGCCTGGAGGCAGTGGCGGTATCTCGTCGATAGGCTCAACTGCATTCGGATCCATCTTGGCATACGCAAGCACACCGCCTAATCGGTCACCCTGCTCATAGAACATATATAAGTCTTCGCCGTCATATACGAAGTTAGCCGAGGCTGTTCGCCCTCGATCAATTACATCATCAGAGTCATGTAATATTCCCAAATGATTCTCCAGGTCAAAATTAGCACCAACCTCGGTAATATGCACATTGCCCGAAGACGCATGGTAAGCTACATAATGCTTACCATTCCATGGGAAATAAGTGGGACCGGACAAGTTAGTTCCTTCAGATGCATTGGAAGTAATCAATGGATTCTTTTGTGTTGTCCAGCTGAGACCATCATTCGACCACGCTAGATAAATGTTTCTTTTATTCGCTGTGGTATTACCCATCAGCAGCATGATGTACGTATTATTTTTGGAGGGAATCGTATACTTGAACACCTTGGCATAAGAAGTTTCCATCAAGCCAACAAAATCACTCGTGCCAAGCGCTTTTTGCTCATACGTAAAGTTGATGCCGTCCAAGGTTGAAGCAATCCTTGTCGTCGTATTTTCCCCATGATAATACATGTAAAATTTCTGAGCCGCATCGTTCCATATCATATACGGTGAGGACACATGCGACACACTATAATTCGGAGACCAAACATTGGAGATTAACGGATTAGCCTCGTACTCCGTCCAGGGACCGTTCAAGGAATCGGAATACGCCAGATTAATCCCTCCTGGTGCATCATGAGGAGCATAATACAAATAATAAGTACCTAGCGGATTCGCAATATGATCCGTCGCTTTAACAACTTGCGGAAATATAATCTCGTCTGTCGGATTATATTTTAAATCCAACGGGTTCAGGACTTGCCCCTGATATTTGAAAATCGGAAAACCCGCTAGAGCGGACGCAGATTTAGGTTTAACAACGACTACAATGCTCAGCACCATGATAAAACATATCAAACTGGCTATCACTCTTTTTAGCATCAGTCTTGCTCCTTCTAATGGTAGATTATTCTCTACTTATTTCAAACCAGTCAACGCTACCCCTTCGATAAATCGCTTCTGGGCAATAAAGAAAACAAGCAATAGAGGCACAGTCGCCATAACGGAGGCCGCCATTAATAAGTGCCAATCCGTCCCTGCCGTATCCGTGAATAACTTGAGTCCGACAGGCAAAGTAAATAATTTATTATCGCTAATATAGATCAGTGGATCGAAATAGTTATCCCAGCTATGAAGGAATGTAAAAATAGCGAGTGTGGATAACGCCGGTGTAGCTAGCGGCAGCATGATACGCCAAAATGTTGTCCATGGTGTGCAGCCATCTATTTTCGCCGCTTCTTCCAGCTCATCTGGGACCATGATGAAAAATTGACGAAGTAAAAATACGCCGAATATGCCGCCTGCCCCTAATACGGATGGCACAATTAACGGGAAGTGCGTGTCCGTCAGATGCAGCTTAGACATCCAAACGAACATCGGAATCGCCGTTACTTCTGTTGGAATCATCATACCGGTGAGCAAGATGAGGAAGATGATATTTTTGAAGCGAAAATTCATCTTACCAAATGCATACCCAGCCAGTGCCGCAAACAAGCAAGTAGCGATGGTAACCACGATGGCTATATAAGCGCTATTGAAGAAGTAGAGAGGAAACTCGGGCTGTTTGACGAATACTTGCTTGAAATTGGACCACGAAATCGGATCAGGAATCCATTGCGGTGGAAAAAGAAATATTTTCGTCGGATCCTTTAGTGAAGTCGTGATCATCCACAGAAATGGAAACAAGATCACGAGTGATATCAGGGAAAGCACTGTATAAATAGGCAGGTTTCGAAGTATGCCCTGTTGGTTATTGTTCATGATGCACCCACCTTTTTCTCATATTCCATTGCACGATGGTCAAGACCAGCACTAGGAAAAACAAGATGAAAGCGATTGAAGATGCGTAACCGAATTCGAATTGCTTAAACGCCTGCTGATAAATGTAGTAAACGAGAACATATGTACTTGTCCCTGGACCACCATCCGTCATGACTTGAATTTGGGAGAATACCTTCAGCGAACCGATTAAGGTAAGGATAAGCGCCAGGAAAAACGCTGGTGAGATCATCGGGAAAGTAATACTCCAGAAAGTTCTCATGCGCGAGGCTCCGTCAATCTTGGCAGCTTCGTAGTACATTTTGGGAACCTCCTGCAACGCAGCTAGGAAAATCACCATATTCAGACCCACATTCTTCAGTACGCTGACTACGATAACCACTGGCATTGCCAAGGCAAAATTGTAAAGCCAAGCGGGTCCCTGAATGTTAAACAATTGCAGGATCTGATTGACCAAGCCAGCATCCGTCGCAAAAATGTATTTCCACACAATCGCCCATACGACAATCGAGGTCACAACCGGCGTGAATATAGCGGTTCGAAACAGGCTAATTCCTGGTATTTTTCTATTTAACAGAAGAGCTAAACCAAGCGCGAGCATCAAATTCAGGGGAATGAGCCCAGCCGAGAAGTACAACGTGTTCCATACCGTCTTCCAAAATAAAGGATCGTTCAGAAATGCTTTCTCGTAGTTATCCAATCCCACATACGACGTATCGTGAAGGAGAGAGTAATTGGTGAAGCTCATGCCGAATGCAGCCACGATTGGAACTAATAAGAAGATGATATATCCGAGTACCATCGGAGAAATAAATAAGTATGCATACCATGCCCCACTCGAAGCAAGGCGGCTCTTGGCACGTTTCCGGACGGAAACGGGTTGCCCTGTCTGCAGGGATGGGGTCAATTTCGCACCTGCGGAATCCATGTTGTTTCTCTCCGTTCTCTGTAAGTTATTCGATTCATAAACACATGAAATCCACAGCAGCGCAAGAAGCTTCGAGTACAAGGTGTCTGAAACAGGCTCTGGCTTCTAGCCAGAATCAGGTATTAACTCGCGATCAGACTCACCTTATACCCTAAAACCTCCCCACTACCGTGACGTTTCTTGATTTAATTTATTTAAGCAGCGGGCTTACTTCACTTTCCGCTTTGGTTAATACATCCTTCACCGTACCCGACTGCGCATATAGCAGGTCAAGAATGGTTTGCATCTTGGTATCAATTTGCTGCCAATTCTTGTGAGCTGGCAACGTAGTAGCGCCTACCATTTGATCGATGACAGCAAGCTTCACACTCTCTGGTGATGGCCCTTGCTTCAAGAATGACTCCGATTCCAAAATCGACTTGCGGCTAGGCACGAAATATTGGCTCGTAATGTTCATATTCTCATTATTCGTAATGTATTTTAAGAAGTCCGTTGCTTCTTTCGGGAATTTGCTATCCTTCATAACGACAACACCAGCGTATCCCATTGTAGTGCCCGCACCTTTAGGACCTTGAGGCAATGGCGCGATATCCCACTCGAAGTCTTTAATCGCCTTAGCTTTGCCCATATAGCTGAACAATTCCTTTTGCATGGCAATTTTACCCGTGTCGAACGTCGTTTGATCCCCTGGCTTCGGATGCACCTTATCCTTGAAGATCATATCCGAATACAACTGAAGTGCCTGCTCGCCCTCTTTGGAGTTCAAGGTAAACTTCGCACCATCTTTACTTAACAGTTCAGCGCCGTAAGAATTAAATACTGTTTGTAGGGCATCCGGCCAGTTGGTCCAGCCATTGCGTACAAAATTCGTTCCATATACACCCTTTCCAGGGTCAGCTAATGTCTTAGCCGCTTTGAGGAACTCTTCATAGTTCCATTTTCCTTGCTTATATAACTCAGTTGGCGTTGCTAAACCTTTGGCTTTGAACATCGTTTTGTTGTAATAGATCATCGATGTAGGCGTAGAAAATGGAATGCCATAAATCTTGCTGTCTTTGGTTAACAAGTCGAGCGTGGTTGGATAAACTTCATCAAACTTATACGCCGTATCCGCTTTCAAAGAAGTTACATCAAGAAGTTGACCACCCTGAATGAATTGCGGAATCATACGTTCTGCGAGCCATGCGACATCTGGAGCAGAATTCGATGCTTGCATGATCGAAAGCTTCTGCTGGTAGTCAGCAAAAGGAATAATTGTAATCTCGACGCTGATGTTCGGGTTACTCTCTTTATATTTGGCAATCATATCTTCATACATTTTCTTGTGCGTGTCGTTGCCCCATATGCTAAATTTCAGTGTTACAGGCTTCTGTGCCTTCACTTCTGTTGACGAACTTGGTGCGGTTGTAGCTCCGGTTGCTGCCGGCGCATCTGTTTTGGTACCGCAAGCAGTTACTACTGAAGTTGTGACTAGCAGCGTGCCCATAAGTAAGCTAAACTTTTTATTCATATTCGGTTCCCCTTTAATTCGTATTATGTAACCGCTTCAGTGAAACGTTTACAAACTTTATTATAAAGAAAACGAACCCGCTCTTTTATGGCCTAAAATTCAGAATAGGTTCGAATTGTATCGATATTAGGTTTAATAATCTGCATGAAATCGTACGTTTATTGGTCTCGAAATTCGGATGGGGTCAACCCAACGACTTGCTTAAATAAGGACATGAAATACTTGCCATTGGGATATCCCGACATTCTGCCGATGTCTTGAACCTTCATGTGTGTTGTCTTTAATAGCTGCTTAGCCTTCTCTATTCGGCGTTGCGTTAAGTATTCGGATAAGTTCTGACCTGTTTCAGACTTGAACAACGCGGACAAATATCGATGGTTTAAGAACACCTGATCAGCCAGATATTGCAGGGAGATGTTCTGATCTAAATGACTGTCGATAAGCTCCTTCACCTTTCTTATGATTTGCCGCTCCTCTTGCCCTTCCTTTGCAGAAGAGGCCACTTCAGCTTGCAGGGGATTACTTTTGAGCAGTTCCTTCTTTAATCGATCAATAACAATGGCTAGTTCCGCCTTGTCTACAGGCTTCAATAAATAATCCGCAGCATGATACCTTAGTGCGTCCCGTGCATATTCAAAATCGCTGTACCCGCTAACGATAACAACTGGCAGTTCAGGATATTGGTCACTAAGCCTTCGCATCATCTCAATCCCGTTCATTTCCTTCATGCGAATATCCGTAATGACGGCATCCGTTGTATTGGTCTTCAGCCATTCAATCGCTTCCACGCCATTGGACATTCCCCCAACTACCTGAACGCCGCCTATAATATGCTCAAGTAAATGACGAAAACCATTCCGAAGATTAATCTCATCCTCAACTAATAAAATTCGAAACACTTGTCATTCCCCTTCCCACTGCAATGGAATTTTCACAATAAAATGCGTGCCTTGCCTATCGGTTTTATCCAAAAACAACCCGTATGCCGCTCCGAACAATAGTCGGATTCGCCAGTGAACATTCCGCAGAGCGAAGCCTTTCTTCTTGAAACCAAAGCCATCCCTTGCACCGTGTTCGTTGCTTTCCTTGTAGATATGAGCTTCAACCTGCCTCATTCTTTCCTCACTAATTCCCTTACCGTCATCTGAAATCGTGATGACAAAGTGATCCTCTTCTACATATGTGGCGATTCGGACAATGACAGGATTGTCTTCCATGGCATGCTCAATAACATTTTCAATTAAAGGCTGAAGCATTAATTTAGGAACGAGGTACTCTTCGTGCCCCATGTCGACATCAAGCTCCATCTGAAGCTGTCCACCTAATCGATACGACTGAATCTGAATATAGGATTCCACGAATAGCAGCTCGTCCTTCAGATAGACAAGGCGCTCATCCTTATCTACCGTAAATCGCAGCAGTCTGCCTAAACTGACGACAACACTGGATAGCTTAGGATGATTCGACTCCAGAGCCATCAGATTAATGGATTCCAGCGTATTGTAGATAAAATGGGGGTTGATTTGACTCTCAAGCGTCGATAGCTGGGCATCCTTCTCACGAAGCTTGCTTTCATACACCTCTTTAATCAGCCGCTCGATTTCTGTTACCATCATGTTAAAGCCGCCTGTCAAATGACCAATTTCATCGTTAGAAGCAACTTCAGCTCGTTCCCCAAAATCACCCATCTGCACCTTTTTCATTTTCTTCTGAAGATGTCGAATCGGTTTCACTAAACTGCTAGAAGCTACAACAGCTAGGAGATAAGCAACTAGCATGGAAATAACTGAAACGATAATCGTAGACTTTACTAGCTTGCGCGCTCCCGCAGTTACCTCACTCTTCGGAATAAAACCCGTCACTTGCATACCTGTAAATTCAGAGCTTACTTTTGCCGAAATGTGCTCATTGCTGTCGTTAATTGCCTTCAAACTCAATGAATTATCCATATCCATCCCATCAATGGGGTAGATCACATCACCTTTACGATCCGAAATATAAATTTGGCTTTTGCTATTATAATTCGTGGAATCTAGTAAACTTTTGAAACCCATCTCAGTCAGATCGACCTTCACGATACCCAAATATTCATTGGTGGAAATTTCCCTAACAACACGTGCAATGGAAATAACCTTTTCTGTGCCATCCAAATAATAACCTGCGTCATGAGGCGGCAATATGACGATTGAACCGTCCCCCTTCTCTACATCTGCCATCCACGGATTGCTTGAAGCTTCCCAGTATCGATCAACGGTCGTCTCCAGATTGCTAAACAAGTTCCCGTCAAGCGCAAAAATCAAGATGCTCCTTATCTCACTTCGATCAAAGGTGAGCGAAGAAATCATCAAATTCATCTTGCTGTATTCATCCGAGGTTACAAATTCGGAATTACTTTGCTTGGGGTGTTTTCTCAAAATATTCATGACGTTCTGATTATAATAAGGCGCCATCGTAATGCGATCCATGTCCTTCATATATCGATCAAGATTTATATGGACCTGTTCAATAATTTGGCTCGTATATCTGCGGGAATCCTCTTCCACATTCGAGATATATTGATAGTAGGTAATCCATCCGCTGATAAAGAAGGGAACCGTAATGAGCAAAGCAAATAAAATAATGAACTTGCCCCGTAAAGATAGAAATAGCTTCGTCCGCATGCTGAATCCTTCACCTCTTAACCCAAGTGTTCTTGCATACGCCAATTATGATTGCTCGATGAGGACAAATCTACTTTAATTTTACTTTATATTTGCGCGTGTATATTAATGGAAATATTAGGAGTGTTAGACAGAACTACGTTAGTGCAAAAGAACACAAAAAGGCTGTCTTTCCAAGTAGATTCAACTACGAGGAAGACAGCCTTTTTCCTTACTATTTTAATAATGCCGCATAATCCATCTGCGGCACAAGACCTGTCTCCGCTGCACGCTGGAGCAAGGTCAATACAGCGCCATACCCGCTCTCGCCGAGATCCGCGGTGAACTCGTTGACATACAAGTCGATGTGCTGCTGCGCGACTTGCGGGTCCATCTCTTGCGCGTGCTGCATGACGTAGTCGCGCGAAGCTTCCGGATGCGCCCACGCATATTCCACGGAGGCGCGAGCCCAGCCCGCGAGCGCCTTCACATCCATGGTGCGCCGAGCAATGATGGCGCCCAGCGGTATTGGCAGCCCGGTGTCTTGCTCCCACCAGCTGCCCAAATCGGTTAGAAGCGCTAACCCGTACGACGTGTACGTGAACCGCGCTTCATGAATGACAAGGCCGGCATCGATGAGGCCGTCCCGCACGGCGGGCATGATCTCGTGAAACGGCATGGCCACGATTTCGCCGACGCCGCCAGGCACGTTCTGTTCGGCCCATAGGCGGAACAGTAAGTACGCTGTCGAGCGCTCGCTTGGCACGGCTACTCGGCGGCCGCTAAGGGCAGCCGGGTCTGCCGGTTGGTTGGCGCTTGACTGCGTCAGCACAAGCGGGCCGCAGCCTCTGCCCAAGGCGCCGCCGCAGGGCAGCAGGGCGTAATCCTGCAGCACCCACGGGAGTGCTGCGTAGGAGATTTTGAGCACGTCGGGGCCCGTGCCTTCGGCGGCCAGACGGTTCGTGATATCGATGTCCGCGTAGAGGACATCGAGCTCTGGTGCGCCTGGGATTAAGCCATGCGCCCAGGCATGGAAAACAAATGTATCGTTTGGACAAGGTGAGAACGCTATTTTCATATTAAAACACCTCCGCTAAGACTGAACCTGCTGCTTCTAAAGCTTTCAAAGCATCACCGATCCGCCAGGCGTCTCGGTCTCGTGGGCCGACCGCGTTGGAGATCGCGCGGATCTCCAGCACAGGCACGCCGCGCTGCTGCGCAGCTGTCGCGATGCCGAAGCCTTCCATGGCTTCGGCGGCAGCGCCAGGCACGCGCCCAGCCAGCGCAGCGGCGGTTGCCGCTGTTCCGGTGGCCGTGGCCACCGTCAGAACCGGCGCCGCTTGCGCCTGCAGGCCGGCGGCTTGCAGCGCCGCCGTCACACGCTGGGCCAGTTCGGCATTCGCGCTGATGCGCGTCACGCCGAAGCCCAGCTCGTCCAAGCTGCTGAAGCCATCCAGCAGCTCAACACCAAGATCGGCGGCGATGATTTCGCTCGCAACAACAAGCGAGCCAATCTCCGCTTGACCCACGAAACCGCCTGCGATACCCGCGATAATCAATAGGTCATAATCGGCCTTGGCAAGTTCAAGGGCACCGTTTACCGCCGCCGCAGCAAGCCCAACTCCAGCTAATGCATATTCAAATCGGCTATCCTGACCAAGACCACGTTGTACGGCATCTCGTTCAGCAGCGACTGCTGTCATGACAAGTATTCGCATCGTTCTTCCCCTTCAAGCTTTGACTTCTATACTCGTATTTTACATGACCCATGTCCAGAAGGAAACTTTCGCGCTTGACACGAACATATAATTTAATTATCATCTAATTAGATGGTTATTAAATAATAACCCAAGGAGTTGTTCTCGTATGCAATTGGACAAAATCCTCACCTATCACAAAGCAATGTCGGATGCTACGCGTATTCGTATGCTTATTTTGTTAGCGGACGGTGAATCTAATGGGCAAACTCTCGCCGAGAAGCTTAGCGTAACACCCGCTACCGTTACCCACCATGCCTCAAAACTTCGCGAAGCCAACCTAATTCATGAGCGTCGTGACAAAAACACGATTTACTTCACCTTGAACGAAGCCTTCATTCACAGCTACAGCCAAGCGACCGCTAACCTAATTTTCAAAAATAAAAAGGAGATACCCGCATCCATGGATATTGAAGACAAACATTCAAATCTTCAGAAATCCGTTTTAAGAAACTTCTTCACGCTCGACGGTAAACTCAAACATATTCCCGCTCAGCTCAAGAAAAAGCTGATTGCCCTCGAGCATCTAGTTACAGGACTTGAGAAGGGCCGCTCCTACGACGAAAAAGAGCTTAACCTCTACCTCAAAAACTATCATCCCGATTTCGCCACCTTGCGCCGCGAGTTGATTATGCACCAGTTTATGTTTCGGGAAAGTGAAGTTTACGAGTTGAACCCTAGGGAAATGTGGGCAAAATGGGAAACCTTATCCTAAGTGTGAGACTCCACTCTTGTTACTCTTAGGAACACTTAAAATCACTCTTAGTCACACTTAACACTCTCACTACCCTTAGTCACTCATAATCACCTAATCACACTTACCTCTTGCTACCCTTGTTACTCTTAATTACGCATGTCCTTCTCAACGCTCTGTAGTAACCAACTCTTCCCCTGCAACTTTAACTGTAAAAACTACAGCTATTTCCAACAATTTTCGATATATTTGGAATATAAATGGAAAAACTCCAGTTAATTTCGCCCATTTCTCTTCTGTAGAAGGAAACGATCAAGATTAACTGGAGAAAATACAGTTACTTCACAAATTCAGCCAATTTGGCCTCGATTAGATGGAGAAAATCCAGTTATTTATCTGAACGACTACCAAATTACTTTGATTCGGTTCAAAGGGTGAACTGATGGATCGAGTGTCGAGCGTGTTGGTCAGGCGGGATGTAATAGATCCTCCACTCTTTCGCTTGAGGTGAATTAACGCTTTCCCAGGTACACGCAGATCTGTTCATTTCGATGTTCAACGCACTTTCCCCAGCCCCAACAACCATTTCTTATATGCCGTCGGTGTAACGCCGAGACACCTCTTAAATTCCTTGGAAAAGTGCGCATAGTCATGATAGCCGAACTGGTCCATACAACTCGCGATATCTATCATGGGATTGAAGAAAATCTGAAGTCGAGCCATGTTAAAACGGGACACGGCATTTAATCTTTTAGGAGACATCCCGACAAGCTCTGAACAAATCCGTTCAAAATGCCGCTGAGAGTAACCACTCTCGGCTACGCTGATGGGGACATCCTGCTCCATTGGTGTTCGATATAGTTTGGATAAGATATTAATCATCGCGACATGCTTGGTTTCCGGTTGAAGATGACGAGTCAGATAAGCCGCTAGCATCGCTATCCCCTCATCCACATCAGCCTCAGCCAGCTGAGGCACTATTTCAACAAGTCCCTGCTCGGGAAATACGTCTGTAAGCGGAAGAAACTTATCGATCAACGCACGATGATCCATCTCTTTGAAGGCGCGCAACCCCCACGGCAGCAAACGCACACCGAATACACGGATGGGACCATCTGCGGCAAGCGGCTGATAGCGTGAAAGTGCCCCGATGAAAAATGCCCTCGGCAGCACTTGCCCACCAATTGAATAATCGGCTCCATAATGAAAGATCAGCTCTTGGCAGCCATCGGGCCACAGGGTTTCCTCCTCTTCCGCCGCGCTATAATCCCGCTCCAAATACCAATAACATTGGATATATCGCTGCAATGTCTCATCCGGCTGACGCTCTTCGTAACGCATGTCCATTACCTCCTCGCTCGTAGATGTCTCCTCATCCTTGCACCGTTACTGTCAATCGCTCAGGCATGACTACTCATCCCCTACCAGTCCCACGAAATGGACACGTTGCCCAATTATTATTGTGCATACGGGTCATTCATCCATACACCCTCTAGTCGGATGACATATAGTAATCTTGTGAAGGGAGGGATTGACATGAGTTGTGGTTGCGGAACTGGCGGCGTTGGTTATTCGGGTACTGCTGTAGTCCTTGTACTATACATCCTCTTGGTTATCGTTCTTAGTACGTTTGGGTTTGGCTGGTAATTAAAAGCTATAGCGGCGGCTGGGACGGTGATTCCGTTCCAGCCGCTTACTTTTTCTAGTCCTTTTAGCTATAATAAAAGCTTAAGCATGAATTTCATTAATTCCCTATTTAGGACGGAGACGAGGTACTGTGTCTAAACCGATTTTGACCATTGTGGTCCCTTGTTATAACGAAGAAGAAGTCCTCCCCGAAACGGTCTTTCAACTCAGCGAAGTATTAGATTCTCTCATAACAGATCAATTAGTTGCCCAGGGCAGTACGGTATTATTTGTCGATGATGGCAGTAAAGATGCAACATGGTCGCTAATTGAGCGATTCCATCTTGCTAATCCATTCGTAACGGGGCTTAAACTGGCCAAAAATGCCGGTCATCAAAGCGCCTTACTCGCTGGACTTCTGAAAGCCAAAGCGTATTCCGACTGTGTCGTTTCCATCGATGCAGACCTTCAGGATGACACTGCTGTCATTCGTGAATTTCTCGTGAAATACCATGAAGGCTACGATATTGTCTATGGTATCCGTCAAGATCGCTCTGCTGATACATTGTTTAAGCGAGCTACAGCGCAAGGATTTTATAAACTCATGACATCCCTAGGTGTAAAAATACAGTACAATCATGCGGATTTCCGCTTAATGAGTAAGCGTACACTTGATAATTTGGAGAAGTTTCAAGAGGTTAATTTATTCCTCCGCGGCTTAGTCCCTCTGCTAGGATTTCCCTCTACACAGGTCTATTATGACCGCAAGGAACGATGGGCTGGTGAATCCAAATATCCGCTGCGCAAAATGCTCGCTTTTGCCTTCGATGGCATCACCTCGTTCAGTGTAACTCCCATTCGATTAGTCACGGTGATGGGCTTTCTGCTCTTCGCACTCAGCGTTGTAGCTGCTGTTTATGCGATTGTAGGCAAATTCCTCGGCGCGAATGTAACGGGTTGGACTTCTCTTATTCTCTCGGTCTGGTTCATCGGCGGTGTGCAGCTCCTTGCCATTGGTCTGATCGGCGAATACATAGGTAAAATTTATAAAGAAGTGAAGCAGCGTCCGCTTTTTGTGATCGAAAAAGAATTAACCGAGGGAGCGGCTCAAGATCAGGTATCTGCCACTTCACAGGCAGTCCAACCTGCCTCTGCAAGGCGGTAGTGAAATGACTTCAACATCCGCGTCCTCTTCACTCAAATCCTTGTTAACAGGCAGCTTTGCGCGTTTCCTACTCGTGGGTGTATTAAATACACTGGTGGGTCTGTCCGCCAGCTTTGCTCTTTTCAACCTCCTGAATTTGAATTATTGGGTATCCACTTTTGGCGGAAATACGATAGGCGCCGTAGTCAGTTATGTGCTGAATCGTAGGTTTACTTTTCGCTCCAAAGCCAGTATCGGCAGCTCTTGGTGGAAGTTCGGACTGGTTATTCTGGTCTGCTACGGATTTTCTTACGGGATCTCTTGGCTGCTTGCCGAAGCGCTCCGTTCCTATTGGTCAAATGCCAGTACAAGCTGGCTCCACAATGGTGCCATACTAGTAGGAAATGGCTTGTACACGATTGGCAACTATGTCGGGCATAAATATTTCACTTTCCGTACTCATGTTTCAAAAAAGGAAGGGCATCCTAACACCTAAGAGGTGATTGATGATGTCACGAAGAAGAAGAAACCGGGCTATGGTGCCCGGATCCGAACAGGGCTTAGCGCTGCTCAAAGCTCACGTTATGCAGAATCAAGGCTATGACGTTAACCCACAGCAGCCTGATCTTGTCAAATACGAAGTTGCCCGGACACTTGGCGTCCCTTTGCAGCAAGGCTATAATGGGCACCTCAGCTCAGAAGACGCCGGCAGAGTCGGCGGTCCAATTGGCGGTGCCATGGTGAAAGAGCTCGTGCGCATGGCGCAACAGCAATTAGCGAATAAGCGTCCACCGCAGCCTTAAGCACGACCCGCATTTGAGATGCTAGCCATAATCCGACGAATCCCCACATAAACTAGTAGCAAGCTGCTTGCAGCTCTACTTTTCATGGTGAAGTCAGGTGATGATGGCAGATGAATCCTCCAGGCAATCGTTCGTCAAAACCCGATTGGAAGGGGCTGTCGGCGCAAGCCGGCGATGTGCTGGGCCCTGAATTCTGGCAGGACATTGCCAGTATTATTCCACTAACCGGACCTAGAGTTGATATGTATGAAACGCCGCAGGAACTCGTAGTGGTCGCTGAAGTTCCAGGATTGTCGTCCCCTGAGAATATCCAGCTATCCTTCCGCGATCAGTCTCTGCTCATCCGAGGAATGCTCGTTCGTCCTTATCAGGTTAGCGATGAGCAAATGCGGTTGTCTGAGCGTTATTTTGGCACATTTGAGCGAGCGATCCGCTTGCCCGGCAGGGCTTTGACAGATGCCATGCGAGCACAGTATCATAATGGTTTGCTTATCATTCGCATCCCGCTTGCACCACCCGATGGCGAGAAAGTTATTCCCATACAGTTTACTTGAGACAACGGTTGAAGAAAGATTGCCGACTCCCTTTCATGAAGGAGCTGTGGTGATCTTTTTGTTTTACAAAAAAAGAAATGATTCTGCGTTTGTCCCCATATACATGGAAAGGAGTCGCTGAAATTGAGGATTTGGAGGGAATGACCATGGTTCGGATCCAATTTCAATCCATTCATATTGATGACATAACGGAAAACTCAAGCGTTAACAAGGGCAGCAATCGGATCAGCGGTAGAAGACATTCTGTCAAGACGAATCAAGGACTAGGAGCCATAGAAGGTGAACATAATGTGGTGTTTGGCGGGAAGCATACAATCCTGGATAATGATACGTTTGATGTGAAATCGAATACACGAGAGAGCTGACCGAACCTATGTGGTTTCAAAAAAAGAAAGCGTCGCCGCCTCCACCTGCACCCACTAATGCCGCTCCCAAACCTGCGATGAGAACCGAAAATTCATCCGTCCACACGCAGACCGTACACTTATTGGAACAGCGGTTGCGTAAATTGGAAGAACAGCTGGCTGACCTTTCTGCTAAGCATCCGCGCATCCATATCGATAACCTTCATGTTCATCAGCCTGTTCTCGAAAACTTAACGTTTCGACTCGATCAGCTCGATATTAAGGAGCTTAGCGGTTCCTTGAATTTGGGAAATAATTTCGGTGCTAAGCCGAATGGGAAAGTGCAGGATGAAGCTGTGGATAAGGCCTTACAGCGTTCTCAGGTCACCAAAGAGTCGCGCCAGGAGCGATCAGAAGGCCTTTCGAATTCGTCCTCTGCACATGATGGTCCAGGTCCGGAGCGTACCCCAACCGGCTACCGCTACACCCCTCCCAAGTCTAAAGTGTAAAATGAGGTGATTAACTGTGTCATCGTTCATGTCTCCAACTTTTATTATCGGCTCGATTCGAATTGGATCCGTAGAAAGTGCATCCTGCATCAATATGGGAAATAATTGGCCGACAGATTTTCAAAGTAATCAAAAAACCGTTCAAGGCTTTGGCGCCGTCGAAGGGGATCATAATCAATTAGTCGGTACCCGTTCCATGCTGAACGATTCCGACTTCCTCGACATGCTCAATGTTGGCGATAATGATACGCCAGAATGGCTGCAAGAGATGATAACCGTGCAAGCACAGGCATCGGGCTTCACCGCTGGGGCTGGCGCTGCACCCTCTTCACCCCAAGCAGATGCAACAACCAAAGCTCCGCAAACGGCCGAGTAAGGCTGCTCGCGGAGCTTTATTTTCAAACACGGCCAATGATCAAATCACCCTTGGTATACGGTGCATCAATGATATCGTTATCGTATACCGTGTTAATATTGTTCCACACCTTGTTATGTTCACCACTGACTTCACCAAGACCACTATTACTTTTGCTGCTCGTTGACCAATTCACTTGAGCGTTCGTCCCCATGAAGATGCCAGAAGCATCGGTCATCGAATTGACATGAATGGAATCAAATTGAATCAATGGCGGGTCTAACGGTCCGAGCAGATGCTGCATCGCATACAACCACCCTTCATTTTAAACTTGATTCGTTAAAGCTGGTTTAAAATCCTGATCATTAATTGGGGCATCGATAAAGTCATTATCAAAGATCGTATTGACGAAATTGCAGGCGATCGAATTACCGATGAATTCACCGTTGCCATAGTTATTTTTGCTATGGGAATCCCAGCTGGATTGTGCATTCTCACCAATCCCGATCGTTGCATTCGTATTCTGATTATTTATATTGATCATGTTAAACACGATGGAACTCGGCATGCTGCTCACTCCCTATCCGCGATTGGTTCTAGGGCTACTCCCTCATGCACGGGACCCTGCCGTAAACCTGTATCATAGCCTATTCAGTGAGCAGAGAAATGGTGCGGCCTTTCTTAGATGCTCTCCCAATGGAAAAAGACTCTCCCCCGAAGGAAAGAGTCTTCGAACACGATGATCAGAACCAGAGTCCTGGACCACCGAAGCCGCCAAAGCCAGGGCCAAAGCCACCGCCAAATCCAGGGCCAAAGCCGCCACCAAAGCCACCACCGAAACCACCATATGCATAAGGTGCCGTGCCAATTGCCAACAAATCAAATAGTACCAACGGGATAATCGCTTTTACTTGCACTTTTTTCCCATTTTGTGGAGCAACCATCAACGTGTTACCGCTGATTCGCACCAATTTACCAGTTACCTGTGTACCATCCTTTTTAACAGCCACAATTTCTTTCCCGATCAATTTACGAACTTCTTCTTTACGAATTCTGGATGCCACGAACGTCCACCTCCTCTTTACCCAATAGAGATACATTGCTCTACAGTGTATGGCATATGGGGTAACATCGCATGGATAGCTGTCCATTTTGCAGTAAAAATACGCTCATGTCTCTACAGAAAGCTTGGTCAATGCTCTTTTAGCTGGTCCTTCAATGACATCACCTTGGAACGAATATCTAGAACCGTGACATGGACAATCCCATGTACGCTCCGCATCATTCCAATCCACTTCACATCCCAAATGGGTACAAGTCGTATCAACGATATGCAGTTCGCCACTCGGTTCTCTGTACGCGCCGGCTCTCTTTCCGTTCACGCTGACGACAGCCCCTTCATCAGGTGACAGTTCTTCTGGTTGCTTATGAACCAAATCAAATTTGCCAGCAACAAATTCTTTCGCGACGTTGGCATTCTGCATGACAAATGTCTGAATGCTCGGATCCGCATGGAACCGATGCGGTGTAAATATGTCTTCGTAGGGACTCTTCTCCCCTAGAATGATTTTGGAATTCAGCAGCGCGGCTGCCATGCTGGTCGTCATTCCCCATTTGCGAAAGCCAGTCGCCATGAGGAGGTGAGGAGCATCGGAGAATTGCTGGCCTATGTAGGGCATTTTATCCAGTGTGAATACATCTTGAGCCGACCAACGATACAGTATCTCCTGGAGTCCGAACATGTCCTCGCCAAACTTCTGAAGGTTTTCATAATAGAGATGCGTACATAGACCCTGCCCGGTCTTATGACCCTCCCCTCCGATAAGTACCGCCGGTTCTCCATGAATGGTGACAGCGCGCAGAGAGCGACTTGGCTGCTCCACGTTGATATACATCCCCCCAGGGTAAGCTTTCTTCGTGCGCGCTGCAATGACATATGACCTCTCTGCATGCAGACGAGTGAAGTAAGCACCTTTGATATCATTGAATGGATAGTGGGAGGCTGTGATGACATAATTGCAAGTCACTCGATTCCCTTGCTTTGTTGTGACAACAGATGGCTGCTCATGGGTCGCGCCGACGACGGTTGTTCCTTCATATATTTGACCACCCAACTTCGTAATCTCCTGAAGGAGTCTGATTAAGTAAGGCACAGGATTGAACCTAGCCTGCCCCTTTAATCGAATGGCCGCCTTGGTCGCGAAAGGAAGAGGAGTGGTTTCCAGATAATCGCCACCCATTTGCATTTGCCCATAGGCCATATATTCGTCTTGTAGTTGTTGTAAGTAAGCATCATCACTCGTATAGAGATAAGCGTCTTCTTCCGTAAGCTGACATTCGATGCCTAGCTCATGAATCGTTTGTTTGATGAGCAATAGCGCCTCTTGATTGGCTTCATAATAAAGACGGGTCTTCTCCTCTCCAAAATGGGAAAGAAACTCATGATAAATAAGTCCATGCTGCGTTGTAATTTTCGCCGTGGTATGTCCTGTTGTTCCTTGCAGGATGGGCCCTGCGTTCAAAATAACAACTTTAACACCTCGCTTAGCTAGTAAATACGCCGTTGTGATGCCAGTAATCCCTGCACCAATGACCACTACGTCGGTCTTCAAATCGGCTGTCAGCGTGGGAAACTGAGGGAGCCAGTCGACAGAATCGAGCCAGAATGACTGGGGAAATTGCGGTAAAACGGCCGTGGAAGCCTCTCCATGTTGCGTCAATGTAACGTTCTCCTTATGTGCCAATTTCTACCTATTCTGTCCTTGTTAGGGGAATTGTATGTACGGCGAATGGATGAGGACGGACTGATTGAATGGATGAAAGAAATAAAGAAAGAAAGAAAGAATGAATGAAAGAATGAAAGAATGAAAGAATGAAGGGATGAAAGAATGAAGGGATGAAAGATTGAGTGAAGACTTGCTAAGGAACATACGTTCCAATATGATGGAGGTAGCAAAAAGTAGCAACGATTTCAAATTTGCGAGATTATTTCAAATATAAGGGGTGAGAACATGTCACAGGTTAACATCGTACCGTGGTCCGAATCCAACCTTGAACTTCTTCGGCTCATCAATGCTCCTGATATGATGGAACATCTGGGTGGTCCGGAGACGGAGGAGCAACTGGAGATTCGCCACAAACGGTATTTAGAAATCAGCGGGAAAGGCAAGGGGCACATGTTTAGCATCGTACTGCTGCCAAATCGTGAAGTCGTGGGGAGTATTGGTTACTGGGATAGCCATTGGCAAGGAGAAAACGTCTACGAAGTCGGTTGGAGTGTGCTGCCCGGCTTTCAAGGGCGAGGGATAGCGAGCAGCGCTTTGCAGGCAGCTATTTCCCATGCCAATTCAGAGGCGAAATTTCGGTGGATGCATGCGTTCCCTTCTGTTCACAATCCAGCTTCGAATGCTGTGTGTCGTAAGCTTCATTTTACACTTAGGAGTGAATGTGAATTCGAATACCCGCCAGGGCATTTCATGCCATGTAACGATTGGCGACTTGAGCTTGATTGCGGTCAATAAGGGGGATTTCTTTTGAGATGGAGCATATCCTATGTTGGCGTTTGTGCCTCGGTAGGCAGTCTTCTGCTTTGTTATTGGTTCCTTTTTGAGAATCCCTATTTAGAAATAGCGGCTAGAAGGGATACTGTGCTCATTCTTCTCGCAATGTTAGTCGCCCCTGCTGTGCTAGGGTTAATTGCTTCTTTTACTAATCGTAGTAGGTTGATGTCTGGCGCCTTTGTTTGGTCACTCCCCTACGGACTCTATTTAACAGTTGGTACGATTCCTAGCATTTGGAATTTATTTGGGTTAATGCTTGCTTGCTATCTAATCGCAGCTATCCAAATGAGAAAACGGCTCTAATCCTGGGTAGATTCAGCAGAAGGCGGAGCTCTTCTGGGCGGCTGGGGGTTTGGGGGGTTGGGGGTTGGGGGTATGGGGTTGGGGGTATGGGGGTTTGGATGAATTAGATGGATTTTCTACAGCTATTTCAGGAGAAAACAAGCATTTTTCTAGTTTAACTGGATTTTCTACAGCTAATTTTGCTCAGAATGCCCCGTTTGCGTAAAATACTTGAAATTAACGGGAGGAAATCCAGTTATTTTCTATAATTGATTGATTTAGCTTGAATTAGATGTATAAAATCCAGTTATTCGCTAAAGTGAGTGAGTGGTAGCCGGCAAAAAGGGTTGCAGATCAGCATCGGATTGCGAATTGGTATTGCGGCGGGTACTGGTATTGCTGGTGGTGCTGGTGCTGCTTGTGAGGCTTAGACTGCGAGTGCTGGTGGTGATAATGCTGATTGTGGTTGGGGCTGCAAATGCTGGAGATTGTGCTGGTAGCTAGTGCTGATGTGGTGGTGATATTGCTGCTGCTCGTGGTAGTGCTGCTACTGCTAGTACTGTTGGCGACCTACTTGGTGCTAACGCCTGCACTAGCTCTACTAGTTCTACTAGTTCTACTAGTTCTACTAGTTCTGCCAGTGCTACTAGTGCTGGTAGTTCTGGTAGTTCTGCTAGTTCTGCTAGTCCTGCTAGTTCTGGTAGTTCTGCTAGTTCTGCTAGTCCTGCTAGTTCTGCTAGTTCTGCTAGTTCTGCTAGTTCTCTAGTTCTGCCAGTGCTGCTAGTGCTGCTAGTGCTGCTAGTGCTGCTAGTGCTGCTAGTGCTGGTAGTTCGATGGATGGTGCTGCCCGCACAACCAAAAGCCGCTCTTCCAACTCATGGTCAGAATAGCGGCTTGCTTATTGGGGCGTATTCGTACACTATGCTTTGCGAATTTTACCAAGTTCGGTTGTAATCGCATCAATCTCGCTAATGCTGAAACGATCTTTGCTCGTAACCATATCATAGAGATCTTTCAAATCCTCGTACATTTCTTCTTTCACGTTGGAGGCTTTAATGGATCCCCCTGTTGCCATTCGCAGCTTTCTTGTAATACCTTCAAACATAAACTCAACGTTCGCTTCCGACCATGTATTTAAATCCATCGTAATCATCCTTCCATCGCTGTCTTTTCATTATTTTAAAGCACATACAAGGTAATGTAAAATACAGTTTGGCCCAAAATGCAAAAAGGAAGCACAGACTAAGCGTCTCGCTTCCTTATTTCTACTAGATCACGATTGATTTAAGTGGATTCGGCCCAACCATTTTGACCAGTGGACGTTGCAATTCAGCTGAATCGACATCCAGACTAACACAGATAAGGCGAATATGCTCGTCAGCCAATTTACGTGCATCCTCGTAAGATAGCTTAAACTGAATACAATAGGAGATAAAGCCATGTAAAGACATAAACAAATTCCATGGAAGCGTAAACTTCCGACTCTCAGCTCCTGGCTGATCTGCCATCACTTCACGAATCACAATGGCAAACATGTCCAAGCACTGCGCTTGTTCGGTACGTGAGTACTGTTGTAGTTCTGGCTCGTTAATCATAAACATCATTTCGTAGTGATTCGGGTTACTTAAACCAAACCAGACGAACTCCATCATTAACTTCTGAAGCAAATTCACGCTAAACCCGTGCTCACGAATAATCATTTCCCGCTGACGTTGCAGCAATGAGGCAAAATCGTCTTTAATTAGTGCATAAAATAATTCAGCTTTCTCATTAAAATGGTAATATAACGCACCATGACTGTACCCCATTGCTTTAGCAATGCTTCGCATCGTTAAAGCGCGATAGCCGAAAGTAGCGAATAATTCCCGCGCCTCTGTAAGAATTCGTTCTCTGCTAAGCTCTTGCGCGACTGCTTTCCTAGCCATTCCTATCCCTCCGCATCCTCAGCTCATATGAAATTTGTTGGGTCTACTGGGAGCTTGCCTATTCAGGCAAGCTCTCATGAACGATGTATTCGTTCTCACCCGCGACGATCAAACTTTGACCTTGTGTAACATCCGTTGCCCAATTCATGAATGCTTCCGCATTAGCCGCTAATGGATAACAAGGTACGGTAACCTTGTCCGTAAACCCAATATCCCCTAGCAGCATCCCTTGATTTCTCAGCTCATTTTCCAGCTTGCCATACCATGTATAATCGACTTCAATCAGCACAAGCTGATGATTTACTTTATAAATCGGCTTTCCTGCTTCTATGCCTGCCACAGCCCCATCCGCATAAGCGCGTATAAGACCGCCAGCCCCTAACATGATGCCACCAAAATAACGAGTAACTACGACAACGGTATTCTTGAGCCCTTGATGCTTCATCACTTCCAGAATCGGCTTCCCTGCGGTACCGCTGGGTTCTCCATCATCGGATTGCTTCTGGATTTGATCCCGCTCACCAATGATATACGCACTGCAATTATGCGTCGCCGCTCTGTGTTCTTTCTTGATGGCTTCAATAAACTGGATTGCTTCTTCTTCTGACTCTACGGGTTTAGCATGACCGATGAAACGTGACTTCTTGATGATAATCTCAGACGAACCATAGGAATGGATTGTGCGATAATGTGCTAGCATAGCCAACCTTTCTCGGTAGAAGGAAACAACTGTTTCACTATATTCTACACACAACGTAGTACTTCGACAATATAGAAAGAAAATTTACCACATAAATAATGGAAAAAAAGGTGCAAAAAAACGACCTATCCGATAGGATTGATCGTTTTTCGTTTTCAAGTTCAATTACTTTTGCAAACGAGCTTCAAGTTCTGCTTTTTCTTTCTCATAGCCAGGCTTGCCTAATAGGGCAAACATATTCTTTTTGTACGCTTCAACACCCGGTTGATCGAATGGATTAACACCCATCAAGTAGCCGCTGATAGCGCAAGCTTTTTCAAAAAAGTAGACCATGTATCCGAACGTGTAAGGCGTCATATCCGGCAATGTCACGATTAGGTTCGGTACTTGACCGTCTGTGTGAGCAAGCATCGTACCTTGGAAAGCTTTTTTGTTTACAAAGTCCATCGTTTTGCCGCTAAGGAAGTTCAACCCATCCAGATCATCTGCGTCTGTACCGATCGTGATATGATCAGCCACTTGGTCAACTTGGATAACGGTTTCGAACAAAATGCGGTTACCATCTTGAACGAATTGTCCCATGGAATGAAGATCCGTTGAGAAGTCGACGGAAGCTGGGTAAATCCCTTTGTAGTCCTTCCCTTCGCTTTCACCAAACAATTGCTTCCACCACTCCGAAACGAAGTGCAGGGATGGCTCATAGTTGACAAGGATTTCAATGGTTTTGCCTTTACGATACAAGGAGTTACGAACAGCTGCATATTGGTAGGCTTGGTTTTCGCTAAGCTTCGGATTCGAGAACTCTTGTTGCGCGTCTGCCGCACCTTTCATAATTGCTTCAACGTCAATGCCCGCTGTTGCAATAGGAAGCAAACCAACCGCTGTAAGTACGGAGTAACGTCCACCCACATCATCTGGAATAACGAAGGTCTCGTATCCTTCTGCATTTGCTAATGTTTTGAGCGCGCCTTTCTCTTGATCCGTTGTTGCATAAATCCGTTTGCGAGCCGCTTCTTTACCATATTTCTTCTCCAATAGTTCGCGGAAAATACGGAAAGCAATCGCTGGCTCAGTCGTCGTACCGGATTTGGAAATCACATTCACGGAGAAATCCTTGCCTTCAAGCAATTGAAGCAAGTGCGTGACATATGTCGAAGAGATATTATTTCCTACGAAATAAATCTCAGGCGTTTTACGTTTATCCCTTGGCAGAATATTATAAAAGGAATGAGATAGCATTTCTAGAGCCGCGCGTGCACCTAGATAGGATCCGCCAATACCGATTACGACAAGTGCCTCAGAATCCGATTGAATTTGCTTCGCAGCTGCCTCAATACGGGCAAACTCTTCACGATTGTAGTTCTCAGGAAGATCCACCCACCCTAAATAATCAGAGCCTGCACCTGTTTTGTTATGTAGTTGATCATGGGCTAACTCCACTTGAGCCGACAAATAATCGACCTCATGCTGAGATAAAAAGGATAATGCTTTGCTGTAATCAAATTGTAGTTTTGTACTCAATTGGTTCGCCTCCATCTCTATTTTTCACCTTTTCCTAGCATACTTATTTGCTTGTCCAAAAGCAAGCGAGAAAGGAATTCACAGGTATTAATTCCCATGCTAAAATGAAGTCAGAGGTGAGGACATGAAACGTATCGGCTTTATTGGACTTGGCACAATGGGTAAGCCCATGGCTGCTAACCTTATTCAAAAAGGTTTTATGGTAACTGTGTATAATCGTACTGCTGGCAAAGCGGACGAGCTTGGACGACTGGGGGCTGAGGTCGGCCTCACGCCAGCGGAAGTCGCTCGCAACTCAGATGTCCTATTTACGATGCTCAGCAACGATGCTGCGCTTCTCGAAACATTTTACAGTGAGCAAGGTATTCTGAGCGGTATTCACCCGGCACTCACCATTATTGACACCAGCACCGTATCTCCCCAAACTAGCCAAAAGCTCGCTGAAGAGCTCGCAGCGCATTTCGTCGACTTCCTCGACGCGCCTGTGACAGGCACGAAGCCCGCTGCTGAAGCAGCTACGCTTACATTCATGGTTGGCGGCAGCCGAGAAGTATTCGAGGAGCAGGAAGAATTGTTCCACGTACTCGGCAGTAAAGCACTTTACCTAGGACCAAGCGGTTCAGGTTCCTATGCGAAGCTCGCTCACAACACAATGGTGGGCATTAACCTCGCAGGACTTGCCGAAGGCTTATCTATCGCAACGAAAGCAGGCATTCATCCTAGCCAATTCTTAGAAATCGTCCGCTCAGGCGGAGCTAATAGCAAGCAAGTCGAGCTCAAAGGCGAGAAAATCCTCGATCGCGATTTCAGCAATCAATTCTCATTGAAGCTGATGTTGAAGGATTTGCTGCTTGCCCAAGAGATTACAGGGAAGTTTCAATTACCAACACCGATGCTGCAATCAGCAACGAATCTGTTCCAAATCGGCGTAAGCAAAGGCTTAGGGGAAGAAGATCTAAGCGCAGTCATTAAATGTTACGAAGAATGGATGGGGCAAGAAGTTGTCAAGCCTAGCGAGCCTGTTGTTACGGAACTGGTGAAAGTCGCTTCTCCGCTCTCCGGTCGCGAACGTCGTAAGAATACACGGGTGCAGCTGGATATTAACTTGAAGCTGTCCATTTATCAATGGGAGCAAGAAGGTTCATTCTCCGGACAAAATATTGACGGAACTCTCTTCGACTTATCTGAAAGCGGACTGCAAATCACAACGGATGTGCTGCTTGCACCAGATATGTTCGTCGTCATCCACTTCCCTCAGGAAGCTGGACTACCTCCAATCACGGGTCGCGTCATTCGCATCGTGACTGAAGGACGCAGTTTCCGATATGGCTGTATGCTGTCGGGCTTGCCGCCGTACGTGCGGATCAAGTTGGAGCAGTATATTGAGGAACATATTGCGAGTGCAGTGTAGAACATACGAATAGAAAATAGAACACCGTTCTTTCCTAAAGTGGAAGTGGCGGTGTTCTTTTTAAGTTGGACGGCATGCTGTCGGTTCACAATTGGCCTGACACTTTACGGAGTTCGTTGGCTAGACGGTGGAACTCTTCCCTCGCCTCTGCATCATCCGTGCTCATCCAAGCAGCAGATAAAAAGTTAATAATTTTATTCGCATCATCTGAACTCATTACATACTCCCTTTCTTCGTCTTCAGTATGGTCAAAACGTGTCAGATCACTCCCCTCAATAATACGAATAAGCTTGTCCGCATAGTTTGGATCCGTCGCATATCCTGCTTGCTGGAGCCTTCGACTCGCTTTTCGGTAGTCCTGTTCATTTACGATCATGGCGTACCTTGGATTGTTCACAAGTAGGATAGCATGATCGCGTATACTATCGCTCCAGCTTTCATAGACACAGAACCCATCTACAATTTGCAGCCACTTGCCGTTAATGAATTCCTGCGTAGCTTGCTGTTGCCCACTTCCTTTGATCCCAAATAAATTATTGCCTGGGGCATATTGGCCCCAACCGCTTTCCAGAATAGCCTGTGCTATCGTCACACTAGCCAGAATTCCATAGGCTAACCTGTTCGCTTGTGCGGCAGGCGCAATTTGCTCAATAAATGTTTCTTTACTCATAACCCTTCCCCCTTGCTTCGTAAGACTTGAATCATTTGCTTCAAAAAGGCAGGAAGTGGCAGACCTAAACGTCCATAATTTTCAGTAATGGAGATAAACTCATTGGCCAAGTAAAAATAAATGGCGCCTGTCATCATGAGGTCTGTATCCAAGAGAATATCCATGCGATGAGCCAGCATAATAACAAGCAGCATAAGTCCTTTGCGCGCCAGGCCCCAATAACCAACTTGACTGTTGAGGCCTTGCTGCTCTTTGATCGAAGCCGCAATACCGGTGACATAATCGACGAGTATCGCCGTGAGGAAGAGACCAATAAGTTCGCTCCACCCGCCGAAGGCGTAGGTTGCTATCGCTCCGAGGGTGGCTGTAATCAGGTTAAAACTGATTTGGTTCATGTTCTTTGCTCCTTTCTTGGGGGGTGGGTTGGGTCTACTGGGACTTTTGGCTTCCGGGTAGACCTTTTACAGCGTTTCACCACGATATTGATGAGATATCTTCAGCATTGCTCGCTGAAAGTACAGCATTTTTTAGCTCCCAATACTTGCTGATGTTCGCGTTTTTATGGGCGAGCCCGTCGGCATACAGCAACTTGAATTGTTCACTAGTATGGGACTGAGGTACACCTGATGCTTTCCACTTGATGTTATCCATATGGATTTCCGCTGAGATTGCATTGAATGTGCTTTCCAGATTAATCTGGTCATGGTATGCAAAATCATATGCGTTATCTGTGCCGAGGGCGTCAGATGTGAACCCTGCTAGGATAGATGCATTACATGCGACATTGAGAGAGTTGATTTTAGCGGTCCTAGCGTCATTCAATACTTGAACTGGCGTTGGTTGCATAGCGTTCCATGCAGATTGAAGGTCGTCTAGAGTTGGCTGGGGATCCTCCAAGTTCCATTGTGCGATGTACGGGCCGTTGCCGTCTGAATCGTCTTGGACGATGAAGTCGGTCATGGGAATGGATTGTGGGTATAGATGCATGATTGCTTGTGCTATGTTCATGTGGGTTTCCTCCTTTATGCGATTCTAGTAATTTCTAGGGTTGATCCCGATGCTAATACAGTTGCCGATGATGTAGTAAGATAAATTTCTATGAAATCGCCTGCAACTAAATCCACCATAAATACACTTGGAATGATAGGTGAGGAATAAGTCGTCCCATTATTAACATGACCATAACGGAAAGCACTTCCGTTTTTATAGAGTATAAGCGAGTATGATACAGATGTTGTAATACCTGAATTAAACGCTAGTACGGCATTAACTGTATAAGTTCCTGTACTTTTTGTTGTAAATCTGCTAGTGGCAAACTCCGTTAAATTATCAGATGTTACACTTTGAAGAGTTACTTTTGTAGCAGTCGCCGCTGAAATGCTTTGTGTAGTATTACTTGCGGCGGAAACTCTACTTCTATTTGCTTGTGTATTATCTCCCCAAGGGTTAATAACGCCTGATGTGACGCCCCCATAGTTGTTTGTAGCATTAGGTTGTGTTCCAATCCTAGATATAGTAGCCGTTGTTGAAGCGGTGGCACCATTGACATTTGAATTTCCAGTACTGTCCTGTAGGCTTACACGACATCCATGGTCTGCGTATAAAACATCACTTTTATTGCTTATTACGGAATTGTGAAAGAATACGACAGACATTGTTGCATAGAGTCCCATCTTAGTGATAGAGGAAGACACTAGATTCATAAATCCAAATTGAACAAAGGACGATCTTACAACCGATAAGGAATTTGTTGTCGTACTAGTTATGTTAAATCCTGTGACTACAACGCCGTTAATACAGTTTGCAACAACAATGGAACTAACACTTCTGGACGTACTTACAATGGAATCCCCAGTTAAGTATATAACACCACCATTTTTACCTACGAAGCCCTCGATTCTAACATCTTCCACATACGTCCCCGCTGCTACAAATACGTTGATAGGGTGGTTGACAATTTGTGGAATAGAGTCTATAGCCCTTTGGATTGTCTTAAATGGCATACCCGAGCTTCCATCGTTATTGTCCGCACCGTTTGTCCCGTCTACATACAGCGTCATTGCCGCCGTTGTCTTTTGCGGTACGTTGTAAATCTGTCTAGCTAATCTCTCCGCTTCACTGATACGTGCGTCTTGATCTGCATCATTCATAGACAATAAATCAACAGCGGTTTTAAGGTTGCTTGCTGTCTCCCCTGTTACGGCTTGTACTGGTGCTGATAGTAAGTATTGATCTAGGGCAATGTATGAGACTTCATAGGTTGCAGTTGGGTCGTAGTTTACTATCAGTGTGTAAGCATTGCCCCCGCCGTATCCATTTGCGTGATTCGTTCTAATCGTCCAACTACTGTCTAGTTTTCCGTTTTTATAAATAGCGTATATGCGATTAGTTTTATTTCTAAGAAGACATACTGGAAATGCTGTGTTATTAATGTGATATACCGTTAAATCCGCAATAGGGACAACTTTCTCCCGTACAATAATTCCTTGTCCCACTTCAATCTGATTCAATCCTTCGTGAAGTGTCATGCTACCTTCTACCGCTACTTCTTCAAATGTTGGTGTAGCTAGTTGATAGGTTAGTTTGTAAGGTGTGAAACCGTTAGATGCTGTAGTAGGTAATGTCCCTGATCCTGAAGAACTAACCCATGTACCTATCGAACCCGCTGTGAGGGGCGTACCACCTGTGGTAGGTGTCCAACGTCTAACCCATCCTTTTGTCCCCGTTCCGTTATAAGGTACGGGTGCAGATGACCATGATTCCTGTGTAGTCATAACCCACCCATAGAAATATGCTTGTATCTCTTGTGCTGTAGGTGTATAGGATTCGCCCCAACCGCTGTCTGTGTCGAAGATACTTACAAACAGCGTCCCTGCACTTGGTGCACTCCACATTAAAAACTGATCCCCCGTTGTAGCTGTTTGTATTTCGGAGATAATTTTACCGTCGTACTTAACAAGTCTATGTCCTACAACACCTATAAGAGATGCAGCAAACGCGCCTACTGCGGCGACTTGTTTAGCGCCTGCATAGTCACTACTGAAAGACCACGACAAGCTACCATCAAGAACCACGTCTTTTTTGAAACGACTCTCAACAAAGTACTTACCGTCCCTCTTAAACAACGTATCGTAGACAATACCGTCTACGGATGAGGCTAATTGGACATTCGGGAATGCAAGCATATCGTCGTTACGTGGTTTGAATGGTTGAGCCGTTGTGCCAAGATTAAGCATAGGATTTGTATATACATACGTACCCGCAGAAGGCATATAGAAGTTTACATGCACATAAACTTCATTTGCTTGAGCCGTAAATGTCGTAGATACACTACCTGAACTTATGTAAAAATTAGTCCTTACGTTGCTTCCGTTAATATCTCTAGTTGTTAGGTAGACGCCGCCCGAATTAGTAGTATTCACACTAAATGAATACTGTTGACTTGGAACTATGGGAGCCACGTAAAAAAAGTTTATTGTATTTGTTAGCGTGACTTTGTACGGTTCATTAATTTGGTAATTGCCGTTGTTGTCTTTCGCCCACTCATTAAACGTAGGCAACAAGTTCTCCCCGTACTTAATTACATAAGGTGCATTAACATGTTTGACATCGTCTACGTAAGGGTATTTTGCGGCGATATATGCTTGTGCATTGGCTACGCTTAGACCGTCAATATATGTTTTTTCTGTGGATGTGATTTCATAAACGCGTAAACAATCTGCATAAGCATATTTCGTACTTGCACCTGTTACTAATACTTGTGCGGTATGCGTTGCTCCTGTAGCTCCAAAAGTTGCATAAGAAATACCGAAAGCCGTCGTACTTGTTACCGCGTTACCAGACACAAGAGAAGCTATCTCGACTTTAACATTTGTCGCATTACCGTTCTTCAATTCTCCTACGATTAAATATTTATTACCTGAGATCGTATTGAACACTCTTTGCATTGTGCCCGCTGTGCTTGTAAGCGTAGCTTTGATACTGTTATTTCCGTTAACCTTATTTGTTGTATCGAGTGCGAGAGTAGTACCTCCCGCTGTAAACCTACTCACATCCTCACAATTCCCATCCCGCCCCAACAAATTAACCAACGTACGCCCCTTGATATTCAAGTTGTTTAACGGCGAGCTCTGTGGAACATTAACAACCTGCATCCCATTAACCAAATTTACAGCCGTTGGAGGTGGGCTAACTCCAACTTGCGAACCTAGCTGCGCATCAATCTTATCCCAGTTATCATTCAACATGGTGTTAATATCGAATGTATCATTGCCGTCTGTTGACGGATTTTTCTTATACAGTCCTACGTTCGTTGTCGTGCTGGACATATATGTTTCCCTCCATTTTAAACGGGCATAAATGGCGCGAAGTCGGTCATTTTCCTCGTTTGAATTTCGTTAATTTTTAACTTTTGATGCAACTGACTTAGCAAAAAATATTTATATTTATAGACCACCTGCAAATGGGCTGGCTTGATTTCCTCGATAGCTGCTTGCAGGTCGCTTAGGTTCGGCGGCGTCCCCAACGTATCCACAAACCGCACCGTAAACTGGTACGCAGCCGGCTGCTGCGTAACCTCTACCGCTCCGCGGTCGTAGGCCTCGGCCACGCTTTGGATCAAGTCCACGGTGACGGTCCCGACGCCGCGCAGCTTGGCATTGATCACCGACCGACGCTGATCGTCGGGCTTGCCTGGCACTGGCGCGATGCCGAGCTCGGCCTCCCACGCGTCCAGCCCCCACGTCGCGGAGCCCACGAAAAATTGCCCTAATGTCTCCTCCAAGGAGACACGCAATTGATCGAGCTC
The DNA here is from genome assembly GCF_001653565.1 of Paenibacillus oryzisoli. Classification (GTDB taxonomy): domain Bacteria; phylum Bacillota; class Bacilli; order Paenibacillales; family NBRC-103111; genus Paenibacillus_E; species Paenibacillus_E oryzisoli. The sequence continues at coordinate 328,396 of NZ_LYPB01000073.1, forward strand.
AGCCCCTTGGGCTTGCAGGATAGAGCCCATCACACGCGATGTCTCGTAGTATTCAGGCAAATAGCCCAGCATGCGCTTGCCACTTGATGAAGTCACTTGCGTCATACGAGCGACACCGTCCCTGCAACGGCTACTTGCCCAACGGTGATCGTGATGTTAGAAGTGCCGCCACTGATCTGCAAGTTGGCATAATCCTGCACCCCCGGCGTGTCGAGCAACAAGGAGCCGATGCGCACATAGCGGACTGCTGGATCACTAGAGAACGCCAGTTCGGATAAATAGGCGCGAACGGCCGCGGTGAAATCATTTTTCACCTGTGTCAACGTTCTTGTTCCGTTCAAGGTAAGAACTGCCTGAATGCCAATCGCGACTTCTGTCGCTGCCACGACGGTTACAACTGCACCAATCGGAACTTTCCCCACCAATGGTGGCGTAGGGTAAATGTACTGCTGTACAGCGGAAACGATGGGAGCAGAAGCACTCCTTTTATCCATGCCGATGATGACAACCTTGACTGTACCAGGACCCTGCCATAACGGCAGCACCTGCGCCGCACCTACACCAGCCACATCGAGCGCCCAGTTCAGATAGTCGGCTTTATTCCCACTTGTTCCAGGGGAGCGAACTTTGGCGTAATACCGATTGAGCAGTGAATCGTCCTTCTCTATGTCTGCTCCACTTGTCATGGACGCACTATTGGTCACGTTCGTTATGCCTACGATAGGCGTTATCAAAAGGCTAACCGCTCCGCTCGGCACATTGCCTGTCGTACCACCATCCACTGCTGATACCGCCACCATCACGAATCCTGAGCTATCCACAACCGCCGCATCCACTGTCTCAAACATCACAGACGATGTCCCTTTAACGGAATCAGCCAATGTACCAATACGCGTTCCTTGAGGGACGGTCGTCCCTGCCACGCCTGTGAACTTCACCTGACCGGTGGCTTTCACCGCATCTTTGCGAGTAATCCCGCGTTCCGCGCAGCGCAAGTCCAGGTAGGGCCCAAAGGTCGTTCCCGCGAATCCTCTCCGCAAAACCTCCTGCGACTGCAACGCCGCAAGCGCCAACTCAATCGAAGTCGGGGCCAATACATCCCAGATATAAGAACCTTCTGACTGGTCCAAATCGGAAGGCAAACTGCCTAACATCCGGCTACGAATCGCTTCCTCCGTCTGTTCAACCAAATAATCGGGTAAACTTGCCATATTAATTGATCACCACGCTTCCTTTTAGGTTTTTTTGCTCGCCTCGCACGTTCACGATTTCGCATTGAAACGAGCACTGATCTTTTCCCCACGCAAATGTAAAATGGCGAACATCCGCTGTACGCGGATCGACCTTCAAAGTCTCCGTCGTCATACGTAAAATCTCCATTTCGTTCGCCTGACGGGACAAATGCCGGGCAATTAAATCGTCATACTCCTGGCCATAAGCTCGGGAATATACCAAATGTGTGTACCGCCGCGAACGCAGCGCCTTCTGGCACCATTCAAGCCATGCGTCGGTGCCCTCGCTTTCCGCGATCTTCCCCGTTGGGGTCGTTACGAACTCCCCTAGGGAATGGTCAAACTTCGGACTGCGTCCGAAGGGGATCGTCCCCCTTTTGCCCCCAGCCAAAAATGCCCTTGTTCCTGTTCCTGTTCCTAAACCTGTCCCAGCACTCGCCCCCACAAGCGGAAATAAATTCGCCATCTATTTCACCACCTTGCACAGAATCACGGCATCATTGCCGTCATCGATCGGAATCACGAGCACGCGGTCCCCGGGCTTCAAACCATGCTGAAACTCCATCCGCACATCCTCAACACCCGACTCTGCGAAAGCAAACGTACCCTGCCCCGCCACCGGAACACCCCCGCTATTCAGTCCCGAAACCGTACCAGTAAGCGAGAAGCTAGGCAGATGAAGCTTAGCCATCCAATCGGCCACATAATAATCAGCAATTTCATGTTTAAAACGATCCAACTTCAGCCCGCCGGCCGTCATCGTACCGAGTTCAGCGGGTAAACCGGAAACCGCGGATGCGGCATGCCCGGACATCCGATTGTCCAAAAGCGAAGCCAATTTGTTATACGGATTCATTCATGTAATACCTCCTTCTGACGAGTTCGGGACTGCCTAGTTCCAGCACCATTTTGCCAGGATTACCTAACTCATGTCGGACCGACATCGCAATAAGCGCCATCCCGCTGCCCGCCAAATCTACCTTATCTCCTGCACGTATCGTGTTAATGTCTATCGAGGTGACGCTAATCGTCTCCTGAACTCCCGTAAGCATGGCATGCGCAGCCTCTTTGGCTTCAGAAACGGATTGAAAGCTGCTGTCTTGGACGATTTTTTGCAGCGTGCCTAGTTCAGCCACTTCCCCCTCCTCAACCGCCAATACCTGCGCTGCGGCATCATCCCCTGCTGATTTGGTGCCGAGCACCTTCACCTTGGTAACGGCTCCTTCGAGCGTTCTTTTCTGCATCACGTTCATCACATTCTCACTCGGCTCCAAGGACCACACGGTTGCATTACGGCCAATTTCCACAAGCTCCAACCCGCCCGTTGTCACGCGCGGACGATACATCGGACCGCCTTTCTTGGCTGTTTCCTTGAGATCCTTCATGATCATGGCGTAGATCGTCTCCGAACGGTACATCGCCTTCGCAAGCTTAACACCTGTGTCAGGCAGATTGCCTAGCTGAATATTCCAATCTTCCGCATACCTGCGCAGGCGCTCATTCGCCGTCATTCCGCTCGGAAACACGTACTCATCCTCTGATTTGGCCAAATAAATCGTGCGATCATACATTGTCACCGTTAAGCGATCCATGCGTTCATAACTGTTCTCGCACTGCCATACAACAGCTGGATGCAGCAAATCTACTTGCTCTGTCCCGCCAAAAGGAGTGCCCAACACACGAACAGCTTGTCCTGGCTTCATCCCTGGAAACTCCGGCGTCACCGCAATCGTCGCTTGTGCCCGGTAGGAAATTTCGTCGAGCGATTCTTCCAACGTCATTTCATAAATCAAATCCCGCAAGGCATACTGCTCATCTAGCCAAATATCATAAGTTCCACTAGGCCAACTCGCCATCAGGGCATCACCAACTCTTGTCCAACTTGGATTAGATCGGGATTCTCGCCGATTAACGACCGATTTGCTTCATAAATTTCCCGCCAACGACTGCCGGAACCGAGAGTCATTTTCGCAATCGCCCATAGGGAATCACCTGATTTGACTGTGTACGTAGCCGATACAGGCTTAATGTCAGGCCGTACCTCTCCACTAGAAGCACCACTGCGTTCCGCTAACGTTCTCACTTTGTAGTCCCGCCAAGTACGAAAGGTCACATCAAAATAGACATCTCCCGGCTCACCGCCTTTAAAGCTGCTATTATGAGCCGACAACATGACAAGCACATTCACATCCGTCCCCGTAATAATGAGGCGAAGCGGCTCACGCTGTTCCATCCAAGTGTTGAGCTGATTCATGGCTGTTTGCGGGCTCGGCAGAGGTCGGTACTTACAGTAGCTAGTATCATATTGCGCTGGAAAAAAGGAAGAGAAGGCAATTTCCTTCACCTTCACACCTTGTGGCACGTCCAGCTCACCGCCTTGAATAATCGTGATGGTCTCAAAACTTTTATCCCGGCGAATGTTCACTTCTGTCGGATTCACGGGGAAGTGCAATCTTAAGCCACTCGGATCTTCCAGTGTAAAATCCATAGCCTCATCAGCCAATCGCGCCGCCCCCGTTCACTAAGCGGTTTTGCATGGCAGCTTGCATGTTGGATACAATTTGATGCCCGATCGTGAGCGCAAGCTTGTCCTTGTCGACCTCTTCTTTCGGAAAATGCACCGCTACGCCATCCACTTTGATGTCATACTTGTTCGGAGGGGCTGTTTGCGATTTCGCAGCATTCACTGCAGAAACGGCTTGAGCTGGATCAGAGGCCACCGACTCGCGTCCCTGGGGTACAAGTGATGTTCTGGACGCAGTTTCCTCAGGGGGCTTCTTCCCTGAAAACCATTTATTCGCAATAAATGCACCTGCTTTATCCCCCAGCCAACCTCCGATCATCCCACCCGCCACCGTTCCTAATCCTGGCAAAATGGCTGACCCGAGCGCAGCACCGAGCGCAGCGCCACCCGCACCTGCACCCGCTTGAACCGCTGCTCCCGCTTTGTTCTCAGATGTGATCACATCCATCGCTGCCATACCAATACCGAGTGGTGCTGCCACTCGGCCCGCACCTTTCAGCATCTTGATGCCGCCTTTGAACAATTTGCCTAAACGTCCCCTCGATGGCGCTGTCGGATGTACGTCGGGTTGTCCCTCTGCAGCGACTCTCCCTAGATTTCTGTCATCTGGCGTAAGGTCAGCAGCACTTGGTCTCGTCCTCCTGTTACCTACGGGTTGTGTTGTGCTATCGGTTTGCATGTTGGTTACCGTACCCGTCCTGGACTTCGTTTTCGTGCCTGCACTAGACTTCGTCTTCGCATTGGCATCACAGCAGCATTTCGTACTATTCCCTTCGAGCTTACCTTTTCCCGAGGATAACCCACCCAAAGATTTAATACTTTCAACCATGGATTTAACGCTAGTTACGATCGATTTGAAGCCCTCTGCCATAGATTTAAAGGTCTCTTTCAAACTTTGCGCGACAGATTTGATCCCCTCAACGAAGCTTTTAATTCCATCACCCACTGCTTTGATACCTTCGCCGAAACTTTTAATGCCATCGCCAATCCCCTTGATTCCGTCACCGATGCTGCTGAATCCCGCACCGATACCTTTTATTCCCTCACCGATGTTACCGATTCCAGCGCCGATGCTACTAATGCCATCGCCGATATTTTTGAGTCCATCTCCGATGCCTGTACCGATGCTTTTAATTCCATCACCTATACTGCCAATTCCTGCACCGATCCCTTTGAGCCCATCGCCGATGCTGCCAATTCCCGCACCGATTCCTTTGAATCCATCACCTATGCTGCCAATTCCTGCACCGATTCCTTTGAATCCATCTCCAATGCTGCCAATTCCCGCACCGATTCCTTTGAATCCATCACCGATGCTGCCGATTCCCGTGCCGATTCCTTTGATTCCATCGCCGATGCTGCCAATTCCTGCGCCGATTCCTTTGAATCCATCACCGATACTGCCAATTCCCGTGCCGATTCCTTTGATTCCATCGCCGATGCTGCCAATTCCTGCGCCGATATTTTTGAGTCCATCCCCGATGCCTGCTCCGATGCTTTTAATACCCTCACCGATGCCAGCACCAAAGCTTTTGAACGCCTCGCCTATCCCTTGAAGTCCATCACGTATACCTTTGAATCCATCACCAAAAGCTTTAAAAGCTTCGCCAAACAGCTTCACCGCCTCACCTATTCTAGCTAAGCGGTCAATCCAAACATCGATCGGACTTTTCTTCTCTTGTGCTGCTTTCACAGTAATCATTGACACAGAAGCTGAAGCAGATGCGCTCGCTCCTGCCGATCCCCCGCCCTTTATGCCGACTGATAACGTCCCGCCAAGCCCAGTCAGCAACTGCCGCAGCTGTTTCGCTGCGCCAATCACCTGATCGTTGATGATCAGTTTCACATCCACCTTCGTGTGCCCCAGGTCCGCCAGTTGCAGCAGCAGCCGGTCAATCACAAAGGAAAAATAATCCCGCACGGCAATCGTCGGTCTCGCTGTCACCTGACTTAACCTTGCACCAGCTTCACTAGCCTTGTCGAATAAACCCGACAAGCGCTGTGCAGCTGATCCCGTTCGATCCACAGCTCTTCGCAATCCATCTTGCGCAGCTGTTACTCTGGCTAAATTGCCTGCCATCGCCATGTCACTCATGGCTCTCACCTCCTTGCGCGTTCACGCTCTCGCTGCAGCGCCTGTTCCTGCTCCAGCTCTAGTTCCAAGCTGGCCAGCAGGAATAGCTGCTCCCCGCGAGGCAGCTTCCAGAATACTCCGGGGCGCAGATGATGACGCGTCCATATGGCATGGAGCATCGCCGGGAGCCCCCCGGAGGCAATTAGTTTTTTACTTCATCTAGCGACTTGTTGAACCCGCTCAGATCGAGCACTTCATCCCCCAGCGCCGAGAGCTCGCCAGCTAGCAGAATTCGCTTGATCACTTCCTCGCCAGAGCTGGCCTGATACTTCGTAAGCAACCGGGAGTCCCCCCAATTGGGGGACACAGTAGCAGCAGCAATGAGCGCGACGTTGAATTGCTCTTCGTCAAGCCGATCGGTTTGGACACCTCGACGATCCGATCTTTCGGTACAACGCTCCCGCAGCGCAAACACCTGTTTCCCAGTTAATCCGCGCAGAATAATGGGGACGCCAACCCGGGAAAGGGTTAACGTCTTTTCTGGCAGTTGATCCGCCTCAAGCAGTTTTTGCAAAATTTGTTCATCAGTCAACATTAGATATGTCCTCCTTCAAAATGATCGAGATTATGTTAAATCCCCTTAATCGGGTCATTCAGCGTATATCCTTCGAACGTAAACGCAACTTCTTCTTTCACTTCTTCGCCGGCCGTCCAGTTCGCTAACTGGAGCTTGTCCAGCATGACATTGTTCAAAGTAATACGCTCAAAACCATAAGCATCTGGATCACCTAGTTTGGAAACAAGGCTAAATTTTTCGAATCCGCGGACGATCATATCGCTTGTTACTTTGAAGCCGCTCATCGTGCCCGTTCCCTTCATGGCACCTTTCTTGTGACGAACCCACGGATCGCCTGCCAGGTTGAGCTCTTTCTTTTGAATTTCAACATTGGCTTCTAGATGGTTGAAATTGGTTTGCCATTTACCATCAATAAATACACTTCCATATGTGCCTAAAATAACTCTACTCGCATCTAAACTCATTATTATGCCTCCCTTAATTTACGATAAATGTTCCGAAAATTTGTTCCATAACATCCGTCAATTGAGCTTCCCACTTGATATATACTTGATCGGGAGCAGGTGTAAGTACAGATCCTTGACCATAATAGGCAGGGTTCAGATACACATTGAATGCCTGGGCATCAATAACGCCTGCTTGTGCCAGTGTCTGCATATATTGCTTAGCAGCTTCTACGAGTGCGAGTCGCCCCTCTTCCGTATTGTTCACTTTCCCAATATAGCTGTCCTCCGCTGTGCGCAGCAGATCGTTACTAATCGCGTCCATGACGCGAATCGTCCGAATCTTCTTCCATGCCGTGCTCTGCCCTTGACGCAAAGAGACTAGTGCGTTCATACCGCGTAGCGCCTTCACCTTCTGACCGTCGTGAACGAATAGGAACACGCCATTCTTAACGGCATTTTCTTGTTCGCTGCGTGTAGCACGGCGTGTTACATCACTGAATGGCGATGCCGCATACGTCGTCGATTCATTCAGCTTCTGACCTGCGATGAGGCCTGCCACATAGGCGGAAATATACGCCGAGCTGTAGCTCGTACCCGCTACGATAGCACCAGTTCCAACATTCACGATAGCTTCGTGATTATAGATCGCACTCCTCGCCGCAGCTCTGCTGATGGCGTCTGCCGCCACATCGTCAGCCCCTGAGCCGCCGAGCACGGTGACAATCCCTTTGCCTTCGCTCCGCAGTCGTGTGGTCCAAGCAACGACCGAAGCTTGGATGCTCGCATCCGAAATACCATCCAGGGCCAACACTTGGAAATCCTGTGTTTCCATTGCACTCAAGGCGTTCACATAATCGGTTGCGGCAATGCCGCTTACACCCGAGTTACCTCCCGTAAGGGAGCTGCCTGCGACGGCAGCCAAGGTGCCATTACCAGGAGCAAGCACGGTTGCCGTCAACCATAGATTGCTGACATCTTGATTAATCGCATCGGCAGCAGCTTGAACTGCGGTGCCCGAGAAAGTAAAAGTCTTCAGAACAGACGTGCCTTCAAGCAGCTTAAGATCCTTCTTCGCACTATCTACGGCGTTGGTTTGTACGGTAACCGAGAAATTGTTCGCTCGTGCTCCCTCGTACTTCGCATCGAGCTTCAACACATTCGCTGAAGCAGAATCTTTCAACGTAACACTCGCTTTCGCCGCCGTTGCATCCGCGATTCGATATGCCAGCACTTTCTTCGGCTTGCCCAGCAAAGCCAGTTTCAGTACGGCCGGAGCTGTTGCTGCACCGGATTGATCCGCGCTGAACACGTCATAAATACTTTGTTCACTCGTAATTTCCACAAACTTCCGTACCGCTCCCCAATTTGCTTTCACGGGGATAATAACTGTACCTTGGCTCCCTGGCTCAATCGCACTTAGCGCAGCCGCCTCAAAATTCATATAAAATCCCGGCAATACCGGACGATCCGTCCCACTCCATGTTCCACCTGCCATTATTCCTGCACCTTCCTTTGTAAAAAGTTTTGAATGAATTGTTTCATCTCAGGAATCGTGAATACCGTTTCCGTGTTTTCGTGCAAGGCTCCAATGAGCACTTCCGGTGGACAACCGAATAGCTGCTGGGAATGGCTTAACAGCTCTTCCTTTGTATAACCAACAGCTTCAGCTGCCTCTACTTCTGCTTGACCTTTAGAAAGGCTTGTACCTTGTTTCAACTCAATCACCTCGGTTTTAAATTTGTGTTTCTGTAACCACCGTTGCCATTAAAGGTAATGCACCTATCGGAGCCGTAACTCTGCCCATTAATGCAACGGTTATTAACCCCGTGGATAAATCTCCTGAACGCATTGCCACATTCGAGTTAATGACGGTTAACCATCTGCCATCCGCATCATCAACAGGCAATTTTACCTGTTCGGCCAACCCTACCACTAACATTTGAGCAGCTAATTGATAGTCACTTGCTGACTTTGCAGCAATTTGCCCAACGTATTGTTTGGTTACCTTCGTAGTACTTTGGGAAGAAGATGCGCTCTGTAAGCTTGTACATTGCCACGATACAGCCGGTCGACATGTACCATTGAATCCACGATATACCCGCCAAGACGACCCAAGTACTGTTTCCGTAAGTTGCGAAATTGCCTCTAACCACGACTCTTCAACCGGTTGAACCTGACGAATGATCATACTGGACTTCATGAGATACCGGCCTGTCACATCCTTGTCTTGCAGTGCGGGCAGAGCCGTAATTTGTACGGTGTACAATTGGCCTGCGACCTCGATAACCCCATCGTCTGGCTCTAAAAGCTTCGTAATGACGCTCCATATTCGCTCATGTGCCCCAACAGAAGTTGTACTTCTGGCTTGCAAGCTTAGCTTACGCCAGTTATCCGGCGCATCCCATTTGAACTCTGCACTTCCGCCTGTATGGTTCAACCATATGGCTTCATCGGGTGTTGGTGGCACGTCGTCAATGAAGAGGTCAGCTCCAAGCGTCCCTGCTGCTTCTGATTGGAGATATAGAGCTATTTCCTGTGCCATATTCATCATTCACTTCTCTCACCTCCTTCCAGCTTTCTTTTTGTTTTGAAATTCAAAACATTTTTTTCTTTTCAAAACATATCTTCACTCCTTACACCTCCGCCGGAACGGTTTCTTGTGCATCTGCTTGGCAGCATCACTCCCTTGCTTGGCTACACAACGATCTTACCATACCCTTCTGGGAACGAACTGCCAACAAGCGGCCAACTTTCGGTCAACTCCCCCCTATCTTCACTTCTAGCTGCAGCATGTAGGCAAGCTTCTCAATCGCTCGCGCTTTCATCCGACGATAGGTTCGTTCACTTAGATTAAGCTCATGAAACAGCAGAAAGTCGAACGTCTTCTCCCTTTTTAAATAACGTTCCCGGATAATGCCTTGCTCTTGCTCGTCCAGACGCGACATGGCCTGCTCCAATTCATCACAAATGCTGCGCATATGTTCATCTGCTCCTCCTTCGTAGAGGGCAGCGTTCTCCGCAATTTTATCCCTTTCATTGCTGCTCGCAACCGCTCGATTACCTCTCCGCAAACTTCCCATCGCTCGATACATGCGCACGACTTCAAGCACACCCTCTACCCTTTTGCGCGTTGCCCGGCGATCCATCTGTTCTTGCTCTATATGCAACATACGTTCTACCATCCTTTGGACCATCTCCTAAAATTTGTCGTTTTGAAATTCTAAACAAATCATACGCTCTCTCGTTTAAAATTTCAACACAAAAAGTTTTGAAATTCAAAACTTTTTAGTAATCTCCTCTTGTTTTTTGCACCGTTCCGCATTTACAATAGAAACAGGTGATCAAACGATGAAAGATATGGTGCAATTCGGCATTCGAATCCGGGATCTGCGAAAGATGAACAATTATTCCCTCAGAGAGCTCGGAGAACGGTCCGGTGTTAGTTATTCATTTATTAACTCCATAGAGAATAACCGCTTCAGCCCCTCCAGGGAAACGGTTATCGCCTTAGCAGATGCGCTTCGTATTGCTGAGAAGGACGAGCTTCTGCTGCTTGCCGGATTCGCTCCAACGGAAGAGGAGTCACTCGATGGCTTGTCGGGAGAAGGTCTGGACGAAGTCGATGATCCTGATGTGAGCTTATTTTTTAAAGATTTCAAAAATGCCCCCAAAGAGCGCCGCGACGAGATGCTTCGTTTCTGGAATTTCATCAAGGAGCAGCAGCAGAACCGAACACCAGACAGCCAGCAGTAATTCATGCAAAATAAACGGCTACGCCGTCCTTTGAAGGATAGGAGCGTTTATCTAGAAATTCAGCATAATTATTATTAAGTAAACTTATGAATTTTGATATTTAAGCTAAGCCCTTATGGGCTTTTCTTTTCCAATAATAAACGAACATACATTCCCAGAATGAGGTGTGTCAACCTGTTCACTCATTACCAAGCAACTCCCCTTGAACAGTGGGTAGAAGACTTATATCAACAACATAGCATCACAACTCCAGCTCAACTTACGGTAACGAACTTGGCTGCCAAACTGCATATTTGGGTATATACGATGGATATGAACAGCATGGCTATCGAAAAAAATGGCTTATTCAGCATCAATGTTGACCGCCGCCTATCCGTCAAAGAACAGTGGGAGGACTTCCTGCATGAGCTGTGTCATGTGCTTCGCCATTCTGGCAACCAGATGGTGATGCCGGATCGCTATGTCGATTGGCAAGAACAGGATGCCTCTGCGTTTCAGCTCTACGCGGCTATTCCTATGTCCATGCTGAAGAAACTGTCGCTGCCCCAGCATAAGAATGAAATGGTCGCCTTTCTTTCCGATGAATTTCAGGTGAGTTATCGGCTTGCTAATGAACGAATTGAACAAATCCAGCGGCGCGTCCTGCAAGGAATTCTGGATCATGAATACCAACAATTGTCACAGAGCCAAGTGAGGACGTACGATTCAGCCAACTGGTCCGATGCTACCCGCGCCATTATGAACAAGCTAGAGCAATTAAAGCGCAGAGGGGGAATGGCCGATCGTCAAGCTAGCCGTCTTCTATGACTTTCATGAAGAACACATACACCCCCTACTCCTGGCGCTGCGTTTTCGGCCTAACGAGCTAGACTTTAGTAAGTCCACCCTGTACATACCGATTCGTGCTCCTTTCCAGCAGCTACATGCCGAAGAAATCCTCGATTTAGAAGTCGGCATCACCGTGCTGCTCGAGGATCTCATCGTCAATCCTGCACGGCCTGCTTCCATCGGCATCAGCCTGTCTAGAATCAAGCAACGACACCAGCTGCTGCTCCAAGATCAGCCTGCGATTGAGCAATTATGGATTCGCATGACTGACATCGAAGAGGTGCTGCAGATGGAGATCCGCTCCTACTACAGGTGGTCTTGGATATGACCACAAGGTGCAGATATTCACCCAAACCTAACGGTTCTAGTTCAATTTCTCTAAGCCTCACCAGAGTTACGGAACGTGGTTCCACTATTTTCCTAAATAAGCACTAGACCGAAAAGTTACGGAACCTGGTTCCGCTAAATGGTCGATTTGCAACCTGAATCCCCGAAAAAACCAACCGAATAAAGGAAGCACGTTCCGTTAGCTACACAGATTACTCTTTCTGGGTGAAATAGCGGAACGTAGTTCCCTTTCGCCAACATCGGTGTCCCCGCTGAAGTGATGGCCATAACTAAATAAAAAACCATACATCCCTTGAACATAACGTTCAATTGGGATGTATGGTTTTTCGCTTTATAGCGTTCAACTCGCCGCGTAATTACTCAGCGATATACGAACAAATGTAGTCGCTCACTGTTTTCACTTCGAGCTTGAATTTCGCGTTAGCTGGCACGGTGAACTCACCTTGACCGCTGATTGTAATCCACTCTGCGCTGCCTGGAAGCAATACGTTCAGCTCACCAGCTTGGATTTCCATGATTTCTTTCACATCTGTTCCGAATTCATATTCACCTGGAAGCAGAATGCCTAGTGTTTTCTTCGTGCCGTCTGCGAACTGCACAGTGCGGCTTGTTACTTTTCCATCGAAATAAACATTAGCTTTCGTAAGTACCGTTACATTTTCAAAGCTTGACATGATGAATAGTTCCTCCTCTAAAATGCTATAAATAAGTGCAAATCGAGGCCCAGACTTAGCTGAGCCCCTGCCACTCTATTAACCTAACAAAGCTTTAACGCGTGCTGCAACGTTCTCTGGCGAGAAGCCGTATTCTCTAAGAACTGTATCCCCTGGCGCGGATGCCCCGAAAGTGGAGATACCAAGGATGGAACCTTCGTCCCCAGTGTAACGCTCCCAGCCAAGTGGGTACGCCATCTCAACAGCAAGACGCTTCTTCACGCCTGGCAAGATAACGGAATCTTTGTATTCTTTGGATTGCTTCTCGAATAGTTCCAAGCTCGGTAGGCTGACAACGCGAACGTTGATGCCTTCGGCTTGAAGCAATTTTTGAGCCGCGACAGCCAGTTGAACTTCAGAACCTGTTGCTAGGATTTGTGCATCTGGTTGACCGTTGGCAGCATCGGATACCACGTATCCGCCTTTGCTTAGGTTCGCTTTAGCTCCTTCAACCGTACCTGGAAGGATTGGCAAGTTTTGACGAGTCAAGACTAGCGCAACTGGACCTTTCGCTTCAGCAATCGCATAGCGCCAAGCTTCGGATGTTTCGTTACCATCAGCAGGACGGATAACTGTGATGCCTGGAATCACGCGAAGTGCCGGTAATTGTTCGATCGGCTCATGCGTCGGTCCATCTTCACCAACAGCGATACTATCGTGTGTTAGAACGTAAATAACAGGAAGCTGCATTAGTGCTGCAAGTCGGATGGATGCACGCAGGTAATCAGAGAATACGAAGAATGTTGCTCCGTAAACTTTAACGCCACCATGTAGCGCCATACCGTTCATAGCTGTACCCATACCAAACTCACGAACACCGAACCATACGTTGCGACCAGCATAGTTGCTAGCGCTGTAGTTGGATTCGCCTTTGATCATCGTGTTATTGGAGCTAGCTAGATCCGCGGAACCACCGATCAATTGCGGCAATTTGCCTGCAACAGCATTGATCGCATTACCAGAAGCAACACGTGTAGCCATTGGCTTGTCTTCTGTCGTGTATTTCGGAAGATCAGCATCCCAACCAGCAGGAAGCTCACCGTTCACAGCAGCGCTGAATTGGTTGCCAAGCTCTGGGTACGCTTTGATGTAATCGTTCAAAAGGTTGCTCCAAGCTTCTTCAGCTGCAGCGCCTTCGCGTCCAATTTCCGCATAGTGAGCACGAACTTCGTCCGGAACGTAGAAATCCGGCTCTTCCGGCCAGCCGTATGCTTGCTTCGTCAATTTCACTTCATCGCCGCCGAGTGGGGATCCGTGAGGTCCAACGTGACCACCTTTACCACCTTTGTTCGGGGAACCGAAGCCGATTGTCGTTTTCACTTCAATCAAGGTAGGACGTGTTGTATCAGCTTTCGCTTCTGCAATCGCCTTGGAGATAGCAGCAAGGTCATTCTGCTCTTCAACGCGAATAACTTGCCAGCCGTATGCTTCGAAACGTGCTTGTACGTTTTCGGAGAATGCCATATTCAATTCGCCATCAAGCGAAATATCGTTGGAATCGTACATCATGATCAATTTGCCTAGTTTCAAGTGAGCTGCTAAAGAAACTGCTTCAGAAGAAACACCTTCCATCATATCGCCATCACCGCAAATCGCGTATGTATAGTGGTCGATAACTGGGAAGTTTTCTTTGTTGTACGTCTCTCTCAAGTGAGCTTCAGCCATGGCCATACCTACTGCCATACCTACACCTTGTCCAAGCGGACCCGTCGTTGCGTCGACACCAGCTGTGTGACCGTACTCTGGGTGGCCTGGGGTTTTGCTTCCCCATTGGCGGAAATTCTTGATCTCTTCCATTGGCAAATCATAGCCACATAGGTGAAGCAAGCTATATAGAAGCATGGATCCGTGTCCTGCAGATAGAACAAAACGGTCACGGTTGACCCATTTAGGATTCGATGGATTGTGTTTCATATGTTGTTTCCAGAGTACGTAAGCCATTGGTGCAGCTCCCATTACCATACCTGGGTGTCCTGATTTAGCTTTCTCAACCGCGTCAATACCTAATGTACGGATCGTGTCGACAGCTAATTGTTCAATTGTTTTCGTTGATGCAGTCATTCGATAATTCCCTCCATTATTTCTGTATTTTCAAAAGCTAACTAACTTGTACATACAAGTGACTTTACTCGCTTGCATTATTGTACCATTTGCTTTAAGGCTTTGCCACAATAAGCAGTTAAAACGTTTAAAGCTTTAACCTATGTATAAATAGGCTGTACCCATAGATGGGTACAACCTGACTTTTCAGTTAAACACAACCGTCTTGTTATTGTGGACGATAATTCGATCTTCCACATGCCAAGCTACTGCACGTGCAAGAACGATCCGTTCGATGTGACGACCAATTCGTTTCAAATCCTCGACATTATCCCGGTGACTCACACGCTGAACGTCCTGCTCAATAATCGGTCCAGCGTCTAGCTCATCTGTCACATAGTGCGCTGTCGCACCAATAATCTTGACTCCGCGGTTATGCGCTTGCGCATAAGGCTTACCGCCTACAAAAGCAGGTAAGAAGGAGTGGTGGATATTGATGATGCGATTAGCGTAATTTTGGATAAACGATGGTGAAACAATCTGCATGTAACGAGCAAGTACAATCGCATCCACGCTGTCGCCAACAAGCTCAAGCTGGCGCTGTTCCGCTTCCGCTTTGGTTGCCGCGGTAACCGGAATGTGATGGAATGGAATGCCGAAGGGCTCCACCAGAGATCGCATATCATTATGATTAGAGATTACCATCGCGATATCAGCGTTGAGATCCCCTGCACGCCAATGCCATAACAACTCCAGCAACGCATGGTCTTCCTTCGAGACGAAGATCGCAATTCGCTTCTTCTGACTTGCCAATGAAAGACTCCAGTCCATCGAGAACTTCTCAGCAACGGTGGAGAAATCTGCTCTTAATGTCTCTACGCGACTCGCCAGTTCTGTTAAATCGAATTCAATTCGGATGAAAAACATACCGCCCTCTGGATCCATCGTGTACTGATCCGATTGGACAATATTTGCGCCATATTCAAATAGAAATTGTGATACGGCTGCTACAATACCCGGCTGATCCGGGCAAGATATTAGCATTCTTGCTCTATTCTCTAAATCGCTTCCTCGGCGATTTGAGCTATTGGTGGTTCCCGCTTCCATCTGTATCCCCCTAGCAATTCTGTCTCTCTCTCATTTAAGCCTTCTTCAAGATGTCATTTCCAGCAAGCCAAACAATCAATCGTTGATTAATTTGTTCTTCGCTTAGATCAGCGAAAAGGCGTTCCTCTTGAAGAATATCATACAAACGTTCCAGCGGCTCACGTCCATCCGCTTTCTTCGCTTTCGCATCATTTTTGAGCAATTCCCATGTTTTGAGAACGAAGTCACGGTAGTGAATATCTTTCTTGTTCATCAAGAAGTCAATTCGCTCCACTTGATCCAGGAACTCGCCACCAAAGCGACCACTTAAGTTGCCGGTTAGCAACGCAATTTCCGCTTCATACATAGGGCGCTGCGTCTTGTCTTCTTTCCCAATCCATGGGGTTTCGAGAATCATTGGCAAATGTTGCAGCTTCTCATGGTTCGCAATATTGTTCATCGCTTCGAAGCCGATCCAGCCTGAGCCCAGCGGTGCGTGGCGATCCTTCGCCGCTCCGCGCGAATTCTTGCTGTCATTCAAATGAATGACACCGAGCTTCTCAAGGCCAATCGTGCGATCGAAATGATGCAGCACGCCGTCCAGATCATTCACGATATCATAGCCGGCATCATGAATATGGCAAGTGTCCATACAGACCGTCAACTTATTGTTGAACTCTACGCGCTCCATGATTTCCGCGATTTCCTCGAAGCTGCGGCCGATTTCGGTCCCTTTGCCAGCCATCGTTTCCAGCGCAATGTTCACGTTCGTGTCTTTGACCCCAGCGAGCACTTCATTCAAGCCATCAGCAATTCTGGCAATCCCATAGTCGGCATCCTTGTCCGTATAAGCACCGGGATGAAGCACGATGTTGCGAACACCGATGTAATCCGTCCGACGAATTTCCTCTTGAAGGAAACGTACCGCAAGCTCGAATGAATCTTCTTTGTAAGAACCCAAGTTAATAATGTACGGTGCATGAACGACGATTTCATTCATCGCATGCTTGTCCATCACAGCTTTGCCTTCTTCAATATACTGCTCTTCGATCGGTTTACGGCGCGTATTCTGCGGTGCGCCCGTGTATATCATAAACGTGGATGATCCGTAGGAAACGGCTTCTTCTGCTGCATTGAGTAAGCCTTTATCTGAGAACGAAACGTGTGATCCAATTTTCGGCATAGTCCATAACTCCTTTATTAGTAGCTGCTACCCTCCTATTTTACTCGTATTGTCGCAAGAAATCTAGAAATAAGGTATAATTCTTACTATCTATGTGAAGCAAATTAGCGAGGTGACAAATAAATGGCGAATGATTTTTTCATGTGGTTTATCATTTTCTGGGTATGCGTGTTGCTTTTATTCATGTCTATCGGCGGTTACTTTATGTTCCGCAAGTTTATTAAGGTCCTTCCCAAAGAGGACGGCAAGTCCAAACTGGATTGGCAGAATCATTACGTTGACACGTCTCGGCATCTATGGACAGCAGAATCCAAAGCATTTCTCGACCAGTTAGTGTCGCCGGTACCAACAGCTTTCCGTGATATTGCCAAGCATTCCATCGCCGCGCGTATCGGACAAGTCGCCCTAGAGGCCCATGCCAATGAGGTCACAAGAGAACACTGTATCGAAGGTTACATCCTTGCAACGCCGAAGCGCGATTATCGAAGCTTGACTAGCTTCTTGGAGAAGCAACAGATTGATTACAGCGCATTCAAACATTTATTAAATTAATCGATAACACGCCCCCTTCTACAAGGGGGCGTGTTTGGTGTCGCTATGGCTATTCCCATCCCTTGTAACTAATAATTCGCGCCGGAACACCTGCAACAACAGCATTATCAGGCACATCTTTCGTTACGACCGCATTCGCACCAATCATCACATTATTGCCAATCACGATTTTCCCAATAATTTTGGCTCCTGGTGCCATATATACCTTATTTCCAATATGCGGTACGCCCTTCTTCTCCCCCCTGCCTGCAATTCCAATCGTAACGCCCTGTCCAATATTGCAATGCTCACCGATAATCGAATCCTGATGAACCACGATCGTACCGTAATGAGGTAAGTAAACCCCTTTGCCAATCTTCGTTCCCAGCGGAATTTGAATGCCCATCACGATGGACACACATTTATGTAGGATAAACAGGATGATGTATAACACTTGTTTGATAACCGGAATTCTCATATGATCCCTCACATAGCTTCCTGCGCGATAAATGATGAGATACCACAGGGGTTCATGCAGAAGGAACATTTTCATTTTGGATACTACACTAACGTGGCTTCCTACTTTTACATAGCGATTAATGTCAGCTCTTAGGTTCGTCATCAAGGCCTCTCACCACTCTGGTTAACAAATTTGTTGGGCTGATTTATAGCGCTTTGAGAATCTGAGCCGGCAACTCTGCTTGTTCCACGACAGAAGGAATTTCACTAGCAAGTTTATCCCTTAATTCCTGCCTATTCTGCCAACAACGATCGATCATCCGAATGAACGACTGCTGTTCAATATCCGAGATATCCACCACATAGTCATGTAAGCCAAGCATTTCCATGATGCCTCTCGTTTTATGTTCATAATTAATGGCAACAGTCGGGATATGATTGGAGAGCGCGAAGATATTAGAGTGCATTCTAGTTCCAACGAACATATCCATTTTAGAATATAAATATTTTAATTCGCGAGGGTGGAAATCGAACGACAACAACTCCGCAATTCGCGCATCTATGCCTGCTAGCACTTCTCTGCTAATAATTCTGTCATCATTAAAGTCATTAGGCCCAAGCACTTGCGGCATCAACAATACCTTCCCTTTGTACCTTTGATGAATAAACTGAATCGCATGACGGATACTTGCTATATATTTGGACCTATAGGCTTGCGTATCGGTAACCTCTGGGAAATTCCAGTCTCTCACCGTGAACCCAATAATAGGGCCCTCATGTGACGCCTTAATGTCCTCCATCAGACTATCTATCCGTGGCGAACTAACCTCTCCCATGGAAAAGGCGGAATCAGGAACAAGCATCACGTTCTTATTCTTGCACCCGATTTTCTCAAGCCACCGCATGGATACAGCTTCTCTTAGAAAGATGTGATCTACTTTATCGAGAATCTCCTTCGCCAACTTTTGCATATAGGTATTATAGAAAGGGCCAATGGATTGCGAATAAATAACAACGGGCTTGCCATAGTCGAAAGCGGTTTTAATTTGAACCAGGTGCTGCATAAGCGCTACGCTAAATCGGTGTGAAAGTAAAAATCCCCCGCCACAACTGACAACCACATCCGCCCATTCGTAATCATCTGATTTTATTTTCCTTACATTCTTCAAATTCGGCAGCAGCTTTAAGACTGATCCAATCTTTTCTATTTTCGACGTATCCGGATCTATAGAAACATTATCTACACAAGCGTTAACCTGTTCTTCATAAAATTCATTGTCAATTTCCGGGAATCGACTGTGAATTCGAATAGAGCAATCTACATTGTGTTTTTTGATCGCGTCGATCATCGAAAGAACAATGCCTGCATCTCCTTTATTTTTGGAAGAATGCGCATTAATAAGCAAGATATTCATCCTAGCTTCATCTCCTTTTTCCTACGAAAGAGCAGCTTCTTCATGAGACCGATAAGGTCGTCTTCTTTCATAACGAGTAATAGAACAATAAAAATGAAGTAGGCAAACATCGCGTATAAGCTTAATCCAATGACCGTGTAATATCGATTAACGACGAGTAGACTTCCGAACAAAGGAACCAGCTTCAGCAAATAGACGGCCAATCCACATCCCCCCATTGCGACAGTTAGTTTCATCATTTTTCGTATAAAATCTCTCGACCATATGGAAGCTTGCTTCCTCTTGAGTAAAATAGCCGTAATAACCGCTGTAAGTATAAAAGAAATACTAGCTGATAGCCCAATCCCCATAACCCCGCTGCTCCTCACAAGGATATAACTGAGAACCATGTTTACCACTGTGCCAGCTATCATGATATACGTTGGCGTTCGGGTATCTCCGAAACTATAAAAAGCTCTTAATGTGACCTCTCTGAACCCAATAGCGAGAATCCCTAGGGAATAGGCCCAGAAAATCGTAGAGGTCATTGCCGTGGCTTGCGAATCAAAACTTCCTCTTTCTAGAAGGGTTTGAACGATTGTCGGACTAAACGACATAAATATGACGGTAAGTGGCATGAGGAGGATGAACAGTGTAAATAGACTATTGTGCGTAAGTGTACTCACTTTGTCGTAATCTTGGTTATGGGATAGCCGCGACAACTCAGGAAATGTAAGTGTGATGATGGGCGTAATGACTATACCTGTCGCGATTCCCCTTAAATTAAAGGCATACGATAGTGCCGCGATGGCGCCCTCTGAAATGCCTGAAGCCAGTATGCGGTCTACGATCGCGTTACATTGATTGAAGCCAGAGCTAAACAGGATCGGGTACAGCAATAGCAGGAATTTCTTAGAGTCAGGCCTCCAAAGTTCCACGTGTTTCACGACTTTATAATGATGGCCCTTCAGTAGGATGAAAAGTATGGCAAGCTGTATGACATAGGCGATTAGCGTTGTAACGGCGATACCAACCATACCGTGCTTATCACCAAACAACCACAGATAGGCAATAATGATGAGATTATTAGGAAGAATACTCGCCGCCGAAGCCATATAGTCATGAAATGTATTTAACATTAAGGTATAGATTTGAATAGCTATAACTATAAAAACGAGCGGAAATAAGATTCTCACAAGCGTTATCGCCATAGCTTCCGCTTCCGCTGTTAATCCAGGGGCAAGTAGATGGATGACATGTTGTGTAAACACGATCACCAGTGTATAGGCCACGATAAATATTGAAAAAAACAAGAATAAGACATTGTTCGTAAAGACATTTGATGTCTTTTTATGGGAAGCAACTTGAACATATAGTGGGAGGAAAACGCTGCTGAGTGTGAAGGAGAAGGTGATAGCCAACATCGCCGGCGTTAACGCAACGTAATAAGCATCTGCCAATGAAGAAGTCCCGTAATTTCGGGCTATCAATATTTCTCTTGTAAATCCGAGTACTTTACTTACCATTGTGATCAAAAATAAAACCATCCCCGTTTTAAACAGGACTCGAGTCATAGGCATACTTCCTTTGTGCATAAAGTTGTACGCTCACATGACTGCTTCTTACGTTGTCCACTTGAGAGGCCGCCATTCCCATGACCGCAAAAATAAAAATATACTGGGGCGAGCCATTAAATATTTGTTCCCCTAACGACTCAACCAAGCTCTGAATTATAATAAATAGAGCAAAGAGAAGAAAAACTTTCCCATTCTTGCTAACGCTGGCGTCATGCAATTTCACATAAATCCCTCTCATGATGTAGAGAAAGAAAGAGATAAATAGGATAGTCCCCAGTATACCAACCTCGCCAATAATGGATGGCCAGTACGTATCGGTTGCCCACTTCGGATCATCGGGGCTCAAACCGTATACACTTTGTAAGCCATACTCGTAATAAACAGGACTGTAGTCGACTCTCGCCATCCAACTTCCGAATCTCCCGAATCCTTCACCTAGCGGAAAATCTTGAAGCCCGATTGTAAACCCCGTGTGATATAAAGCCTTACGGGCGGAGTCCATATAGTCTACGGAAATATATCTGTCTATGGTTAACAAGGTCAGATTCTGTATCATGTCTCCAAAAAATAAATAGACGAGGATGCCTACACACACAAGGGCTGCCGAATATATACGCCTTTTCATGGCAACCAACAGGAGGATAACGACAATCGTCAGCAACACTTTAAATCGCAGCGAAAGAAACGCTAGTAGGAAGAAAAGAACCGTATAGATGAGTGATTTGTTGTGCTTCTGAACGAGATAATTCGCCAAATAGTACAAACCTACAAATACCATAAACCAACCATAGGTACCCGGATGAATAAAGAAAGATTGTACACTGACTAGATTAGATCTCGCATCGACTAGATTATTCGTGTGCAGCAAATTTCGAAACTGCTCGTGAAACAAGAGATCCACTAGCGCACAGAGAGCAGCCAGACCTCCAAGAATCGTAAAGAGACGTATCCATGGCCCCGTATTATTTTCGTTCATCGATACGTTTTTAAAAATAAAGAATAATAAGAATCCTTTTATCGTTAATAGTCCACCTGTGAATGTCGTACTTATGGGTACGTGATGAATGGCGCTGGATAGCAGCCCGAAAAACAAAACGCCTATCGTAATGAGCGACAAGATCAATG
The DNA here is from genome assembly GCF_001653565.1 of Paenibacillus oryzisoli. Lineage (GTDB taxonomy): Bacteria > Bacillota > Bacilli > Paenibacillales > NBRC-103111 > Paenibacillus_E > Paenibacillus_E oryzisoli. The sequence goes on from NZ_LYPB01000073.1 coordinate 350,286, forward strand.
TACTACTTTTCATCTTAAAATTAGATCTAACCATGATGATACCAATGCTGCCAATAATGAAGAATTCATCTACATAAGATAAATACGTGCCTAAGGTGTTGTTCAATTGAATGGTGATAAGATCCTGAGCAAACATGAAGAGTACGAAGCACAAGAAACATCTCATCGTTAGGCTCATTATGAATCATTCCTTTTGGAGGCTATTTTCATTTCAAAATGAGTCGTTGATACAGGTGTGATAGTTCGTTCATCAGCCTATTCATATCAAAATGATTATGAATCAATGCCCTGTTCTTCTCTCCCATTGTGATAATCGTATTCTTGTCTTTCAGCAGCATTTCCAGTGATCTAGTTAGCCCCTCAATGTCACCCGGTTCAATCAAATAACCATTCTCCCCATGCTGGATAACCTCAGGTATGCCCCCAACGTAAGTTGAAATAACCGGTAGTGAGAAATTCATCGCTTCCAAGATGGCCATTGGCAATCCCTCATTGTACGATGGCAATACTAGCATATCTACGCTTCTTAGCAATTCTTCCTTCTCCTGAACGTTTATCCAACCTAGGACGTCAACCGTATCCTGGATACCATAGTTATGAATCCTCTGTTTCACTTCTGTTATTTCCCCATCACCAGCTAATAGGAACTTACAGGCAACCCCTTTTTCTCTCAAATTTCTGATAGCTAGAAGTAGATCATAAGTTCCCTTACGCTCCCCTAATCTCCCTAGAAAAAGACAAATCGGTGTCGAATTCGAGCGGCTAATCGGTTCCTCCATTGTAAAAACCCCGTTATAAAGAATCTCTATTTTCCGGCTAGGAACAATGGTAGAGAAGTACTTCTTCCATTCTTGTGATAAAACGACTACGGTATCGACGCTATTTAAGATGAACTGACAATACCTCTTCTGGAACTTATTGTGATTGTAAAACTCATCGAAACTTGCTGCATGTATATGCAGGATAATGGGCACTCTGACCATTTTGCCAACCATGACCATGATAGATTTCCTGTAAAAGCTCCCTCCATTGGACATATGGATATGAACGACGTCCGGCCTATGCCATAACAACTGATAGAGGTACTTAAACAGACCTACTATGAAAATGTGTAATCGGGCTATAACACTCCCTGTTATGTACGTTTCCACTCTCGTTAAATCATATTGTTCATTGAGATTGGATTGTTCTATATTTCGAATGACCGTAACGATGCCGCCCATATCCTTTAACGATGAACCTACGACAAGAATCTTCGCTTTCATTCTAGCTCCCTCCTATCCTAAGGTTTGAAGATATGCCTTAATAGCGTGAAGGAGGTTGGATTCCTCTTGTATGTATGCGTTAAAGTGCAGATGATCAATCTCAGTAAGTAGCAACCTTAATTGATCCACATCTTCGGCAACCTGAATGTATCCCTTCTCTCCAAAGGCAGTTGAAATTTCGGCTTGATGATCATCGACATGTTCGCCTAATGATCGCCTTCTGGGCATGACGATTACTTTCTTGTTGTATTTGAGCGCATTGAGAATAGAACCGATACCACCATGCGTAATGCATACGTCGCACGCTCTCGTTAATTGATCCATCTCTTCAAGTTTGTAAAAGTCAGCGTATGTATACTGTCTAGGCTTATAATCTGAATAGCCAATCTGAGCGATAACGGAATCTGTCAGTACGCCTTCTTCTACTAATTGATCTACGGAGCGTAATAATCGATTGAATTGAAATCTCTGCGTACCTACCGTTATCAAGATCAATATAAGCTCCCCCTGTACGTCCCAGTCGGATAAACGTCTCTTAGTTGCTCCCATTGAATATAAAATTGATCGGCAATTTTATAGATGAGCCTACCGGTTACACTAGCCGTATACACTTTGGCAAAGCTTTCAATGTACACAACTTTCGCACCGAACAGTTTTCCCAGTACACAGAGTCCTAGGACAGCGCCTGCTCCTGTCGTTATAATGACTTTCGGCCTCTCTTTAACTAGGATATACAAGGACATGAACAAATTAAGAAATAAATGGAGGAAGAGGAGGACATTCTTTCTTTCCTGCTGCGCTAAGTAATAGACCCTTTCTTGGTCTTTCAGAGATCGACTCATCTCACTTTGCTCTGTAATAATGAAATAGTTATGCTCCGCAACGGCCGGAATGATCTTCTTCAATTCACCCAAGTGACCTCCAGTGGAACTGGCTAAACAAATCTTCATCTAAGCTCTCTCCTTTCAGAGGATGACTGGCGCATGCAAGGCACGCCCCAGTTATCCTCCTTCAAATGGGCGAATTCAGACTTCAATTAATAAGCATTTTTGGACCCGAGCAAGGCTCTGAATGTTCTCATAATGATTATGACTTCTAATGAAAGTTTCCGCTCCCGAATATACGTCAGATCCAATTCCACCATTTCCTCAAACCCAATGTCGTTCCGACCACTAACTTGCCATAACCCTGTACACCCAGGCGTAACTTGCAGCCGTTGTTTATGATAGGCGCTGTATTGCTCAACTTCACGAAGGAGTGGGGGTCTTGGCCCTACTAAACTCATATCACCCTTCAACACATTCCATAATTGTGGAAGTTCATCCATACTTGTTCTTCGCATGAATTTCCCGACTTTGGTAATACGGGGGTCTTCTTTCATTTTAAACATATGGCCTTCCATTTCATTCTGATCAAGCAGCTCGTCAAGCAGCTCTTCTGCATTCGATACCATCGATCTCAACTTGTACATGTTGAATACTTTCTCATCTTTACCTACTCGCTGCTGATAGAAGAATATGTGTCCCTTCGGATCCTCTAACTTGATGCGTATCGCTAGCACAATGAACAAGGGCAAGCAAACAAGCAGTCCTAAACATGCACCTATCATATCCAATACTCGTTTAGCAATTCCATAGTAAACCATTGAACTATCTGCCCTTTTCCATCTTGTTCTAGGATAGTATTGGTTTGCCTCGAATACCGATGAATCGTTGGATAATTTAGACATTCGTTTCCCTCCTTCTAGCCAATGGCGCGAGGTGACTTTTCACGTTTGAGCACTTCACCCAGCGCCTGCAAGAGTGGCATTCTAAGCTCATTGTTCCGAAGAGCGAAATCTAACGAAGTAAGAATAAATCCAAGCTTTTCACCTACATCATATCTAATCCCATTAAAATGATAGGCATACACATTCTGTATCTCATTCAGTTTCGAAATGGCATCCGTTAACTGGATTTCTCCCCCAGCGCCACGTTCTTGCAGGTCGAGAAACTCAAATATTTCTGGCGTAAGAATGTATCGTCCCATAATGGCAAGCTTGGAAGGTGCCGTCCCTGGTTGTGGTTTCTCCACAAGATTGCGAACTTGATACAATTTCCCATTGCGATTCACAGGATCTATGATGCCATATCGTTTGGTTTCTTCCTCAGAAACGGGCTGCACGCCAATGACGGAACATTGTGTCCGTTCATATTGATTCATTAATTGTTTCAAGCAAGGTACTTCCGCCGTCACAATATCATCACCTAGCAACACAGCGAATGGCTCGTTACCGATAAATCGACGTGCACACCAGACGGCATGACCGAGCCCTTTCGCTTCCTTTTGACGAATATAATGAATGTCTACTTTGGCCGGCCTCAGAATTTCCTCGAGCAGCTCCAACTTCCCTTTCTCCGCTAAGCTGTATTCCAATTCAAAGGCATTGTCGAAATGGTCCTCGATCGCACGCTTTCCTTTCCCCGTCACAATGATGATGTCTTCAATTCCTGATTCAATCGCTTCTTCTACGATGTATTGGATGGTGGGTTTATCGACAATGGGCAGCATTTCTTTCGGCATCGCTTTCGTTGCGGGTAAGAATCGGGTCCCTAAACCAGCTGCAGGAATAATTGCTTTCCTTACTGTTCTCTCCATCCCATACTCCTCCTCATATCGTCTCTCTGTCTCTTCTCTATTTAGTCGCCATAATAGTCGTAATAAGCCCCATCACTTTTCTTAGGGCGCTTGTTGTTAAGAACGACACCTAGCACTTTCGCTTGCACTCTTTGCAGGTTATGAATAGCTTTCCTAGCCATATCTCGCTTGACTTTCCCATCGCGAATGACCATGACAACACCATCACATTTGGTAGCCAAAATTTGTGCGTCGGCCACAGCTAACGTTGGCGGCGAATCAATAATAATGACATCAAATCTGGCTGCCATTTCCTCAAGAAATACGGTCATCTTCTGCGACATGAGCAGTTCAGATGGATTCGGAGGGATCGGACCTGAGGGAATAAGGAATAAGTTCTCGATCGACGTCTCACAGATGAACTCATCGAACTGGTTTCGGTTCACAATTGCGCTGGTTAAGCCATACCGATTCGACTTTCCAAAATAATGATGAAGGGTTGGTTTTCGTAAATCGGCATCAACAATGAGCACCTTCTTTCCCTCTTGTGCGTAGGCAACGGATAAGTTAGCAGCTGTCGTCGATTTGCCATCACCAGGCTGCGCCGATGTTACTAATAGGGTCTTCATGCTGCGATCAATCGATGAGAACTGAATGTTCGTTCTTAACGTACGATACGATTCGGACACTTGCGATTTCGGATGCGATTCTGTGATGAGAGGATGCTTATTGATTAGCGTTCGCATAGACCGTATCACCCACCTTTCTAGGGGATTGCGTAGATGCTTTGTTCGGCAGATCTTCTGGTTTCACGTTAGCAATGGTAGCAAGTGTAGGTAAGCCAAGATATTGTTCAATGTCGGCTTCCGATTGGATGGAATCATCTAGGTAATTTAGAAGAAGCACGAAGCTAATAGCCAACATCAGAGACACTACGAATGCAATCACAACATTCATGATCGTATGAGGTGATACAGGTCTTTGATTTTCTTCGGGCTTAGCTTCGTTCAAAATAACAACATTATCTACTTTCATAATGGAAGGAATTGTAGTCTTGAATACATCGGAGACGGCATTGACTGCCTTAGCTGCGTTCTCTGGCGAGGAACTTCGAATGGTTATAGTCATTACTTGCGTATCCACCGTGGAGCTAACCAGAACCATGTCCTTGAGGTCAGCACTTGTCAAACCAAGATCGGGATACTTCGTAATCACATTGTCGAGGATGGCTGGGGTTAAAATAATTTCCTTATACGTTTTAATCAACAACGCATTCGTCCGTATGGAATCGTAATCGAGATTCTCTCTGCCTGCGACGTCCGTCGATTTATTGACGATGATCTTCGAACTGGCTTCATAGAGAGGAGTGATTAAATAGTAGCTCACAAGCCCTGTAACTACACTTGCTAGAAGTACAATGCCAGCAATTAGCCCTAACTTTTTTTGAACAATGGTCAAATATTGCCTAAGTTCTATTTCCATTGTGACCTCCGATCGTGATTGTACTATTGAAATCGGGAAAATCCCTGCTCCATGACGCAATGTTCAAGTTCGAGCCGCAGCCAAGTCAAGAAGGAGTCTCTGAGAGACTCTTTCTTCTTGGCCCGCAAATTAGCACGAAACATCCATTGTTGTCTTATTGGCTAGCTCCATGGCATTGATATAGCCACGTACCGCTTTGCCAAATTCATTCTTGAATTGATACTCCCAGAAACGAAGAGTTTGCAGCACGGTATCGCCTGTTGAAGTTTCTTCCTTCAGCCACTCTACTGCATAGACATACCCATTCTCTCTCAGACTTTTTTCACGAAGCACACCGCATAACGAGATCTCTTGGTTATGAAACTTAAATTGGAAACACCAAATCACATTTTCATTTGTGGGCAGACTTAAAGAAGAAGTGAAGCCCATTCGCGATGGACTCATGTCGATGACTTTGAACGGCGTATACTTGGAGTCCAACATTCGACCGTCAATCTGTTTAATATTCATCAAACCATAACAAGGATATTCCAAAACAGTTTCTGAGCATTCTGCCCAAGATGTCGTCATCGATTCCCCTCCTTAATGTTACGATATGTATCATTGTGAGCATGACTAGACTAGGAGCTAACTTCTCTGTACGATAAGTGTGGTAGGATTGGTCTCGACGAGGCGATGTCGGTTAATGCTCGTGAGTGAGGGGGGCATGAGTTGGAGCAACTTGGAGGGGCTTCTTCGACTGGCTTTCTTTCCACAACAGAAATTGTTGCACATCCAGTCCCAAATGTCTTAAAATATCGTTAATCTCAAGTGTAACTGGTTTATCTTTTTCCATAAAAGAGCACCACTCCTGATCATGATATGTTCTATGACATTTCTTTTGATTCTGTTTTCAATTTATGATACATTTCGTATCTTGTCAAGATAAAACGAGAAAATTCAATAGATCCTCAAAGACTTGCATCGCACGTGTGAAAATCACTCGTTCTGTTTTCAAAGTTATGCCCGTAAACCGTCAGATATGAATAGAATCCTGCATTAATTCCAGCAAGAAATCTTGTAAGCGCACCCAAGTCTGATAGAATCAGCGCTCTCGTACGATGTCATTTTGCGAAAATAATGTAGAGCTGATCTCCTTCACCTTCGCCATGTCCGGAATCCAATAATATAACCGTGCGCGCACCAACGGATCCATCTCATAGCCACTATGGCCTGGAACTTGCTTGGTTGTAAAATCGTCCGGTGTCATTCCTTTAAATAGCCAAGCTAAGCTTATCATATCGCTATCCTTGAAATTGGTATCCACGATATCTTTCTTAACCTTTGTTAGCAAGCCTGCGATTTCTCCAACATGATCTGGACGCAAAATTTCTGAAGCAACTGTTTTCAATAACTGTGTTTGCTCGCTCTGCCTGTCAAAGTCTCCATTCGCAAAGGCGTATCGTTCCCTTACCAGACTCAGTGCCAATTTGCCATCTATATGCTGTTGGCCTTGAGGCAGTGTCACTCCAGCGTGTAGTAAATGTATATTCTGTCTAACCTCTACATTCACACCGCCAATGGTGTCGATGAAATCCTCAAAACCTTTGAAATTAGTCTTCATGTAATAATTAATGGGTACATCTAGGAAATTGGATACAGTCTGAAGAGCTTCCTTCGTCCCCTCCTCGTTACCTCCCCGCATCTCGCCAAGCATATGTGCATGGTTTATTTTGGTATATCCCACACCTTCCATGTAGACACGACTGTCCCTGGGGATTGAAATCATATTGATTTTACGCATGCTAGGAATAATGTGTAGGACGATAATAACATCCGATCTTGAATTCTCTGTACCTCTAGCGTCCGTTCCAAGCAGAAGCACATTGAATGACTTTAGCGGGTGAGCGGGTGCTTGCTGCATAACTTGAGGCGTTCCTTCCACAGCAGCAGCAGACTGACTAATCGTCACTCCCTCCTCAATGGGAAGCGATGGCCTGCTTAGAACCGGCACGTCCACTTGCTCAAAGTGACGAATGGGCTCATATTTCCAATAAACACTTAATCCTCCCCCAATGATTCCAACAAAGAGACAGCCTGCAGTGTACATTACCCAACGGCGCATGTAGTCACTCCTTTAACTTATCTATTTATTAGATACGTATTGTATCAACGAGGTTGTAGAACTACAAGAAGAAAACAAATAATAAGCCACGACTCTTATGCAACTAAGAGAACGTGGCCTACTGGTGGTGACAAGTCCATTTCATGTCTCTCATGTTGCTCCCGCCTTATCCCATTAAATCCAACTCGCAACTGCCATTTCTTCAACAAAGTTCGGCATGTAAATGGCCTGCATCGTTTCGCATTTCATGCAATGGGCCAATGGAATGGTTGTATGATAGTAGCCTGTCTTAAAAATCTTCCTGGCATAACACTTATCCATCATTTCGTTGCATTCGACACAAAATACTTTTTCAAAAAGAATCATTTTTATCCCCCTCTAATGTATGACTAAATGTCGTAACCTGTTACAATATGTATATATTATTCATTATATGATACATTTCGTAACTTATCAAGGATTTATTCATGATTTCAAATACATTTTGTATCTAGTCAAATGAATCTCTGCTTTGTTATAATTATCTTCTGGTATATCACGTTAATGATAGTGGTTATAATAATGAAATGATTATGAACAGTGAGGACTGATCAAGCTGAAATACGGAGATCGCATTGCACTATTACGTGAAAAAAGAGGACTAACACAAGAGGACTTATCCGTCAAAATAGGTATTTCCAGAGCATCCCTGTCTCACTATGAGACCAATCGCCGCGAACCTGATTATGAAACTATTAATAAGATCGCAAACTTTTTTAATGTATCTATTGACTATTTGCTAGGGCGTACAAACCATCAACAAACTGTTTTGGATGAAGATGTACGTGACTTTGTCGAAAATTTGGATTTAACAGATGAGGGTATTCTACAGAAGTTTTCATTAACCGTGGATGGGAAGCGATTATCAGCAGAGGAAGCAAGAAGATTTATTGCTTTTGTTAGGGCTGAGCGTTCATTAGAGTAATTAGTAGCTGCTCTCAACGCTCAGCCTTCCATTAATTGTTGACACCGATATACTTTAAAGTCACGGATGGTGCTGACTGATTGAACAAATCTCTAAGTACTGAGACATTTCTCGTTTTGAGGTAGTAATGATAGCCATAGGTCTTACGAAGGGTATGCGTTCCTATATCTGTTAGGCCTACTTGCTTTGCAGCCTGGTTAAGTATGCGATACACACGTATTCGCTTAATAGGGTGACCCGTACGCTGGGAAGGAAATAAGTAATTGTCTTCATCCATATATTGGACATATTCCTTAATATAAGCCTTCAGCTGCGAAGAAAGCTGGAATGTCTTTACTTTCCCCGTTTTTTCCTCTCTTACACTCACAGTATTTCGATCCGTTACATCTTTTACTTTCAAATAGAGAATATCACTAAGATGGAGTCCTGAATTAATTCCAATTGTGAATAGCAGCCAATCACGAACCGATTGTTCCTTCAATACTTCTTGAATCTGCTCAATCTTCTCTTGTTCTCTAATTGGTTGAACAACTTGCATGAATAGCACCTCACATGACCTTAATTAGTTTCATAGGATATGTTACGATATGTATCTATTAATAGGTGACGAACTCATATTATTGGCATACCACTCCCTTTCCGTCTATTATGTTACATATTGTATCATAAATTTAAGAAATGATCTATGCCTTTTGCTGTTCTCAAACCCGAAATTTTCATGTATAATTCTTAATAAAGAACAATACTATAGTACTACTATACTAGGAAGAAAGGAGGTTGCGCCATACATGTTCAAAAAAATACTAAGAATTCCCCTCATCGTTGTACTCTTGACTACCATTCTATTTCCTGCATCAGCCTTTGCTTCAGGCTATGATAACGGAAATTCACAGAAGAATAGTCTATTATCTCAATTTATGAATAATTTAAGTAAAATTTTTAATTCAAATACATATGGCAACACGAACAGCAGTAATAACAACAATAACAACAATAATAACAATAACAACAGTAATAACAACAAGGACAAAGACAAAGACAAGGGAAAAGATAAGGATAAAGATAATCACAACAACAACAATAACAACAATCATAATAACAACAACTGGGACGATTATGATTGGGAAGATTGTTGGGATGATTACGATTTCGAAGATATTGAATGCGAAGATTCCTTTGATATCTGGAAAAAATGGTTCTGCTATTGATAGAAAACTCCGCTGCATCCAATATGCAGCGGAGTTTTTACGTTTATATGGAATTCGTCTCAAGGACGAATACAGTGATCTCAGGCCGGCAATTGAAGCGAATGGGCAATAAAGTCGTACCTATGCCGCGATTGGTGTACACATGGAACTCAGTTCCGTCGAAATTGTACAACCCCATCGAGTACTTCTGTCCTAGGTCTGGCGTGAATACACTGCCATAGAAGGGAATCCGTATCTGTCCGCCGTGGCTATGGCCGGAAAGTTGTAAATCAATGGCGTACTTTGAGGCCAAATCAGCGAAATCAGGCTCATGTGCGAGCAAGAGGGCGAACTCATCTCGCTCCACTCCTTGTAGTGCGAGTGGTAGATCGGGGTTACCGTGGAACATCTCATCCACGCCTACGATATGAATACTTTCTTCTCCTCGACTGATTCTTTGGTTTTCATTAACTAGCACTTTAAACCCAGACTTCTCCAATATGTCCGTGATACGTTTCGCATCCATGCGAAGATCATGATTACCTAGTACTGCGAATTTCCCATGCGCCGCTTGAAGCTGAGATAGAATGGGAATTACGTCATCCGATATTTCGCCTTGCCTGGAATCAAATAAATCGCCAGTAAAAACAAGGATATCAGGCTCTTGTCGCTGCAGCAGCTGGGCCAATCTAGTTAAGTGAGATAGGCCAGAATACTTGCTAATATGTGTATCACTGAATTGCACGATTCGCATACCTGCGAATGAAGCTGGGTACCGCTTGTAGGATAGTTTGACCGTTGTGGTCTGGATCCAATTCGGCTCTCCAAAAATACCATACGCACCGCCCATCCCTGCTAATAACCCCAAAGAACCAACCGCCAATAGACTATGCTTGAGGAATGACCTACGACTTAAGGGGGTATCGTCCATGCAGCGTCCGCCTCCTAACTAGGTCTAAAGACTTGTATCCGAACATAATACTACATGATCCTCTTCTTAATTCATGATACAGTTTGTATAATTTTAATGTGAACGGGATTGATTTCGGATAAAAAACGTGCGATAATACATATAACGATACAAAGCGTATCTTACACAGAAAGTTTTGGAGGGGTCAGTTGTGAACATGCTAAAGCAAATGGATAAAGAAGAATATGATGCAGAATGGATTAATCTCATTATAAGCGCTCGTAAGATGGGACTTACCATGGAAGATATTCGCGCATTCTTAAGAAGCCCGTTCCAACCCATGAAACCAACCCAAAACACAAATGAAAACAATCCTTGCATGTCCCCATAAGTTCACATAGCACAGCTAGCTATTCATCATTAGGCCGTTTCATTCTCCATTTATTGAAATCCAAAAACTCCCGAAATTGCTGCTTATCTACGCCAGAGGACATAGCTTCTTTAATGATCTCATACCATTCCTCATCCAACTCTCGCTCACCTACAGCTATCTCTTCTTGATCGTCAATAAGTCGATCAACAGGCACCTTTAATACGCCTGCAATCTTCTCTAGAAACTGAATAGAAGGATTCTTTTGGATGTCTCGCTCTAAGCTGCTAATATACGATTTGGCCACACCTGCCCGTTCAGCCAATTCTGTCAGGGACAGACCTTTCTCTTTCCTTAATTGTTGTACACGTTTACCTATCATAGTAGATCTTCCCTTTTAAATGTAGTGGTTGCTCCTTTTAGTATAACAGAATTCCTATTAAAGAACAAATTTTGTTCCTAATAAAGAACAATACTAGCCCCCTAAGGGGCTAGTATTTGCTTTCTACCCGTTATAAGCATACATATGAATCTCATCACTTCGTCGATATTTTTTCATTGTGCCATTTCATAAACTCGATCAATATTTTCAACTCGTTGATCCGTTCCTTTTTGATTCCTGACTTCTTTAAATCCGCAATAAAATCCATCCACTCCTGATCAAGCTGCTGGTTGGTTTCCACTTCTACAGCAATTTTCAATAGTATTTTCAGATCAACCTTAAGCACCAAAGCGATTTTCTCAATAACATGAATAGATGGATTCTGTTTCAAATTTCTCTCAATGTTGCTTAAATACGACTTGGAAATACCTGTCCGCTCTGAAAGCTCGGACAATGTATACCCCCTTTGCTTGCGAATGCTCGATATATTGTGACCAATCATCGTTATCATCACTCCACAGTGACACTTTTGGCAAGATTTCTGGGCTTATCAATATCACAGCCCCGATATTTAGCTGCATAATAAGAGATTAACTGAACTGGAATAACGGAGACCAGAGGTGTTAGCAACTCATGGACAGCAGGCAGCACTATCTGATCATCGCTCTCCTCTGACCCCTCCATGGTAATCATGCACACATGAGCACCACGCGCCATAATTTCTTGCACATTGCTTCGAACGTTCGCACGAATATGCGGCTGTGTAATTAGAGCAATCGCTGGTGTACCTTCTTCAATGAGCGCAATTGTACCGTGCTTGAGTTCCCCGCCTGCGAACCCTTCTGCCTGGATATAGGAAATCTCTTTCAGCTTCAACGCACCTTCTAAGGCAACATAATAGTCTACCCCTCGGCCAATAAAGAAGCAATTGCGTGAGGAAGTCAGATATTTCCATACGACTTCTTCCATCATCTCTTTCTTATTAATTAGAATTTCCATTGCATTCGCGGCGATACTCAGCTCATGAAAAGGATCGACCCCATGCCACTGCGCCCTGCCATTCTCACTTACACTGCTGAAGGCAAGTAGCGCTAATACGGCAATCTGTGCCGTGTATGCTTTCGTAGAAGCTACAGCAATCTCTGGTCCTGCATGCGTTAACAACGTATAATCCGCTTCACGAGATAGTGTCGAACCAGGTACGTTCGTTATCGTGACAGCAGGATATCCCATCTGTTTAATCGCAACCAATACACCGCGACTATCTGCCGTCTCGCCGCTCTGCGAAATGAAGATAAACAGTGGATTCGCGGACAAAATGGGCCTGTTATATAGAAACTCACTGGCGATATGGGACTCAACCGGTATGTTCGCGATGTTCTCAATCAATTGCTTGCCAATTAATCCAGCATGATAACTAGTTCCACAACCAATGACATAGATGCGATCCGCCATCATTACGCGTTCGCGCAGCTCCGGGTCAATCCGAATCCCACCTTGGTCATCCCGATACTTGGATATTACCTTGCGAATAACTGCTGGCTGCTCGTCAATTTCCTTGAGCATATAGTGAGCGTATAATCCCTTCTCTATATCTCTTGCATCCAGCTTTACTTGGAAAGGCCTTCTTTGAATGATTTCACCGTTCAATTTCTTAATGATTTTGGTATGTTGACGTAGAATAACCATTTCTTCATCCATCAATTCTACGAATTGATTCGTTAGCTGCAGCATTGCCATCGCATCGCTCGCAACAACATGGAAATCAGATCCAAGCCCGATGAGCAGGGGACTTTTATTTTTGCCAACATAGATGGTTTCCGTGTCCTGACTGTCTAATATAGCAACAGCATATGAACCTTTCATAGCTAGAAGTAACTGTCGAAAGGCCTCCTCGATCGATAAGCCACTCTCCACAAGCTGCTCCATCTTCTGTACAATGACTTCCGTGTCCGTATCACTGGCGAACGGAATATGCGAGAGAGACTTCTCCTTCAGCTCTTGGTAATTCTCAATTACACCATTGTGCACGACCGTGAATCTACCATTGTGACTTTGATGAGGGTGCGCATTGCGTTTACTTGGTTTGCCGTGCGTGGCCCACCTCGTGTGCCCGATTCCCACCCGCGCCACTTGCTCTGTATCGATTACTTCGCGAAGCGCTGCAATTCGACCCCTTTCTTTGTACACATGCAGCCCGCTGTCGTTTAGAATAGCAATACCGGAAGAATCATACCCTCGATATTCTAACTTTTCTAATCCCTTAACTAATATTTCCTTCGCATCCTGACTACCGATATATCCTACAATTCCGCACATGCGCATTACCTCCCTAAAGAAAATTCTTAATAAAGAACAATTAGTCAGTATTTAGGAATAATTGAATAGATTTGTCTATGTATTCATACGTTTGTACTGAAGGGAGGAATTCATGCCATGACTTCATTTTGGATAAACGTATGGAGAAAGGTGATACGTAGGTACCATACATTCATGCATGACTACAACTCTATCCTCTATCACGACTGTCTCGACATCCCAATGAAAATAATCATCTTTCAGAAAATGCAGCATCATCGGTTGAAAATGGACGAATATTCCTAGGCAACTCACTCACTAAGCACTGATACTCTTCGCCTTAAGTATAGATTTCTGAATACAAGCAATGACCCGATCTTGCTCTTCTTCGGCCATACTCGAACCCGAAGGCAGGCATAAACCTGTTTGGAATAACCGCTCTGACACATTGTCGTCGTAACTATGCGGATAATAGGGAATTCCTTCGAATAAAGGCTGCATATGCAGCGGTTTCCAAACAAGACGAGCCTCAATATTCTCTTCCGCGAGAAGCTCTATTAATTTTTCCACAGAAATACCCGCTTCTTTCGCATCGATTGTTAGCGCTGTCAACCACCGATTCGATCGCGTATTCGGCAACTCTGGCATAAATTGAATGCCTGGCAAGTGGGCTAATTCGTTGTAATAGCGTTCAAATACAACGCGTCTAGCAGTCACTCTCTCTTCCAACACAGCAAGTTGAGCACGGCCAACTCCGGCTAATATATTACTCATCCGATAATTATAACCAGTCTGACTATGTTGATAATGCAAGGCATAATCTCGAGCTTGTGTAGCTAGAAAGCGCGCTTTATTCAGCCCATCAACATCGTTGGATACCAACATGCCTCCACCTGATGTGGAAATAATCTTATTTCCATTGAAGGAATAGATGCCAAACTTGCCAAATGAACCGCTTGCTCTTCCTTTATAAGTCGAACCCAAGGATTCCGCCGCGTCCTCAATGATGGGGACATGGAATAATTTGCACAGGGCTACGATTTCGTCCATTTTGGCACTCTGACCATATAAATTAACGACAATGATCGCTTTGGGCAATTTCCCATTACGAGCTGCTTCATATAAGGCACGTTCTAAAGCTTGTGGGGACATATTCCATGTTTCTGGCTCTGAATCAATAAATACAGGGGTTGCACCTACATATACAATCGGATTCGCACTAGCCACAAACGTTAGACTAGAACAAAAGACGGTATCTCCTTCAGCAACATCTAATAGTCGCAGGGCTAAATGGATGGCTGCTGTTCCTGAACTAACTGCTGCCGCATCAACAAGGCCGACATGGCTGGCGATCTCTTTCTCGAAGGCATCGACATGCGGACCTAGCGGAGCGATCCAATTTGTATCAAAAGCGTCCTGAATAAACGCCATTTCATTGCCACTCATATGCGGGGGAGATAGATAGATTCTTTTTTTGTTAGTAAACATCGTATGAACACACCTTTCATTCACTATTTAGTAGTCATAAGGATTGCCGGGGTGCCAATTGCGGTTCGAAATGAGGGAACATCATGGATAACCGTAGCTCCCGCTCCTACTGTGGCCCATTCGCCAACCTGCTTACCAGGGATAATAGTTGCTCCTGCCCCTATCATGCTTCCTTCTTGGATCACAACCGCTCCTGTCAACGTTGCCCTAGGCGCAATATGAACATAGTCCGCAATCTGACAGTCATGCTCTACGATTGATCCCGTATTCATAACGGTATGGTGACCAATATGAGCATCTGCATGAATGACCGCGTTGGCCATAATGACGGAACCATGACCTAGCGTAGCACTTGGACTAATGACGGCTGTCTCATGAATCAAGGTGACATAGTCTTCATATGGTAAACCTAGTTTCATAACAATAGACTTCCTTATTTCGTTATTGCCAATGGCAACCACCCATTTCAACTCACGGCCGAGATCCCTCAATTGATGAGCTGCTGAGATGGGTCCCTGATACATACCCTCTCTGTAAGTCAATTCCGAATACTTATCATCTAGCATTGCCACGATTTGATTTAATGGCTTCGATCGAATGATGTCCCTAATAACCTTGCTATGACCACCTTCGCCAATGACAACAATATTCATAGGAGTCCACATCGCTTCATGACAAATTTGATCCTGAGAACTTCTCCATCGTTACATGATTTCCATGACTGACGCCTTCCGATTTCACGACTTTACCGACTGTTAACACCAATATTTTGAGGTCCAACATGAAACTTCTATTCTCTACATACCAAATATCAAGTTTGAATTTCTCTTCCCACGAAATCGCATTTCGGCCATGCACTTGCGCCCACCCCGTAATCCCAGGTCGAACCAAATGACGCTTCGCTTGTTCTTTGGAATACAAGGGTAAATAATCCATTAGGAGTGGTCTTGGCCCAACAAGGCTCAAATCGCCTTTAATCACATTGACCAGTTGTAATAATTCATCCAGACTAAATTTTCTAAGAAAATGGCCAAATGGTGTTAATCGTATTGCATCCGGCAATAGATTACCCTCGGAGTCTCTGGCATCCGTCATGGATCGCAGCTTTAATATGTTGATGGGCTTCTCATGCAGGCCTGGCCTTTGCTGCTTAAAAATGACTGGTGAGCCAAGCTTTAACCTAATCAGAAGGGCAACAATACCGATTATCGGTAGAAATAGCCCTAATAATGTGATTGCGACACTGACATCAAATAGTCTCTTCATAATGGCTGTACTCCCACTCAGCTTTGCCATGAAGCTCGACTTCATTCGGTCAAACTTCCAAGCAAAATAGTTTACTTTCTTTCTCTCATGACCATCAACAGCTACCAGCCACTGGTTATCATTCAACTGAAGCTGGTCTATATGATGCATCCCGTCTTTTCTCCAATCCATCTCTTGCTTGGAACCACTTAAGACAAGTGAAACTTCCTCTTCTTCATACCTATCTTCGGAGAGCGTATATACTTTAAACATTCGGACAGAGTCTCCATAATGCGGATAGTCGGCTTGTGTATATCTGTATAGAACACCATCTGAAACAATGAGTCTCCCACCAGGACGACTAATAATATGATTATTGGAGACGACTGGACTTTGAACATGCTCCAACCATGGCCCCTCTAACTGATCAGCATGAAGGATATGGAGCTTCCCCCCATCTGTCCCTGTAAACATCCACCATTTATCATGCATATTCACAATGGATGGATCGAGATACTTTCCTTCCTTGAGCTCAGAAGCTACTTCCCATTCATAAGGAAATTGGGTGGCCTTGTATAGAAGAATGCGATTCGATTCCGCCGTTTCCGGCAACATGTACATCTCATTATTATGGAGAAACACTTGCGGGTAAGATAAATGAAATTTCTCGCGCAACACGACCTGTCGATATGTCCATTCGCTCCCATCGGAACTGGTTGCTACACCAATTTCTCCTTTGCCTGTTGCTTTGTTAAGAATTTCAAAGAAGAGATGAAATTCTGCGTTATGCTGAATAATGAAAGGATCAGCAACAAACTCAGCAGGTACATCCGTTACATCGGAGGATTGGAGACTTGGCATTGCCAACTTATGCTTCTGGGGCTCACTAGCCATTACACTATCTGAAATAAATACAGTAATTGACCACAACGACACAATCATTCCATTCCGCAACAGAGCATACCAATTCTTAAATCTTCTAAAGTCCATTGCACGAATGATCGACAAGCTAATTCCTCCTTATATATTTGCGAGCATTTCGTTCTCGACTACATAACCACGCGGGTTACTGGTTTGCCATCGCCACGAATCCAGGCACATTTCATCAATTCCTTTATGAGCGATCCATCCTAATTCTCGTTCGGCCTTAGTTGGGTCCGAGTAACATACCCCAATATCACCAGGCCTGCGTGAAGCAATCTTATAGGGAACACTCCTGCCAGTTACACGCTCGAACGTCTGAACCATTTCCAATACACTATAACCTCGGCCTGTTCCCAGATTATAGGCTTCAACTCCCGTTGTTTCCATAACCTTCTCAAGTGCCTTCAAATGTCCTTGTGCTAGATCCACCACATGGATATAATCTCTTACACCTGTACCATCTGTCGTAGCATAGTCATCGCCATATACCTGCAATTCCTTCAAACCACCAACAGCCACTTGTGTGATATATGGCATAAGATTGTTGGGGATTCCGTTCGGATCCTCTCCTAATCGACCACTCTCATGAGCACCAATTGGGTTAAAATAACGCAATAGCGCTATGCTCCATGTTGAATCTGAAACATGAAGATCTCTCATGATTTCCTCAATCATGAGCTTTGTTCGACCATACGCATTAGTTGCTCCTAGCGGCGCATTCTCCGTGATGGGTACATGTTCAGACGTACCGTAGACCGTCGCAGACGAACTAAATACAATCTTCTTCACGCCATATTCCTGCATAATTTCACATAAGACAATGGAACCAGAGATATTATTATGATAATAGCGTAAGGGCACAGAAACAGATTCACCTACTGCCTTAAGCCCTGCCAAATGAATAACAGCTTCAATCCTATGGTTTCTGAATATCCCCTCCATATCCGGTCGATTGTTCAAACTGATGGGATAGAACGCGAATTCCTTACCCGTAAGCTCTGTTACTCGCAGCAATGACTCTGCACTGCTATTACTTAAATTATCAACGACAACGATGTCATACCCCGCATTCAATAACTCCACACATGTGTGGCTTCCAATGTAGCCCGCTCCGCCAGTCACGAGAATTGCCATCGTGATATCCCCCTATCCTTCATTTAGAATTTAAAATAATCGCTCTTATAAATAATGTTTAACGTAACTACATTTTCAAAATAGAAATACACGAGATAAAATCCCAAAATGATATAGTACATAAATTTCTGTTGTCTCTTCGCAAATAGACTAATGACCCACGACATGAGAATAACGTTGTATAAACCGAAATAGATGGTAAACCTCGCGAAAATCCAGTTCTGCGTCGCTACAGCCATAACTACAAAATTCAACAAAGACATGTTTACGACATAGTCACCATAGGGAAATATTTCCCGCAGCTTATCTCTTCCTATAAAAGCGAATATGAGGGGAATCGCACTAATGGCTACACGAATAATATTCGCGCCACCCTCCTGAAAATTCTGGTATTCACCGTAATGTGTATCTGCGATAGCTGTAAAGATAGCGTCGGATATGACGCTGTAGCCAAGTATCAGAATCACAGCAAGCGTTAAGAGAACAAACGTAGAGGATGTCCATGCCTTCCTTCTCACAATGAAATAGATGGGGATAAGGATGAGAGCACTGCCGTGAAATAAGGAAGCAAAGGCGACGACTAGAAAGTACTTCTTCCAATGTCCTTCGAACAAAAATTTCGATGCCGCGAAAACAATGGCTGAAGCTAGAAATTGCCGAACACCGTTCATGGATACAATGTACAATCCTGAAGTGATATAAATGAAAATACTCAGTTCAAATAATTTGGAATATTTGTACAACACATAGACGATAAGGACGTTGGTTATTAACGCAGTTATAAAGATTAACAACTGAGGATCATTCGTAAATGATTTCAGTATCATTTGAAGAATACCGAAGCCAATATCTTTCTCTGCCAGTACTTCTTCCCAAGTAAAATCACTTAATGTGTAGGAATACATATAGAAGAACGTATCTCCAATGTTGTTGCGCAGTCCTGCAATTAAGACGAATGTCACCATCACAATAGCAGTCAACCACTGGTTAGGTTTCATCCATAACAGGCCCGAACTTACGTGTACAGGCTTTGCAATTTGCCTAGATAAATAGGAAGCAAAATAAACAACGACCAAGTTAAGCCATAATATAGCCATGTGAAGTCCCTTCCTAGTAGCTTAAGAGATTCTTGATTTGCGACTAACATACCAATAGAGCATGCAGCCAAGCGGGATCGCAAGGAATGTAAGGAGTTTAGCAGGTGTTTCTCTCATAAACCGACGATTGCCCGAAATGATACAG
The DNA here is from genome assembly GCF_001653565.1 of Paenibacillus oryzisoli. Classification (GTDB taxonomy): domain Bacteria; phylum Bacillota; class Bacilli; order Paenibacillales; family NBRC-103111; genus Paenibacillus_E; species Paenibacillus_E oryzisoli. The sequence goes on from NZ_LYPB01000073.1 coordinate 369,897, forward strand.
CTGGACACATAATGAATACACTGTTTGAATTTAAAGGATAAGGAGGCAAAGGGAAGCTTCATGAGCTCCTTACGGTAGAAGGCAAAGCCTCGGGGATTCTTGACATACTGTTTTACCATGTTTAATGAAGAGCCGTCCGGCAAATATTCCACACAGCAGAGAACTTCGTTTAAGAGGAGCATTTCATACTGTTGATCCAACTTATAATACTTGTAAGCTAGACCTACATATTTCTCATTTTCAAAAATGGGGTAAGGGTAAGCTCGCGTTAACTCGCTTCGATACACTAACTTCTTATCTCCCGTCACGCCGTGCTTACTATACAACTCGAATAGCGTCGACCGCTCCAGTAATTCTGGCAGCTTGGTACCAATAATTCGCCCATCTGTGTAGGAATCAAGGCCGATCATACCGCTAACCTGATCACTGCCATGTTCCTCCCAGAAAGTAAGAATGCGTTCTACTGCATTCGGTGGCATATAGTCATCTGAATCGATGCATACGTTCAGTTCTGTATCAATCAATTGATAGGCTGTATTGTGGGCGCCATGCATGCCTTGATTATCCTGACGGTGGTATCGGATCCCAATCACATTCTCTGCAATCCAGCCAGCAACTACCTGATCTGTATGGTCTGTTGAGCCATCATCAATGATAAGCCATACGAAATCTTTCGAAGTTTGCTTCTTCAAGCTCTCATAACAAGTCGGAAGACAATACGCACGATTATAAGTCGGAGTAAAAACAGTAAGCTTAGTCATCTCTTCACCTCGAAATACCTAGATAAAAACCTTCGGTCCAAGCAGCCGTGTTTCGGATATCATACCCCTGGTTAGATAAGGATGAAGCGGGTATGTGCCTGGATTTGTTCCTGGCCATCACAACCTTCATCTGATGAACCCAAATTTCTTTATCCGCTAGTGGTAATCGTTCTACTAATCGAATGCCCATATCCACTTCCTGTGTAATCTCATCCGAGATCATACAAGGTAGTCCCGCACCTTGTGCCTCGATAAGCGTCACGGGTAAGCCTTCATGTAAGGAGGGGAATACAAACATGTCTAGCCCTTGAAGTAAGTGTGCAATATCGCTGCGTACACCAAGGAATTTCACTTTATCCTGCAAGTTAAGTAACTTCACTTTTCTCTGCACCTCTTCTCGAAGAGGCCCGTCACCTGCTAGTACAAGCATCGTATTGGGTTTCTCTCGATTCAATTCTGCAAATACATCGATAAGAAAGGTGTGGTTCTTCTGATGATTGAATCTGCCCACATGACCAAGTACGAAAGAGCCCGGCGGAATTTGCAACTCTCGTCTTACTTCCTCTCTTACTACTGGTGAATATGCGAATTGCTCACTCTCAATGCCATTCTTCATTAACACCACTTTGTTCCGCTGATTCGCGAATAGCCACTGTGCTGCTTTATTCGAGCAAGCCAGAAAATGAGTGGCACAGGAAGCGATGAACGTACCTGCAAACCATTTATATGCTTTGGCCGCTATGCCACCTTCGCTGCTTGTATTGTGACTATGTGCAATGCGAATGGGGATACCAGCCTTCTTGGCTGAACGTAATACAAAACCACTCATTTTATCCATATGTGCGTGTACAATTTTGTAGGAAGCATGATCAGCGAAGAATTGATCTAAGGCTTGGATATACTTGGCGTGTCCAATCTCCGACACATAGGGAATTCTATAAATGATCCCTCCCATCTCGGTAATCTCCGAATCATAGGCTCCTTCTTTACACGTTAGAAAGTCGAATTGAATTTTCGTTCGATCTACATTCCGATATAAATTCATAAGAAGGGTCTCAGCGCCCCCTCTGTTCATATTGACAACAACATGCAGAATTCTTATTGGATCGCCCACATGACCTCCACCTTTTCATCCATAAATCGGGAATATATCGCGCTTTTCTGATGTAATACTCGCTCGATAGCGTATTTGGCTTCAATCATTTGTCTCCCATTTGACCCTAACCGAATCCGTAACTCTTTATCATTAGCTAATAGCAAGAGCTTCTCCGCCATTGCTTTGTAATCATTCGGCGGGGTTAGCCAACCATTATCACCATCATGTACAAGTTCTCTGTGACCTCTGTTCTCACTCGCTACTACAGGAAGGCCACAAGCCATCGCTTCCATCATGTTCACGGGCAAGCCTTCACGTAGACTTGAAGCAACAGCTATATCACATACAGGGACCAAGTGATCTATATCTGTACGATAACCAAGAAAATTCACTTGTCGAGCGACCTGTAGCTCCCTAGCAAGTTCTTGACATTGCACTTGTAGTGGGCCTACTCCAGCAAGCAACAGTTTGACATGAGGAGCTTCGTTGCGAATATGCGCTAATGCTCGTATGAGCTGCGCCTGATTCTTATTAGAATTAAATTCTGCCGCATAAAACAAAAGAATATCCGATGGTTGATAGCCCAGGGATATTTTTCTTGCCGCTCTATGCAGTTCGTCAATCTGCTGAAACTGTGTTGTATTCACGCCTACTCCATGCACATGCTCGATCTGGCTCGCACGGAACCGGCGATTCTTGGCAAGTGAGTAGTCTTCCTCATTAATCGTAATCAAACAATCTGTATAATAAGATAAGAATTTCTCTAATGGATAATAAGCTAACCAATGAAACAAAGGGGCACCTTGGCAAAAATGAAAACCATGCGCGGTATAAATCACCTTGGTTCCCTTCTTACGGGCAGATCGTGCAGCTAAACGTGCCAGCACGCCTCCCATTGGAGTATGACAGTGGATAATATCATACTTGTTCGCAGCAAGAATGGACTTCAGTGCCCCGTAAGCCTCCAAGTTCGTACGATGTAGAGGCGATCTCTGAATGGGAATGTCAAACTTCGCATCGACATAGGGCAGCTCTATATTCCCACTTGCAGCGACATGAACCTCGAAGCCCTGGTCCTTGAACCATTTCAAGTAAGGCAGATGAAAGGCACGGAAGTGATAATCAACCGTAGCACAGAACAATACTTTTTTAGACATCGCCGCATCACCTATTTAATTAATTCTTTCTCCATGAGCTCGGAAAGATATTTCAATAAACCGTATCTTAAATCTTTACGCTGCAACGCATATTCGATTGTCGTTTGAATGAAGCCCATTTTCTCCCCAACATCATAGCGTTTACCTTCAAATTCGTATGCATACACCGATTCAATCCGATTCAGCTGTGCGATCGCATCCGTTAATTGGATCTCGCCTCCAGCTCCTGGTTGCTGATTATTAAGGATATCAAAAATGGTGGGAGTTAAAATATATCGTCCCATGATAGCTAAATTAGAGGGAGCTAACTCTTTGAGAGGTTTTTCAACCAGATGATTAACGCTATGTAGGCGGTTCTCTAACTCAAATCCATCAACGATTCCGTATCGAGACACTTCTTCGTCTGGTACATGCTTCACACCTATAATGGATGCGTCGTTGTACTCATACTGTTCCATCAATTGCTGCAAGCAAGGCTTATCTGCCCGAACAATATCGTCCCCAAGCAATACGGCGAACGGCTCATTGCCAATAAATTTGCGTGCACACCAGATCGCATGCCCTAAGCCCTTCGGCTCCTTCTGACGAATGTAATGAATATCCACGTTAGATGATTTCTTCACTTCAGAAAGAAGTTCGAACTTCTGCTTCTCTAATAGATTCTGCTCAAGCTCGAAGGAGTTATCGAAGTGATCTTCGATTGCTCTTTTCCCTTTCCCCGTCACAATAATAATATCTTCAATGCCTGATTCAACAGCTTCCTCAACAATATATTGAATGGTCGGTTTATCAACAATCGGCAGCATTTCCTTCGGCATTGCTTTCGTTGCCGGCAGGAATCTTGTCCCCAGACCCGCAGCTGGGATAATGGCCTTTCTAACTTTCATACATGATTGCTCCTTTTTAGCCTACAGATGATAGTTTCTTGGATAAAAGAAGAACGTTACTGTTACCAATGTTAAGCAAGCGTTCTCTTAAGCTGTCCTTATCTAAGGTGTTGTACATAGAAATGGTCTCTTTGATTTCATCCATAAATAAATCCGCCGTTTTCCCAATATAGATCTTGGGATATACTTGCTGTTCCTCGATTTCTTCAGCCTTCAGAAGCTCTTCATAAAGCTTCTCTCCCGGCCTCATTCCGGTAAATTCAATACCGATATCTTCCACGGTGTTGCCCGATAGCTTGATGAGATTTCTGGCCAGATCAACAATTTTCACCGGCTCGCCCATATCAAGGACAAAAATTTCTCCACCCTTGGCTAAAGCCCCAGCCTGCATAACGAGCCGAGATGCTTCCGGAATGGTCATAAAATAGCGAATCATGTCCGGATGAGTGACCGATACAGGGCCGCCTTTTTCAATCTGATGCTTGAACCTTGGAATGACACTACCTCTGCTTCCCAAGACATTACCGAATCGGACGGCTACGAACTTCGTACTGCTGCTCTTATCCATGTCTTGAATAATCATTTCGGCCATTCGTTTGGTGGCGCCCATGACACTCGTTGGATTTACCGCTTTATCCGTAGAGATCATGACGAAGGTGTTCACTTCATACCTACTTGCTGCAATCGCCACGTTCATCGTACCTATGACGTTATTCTTAACCGCTTCTTCAGGATTTCGTTCCATTAGCGGTACATGCTTATGAGCTGCTGCATGATACACGACATCAGGGCGATGTCGATTCATAACGGCCATCATTTTGCGCGAGTCCTGAATATCAGCAATTTCGGTAATGAATTCCGTTTGATCGTATTCACAAATATCTTTTAATTCCATCTCAATGGAATAAATGCTATTCTCACCATGCCCTAGCAGGATAAGTTTACTCGGCTGGAATTTAGAAACTTGACGACAGATTTCAGACCCAATAGAGCCCCCCGCGCCGGTTACCAAGACCACTTTGTGCGTAACAAACTCCGATATACTTGCGATATCCAGCTCAATTGGTTCCCTGCCCAAGAGATCCTCTACATGAACATCCATGAATTGATTAACGGAAAGCTTACCTGTAACAAGATCCTCTAACATGGGTAGTGTTTGTGTTTTGGCTGTCGTCTTGGCGCATTCTTGGAAAATCGCATTCAGGTCTTTCCGTCCTAAGGATGGAATCGCAATAATAATGCTGTCAATTCCTAGATCAGCTACCGTCTTCTCAATTTGACTAATACCTCCAACAACGGGAATCCCCATAATGTCGAGATTATGGATACGTACGTTATCATCAATAAAAGCGACTGGAAGCAGTTCTGTATCACTATTCTTGATTAGCTGTCTAGCTACCATCGTACCGGCTGATCCAGCGCCAATGATCAATGTCCTCTTCTTATTGTCCGTTCGATTCGTCAAAGTCCCGCGTAATAATCTCCAACAGAAGCGAGAGCCGCCAATTAACAGAATATGTATCATCCACGTCACAGCGAGTAAACGAAAGTATATGTCTTGAACAACAATTTGTTGAACGCACGCAGCAGCAATAATGGAGAATGAAACAGCCTTCAACACAATGAGTAACTCGCCCACACTCGCGTATTCCCATGCTTTCTTATAAAGTTTATACCTCAGCGAAAATACATGATGACTCACTAACAGTGCGATCGCACTTACAACTAACGGCAATGTGATAACTCGCAAATCTGCGCTCAACAAGAATCGGCTAAAGAAAATAGAGGTTAATACAATAAAGGAGTCCACTATAATTAAAAGCGACAACCGTTGGTTATATGACACATAAATTCACCCTTTCTTTAAAGTTCTTAAGTATAGGGCCTTTGGAAAAGACCTTATAATTAAACCCTTTAATGAATAGGGCATCTAACCCCACCTCGCACCACACTCTTGACGACTAGCGTCTAAGGTCCTATAAACGAACCCACAGCATGATCGAGTGCCCCCGTTGATAACGGTAAGGAGACATTACCGACAGAGATAAATGACTCTCACTGTTCTTTATAAAGAACGATGTGAAGCAACTCTGCTAATTACTTTGTATAGAGAACGTTTTCCTAATGAATATTCTTTATAAAGAACATTTAAACTAAAAAAAATAGACCGACGAATGGTTCGATTAAATTACTTTCATTGTAGTTCTTTATAAAGAACGTGTCAATACCAAAATAAACTATCGGCTCCTAGTCTCTCATCCTTAACGCATTCAACTAGCTATACATACACTAATCTATGCGACAAAATAACTAGAAAGAAGGTGAGATTGTATGATTCATGCAAATTTGGGTGATTTAGACGATATTAATGTAACGACCAAGCTTCCTGCCCAAAATGATGTTCTAACTTATGACAGCGCACAGTCACGCTGGGTTCCTAAACAACCCGTTAGTTCGAACTCCCTCTCCTCCGCTTCTTATGTGATTGACTTAGCCAAATGGTCCATTAAGAATGATGGTACGAATTCAGCCGCAACGACAAAGGGTATCAACGATTCCATTGCTTGGGCCAAATCGCAAGGCATTACACATTGTGTTTTACCAAAAGGCACCTATGCATTAAAAATTGATAGCACGATTTACTCCTGTATTACCATGCAAAGCAACATGCATTTCGAAATGCTTGATGGTTGCATTGTACAATTGGAAGCGAATTCTTCTCCTTGGTACAGCATCTTTTATTTAAAAGGGGTCTCTGATGCTATAATTTCAGGAGGAACCGTGATTGGTGATAAGAAAACGCACATTTATCAGTTAGGCGTGAAATTCGTTCGTGGCGGGGTTAATTCGGATGGTTCACTAAATACGAATCCAAATTGGATCCGCAGTGAAATCATTGATCGATACAGCAATCCTGGGTTACTTCAATTATTCCGTTTATGGTCGATTAATGGCATAACGAATACGAATTATAGTTTCTTCCAGTACAAAGATACGATTTCCAACTCCACTTTGGCCGGGTCAAGAACGAATGGACAATTCGCACCCGCAGCCCCAACTGGACGAGGATGGTTCGCTGATATCGCAAACGCCAATAAAATGATTTTCGCCATCGACATTACGGCTTCTCCCCTAACAGATGCTCAGATTGCTCAAATTACCGCTAAAGTTGATGCTCAGAACTATACGCATGAATGGGGATATGGCATTAATCTCTTAGGTGCAAACCACATTCTTATCGAGAATATGGACATCAGCAACTGTACAGGAGACGCTATCTTCACTTCTTGGCTTGAATATAAAGCAAATCCTGCTGACTATACACAAGGACAAATGGGATCCTATCTTACAGTTCATAACTGTAATCTTCATCACTGCAGAAGACAAGGAATTTCCGTTGCAGGTTCGACTGATGTCAGCATTATTAATAATAAGATCCATCATATTGGTTTGGCCGATAACGGTGTAACAGAAGACGGAACAGCTCCCATGTTCGGTATCGATCTTGAATCGATGTGGTCAGAAACGAATATCCCCACTTGGCGTCCTGAATTGAATCAAACTGGATTGGAATTAAATACACGTATTTATATTGCTCAGAACTATATCTACACCAATAGCCGCGGCCATTTCGTTAATGCAGATGCGGTTCACGTCACATTAGAAAACAACAAATTTGAAGGATACAATGTTGGAGGCATTAGTTCGTATCCCAATAATATGTATATCAATTACCTCAATAACACGATGATTTCTTGTGAACTTGTTGTGAAAGGTGATAACTTTGTTAATGGCGCCATTTGCAACAATGGAAACATTCGAATTGCAGATGTTACAGGGGCTGTAATTAATGATTGTAAAATTAATAATGGCCTATTCTATGGCTCAAGTGTTTACGGTTACTGGGGAACGCCAATCGTCGACGTTGCAACGGGTACATTCACTTTCGCTGCAGCTCATGGCGCAGGAAACGGAGCGAAAGTTGCGTTCGAGCAATGGCTTGGCAAGGTGCCCTCGGGGATAAGTGTTGATAAACTGTATTATACGATTAATGTTAAAACCAACAGCTTTCAAGTCTCAGAGAGTCTAAATGGGCCCGTGGTCAAGATGACAGATGCCGGCATATCTGGTTTCAATCTCAGTCGTTTTAATTATGGAAGATGCTACATTTCTGATGTTGTTGTCGAGCGGGATTGGCGGGGAGATAATGTGCTCACACCGAATTTCCAGTTACTTCTTACAGGGGCTGTTCTCCGCAATATTACTGTAAAAAACTATGAAGTCGATCTGCGTTCCCCTGCCAATTATGTAGGAAGGCCAAATTCAATTGACGGAATCGCTGTAATTGAAGGTGGAGCTAATTTCGAGTCTACAAATGTAACTAATGGTTCCTTCATTCGAGCCAAAACAGGCATACTTGGCGGTGATATTGCTCTCGGTTCCAACGATGCTCGTTACACTAGAAAGTTATTTGTTGATAACTGTATCTTTCAAAATGTAGGCATTAATTACAATGGTAACGTAACCAATAATCGGAGTACGATAATAAATTCAAGCATCGGTAAAGCTGACAGTGTCAATATATCCCTTATTACAAATAGTTATCTTGAAAACACAAAACTTAATCTTCGTTGGCTTACACGCGATAAATCAATGACAATCGCAGCTTGTATATTTAATAATGTAACTTCAGATATAAACACCAGTACCCGGTTAATTAACAATATTACGTTATAATTTCATAGCAAAAGGAAGAGCCGTGTTATTCACAATCGCTCTTCCTTTTTATATCCGCTTAACTATTTAGTTATTTCATATCGTTTGCTTTTAATTTTAATATCGCATTCTTTAAGTTATTATTTGCAATATCAAAAGCAGGTGCTCCTGTTCCAACATTTATCGTTGAAATCCCGATTGCCTCCATGTTACTTGTAATGGAGTTATTCTTTATTTGAGCAAATCCGATATCATTCGGTTTGTCTTTCTGCCAATAATCATTCAGTTTAATAATTTCAGTTGAGTTTGACGTAATACCAGTTGCTACAATTTCATTATCGTCAATAATCACCTTCCGAGCGCTATCTACAGATACGGCTGGTGCATTAGCCTTTGTATGAAATGTTGAGTTCGTGATGGTGAGGTCCAAATTTTCATTCCCAGCTTGTATCCCCCCATAACCTGTAAAGGAACACTTATTAAATATATATTCACCAGGCTTTCCAACACTGGGAATAGCTTTACCACCATCCGCTGGCCCAGTAAATGAGCAATTATTATACGTTCCAGGTGGTAAATCCAATCCGTAGGTTGAATTATAACCGGTAACAGTAAGGTTATCGAATATATTCCCTGGCACATTCCCTCCTGAAACTGACCGCAATGCAGGTGCTCCGTTGATAGTAACATTCGTTAGATGTACAGGATTCTTCCAAATCGATAACCCTGCATCCGCTGTTTTTTTCGTAAGATTAATCGTAATATCCGACGCAGTTACTCCAAAGGGTATTGAGCTTGAAATCGAAAAGTTTGTATTCGTTGCCGTCATGCCTCTGATCGCAATATTAGGACCATCGAAATGAGTGAGTGAATCACTGATCTGATTGCCATTGAAAGTAACGTCATGACTTGCATAAATACTCGTACCTTCAAAATTATTATTGGTAATCGTTGCTCCTGTAAATGGCTCAGAAACGGCAAGCCCAATAGCTCCAGTAGAAGCTAAATGATTGTTCTCAAGAACGCCATCATGACCATCGTAGAATATCACATCATATCTACTATTCTTATAAAACTTATTATTTCTTATCGTAATATTCTCGTTAATATACCCGTTGTCACCAGCTCCACCTTCCACGTCAATCCCGGCCATTGGAGCCGTTCCACCTTTCCCCCCGATATCATGGAACACACTATTCTGCACAAGAATCTGCTTACCGCCACTTATACTCAACCCTTGTCTACGATTAAATGAAGAATCTGAATTCTGAATAATTACTCCAGTGGATTGTATTCTATTCCATATTTCCAGATAGGTCCCCGCCTGCAGGTTTCCAGAGAATACAAGTCGAATCGAACTACTTCCCTCAGGTATAGGAATATATTTACCTTGTTTCTGCTGCTTGGTACTTGTCAGAAAGCTACCATCCGCTCTATAAAAGAATATATCAAATGTATATGGTAATTTCTTACCATTATCAACGATCACGGCTTTCGTCAATGCAAATGAAGGATCTGTTATCTTCCAGGTTGATTTCGTTCTAATTTTATTCGTGTCTGCGGTTGAATTCCCCTTATCGTCAATGCCACCACTCTCGAATCCAGGTTCATAGATATCTTGCATAAACCCACTTCCACCTGCAACATAGATCCCATCGCCAGTAAAGTTGAGTGTTTTCACTCCGTCTATCGTTACATTGATAGCTCCTTTGGTTACGATGCCATATCCACCTTCATGTGTGCCTCCGCTTGAATAATCATGTGTTTCTCTATCGCCGCGATAGGTACCTCCAACAATTCGGACATTTTGGACACCTACACCAACTTGTAGAGTCGAATAACCTTCGAAGCCATTCGTTTCTTTTTGAATAACAGCCCTATCATCAAGCCAGAAGGTCATGTCGCTTACCATATTAATTCGCCCACGAGAATCCCACGTTCCATCGGTACCCTTGGCAATAAGGTACGTTCCCGCAGGTACCTTAAACACAGTGAAGCCCGCTTCACGTGCCCAAATAAGAGCCTTATTTAATCCATCCGTTGTTTCTTGGGCATGTGTATTATCATTGTATATCTGCCACTGGGACAAATTAAGTTCATATATCTTATCTTTAGATACTTGGATAGGGTCTGTTGTTGGAGTATCGGAAGTAGGAGGAGGAGTGGTAGTAGTAGGACTCGCAGTAACAGTAGGGCTTAGACTTGGACTTGGATTTGGACTTGGGCTAGCATTAGAGCTTGTACTCGAATTACTAGACAACGTTGGCAGTAAGGACAGTATCAAGATGTAAATAAGTAAAACTAATTTAGACATTACCAAATATCAATCCTCTCATATCTACGGGAATTTCTCCCTACTATCGATCGGTGCTTTTACTCATGCTCTTCAACTTGTTAATATGAATGCTCGGAAAAATCGACTTCCATTTATACAAAACTATACTGACAAGGATACATTCCATACCTGTAGCCCCCACATAGACGATGTTCTGCCCATTGCTCAGCTCTGTTACCTCCCAATCTAATACTAAAAGGTTAAGCTTCATAAACAGGATGTGTCCACAGAAAGTCACTATACTAAATAAATTAATGAAGCTATGATACTTCTGGATGATGGGACTCTTCACTCTAAGTATGCCGTAGAAGACAAGCAGGGTATTAGGAATAATACTCAATGTAATCTTATACTCCATATTCCAGTCGATGTAGCGCCATAAATACAAAAATTCCGCCGTCGTAATAATGACTGCTGCTCCAACCATTGGCCACACTTTGGCGCGATTGAACTTCTCCTCATATCGAGCAAGTAGAATCCCCATTACAACAAATGTGAAACCAAGTCCTAAGTATCTATAGATAAACAATTTCATATAGACCAGAATCGAGCTTCCAGATAGATAGCTTTCAATAGGATCGATCGCAAAAGAACGCAGGCTGCCTGAAATCAGCAAACTCAATAGAAAACCGGCAATTCCCGCCAGAAGTGCGGTACGTACGCCTCTTTTCATGACAAGCCAATAACCAACACTAAGACTGAAAATTAAGGGGGGAATAAACCATAATTGCACGGATGGTCCATTCAACATGACAGCGGCAGTAAGAATCTTGGCTTGCAGCCCGAGATTGGCAATTGTCACCCCGCCGCGAATCAGTTCAGGTACGATAAATTCAAATATAAACAGCAAGCAAAAGGGCACATACATCAGGAGTATCCGGTTCACATACCTTTTAATATAGTGGTGTGAATTGCTCGCATTTGACCATCCCTTATAGGCTAGGAACCCTGCAACCACATAAAAGCAAGGAACGATCACACCAAGTGGCAGGGAGAGATATCGCAGTTGATGGTTCGGTAATGAGACCATATAACGATTAATTACCAAATGGGCAAATAATACGAGCAAGCAACCGACAAGTTTAAAGATTGTAATCCCTGGGTAGTATTTACGCATAACGAATCTCCCGATTTAACCCATTCATAACGATTGAACGAATTTCAACCACAGAAATTTTTCCAGTCGGAGATAATGGCAATTCCGGGAGAAAAACAATATGTTCAGGTACCTTAAAAGCCGATATTTGATTACCAAGACTTTGTACTAAGGATTCAGCTGTCAGACTCGAACCTTCCCTTGCTACAACACACGCACATAACTTTTCGCCATATAGGACATCCGGAATACCTAATACGAAAGCGTCCTCTACATCTTCGTTTCTCAATAATACCCCTTCGACTTCAAGAGGAGATATTTTCTCTCCACCACGTGATATCAGTCGATGAATTCTCCCTGTAATTGTCAAATTCCGGTTATTATCTATATACCCTAGATCTCCTGTTCGAAACCAACCGTCTTCTTCCATACTGGAAGACTGTGTATTGAGCATGCCCATAACACGATGGCTGCGGACTTCAATTTCACCATGTTCCAGGCCGGATTGATCATTGCCTGTTACAACATCACGAATTCTTATCTCTACGCCTCGGTCAACTTTCCCTGCAAGACTATAACTGTTCTGCTCGAATTGCTTGTACTCCACGGCACCGCTTAATAAATGAGTACTTCTCAGTAGTTTGAAAAGCAGTGACAAGAGTAAATTTCTCTCCCCACCGGTGAAACAAGTGCCATTCGCAATGGCACCAGCTTCTGTAGAGCCATAAGTGACCATAAAAAATAAGAGCTTAAGATCACTTTTCACCTTATGAAGTAAGGCCCTACTGACTGCCGCAGAAGTAAAGGAAATGCCAATTAGAGAGGAGAGGGCCGAGTTGTTGCCTTGCGTGACAGAAATCATACGTTGGACCATATAGGGTGTGCCAATCAATATACGACATGATTCCTTCCTAACCACTTCTATTGCCGTTAACGGATGATAATAAGTAAGCAGTACCATTCTTACGTTACAAACCTTCAAATTGGTGAAAATAACACCAAATCCCCCAAGATGGTATAAGGGTAATAGGCTGATGACAGAAAAACTTCTAGCTACAACATCTATCATTTTTTGCAAAATAGGGTTAGCCCTCTTCCTATTCGTATACGTAGGTGCGGTTGATATGAAGGAAGCGGTTGTACGAATCACGCCTTTAGGCGAACCTGTCGTACCCGAGGTGTACAGCAGGATTAACGGATCATGGATAGATGTCAATAAACACGCACGAAGAAGAGCATCATCTTCCGATTGTGCTCCAAGTCTGAATAAGTCTGAATAGGGACGCATAGGAGACTGAACTTCTATGCCCTTCCCTTCAACGATGAAAATATGGGATGGCAGCCAAGCAGGAGAGCTGTCGCCATGAGCGTAATCACTGAAAATATCAATCAGCATGGAAGCATATTGTTGTTGATGTCCTTCCTTCCCGATGATCATAGCTTTGGGACTCGCTCCCTTAAGAAACTCGCAAACTTCTCCTTTCTTCGAATAGGTATTCAAAGGTACGCTTATTGCACCAATACTGGCTGCCGCATACATGGAAATAATGAGTTCCATCCTTCCTGTCATAAGAAAGGCTATGGCATCCCCCTTCTGTATCCCGAGCTCTAGATATCCTTTTGCAATGATTTGAACTTCGTTCCATAGTCTCGACCAAGTATAATGCTGCTCTATTTCCGGAAAACTGTAGGCAGTATCTTTCGCACACGTTCTTGCGCGTTTTTGCAATAGAAACGCTATGGTTTCAGGGTTACATGGCATCATATCCATCACAGTTCAAGCTCCTTTAACGTTCCCAATTAAGAACAATCATAGATCAAAAAGATTCTGAACTTCCCTTCGGAGTAACCTTCCTCTGAACTCTACTCAACATCCCTTTCGCAATTCCCAGTAAATACTTGTATTCATCGCTTCTATGAAACAAGAGAATGTAAATAAGATTAGGAATGCACAAACAAAGAAGTGCTTTCAAACCCAATGAAAATATGCTCTCCGCAACTACCAAATTAGCGATATAAGAAGTGATTAAGCAAGTACCTACACCTACAGCCCCATAGTAGAAATAGCGTGAAAAGTACCGGAAGATTGACTTGTGGAACACTTTCTTATACACGAAATAAGGTGTAGTCCAAAATGGAACAACCATTGCACTGATTAAGGTTCCAATAAATACGCCGGCAATGCCTATGTACTGCACTAGAATAATGGAGAAAACTAAGTTCACTCCCGCCTGACACAGAGGTACAAATCTATCCTCATGAAAAATACCAGCGGTTGTTTTAACCGTACTAATCGAGTTTCTCATTCCTCTTTCATAGAAGGTAACGACTAAAACAATGAGTACAAGTTTATCCATTAGGAATTTGGGACCTATCCAGAGGCTTATAAATGGTTCAATCATGATAAATAACACAATCGCAAACAGCGAGTACAGCCAGAAATTAAGAAACATAGTCACTCTATATACACGATAGATCTTTTCTTTACTTTCTTTGGCTACTAGATTACCGATACTGTGGTAAATATTATTAAAGATTTGATTAATGAAGGTTCGACATATGTCGATGAGCATAAAATAATTCGAATATAACCCAACAGCCGCCACACTCACATAGTAGGAAATAATAATATTATCGGTACCGAATATGAAGTAGGTTCCCACATTCTGCAAGATGATTGCTTTAATATTCTTAACTAAGTTACTCTTTGTTAATTGATCAATCTGCTTCGTTATCTTCTCTTTGAGAAACGGATATAAGCGATCCACAATCAGCGATAGGATGAAACTATTAATTAACGTAATCATGCTGTCAATAATTAAGTACACGACATAGTTCTGAGTCATATACAGAATAACTATCTTCAAAGAAGTTGAAACAATAGAAGAGATTGAAAACATCCCCGTAACAATATATCCCTTCTGACTTACATTCAGAAAAGAACTCTTGTATTGGAAAAAATACGGTGTAACTGTGTTCATTAAAAACACAAAATAGATCAGATGAATATGTGCTACATTCGTATCTTTCACAAAATAATTTAGAAAAGGCATGATCGAAAGTCCTAATACGAAGACGATTAGCGCAATGACTAAGTAAGCTTTCTTATACAACTTCATAAGCATAAGCATTTTTTCTTTGTCATTCTCAGCAACAGGTTTATAGAGGTTATAAATAATACTGGAACCAATACCCGCTTCCGCAAGGGAGAGCATGGCAAGAATATTCGTAAACAAGCCATTTACACCTAAATAATCGATGCCTAGCGTTTGAATGAAGACGGTTCTCGAGAAGAAACTTAAAAAAGTGATAATTAATTGATTACCTAGTCCGACTGAGATATTAATAATCGAGCTTCTTGTTCTCATAGAACGAAACCTATTTCATTTGAGAGTTCTTGATACATGCGATACTTTTGCTCCGGCGTGATATGGCCTTCATGCGTGTAGCTAGCATCATATTTTCTACTATTCGATAACAGAAGTTCATTGCTTTTAATGTACTCATCAACCGCTTTCACAACTTTAGCAGGGTTACCGACGGCAACACTGTCTGCTGGAATTGATTTGGTTACAATGCTTCCAGCTCCAATAATTGAGTTCTTCCCTATGGTAACACCAGGCATAATCAATGCTCTTGCCCCAATAAATACATTATCTTCAATTGTTATGTTACCTATTTTGGTGTAATTTATGATGCTTTTCGTACTAGCATCATGCGCTAGTAGGTATGCCTGAGGCGCAATCGTTACATTATTTCCAATCTTAATAAGCCAGCAGTGTGAATAATCAATAACAACGCCCGGTTGTATGGAGCAATTCTTACCAACTACCATTCCCATCTTCACATAGTCTTCTAACCAGATTTCCTCTAAGAAAAACTTTCTAATCCTAACTTTTACAAAGGTTACGATGCGTGTAATCATCTCTTCACAACCTTATAACCGTGATTGAAATTCATCATTCGAATACAGAAGCCCTGTGTAAATGGCAAAATATTAAATAAGGTCGAATAGACACCTATATCTTTGGTATCTCCTTGCGAGAAATCAACTGCACCGCTTCTTCTAGTTACCTTCATAAGATAAGCGGCTGCTCGATTAGCACTGTTTAAACACAATTCTGAGATTCCATCAATTTGCGAAGCATTTAACATGAACCAGCCTAACGTTGCCGTCGTAGATGAGTCTGGCCGACATTCTCCTCTAGTCACCGTCCAATTCCAATTTCCTTGATCCTGCTGGAATAATACGGCTGCTTCAGCAAATCGTTTAACACTCTCTGTCAGCCTCGATTTATGAACATGATCACTAGGCATTTCACCCCATGCATCAATAAGTCCTATGGCATACCATCCTAAACCTCGTCCCCAACCGTACAGTCCCAGTGGTAATTTCTCGGCAACCGCGTAAGCGTGACTTGGGATATGGTGTCCTTGTAACATACCTTTGTCTTCATATGTTGTAATCTGCTTCACAGCCAACTCTACGCACTCATCTTTATGATAGCGTAGTCCGTACGCCACTAAGAAAGGACAAATGAAACCTATTGTATCCACATAGCGATATTCTTTCATAAAACTGCGATATTGCACTGTACCATCCTGACCAATATGCCCCCTTATCATTTCCCATACAGCATCCAAGGCAGGTTTATACTTGTCGATATCAATAAAATCTAACTTCATCACTGCGTACGCAAAAATAGCCCCATCAACATATTTAGGTGTATGTTTCCATTGACCTTGATCATTAAATTTCTGAGCCATGAATTTACTAAGCTGATGTTTGACATCGCTGTCATCGTTTTGTTTCAAATATTCAGACATGCCTAATAGTAACGCGGCTTCTTGCCAATGTTGAATGGCAGCTTTCGTATAATTCCCCTTCAACATATCAATAAAGACTAACCTGGTATGATCGGTCACTTTTATTTTCGGCGTCGCATGCAGCCACTTCAGGCCAAGCTTTGTTATGGATTTGTTCCATATTTGTTGATTGTCATATCTCCCGATATGAATTCTGCTTAACCAATCCTTGAATAACGGAATAATATCGATACTGATTATGATTGCGATGAGAAGTAATAGTGCATAACCTATGAGTTGAAATATCATATAAGTTAACCTCTTTCATTTAATTAATCATCTCATATAGTTTGTGTATTTCATCTTCTGTTCCTAAATTTTCAGACGAAAGATTCTGCGTGAATTGCTCCCGAAGAGACGGATTATCTATCAAACTAGCAATTCCAGCAGATAACGACTTCGGGTTCATCTCAACTATTAACCCATTCATGCCATCAATGATTTGATCTTTGGCTGTGTCAAAGTTGGTAACAACAATTGGCTTATTGAGTATTTTAGCCTCATCGATCGCAATGGATTTACCCTCAAATCTGGAAGGCTGAACGTAAATATCTGCTGCTTTTATGTAAGGATACGGATTCTCTTTGATACCAAGAAGCTTGATATTATCGTTCAATTTGTTGTCATGGATTATTCTCTCTAGGCGTTCACGTTCTTCGCCTTCCCCAATGATGTACCATTTCACCTGATATCCAGTCGTTACAAGTTCCTTACAAGACTCGATCGCCAACTCAAATCCTTTGTGATAATTTAATCTCCCTACGGAAACAATTTTCAATTCTTGACCACCTAAATCAATTTCTTCTAAGGAGAGCTTACGTATAGCTACTGGAGACACGATATTATGCATGACTTCAATTCTTTGCATATAATTTGGAAATACCTTTCTTAGAATGTGCTGACATTCTTCCGAGACAGTCACGATATGGTCCAATTTCTTGAAGTATCCGTAATCCAACTTAGCATCCATACCCATTTTGTTATAATCACTATGAATAAATCCTAATTTCTTAGTTGCTCTCACTTTATCAATACAAAAATAAATCGGATTCTTCTCGAGATATCCGACAGCCGCGTCATATTTCGTATGGATATCAGGCAAAGCTTGGTAAACATACTTCCATGCCCTCTGCTCTGACCTAGCTGAATTTTTCTCACTTTTATAAATGAATCCAGCTCTTACTCTTGCAACAGCTACTTTCAACCTTCCTTTGCGAAGACAGTCGAGTACAGCCGCTCCCATTGGCATTTCGAAATATTTATAATTCTGAGGCTCACTTAATAAGTTGACTTCACTTGGTATTTTATTGAGAAATATACCCTCATGTTTAAGCAAAAATAAGTCAACCTCATATTTTGAATAATCCAACGACTCCATAAGGGAGATCAGCGCTTTCTCTGCTCCGCCACAGGTTAAACTATTCATAATAAATAGCACCTTTTTTTTCATTACTGCCTCCTATCCGATCAGCTCATAAAATTTCTCTATTTCATCTTCCGTCCCCAATTGTTGCTTAGCTAGTGTAGCCGATAACCTCTCCCTTAAAGCGACATCATTAATCAGTTTTTCAATTTCATTTGCCAGATCATCTGCATTCATTTCTGAGATAATGCCATCTACTCCTTGAACAATCTGATCTTTAGCCGTAGTGAAATTAGTCACGATAATTGGTTTATTCAAGATCTTAGCTTCGTCAATTGCAATTGATTTACCCTCAAATCTTGATGTTTGTGAATAAATGTCCGCTTGTTTGACATATGGATACGGATTTGATTTAAGTCCCAATAATTTGAAATTTTCTTCTAGCCCATATTCTTTTATTAATTCCATGAGTTTTTGTTTTTCTTCACCATCTCCAATAACATTCCATGAGATGTTATATCCACGATCAATCAGCATTTTACAAGTCTCAATCGCCATAACGAAATTTTTCTGATAATGTAAGCGTCCAATTGATACAATAACAATCTGATTCTCTTTTTTACCAAACAATTCTGCTTGACCTTGTTCAGCCATTTTATTAATTATCGTAGGTGACACAATATTATAAATGACCTTTACCTTGTCTTTTTGCTCGGGGAATCTGCTTTCCAAGACATTAGCACACTCTTCTGATACTGTGACAATTTGATCTAATTTACTAAAATAGATTTGATCAAACAAAGGGTCCATGCCTAATTGATCATAATCAATATGCACCCAACCTATTTTTCTAGTAGCTGAATCGACCTTATCTATACAAATATAGGTAGATGTTTTCTCTAAAAATCCGATAGCAGCATGGTAAGGCCCTTTAATCAGGCCCAATGACTTGGAAATATATTTCCAATTGTATTGTTCTCTTAAAGCTACATTTTTTAGGCTCCTATTTCTAAAAGTAAACATAGCCCGGTTATATGCTAAACCAACACTTCCGTTAAGCAAAAATTTCCCAATGGATTTAAGTAAGGGTAAACTGAAAATCGTAAAATTTTTGGGTAGAGGTAAGATTCGCACTTCCTTAGGTACAAACTCCATAAATAATCCTTCATGTGATAATAAAAATAAATCCACACTATATTTGTTATAATCCAGTTTATTTAGTAAGGTAACTAGACTTTTCTCTCCCCCACCAGAAGTTAAACTAGGCATGATAAAGATAAGTTTTTTCACCAAAATTCACCTCATTCATTAAACTAATTGATGAAGTAACTCAACAGCTCTGTATGACATTTTCTTAATTCGCGGAATAGCTCCTTGCAATATTTGTTTTATTTCATCTTCCTCTGCAAACATTTCATCAAATTTGGCCTTAAGCTTGTGGCCATCCGAAATTTCTTCAATGCCCAACACGAGTTTCTCTTCGCCGAAAATATCTTGAGCAATGCCTTTGGACTTCACACTATATCCTAGTACCATGGTTGGAACGTAATTGGAATAAGCTGCAATGGTTGCATGGGTCCTAGCCCCAATAAAGAATCTCATTCTTGCAATATACCCTTTATATTGAATCGCGTTTAAGTGATTCGGCAACAAAATCACTCTACCTGTATGTTTAAATTCCTCGAAGAACTTCTCAAGAATTTCATAGTCATTGTTTCCAGCCTGGATAACATGCGGTGTTAATGCAATCGTCATATCCGTTTTATCTAGAATATGTGATATTAATTCTCTAACTGCTATTTGAGAATTTACATTTCGCTCCATGACTAGAGGACTGAAATTTAAGCCAAGCGTATTTCCTTGTTGCCAACCCTCAGGAAGCTCAAGTTCTTCCTTCTCCATTGTGAACGCTGCATCCGCACACAATTCAACATTCGTTAGTCCTTTACTCTTCAGCATGTTATAGGTTAGCGTTTCTCGCGCCAGAATAAGATCGAATAATTTCAAATCTTCTAATTTCCGCTCAGACATATCCTCTTGTCCAATTGAGCAGCCCCATAGTACTAACTTTTTCCCTCCAGCTTTCACTCTTTTATTAATTTCATACCAACCAGGTTGTTCACCATAGCAATAGTTATCACCACCAATGGAGAGATACACATCCATTTTGGGAATAAGCTTGACAATGTTATCATGAATCTTCCCTAGTGCGTATGAGTCGTCTCTAAATACTTTGTATTGAAGAGAAGAAAGTAACCAATCGTATGAATACTTTTTCAAGTTCCGAGTTGATCCATCATAAATACCATCTAGTCTTGTGATCAAACGATCTGTTTCTGGTTTACCCGAAGCTAGATACACCTTGGATCCACGAATTCGTTCCTTAATAATATGGGTTGAGGATCTCACGATTGCCTCACATCCTCTATTTAAGCTACCATCATGAGCAAACATCATAATTTTCATTTATATAATCCCCTTTAAATAGATTTACTTTTTAATTTGCTATATTTTGTGCAAAAGTATAGACCGGCTATTGATTTTTTTTGAATTAAATAGGTCATAAGCTTCTCGTATCTGCCTAGATTATCGTATTCTTGTTCGCAGAAGAGCGGTAAAGCTTCAGATACGATTGGATGTTTGACCATATTGGTTACATACCTAAACCTTTGATGAAAACTAATTTCATGGGTAGGATTTAGATATACGTGAATATTAGCCATTACACTTCTCATCAATTTAGTTGATTTTAGTTGCTTAACTTTATGCTGGTTCCCAATAATATCTTCTACTTTTGGCACGTCTTGGAGATACACTTCTAAGGCACGCTTGAAGTAATCCTTCTCTAAAATGTTTCTAGTTGCACTTCCAGCTACTTCTCGATAATGATATCCCCGATAACTTTTCGAAATTACTAATTGAGCATGGCTGAAAAAGCTCATATTAAAATACCCATCTTCACCTAGCGGCATATTCTGGGGAAACTCAACCCCATGATCAAAAATTAATGTTCGTTTATATAATTTGTTCCATACTGTATTCATTTGGTCTGACTTTAGTAAATAAGTTATAATCTCTTGTTCAATGAAACCTCTTGCTAATTTTGTATCTGTGGGAAAAGGATATGTAGTAATGACCTTACTACCCGCAATTTCTGTTTCAAAGATCGAAATAACTACGTCATAATCTTCTTCTTTAGCTGTCCAATACAGCGTCTCAAACATATCCTTCTCAACATAATCATCCGCATCTACAAAACCTACATACTCACCACTCGCTAACCTTAGGCCATGATTCCGCGCCATGCTTACACCTTGATTGTTTTGATGTATGAGTTTAATTCGCGAATCAAGTTTAGCGAAGCTCTCAATGATTCCAGCGCTTCCATCTTGGGATCCATCGTTAATGAAGATGAATTCACATTCTTCTAACGTCTGACTGATAAGTGATTCGATGCATGGCACTAAGTATTTCTCTGCATTATACACAGGGATAATTACACTTACTTTTGTACTCATGTCTATATCACTCCGTATAACTTATTCAATTCCCAAGTATTACTATAATCTTGCCGTACATTATTGTTCATGAAGCCCGTTCTGAGTTCACTTCGTGTATACATCTCTTCAATTCCTTCCGCGATACCCTCTACACTTAGCTCACAGATCATACCATCCACACCATCTTCAATCTGACTACTCGAAGTCGGATAGTTGGTAATTATAATAGGTTTACCTAAGATTTTGGCTTCCGTTACTGTCACTGCTTTCCCCTCGTAACGAGATGGTTGTACATATAAGTCACAAAGCTTGATATACGGATAGGGATTCATTTGCTTGCCGACTAGAATGAAACTATCCGTTAAGTTGTTCGCCACGATCAACTCTTTAAGCTGTTCTTCATATCCCCCATACCCTACAACAAACCATTTGATGGATGTTAATCCCCTATCATGAAGCAACCTCAAAGCTTTTACAGCCATATCAAATCCTTTGACATAAGATAACCTGCCGACGGATACGATGTTAAAGTGATCCTGATGCTCAGCATCTAGGTGAATATGATCATCTGCCATTTTTCGAATAAACGCTGGAGATGTAATGTTCTCTATTAATTGAATCTTCTTTTCTAATGTGGGGTATGTCTTAATGAACGCATCTGTACAGGCCTCGGAGATGGAAGCAATGGCATCGTATTTACACCATACTGCCAGATCCATTTTATTATCGATCTCTAATTCACTATAATCCGTATGTATCCATGCAATTTTTTTCACAGCATCTACCTTGCTAGCGACAATATCATGCGGCCATGCATAACTAATAGCTAGATCATATTGCTTCCCTATCTTCGGTAAGAAATACGTTGTATATTTTTGAACAAGCTGCATCTGTATGTAACCAGATCCCTCCTTCAGCTTCCTGACTTTTGCCTTCCATGTCGAAATGGCTTTACTCAACACTCGGATGCCTAAAGCTAGAAGTTGCCCTTTCTTTAAACAATCCAACATGGATGCACGAAATACCGTATAGCTATCTATCTCTGGCAAAAGATTTACTTTATCAGGTATCAAACTCAAGAAGTCTCCTGAATGTTTGCAAATAAATAAATCCACTTCGTATTTGCTGTAATCAAAGCTCTCCAGCATGTTAATCAAGCTTCTCTCAATGCCACCAATCTCCATATCAAACACAGTAATAAGAATTTTACGCATATTGAATGTAGCTCTTTTCCCTTTTATTTAAGAATATGGTATTCGCAGGTACATTTCCTTTCACAACACTTCCCGCTGCAATAACCGCATTATCACCGATTACCGTATCTCGAAGAATAACCACATTAGAGCCTACCCACACATTTTCACCAATAATAATCTCTCCCTTTACAAGGTGTTCGCCAGAGTTTTCACGAAAATTATGATCATGATCATTTATACTAACGTTAGGTGCAATTTTAGTGTTTTTACCAATCGTTATCTTGTAGACACAATTGATGTTGCAATGATCATTAATAAACACCTTCTCCGCAATAAACAATTCTCCATAGTGATCCACTCTTATACTTGCGTTCTTTCTTATAAATACGAATTTGCCAATGTAGATCCTGGCATGTTTGCTAAACACATCAATTCTACTGTTCGTCTGTAATGAGAAAATAGATGACTTAATATTTCTATAGTAGAGAAGCTTGTTGAGGCATGCTCTTAGAATTCCTATGGCATGCGATGCATTCATGATAAACATGTAGTAGAATCCCCTACCGCGACCATCATTTATTAGTGTGCTTAGAATTTTTTTACCTAGGATCCACATGCCTATTCTCCTCAAGAATCATTTTAACTAAGTAGTTTGCGCAACCTAGCAATATTATCCCCACCAATCACTTTCGCCAGCTTCACCTTGATCTGGCCCTTCCACCTTGCCTTCAGCGGCAGCCAACTCTTGTAGAAATGGTGCATAGCATAAGTATCTCCCGTTGTTAGGGTTCTGCAATTGATATAGTCATAAGGGGAAAAATACGTCTGGGGGTAGAACGCCGCAATCCCATCTAACTCTTGATATTCACCATTCGCTTTGACTCCCCAGTCGCTAAGTATCTTGGTAATCAAAGCCACATTGGTTAATGAGTCATAGGTACCATCCGAGCGTATGAAGTTTTTATTCGTATAGGAATCCAAGAAAACCTGGATTAACTTGTTCTGCGGGGCAGCTCCGATCGTGGAAGTAGCAATGTAATTCTCTTGCTCGAAACCCCAAAAGGAGTCATGATGCAATAAATCATCAAAGGGTTTGAATACTTCTACATCCGTGTCTAAGTAAATCCCACCAAAGTGATAGAGTGCATAGACCCTTACATAATCGCTAACGAAAGCATACTTCCCTGCTTGATAAGCCTCTTTCACATAGGGATTGCTGTTCAGATCAAAATTACTATCGTTCCACTCTATGAATTGATATCCAGGTAGTTGAAGATGCCAGCTTTGTATGCATCGCTTCACGATATCCGGCTTTTCATTATGTCCAAACCAGCAGTAGTGAATAGTTTTGGGAATTTTCATGGGATACCTCTCTCCTCTTTCGAGAAACATAAAAAGTTCTTAATAAAGAACCTTTACTTATCTCAAGTATAGTTCTTTATAAAGAACATGTCAACACCATTGTACTTCAATAGAGAACGTTTACATACAGCTTGGTATTGCCATAGCTTGCCTATGACAACACATGTTTTTTTGTTTTTCTCCATGTCCACAGGAAAGGTCGTAAAGGAAAGTAGAGTACGTGTAAGGGCTGAGGCAATTTTAATGTTTCAGCGTCCTCCGGATACGGATATAAAAAGCTTAATACAAATAACGCTTTCTGCCAGTACGTCATTAAGGAAAATAGATGACGTTTATGATACTTTGAAATATGTTCTGGAACGGGATCCGTATGAAGATTCACTTTTTGATGAATGTAGAAATAAGCATCCTTCGCGAGATTTTCTCCTCGTCTAGCCATAGCGATAGACTCAAGCTCACTGGTTATCGGTGTTTGTAGCAGCTTAACGGCTAGTATGATTGCTTGTGCAGCAATATGCTTCTGACTATATTTCTTCAGTTGATACTTAAGCTTATCGTACGCCAGATCCTGTCTAAGAATCCGGTCGATATCCGCGAGCCAGCGTAATCGTGACCAGCCGTGACGAGCACCGTGCGACGCAAGAAATAGCAATAAATCCTCTCTTCCTAAATAATAGACAGGATGTTTGGCGAAGGAACACTTTCGTTTACCTTCCCAGAGTTCATTGAACGTAGGTTCCTTCCCTGGACCGGGGCCTAATCTCCAATGAATTTCGAGTTTAACGCCCTTCTGCGGATGTTTATACGTGATGTGATGATGCCGCCATTTCCAATCGCCAAGAATCGTTTTGTACACGTCCTCTTTCACATAACCTAGTCCAATAAGCATGGCTTCTGCTTGCATCAGGTTATCAATTGGAATAAGGATATCTAAATCGCTGCAAGTACGGAGTGATACATCCCCATATAGATCTTCTGCTAGCACCGGCCCCTTAAGAACTAAGACACGAATGTCGGCTTCTTCGAAGTGTTTGGAAATACTCCCCATCTCCGAGCTTAAATGCAGCATAGAGAACGTGTTGCGTTGATAGTCTTTCTGCAGTTGTTTTATGACATAGGCTGGAATGCGCTCGTCATCCATTTGCCTAAGCTTGTCATATACATTTGGATACACGCGATGATGTCTTGTCAGCACAAGCAACTCGTCCCAATCCATGTCTTTGAGATCTTCATTCCCAATAGGGAGTTGCTTTTCGCCTGACGGCATATGCATGAGTGCGAGCAGCAAAGTTAATTCTTTGGAAAATAGTGTGGATGTCGCTTGCGAACTGATAATCATCTCGATCCTCCTAACCTCATTCTATCTGTTGCAATGATTTGCGAATTTCCCAACAACAACATAACCATCCTTCCCCTCCGCGCCGGTAATGAAGAAGGGACCGCTCCGAAGCCAGGCATGCGCAATCATTTTACCCGTTTCATCTTTACGCGTACCCATATAAAGCGTAGAGGAAATTTCGCGTCTCTTTAACATTTTCATAGCTGCGATCGCCCTGACTAGGCACTTACTTTCCCATACTGTATGACGACTGATGATCCCAATGGCATCATGAATCTGGATGAGATCGACTTTCCGAATATTAGGTTGATCTTGCACTGATTCCTCCATAGATTTACCTAACGAAGGCGCTATCTTGGCAAAAGGAACCGATATGAGAATCCTGGCCCATGCCAAATAAATAAATGCCTCTACAAATAGAAACATTGTCTTCCTATTTAATGAGAAGAACTTTCGCATAAACGTTATCTTTACCATCATTGACTCCATCCAAATAATCAATATGAATGCTATTAGCCATTCTTTCGTATCACATTCTGACTATCAACTAGATGATTCAGCAAACTTCTCTTTTCATTAGCAAGTTGACTGAAGATCCCCCGCTGAACGATGGCTCCTTGATCAATAACAAGAACTTGATCAGCATTGCGAATCGTGGACAAGCGATGGGCAATCACGATGATTGTCATTTTACCCTTTAACAAATCCAATGCTTCTTGAATTAGGGTCTCATTGTCCGTATCGAGTGCACTAGTCGCCTCATCCAATACAAGAATGGATGGTTTGCGCAGTATCGCTCTTGCCAATACAAGTCTTTGACGCTCGCCACCGGATAATCGAACCCCACGATCACCAATTGCTGTGTCCAAACCTTGAGGGAGCTTCGCAACAAATTCGGCTGAGGCCGAGAACACAAGCGCATCATGGATTTCATCTTCGGTAGCGTCTGGTTTAACCAACAGCAAATTCTCCCTTATACTTGCATTGAACAAGAAGGGATCCTGCGATACATAACTAATGGAGGCACGGAACGATAATAAGCGCTCTTGTGTCAATGGCACGCTATCCACCAAAACATGCCCTTCTTCTGGCAGCATAAGGCCCATTAGGATGTCAATTAATGTACTTTTCCCTGCTCCTGAACGCCCTACGATCGCAGTCATTCGATTAACTGGAATTTGTAAATTGATGTCACGTAGTGCATACACGGATTGATTCCGGTTATAGCGGAAATAAACGTGCTGACATTCTATATGATCCTTTAACGCAATAGGCTCGATTGGAGAAGCCTTCTTAATGGTAAATTCTTGTGATTCTGCACATTCATCATGAAGCAATTTCAGTGCTGTGAAGGCAGGAACCGAAGCGGCTATGGTCTCCATATTCGTTTGGATCCCATTCAATCGAGGCCACAACCTTGAAAAGATTAGAATAATTAATAATAACTGTTCTAACTGTGACTGGAAGATGCCAACGGAAAGGAATATGAAGAGCGCGATAAAAAGTGCCGCTGCCGTCTGATACACGAATTGCGATGTATTCTTCAATCTGACGTGAGCAAGCTGCTCTTGTTGTATTCGACTATCTATGTCCTTCATCCAAATCATACGGGAATGCTCTAGCATATTACTCTTAATGTCTTTTATTCCGTTTAATTGATCGGTAATACCCGCGAGGTAATGTTTCCCCAAGTCCATGGAATTCTGCCCGATGACTTGGGATCTACGTACGAATTTCCGAAAAATAATCGCGACAGCCAACCCGCAAATCAAGACAAAAATGGCTAACTTTGCAGATAACCAGAAAGCTAAAGCAATTTGGATCCCCGTAAAAATAAGTGAAGTAACCATCTGTAATCCAGCGTTAATTCCACCACTGACACCAGCTATTTCAGCCGTCAATGAATTTACATAATCTGATTTTCTACGTTTCAAGTGAAAGTCCCATTTTGCCTGCAACAATGAGCTAAACGTATCCAATCTAACTCGATGCATAAACCCCTGGTGAATCTTCGTATTCCCTTCGGTAATCATCCATTTCATCAAACCTTGACCTAGTACGAGTAGGACATAAATGCCTAATATAAGGGTTAAGCCCCAGATACGTGGCAATTCTCGTAGGAAATCAAAAGCGGCTGATATCGGAATATGCGTAACAGATAAGTCAAAGATTCCACTCATATTCAACATCGGAAGGAGCATAATAATGCCAATTCCTTCGAATAGACTAATGAGAATCATACCCAGAAGACTTACATACAACTTCTTGCCTGTATTGGCATACAATCGTTTGGTCCAGTAAATAATGGCTTTCAACGTACATCCCCTGTTTCTATACGAAGAATTAGCCCCTCTTTAGCCATATGTTCTAGAAACGCAACTACCTGGCCTTCGCAAACAGATCGCTCAACATTGTATTCTCCCATTAATTTATGAACGAGATGTTCTACTTGTATGGGTTCTTGAATCATATCCCAAATGATGCCGCCAACTGACCCCAAATTGTAGTATTTTCCATTCTCGATACTTAACATTACCTTTTCTCCCCCCATATCGCTTACGATATGGCCGTCCTTCTGAACAACTTGTTGGGTTAAATCAATGGTTTGATTGGATATCATGAGATATGCCTCCTATTAATTGTTGTAATGATTGTAGATACGAGATCTGGTGCCGTAAATTTAGATACAGGGCGTTCTAATCGATAGAGGCTTAGCTTATTCACGAGCTTAGCCGTCATGTCAAAATGCCAAGATGACAGGTTCAACCTATGAACTAAAAAATTTCGAAAGGTGTGATGGTACAACATGGATAAGCATTCGAGATTAGGCATCCGCCCAATCGCCACGTGCTCCCCATCGGATTTGACTAATTCGAAAATCCCTGCGATGGGTACAGGCTTTGACTCATAATTCGATGCAACAGGGATTGAAAATTTGGTTTCCCTTTTAAATAACGGGCGATAACCAGCTGATTCCATTCCGAAGTGATCCATGCTTTCTTGCCATAGTTTCTGCTGCGGATAAGAAGGTGTTACATAGGCTGTTTGTTGATCGGATGAGAAGGAAATGGCAATGACGTCATCACTTAATAACGGATAACCTTGCTTCATAATGGCGGATGCAAGCGTCGATTTGCCAGCTCCTGAATCACCCACGATCGCATAGGCATTTCCTTCAATAACAACTGCACTACCGTGTAAAGGAAGAATCTTTCTTTGAAGCAACAGCGCTCCCATACAAGATCCTAATATATAAAGCCTAATTTCATCCTTGTCTGAGCCAATGGCGGGTGAAATGAGAATCTTATTTCCATGTTCAATGTAAAAAATACCTAAATGAGGAATTTGAAAAATGACGCTTCCCTCACGAACCGTATACTTCCCAAGTTCCGCTTCCATGCTAATCCATAATTGGGATAGATCCGCAATCTCAATGGTAATATCAGGAGAACCCTGAATGTCATTTAGTTGTACTAACTCAGGTAAGTGAATCGTACTTACCACGGTAAATCCAAAAGCTCGATAATACATGTCTTTTACAGTACTTATCATCATTTCCCACTCCAAGCTTTGTCTTCTAAATTCTGATATTTTTAAAAAACGAGCCCTCATACTTTCCAGTATAAGGGCTTTTAACACAGGAATTTTGAAGGTTATGTAACTTGACCTAGCTAGGCCCCATTAGGTGTTCTGTTTGGTTCGTGTCCAAGAAATCCCGTTTTTGGTCCGGAAATCCTGTCATTGTCATTTTCACATCAAGTACTTCCAATTCTGGTTTTTCCCATGTTTTGTTCATATACTCACCTCCCTTCAAGCATTTTTTTGTAAGAATCTGTACATAATTAAACTTCGCATTAGAATGCTATAATCTGCGTCGAATGGATTATTCGGCCGCGTGGTACCCTGAATTCTAGCTATTGCTTCCTTGACAACTGGAATGTTAATGTATGACGAGATTTGAGGGTCATCGGCAAGCTGCTGCAATTCTTCGATAAATGATTGCCAGTCCGGCACCATGCGATGAATGCCATCCGCCCCTTGAACACCTCGAACTCGCTGATTTAATCTCACTTTATCCGGTAATAAGCCTTTGGTCGATCTCCTGATCAAGGCCCGATCCATACCGTCTTTCACGGTCTGGTTCTCAGGAACAGAGAGACAGAACTTAATCACTCGCAAATCATTCGATGGATCTCGATTCCAGACTCCGTAACGCAGCGATGATTTGGTGCCACAAGTACCATTTAGATTCCAGACAAACGTTTGTTCAAAGTGTTTTTTTCTCGTCTCGAAAATATTGGACGGACTTGTAAACCCATTTGAATCAATATCGTATGCCTGCAGCTTGTTGTAAACATCGGTTCGCTGGGCA
The DNA here is from genome assembly GCF_001653565.1 of Paenibacillus oryzisoli. Taxonomy (GTDB): domain Bacteria; phylum Bacillota; class Bacilli; order Paenibacillales; family NBRC-103111; genus Paenibacillus_E; species Paenibacillus_E oryzisoli. Next base: position 399,943 of record NZ_LYPB01000073.1, read on the forward strand.
AGATCAGGATGGATCAGCTTCGGGAAGTGATAGTTTACTTGCTGCCCGTTTCCGCGATTCATGAACGGATATGCCTTTTGAGCGACAGCTTTCATGAACCTTGTCTTTTTTACACCATTATTAGCGCTGTACATTTCCATTTCTCTAAAAAGACGAATCCACTTCATTTCTTTCAATAGGGAAGCGTAATGGGATAAGGCAGGACCCCATGAGATTGTATTATTTCCTCTGGCCCCACTTAAGAGTATTCCTACACCTTGCTTCTGCGCCTTCTCATAGATGCCATTAATCCAGTAGGAATTCTCAAAAATTTTATAGGGCATTTCCAACATCTCCAGCCAATCATCCACTTCGGTTAAGGCGCTCTTCCCTTTAAAATCTAAATAGTTATCATTGATGTTCCCAACATGATTGACAGTCGAATGGATGTACGGTCTTTCGTCCGCTACTTCACTTTTAGGTGTCCAATCGATATAATCATCTACTGGTATATAGCTGTACGTATGTAATTTGTTATTTTTCTTATGCAACTCTCTAGCCGCCAAACTAACGATTGTACCAGAGTCAAGTCCCCCGCTTAAGAAGGCTCCAACCTGACGATGCGTTCGCAGCCGAGATTGGATCGCTTGTTGAAACACATCCAGAAACGCCTCTTCATAATCTTTATCTGACTTTAACTTCAATCGTTCTTCTTGCTGCGTAATTTTGCAATATCTCGATACAGTCACTCGCTCACCTTTAATCGAAATCGCATGAGAGGGAGGTAACTGTTGAATGTCTCTAAACACAGTTGACGCATCGTCAACGCATTCAATTACACCAGGATTGGCTAAGTACTCAGCAATCCAATGTTCATTTATACTTTTATTAACATGGGGTAAGCTTAGCAAAGGCTGAATGACCGTGCAGAAAGCGAAAGCTTCCTTGTCACAATGATAGTAGAGAGTCCGGCTACCCGAGAAGTCTCTGGCTCCAAACAGCAGCTGTTTTCTCTCGTCCCAGATCATAAAAGCGAAGTCGCCAATCAAATACTTAGGAGCTTCCTCGCCCCATTTGCTATAGGCTAGTACAATCAACTCGCTGTCTGTCATCGATTGCTGCCTATTCGCCTCTACTTGTAGAAGGTGGAATAGCTCATCACGGTTATCAATAATCGCATCAGCGGCTACTACTAATCCTCTTGCTGAATCATAGTATGGATTGCGTTCCCCCACGGATTCCGGTGTAATCCATTGTGAATGGCAGCCCAGGAAAATGTCCTGATCATACCATGTCCGCACATCATCTGATGGATACTTCTGCAATCCTTGCATTAACTTTTGGCCATATTCAGTACTCACATGATCTTGTTTGAAATGACGGATCCCCGTTATTGCACTCATACTTTCCCTCCATAGCCAAATCTCAAAGATAGCATTCTTCCTATATATTCTTAGTAGAGAACATTTAATGGTGAGTTTCTTATACAAAGAGATGGCGTAAGCTCCTCCTCGTCGTTCTCTGCGTGTTCTCTATCTGCTCTTATTTCGTTCTTTATCAAGAACAATCTCAGAATATCATCTTCTATCTCCACTGTCAACAGCCTTATTAAAACTTTTTTATTCTGCTAGAAAACCTTGAATTTACCAATTGTGATAAGGTATGGAACATGGCCACCAAGGTATGCGAAGCCGAGTCAAAGTTAAAAAATTTGTTAATTATCTTGTTCGCTAATGTCACCAAATAACGGCTGCCAGACGGACTGCTTCCCTTCTTATACGAGACAGGCAGCTCTTTAACATCCCCGAGATGCGGGAAATGGCCATACACGTTCACTAACGTACGGTGTATCCTTTTTAACGTTTGATGTGACGCTGCATCTTGAAAGAGCGTTTCAAAGCTAATGTCACCGCCGTGGCGATGGATCATTTGCATAATGTCGATATAATATTTGGGCGAGTCCATATAATGACTCCAACCGTGCAAACAGATCATATAGAACGTATGATAGACGGAGAGCTCCTTTACATGCTGGTAAGATGCAAATGGCGTCGCCTGCTCCCAGAATTCACTCATGTTGATATTGGAGGTTTGTTCCACAAGTACATTCCAATGCAGCTCAACGGTCAATGGAATCGAGCTAGACGGCAATCGTTTGGAGAAACTCCAATGGAAATGGGATGGAGACCTCTCTTCCTCGATGACGAACCCAAGAGACTTTAGACATTGAATGGCAGAACCCAATTCGGACTTCTGAATTAATACATCAATATCTGAAGTTGCTCTAGCACCGAAATGCCCGAAATACTTTTCAGCAAATCGAACACCCTTTAATGGAATCACAGAAATACCAGCTGCTTCGAACTGGCGAAGAATTTGATCCTGTTGATTCCTGATAAAAAAGTTGAGACAACGCGTCTCATCAAGGAGCTGCTGTAAACGTTCTTGAACAAAAACAGGCACTTCGGCCCATTTTCCCTGCTGATGGAGTAAAGTGAACATTTGTGAGCCTAAAGAATACCGGTTAACTTCCTCAAGTGTCCTCTCATATACCATCGAATCCTCTGGAAGAGCAGTATGCGGGTCATACAGCGCTTTGATCAAAGGCATCAGCATAGCCCCACTCTCCTCTCTTTGATTCCATTCCTTGCAAATGTCGGTATACCCCTTCTTGTTGCATAATCTCCTCATGTCGCCCCATTTGTACAATCGTGCCTTTATCCATCACGATAATATAATCTGCCCTGTGAACGGATGCTAGGCGATGTGTAATAACGAGCGTGGTTCGATTATGCATAAGGCGATCTAATGCCGCTTTCACATGATATTCCGTTTCACTATCTAAAGCTGAGGTTCCCTCATCTAATAACAGGATTGGTGCATCTTTCAAAATTGCCCTTGCAATCGCTAATCTCTGCCGTTGTCCGCCCGAGAATTTCAACCCATTTTCCCCAATTTCGGTCTCATAGCCCTGGGGCAATGTAGAAATATAGGCATGGATTCCCGCCATCGTCGCGGCTTCAATCATTTGTCTATCGGTAATATCAGGCCGCGCAACTAACAAGTTATCTCTGATTGTTCCGCTGAATAGCATGGTTTCCTGCGAGACATGGGCGAATAGACTTCTTCGCTCAGATATTGAAAGACGCGAGATTTGGCGTCCATTAATTAAAATTTCACCTGTTTGCGGTTTGTAGAAGCCTTGAAGCAAATTGAACAGCGTCGTCTTCCCAGCTCCACTTAAACCTACGATGGCTACGATTTTCCCTGCTGGGATATGTACATTCAGGTGTTCAAATAAATGGGGCTGCCCCTCATATTGGAAAGTAATGTCGCTAAAGGCAATCGAGGATACCAAGGGTTCCACCCTCATCGCGGCTGGGAAATCATCCGATTCCGCTTCAATCTCCAATACTTGAAATATGCGTTCCATAGCAGACATCGATTTCTGTAAGCCAGCCCATTGTCCAGCGAACTCTGTTAATGGATACACCAAATGATTGACGAGATTAATAAAGGTGAGTAAAGCCCCTACAGTTAACACACCTACAGAAATATAGTACGAACCCAAACACAAGCTGACTAGAAATGTGATTGAAGCCGCTGCTTGACTCCCCACATAAAACCATCCACGCAATCTAGCATTGTTCAATTCCAGCGCGTAAAGCTTCTTATTTTTAATCGCATATTTCGTGAATATCGCTCTCTCCATAAGAAAGGAGCGAATAACGAAAAAGCCTTGAAATGTTTCATTTAACAGCACATTGAACCCAGCAACCAAACTCTGAATTCGCCTATTATTATTACGCAGTAGTATGCCGAAGATAACCCCAGAAACCATAGCCACTGGTGCTACAAGTGCACATAAGAGCGCTAATTTCCAATTGATTTGCAGTACATAAATGAGAACAGCACCATAAATAAAAGGTAACTTAATCAAATTTATTAAAGAGCTGCCGATAATGCCATCCAGATTATGAATGTCATTCGTGAAATGAGCTAATAAATCACCAGAATGAATACGATCTACATGTTTACCTGGTAATTGTAAAATATGTTTAAAGAGTTGCTCCGAGAAGTCCCTTTTTACGGCATTGGTAGCAATCGTCTCCCAAAGAGTATTCAGATACGTGGAGGTAATACTGATTACAACAAGTGTGATACCAAGAGGCACTAACCATTTCATCCGTGTGATGTCACTATGAATTGCCGCATCTGTAATCGAACCGAAGAACCATGAGAATCCAATAGTTAGCATAATTTCAACGAAGAGTAAGAGGAGTAGACCTACGTAAGGCCTTCGGTGTTGCTTGATATAGGGCTTCAAAACCTTATACGTTCTGCGAGCTTCATTCATTTTCAATAAACCGTTCATCTCGTCGACACTCCATACTCATTGTACGATTACGATTTCGCAAGTTGACTTCGAACCAAACATTGAACTAATCGCGATAACAGAGGGAGTGAACGTATAGCCCAGCTCCACATTCTCGAAGCTAGATTCGTCATGCGAATAAGCCGTCCATGACGGTTTATCCAAATCAGTGTTCCGATGATCTGATCCTGTGCGATCCATTCGTCATGCGTTACATTCGTATCACCTTTGCACAGATAGTGTGGTTGTTGATTGTTCATCACGGTCTGAGTCAACCGGTGAGCGATTAAATGACCATGCTTAGCACGAAATAGGAGAACATCTCCCACCTTCATGACTGATGCTTCTATGCGAACGAATCTACAAATATCCCCCTTTATAATAAAAGGATACATGCTCATCCCCTGCGCAGGCAGATCAATCCAGCCTTTTTTCTCAATAGTTCGCACAATGATCTGATCGATGCCCTTATCATCCAGCAAGTTGAACAAGACCCCGATCCATCATATCATGGAGAAACACTTCGACTTCGGATTCTACATCGGTATGAACTGACTGGAATTCGTTGCGCACCGCTTCAGCAATCATGTCTATGGTTTGCGCAGTCCCTAGCAGAGACCAGCAGAATCCACCTACACCATTCAGCTTCGTTAACGTGTACGCATCCGTATTCAGGATAATCCATTCCATATCAAGCTCAATAGACTCATAATTATTCATTCGCACATATTGCGTCATTACGAGATCAGCTCCCAAAAAGTATCATTTTTCTGAAAATGCAATTCGTTAATCGTGACTGTTTTGGCCAAAACCAATAACATATGCAGGATATTAACCGTTTCTTCCAAGCTATGTGCCCAATAAAACACTTTATCGACGAGTTGCAGAAAACCATCTGATCGGCTAAGTGTTACCTTGTGATTGGAGACCGCTTGATGCAATAAATAAATACCTGCTAGTGCACTCTTATCCATACTTCCTGATCGCGATAATTCACTTCGAAAAGGCGAGTCGAACACAGTAATCCCATCTGGTGTAATCTTAACAATTGAGGCTTCATCGGAGAGAAGCTCACGAGGATCAGACAATTTCGCAGCGGTTGATTTGCCAGCACCAGAGTGACCAGCGAACAAATAGGCCTTATCCTTCTCGATCACACAAGAAGAATGAATAAGTAGTCCCCACTTGGTATGCACGAGAAATGAGCTGTACAGATTCATGAACGCATGTTTCAATGCTAATTCATTGTGCACGGAGATCGCTGCTTCACGATAATCACTATCCACCACGATGAGATAATCAGACCTTCGATAGACAATCTGATTGTTCTCTTCTTGCTTAATAGATACCTCGTAATTGACGAAAGGAACACCATATCCTTCATGAAGCCGAACCCTCATATGAGGGGTAAACGATGTTGCGGGTACAATTGCGAAATTGCTCCGAATCCAATCCAAAATCTTATCGGACTGGCTCTGAACTTGAATATAATGCTCACCAATGATCGTATGAATGTATTCCATGCTTCTACCCCTCAAGACTTCATTAGTAACGGAGGCCAACTACGATGTACAGCATCTCATTGACCTCCACAGAATAATTATTTATAGTTTCTAGAGCTTACCGTTCCCTTTACCTTTATGCGGTCCTGTGTAAGGAGGATTCGGATAGTTAATGCCACCATTTCCTTTACCAGGATGGTTCAGATTACCATGGCCCTTATTCCAACTTTGGGCGGTCTCAAACCTTACCGGCTGCTGACTTAATACCATGGGTGGTGAATACACTTTCTGCTTCATAGACGAATTGTCCATCTGTCTTCTCCCCTATTCTTTCAACGTTTGAACGAGTCTTCTTACTTCTCCGAATGGGGTATCTATGACCTCATAGAGACGAAGAGTTAATGTAGCTTCTAAAGTATCCGCATCGAAGGTCAGAAGTTCTGTACCCGTCACTAGCTTTTTCTCACCCGCGAATGAGAACACTTTCGATGTCATAATGCGGTTTGATGCATCAGCTACTTCTAATCTTAGTTTGGAAAAGCTCTGATCTACGACAATCTCATCCTGCAGCTTAACATTGAAATCAATCCCTAATTTATAGGAATAATTAGGTCCGTTTCCTACATTGAAGCTTCTTTGCAGGGATGTATCATTTATTTTTACCTGAAATGGATAGAACGCGAGGGTATTGTCTGATGTATCTACCACTTTCGTCTTGAACGCTGCAATGGTGAAGTTATATGGCTCGACCTTTTTGCCATCAAGAATTTCCATCGTTAACCGCTCACCCGTCTCTGAGTTTGGCACGACAAACGTATAGTAGATCACGTAGCTGATATTGGGGATTAACGTCTCTACTTTCGTTTCTTGCCTAGTTCCTGAGAACTTTTTACCATTAGCAATAGTAAGCACCGTCTGGAACGAAGGTACTGGGACGGAATCGCCACTTTTATTTAACAATTTGAACTTAGCAACCACGGCTTTGAATCCACCGCCTGCACTCTCGCTCATGTTCAGGTCAACCATGGACACCTCAATATCCGATCGGATCAGTTGACTAATAGGATCGAACTGAATCGGCTTGTTCAACTCATAGGACCCAAGTGGGCTCAGTAAACGAGTTGAATTGGTTGCCCCTAATAAATTAATCATCAGTCTGCCGATGGTGTAAGAGATATGTGTTTTATCCTCCCCTACGAAGTCCTCTGGTGTTAGCACCGTTAAGTTCTTCAATTCGGCTTTACTCTTGACCGGTATGGCGTAGTGCACATAATTTTTTTCACCAGGATCTAAGATTAGTTCATCTTGCTCCAGTCGCTCACCAATATATACTTTATTCCCTGACTTCCCATTTATACGAAAATCAGGTACAGAGATTGGCTTGTCTCCCGTGTTGGTTGCAAGGAAACCAACCACAGTCTTGATCCCATTCGGCGTATTCTGTTCATTCAAACTAACGGGTTGATATTGGATTTTGTCCGTCAGCATTGGGATAGTGAACGTGTCCTGCCACTGCTTGATTTGAGCTGGGTCAGAAAGATTCGCTTTCTCCCCCTTCCACTCCAGATCCGCGATAGGCAGCGAGATAATCCGCTTCTCTTGCTTCGGATAGACGAATTCATCTACATCCGACCATGACAGCTCATCCAAAGCAAATACGTCATAACGATCTACAACATTGAAATAGCTAAGCTCGATGGTTTCTTTCGGCTGAATATTTCTCGCATTTGCTTGACTAGGACGCATAATGTATTCCAAGCCCTCGTTCGTTTTCACACGAACTTCATACTCTGGAATCCCGACTAAGCGCTCGCCAGCGTTATAGTAACGAACAACAGCGCCAATTCTAGTTCCCTCAGAAGTAGGTTCATTTAATACACTTTTCACATCAACTTGAAGTGATTCTGTCAGCTGGTAACGACTTAATGTGTAGGATTGTGAATACTTCTCATCAGCTGCAACATGGAAAGATGCCGATGGAATGACCAGAGAGACGGCTAGGATGAACATTATCGTCGTTTTTTTCCAATGTATTTTCAAATAAAGTCACTCCATTTTTATTTATTGCTCTTCAACTGCCGCTACTTTAACTTTCGCTTTATCCACTAGAGAGCTAGGATTGATTTTCACAACCATCTCGCCTTCCTTAAGACCAGAAAGCACCTCTTGCTTAGGTTCATTTAATCTCCCCAATTGAATACTACGTTTCTCGGCCGTATCACCTGAAACTACATAGACATAAGCATTATCGCCTTCTCTAACAATGCTATAGGTCGGTACGGTCAATACAATAAGATCCTTTTCCTCTGCCAGTTGCAGCTTTAACTTCGTGCCAGGCTTTAAGCCAAGATCCTTGTTAGGTACTTCAAGATTAATTTCATAGGCTTTCGTTTCCGGATCCATCACTTTGGAGAGATAGCTGATAGCTCCTTGAAACTTTGTTTTGTTGTTAGGAAGTAAATAGGACATGACGGTCTTCCCATTAGCTAACTTCAATTCTTCCTCAGATAGCTGGGATTTAATTCTGATCGGATCCAGCCGTTGAATCATTGCGATCTGAGCTCCTGCCCCAATGCCCATCCCAGCTTCAAATGGCATCTCCGTCATAAGACCGCTCACGGTAGCTTTTACTTCAAGGTTCTGAGTCGATTGCTCAACCTGCTGCAGGGCAAGTTTAGCCCCTTTCAGTTGCGACTCCATCTCCGAAGTCAGATCAATCGGATCAAATGTTTGTAATTTAACTTTCATTTGATCTAGGTCCATCCGAGCATTCATCATCTGCGTTTCCATCTGGTACAGCTGAGCTTTGGTTGCGAGTCCAATATCAAAATCATTTTTCATTTTATTGTAGCTGCGGAGAAGTGAAGCCATCCCCAATTCCATTTTTTGAATGGTATTACTCAACTCGGATTTCTGATTTTCCGTTTCTTTCTGCCCTCTGATGCGTGCTTTGTCCATCGCGTCTTGCAGCGTCTTAACGGTTGCAGCTGCTGCTTCCCGGCTTGCAAGAATTTCACTCGATTTTAGCTTTAAAATGACATCGCCTTCTTGAACCATATCGCCGCGCTTCTTCATAATTTGCTCAACTTCACCGGTAGCTTTGGACATGATTTTAAATTGAGCAGAGAATTGTACTTCTGCGACGCGCTCAGGCGAATCGCCAATTCGCTGTGGAATTACCTTGAACACTCTAACCGCTTGCTGCGATTGATCCGCATAGACTGAATTTGCATCTGTATTCTGGATTGCTGTGTCCGAACATCCCGCCAAGATCCCTATACTGAGCGTTAAAATAGAAGCAATTCTTACAGTTCGCGACTGTGGCTTTCTTCTTTTTTGTCTCATTCGCTATAAACTCTCTCCCCTTACTTTATTTTTCAAAAGGATTGATTACAGATAAGCATCTGCCTGATTATCTTTGACTTCATTAAGTACTACGCCAATTAGCTTCATATTCGCTAACATGAGCTCTTCTTTCACTTTCTTCGCAATATCACGTTTGACTTTGCCATGCTCGACAATAAGCAGGACACCGTCACTCTTGGATCCCATAATCTTGGCATCTGTTATCGTCAATAGCGAGGAGGCATCAATAATGACAATATCGTAGTTCTCTTTCAACGTTGCGAGTAAGGCATCCATTAACTTAGAAGCTAACAATCCCGAAGGATTCTGTGTCCTAGATCCCGAAGGGATTAATTCGAGATTTTCTACCATCGTCTCTCGGACGATTTCATTCATGCTAATTTGGCCATTTAAATAATTGGTTAGCCCATGGCTGGGTTCAACGCCAAATGCCAAATGAATGGAGGGATTTCGCAGATCCGCATCAAGCAGCATGACTTTATTGCCAATCTGAGCATAGGCAACAGCTAATTGAATCGCAGTCGTTGTCTTCCCCTCACCTCGACTTGCTGAAGTGATGGTAATCGTTTTGGCCTCACGGCCAAACACCGAGCACTCGATGTTAAATCGCAATGAACGATAAGCTTCTGAGGTCGAGGAATTATGGAGAATTTGCTTCAAGGCGAGAGAAGTCGAACTAGTAGATAGTTTTCGCATATGAAATATCCTCATCATTTTTTCTTAGTTTATTTTTCCGTTTCAACTTCATCTTTCCGTACTTCGCTTTCGGAATGTAAGCCAACGTTGAAAGTCCGAACACTTCTCGAATATCCTCATCTGTTTTCAACGTATCATCTAAAGCATCCAGCAATAGAATGATACCAATTGTAGCAGCCATGGAAGCAAAAAACCCGAGGATGATATATTGATTCGACTTCTGATTCACCGGAGTAGGATTGTCCTGAACTTTGGCTCGATTCAGAATGGTAATATTATCAACCTTCATGATATGAGGGATTTCTGTTTGGAACACATCGGAGACAGCATTTGCAATTGCAACAGCTCTTTCATGTGAGAAATGTCTCACGACAATCGACATCACTTGCGTATCATTTAAATTAGTCACGTTGACGATAGAAATTAATTGATCTGTTGAAACTCGTAAATCAGGGTAACGCTGGACGACTTTATCCATAATAGCTGGGGTTTTAATGATTTCTTTGTATGTATTGATAAGTGCCATATTCACACCAATCGCACCATAATCGATCTGCTCTGTACCCAGTTGATCTTGCTCAAATGTTTTATTCACAATTAATTTCGTTGATGCCTGATAGATTGGCACATAGTTTGAAGATGTATACATGCTTGTGAGGAAGGTGCAAATAAAAACGACAATAACAATAAGCCACCATCGCTTCTTTATAACCATCAAATATTCCTTAAAATTAATTTCCATGATTCCCCTCCAATAGAAGTCTATTTCGATTTTCTATGATACTATTTGTATCTTAATTGTTACTCTTACTTTAAGATACTTTTCGTATCATGTCAACACAATATTCTCGCTTTTTAGTTCCAAATCGTATCATATTTAAGCGCGCTTGCGAATGCAAAAAGCAGCACTTTCCCCCTAGAGGATAGGCTGCTTTACGAGGTAAAACTCTCTAATTATCTGATTCCCACTGATGCTACGCGGACTGACTCACTTGCACCTAACCGCGATACGAGTAGAGCTTGCTGCAACAGCAAGGCTAACAGCTTTCGCATGGAGCCGATACCGATTTTACCCATAATATTGGCAAGGTGAATTTTCACCGTTTTCTCACTAATACAGCAATTTTCGGCAATTTCCTTGTTGGTATATCCATATGTAGCGAGCAAAGAAATGATTTCGATTTCACGTTGAGTTAGCCCATAATTTGAATAAAATTGGAGTAAAACGTCTGACTTTTCTGAGATCATTGGCTTCATATGACAACTTCCTTTATATGAATGTGTCTTTCCCGACTAAGATCAAGAAAGGAATTTTCAATTTTCACGAGCGGATTCGTATCATCCGTTGGATTAATATAGACGACTTCACCCCAACGGCCATCCGTGAGCAGCACTTGTCGGCCTACTAGATTGTTGATCATATTCTGCAAAAAAACAGAAACGATATGCGGATCTAATTCGCCAAAGAAACCTTTCCTTAAGCGGCTGACGACCTCGTGAAAAGGCATCATTTCGTGATAAGGCCGTTTCGATGACATCGCATGGAATACATCTGCTACAGCTACGATACGACTCATTTTATCCATTTGACTATCTTGCAGTTGCAGTGGATATCCCGTGCCATCTGCTCGCTCATGATGCTGCAACGCAACCAGAGCTACGCGATAGTTAATGCCTACCGTCTCACGCAGCATGTTATAGCCGTAAATGGTATGCTTTTTAATCTCTTCATATTCTTCCTTCGATAATTTACCTGGTTTCATGAGAATTTCTTGAGAAATTTTAATTTTCCCCACATCATGCATGGTTGCCGCTAAAGATAAAAGGGCCACTTCTGTGTCTGCGAGCTCCATCCATTTGCCAATAAGCGTTGACAGCACGCCTACGCCAATATTGTGTTGATGCGTGTATTCATCCTTCGCTTTGACAGCTTGAAATAATTGGAAAAGATCGGGATTATCGGCCGCCTGCTGGACGATAGGAATTAACTCTGACTTAATCTCAAGCAGTGGTATTTTCTTGTGCGTCTGAATGCGTTCGAACAAATCCTTGGCATATTCCGTCGCTCTCTCAACTAGACGATTCGCTTCATGAGCAGGTGCAGATTGCATCTGATCGTCAGATATAGTCGTGGTTACGATATCCATCATATCAATGCGATGCTGCTTAAATAAGTCCAAATGCTCTTGATTGAGAATGGTATGGATAGGAACTAAGACTAGCCCATAGCTTGTTGTCACATCGTATCTTAATCTTTTACCCAATAGGTCTCTCAAGAAATCCCGCTCCATTAATTTCAAAATCATACCAATTTCTATTATATACGACATATCCTTTCGTATATATGGGAGAATTAACCTATATTTCGACAAATTCGCCTAGGTTAATTTTCCCAGTTACTTCTATTCTAACATGACTTATGACTTATAGGTCTAGCGATCCTTAACTTTTGTTATTTGTTAACCGTGACATCCGTCTATCCCCCTGCATATAGTAAGTATCGACTATCCGCTTTTACCTAAGGAGGACTTCACGAATGGCAACGAACAAAAAACAAGAACTGCGCGACGTAGAACTTGAAACAGAGATTTCACAAAGCGCAGCAACGGATTCAGACTACCCAGCTGCTTATTATCCACCAAGTACACCGTACCCTTACGGCTATCCCGTACCCCAATATTACGGCTGGGTACCCACCTATGATCCGCGTGGGCTAGGCGGCCTCGGCATCCCTGGCTTCCCTGGCATAGGTGGCATGCTACCTGGATTTCCAGGCGGGCAAGGCGGTTTCGGTGGACCTGGTGGGTTCCCAGGCGGACCTGGCGGGTTCCCAGGCGGACCTGGTGGGTTCCCGGGCGGACCTGGCGGGTTCCCGGGTGGACCTGGCGGGTTCCCGGGTGGACCTGGCGGGTTCCCGGGTGGACCTGGCGGGTTCCCAGGCGGACCTGGCGGGTTCCCAGGCGGACCTGGATTTCCACCTCCAGGACCAGGAACAGGGCAAGGCGGATATCAACCGCCGACTTCTGCGCCACCATCTCAAATTCCGCAAAAACCACTTAAAGCTCCTGGTGTATACGCCGTAGATCCAGGCGGCATCTCCCGCTGCTTGTTCAGATTTACGTATATCTGGCAAAGCAACGGCCAACAGTACTGGTATTTCCCAGTGTTCGTTGGACGGACATCGGTTTCTGGATTCCGCTGGACTGGATTCTCATGGATATTCTTTGGCATAGATTTGCGCTTTATTGATTCCTTTACTTGTTAATTGTAAATGGTAAAAACCCAGGAAACATCCAATTTCGTGGATGTTTCCTGGGTTTTTGCTGGCTAGCTACTCAATTGGGCAAACTATTCCTACTTCTACTTCTACTTCTACTTCTACTTCTACTCCATACACCGCTCCCAACATCCAGCCTGTCTCCGCCGACCAATAAACAATTTAAATGGATTTTATGAAGCTAATTTTGCTGATTTTCACCTTTTGGGAGCATTAGATGGATTTCCTACAGCTAATTTTGACCATAATTGGCCAATCAGCCGATCTCGCTCATATTAGCTGTACTTTTTCGTTACTACTTAGGTCTTCCAATAGGAAGACTTCTTCTATTTAAAGGTATTCCGTTCCCACATGTCGAAATGAACACGCA
>NZ_LYPB01000074.1 GCF_001653565.1 Paenibacillus oryzisoli
TCCTAGCTACAAAGGTGGCCTGGCCCCTCCCTTGGTTGGACTTTCACCAACTAGATAATGCGTGCCTCTGGGCACGCCCCATACAAAAAAACCTGTGAATGTTCCTCATTCACAGGTCTCTCTATTATCCCGCCACAACGCTATCCCCTGTGGACTTCTTGATTTGTTTGCTGCGCAGCTGTCCACACGCGGCATCAATGTCCGTCCCGTGCTCCAATCGCACGCTGCAAGAGATGCCTTGCTTCTTGAGCGTGTCATAGAAGGCACGCACCGATTCGCGCTCACTCCGCTGATATTGGCTGTGCTCATCCACCGGGTTGTACGGAATCAAGTTAACATTCGCCAGTTGGCGGATATGCCCAATCAGTTCAGCCAGTTGAAGAGCATGTTCTCTGCCATCGTTCACGTCTTTGAGCAAAATATACTCAAGTGTAATACGACGGTTCGTTTTCTCCAAATAGTACTCTATCGCTTCCATCAACGTCTCGATCGGTATCGCCTTATTGATTTTCATGATGCGTGTACGAAGCTCGTTCGTTGGCGCATGCAAGGAAATCGCGAGATTCACTTTCAAGTCGGAGTCTGCGAACTCTTTGATCTTACCAGCGAGACCGCTAGTCGATACGGTAATATGGCGTGCCGCAATATCCAGACCCTTCTGATCCTTCACGACACGGATAAAATCAACCATATTCACGAAGTTGTCGAACGGCTCGCCGATCCCCATCACTACGATATGGCTAACGCGCTCCGCTTTGCCCATCGCGTCCAAATGAAATTGGACTTTCATAATTTGTTCCACAATTTCCGCGGCGGACAAATCACGGCTCTTAGCCAATAAGCCACTCGCGCAGAAGCTGCAGCCAATGTTGCAACCCACTTGCGTCGTCACACAGACAGATAGGCCAAATTTATGACGCATCAGAACCGTTTCGATCAAATTGCCGTCCGAGAGCTTGAACAGGAATTTCATCGTGCCGTCCGCTGACTCCTGCCGCGTGTGCTCATTCAAAGTATGAATAGCATAATGCTCGCTTAACGTGGCCAAGCAATCTTCTTTTACATCCGTCATTTCCGCGAACGAAGCGACCCGCTTGCGGTACAGCCAATCCCATACTTGCAGGGCGCGCGACTTTTTATAGCCCTTCTCGGCGAGCCATGCGACCAGTTGATCAAAAGTTAATCCATAAATGGATGAAAGTTTCATTCCGTTATCCTCTTTTCAAGACTAGCACATGCAGTCCAGTTCATCTAAGCAGCCGAAGCGTACCATATAGTTCATATTGTGCCAAAAATCCTCCCTGAACACAAGGGAAGCCTATCATTTCCACAAAGAAGAGGCACCTCCCAGTCCGGGGGTACCTCTTTCTCTGGCTCATTTACGCTAATTAAGCACTCGTTACTGCTACCTTACGTTCCTCAACTGCCGGAACTTCATCATCCGATACCAAGCCATATGGGATACAGAGTGGTACGCCAGCACGTTTATCCACGATAACATCTGCATGAATAGCAAACACGTCGAGTAGCATCTGCGGAGTTACAATGTCCATCGGTGCGCCTTCATAGACGACATTGCCTGATTTAATCGCGATCAAATGGTCCGCATAACGCGTCGCATGATTCAAATCATGCACAACCATGACGATGGTCGTATTGTGTCGCTCGTTAATTTCTTTCAACAAACAGAGAACCTCAAGCTGATGCGCCATATCCAAATACGTCGTCGGCTCATCCAAGAACAGCATATCCGTCTGCTGCGCTAGTGCCATGGCGATCCATACCCGTTGACGTTGACCGCCTGATAGGTGATCGATGGGACGATCCTTGAACGCTGTCATCCCTGTCACTTCGAACGCCCAGTTGATGATCTCGCGATCGCTACTAGACATCTTCTGAAAGCCACGCTGATGCGGGAAACGGCCATATCCGACTAGTTCCTCGGCAGTAATGCCTTCCGGAGCAGATGGAGATTGCGGTAGAATCGCTAATTTCTTCGCAATTTCCTTCGTTGATTGATGATGAATGGAATGACCGTCTAAGAATACGGTGCCTTCCGTTGGTTTTAGTAATCGTGACATTGCCTTCAAAATCGTTGATTTCCCCGAACCATTCGCACCGACTAAAGCGGTGATCTTGCCCGTTGGAATCTCAATGCTCAAATCGTTGATGATTTTCAATTTATCATAAGAAACATGCAGCTGTTCGGTATATATTCTTGTCGATATTGCCATGAGGGACATCCCCTTTTTTCAATATGTATATAGGGTTGAATGATTAATTAATTTTTCTCTATTAACTAAAAATGATAATCATTATCAATAAAAATGTCAAGGTTTTTCGTACAAAAAAAGGATGCCCTGAGGCATCCTACTTCTTCCAAGTATTTTGGATACTTATACTTTAAATCGAGCCACAGCCAACTGCAACTCATTCGACATCCCGTTTAACTCGTTAGCTGTTCTCGCCACTTCCGAAATCGTCGCTAGTTGGTGCTCCGATGCCGCCGCAACAGCTTGAGTAAGCTCCGTTGTCATGCGAGTTAATGCTGCAATTTCCACGATTCCCGCTAGTACTTCCTCTGAGCTTGCTGACATTTGCTCCGAAACAGCAGACACATCGGTCATCTGATCTACGACCTCCTGTACCGTGCCAGAAAGATCCTTGAATGTACTGTCCGTCTGTTGCGCAACAGACTGCATAGCCTCTACTTCCCCAAGACCACGATCCATCGCGATCACAGCGGTTCCCGTCTCATGTTGGACACGCTCTACGAGCTCAGCAATGCGCTCTGTCGCCAGTCGAGATTGATCCGCAAGCTTGCGAATTTCCGTGGAAACAACTACGAAGCCCTTGCCGTGCTCGCCTGCTCTCGCTGCCTCAATGGAGGCATTCAGTGCAAGCAGATTCGTTTGTCTGGTCACATGCGTAATGAGGACTGTAATCTCCCCGATTTCCTCGGACATCGACTTCAAGCTCTGAATGGCTTGTACAGCCTCCTGGACAGATCGCAGCGCTTCTTTAATTTGCAGCATGTTCTGACCCATCCGGGCGTTGCCTTCGCTCGTATGAGCGCGTGCGTGACCTGAAATATCAGTAGCATGACCTGCAGATTCCGCTACGCGTTGAATCCCAACAGCCATCTCGTTCATGGCATGACTGCTTTCCTCTGTGCCTTGACGCTGCTGCTCCGAATGCGAAGCAAGCTGGCCCATCATCTCCGAGACAGAAGCTGTAGATTCGCTTGTCTGCTGAGCGCCCGTTTGCAGCGATTGAGATGCCGCCGAAACCTGCTGCGCTGCTTGTGCGATCTGAATGATGAGGCCGCGAAGGTTTCCGACCATGTCCTTCAAGTGATTGCCCAGTACACCCAATTCATCACTGTTTTTGCTTTTGACTAGCGATGCATCCGATAAATCCCCTGCCGCTGCCGACTGTGCCAGCTTCAATAATGGCGTAATCTGACGCAGGTACAGTCGGACAATGAAGACGATGAAAAGAGTTCCGATCACAATTGCGATTAATCCCGTCCATATCGATTGGAGCGTATATTTGTTCATCTGTGTCTGTAAAACGCCATAATCGAAATCTAATCCAACGAAAGCAACAAGTTTGCCATTCTGATCTCGAATCGTACTTACCGCACTTACCCAAGTTCCTAATGTATCTTTGTAGACTCCCGTGATCCCAAAACCTGTCATCTCTGCTTCCTTAAGCGCTGTGAGCAACTCAGGAACGGGTGCATAAGGACTTGCAGGTTTCTCATCGACATATAGCTCCGAATTGGATAACAAATTCAGAAGAGCTGGCTCTCCATCCAACGTAGTCCATTCTGGGTAAAATAAGTAGGCATTTTCGACCAATTCCCCTTGAGCGACACGGTCCATATCCTCCTGTACATTCATAACAGCAGGGTCATACTTATATGCTTCATTATTTTTCTTTAATTCTGTCTTTGCTTTCTCAATGTAATCTATTTTCTGCATGAGGGGGGCGTGGAAAATCCCTTCAAGTGCGATCAAGTTATCTGACATTTGCTGCCTGTGCTGTTGATAGGAAACGAAGGTAAGCAACACGCAAAGTACAATATAGCAGGCGGCTGTCCAAGCTGAAATTTTGAAAGAAAGGGATCGAAAAAACCTTACAGATGTTTGCTTGCCTTGTGAATTAGCTTGTGACATGATTAACAAAAACACCTCCAGAGTTTTACAGCACAGCGGTTTAGGACTTAGGTCTTGTAGGCTAGTCTTCTAGATTTCGACAAAGTTCTTAGAAACCCTTCCCACGTTTATTTAGAATTTGTTTTGAGTGAGGCGATCGTTGAGATTGCAGGAAAAAAGGAGTTGTAGAAGTATGTCGGCGATTCGAGCGCTTATTTTTGATTTTGACGGGACGATTCTAGATACGGAGACAGCTTGGTATGAGGCTTTCCGAGAAATTGCTCTCGAGCACGATATTGAACTAACTATCGATACGTACGGGCAATGCATCGGTACTTCCCTGCATGTTTTCGATCCCTATGACTATCTGATTACGACTAAAAAAATACCACTGGATCGTGAAACGCTTGTTAAACTTGTCCACACGGGACATACCAAAATGATGGCCCAGGAAGGTATTCGTCCCGGTATTCTTGATTACTTGGTTGAGGCCAAAGCATTAGGCCTGCGCATAGGACTAGCCTCCAGCTCTAAACGAGCTTGGATTGATAAGTATCTGGCACAGCTGGGAATCGGTGAGTATTTCGAAACGATTCGCACAGCTGAAGATGTCGCTTTGGTGAAGCCTCATCCTGAGTTGTATGAGCTAGCGCTGAAGGATCTTGGTGTGGAGCCCAATGAGGCGATTGCCATCGAAGATTCACCCAACGGTGCTCGCGCTGCGGCAGCCGCGGGTATGCACTACATCGTCGTACCGAACACGGTTACGAAGTTCCTTTCTTTTGACGGGGAGCCGCGCAAGGTGAGTAGTTTGGAAGAAATGTCGCTGCAAGAGTTGCTGGAGGCAGTCGAGGGTAAGTAGACGATTTCGTAGTTGGAAATGACTCGGCAGGCCAAAATAATACTGGTAGACCGGGATGATCTGGTAAACGAAATGATTCTGATGACGGAAGGCTTCGATACAGAAAATTAAATAAACAGCGTACGCACGTGTTGACGTCTCCTCTATTTTGAATGATGATGATTCTCATATTCATTCGTAGTTAAGAAGGAGCTGAACCTCGTGCTTATTCAACAGAGAACCATTATTGTACAACCTGGAAATAGTGACCACGTTGTGGAACGCTTTAGCCAAGAAGGGCCGTTGGACGGCATGGAAGGGCTTATTGATGTGACCGTTATGGTCAACAAACGGAGCAAAGAGAACGAAGAGGTTGTCGATTTCATCCGTTGGGAGTCCGAGCAAGCGTGGTAGAACTGGGAGAAAAGCCCTGAGCATCTTGCAGGCCACCGCAATAGTAAGGGCAGGAACGTCCAGAATACGTCATTTCATCCCATGTAAGCATGTTTGAAGTGAAGAAAGTCCGGCCTGGCCAGTTCGGGAAATAAAAAGTTGCGCGGGGAGGTCCCTAAAGCAGCAGAGAAGCCTTAAGCGTCTCGTAAGTTAGGACAATGGTGCACGGGGAGATCCCTATTGGAGAGCAATCCGGTAGGCTAGGCACGCTATCAACTAGATGCGGAGGTTGTTCGGATGCAGAAGCATATTGCCCTCTCCAACATTGCACATCCTCACCATCTACCCCTCCACCATTAGCGTCACTTGTGTACATCACTGCACGAATAGATGGAAAAAGTACAGCTAAATTAGAGGATTCCGCTACGAAAATACGTTTAACTGGATTTCCTGCAGCTAATTTCAGCAATTTGCACGCATCTAGCTTAAAAACATGAATTTACCTGCATAATTTCCAGTTAAATCGTATTTTGGGGATGAAACATCAAGATTAGCTGTAGGTTTTCCAGTTATTCGTGGCCGCGAGGGCCGAGAGTATTTTGGTGCTGGTGCTGGTGCTGGTGCTGGTGCTGGTGCTGGTGCTGGTGCTGGTGCTGGTGCTGGTGCTGGTGCTGGTGCTGGTGCTGGTGCTGGTGCTGGTGCTGGTGCTGGTGCTGGTGCTGGTGCTGGTGCTGGTGCTGGTGCTGGTGCTGGTGCTGGTGCTGGTGCTGGTGCTGGTGCTGGTGCTGGTGCTGGTGCTGGTGCTGGTGCTGGTGCTGGTGCTGGTGCTGGTGCTGGTGCTGGTGCTGGTGCTGGTGCTGGTGCTGGTGCTGGTGCTGGTGCTGGTGCTGGTGCTGGTGCTGGTGCTGGTGCTGGTGCTGGTGCTGGTGCTGGTGCTGGTGCTGGTGCTGGTGCTGGTGCTGGTGCTGGTGCTGGTGCTGGTGCTGGTGCTGGTGCTGGTGCTGGTGCTGGTGCTGGTGCTGGTGCTGGTGCTGGTGCTGGTGCTGGTGCTGGTGCTGGTGCTGGTGCTGGTGCTGGTGCTGGTGCTGGTGCTGGTGCTGGTGCTGGTGCTGGTGCTGGTGCTGGTGCTGGTGCTGGTGCTGGTGCTGGTGCTGGTGCTGGTGCTGGTGCTGGTGCTGGTGCTGGTGCTGGTGCTGGTGCTGGTGCTGGTGCTGGTGCTGGTGCTGGTGCTGGTGCTGGTGCTGGTGCTGGTGCTGGTGCTGGTGCTGGTGCTGGTGCTGGTGCTGGTGCTGGTGCTGGTGCTGGTGCTGGTGCTGGTGCTGGTGCTGGTGCTGGTGCTGGTGCTGGTGCTGGTGCTGGTGCTGGTGCTGGTGCTGGTGCTGGTGCTGGTGCTGGTGCTGGTGCTGGTGCTGGTGCTGGTGCTGGTGCTGGTGCTGGTGCTGGTGCTGGTGCTGGTGCTGGTGCTGGTGCTGGTGCTGGTGCTGGTGCTGGTGCTGGTGCTGGTGCTGGTTAAGTGTGCGTCGGGTCAGATTATTTGAGTAGCTAAATTTGTTGATGTTACGGGTTGCGAGTTATTTTCTGTGTTGTGTTTCGTGGTGTTATTTTAGTAAGGTGCACCCTGCCACCCTACTTCACGCCATGCAGAGCATCCAAAGCCGCCTGCTCATCTGCAACAAAGAAGAATTGCTTGCCATGATTGCATTCGTAGATGAAATCGCGGAGGCTTTTGCTGTTGTATTGCTCGAATTCGCCGATAACAGCCATCTTTATCTGGTAGTTCGTATATTTCTGGAGAACGTCACCGGCTAGCTTCGTTTTGAGCTCAAAGAAATCCTCGGTCACATTCCACTGATTAATAATAAACTTGTTGCATCCCGTCAAGTATTGCACGGATGCCATTAAGTCTAGCGCATCTTGCTCACTGCTGATGAGAATGTCCGTGCTCTCGACGATAGCTACCTGAGAATCGCCCCTCTGATTAATCGATGTATTCATATCATTTCTACCTCTTTCTCCCTAAGTTCGTCGACTAGGACCTCTTCGTCCCGTTTATTCAATACATTTTCCTCTAGAACAACGAATTTATCTCCGTATTCTTTGATGATATGCGTTTCTCCCCAATTGCAGAGCGAATCCAAGATCGGTTTCAGGCTCGCCCCATACTCGCTGAGGGCATATTCCACTTTAGGCGGCACTTGATTGTATACGATTCGCTCCACGATCCCATCGTCTTCGAGCTCTCTGAGCTGTTGTGTCAGCATTTTCTGAGTAATTCTAGGCATCAGTCGCTTAAGGTCACTCGTCCTCCGTTTACCATGGGTCAAATGGCAGAGAATGACGCATTTCCACTTCCCGCCGATTACTTCAAGCGTGGCTTCCACAGAGATGTTGTACAGCTTTTTGGCCATCTAATGATTTCCCTCCATCCTTTGCTATAGGCACTAAAAAGTACCTACCGTACTTAAAAGTACGTACTGGTCAATCTGACTATTATGTCTGATAATAGCACTTACCGGCCGGGACATTCAAGTTTGGAGTGATAGCTATGAAACAAGAAACCAAAGGAAATACACTAGCGCTGCTTGCCCTTGCAGTTAGCGCCTTCGCTATTGGCACAACCGAGTTTATCAGTGTCGGACTGCTTCCGCTCATTGCTGAAGACCTTCATATATCTATCACGGGCGCAGGTTTAACCGTTACTTTATATGCGTTAGGGGTTACCTTAGGAGCCCCCATCTTAACTTCCCTAACCTCAACCGTCTCGCGCAAAACACTGCTGCTCTGGATCATGCTCGTGTTTATCGCAGGCAATCTATTGGCTGCCACGGCAAGTGGCATCGTCGTGTTGTTGATCGCTCGCGTCATCTCGTCATTAGCGCACGGGATCTTCATGTCGATCGGCTCAACCATCGCCGCTGATCTCGTTCCCGAGAACCGCAGAGCCAGCGCGATTGCGCTTATGTTCTCGGGCCTTACCGTCGCCACCGTGACCGGTGTGCCGATCGGCACGTACCTCGGCCAGCAGCTGGGCTGGCGGGCAGCGTTCTTCGCCATTGTCGCAGTTGGCGTGGTGGCACTCATCGCGAACCTGATCTTGGTGTCCTCGGATTTACGCAAAGGCATTCGGACACCGCTCGGTACACAGCTGAAGCTGGTCACCAATGGGCGACTGCTGCTCGCCTTCTCCATTACAGCCTTGGGCTACGGCGGCACATTCGTGGTGTTCACCTATTTATCTCCACTGTTACATGAGATTACAGGATTTGCAGAACATACAGTAGCGTTAATATTACTCCTGTATGGGGTTGCTATTGCGATTGGCAATATCATTGGAGGCCGCGCCGCGAATCGCAATGTAAGCAAAGCCTTGCTGATCATGTTTCTTTTACAGTCTCTCGTGCTGTTTCTCTTCATGTGGACAGCGCCTTACAAAGCCGCAGGCTTAATCACCATCTTCTTCATGGGATTACTCGCGTTCATGAACGTACCTGGCTTGCAAATTTATGTCGTACAGCTTGCTGAACGATTCGCCCCAGAGGCCAAAGATGTCGCATCTGCCTTCAACATTGCAGCTTTCAACGCAGGCATTGCCGGAGGAGCATTCCTCGGTGGTATCATTACCGACTCCATTGGCCTCATTCATACCACCTGGGTAGGCGGAGCGATGGTTTTCGGTGCTGTTCTACTCACCCTCTGGAGCCGCAAGCTTGAAAAATCAGATCAAACGGAACGATTACAACCAACCATTTTAGGAGGAATAACAAGATGAAACACAACTTACAAACCACAACTACACTTCACAATGGCGTAACTATGCCCTATCTCGGTCTTGGTGTATTTAAAGTAGAGGATGGCCCTGAGGTCGTGCAAGCCGTGAAAGCAGCCCTGCAACTCGGCTATCGCAGTATCGATACCGCGGCCATTTATGGTAATGAAAGCAGCGTAGGCCAAGGGATTCGCGAAGGGATGGCGGAGCAGGGTTTAACGAGAGATCAACTATTCGTCACATCAAAAGTGTGGAATGCCGATCTAGGCTATGAGTCTACGATTGCAGCCTACGAAGCAAGCTTGGAGAAGCTAGGCTTGAATTATCTCGATCTTTACCTTATTCATTGGCCTGTTCAAGGCAAATATGTAGAGGCATGGCGAGCGCTTGAGACACTCTATCAGGAGGGCCGTGTCAAAGCGATTGGTGTGAGCAACTTCCAAATTCATCATTTGGAAGATGTGATGGGTACCGCGTCGATTAAACCAATGGTTAACCAAGTGGAGCTTCACCCCCTTCTCGCTCAGACAGATTTACATGATTTCTGCAAAACGCATGGCATCCAGTTAGAAGCCTGGTCCCCGCTCATGCAGGGTCAGCTTCTGGATAACCCTACGCTGAAGGGGATCGCTGAACGTCATGGCAAATCCATTGCTCAAGTCATTCTGCGCTGGGATTTGGAGCGTGGCATCGTCACCATTCCGAAGTCTACGAAAGAGCACCGCATTCTCGAAAATGGTTCGATCTTCGATTTCGAGCTTTCGGCCGACGACATGGCAGCGATCAATGCGATGAATCAGAATCTGCGTGTTGGCCCAGATCCAGATAATTTTGATTTTTAATCCCTATATGGTGATGAAGCCTAAGTCCTGCCTTCTTTCTTTGGAAAGTGGGGAGGGCTCTTTGCTAGGAATAATTCCCTTTTCAATGGCAAATATTACTTTTAACTACAGTTGGGAGGATACGTTAGCGCTATGAGCCATGAACCAAATGGAAAGAACGAACAAACGAATATGACCTTAACGAACCGCCAAGGCCATCCGATCTCGGATAACCAGAACATCCGCACGATTGGCAATCGCGGCCCGTCGACACTTGAGAATTACCATTACATCGAGAAGATCTCCCATTTTGATCGGGAGCGAATTCCAGAGCGTGTCGTGCATGCGCGCGGTGCGGGGGCTCACGGGTATTTCGAAGCGTATGGTACGGTCGGCGACGAGCCGGTCTCTACGTATACGCGGGCTAAGCTTTTTCAGGAGAAGGGGAAGCGTACCCCTGTTTTTGTGCGGTTTTCGACAGTGGTCCACGGCACATACTCGCCAGAAACGTTACGGGATCCGCGCGGCTTCGCAACGAAATTTTATACGGAAGATGGCAACTGGGACTTAGTCGGCAATAATTTGAAAATCTTTTTCATCCGCGATCCGTTAAAATTCCCCGACATGGTGCATGCGTTCAGACCAGACCCTGTTACGAACCTCCAGAACCCGGAGAAAATGTTCGATTTCGTTTCCAATTCACCAGAAGCGACGCATATGATCACCTTCCTCTTCTCGCCATGGGGCATTCCAGCCAACTATCGACAAATGCAAGGGTCGGGCGTCAATACATACAAGTGGGTAAACCAGAACGGTGATGCGGTGCTTGTGAAATATCATTGGGAGCCGCTGAAGCAAGGGATGAAGAACTTGAAACAGTCTGAAGCCGAGGCGATTCAAGGCAAAAACATTAGCCATGCCACGCAGGATCTATACGAAGCCATTGCGCGTGGGGATTATCCGGAGTGGGAACTGTGCGTACAGATTCTCAGTGATGACGAGCACCCTGAGCTCGATTTCGATCCCTTGGATCCGACAAAGTTGTGGGATCATGAGAAGATTCCTTTTCGCAAAGTAGGCAAAATGGTGCTGGATCGCAATCCGGAGAATTATTTTGCGGAGGTGGAGCAGGCCGCTTTCGGGACGGGTGTACTCGTTGATGGCCTCGATTTCTCGGACGATAAGCTGCTGCAAGGCCGGACTTTCTCCTACTCGGATACCCAGCGGTATCGTGTAGGGACTAATTATTTGCAGCTGCCGATCAATGCGCCGAAGTCGCCTGTCGCGACGAACCAGCGGGATGGGCAGATGACGCTGATGGTAGACAAAGCTGCCGGGCAGAACCCGCATGTCAATTACGAGCCTTCTTCGCTCGGCGGGCTGAAAGAAGCGGCTCCTTCGGGCAAAGAGCATCAGCCGCTGTATAATGATCGTTTGGTGAGGGAGAAGATCAGCCGCACGAATGATTATGGGCAGGCGGGCGATACGTACCGCAAGTTCGAGGATTGGGAGCGCGACGAGTTGATCGCGAATTTAGTCGATGCTTTGAAGATTTGTAAGCCTGTGATACAGGCGAACATGATCCGTTATTTCGAGCAGGCCGATCCGGATTACGGACGGCGTGTGGCTGAGGGACTCGCTCAAGCGAAGATTGAGCTGGAGCACTTGGGCTCAGCCGCCGCGCAAGCGGGGGCTGAATTAGCGGAGACCGCTGGGCAGCGGTCGGACGGGTATTAGAATGCGGAAGGCACCCTGGATGGGTGCCTTTCTCTGTTGTGGGGCGAGCGCTGAGCTGAGCTGGTGCGTTAGTGATGTTTTTCATCACTAACTGCGCTCCAATCTGGCTCAGCTCGCTTGTTACGGTTCGTTAGTGATGTTTTTCATCACTAACTGCGCTCCAACCTGGCTCAGCTCACTTGTTACGGTGAGTTAGTGATGTTTTTCATCACTAACTGCGCTCCAACCTGGCTCAGCTCGCTTCTTACGGTGCGTTAGTGATGTTTTTCATCACTAACTGCGCTCCAACCTGACTCGTCACGCTTGTTACGGTGTGTTAGTGATGTTTTTCATCACTAATAGCGCTCCAACCTGGCTCAGCTCACTTGTTACGGTGAGTTAGTGATGTTTTTCATCACTAACTGTGCTCCAACCTGGCTCAGCTCGCTTCTTACGGTGCGTTAGTGATGTTTTTCATCACTAACTGTGCTCCAACCTGGCTCAGCTCGCTTCTTACGGTGCGTTAGTGATGTTTTTCATCACTAACAGTAGCGCATGAACACTTAGCCCTTCTACATCTGCAGCGTCGTCCTTACGTACTGCTTGATCTCTTCCACTGACTCCAGTTGCAGGACATAATGTGGCATAGCTCTAGCTCCTACTATTGAGCCCGCTGTTCTCTCATCATTTCCTTATACCACCGCACCGTTTGCCTAATCGCTTCCTCATGCGGGGTCGTCGCTTGCGAGCCAAAGGCCGCCTCAAATTTGCTGTGATCCAAGATGAATGGATGCTCGAATTCATAGAAGACTTCTTTGATCTCCCGCAACATGGGATGAAAAAGTCCAATCATCGTCACCATGCCACGGGATAATGTGTTAATTTTGCTGGTGGCACCCAGCTCGTCGAAAATCAGTTCAAGCATCTCCCTCGTTGTGTGCGTCTTCGCGCTTGGTATATGCCAGACTTCACCTAGGGCACGATCCTCGTGACCAAGGGTCACGAGTCCTCTAGCGAAGTCATCAATATATGTAAAGGTATGTGGGATATCCAGATTACCTAGCAGACTTACAGGCTTTCCGCTCAACGCGAAGCCAAAGACTCGCTCTCCCAGGGATGACTGTTTCACGCCTGGGCCATAGAAGTCCGAGGCGCGGCCAATCGCCACACGAACCTTCCCCGATTGATGCGCATGCAGCAATTCGTCCGCCATCTGGGCGCGTGTACGTCCCTTTTTACCAGTAGCTAGGTGGGGTAACTTCTCTGTCAAAGGCTGCTTGGTTTGGCCATACATATACAGATTGTCGCCATAGATTAGCTTCGCACCCGCAGCAGCGGCACCAGCCATAATCCCTCGGGTAAGTCCAGGAAATTGCGTCGGCCAGTTCGTATATCCGGGATGGGCGCAGTGATAGACCACTGCCGCATCCTTGCACAACGCAATTGCCTCAGTACGTTGGGAAACGTCCCCTTTGGCCACTTCTATCCCCGTCGCCTCTGACAATCTGCCGCTGCGGTTCACCATGCGTATGTGCTCGACCCCACGCCGTTTTAATTCCCTCATGACCGCCATCCCTAGTGGCCCCGTTCCCACAATCACATGCACGTGTTTACTCATTCCTCATGCCCCTCTCATCTTCAATACCTTAACGATATTGTCTACCGTAACGAGAGAGTCAAGAGACATTTAGAAATTAGTTATCAGCCTATTGAGATATCGGTACTTGAAGCTCCACGACTACATTATTGTAATCCTGAACATAGTTTTCTCTACCGAATAGGTGCAGCTCGCGAACAGGACCTGTTTGTGCAAATCCATTAGCCCCGAGCCATGTGAAAAGCGCCAGAATCCCCTCCCCAACGCCCATGAAAGGCCCTTTGTAAACCAGACTTGCCACCATTGGCTCTGCTGGAATTTCATATAGTGTGATTGGGCCAGTTGGACGTAGATGAGCTAATGAATCCAAGCTAACCCCCGCCTCAATATCGAAATTCTCCTCAATAAATTCCGTCATATGATACAGCATGTACTCTTGCTGCATATGACTATCTAGTACACCGCTTCCCAGTCCCGCCTCGAGCTCTTCGAACATTTGACAGCGGTAGACGGGCATATCTAGTACGCGTGGTACGATTCGGCGAAGCCCGGCCATGTAGAGCGCTGGTACCTGCTTAATCCCAACCTCATAAGCAGGCTTCTCACCCATTCGCTCAAGTTGATGCAACCTAGACTCAATGCGCGCCATTTGCTGTGCCGCTTCCTCGATCTGATTCGCTAGGTTCGCTTTCTTCTTGTGCATCATCTGCTTCATATCGTCCATGGTGAGTGCTTGATCGATCATCGTCGCGATTTCATCTAATGAGAACCCTGTCTCCTTCAGCACCACGATATGATGAATGCGAGTGAGCTGTTCATACGTGTAATACCGATAGCTAGTCGCGTTGTCGATATAAGCAGGCTTGAGTAGGCCTCGCTCATCGTAATGGCGAAGGGTGCGTATGGTTACCTGTGCGATTTTGGAAAAAAGTCCGATTCTAATAAAATTCGACATCGTTACCCGCCTTTCAAATCCGTGTTCAGTTATATCCATTATACGGATTTCATTTAAAATATGGCGAGTTAATTGCCGCTAGCCTTAACCCCATTTCCCTTTTTTAGCGAATCCTCAGTGCACCTTCGGCATTTCCCCAAATAGTCATGACCTAGTCACCTGTGGGCTTCCGCATACATTGGATATTCGAGTTTAGACCCGTACACAAAATAAACGGCTATACCGTCATTTGAAGGACAGGAGCATTTATCTAGAAATTCAGTATAATTATTAAGTAAAACTTATAAGTTCTGATATTTTGAGAAAAGGGACTGTACTTTGACAAGTACGTCCCTTTTGCTATGCAGCCAGCGGCAGCGGTTCAATTGGCATTCCTATGAGCATGAGTGCGACTTCCACTTTCCTATCCATGCTTGATTGCTAAAAGGGGGAGATGAGCAGCTTATGCCAATACAAGACAATAATACCTGTATTTTATCCATCTAATAGCGCCTATAATTCGTGTAATAGTGAATCAACTGGAAATTTTCCATCTAACTTGGAGTATTTGAGAGGATATCGGTGAAAACTAATGATTTAACTACATATTTTCCACCTAATCGTCGATTTCGGTAGAATTCAAGGGAATTGACTGTAGATTTTCCATTTAATCGGGATGGGATATCTGGGATCGAACGTTTTCCATCCCAGCGGGTTGGAGTATCTGGAATCGAACATTTTTCAGCTAAGGCAGGTCGGAGTATCTGAGATCGGACGTTTCTTCCTTCTCGTCGGACAGGATCTACGAAATCAGACTTTTCCATCGCGCCTGTCGGATATCTGCATTCAAATTTCTTCCTTCTCGTCGAGTTGGCATAGTCGACATCAGATCTCCCTCTCGCTAGGCGGGATAATCACGCTCCCAACGCGCGCGGATCCTTGGCGCGCGTTGCGGCGCCGACGCATGGCGGTCAACCGCCCGAAGACACATGAAGTGTCTTTGTCTTCATATACGCGATTAAGCGAGGATCGCTTTCTTCGCAGATTCTAATGCCCCAATGACCTTGTCGCACCACACGTCGAATTCTGGATCTTCCCGTTGCAGTTCGGGATTGGCCAGGATATTGGCGACTGTCCCCTTGATCCCTTGATCGAATCGTGTTGTAGCCACGAAACTGGGCACAAGCCGCTTCAACTTCGTGTTGTCGAAAACAACCGAATTCGCCTTATCCCCAAGCAAGCCGCCACGGTAGTCCTGTGCACTGCAAGCATCTAGGAAATCAGAAGCGACATGCACTGCGTGAAGCTTCACGTCTAGCGCATCTGCTATCGCTTCGTAAATCTGATTCCACGTCAATGACTCATCCGATGTGATATGAACAGATTCCCCGATCGCATGAAGATTACCCATGAGGCCGATGAATCCTTTGGCAAAATCACTGTTATGCGTCATCGTCCACAAAGACGTTCCGTCGCCGTGAATGATCACGGGCTTGTTCTCCATCAGACGCTTCGCAACCTGCCAGCTCCCTTTCGTACCATGCACACCAAGCGGGATGGAACGCTCATCATACGTATGGCTCGGCCGAATAATCGTGATCGGGAAGCCTTGCTCCCGGTATTGTTTCATTAAGTACTCTTCACAGGCGATTTTATTTCTGGAGTAAGCCCATAAGGGGTTAGATAATGGCGTGCCTTCCGTGATCCGGTAATCCGATAATGGTGTCTGATAGGCGGAAGCCGAGCTAATGAAGATGAATTGCTTGGTTTTGCCTTGAAAAAGTCGATAATCCCGCTCCAGCTGGGACGGCTCGAAGGCGATAAAATCTGCGACAACATCGAACGATAAGTCCTCGATCAGCTTCGCCACGCGCTCCTCATCATTAATGTCCGCTTGTAGGATGTTCGCACCTGCTGGTAAATCCGCATTGCGTGTACCACGATTCAATAAATAAAGCTCACAGCCTGTGGATAGCAATTGTTTCGTAATCGCCGAGCTGATGGTGCCCGTTCCGCCAATGAATAGTGCCTTCATGATTTCGCCTCCGTTATCCCTATATTCCTATATGTATGACGCCTGATTCGTCAGAAATGTGTCTATCAGCTGCTTATACTTCACATACCAGCCGTTCCACATTTCCTTACGAGAGGCAATCGTTCTACCCGCAAGCAACGCCTCAATCACATCTAAACACACGTGCCACCCAGCCAAATCTCTCGGCGTATGCTCCGTGATTTGATGTAAATACTCACTGAACACGAGAAGACATCCACCATCCGGCTCCGCATGAAGCTCGAAACGAACGCGATCCTTATCCCATGTAAAAGCCAACACCTGATCTTGGCTATACGCAAGAATATCCATGGGAACAGCTGTCCCATCAGGCATATTGAACCTCATCAACCCGCCTTCACGGAGCTCGCCCACCTCTAACTCGGGAAACCACTGGGTTAGCTTGTCATTTTCCGTCAACCATGACCAGACTTCTTTCACATCCTGCTGCCAATGACGCTCATAACGAGCCAAATATCCACCTTGGGCAGATTGAAGATCAGCTATCATACGATGCCTCCTCTACTTTGTCGTCCTAGCTTCATCTTACCTGCATAGACGGGTTCAAATCAAGAAATAGCCAAAAAGCCGAGGTTAGGGCCCCGGCCATTCTGTTCATGCTCTTATGCTTTTTTCGCGGACCATAGGGACTCGATTTCTTCCAATGATCTGCCCTTCGTTTCTGGCACAACTCGCATCGTGAAGACGAACGTCACTAAGGAGAGGATACCGAATATCCAGAAGGTTATCGCTGGACCTGCAGAGCTAAGGAGTGGCGGGAACGTCTGTGAGACCACATAATCGGCGATCCACAGTGCCATCGAAGCGATGGCTGTTGCCTTGCCGCGAATACGATTCGGGAAAATTTCGGACATGATCACCCAAACAACAGGCCCTAAGGACACCGCGAAGGAAGCTACATAAAGTAAGATAAAGACAAGTACTAGATTGCCTGATGTGTGCCCTGTGTGGAACGCAATACCGATCACCGCTAAGCAGATTGTCATCGAAGCGGAACCGACTAGCAGCAGCACTTTCCGACCCACTTTATCAATGAGCCAGATGGCAAGAATGGTGAAGAGGAAATTAATGAGTCCGACCAAAATTGTCTGTGTCAGCGCAGCATTCGTGCCTGTGCCGGTTTGTTTGAAAATCTCAGGCGCATAGTACATCACCGCATTGATACCTGTTACTTGCTGCAGAACGGCCAAGCCCACACCGACGATTAAGGCAAGCCGCAGCGCTGGACTGAACAGTTGGCGAATGGACCCATTGTCTTGTTTAAAAGATTCCTTGATCTCCACCACTTCTCTTCTAGCTAGTTCTTCCCCATGAATGCGAAGCAGAATCGGAAGTGACTCCGCTGCACGTCCTTGCTTGATCAACCATCTCGGACTCTCGGGTACGAAGAAAAGTAGAATTAAGAATACTAGGCCTGGAAAGGCGCCGAACCCGAACATCCAACGCCAGCCTGACGTAACATTCCAGACCTCATCGGAATGATTCGCAATGCTGGTATTAATAAAATACACAAGGAAAATTCCCGTCACTGTAGCAAATTGGTTCAATGCTACCAAGCGGCCGCGATATTTCGCAGGCGCTATTTCCGCGTTATACAGCGGGCACAGCGTAGAGGTGATCCCAATGCCGAGTCCACCAATGATACGTGCAATAATATACCCCGTAAATGTGTCCGGGATTGCAGATCCGATAGAACCGATAATAAACAGCAGCGCGGCTGCAATGAGCACCCTTTTCCGACCGAAACGATCACTTAGGACACCAGATGACGCTGCACCTACGATGCACCCAATAATTAAGCTGGAAACCGCCCAGCCTACCTCTACTTCACTAAGCGTAAAGCGCTCTTTCATGAAACCAACCGCACCTGATACGACGGCTGTATCGAAGCCGAATAGAAGCCCCCCGAGCGCAGCAACGATAGAGACTAGCGTGACGAATTTCATGCTTGCCTGCTGACTTGAATGATCTATTTGTACACCCACAATGATGCTCCCTTCTGACGTCTGCCGCAACTTAATGCGAGTCTTTCATCCTACATTTCGTGTGAAGCGAGACTCATTATAGCATGGGCAATTGAACAGCTGGGGAACCTTTCCCTGCACTTATTTGTGGTATACCAGCATTAAAATAATTCGTCTCAAGCTCACGCCACTTCTACGCCTCTCCCTGGCCTCCGACTAGCACAATCTTGTCTGGTAATAGCCCAATTGTCCTTGCACCAACGCCAGCAGGAGCTATTTCGGCCTTAAAGCCCCGTGCGGTATTCCGTTGGGGTCACACCTGTCACCTTTTTGAACACGCGGCTGAAATAATTGGGATCCTTATAACCAACTAAATAGCAGACTTCCTTCAGGCTAAGCTGACCCTCGCCAATGAGCTCCTTGGCCTTCTCGATGCGCAGTCGTGTCACATAGTCGATGAACGTTTCGCCTGTTTGCTGTTTGAACACTTTACTGAAATAATGAGGATTCAGGTGGACAAGCTCTGCAACATCCTCAAGCGAGATATCCGCCTGAAGTTTCTCATGAATGTAACTCAACGCCCGATCCAGCACCGTCCACGTCTGGTACTCACGCTCCTCGCGGATGCGCCGAATGGCAAGCTCCACATAGGTACGATTCGTTGCATTGTCGATGGTACGCGGCTCTGCTAAGCTTAGCTGCCCTACCGCTGGGCGTCCTTTCAACTCCTCGAAGGACCGCAGGTTGCCCCACTTTTTATCATATGTCGCAGCAAATACCGCTTCAAAGTAGGACGTTCGAATCCCCTCCATCTCAAGCCGAATCGAGCCCAAGCCGATATTCACGTCAATGCCGCGTACCTGCTGCAGATGTTCTACGAGCTTCGCTCCCAGGGAAGCAGCTTCTTCCCGCAACACTTTGCTATCCAGCTGCGCACGATCCACTAGAAAAATAGCCATATGCCAATGCACCATCGAGCTGACCACACACCCAACGCGATTCTTGAGATAGGCTTTCGTAAAGGTTTTAACGGTTTCGTATATTTTCTTCTTAGCAGTGCTTACTTCTTGGTCGGTGGTATACCTAAGCTCAGGCAGCGCAAGGACTAGCCCGCACCCCTGTTCAATAGATAGCTCCAGAATATCTGCCAAATACCCGGCATCCGTTTCATTCACAGGATCGGACATAATGACCAGCGCCATTTCCGTTTCGGCCAGCGGGAGTAGTTGGAAATATTTATCTCTCATTGCGAGCTCCCCATCCCGCTTCTGCCCCTCTTGCTCTATTTCGGCAACTAGTCGCTGCAGGAGCTCAACGATTTCATCCCTTTTGGCTGGTTTGACAAGATAATCCTTAACCCCTAGGGAAAGAGCCTCTCTGGCATACTCGAATTGCTCGTAGGCGGTTACTAGCACCATTTTCGTCTGAGGATGTCCCTCCTTGATTTCCCTTAGTGCTTCCAAGCCCTGAATACCCGGCATACGGATATCCATCAGGATGATGTGGGGGCGGTGCTCGTCCGCCTTTTGAATCGCAGTTCGGCCATTCTCTGCATGAATGACCTCGAATGTATCTGGCATCATCCTGCCGACGATCCATTCTATGCCTTCTCTCTCTAACGCTTCATCATCGGCGATCAGTAGGCGATACATCTCCAACTTCCTTTCCTATGGCAGGCAGCCGCAGCGTGACCTTCGTCCCTCGGCCAGGTTCACTCTGAATGTGGACGAGATCCTTTTGACCATAAAATAATGCTAAACGCTTGAACACATTTCGTGTTCCTAAACCTGTGGACTGGCCGTCCTCACGAGAGATCTGAGTTTCCCCGTCTACATCAAGCAACGCTTCACGTATCTCCTCGCTCATTCCCACGCCATTATCCGATATCTCAACAAGCGTTTCGTCGTTCCCTTGTGTAATCGCGAGCTGTATAACAGCTCCTGCTTCCATCCCCTCTATACCGTGCACGAACACATTTTCGAGGATCGGCTGCAGCGTCAGCATCGGAACAGGGACGTCCAGTCCGCCCTCATCAATCTCCGTTATAAACTGAATGCGATTACGAAACCTTGCCTGCTGAATGGTAAAATATTGTTTGGCATGCGCCACTTCATCCCTAAGCCGTACTGGCCGATCCAGCTTTCGCAAATTATAGCGGAGCAAATTCGACATGGTGACTGTCAAATCACTTGTTTGCTCAGCGCCCTCCAACAGGGCAAGCTTAGACAGCACATTCAAGGAATTAAAGAGGAAGTGCGGGTTCATTTGATTTTGCAACACCTCGAGCTCCATTTCTTTCAACTGCCTATCCTTCTCCAACCCTTCCGTTTCCTTCACAATCAGCGCTTTGAGGTTCTCCTGCATATGTCCAAAAGCTCGCGCTAACACGCCAAACTCATGCTCTGCCGGCAATGGAGGGATGGGGGCATGCAGATCACCATTCGACATGTGCTGCGCCACCTGAGCCAGCTGCCCAATCGGTCTCGAGATGCCCCATGAAATGCGAAAGGCTAGCACAATACTGATCAGGGTCGTGAGGATGAAAATAACAACACCCCACTGGTTCATCCCCTCCGTCTGAATCAGAATCTGCCGATAGAGTGGCTGATAGTAGCTCAGCTCTAGATCAATCAACTGATAGCCTTCCTCCTGTATGAAAGCCGCTGTCCGCTCTGCTTTTTCGTAAAAAGCTGTATACGCTAACGCATCAGGGCTGCCTGCTGCCTGGATCACACCTGCTTCTTGCGTCATGAAGGTGTCGACCATATGGGCGAAGCTGCGGAAAGTAAGGTCAGTCGTCGGGAGGGTCAGCTGCGAAGCTAATTTCTGCTGAAGTGTCTGAAGCCCCTCCTTCTGCCGTAAGAAAGCCAAGCGGCTGTCATCGCTTCGGTTCACTAGGTAGCCGTTCATTGCACGGAGATTGTCCTGCGTTTGCCCAGCAATTTGCTTGTATAACAATGCCCGATCGAGCATAACATTGTAGCTCTCTTGTACGGATCTGCCGCTATGAAAGATAAAATAAGCCACGGCATTATTCAAAATAAACAACGCTGGCAGCACAATAAACAGCATGCGACGTATGTTCACGGGGAACTCCCACTCACAGGAGTTAACGTCGTCGTGTCGAGGATGTAGGTATCTATAACATGTTGTTGCGGCAACGTGTATCCTAGGAAATGGGAAGCTAGCAGCTCTACAGCTACTGAACCGATTTCATGAGGTTGTTGCACGATAGAAGCCTTGATGGTCCCTTGACTAATCCCCAGCCTTGTCGCTGCGATATCATCGAAGCCGAACACGAGCATACCATCCCGATGCGCTGCTTTCGCCCCTTCCACGATGCCTGCGGCATCCAAGGAGCTGAATCCCACCAAGGTCTGTATAGCGGGATGTTCCCTCAGCATGGCCTCCGTATGCTTAGCAGCTTGAATACGGGATATATTCGACGCGCGGATATCTATAATTTCGAATCCGGGCCTGTTCGCAATACCAGCACGGAATCCCTCTAAACGCTGTTGCTGATTCTCCGCCTGCTCACTTCCGATAATAACGCCGATTCGCCCCTTGCCGATTGCGGCTCCAGCCACCAGCTCTCCCATCCGTCTGCCCGCTTCCCGATTATCCGTACCCACATAGGTCAATCTGCGGCTTCCCGGCTCATCCGCATCTAACGTAATTACGGGAATGCCTTGATCCATCGCTTTGCTAATCAGCCTGTCATACTGCGGCTCCTTGATCCCTTGCACAAGAAGCGCATCTGGCTTAGCTGCGATTGACTTCTCCAATAGATTTGTTTGTTCATCTGGGTTGATACGAATTGGACCCAGATAATCAATCTTCATACCAAGGCTCGCTGAAGCTTCGCTCGCGCCCCTCTCCACCATTCGCCAGAATGGGTTGTCCAGCTCTTGCGCGATGAGCATGACGTGTTTGAACGGCTCCTCGGCTTCGCTCTGCGGCTCCATCTGCCCGACGAGCCTGCCCAAATGCATCGTGGCTATGAGAAATTGCATCATGACATAGCAAAAGACAAGAATTAAGCCCAGCAGACCGAGCGTCCAGCTTCTTTTGCGCATAGCTTCACCTCCTAAGCCGTGCATTCGTCCGCTAGGAGGAACGCTTTCTGATTAGTATGAGCCCAGTGGGAGATGCACATGCAAGGTTTTCCACACGGATGCGAGCGATAAGGGCTGATTTGTGAATACCGGAGTGGGGATTTCGCGGTGAGTAGCGAGCTGTTGAAGGTGATTAACTGACAGCCGACTTCTGACACCTCAACCACACCTCAGCGAGTAGTAAGAATGCTCAGCATAATACAGGAGCATGGATTTAGCCGTGAGTAGCGAGCTGCTGAAGGTGATTAACTGGATAAACTCCATCTATTTTCGGCGATTGAGCCTCGAAAGGATGATTAGATGGATTTCATACAGGTAATTCCTCCATATTCGGCCCATTAGCGTAAATGGCATCGAATTAGCTGTAGGTTTTCCAGTTAAACACGAAAATCGGCTGAAATCAGAGAAAATAACTGTAGTTTTTCCATTAAGATGCGACGGGGGGCGGGGACTCTCAGGGAACTGACAACTGAACTTCATAGCATCGATAGCCGACCTTAGAGAGCCCACAG
Source organism: Paenibacillus oryzisoli (assembly GCF_001653565.1). Taxonomy (GTDB): domain Bacteria; phylum Bacillota; class Bacilli; order Paenibacillales; family NBRC-103111; genus Paenibacillus_E; species Paenibacillus_E oryzisoli. Next base: position 22,894 of record NZ_LYPB01000074.1, read on the forward strand.
ACGATCTTCAAAGCATCGAAAACCGAGACTCGGAGAATCGACGCCGACCTTCGAGAACCGACATCCGAACTTCAAAGCATGGACAGCCAACCTTAGAGAATCAACAAGCCGGCCTCAGACACCTCAACGACGGCACATCAGTGAGTACTAAGGATCCTCAGCATACACCCAGAATTCACAGCAACCTTAGAGGCCTCAGCAGAAAACCCGCCCCCACCCTCCCGCCAACGCATCGAAAGACTTTCGTAAGGTTTAGGAAAGAGTCCTGCATGATGTATCTAGTAAGATAAGCGTATCCAATTAATCGGAGGTAGCGCATATGAGCAATAGGAACAAGTTGACCAAACAACCCGTTGTCGAAGTACGTAATCTGACGAAGAGGATTCGACACAGGAACCTCGTGGATCAGATTAGTTTTGAACTTTTCCCTGGAGAGGTATTCGGCTTCCTCGGACCCAATGGCGCGGGCAAAACGACAACCATCCGCATGATGGTCGGCCTCATCGGCATGAGCGACGGGGATGTCGCCATTAACGGCCACAGCATTCGCACAAGCTTCCGCGAAGCGATTCGGCATGTCGGCGCGATTATCGAGAATCCCGAGCTCTACAAGCATCTCACCGGGATGCAAAATCTAAAACAATTCGCTCGCATGGTGGGGACTATTCCCCAGAGCCGTATCGACCAGATCGTGCAGCTCGTCGGGCTGTCAGCCCGCATTCACGATAAGGTGAAGACCTACTCGCTCGGCATGCGCCAGCGGCTAGGCATCGCCCAGGCTCTGCTCCATAACCCCGCTGTGCTCATCCTCGATGAGCCAACCAACGGACTTGACCCCGCAGGCATTCGCGAAATGCGCCAGCTCGTCCGCCAGCTGGCAGCGGAAGAAGGCCTCGCGGTGATGGTGTCCTCCCATCTGCTCGCCGAAATGGAGCTCATGTGTGACCGCTTCGGGGTCGTCATAGACGGCCGTCTGCGAACGACATTCTCGCTCTCAGACCTACAGTCTCAGACGGATACGCTGACACTCGAAGAGAAATATATCAGGCTAACGGAGGTTGCCAGCTATGCTTAATTTCACCAAACTCGTGCAAAATGAAGGCATTAAGATCTTCACCAAAATTGGATCCTGGGTGATGATTGCCTTCATTCCGATTCTAGTTATTGCGGTCGCCCTTCTCTGTAAGTATGCGAACGAAGAGGAACTTACCGTAAACAATGTCTGGGAGTTCTTAGATCTGTGCCTTTCTGCGATCCCTAATCTCATGGATATTGTCACCTTGTTTACGATTATTGTAGCCGCGGGCATTGTAGCCTCCGAATTCTCTGGCGGAACAATCAAATTACTGCTGATTCGCCCCTTCAGCCGCTCCACGATCTTACTATCCAAGTTCACAACCGTCCTCTTATTCGGGTTAGGCCTTACACTATTGCTGTTAGTAACCACGATGTTTACAGGCGGCATGTTCTTCGGATGGGGTGGTGCTTCCGAGCTTCATGCTGGGGCTGCCTTCTCGAATGCTGCTTACTCCTGGAGAGCGATCGGTTACAGCGGCATCGAATTAATCGTCATGGTCACACTTGCCTTCATGTTCTCTTCTGTGTTTCGTGCAAGCTCTATGGCCATCGGGATTTCCTTGTTCTTCTTATTGACCAGCGGGCAGTTAGCCTACGTGCTTAAACAGTTTGAGTGGTCCAAATTTCTGATTTTCGCCAATACGAATTTGTTGAGTTATGTGGATGGCAGGCCGCTTATGGCCAGTATGTCTTTATCTTTTTCATTGCTCATGTTAGCGGGTTACCAGCTGTTATTCCTCGCTCTAGCTTGGTATGTGTTCGCAAAGCGTGATGTTTCGATATAAGGAGCCGTTTCATTATGTGCGGACAAAGCAGTATACTGGAAGCATATGACATAAAGGTGGAACTGATATGCCTAATCGCATTTTGCTTGTAGAAGATGACCCGGCTATTGCTGAAATGGTCCATAACCATTTAACCAAAGAGAGTCTCGCCGTTCGACATGCCCCTGACGGGGAGGCGGCGCTGAGGCTCTTTGCCGAAGAAGCTTTTGATATGATACTGCTGGATCTGATGCTGCCTGGGATCGATGGTATGGAGGTGCTGCGTAGAGTGCGTAGCGGAAGTACGGTGCCTGTTCTCATTTTGTCTGCGAAGGATAGTGATGTTGAGAAAGCATTAGGTCTCGGATTCGGAGCAGATGATTACTTGGCGAAGCCATTCTCCCTTATTGAGTTGTCCGCACGTGTCAAAGCGATTTTGCGACGGGTCTCCCAATATGCCAGCCCTTCTGCTGTACATGCTGAGCAATCCCTCTTGCGTATTCATGAGCTTACGCTTCATCCTGACGAGCATCTCGTGACCAAAAACGATACGCCCCTCAACCTCACGGCGAAGGAGCTCCTTATTTTAAAACTGCTGATGTCCCATCCCAAACGCGCCTTCTCTAAGGAGCAAATCTATCGTTCGGTCTGGAATGACGCTTATTATGACGATGTAAATGCGATTCAAGTCCATATATCCCGGCTACGGGAGAAGATTGAAGATGATCCTGCGCACCCGCGGTATATCAAGACCGTATGGGGGATTGGTTACAAAATGGGGGATTTCTAATATGCTGCCTGTTGTGTGGCCCTGCCTATGTATCCTTCTCGGGATCGTTATCTGCCTTCAAGTAAAGTTCAGAATCGACCAATCGCGTCATCTCCGCTATCTGCAAACGAAACTAACTGATATTCTCGATCAGGAAACTTCCGAGAAGGTTCATCTCCATACCGATTCTACCCAGCTCCAACGCTTACTCATTGCCATAAACCGACTTCTCGATGCGAATCGCAAAGTGGAAGCCGACTATACCCGTAAGGAAAATGCGATCAAGAAAATGGTTTCCAACATGTCTCATGACTTGAAAACACCGCTCACAGTAGTGCTTGGCCTGACAGAGACTCTTGCACATGATCTTACTGCCAGTGACGAGGAAAGGAAGCGACTCTCCCTCAAAGTTCACGAAAGAACGCTCGATATCCTCAATTTGACGAACCAGTTTTTTGATCTAGCACGCCTAGAATCAGGTGATCGCCCCATCCCTTTATCCAAAATCAATTTGAGTGAGGCTTGCCGAAACGGAATTCTTTTCTACTACGAATTAATTGAGTCTCAAGGTCTCGAGGTTGATGTGGCGATTCCGGAGGAGCCGATCTATGCCTACGGCAACACGGAATCACTAGGGCGTGTGCTGCAAAATCTACTCTCCAACGCGATACGTTATGGAAACGATGGCGGCAGGATTGGCATCACACTGCGACAAGAAGCAGACGGCGTCTATATCGACGTATGGGATCAAGGGAAAGGTATCGATGAGCGAGATCGGCTGAATGTATTTGAGCGACTCTACACGCTAGAGGATTCCAGAAACCAGACCTATCAAGGCAGCGGCCTGGGTCTCACGATTACGAAGCGGTTAGTTGAACTCATGGAGGGAAGCATTTCCCTGCACAGCATTCCCTATGTGAAGACTGTATTTACGGTCCGTTTTCCCACAATCCGCTTTTGAAAGGAACCTTATGTGATGAGCTTTATCCTTCAAACCAAACAATTGTCTAAACGGTACAAAAAGACCGAAGTTGTCTCCGCTGTCAACATGCACGTCCGCCGTGGCGAGATCTATGGTTTCCTCGGTCCCAATGGTGCGGGCAAAACAACAGTCATGCGGATGATTACGAATCTCATCGCGCCAACTAGTGGAGAGATCGAATTGTTCGGTGCTCCACTCACCCCCCACTCTTACGAAACGATGAAACGGATGGGCAGTATTATAGAGTATCCGATCTTCTATGATCATCTGACGGCACGCGCGAATCTGGAGCTGCACTGCGAATATATGGGCTACTATGATAAAAATGCTATCCGCGAAACACTAGATCTCGTTGGACTTTCCGACATTGGTAATAAGCTTGTGAAGGATTTCTCACTGGGTATGAAGCAGCGTCTAGGCATTGGCAGGGCCATTTGTACGAAGCCTGAGCTGCTCATCCTCGATGAGCCTGTGAATGGCATGGATCCATCGGGGATTCGTGAAATTCGCGATTTGTTTCGCATGTTGAGCAAGGAATTTGGTATGACTCTGCTTATTTCTAGCCATATTTTACAGGAAATCGAGCAATTGGCCGATACGATCGGTGTCATCAACCATGGCAAGCTGCTCGAAGAGGTGTCCATGGAACAGGTTCGTGGAAGGCATAACGAGTATACAGAGATCGTCGTGACGGATGTGCCGCGGGCTGTGCTGGTTCTGGAGGATAAGCTGGCTATCGTTAACTTTAAAATTATGGACCACAACACCATACGGATCTATGATGCCCGCCTTGCTCCAGTAGAGCTGAATCGCTTACTCGTGCAGCATGAGATTGGCGTCGAGGCGCTGAACAAGAAGACCCGCTCGCTCGAAGACTACTTCCTCGGGGTCATCGAAGGAGGCAACCGTGATGCTTTGGAAGCTCATTAAGCTGGAACTAAAGAAAACGAAGTGGCGCGGGCTATTGCTTGGCGCCGTGATTACCAATCTCTTAGTCGCACTATGGGTCATTGGCAGTGACGTGCCGAATAATGAAGTCAGAACCTATGACCGTGTTTTCCAAAGTATTATGAACTATTCCGGTATTACCTTCATCATTTTCGCTTCTGTCCTCATGTCCCGAATGGTCATTGATGAGTATCGGAACAAAACGATTACTTTGCTATTCGCTTACCCCGTGCCTCGAAATATGATTTTCTTGGCCAAATTGATCATTATCGCGGCTTGGACCTTTGTCACAGAGTTATTCAACAATATTTTCGTGGTAATCTCACTCCTGATTGCCAATTCGTACTATCATTACATGACCGAAACGCTGACACATGCTCGGTTGATCGCAGAGGTGATTCGCATGCTCATCTTCGCCTTCACCTGTGCAAGTGTGTCTTTAATCCCACTATACTTCGGCATGTTTCGGAAGACGATGCCCGCTCTAATCGTGAGCGCATTCGTTCTCGCTAACTCTTCGATGGTGATCGTCAATAACCTCTCTGTCGAAGATGGTTATGGTGTCTTTATGCTGGCAGCCCTGGTATGCTTCACGATCGGGGTCCTTATGGCCTACGCGGGTGTGCGCAGGAGTCAGTTGTAGACCATTGTCACACGATTCCTCCTAACACAAAAGGCTGGGCCTCTGTAGAATAATCTACATACGGCCCAGCCTTCTATTCGTTATTAGTTAATGTGATCTGCTTTAGCTTCTACATAGCTTTCGCTACCATCTGCTTTACGTGTAGATATGTGAGAATGTGTCGCTTCCTCTACTTGTCCGAAGCCCCATGACTGCTTAGTCACATCTGGGAAAGATGGCGTCGCATTATCAAGTGTTCCACGGAAAAGGAGTTGGTTAATCAATGTAACTGCTTCAAGTCGAATAATCGGACTACTCGGTTTGAAACTACCATCCTCATAACCGTTCACTAGCGCATTACGGAATAATCCTTCAATGGCTGCAGTAGACCAGCGTCCTTGAGCATCCGCAAAATGCGGTGTAATCGGACGTGAAACTTCTAGCTTCAAGAATCGCGTCATCACAACTGCGAGTTCTTCACGTGATACGGCTATATCCGGGCGGAATGTGCCATCATCATACCCAGTAAAGATGCCTTGTGTGGTTACAATTTGAATATAACCACTTGCCCAATGGCTTGTTGGAACATCCTTCGCTTGCGACTTCTGATTCGTTTCTCCACCATTAACTAATCGCGCAATAATAGCTGCAAGTTCTGCACGCGATAACGTTTTGCTAGGTTTGAACTGTCCATCAGGGAAGCCAAGAATAAATCTCGTGTGATCTAAGTGCTCTCCACGATTGGAGAATAGCAATAATTGTAGGGATGTTTGCGCTGTGTCAGGATCAAGTAGATCTTTATCTGCTGACTTTCCTGCAACTTTAATTTTCACCAATACTTCGGACTCTTTAATTGCTGGGTATTTCACTTGAACATTAAATACGCCTTGATCCCCAACCTTTAAATCTCCAACATTCCACACCACAATGTTGCCATTTACTACCCCGCCGGCTGCATTTGTAACGACTGTACCCTCTGGGAGAGTTAACGTAACCGTGGCGTTATTCGCTTGTGAAGTACCATCGTTCTTGTATTCTACTTTGACAAAACCTGTACTGTTCTCTTCCTGTCTGCTCTGCGTTATGGATGCATTCACAATCACATTCGGCTTGCCTGACTCAGGTTTCACATAAACACTGCCAGAGGATGTATCCGCTGGAATTGGCGTCATCGCAATATCATGACGTACGATCGTGTATTCAACCGATATCGTCGGACTTGTGTAAGTCAGATAACCAGGTGCCGTTACAACCAAATAATAATCGCTTGTCGGGTATACCATGTAGGCATACTGTCCGCCATCCTTACTTGTTTGAGGATTCGCATTATCATTCGGTGCGAAGCCCGGAATCGCTGGAAGAACAACCTGTGTATTCGGCACGATATGATTAGTCACGTTTCTCGGTGTATTCGCATAGTAGAGAATAACATGAGCACCATCAATCAAGGCGTGCGTTTCCGCATTAGTAATGTCTCCGTAAGGATCAATTAACTCATCCAGAATATTCAATTCACCGTCTGAGGAAACCTTCACTGTAGGCAATGTACCTGTATTATCAAGCACATTAATAATAATTTCCTTGTCAGTACCATGATTTTCTTCATCTGGAATCAAATAAACAATAGCAAGTTCGTACACCTTGTCTCTTGTCAGACCCGGGACGTTAAAGACACCCTCTTGCGTTAATGGGAAGGAACTTTCACCGTCTACTGTGATGAAACTATTGGTATCTGGATCCCTCAGCTTAATACGGATCTGACGAGCATAGTTTTGATCATTGATGTTGTTCTCATCTAACGTTTTCTTCTGTCCATTCGTTTGTTGCGTCACTAGGATACCCGTTAGTGTTTTATTGGATTCAAACACCTCGCTACCGTTACCCGTGACAGCACCAACATCAACTTTTTGCTTGAAGGAGAAATCCTTGGTCTCATTCCCTATTTGAACGGACTTAATAACTTCAATGTCGTACTGTACGTCACCTCTAGGAACAGCGATGCTGTAGCTGCCGTTCTCATCTGTCACAGCTTCTGCAGCGAAATCGATCGTGCCGTCACCGTTAAAATCCTTTGTTACTTTTACACGTGTACCAGGGACAATAGAGCGCACGCCATCTTTCGTTGTGGCAATAATACCAGATATGGAGGCCGGTTCGAAAGTAACGATAATTTGCTCCTGCGCATAAATTTCACGGGCTTCATCGTTCGCAGTTGCTGTTACTGGAATATTCTGCGACAGGATCCCTTCAATTTTAACAGATTGGTATTGGATTGTTGCTTTTCCATTTACATCCGTGAGCACAATTGGTGAGCCAATAAATGTGCCAAATTCAGCCGTAAAAGTCACCGGCACGCCTTGGAGCGGATTGCCATCCTTATCTGTCAGAACCGCTGAAAGCGTTGATTTCGTATGACCATCTCCAACAATGGAGCTAGGGTTTGCTTTTAGTTTAAGAATATATTTTACAAGTTCAAAATCTGCTGTAACTGTCGTTTGACCCGCAACTGTCGGAAGCGCATCAATAATTCGATTCCGTGCTGCATAACCATCTTTCTCTACGACAACGCGATAGTGTGCGGTTGGTACATCAGTAAACTGATAGTGCCCGTTCACATCAGTGAATATCGGATCATGTTGCTCAACAGGATGTGTGCCTGTAGGGTCATAAAGTGACACTTTACCACCTACGATAGGGGCGTGCGTATCGCGGTCTGTGACTGTCCCAGCGATCGTTACCGCACTCACAACTTCAAACTGGTTGTTCGCCAGTTTCGCTTCCGGCTCTGCTGGTAAATCAAGACCATTCTTCTTGGAAACAAAGATTGCGTTATGGGTGCCTGAAGTTACCGTTGAAGGTAACCGATATGTGACTGCTTCCCACAACTTATAACCATCCGTATTGAAGCTCGTCGGATTCGCTAGTACAAGCGTTACTTTATCGTTGAGGGCAAAATCAAATGCAGCTTCCACCGAGGTGGCTTCTAAGGCTGTAATGGCAGACAACTTTAATGGACTATCTGGTGCCACGACCCATTTCGCTGAAGATCCTAAGAGCGTTCGCCCACCTACCCAGCCTTCGAGTAATGTGACATTCAGTGTCACCGTTGCTGGTTCAGAATCGACACGACCATCATTTACTTTATAACTAAAACTATCCGGACCGTTATACCCCGCTGTCGGTGTATAGGTAAATCCGTTACCATCGAGTGTTAGCGTTCCATGGGTTGGCTGGGTAACGACACTATACGTTAACGGATTACCATCCGCATCATAGCCTCCCAGCGTTCTGATCAGCGAGGTATTAGCTTCAACGGAATAGGTTGCGCTTGTTGCCGTTGGAACCGTGTTCTCTGGGGTTACTGTCAGTGTCACCGTTGCTGGTGCAGAATCCACACGACCATCATTTACCTTGTAACTAAAACTATCTGGACCGCTATATCCTGCTGTCGGTGTGTAGGTATAACCGTTCCCATCGAGCGTTACCGTTCCATGGGCTGGTTGGGTAACGACACTATACGTTAACTGGTCGCCATCCGCATCATACCCTCCAAGCGTTCCTGTTAGCACATGATTAGCTTCAACGGAGTAGGTTGCGCTTGTTGCCGTTGGAACTGTATTTTCTGGAGTTACCGTCAGTGTCAGGGTTGCTGGTGCAGAATCTGTAGAACCGTCATTCACTTTATAACTAAAACTATCTGGACCGCTATATCCTGCTGTCGGTGTATAAGTATAACCGTTCCCATCGAGCGTTACCGTTCCATGGGCTGGCTGGGTAACGACACTATACGTTAACTGGTCGCCATCCGCATCATACCCTCCAAGCGTTCCTGTTAGCACATGATTAGCCTCAACGGAATAGGTTGCGCTTGTTGCCGTTGGGACCGTGTTAGTTCGTGTTACGGTAAGTGTCACCGTTGCTGGTGCAGAATCGACTTTACCATCATTCACTTTATAACTAAAACTATCTGGACCGCTATATCCTGCTGTCGGTGTATAAGTATAACCGTTCCCATCGAGTGTTAGCATTCCATGGGTCGGCTGAGTAACGACACTATAAGTTAAAGAATCGCCATCTCCATCATAGCCTCCCAACGTTCCTGTCAACACGGTATTAGCTTCAACGGAATAAGTTGCGCTTGTTGCCGTTGGGACCGTATTACCTAATGTTACGGTAAGTGTCACGGTTGCTGGGTCGGAATCGAGAAGTCCGTCATTCGCTTTAAATGTAAAGCTGTCTGAACCTGTATAACCTGCTGTCGGTGTATAGGTGTAGCTTCCATTGGTTTGCATCACGACAGAACCATGGGTAGGTTGTGTAACAACCGTATACGTTAATGTTTGCCCCTCTGCATCAGTTGCACTCACTGTACCACTGACCGGGTTGTCCACTTGCGTTGCATTATTGCTGCCCGACGCCACTGGTTTCGTGTTTATTTTGTTCGTGGAATCGGTTGCCGGTGTTGCCGGGTTGCCATTTTTGTTAACGACACTAGCATTTGCTGTAATCGTTCCATACGCTAAGGCTGATAAGTCAGCCAGTGTAGAATACTTTCCTTCGCTATCAACGGTCGCAGTAAAATAGAGCGTACTACCGACAGAATCCGTCACAGCAAGAGTGACTGTTTGACCCGTTTCCGCAGTTGTTGTCCCATAAATTCTGACTGCACCAATATTATCTACGCCAGCTGTAAGAATACCATCATTACCGTCGTCAATACTGACTGCAACCGTCGGCGAATTTCCATTTTGAACTACTTGTGGAGTTTGGAAAATACCGCCAGCCGCACCGAAATTAACTGAGAATTGTCTCGCAGTTGAAGCTGTGCCTGTGTTTCCCATGACCAAATTTAAGGTACTGATAGGGGCCGTATAATTCAGTATAACTGAGGCCGTATTATCGAATGCAACACCATTGAGTGACTTGTCCAGCCCTCTGAATTTCGTTCGACCATTGGAACCAGCTCCAATGACTAGTTCATTTAAACTACTCTTCGTGTAGCTCGCGAAACCCGAGGCTTCAATATATTCCTGTAATGAACTGCTTCCATCGAGATCAACTATTGTTACATAAAAATTTTTGAGCAATACAGGATCACCTGATTGATGTTCAATAAAATCAAATTTTAAATTAAAGTAACCGGCTCCATTGGGTGTGCTAATCGTAGGTTGATACCTTTTTTCAACGCCAGAAGGATCATCAAAAAGTCCAAACGTTGCACTATTTACTTGTTCAACAACTTTTACTTTCGCATCTACTTGGATGCCGTTTTTATTAAAAACATTGGTGTATGTATACGTGGAGTTTAAGTTCAAGCCACTCCCTGTAGGAACTCCAAAATCCATATCTGCATAGTTGGCATCCACTAGGTAAGTGGCCGCATTCGCCCGTTGAAAAGGACCAAGTACTATTGAAAAAATTAAAATAAAAATCCATAAACAATTCATTAATCGTGATACTGCCCCGCTTTTCATGACCATTTGCTTAACGTCCTCCTATTTCTTAATTAATATTTACAGCTTAAATCTCGAACACAGTTTAAAATTAATCCCTCCGTATCCTCTTTCTTATATAAATTAGATCTATTGTAATATAGATCTAACGACCTAATTTCATAAAAAAAATGAAATTCATTGTCGAAACAATAGTTCTTTATAACTATACAACAATGTTTATAGCAATATCTAGAAAAATTATTTGAAAGCGAATTCATTAAATTCCACATAGAAGCTATTGCTATTCTGTTTGAAATCCAGCCCATTTTGCTCTTGTTGTGTTGGGTTTTCTACCAAATATTTACTGCATAATATCCGCTTTTCTGCACAAACTAGGACAAACAACCAAATTTATCAGTTTGACAGTACTTTATCTGCGCTTCTATAATAGTTCGTATACGAATTATTCGCCCACGAAATTTAATTTGAAGGAATGAATGAACATGGACGATCAGCAGCAACAGCGTACACTCGAGATCATCCACTCCGCACGAGAGGTCAAACAAGCCTTTCATCAGGTGATGAGTAAAGCTTACCAGCATTTAAATATCACACCGATTCAATCATTCGTCCTGCGCAAGCTGAGTGAGAAACCTGGCATCACGCTATCGGAGCTAGCCGAATGCATTCAATTGGGCAAAAGCACGACGAGCGGCATTGTTGATCGCATGGTCAGAGATCAAATGGTGTCTCGCGAACAATCTAGCACAGACCGCCGGTCCGTTATCCTTAAGCTGCTAGACAAGGGCGAGCTGTTGCTTCAACAAGTGCGAGAAAACCAAGTGGAGCGAATGTCTCCACTCTTGCAAATGTCCGATGATGAAATCGACAGTCTACTTCGTATTCATCAAAAAATTGTGCGCATCCTGCACCAAGAACTGGAGGAAGATTCTACGTATGAGTAATGCAGTTACGAACACCCTACGAAGGGGGCCGATCGTTGCCTCCTTGCTGATCGCGGCTTTTGTAGCCCTATTAGCTCAAACCTTATTGAATGTCGCCTTACCCAGCATGATGAGAGATCTGAACGTCACCGAAAATACCATCCAATGGTTAATTAATGGATACATGCTCGTGAACGGCGTGCTCGTTCCTGTCAGTGCGTATTTAATCACGCGCTTTACGACTCGCAACCTATTTTTGATTGCATCCGGATTTTTCGCAGTAGGCACCATTATTTGTGCCTTCGCTCCCGGCTTTGAAATTCTGCTTGTGGGGCGTCTTGTTCAAGCTGTGGGCGCTGGGATTCTCATGCCGCTCATGTCTATTGTGTTTCTAACGATTTTCCCTGTCGCTGAACGTGGTAAAGCTATGGGACTTATGGGCCTTGCCATGATCCTTGCCCCTGCGATCGGCCCAACCCTGTCTGGCTGGGTTGTTGAGCATCATTCTTGGCGTGTCCTGTTCTATATCATCTTGCCATTATCATTAATTGCCTTCATTTACGGCGCTTTCTCCATGAAAAATGTCATTAAGACATCGATACCTAAATTCGATGTCCCTGGTGTAATCTTCTCCACCCTCGGCTTTGGTGGCTTGTTATACGGATTAAGTGACGCTGGTACCGATGGTTGGGGCAGTACAACCGTTGTGACTTGCTTGATCGTCGGTGCGATTTCCTTAGCTCTCTTCGTATGGCGTGAGCTTACAGCAGAGAAACCGCTTCTCGAGCTTCGTGTTTTCAAATACAGCATGTTCTCTCTAACCACTGTCATTAATATCATTATCACCATGGCGATGTACTCAGGTATGATTCTATTGCCTATTTTCTTGCAAACTATCCGCGGATTCTCACCATTGGATTCAGGCTTGTTGCTCCTACCAGGTGCCATTCTAATGGGGATTATGTCACCTGTGACAGGAATCATTTTCGACAAAATTGGGGCTCGGTGGTTGTCTGTCATCGGTTTAGCGATTACAACAATTACGACGTACGAATTTAGTAAGCTTACCGTCGATTCTACGTATGCCCATCTCATGCTGGTCTACACCCTTCGGATGTTCGGGATGTCCATGCTGATGATGCCAATTCAAACGGCAGGCTTGAACCAATTGCCAAGACGCTTGAACGCTCATGGCTCAGCGATGTCTCAGACGCTTCGGAATGTTGCGGGGGCTCTTGGTGCGGCACTGCTAGTTACGATTATGACCAATGCAGCGACTTCACACGCGAAAGACCTTGTCATCGCAGGCAAAATCGATCCGAAGGACGCGGCGGCTATGGCCGACGTAACTCATCATGCCACGGTATATGGAATCAACTTCTCCTTCGAAATCGCAACATGGATGACACTCGCCGCGCTGGTGCTGGCCTTCTTTATCAGAAAGACTTCACCGACCGAGGAACCTAGTGTTGAGAAAGTAGCGTAACGAAGCGAGGTTTACATTAAAATAGAACGACAAAAAAGGCCATCGCGAAGATGACCTTTTTGTTATGCTTTAGTTAATAAATTGCGCGTACTGCAGCAATCGCTTCAACATGACAACCGCTTGTGCGCGGCTAGCATTTGCTGTTGGAACGAATGTGCTGTCTGTCATTCCGGAGATAATTCCCGCTTTCACAGATTGTGAAACAGATGTCTTAGCCCAACTGCTAATTGCTGCGTTGTCGTTAAATTTATTCAACAATTCGGCTTGGCCTTCAACTGTTTTACCCGCAGCGCTTAACGCTTTTGCCACCATAACCGCCATTTGCTCACGCGTGATCGGCGCGTTAGGTTGGAAAGAACCATCTTCGAAGCCACTCACTAGGTTGGCCTTCACAGCAGCACCGACGGCTCCTGCGAACCAATCCGTGGCATCCACATCATTGAATGAGGCTGCTCCTGCATTCGACGTCAACGCCAACGCACGTACGAGCAACATTGCAAATTCAGCGCGAGTGATATTCGCTTCTGGAGCAAAGCCTGTATCTGTTGCACCGCTAACGACCAGCTTGGAAGCTAGCAATTCGATGTCCGACTTTGCCCAATGTCCTTTGATATCATCAAAGGATTTGAAGGTTGTAATCACGGAATAAATACTGTTTCCATTTCTTTTGATATTCGCATTTGTCGTTCCATCCGAGTTCACTGTGAACACTGTAGGTACGAAAGAAATATCCCCTGTAATAGGATCATAAAGGACACCTGTTGCATTTTCAGGCTTAATCGTTCCTGAATATACGATTTGTCGCTCCACGTAGACACTGCCAAAGTTGTTCACATCGACTTTTTTATTGTTACTTTCAGCTGTAATACTGAAATCAACAGAATGTCCTAACGAGGTAGCGCCTTCTTCTGCCGCACTCTCTTGAATCTTCTTCTCAATGTCCGTCCCCATCACCGAAATATTAAGGTGAAGAATCACACTTGAACTGTCGGTACCTAGGGATTTAGCAAGGTTTGCAAGATCTAGCACGGATAGAGGAAGTAAATAAGATTCCTTACCTGAATAAATGCGGATTAGCGCATCAGGCGCACTCTTCATTCCTTCTACAAGCACAGAGGCTGGGATATCAATTGTTGTCTTCCCGTTTGCTTCAACCGCACCGATTTTAATCGCGATAATTTGCTTTTCTTCCGTTTCACTTTGATTTTTGAGCTGAATAAACGCATCGCCCAAAAATTTGTTATCAATCGTCACAGTTGTCGTCGATTTTCCGTCAGGACCTGTCACTTTGTTCGATTTAACAGCATCGGGATGGATTTCGACATTGTTAGGAGTTACCGTGTTGCTGGCACCTGAGCCACCACCATCGCCTCCGCCTCCGCCACCACCAGCACCACCACCGCCTCCGCCGCCAACAACGACTGGTGGCGCTTTAACAATAAAGTCTTCCGTATCTACCGTATCCCCATATCCAGCAACGACTTTATACGTGCCCGTTAGCTCGCTGGTACCCACGATGAAAGTATCTGAGAATGCGCCGTTCGTGGCTTTAACAACATCGAAGAAGAAGACACTACCCGTCGGACCAATTACCTTCAAGATGATTTCCCCATTCAGGGAAGTACCCGAAATTGTTACCGTTCCACCTAGTGTTACCGCTGGAATTGCTGCGACACTAACTTGGGGCACTGAATTTGCTAGTGCGGCTAAAGGTGCTATGGCTGTACTAGCCAGTACTATAGATAGAGCTATGGATGAGCTCAGAATAAGCTTTAAAGGTTTCACCGTGTTCATTCCTCACTTTCTTTAACTGTTGAAACTGCCCGCGTGGGCAGTTTCAATGTGATTTTATTTAGTTACTATTATTCGTTTTGGTTGCTTATCAAATCATATTCCGCATCGGAAATTTGTGTAGCTAGGTTGGCACCAACACTCAACGGACTATTGCTATATTCACTTACTATGAAAGCTCTCACCATATACTTTGCGTTCGTTGCTGCATCAGCTACATTAAAGTTGGCTGTGAATGTTCCTGCTCTGAAATAATCCGATTCTGCAGCAACAATACTTACCGGTGTTTGATCATTCATCAATTGGAAGATGACATGCAAATGTCCACCGTCCTGGTTTTCTGCAATCTTCACTTTAGCCGTTATTCCACTAGTCGTATTTATTTTCACTGGCGTTATATAGTAGGAATCTTGACTATTCATAGCACTCATACCATTTGAATAGCTAGTGTTGAACCCGTCTGAGTAAATTCTGATTTGGTAATAAGAATCTTTCTCTAAAACTCCTTGCTTGATGATTAGTTTCCCCGCACTAATCGTATACTCACTTGGAGATAAAGTTCGTTCAGACCAGTTATAGGCACTCTCTGCTAATACAACACGTTGAATTTTACTTCTCCAAGTTGCGTTATCCTCGAATGTTAGAACACTAGCAACATTGCTGAAAAACGATCCAGTTAAATAAGGAGGGTAATTCGTTGTATTCAGATCTTCCGTGACTGTATCTGTAGTCAATACTACGCCAGTTGAATCTTTGAGTGCATCTCCAGCAACTTTAATTTGCAAATTGCCTTCGATGACATGATCAAAATAGACATTAATGCTACTTTCATCTAGCATAACACTATCCTCCGACTGAAGAGGTAAGAACGTCACACCTTTATCCGTTGAGTACGTTATATAATCCTTGAGATGAGAACCCGTTCCATTGATTGTATTGTCAACCAGATGTCCTTGCCGAGTTGAATAATATATTTTCACTGAATGCTGAGATACCAAGAATTGATAGTACATTTTAGGCTCGTAAAAGCTATTGGGCGAAATTGGCTCCGTTGTAAGCGCATCTGTCAAAACTACATTATTTTCAGATGTAAACGCACCAGCTGGTACATTAACCTGAATATTGCTATCAACAAGCGCGTTGACGAAATGCAGAACAACTTTATTCTCACTATAAGTAATGGTTGCAAGGGTATTTAACGGAGTGAGAGCTTGACCATCCTTTGAGAGGGTAATCGCTGCTTTAAGATCGCCTACAAATGCAGAATTTATTTTTATATTTTTGTCAAAATATAAGTTCCAATCGTGATTCAGGTTGTCAATAGTTGAACGAACATACTGCGGTGTACCAATGCCAGTGACATCAATATAGTTTGTTGTGATCCCTGTGTTTAGAACATTGCCTGCCTCATCTACTAATGCTCTCTCAGAAATGAAAATCTTGTTTGTAGCTCCTGAAAGTGCTGAATTAAGGGTAATAATTAACTTTTTACCTTCTATTTGCACAGTCCCGTAATTCGATGTCAGCTGCTGAAAACCATTTTCACTTGTTTTAAAATAAACAAACTCTGCTAATGGTTTTTGTGTGCACACCCAACCCCAAACCCAACTACAATTTTGTTCATTCGGATTTAAACTAATTGCCTTATCAAATGTCAACGTCACTACATTACCGTCTGCATTAACCTCAAAACCTTGATAAACAGGTGCATTATGATCACCAACAACAATCTCATCGGAGGTAATTTCATTAGCAGTAATAAGACCATTACTATTTTTCAAGGCATTAGCCGCGATTTTCACTTTGTAGCTGCCTGGCGTCAACGATTCAAAGAAACGGATATAGATATAATTGCTGCTGTTAGTATCTAAAGAAACAGTATCATTCGGAGCTAAAGCGGTATACGCACCAAATGCACTCGTGATAGCATCATATTTCGCTATCGTTACGGCTGCTTTCAAGGCATCTGCATTACCTGTACTAATAACATCTTGAGAAAGATATACGTTTAGTTCTGAATTCGTTATTGTATCTCCATCATTTAGCTCATAACCATCAAATTCGATCGGATTTGCATTCAATCGGATACATAGATCGCTTGCATTTGTCTTCAAATTTCCACCAACGAATTGCAAAGACTCTTCCGCGATCCTAATCGTCGGCTTTCCAGTTAGAGGTACTTGGAATTGGATTGTCATCGTATTACCAGATAATACAACCTGATCTGCAGCTGTAAAAGGGATATATTCGCTTCCACGAACTAGTTTATAATCCACAGACTTATATACATATTCCGATACAGATTGTACATCCCCGTTAAATGTCAACGTAACGTTATGCTGATCACTGCTGATCACCGAGCTAATAACTTGTGGTGTACTCAAATCATGAACACCAAACACGTCACTAATGATATCGGAGTTCTGTCCTTCAAAAGCACCTGCCTTGATGCGAATTTGGTTTTTATCTCCAATCAAACTTGAGTCCAGATTTAACGTTACCGTATTCTCATTCATTGTCGCATAACAAAAATCATCATAAAAGTAACCATCATACGTTCCTTTTAACTCGATCTTGTCTGACCAACCGTCTTCGGACGATACATCTCTGTTGAATGTTAGCACTACCTGCGAATTGTCATCACTAGCAATAGCGCTCACCAAGGCAAGTTCTGTCTCGGTATCCGCATACGCCTTCCCCGAAAAACTCGCGCTAAACGGCGAAATAACCACCGCTAAAACTAGCAGAAAAGATAATAATCTTCCCCAAACTAGCTTCCTAAACCCCTGATTCTTCTTTAACATGGAACAATCTCACTCCTATCAATTTTTGTCGAAACTCTATTTCTACTGGCAATTATAGACTTTACTCCCAAAAATAAATTGTAACTAAAGTTATAGTTATGAAAATAAATGTCGAAAAACCCATACTTATGGCAGGTATGGGCGCTTTATTTCTATGTAGTTAGACCTATTAAGGCAGCATTCTTAACTCTTTCATTCTAGCAACAGTTTGTACGCGTCGTTTAATGCCTAACTTCCCATATAAACGATTGATGTGCCCTTTTACCGTACCTTCCGTGAGTCCGAACCGTTTGGCAATTTCCATATTGGACAATCCATCTATGATGGCTAATGCGATATCTAATTCTCGATTCGTCAGTGGATCGATTAGAGATTCGGATGAAGTAACCATCCTATCTATTTCTGGAACTATCTCCGCACGAGCCCGCTCCACAGTTTTAATCAATCTCTCCTGCACAACAGGCTTCACGATGTAGTCGAAGGCATATACATCGAAAGCAGATAAGGCGTATTCCTTATGAGAGGTAATGAACACGATCTTGGTATCTCCCCCTCTTTCCCTCACACGCTCAGCAAACTCCAAGCCATTTTCCCGCGGCATACTAATATCGACGAAAACCATATCCACTTCGTGCGTGGTCAAGTACTCATAAGCTTCTTTCGCCGCTAAAAAACAACCCACAACTTCGATGTCTGATATTTTGGCGAGCATCCGCTTCATGATGAGATGCATGGCCTTCTCGTCGTCAATCAGGATGACTTTCATCACTCTCGCACTCCCTCATGTGCTATTCGTATTGTTGACGCCTCAGGACGTGTTGGCATGGTAAAATAAAACGTAGTTCCTTGCAAGGGTATACTCTCGAACCAGATCTTTCCACCGTTTAAGTGTACGAACTCCTTGCATAGGGTTAGCCCAAGTCCGATGCCTCGTTCGCCGGCAGTCCCCATTGACGAAACCGGATAGGCCTCTTTCAACAACATACTCGCCTGATCGGATGTCATGCCTCCCCCTGTATCGCTCACCGATACAACGACGGCATCTGATTCATAGGCCGCTTGCAACCGGATTGTGCCTCCGATTCCTGTAAATTTAATCGCATTCGATAACAAATTACGGATAATGAGATCAAGCATTTCTTTATCTGCGTACACGAACGTATCCTTAGGAATTTCATTGATCATCCTAAGCTGCTTACTCTCACTGCGAATCTGCATCATGCGCAAGTTCGTCTGTATGGTTTGTGCCAAGTCTCGTTCAACGGGATTAAACATCATGCCACCACTCTGACTTCGAAACCAGTCTAGTAAACTCTCTACCAACGTAAACGTATTCTGAATCTGTTGGCTCATTTCGAGTACAATCTCTTCATAATCCCCCTCGACATCCTGCAAATCGTCTTCCATAATTTCTACTAAATTGATGAGGACAGCTAATGGATCACGAATATCATGCGCCACGACGTTAAACATTTTGTCCTTGAAGGTATTAAGCTCACTCAGTTGTCTTGCATTATCGCGCAGAATCTCTTCAGATCGCACCATTTCTGTGACATCGCTTAACAAGAGCATTTTGCCGGCAGGCTTTTGCACATGATCATGAATATAGGACAAGTGGACATTATAAAATCGCTGATCAGCCCTACTTGAAATTTGAATTTTATTTTCCAATGTTGGTCCCTGTCTTACCCTCTCTAACAAGACGGGGTATTGAGAGAAGACCTGAACAGCAGGCTGCCCGATCCAACTCGGATTAATACCTGCAATAACACGCTTACTGGATTGGTTGAAGCTAGTCAGGATGTTATCCAAATCAAAAACCATAACCGCATCCTGCATCGATGCGAACACCTTCTGCAGAGCCAAGGGCGCTAATCGCAGCATATTGAATTGATAAATTCCCCAGAGGTAGAAAATGCCTGAGAATATAAAGCCGAATGGGGAAATATCGACTGGCAGGTAGAATAGACCACTTAAATAAATCAAAGTAAATCCGAACGGGCCCCATGAACCAATAATCATAAACGCGATTTGTTTCCTCATTCGAGGTGTTGCTTTACGGAACATTTGGATCAGCATGCCCATACCGACTACAAAGAATGAATACGAGTAAGCAACATGCAGCTTGTATAAAGGTCCTTTTTCCATGGTAACGAGAGGGAATCCTTCGGAGTAATCTAATGTCATGCTTGAATAAAATAAATGATGCCACTCATTCGTATTATGGGAAATAAATGTTATTATCGGTACGATCATGAGGAGAGCAACGACCCATTTGCTGACTAATTTCTGTCGACCAGTGTACTGTAGAACAAGTACAAACCACAGGACGGTACCAAATGGAATCCCTATATATTCAATACGCAGCCAGAACTGTATTTGCGCTATCGATGTACTAACGACTTCGAAGGCGTAGCCGAAAGTATAAAACGCCCCCGTTAACACCCCTAAACCATAGCTGATGGCAATGGGAAGCTCTCTTCTTTTCCAACAAAGATAGGCAATGACCAATGAACAGCAGGTCGCAGCAATTAGGAGAACGGATAAATACGCATTATAATTCATTGCTCTAGCCCCCATTCAGGAATCATCTTTCATTCCTCGTTTCCTATGTTACCAAACTTGCCATGCATTTTGTTAATTTTTAGAGTAAACAAAGTATCTGTGAAACTAGGTACTAAGTACCATATTTATTTTATAAGTAGGAATCTATTGAAAATTATCGAATTTTATTATATGAAAGAAACCAATTCAGAGTCGGCCATTAACCGCTGAAGATGATGTTGATATACTTTAAAGTAGTGTCTTCAGTTAAGACAAATATCCCGTCCAGATCGCTTACAGAGAAGTACAGTTTGACAGCTAGAAAAAAATTGACAAAAAACGAGATGAATAGACATAATGAAAAAGAAACGATATATAATGGGGTTACTCTAGATTTTTCAACTATAATTTATTGCAATTTCATGGTAGCGAAGGGGGATTGCTTTGACCAACGTATCTTTAATCTCGGAGTCTAAAATGAGATGTGAAAAGCTAGGTATTAATCCGCGGGGGACTCCCACCTTTTCTAACGTTTTATCAGAAGTGGATTTGAATTTAAAACGGGCCGAATACGAAGAAATATTATCCGTTATTAATTTTTTTGTTCATAAAATGTTAGAGCTCATGAAAGGGATACCCGTACTGATCTTAATTACGGATGAGAATGGCTGCATTCTGGAAATGGCCGGAGATGAAGCGATTAAGAATGTGATTGAGCAATCGGGCATCAAAGTTGGTCTCGTATTCAACGAACATGAAGCCGGAACCAATAGCGTTAATTTAGTTTTGGAACATTGTCAGCCGATTCAACTTCTTGGGGACGAGCATTATTACGAATTTTTGGGATCCTCTGCCTGCTATACAGTACCCTTCAAATATACGGATGTCAACAATTTGCTCGGGACGATATCGATCATGACAGCGATTAATCAGCATAATCCATTTTTATTGGCGATGCTATGCACAGTCGTAGATTCGATCGAAAGAGAACTCATGCTGAAAAAGCAAAATAGACGACTGCACATTTTGAATCAGGTAGTCATCGAAACAACAAGAAACGGCATTATTATTACTGATCGGGATGGGATCATTACCGAGTTTAACAAGTTTGCCGAAATTTTAACTGGCTCCAAAAAGCAGGACGTCATTAATAAACCTATTCCGGATGCCAAAACAAATGATTTCATTAAAGAGGTCCTTCAAACGGGAAAAGAATACGAAGATATGGAATTGATACTTCCCGCTCAGAAGGGGCAAGACGAGCTGGTTTGCCTATTCGACGCTTTCCCTATTCGCGATGAGAATATGCAGATCATGGGTGCATTTGCGCAGTTTCGGGATATCACGGAACGTTATCATACGCAAAAGCAGATTAATTATTTGGCCTATCATGACGATTTAACTGGTTTACCGAATCGAAGATTTTTTACCCGGCATATTGATGAATTGCTGAAACACGGGGTAAAAGAAAAAAGTATCTTTGCCGTCATGTTTCTCGATCTGGACAGCTTCAAAAAGATTAATGACACGCTGGGTCATAACAACGGTGACGCACTGTTGAAGCTAGTTGCTGAGCGTCTAAAAACGTGCTGCAATGCTCCTAATCAATTGGTTTCAAGAATGGGTGGGGATGAATTCACAATCCTCATGCAAGAGATGACGGATCATACGGAAGCCATTCATGTTGCCGAAGTGATCATTAAAGCATTCGAGAAACCGTTTGCAGTGGACGGTTATGAGTTCTATATAACGGCTAGTATCGGTATTGCCTTCTATCCACAAGATGGCCAGAATGGCGAGATGCTGATGAAGAACGCTGATATTGCTCTGTACCGTATGAAAGAAGACGGAAAGAACAACTATACCATCTTCGAACCTAGCCCGAACAACAGTGGTATTGAACGGCTTACCTTGGAGAATTCAATCCGCAAAGCGCTGCGCTTAGAGGAATTCGTGTTATATTACCAGCCCCAAATCGATACGCTGACAGGGAAAATTATTGGTACCGAGGCTCTCGTTCGCTGGAATCATCCGACGCTCGGCTTGGTCCCTCCAGCTAAGTTCATCCCGATCGCCGAAGAAACGGGACTCATTGTTCCCCTTGGGGAATGGGTGCTTAGAACCGCTTGCATTCAAAATCAAATATGGAAAGAAAAAGGATACGCGCCTATGAGCGTATCGGTCAATCTTTCTTCTCGTCAATTTTCAAAGCAGAATTTGGTAAAGACCATTACTGAGATTTTACACGAAACTCACATAGATCCCCAATACCTAGAGCTCGAAATTACAGAGTCGATGACGATGAATGTTGAAGTCGCGATCGAGGTACTCGGAAAACTGAAGGAATTAGGCATACAAATTTGCATCGACGACTTTGGGACAGGCTACAGCAATCTCTACTATTTAAAATTGTTCTCCATTGATCGGTTAAAGATTGATCAATCCTTTGTCAGGGACATAATGACGGATTCGAATGACGCAGATATTGTAGCTACAATAATAGCTATGGCCCATAACCTTGGAATTGATGTAATCGCAGAAGGTGTAGAAACGAAGGAACAATTAGATTTTCTCCGTAGTCAGAACTGCCATGAAGTACAGGGTTTTTATTATCATCGACCTTTACCTGTAGAAGAAATTGAGCAGTTGTTGATGAATACAATGGAAATCGATACCAAATTGTAAAGGTGATATGATGAAAAAGAGAGTGTATACATTATTAGTCGAGCATTTTAAGAACTGGGGAATTTCTCACGTTTTCGGTATTCCTGGAAAGTCCATTTCTCCGCTGATGCTGGAACTTGACACTTATGGGATTGAATATGTGTTAGGTCGCCACGAAGCCGGCAGCGGGTTTGAAGCGTCAGGCTATGCACTGGCGAAGAAAACGGTGGGGATCGCGATTGGCACTTCCGGACCTGGAGGAACGAATCTAATTCCAGGCGCTGGGCATGCCAGAGAGTTCCAGTTACCTGTATTATTCATCACCGGACAGCCTTCGATGCAAGAGACTGGACGTGCTTTAAGTCAGGATTCAAGCCAATTTTCGGTAGATTTGGTTAAAATGTTCGAACCAGTAACCCTATTTAGTGCTCGCGTCGAGCGAGGAGATCTTCTTCACCTATACCTTAAACATGCCTTGGAAAAAGCCTACACGGGTGAAAAAGGCCCAGTTCATCTTTGTATCCCCTTTGATGTGCTGATGGAGGAAGTGGAATCCTTCTATTTGCCTTTGCCCGACCACATTTCACCCGTTGTATCCCCTGATATTGATAAAGCCTTATCCTTAATCAATGAGGCTAAGAAACCTGTCCTCTTTCTGGGCAAAGGCGCTGTCGCGGCGGAAACATACGACCAAGTGCGGATTATTGCCGAACATTGGGGGATACCTGTCGTAACTTCAACTGGTGGGAAAGGAGCATTTTCCACTAACCATCCCTTATACTTGGGCGGATATGGCCTCGGCGGTTCCAAATATGCGACAGAATATATGAAATCCGGCATTGACTTGATGATCGTTGTTGGCAGCAAACTGTGCGACATGTCTTTGTCCGGATTTACGGCAGATATGGAGCCCGAGAAAGTATTGCAATTCGAGTATGACCTTACGTTCGCAGGTAAAACCCTTCAAGCGCCGACGCAAGTCATCCTAGGCGATATTCAATACAACCTGAATCAACTCATCTTGCAGAGCGGTGCATCCCTCAAAGAGCATGAAGTGCTAGTATCTCGTGCACAAGTGGCGGCAACGATCGCTCCAACGGAATCCGCATTGTCAGCGGGGGCGGCGTTCAGAAGTTTGCGAGCCGTGCTTCCGAAAGAGGCGGTTGTTTTCGGGGATGCAGGAAGTCACTCTTTTCATGCCGTACAAAATTTCGAAATCATAGAGCCTGGGACATTCTTTTTAGCTGAAATGTTCATAACCATGGGGGCAGCGATCGGCTTTTCGATCGGCGCGAAAATTGGCATGCCCGAACGGCCTGTTGTCTGTGTGACCGGCGACGGCTGCATGATGATGCATGGTACAGAAATTTCGACAGCAGTTAACCATGGGATACCTGTTATTTTCTTTGTTTTGAATAACGGTCGGTTAGATATGGTAGAAAAGGGTATGTCGTATAACACGGGACGGTCCGTTGGCGCTATCTATGAGCGACCGCTGGATGTTAGCTTATTTGCCCAATCTATGGGAGCTACGGCGTTTCGCTGTGAAAATGAAGCAGACGTTAAGAACGCGGTTCAGTTAGCTTTACAGTCCAAGACAGCTACGGTTATCGAGGTCATGGTTGATCCGCTAGAAATTCCGCCGATTCTGACTAGATTGCTTAGTTTAGATTAAACTTACGAAGGACGCATATCCATTAGAAATTCCATCAACAACGAAAAGAGGATAGTACGATGTCGAAAATAGCGGTCATGGACAGCCACTTGGCCTCCCATCGCGAACTTCTAACTGGCCATAAGATTAGAGAAATTATCGAAATCGTTTATCACATTAGCTTAGATGACATTTCCGCTAAAGGTGAAGGCAGTTTTTTAGCCTTATACCCTCTCGAAATCATGAAACATGTTAGGCAATCACTTGGATTTGAGCCTGCCACTACGGATCACGATTCTGAAATCATGTCTATGACAAAGGTAGAAGTTATGGACAAATATCTGTTGTCCTATGGACCTACAATCACAGGAGCGGAGATACGAAGTCTCGTCAATGACATTTTCGGTGTCAATCTAACAGCAATCGCTACATTGGATAACCCTAGGTTATCCATCTTTTCGAAAGGTCAATGGATTTTACAAGACCCTGCGGATATCCTAAGTGTCATTACTGGAAAAGGCGATATTGATGTAACAGTCTGTGCTACAGACTATTATATGAACACAGTAGGATTCGACCAATTCCCCTCCGAACTTCATGACTTCTTACTCGCACTAGGCTTTTCCTATCATGCAGAGATGAAAAGCTACCATTATTCAAACCCAACAGGTCAATCGATTTCAGAAGCCTTCAAAGGACAATTAATGGGGAAGCTTGTATCGGTTATACGAGACTATTATTAACTGTAATACTTACATGATATAAATAAAAAGCTATCCTCACATTAGTGTTCTACGTGAGGATAGCTTTTTATTTACTCGTTCTACTGTGCTGCTCGTTGTGGACGTTGCCCACCACCTTGTGGTGGCATGCCGCCTCCGCCTTGTCCGCCGGGTCCCCCACCTCCAGGACCACCCATCATCCCGCTCCTAGCGGTGGTTACGCCTGTTTCGTTCAACCACGTAATCATGGTTGCTGTCTTGAAGTCGACAACTTTCGTCCCGCCTTGGTACGTGCCTCCTTCGAATAGGCCTTTTGCAGCCCTGCCTGTTGAAGTTCCACCCGAGCTAAGCGTATACGAAGTGTCCTGCTTCAAGTTCGGTGAACTAATGAACACCGACTGGTAGTTCTTCGCTGGCGCAAAGGTGATGATGGAATTGCCTGCGCTATCTTCAAGATGAACCAGCGCACCCGCTTGCTGGGTCTTGGTGTACGTCATTAGGACGCCGGCCTGTGTCGACTTGTCCGACGTGGCTTGCACCATGCCGGAGCTCCCCGCGGCAACAAGAAAGCCGCCAGTCATGACGAACGTACCGTCATAGTCGAGGGAGCCGTTGTTGTTCTCGATCGGCCCGTTGACTACGACCGTACCACCGCTCATCGTGATGGATCCGTTCGAGTCCAACCCGTCGCCCTTCGAGTCGACGGATAGGAAGCCGCCGGTAATCGTCAGCATATTGCTCGAATTCGCGCCAGATGCGCCCGGCGCTCTACTTCCGCCGCCAGACCCCCTACCAGCAGGCGCAGCCCCTGCCTGATTACCTGAACCTGTACCTGCTGCTCCTGCTCCTGCGCCAGCTTGCCCTGCTCCGCCAGTCGCCGCGCCCGGCGGCACACCGCCGCCCTCAGCGGACTCCGCATTGCCGCTGGAGATGTTCACACCGTCGTCCGTAGAGACGACATTGGTTGTACCACCCGAGATCAGCACCGCAGGCGCCTCGATCCCTTCATTGCTTTGTGTGATATCGATGGTACCACCGGCGATAGCAAGAGATACCTCGGCGTGTATGCCATCATCGCCAGCGTTAATGTGAAGGTCTCCACCGCTCACATCAAGGCCGCCGCTGCTATGCAGCGCATCCTCGCCGGATTGGATCGTGAAGGTTCCGCCAGCAAGGCTGATATAACCTTCCTTACCCTCTTTATCGTTCGTCGTTTTGATGCCGTGCCCACCTGCATCAACCGTCAAGGTACCTGCTTGGACAGCAACCAAGTCGCGGCCCATCACGCCATCATCAATAGCTTTAACTTCCAGCGTGCCTCCGGTGATTTTCAGTTTATCCTTACTGGTAATCCCGTTGTTGTAGTTCCCTTTCACGACTAACTTCCCAGATCCATTAATCGTTAGATCGTCTTTACTAAAGATCGCTGAATTCGGCTCATCCGTCGCAGCATCCGGATACACATACTTCGTTCCATCAGAAACGATGTTCTCCGTTCCTTCTTGCAAGGAGATGATCGCCTTGCCCGCTTCTTCGACGAAGATGGCGGAAGATCTACTGTTCGAAATGTCCACGCCATTTAACACGAGACGAACGACGCCTTTATCCTTCACGCTGACCATTATTTGACCATCTGTCAATTTGCCACTCAATACATACGTCCCTGGGGCTGTAATCGCAATCTTCCCGTCTTTCGCCTCTGCACCTTTCCCCTCAATCGTTGCACCCGCTCCCGTTAAAGCAATCTTCGTCGGGTTCGCAGAAGCCCACTCGGTGTAAGCATCATCAGCCGCATACTCAACCTTCTGGATGATATCCGTGGTCACTGCTTTCCCGCTTGCAGCCGTAGAAGCTGTCGCTCCCGTCGTTGCTGCAGTCGTCGCTACTGCTGGTGTAGTCTCCGTAGACGTTGAAGCTATATCTGTCGTTTCATTACATGCTGCCAATACAACAGTGCATAATAACAAGGCACCTGCGCCTTTCATTTTCAACGGTTTTTTCATAGAAACCTCTTCCTTCCTCACTTGCCTGATTTTAAAATTCAGCCGCTGTTGGGCTCATCGTTAAGGTGATGTCTAAGTTGCCATTTCTGCATCTTATAGCGTCTAAGAACTCTTTTTGACTCGTCAAATGATCAATCGTCACAACGTAAACTAGCTCATACAAGCTGCCTAATTCGGTCGTTCTTACCTTTTTCAATTCATACGCAATGTCGAACATTTTGAAAACTTCATCAAACGCTTCCTCATAGCCCAGACTCTCAGGAATCGTTACTTTCAATAGCTTCTGTGCGGCATTCTTAGCACCGAAATTCGTCGCTTTCAGAACAAACATCAATACGCACAGGATAATTGTGAAAAGCACAGCATAACCAAACGATCCCACGCCGCAGGCAAGACCTGCCGCCATCGTGAACAAGACGAACGCAATATCCTTCGGATCTCCCGGAGCGCTTCGGAATCGAATGATCGAGAATGCTCCTGCAAGACTGAATGCTCTAGCAATGTTGCTGCCGATTAATAGAATAATAATGGCTACGATGACGGGCAGAACAATCATAGTCAATGTGAAGCTCTGTGTATAATTCGTTTGTGTTTTCATATAAGTAACGCTGATTATCGCGCCTAATACAATTGCCGTAATGATGGTTAATAAAGCATTCATTAGGGTTAATTCAGTGCCTGCCGTGACTTGTGCAAAAATGGAATCGATCATAATGGAATCCTCTCCCCCGTTAGTTGTTCATTTTTCATTTTCTTATACTCGTTGCCGTATTTGGAGAAGCCTGTTCGAAACATTTCGTGCTCCGACAGCAACCTTGATAGCCAGAGCGGGATCGTTTTCTCCGCCTTCACTTCCATAAGCCATTGCCCGCGGCCCATCAACTGTTCCCCATGATCGCCACTTTCGAGCTTAAGATCGTATCGTCTGGAACGGATATTCGTGTCGAATGTGATCCGCAAATCTCGATTATTTTTGCAAAACATCGCAATTCGGTCATACGCCAGATATACCTTCGGCTCCAGATCATATCGGCCTAAGAAATATTTAATCTCTTGGATCACTTGCTTGTTCATGTATGGCTGCAATTCCGGCTCTACCTTCGTTCGTACAAAGTCATACGACTCGTTCAGCTTCAGCGCTGTTCTTCTTTTATTCACCAGGCCAAACACCTTCTTCTTTAGCTCCAGATATACTTTCGCATCCGCGTCCGGAACTCCGTATGCCCTTATTCGCAGTTTTTCTCGGTATTTGGGCTTCGCCAACGAATTTCGGATTAATGAATCATGTTCTGTATCGAAGTAGATGTTACTGATCGAATAGAATTGCTCATTCTTGTTGTACGCGTCCATTTCCATATATTCGAGCAGTCGATTATAGATTGTGTAAAAGGCTTTCGTATCCATCAGATACTTGTTTTCATATCGATTAAATACTTCAATCGCCATTGTGATGCGCCTCCTTCTTGTTCATGCTGCGTGTTGTTCGCCGCTTCCATGACTGTATCTTAGCCCCCCAACCTTTAGTGAAACTTAAATGGGAGATGAATTATGTTTTTTTCGTAAATCCGCACAGGGAGTGCTACTATTAAGGTTGGTTAAAGGTTCGCATGCCTATAATGAAGCCATGCCACTCGAAAGCACCTTGAGGCACTAAGGGGGAGACGACCATGAGAATTCTAATCGTGGAAGATGAAGTACATTTAGCAGAAGCGTTAACTCAAATTTTAAAAAAACACCATTACTCCGTTGACGTTGTTCACGATGGGCAGGCCGGTCTGGATAACGCATTAAGCGGTATATATGATCTTCTATTGCTCGACATCATGCTCCCTGAAATGGACGGAATCACGATCCTCAAGACCCTGCGCGCCAAGGGAATATCGACACCTGTCATTCTGCTTACGGCCAAAGGGGAAATTTCGGATAAAATTACGGGATTGGATTACGGTGCCGACGATTATGTGGCCAAACCGTTCTCAACGGAGGAGCTATTAGCTCGAATACGCGCGGCGTTAAGACGTAAGGGGGAAGTCGTACCTGAAGATGCTCTTAAGTTCGGGGACATCGAATTGCACACCGGAAATTTGAAACTGACCTGCAAGGGGAAGGAATTGAAGTTGATTTTAAAAGAAAGCGAGCTCTTGGAGCTATTAATGACGAGAAAGCAAGCTGTCACCTCCAAGGAACAGATTATCGAGAAGCTGTGGGGGTTCGATTCTGATGTCGAGCATAATAACGTCGAAGTATATATCTCTTTTTTACGCAAAAAACTAACTTTCCTACACGCGGCGGTCCGCATTTCAACCCTTAGAGGCGTCGGATATGTACTCGAAGAGGTGACTTCCTAATGTTCAGCAAGCTTCGCAACCGATTTCTCATCGTGAATCTAGTCATCATTTCCTGTATCATGCTCTTATCTTTCGCAACGATTTATTTCATCACGTATCAGAATGTGAAGGCCGACATCGATATGGAGCTGCATGGTGTAGCCAATTTCAATCTCAAACCTGACGGAAAAAAGGGGAGTATGAAGCCCGGACCTGATGGCGGCGGGTATCACCAGCAAGAACCTCAGGGGTACAAAGACTTCCCACCAGAACGATCGATTTCCTTCATGCTGCAGACGGATGCCCAGTGGAACATTACAGCAACGAATTCCCGGTTTGACATGGACACAGCTTTCTACGAATCGGCCATTAAGGAGGTCTCCACCAGCAAGGCGGATATCAGTCAATTTACGCTTGATGGCAACCAATGGGCGTATATTGTGCAAAAGAATGCCTCTGGATATAGTGTCGTCTATCTCGACATTACGGCACAGAAGACCATTCTGACGAATCTTGTATATACCTTCACGCTCGTCGGCTTGGTGATGCTGATCGTCATTTTCTTTACGAGCCGTTTTTTCGCGAATCGTTCGATCGCCCCAGTCCGCGAAGCTTTCCAGAAACAGAAGCAATTTATTGCAGATGCTTCCCACGAATTGAAGACGCCGCTAGCAGTTATCCATACCAATGCGGATGTTCTCTTAGCGAATAGTGAGGATACCATCGAGAGTCAGTCGAAATGGCTGCATCGGATCAAATCCGAAACGGAACGGATGAAGACGCTCACCAACGATCTCCTCTATCTGACAGAAATGGATGATACCCGAGCAGGAATTTTGTACAGCGAATTCAACGTGAGTGAATCTGTGGAAAGCGTGCTTCTTACGATGGAAGCCGTCGTGTTCGAGAAGGATATTACGCTGGATTACGAGATTCAACCTGACTTAACCTTGCACGGCAATAGTGAGCAAATCAAGCAAGTCGTCATGATTCTTATGGATAATGCGATCAAATACACGCCATCGAAGGGCGCGATCACGCTCACGTTTAAGAAGCATCATCACGATACACTCCTTACCATAACGAATACGGGGGAAGGTATCCCGCCTGAGCATGTGGAGCGGATTTTCGATCGCTTCTATCGCGCAGATCCCTCGCGTTCGCGCAAGCACGGCGGCTACGGGCTTGGATTAGCCATAGCGAAGTCCATCGTTGAGCAGCATAAGGGGAAAATATATGCCAAAAGTGTGCAACATGAGCTGACGTCGTTCTATGTGCAGCTCCCTTGATAGCGTTGTTGATATCAGATATCGTTCATATACAACAATTAGATAAGTGAGTTCCTAGGAGCTAAGCGGCCTTGAACCGTTTAGCTCTTTTGCGTGGTCTGCGCATACCTCTTGCGATTGCAATCTGCCTAGAAGCCGCAATAGTCCGATATTCCCGAATTAAAACGAGGTTTACTTGTTAAAAATGACAATTAGTCAGGTTTTGCCGAACTATTTACCGAATTTCCTCGCGTAAGAGTTGTTTAGGCCGTTTTAATTGGGTTATTTCGGACTAAATACGAATCCCCAGTACTCTCAGCGAGATTAGTTGGGCTAATTCGGAGAAACCTGCCTTCACCCCCATCCTCCCCATGATGAAGTGCCTCCCCCCCCCCTTTTCGGAGGGCCACATTTTCATTCACGTATTTACATGTCGTATTCCTTGTGTAGAATGGATACACAAGGAACACGCTTCATACGTGGTGAATGAGGTAGGCAAAATGCGATCGGAAAGGAACTTTTCCTATGAATATTTTAATTATTGAAGACGATTCCAGCATTCAAATGTTGCTCAAACTAAGCCTTGAAGTGGAGGGCTTTCATCCTATCGTAGCAGGCACAGTCGCATCCAGTCTTGAGATACTCGCTTCAGAGCCTATCGATTTCATTCTGCTGGATCTCATGCTGCCCGATCAGTCCGGGTTCGAGCTGCTGAAGACGCTCCAACATATCCATAAAGAAATCCCCGTGATTCTGCTCACAGCTAAGAATGAGATGAATGATAAAATACTAGGCTTCCAGCTCGGAGCTGACGATTACTTAACCAAGCCCTTCGAGACACGAGAGCTTATCATGCGCATTCGCGCTGTCATGCGCCGTGTAACAGCAGATACACCAGCACCAGGTGCTGACGTCCTGCATGTTGGCATGATCGAAATTGATCGAAATGAGCGCTCCTTCAAATTGGCTGGCAAGCCTATTAAGACAACGAGCAAGGAATTCGATTTCCTCTGGCTGCTGTGCAAGAATCCGAAGAAAGTTTTTACGCGTGAGCACATCCTAGACCAAGTATGGGGATTCGAATATTACGGACAGACACGGTCTGTCGATATGATGGTGAATCGCCTGCGGGAGAAAATCAAACCCCACGATCACGTGCTCGCCACAGTTCATGGTACGGGCTATAAACTGGAGGTTTAAGCCATGAAGCTGCGTAACAAGCTGTTCATCCAGCACTCGATAACGATCATCATGCTGCTTGCTTCGATGTATGTGGTTGTGAATTATACCCTGAGCAAAAGCATGATCGAACGGGATACCCAAACCTTGGACCAGTATTACGGTCTGCACCGCATTGAAGCTTTGAAAATCGTCAATGATAAGAAAATTAGTATTGAACAGCTCTTTTCTGGGGCTTATGCGCCACTGATTGCCTCCCACCTTGCAGCGAACAGCAACTTCCAGGTACAGCTATTTGATCCAGAGGGTACCATTATCGGGGATAGCGGCAACAAAGAAGATCTGATGAAACGAAGCGATATTGACGCTGCAATGGCTGGACAATCGGCTTCCGTCATTACCGAGGGTGAGAATAATAAAATTCTTATTTATGCTTCTCCTTTCACTTATGAGGGCAAAATCGTAGGCGGATTCCGCTATCTGCTGGATCTGAATAAGCATGAAGAAACGCTATCGGAGATGCGCTCTTGGTTTATTGGCGTTGCACTTGGCTGCTTGCTCATCGCATTGCTGGCGAGCTACTCCTTCTCGTTTTTTATCATGAAACCGCTGCACGCCCTTCAACAGGCACTGAAACAAGTGACCATTGGGGATTTCAGCCGTAAGATTGTTGTCACCAGCCAAGACGAAGTACGGGAACTTGCCGATGATTTTAATCAAATGTCAGAAGCACTCCAAGAGCATATCGAGCTCCTTCAATACGAACAAAGCAAACAGAAGAAATTTTATGATAATGTCACCCATGAGCTCAAAACACCGCTAACCTCCATCATCGGATTCTCCGATCTGATTGACAAAATGGAGCGCGTTGAAGATATTCGAACCTGCAATGTCTACATCCGCAAGGAAAGCACACGACTGTTACAAATGGTTGAAGAGCTGCTGCAAACATCGCTCAAAGGCGACGAAGCTTGGCGCGTACAGCTTGAGCGCACAGATCTGGCGGCAATTCTAACCGATAGTCTGCGCATTCTTGAACCTACCTTGCACAAATCATCGATTACAACGACGCTGCAGGCTGAGCCGTGCGAGGTCTACGTTGATCCCCAGCGTACGCAGCAGGTCCTGTTCAACGTCATTGAAAATGCGATTAAACACAGTGAATGCACCCATCTCACGATTCGATTAGAGCAGCTGGAATATCATTGCCATGTCCGCATCTCCGATAACGGCAAAGGTTTAAGTGAGCAAGAAGCAGCCGCATTGTTTCTTCCTTCTTCGGAGTACAATCAGAAGCGTCCCATTTCGCCGCATTCCCATGGGCTTGGTCTACTTCTCTGCAAGCAGTTAATGGAGTTGCAAGGGGGCAGCATCACGGTGCATAGCCGAGAGAAAATGGGGACTGAAGTGATTTTGGTATTCCAAACCGAACCAACCCTGACGCAAAGTTTGTTACAAAATTGATACAAATCGATGATTTTTCTGAGATAAAAGGAGAGTAATCTACATGCAAGAGGAGAAGAAAGGGCTTTCATGGTTGCGTCTCATCTTACTACAAATCGTGATTGGTTGTACGTTGATAGGCATTTTTGCCTATGTATTTCGTATCGGCGTCGATGAAGTGCGTATCGTCCCTAAGGAAGCTAACAACCGTGATATGTTCGACGGTGTCCCTATGCGCATGAACGTAACGTATCCTGGCGTTGGCACGATTTCCATTGATGACCCGAAAGAGCTGATTGCGTGGAAAGCATCGTTTACCCGCATACTTAACGGGGGAAAGCCGCAGACGCGTGCAAACGCTTCACGTTTGCTGCTAACGGGCTCCATTGCCTATTTGGATCAGGAGGACATCCCTTTCCAAATTGGGACCAGCGGCTTCCGCTTCGGAACAGACTCGGTCAACTCACTGGAAATTAGCGCTGAAATTCGGAAGTTGCAGAATATGCTCATCGATAAGACGCTCACAGCAGAAACGGTAGGCGGCGTTATTGCAAATCAAGATCATCAAGTCTTCCGTTTGCAGGATGGCCTCCTCACGACGATTTCCGAGGGTGAACGGGCTGCACTAACGGCACAGATGCGATCCGCAGTCAGGCTGATCGATTTCAGTCATTTCGACTTCATGGCTGAACAGCCTAGCAGCCACTATGTCGTGCAATTAACCGACGAAGCTGTGAACGGCAAGCATTGGTTGCATCTTGACCGATATGATAACGCTTACTTCATTGTTTTCGATTTGTTGGATGAAACCAACCATAAAGCCTATTTCAAGTTAAGTGATGCCTCCTAACATATCGAGGGGATGGTTGATGAAATGGCTAGAAAGAAAAGTAATAGTTCCATTATGATCGTGTCGGTCATTGTTGTCGTACTTATAGCAGGATTCTTCCTGTACAAATCCGGTGTTTTTGGCGGGAAATCGAAAGGCAAAATCACGGTGTACTCCATTTTCCAAGAAGAAGAAGCCCGTAAAATCCTAGATAAGTTTAAAGCAGAAACGGGAATCGACTACGACGTCCTTCGTCTGCCAAGCGGTGAGGCGGTGACCCGTGTACAAAACGAGATGGGCAAGCCTCAGGCCGACTTCCTGATGGGTGGTCCGGCTGATTCGCATGAGGTACTGAAAAAAGCCGGTGCGCTTGAAGCTTACATTTCAACCAATGCCAAAGATATTCCAGACAATATGAAGGACAAAGAAGGCTTCTGGACCGGATTCTATCTCAATCCTATCGCCATTGGTATCAACGAGCAACGGTGGAAAGAGAAATATGCCGCAGCTCCTTACCCGCAGACCTTCGCAGAGTTGCTTGACCCGAAATTCAAAGGTGAAATCGGCATGTCCGACCCAGCAACCTCAGGTACAGCCTACACAGCTGTTGCATCTCTTGCGCAAGTATGGGGGAAAGAGAAGATGCTGGACTATGTGGCGAAGCTGCTTCCAAACCTAAAGGAAAGACCGAAATCCGGCATTGAGCCGATTCAGAAGGCAGCCAAAGGCGAGTACACGATCGGGATTACTTTCCTTGGTGACCAGTTAAAGATGAAGAATCAAGGCAACCCGATTGTTAGTATCGTTCCTGAATCCGCAGGCTATGAGGTTGGTGGATTAGCTATCGTGAAAGGCGGCGCTAACACAGCGGGCGCTAAGAAACTCATGGATTATATGCTAACCAATGAACCTGGACTTCTTTACACTGAGTCTGCTTTTGCAAGTTCCGTGAAGCCTACTGTACCGATTCCTAAAGGCGGTATCGATATCAAAGCAACGAAATATAACACTACTTACAGCTTGTGGAAAGCTGCCGAACAGCGCAAAGAGCTGCAAGATGCACTGAAAGATCTTAAGTAAAAAAGCCTATGTACAAGGGCATTGAAGGTATGAGGAATGCTTCTTATGCTGACAATGCCCGCCTACACAATGAATTTGGAAGGTGGTCGTGAACCCCTTATGATCATAGAAAAAAAGGGTATGGGTTCGTCGATCGGCAGACTGATGAAAGATCCATCATCGCTGATCCTTGTTCTCATCAGTTTCGCTGTTCTCTGTCTCTTCGTTATTTATCCGCTCATATATGTGATTGCGCTTCCAGGAGCGACAGATTGGACAACTTTCTTCAGCAAAAGCCGGTATGCGAAGGCTCTGCTCAATACGGTTGTCAGCTCCTCCCTATCCGCTCTAACTGCAACTGTCTGCGGCTTTATTTATGCGTATTCGATTCATTACAGTAATATCGTCGGGAAAAAGTTTTTCCGCTTTATCGCTTTCCTCCCGATTCTCGCACCATCTGTCATGACCGGCCTTGCCTTCCTGCTGCTATTCGGTAGAGGTGGTATGGTCTCACAAACCATGAAAGCCTGGTTTAACGTCGAATTGGATTTATACGGGCTGCCGGGCCTCTGGATCGTACAAACAATTTCGTATTTCCCGCTCGCCTACATGACCATAACTGGCGTCCTTCGCTCCATTTCGCCAAACCTAGAAATTGCTGCTCAGAACTTAGGTGCACGCGGTTTCAAACTTTTCCGTACCATTACGCTTAAATTAGCACTTCCCGGTGTTATTAACGCCTTTCTACTCGTCGCCATCAATTGCTTTGCCGATTTTGGGAATCCCAAGCTGATTGGGGGCAATTACTCCCTCTTGGCTGTTGAAATTTACGGTGAAATCATTAATAACGAGCCTGGTCTCGCCTCTGTCATGGGTCTCATTCTCGTCATTCCTGCCCTCTTGGTATTCGTGATTCAAGGCAGGCTGCTAGCCAAAGGCTCCTACTCAACCATCACTGGAAAGCCTGTTTCTGGACTCAACCGAGTGAAAACTTCCCGTAAGACAGATATCTTGCTTTTCATATTCAACAGCATCATGGCACTCTTCATTCTATCTATGTTCGCCATAACCATCCTGTTTGCGTTTACCAAAAACTTCGGACGTGACAATACTTTTACGCTGGATCATATGTTCAAAATTGTGTTTAACCCCTCCAGCCCTGCTGTCATGAACAGCTTAGTCTTGTCGCTCATTAGTTCCATTCTGGCCGTTGGCTTCGCGCTTGTGTTGGCCTATGTCGTCGTACGCAAACCGTTTCCTGGAAAAAAGCTGCTGGACTTCACTGCCGTATTGCCAATTGCTCTGCCTGGTACGTTCGTTGGTCTTGCCTTGATCGTGGCTTTCAGTAATGGACCTATTATGCTGCAAGGATCCGCCATTCTCATTATCGTCGCCATGCTGCTCAAGCAGATGCCAGTCGGCTATCGCGGACTCACCGCTTCCTTCAAACAGGTAGATAAATCTATTGAGGAAGCCGCAACGAATCTCGGTGCAGACAGTCGCCGCACATTAACGACCATCGTATTCCCTATGCTGCAAAAGACCATTGTTGCGAACTTCGTCTATGCTTTTATGAAAAATATGAACACCCTAAGCACCATTGTCTTTCTTATTACGCCCAAATGGGTGGTCGCCGCCGTATCCATCTTCAATTATGCCGAAACCGGGACCTACTACTGGGCAGCAGCCGTTGCCGTTGGCTTGATGGGAACAACACTGGCTACGCTTGGTGTGATGAAGCTCATTTTCCGTTCGAAGGTCAAAATATTCGATTTCTAACTATACGTAACTGCGTAACACTGACGTCCTAAGGAGTGAGAATCATGAGTTCACACATATTGTTAGATTTGAAAAATGTAAGTAAGGTGTTTGGCAGCAATCACGTTCTCAAGCAGATCGATTTACAAATTGAACGCGGGAAGTTCATTACGTTTCTTGGTCCGAGTGGCTGTGGGAAAACGACGTTGCTTCGCTCGATTGCAGGCTTTTATTCCATTGATGAGGGTGAAATTCGGATTGATGGCCAGCTCGTCAACGATCTCCCGCCTTATAAACGCGGAACACCGATGGTATTCCAAGAATACGCACTTTTCCCACACATGACCGTATTCGATAATGTCGCTTATGGGTTGGATATTCAGAAGCGCCCTGAAGCAGAAATACAGGATCGCGTTAAATCCGCGATGGCGAAAGTGAAACTGACCGGACTTGAAGAGCGGTATCCGCACGAAATGTCCGGGGGCCAACAGCAGCGGGTCGCTATGGCGCGTGCCCTCGTCATGAACTCGCCGATCATTCTGCTCGACGAGCCGTTAAGTAATTTGGACGCGAAGCTCCGCGAAGAAGTCCGTGTGGAGCTTCGCACCATCCAACAAGAGCTTGGTTTGACGGTTATCTACGTCACCCATGACCAACTCGAAGCCCTATCGATGTCCGATCATATCGTTGTTTTCAACAAGGGAGCGATTGATCAGTATGGCACGCCGCATGATATTTATTACAAGCCTCGCACGCCTTACGTCGCCGACTTTATCGGGACAACGAATTTCGTTGACGCTGTTGTACGCGAATCTGCCAATGGCAAAGCCACTGTGGAGTATGGCACGAGTAAACGGACGGCTCGTGTAACGGTCGATGAAGCTGTGACAGCCGGTGAGAAGGTGCTGCTCAGCATTCGACCAGAGTCCATGCGTATTCATGCAACGAATGACGGTGAATTCGTAGTAAGCGGCTTCGTGAAATCGTCCATGTTCCTCGGCGAGAAAGAACGCTACTTCATTCTCGATGATGATATGAAAGAATGGATCGTCGATGCGTATGATATCGGTTTGACAAGATACCAAGGGAATGTCACGATTAGTGCCGCTGAAGACAAAATTCATGTAATTAAACTAAGGTAGTTGAACATAAGAAATAGCAGCGGGTCGAAAAGGGAAACTTTGGTTTCCTTTTTTGAAATATAGAATTATTATGTTTCACACGATTAGTCTGCTATATTTCTAGATAAACGCTCCCGTCCTAAAAGGACGGCGTAGTCGTTTATTTTGGCTGTTCAGGAGGGAGTTTCGCCATGTGGAAAAAAGGTTTACTCGTACTCATCGTCGGTATCGGCGTGTTCTTTGGATATCTCGTCTTAGGGGAGAAGAAAAGTAACCAACCGCTTAAGGTGTACGTCATCTTCCAGGAGGATGCAGGGAAAATTCTGCTCGAGACGTTCAAGGAACAAACAGACCAGCCGTATGATATTATCCGGATGTCCAGTGGCGAAGCGAGCTACCACCTGCTAACGCTAGGTAAAACGGGTATTGATGTCGTGCTTGGTGGCCCTGCCGACCTCCACGAGCAGCTCAAGAATAAGAGTAAATCGCTTCGGTACTCCTCTGCCTCCGCAAGCAGCATCCCGAGCAAATACAAAGATTCGGATGGTTATTGGACCGGTATTTACATGGGTGCACTGGCCATTGGCGTCAATCAAACCGTCTGGCAGCAGGATCCTCAACTGGCGGGTCTTCCGCTGCCACAGCGATACGAGGATCTGCTGCGCCCTGAGCTTAAGGGCAAGATCGAGATTCCCGACCCCGAGACGTCGGGGACTGGCTATACGCTGCTCGCATCGGTCGCCCAACAGCGCGGGGATAGCGCCGCAATTGATCTCATGCAAGCGTTGAAGAAACAAAGCGCCTCCATGACGTTCGCCGGCAACACGAGTGCACAGCATTTAGCCGAAGGCGAAGTGGCAGCGGCCGTCTCCTTCTTAAGCGACCAGCTGCGCTTCAAAAACTCAGGCTACCATATAACTTCGTTCATTCCACCTCAAGCGGGCTGGGAGATCGGAGCTGTTTCCATCCTGAAGGGAGGCAACAATCCTGCTGCAGCCAAACAGCTTGTTGATTTCATGTTGTCCAAAGAGGTTCAAACGGACTATATGAACACAGCGTTTTCCTTCCCAGTGGCACCTAATATTCCTGTGAATCCGCTTCTTGCACCAGTGAAGTTGGAGAATCTCCTTGCTACGTATCGCTTTGATCTAGCTGCTCAGTTGCATGAAAAACTGCTAAATCAATGGAGGAGCGCATCGGATTAGCTCTCCTAAAATTATCTAAAATTTTGTCATTTTATGTTATCATCTACAAAAATGATTATTAAGTAAAACTTATACATTCTGATATTTTTAAAAAGGTCCACACCTCTGAAGAGGTGTGGACCTTTTTCTTTATTTAGGGTTATGTTTTGCCTGATGGGGCAGCTTTATTTGCCGCCCTTGTTGCTGCTTTGGTCCTGTGTACGTGTGGTTGTATTTTTTCTGGATTGCCCTTGCTGTTTGTGACCTGACATGCCGCTCACGCTCCTTGAAATATAGATTTAAGGTAGTGCGAGTTTATTATGAGCAGTCCGCTGAATTTGATACGACTAAAAATTAAAAGAAAAGCCTTGCAAACGATTTGTATTGTTCTAAGAAATGCCCAACACACCGGCACGGATGGTGAATATCCCTGCCTACCTCTTCAACTGATGGATCGTAGCCGTAATTCCCTCCTCGAAGCTGATGGCTGGGACAGGCCCTATCCAACGTTCGTACTTCTCAGCACTAAGGCGGAGCGGCTCTGTCGTTAAATACAGCATCTCCACGACTTCTTTCATGACGGGAATGAATAATCCCATCAAAGAAAGGCCAATCCTCCCTAGGGAGAGCACAGGTTTGGAAGTGCCGCTAGCACGGCGAGCGATGCGGATAATATCATGGCCAGAAATCGTTCCCCCGCCAGGAATGTTCCATTCTTGACCAAAGGCATGTTCATTCATCGCAAGTTCCACAAGCATTTTAGCTGCATCTGGTAAATATACGTACTCACGTGGCACATGCATGTTCCCGATGAAGAAACTCATCTTGCCAGCTGCGATAGCTTCTAAAGTAGAACCTAGATACGAGGCCTGATTGGCTGTTGGACCATAATAATCGGGCAGACGAGCGATCAACGGGCGTGCTTGCTTCCATCGCTTGTCGAAAACCATCTGTGCAAATTGCAGTCTAATTTGTCCTTTACGTGTGTGCGGCTGTTTGGGGTGATTCTCTGTAACTACATCCATTTGTCTTCTTCCATAGGGATAGATACCATCGACTGCGACCACTTTGAGACCTAATCGATCAGCTGCCTCCATAATAGCCTCTCCCAACGGAAGCAACCGCTTAGCCATCTCATGATAAGGAACGTTTGCGCAATGAAACAGTACATCGGCATCTACCCCCGCGGCTGCCACATCATCTGCCAAGAAGGCATCCCCTACGGCAAGCGTCAGATGTGCAGGATGACCCAACCTAGCAGCGAACTGCTCTAGCTTCGCGGATGAACGCCCAAATGCAACGACAGGAATTCCTCTATTCACTAATTCCTCCGCGACAGCGGCACCAGTTCCGCCAGTTGCTCCAATAACAATTGCTTTTTTCATTTCAGCATCTCCTCAACTTATTTTGTGATTGATCAATCACTAACATATTATAGTCACTATATCAAATAGTTAGTGATTGATCAATAACTATTAATTTCGGCTTTACAGCCTTTTAACTCTTCATCAGCTCTGGTATACCCAATGCCATAGAAATATTGCAAAGCATACCCCGCGCAAGAAAGAGTAGCGTCCTCTCTTCCGAATCCGGAATCGCATTCTTCTGAAAGGCTTCGAGCACAATGCCTCGAATCTCTCGAAAACCAGCCTGCATCGCCTCTCGGATCAGTTCCTCCTGCATGGTTTGAGCCTGCATCTGCAGCAGCATCTCCGGCTTGTGAGCAGTCAGGATTTCCTGATAGGCAGCGATCAGCTCCTGCTCCAATCCACTCGGTGAAGCAGTGGCGATGACTTTGCAGAAGGATTCTGCAATTCTTGCCCAAGAGGCTTTCAGTGCCGCGAGCATCAACGCTTCTTTGGTTGCAAAAAAGCGGAATACATACGGCTGTGAAATGCCTGCTCGCTGCGCTACCTGCGCTGTTGTCGTGCGATAATACCCTGTTTCAGCAAAAACTTCAATTGCAGCGGATATAATATCAGTTCGGCGATTTACCGAAATGTTGTCGTCTTTTGCCATGTGAAAAGCTCCCCCCATAGGTAATGAGTGATTAATCAATTATAAACGTAGTGTAACAAGAAACAAACAAAAGCGCCACCCGATTGGATAGCGCCCTTTGCTTTAACGAAGCCCTTTTTTCGAGCTAGTGCGTTTGCCCCTGATCGCTCAAGTCCTCTGTAGAGGAAGTG
This sequence comes from Paenibacillus oryzisoli, assembly GCF_001653565.1. Classification (GTDB taxonomy): domain Bacteria; phylum Bacillota; class Bacilli; order Paenibacillales; family NBRC-103111; genus Paenibacillus_E; species Paenibacillus_E oryzisoli. The sequence continues at coordinate 64,460 of NZ_LYPB01000074.1, forward strand.
TCGCATGCCTGGTTGGCTGCCGCTTCGAACTCTGCCTCATTGCTCGATCCCAGCTTGTCACCATACTGGTCGAGTCTGCCTGGCTGCCCTGCCGGGCCGTCATTATCTGGCTTATTATTTCTTCCGCTCACATAATCACCTCTTAGCGTAAATGGTTGAGCTGCCAGACACATTAGCCTTGGCATACGCTTTAGTGTGTCTCATTTGGCTCCCAATCATCCTCGATCCGCTCAGTTCGCGATGTGCTGCCACTGGGGGTATTCATCCAAGTAGCCGTGTTGACTTAACTCTTGTAGCGAATTGCGAATGCTAAGCTCGTCCTCGCCTGATTGGCTCGTTAACTCGAGCAAGTCATGTAAATGAATATGCGGATTCTCTTTGCAAAAAATAAGTAATCCCTTTGCTGCCCATGAAAGTCGGTCATCTTGGAAATCGCCAACCATCCGGCGGAACAGTTTGTGCGGAAGAATTCTAAGATCTACAAGATCTTGTAACGCCTTCATCGTCTGCTTGTCCGTCATTCTCGCAAGAATCGCGATCTCTGATAGTGCGGGAAAATTGGACTCGGAGCCAAAACTTTTCAAAATAATATAGACCATTTGAGAATGAAGATCCAACCCTGGTTGACGAAAAATATCATCCGATAGCGCAAAACTCCGTGTACCTTCGTTTGTTTCTCCGTTAGACATGTCGATGTCCTCCTTTTCATTATGATCGGAGTTCACCCCGCCCAGTTACATCCTAGATAAGCTTGCCAGCATTACGGCTAGCTTGCCGGAATATATCTTCTAAACTGAAGTTCTTCTGACTGTTAGAAACCTGGGTATCTATAGACTCCTGGTGTTCTATGGGTGCGGTAAACAAGATATCGTCCTCGACGAACGACTGCATATTCAGATGTGGCTCCCCTTCGGTTGCCAACTTAGCTAGCGATTGTTCACCAAGGATATGTTTTGTCAAAATGTCCATAATGCCATGACTGAACATGCCTTCGGCTTTCAACTGATTCATATACGCAATGACCTCTGGCGGTGTTTCTGTCGGGATGTATAACGTCACGTCTTTACCCGGACTCACCATTACAGTCGATCTCCGTTTCTTCAATCTGCTCCGCTCCCAGCCCCAGACTCCGTCTGGGATTCCATGCTTGCCGCTGCTTCATGATTCGCTTGTTTCAGGGCATGTTCCAGCAAAAAGAAAGTGCCGCGCACATTACGGAATTGGCTGTACTCTGACTTATCAAATCGGATCGGCAAGCCTAGCTCGGCATTTAGTTTCTCGATCCACGGTTGAAGAACGATTGCCCCGCCTCCGATAAACCAGAACTCGTTGGCATAGCGAACGTGTTTCCAAGAATTGCGGGCGTATTTCAGCACCTTTTCGGCTAAGATTCGCATGTGACGGTTTACGAGGTTCGTCATGTCAAAAGCCACTTTACCCTCAGCATAAATTTCATATTTCTTGTTAACTAACATGATGGTCAATTCCGCAGTGCTTGAGACTAACTCTTCGCCTTGGGCATTGATTTCATTCCGTATGCTTTCTAGCGCATCGTTTAAGTAGATTTTAGCTCCCGTTGAATGCCGTTGATCCAAATCAAGCCCTGGTCTGAAGAAAGCAATATCCATATCGACTCCGCCAACATCTGCTATCCCAAAGCCTTTATGTGAAAGCTGTGACTTCGTTGTAGCCTCCATATCATAAACACCTGATACGTCGTCAATGCTAATTCCCGATGGCAGCATAAATTCCATTTCCACTGTTACGCCTTTAAATATCGGTGTCGTCACAAACGTAATGGAATGAACGCCTCCTGTTATCTTCTGTGCAAACTCTTCGCTAAATTTCGTAATTTCTCTTATGGGTAGTCCGGTTCCTAGCTGGACCGTCGCTTTAATGCGATTCTTACCGCGTTTAATGGCATCCTCATGCTTCGTAGCTATGGCGTATGCCGTAGCTGTTAGGAGCGTAACCATGGTTTCAGGCCGCTGGGCCTTCTTTTGTACCGCTTTATCTCCCACAATTTCATGGACAATTCCTTCGTCTCCGATCGCCAAATTTCCAACGTAGACATGACGGTATTGCTCCGTATCAATGGCCGGCGATGTGATTTGCACATCTAAGAAATCCAAGGGATCTCCTTGCTCCATCAATAGAAATCGCTCCCCAAAAGGCTGTGCCACAACATTAGGGAAAATAAAACTGTTGTTCAAATCGTCATAGATGCCTTTAATATGGCTGCTGCCGTTATCAATGGATAAATGAATAGTTGTGGTAAGAATATCATGTTTTGCCATGTCTATTTCCTCTCCCAACCTAATTGAAATACTATAAATAGATTCGGTGGATAGCCACGATTTAAGACGGTTATTAGGAATTTTTAACAATTTTAATAATTGGGAGGAAAATGAAATTCAGCTTTTAGAGTTTAACGTTTCAAGTTTGAAAGTTAAGATTTAAACTCTAAACTTTAAACCTCTACTGACACTTAAATAAGATTTTTCATTGACAACCCAGTGAATGAGCTTTATATTTGATACTGATAATCATTATCATATAATGACATGCGTTTACTCAGTGCCGTTCATCGGCACTACCACCAATATAATTCATACTAAGGATGGGTCTACAACATGAAAACAAAACAGAAAATCTCTTTCAAAACGTTACTAATTTCGGCTGCAATCATGATTCCACTAGTTGGTTGTGCATCGGAGAAATCCAGTTCAACACCTGCACCAACGACGGCTGTGAGTGCCGCAGCGACTCCTGCTGCAACAGCTGCTGCAAGTACTACCCCAGATGCTACGAAATACCCGATCGTGATCAAGCATGCTTTTGGCGAAACAACAATTCCAAGCAAACCTAAACGGGTTGCTACGATTCAATGGGCTAACCATGATGTTGTACTTGCACTAGGCGTTGTACCTGTAGGTTTCTCAGCAGCAAATTACGGTGTTCAAGATAAGAGCGGACTTCTGCCCTGGACAGCTAAGAAGCTTAAGGAACTTAACGTAGATAAGCCTAACGTTTTCCAAGATACAGATGGACTCAATTTCGAAGCTATTTCCGCATCCAAACCTGATGTTATTCTTGCTGCTTACTCCGGTATTACACAAAAAGACTATGAAACACTTAGTAAAATCGCTCCAGTTGTCGCTTATGAGAAGAGCCCTTGGGTAACGACATGGCGCGAGCAAGTCCTGTTTAATGCTACAGGCATGGGGATGAAAGCCGAAGGCGAGAAACTGATTAAGGACACCGAAGAGCTCATTAAGAAAAAAGCAAGTGAATACCCGCAGTTGAAAGGTAAAAAAGTTGCATTTACAAACTTCTCAGCTAAGGATTTATCCAAAATTAATATCTATACTGCTGCTGACCCTCGCGGTGCTTTCTTAATTGAGCTTGGCATGGTTTACTCGGAAGGCGTTACGAAAAAAATTACAGACCCTACCGCTTATAACTTGAAATTAAGTTCTGAAAATGCGGATGCACTTAACGATGCGGATATTTTGATCGGATATGGAGACGACGCTTTGCTGCAAGCTGTTAAAGCAGATCCTATTCTTGGTAAAATTCCAGCGGTTCAAAAAGGTGCTGTTGTGCTGATCGGTAACGGTACACCTCTTGCAGCTTCTGGTAACCCTAACCCACTTTCGATTTCTTATACGATTGATGAATACTTGAAATTGATTGCAGCAGCAGTTAAATAAACCCATGAATCGTTCATCGGTTTCAGACAGCACACAACTAAACTCGCATATCCCAAAGCATTTTGTGTTAGTACTACTAATCTGTCTAATCTTGCTTGTGGTTTGCGTCATTACATCCCTGGCCTTTGGCTCTCGAGTGGTAAAATTACAAGACGTACTCGATGGTTTATTTCACCCAAATGTCGACTCCTACGGGGCAAGCATAGTGCAAAAACGGTTCTCACGAACCGTTTTTGGTTTGTTTTGCGGGGCAGCACTCGGTGTTTCCGGCGCGCTTATGCAAGCGGTCACGCGTAACCCGATTGCCGATCCGAGTATACTTGGGGTCAACACAGGCGCATCCTTATTTGTTGTTTGTGGCATTGCCTTCTTGAACATATCAACGGCTAATCAATATATATGGTTGGCTCTAGCGGGGGCGGCCATTACTGCCATTTTCGTATTTGGTATTGGCTCTATGGGGCGTGGCGGCGCCACGCCCATTAAGCTTCTCCTGGCCGGGGCTGCCACTAGTGCCGCCCTTTCTTCGTTGGTCAGTGCGATCATGGTGCCACGCTCTTATGTCATGGATCAATTCCGATTCTGGTCCGTTGGCAGCGTAGGCTCAGCCACTTGGGACGCTGTTGCTACCTTTACCCCATTTCTGATTATCGGCCTATTGGTCGGCATAATCTCAGGTCCCGCGCTCAATGCGTTAGCGCTGGGAGATGAATTAGCGACCGGGCTAGGCATCCGGACAGGTACATTACGCTTTATTGCAGCCTTCGCAGGGGTAATATTATGCGGCGCAACGACTGCTCTCGCAGGACCTATTGGCTTTATCGGACTGATCTCGACTCATGTCATTCGCCTAATCCTTGGTCCCGATTTGCGCTTCGTTATTCCGATGTCAGCCTTTTCAGGAGCCATCATCCTGACTATATCCGATGTAATCGGCCGGCTTGTCGGTAGCCCTGGAGAACTCGAAGTCGGTGTCGTCACTGCGTTTATTGGAGCTCCTATACTAATCATTCTAGCGATGAAATCGAAAGTGCGTTCATTATGACAAATACATCTATTGCATTTATTATGGCGGGAAGACGCCAAAGACGCCGCCGGTGGATCCTTGTTACCAGCATACTTGCCCTGCTCTCCTTGGCACTTTGCTGCGCCATGCTTCTACTAGGAACTACTTTTTATTCGGTGAAAGATGTCCTACGTGTGCTAATGGGAGAAGAGCTTCAAGGCGTGTCCTTTGCGATTAATACCGTACGTTTACCGAGGATGTTAGCGGGTCTTTTTGCCGGATTTGCTTTCGGTATCGCAGGGAACACTTTTCAGACCATGTTGCGCAACCCGCTTGCCAACCCGAATGTTATCGGCATTACTGCTGGTTCGAGTGCGGCAGCCGTGTTCTGCATACTCATCCTTCATGCGAACAGCACCGTTGTTTCCGTAGCTTCCGTCATTGCTGGACTAGCTACTGTTCTAATTATTTATTTATTGTCCCGCGGAAAAATATTCTCGATCGGACGATTAATCCTAATCGGCATCGGCATCCAAGCCATGCTGGACTCTGTTATATCCTATCTGCTACTAGTGGGCGCACAACAAGATATTCCCGCTGCGTTCAGATGGCTGACCGGCAGTCTTAACGGTGTCCAACTGTATGAGCTCCCGCCACTAATTATAACGGTACTGATCTTCTCGCCTCTCCTTGTTGTGCTCGGCAAACATCTGAGTCTCTTGGAACTTGGTGAGCAATCCGCCACTACACTCGGTGTAAACACTGACATGACAAGAATTGCACTCATTCTCAGTGCCGTCTTCCTGGTGGCCCTTGCTACAGCTACAACGGGTCCAATCGCCTTTGTTGCTTTCCTTTCGGGACCGATCGCCAAAAGATTAGTCGGGGTTGGTTTCTCCAATGTCATTCCGGCGGGTCTAGTTGGCGTTTGTTTAGTTTTAGCATCGGACCTCATGGGGCAATTCGCTTTCGAAACCAGATTCCCTGTAGGCATCATAACCGGAATTCTCGGAGCACCGTATTTGATCTTCTTGCTCTTCCGAATGAATCGAAAGGGAGATTTATAATGAAGCCGACACATCTTTTTCAAGCCGAACAAACCGTTTCTGGCTATGATAATAAAACGATCATTCAAGGCGTAAGCCTCGTTATCCCCAGTAACAAGATAAGCGTAATTATTGGAGCAAACGCGTGTGGAAAATCTACGCTCCTTAAGACACTATCCCGGCTTATAAAGCCGGAATCAGGAAATATCACGCTTGATGGCAAACAAATTGATAAAATTCCGCCTAAACAACTAGCACGTGTTCTAGGACTACTGCCGCAATCTCCGATTGTACCGGAAGGTATATCCGTCGCCGATCTAGTGGGACGAGGCCGATTTCCACATCAAGCGTTATTTAGTGGCTGGACGAAGAAAGATTACGAGGCTGTGGCCGAAGCCATGGAAATTATGAAGATTACTGAGCTTGCCAACGCGAATATCGATGAGCTATCCGGTGGGCAAAGACAGCGCGTCTGGATTGCGATGGCACTGGCGCAACAAACCGATATTCTATTTCTAGATGAGCCGACAACCTTTCTAGATATCACTTATCAGGTTGAGATTCTTGACCTCCTCACCGATCTTAATCGAAAACATGGAACCACCATCGTCATGGTCCTCCATGATATTAATTTGTCGGCGCGTTATGCAGATCATATTTTTGCGCTCTATCAAGGAAAGCTTATTTCTGAGGGCGAGCCTTCGAAGGTGATTACCAGCACATTGGTCAAAGATATTTTCGGACTTGATTGCGCGGTAATCGCAGATCCGGTTTCGGGTTCCCCTCTGGTCATACCCAAGGGACGATATCATGTGAATCCAGCTTGATTACTTAACCATGAGCTAATTGTAAGGAATTACCACGAAGTGCATTACTCATGACTCATGACTTAACGTGTATAGATATAAATTAAATAAACCCACTCCCCGTCAACGGGAGTGGGTTTTCTCATTTCTCAGATTAATCCGTATAGGTAATTGGTTCAATTATACCCTGAATTTGACTTAGCAGAATTTTCACATCATCACGATTAAAGACGCCGTCTCGATTAACATCCATATGCCATTCTGAACGACTAGCGATTGCAGCCACATCTTCGATAGTAATCTGATCATCCACTATTACATCCACTGATTTAAACGTAATGATCTGTCTATCAGAAATCAGGTTATTTAATGTAGGTAGATGAGTCCGTAACGCTCCGCGGCCTATATCTACAGCAACTGTTGTTGCACTAGCTTGTATAGGTGTGGAGAGCATGAGCTTAATGGTTCGATAACTCGAATCACTGAAATCAAACCAAGCTTCTGAAACTATTATTTCTTCACCATTTGCATGGATGTGAAAGAGATCTGCTGCTAATGCATATTCCATATCCAACGGGGATGCCACTTTCAACGTAACTTCATTTCCCGCTCTATTGCTAAAAGCTGATTCCACGGATAGATCTGTTAGCATCCCTTCTTGCTCATGCAGAGTAATTTCTGCTTGGATTAAATGATCTATTCCGGTCACCAAAGCTTTCTGACTCTCTGTAAGCGCCTCGAATGCAGCACGTGCTGCTTGAATAGCCTCACTATCAGATAGTCTTACAACGTCCGGGTTAGGTAAGTTATCGATAGCTGCTATAACGGGTGCCGCTGCAGTTTGATCCGCCGCCGCAACTTGGAGCAGGAGTAGTAATTTATTTTCTAATACTATTAACTTATTCACATTGGTCACTAAAGTGCGTTGAGATACCGTTAGAGCGTCATAGCTCGCACGTGCTGCCTGGACGGCACCAGCATCAGATAATCCCATATTAGGTTCTGTAGGCAATGATTCAATGGCTGCCTGTACACTGCCTGCGGCTTGCGTATCGGTAGCTGTAATATGGTTATAAATTTCTAACTCAACAAAACCAGTAGAGGCACTTCCATTATGCATAGTTACCTTGATTTGGTTGGTTGAGATGGGATCAAAATCGACTGTGTTTAGGGTATTTCCCTTTGCAGCTCCATCCTTATTACTAACAGCTGTGGGAACGTCAGGCGTTTTGTCTTGATTCGGTAAGCTGACCCACTCATTATTCACCCAATAGTGCACATCATAACTGGATGGGAGTCTCACACCTCCCCCGTCATCAAAGAGGTATAACTTGATTTGATTAAATATTTTAGACTCACCTAAATCATAAATTAAGTAATCCGATGCATTGCCACCGTAGTTCGTCCATCTATCGTGCGCGCTATCTGAATAGTCGAATAGACCATTGACCGTTCGCTGCCCATCATCTTCACCATGTCCGCAACATGTATACGACGCAGTCACCTGGGGATACCCCGTCATACTCGAATATAAAGCGAGATTCATCCCTTCATTCGAGGATAGTACGGTAATCGATACCGGATATGCTTCGCTGAGGTTGCCCGCAGCATCTTTGACCCTAACATAGAGGGTCTTCAGTCCTGCGCCTGTCGGCAATGTATAGACTTTGAATGAATCATATGGTTCCCATTCAGACCAGATGTCGTTTCCATCTGAGAACTGCATGTGAATTACGTCCGTAGATTGGCCCGTCATTTCCAGCTTAACCACATTGGAATAGGTTGCTTGTACATTTCCTTTAATTTTAGCCTGTACACTTGGTGGTGTTGTATCTATATTAACAATCCCTACTACCGCCTCGGAAGAGTTGCCCGCCGTATCCACGGCATACGCCGAAATCGTTCGATTTGACGTCAAATTGAAAGGGCCAGCGTATGTCGAACGATTATCTCCCCATAGCTGATATTCTGTTGTCACCGTATCTGGCGGATAGCTAATACTCACAGTTACTTCATGCGTTGGTGTTGTCGTCGATAACGTAATAACGGGCTTCTCAGGAGCAATGGTGTCGATCACTATGTTCTTAATTGCACCCAGTGCGGGTAATGTAGTTGTTAGAATGGCAGGCGAGGCATTGGAAGAATCCATGATGCTGCCGTTATTTAACGCGAGGGCATTTTCAACTGACCAGTCCAAATCCGTTGAATTTTCGCCTAATTGCGGCATATAAGTAAAGAGGAGTGTATCTGTCCCGCTACCTGAGGAATATTGTGCTGTTCCGCCGCTATTCAGCGCGATTGACGGTGAACCTTCTACAGTTACTGCCCCATTAAATTTCACCGAAATCATAATCGTAGTGCCATCTTTATAGGAACCATCCGGTGTTGTCGACTCCACCGCCATAATCTGCGGTACTACAATCGCATTGGAGCTGTGTGGTAGCTTAAACAGTAAACCAAATACTAAGCATACAATTAGAATGACTTGCCCTGGATATGTCTTCAACGTATTCACCATGCTTCCCGCCTCAAATTTATCCAAATTATAACATGAAGACTTGTGGGCGAATAGGTCTTTATTCCTATAGATTTAATTAAGCTGCATTACCTCGGGCGATCCTCTCCGTATAGTTCATTCATATGCTCGATATGAGCCGCACCCCAATCGTTCAAAGGTTGTAGAATCTTGCTTAAGCCCTTACCGTAATCAGAAATGGAATATTCTACTTTTGGAGGAACTTGGTTATACACTTCACGATGCACGATATCGTTATACGCAAGTTCTCGTAATTGTTGGGTAAGCATCTTTTTATTAATATCCGGTATCGCTTTCTGAAGCTCGCTGAACCTCATGGTGCCATTTGAAATGAGCTGAAGCAGAATGACAGGTTTCCATTTTCCTACTAAAATATCAAGCGCCGATTCAAATTTACAATACTCTTTCATATAGACCACACTTCCCTTTGTTAGGTAACTTTTTGTTTACTCTGTTTAGAATTAGTGCCTACTTCCTTAATTGAATACTTGCGTTTATTATACCTGTAGAGATGTCGAAAAGTAATAAGGAGGCTACACCATTCATGAATATTACCATATGGATTATTCAAGGTCTTGCAGCAATAGCTTTTGTCTATTCAGGCTGGTTGAAGGCATTTCAGTATGAACAAGCGAAGTCTTCTTGGGGTTGGGTAAAAGATGTTTCAAAAGCATTCGTTGTCGGGATCGGGATCGTTGAATTCATAGGGGCCATTGGGCTTATTCTTCCTCGGGCGACGAATATTGCGCCGATCCTGACACCCATTGCCGCAACTGGACTTGCGGTAATCGTTCTTCTGGGCGCCTTATTTCATGTTTCACGCAAGGAATATCGGGAAATTGGCGTGAACGTTGTGTTCTTCGCGTTAGCTGCGTTTATTGCAATCTGTCGATTTTAATGGATCTTACATGGCTATGCAAAAACCCGCATCAACTGATGCGGGTCAGATTGGCTTCACTTATAACGAGAGGTTAAACTAATAACTAATTCTAACCGTTCGTGTTTGGTCCTCATAATCAACCTTAGCGCCTAGCACTTCAGATAGCAGTCTCACTGGGATAATCGTAGAATCATTGTCTAGAATAGCCGGAGAATCTGTCGCCACTTCCACACCATTTAGCGCATAGGCACTTTTGGTCGTAAAGAGGGTGATCGTTCTGCCTTGTTTCGTGTATATCGCAGCCTTCTGTTTATCGTCCCATTCGACGGATGCCCCAAGTGCCCCTGCCAAATCTCTTATCCAAAGGTACGAGCTGCCATCTTTAATGATAGGCCTTTGCTTCATTGGCACCTTAATATCATCCAAGATGAATTTATTATCTGTTAGTCCAAAAGAAACCACATGCTGTAACGTGCCCGTTTCACTCATTTTCTTCAAATACGCGGTAGAATCGCTATGTAATTTACTTTTTCCTATAGAAGCAATAGGCTCCGTCCGGAAGTTCCACTTCTTCTCGTACAGTTTGGGTTGATTATCTTCAATAACGGATAATTTAACGTATGCTGTGTAGACTGTATCCGGGGAAAGTGGCTGAGTTGGAACCAACATCACCTCAGTCTGCAGATGATCATCATCTTTCGGCGTATTGGGCAATAGATCAATCTCCTTACCCGTACTATCTGTCAGCTTGGATTCTACTAACTGGACATCTCTAACAAATCTTCCTGATAGCTGCGCCATGATGGGATAGCCCACAGGGTACTTCGTACCGGGATGATTTCGTATAGGGTCAGGCGTCTCATGACCAGCGAAATCGATTGGAACATAGGGATCGCCAGGAGCCGGAGACACGACTAAGCGTGAGTTCCATTCATTCGTTAATCCAAATTCAATCACCGTATAATCACCTTGTTTATCAAGACCAATTTCAATGGCATCCAAAGTTAAGAATGGCGTACGGTGATAGGGAGCATCGAAAAGTCCGTCGATAGCTTGTGTAATTGTGATTTGTGAATTTCCATTGTACGATACGTCTTCTGAGAAATTTCCAGCATAAGACGCATACATCCCTCGTTCATAGAGCTTACTTCCGATATAGCCGGGGAGCTTACTATTTTCTTCATGCATGGATACCCCAGATTCACTGACCTTATTCGTTTCTAGATATTGCGCATGCAGCTTAGCTGCGTACGTTAGGTTCTTATTGAAAGTAAGAGGATTCAATCCGTGCATAACCCTGTAATCGTTAATCGCCTTAATGCCTTCTACTTGCTGAGCCGTAGGTGCTGCTGGTAGATCAGAGATCGCTTTTTCGTCAACACGAAATGTCCAACTCTTCTCAAGCGGCATGTAACCATCCTCTTTAAGCTCCATTACAATATGAACGGTATGCTCTCCCACTTTTAGATCAGCTGTAGGCGTATAAGACAGGACCATTCTACCGATGTCCCACTGCGCATCTACTTTGACTTGGTCGATTTTCATCGTATAACTTTTGAACTCGGGTGTAATATCGCTTTTGACAAATTCAAACACAATCGTTGGCTTCATCAGTCCTACTTTTCCTTGCGGATACCAATAGGAAGAATAAGATGCTGCCTCCACTTGTGGCTGTGCGATAAACAACCCTGAAACTACGATAAAGAGCCCGAGCATTATTTTTAAAAACTTATTTATCATAGATGCCTTCCCCCTGCATACTTAATCTACCAATTATTAACATTCTACGTTTTTCGACTGGTTTCCTTCTTTTTTTCAGATTTAAAAAGGCAGCTCTATCACAGTCCATGTGAGATAGCTACCTTTCAGCACAATTTATGAAGATCTAGTATTGTCCTTTAATTACAAAAAACGAACCTCGAATCGTTCCTGCTAATTTCGATTTCTGTCTAGCAAACTTGAACTTCGGTTCTAACTCCTTAGGAATCTCCATCCCCTCCGAAAGTTTGAAACCAACGGCCCGCTTCTTCGGATCATCCACTGTATACATCACATTAACGCTAAGACCATCCTCATAGAAGACATAGGTAAACTGGATGTTCTCTACTTGGAAGCGCGACGTTTCTAACGGTTTGGCTGCAAAAACAAGATCACGTTCTTTTAAAATAAGGTTCACATAATCAAGATTTTCCTGACTTTCACTAGCCGGTACAACCGTAAATTCATGGTTGTATTTGTTCATAAAGTAACGGGCTTCATTCGCACGTAAACCAGCAAGCGCGTCTACGACAGGTGAAGATTCTAAGCCTACCGTAGATACATTTTTGAAATCAACGATATATGACATGTGTATCCCTCGTTTTCTATCACTTTTTCCTATTATTATACCAAAAATGAATTCAACATAAACGTATACGTTCCCCGATTTAGTTCGAATATTTCGGACTACGCTCCATTTTACATTCCCTTCTTGTGTAACTCACCCGAGGGTCGCGCCCACCTACGGTATTTCCGGTAACCTCGCCGAACTAAATGCAGCAAGAATTCTGGAACTGGTAACCTGCGCAGCCATTGGAAATAGAAACGATCGTAAGCACGCTTCAAATCATCCCACATTGAGCAATTATCTTCTTTCAAGAAGTCCGATACGTCAACGACCAGGCCTCGACCTTTGTGCTGCATCACATTCTTGCCATGTACATCATGCGGTGTCAGTCCTCGGCTAACCGCGTACTTCAACGCTTCATCGATATCGTTCAGCACTTGGCGCTTGATCGGAATCCCGCGCAGCAAACTTTGGTACAGCGTTACACCCGTTAATCGGCGCAGTGCAAGATAAGTATCCCCCTCATACAGGCATTCTGAATACGCTGGGTGCTTACCCAACCGTCGATATATTTCCTTCTCATCCTCTATGCCCGGCCGACCTGGCGCGTACACCTTTACCACCATATCGGGATAACTGGGATGCATCAGCACAGCCGCATAATTACCCGCTCCGACAAGCTGCCATGGCTTAGGAACACTATAAACGACGATCGGGTCATAAGGCCGCTCACTGGCAATCTGCAAATTTGGAAGCAATTCTGCTTCAATGATTTCAATCCAGTGCTTCTGCACACCATGTCACCCCAAACTGTTATTTTGTGGTATTATACATAAATATGAGGCAATATGCTAGAAGAAGATTACCCGTCCCTATCGCTTCTATACAGCAAGAAACGCCGTTCTTAGAGGGAACGGCGTTTCTTATGAATAAATGCTGATTTTCCAGCTTTATTTTTTCAAAGCCCGATCGTACGCTTTTTTGTAAATGTCCACCATTTTATCAACGCCTAACGCTTTCATGTCGCTCACATACTTCGGCCAATCTTCCAGACTGCGTTCACCAACGATGAATTTGGAAATATTCTCATCGCGTTTCTTCATAATGGTATCCCCGGAGAGAGAGAGGGTTTCCATCTCCGCGCTTGTAAATGCCGGCCGAGGCTGCTGCAGACTGTCATACTTCGGCGCTTCTTGATAAGCCTTCTGGAGCTCAGGCGATGAGAGGGAAAGATGAGCATCATAATCGAACCACGCATAGGTACCGTCCGTAGAAATACCGGTCTTCTTTCTCATGTCCGCTACATCCGCATATTTCTCAATAAACTGCTTCTTGCCATTTTCCGTTTTGTATGTGACGCCTTCTTTCCCCCAGCTGGCTAGCGTCTTTCCTTCCTCACTATAGAAGAAATCCATGAACTTCAGAATCTCTTTGATTTTTTTCGATGATGTCGCGATCATGAAACCTTCGTCCAAATATTGCGTGAACGCATTTTTGGCAGGTGCGCCTGCAAATCCGGTTGGCGCTCCCATGAAAGCCAGATTAAATTCCGGTTTATCCTTGCGCAATGCCGAATTGAAGAAGTCGATCCGTCCGATGTAATCGATTGTAACGAAGGCTCGCTCCGTTGACATGAGGTCCTGCCATAGCTTCGTATCTGCTGACAAGAAATCAGGAGGAATTAGACCTTCTTTGTAAAATTTATTTAGATACACAATCATTTGCTTGTAGTTATCTTCTAGAGGACCATAGCGCCATTCTTTTTTATCAAAATCATAGTACACATCTGAACCGGTGCCAAAGGCTGGCGCAAAATTCAAGAGACGCTGCAAGCCATTCCGGAACGAAAGTGGATAGCTCTTCGGATACGCTTCTTTTATTTTCTTAAGCGCTGCATACAATTCATCCCACGTTTTCGGCTCGGTAATGCCAAGCTTCTTAAACACATCCTCGCGATACATCCAGATCATGCGATTCGTTTCCCCGATTCCCGCATTCGGGAACATATACATTTTGCCATCTGATGAAATCGTGTTTTGCGTATCAACCGGATACTTTTCCATCCATTTCTTCAAATTCGGCATCTCGTTTACATAATCCAAAATATTGACTAACGCACCTTGCTGTCCGTACTTATCTGCCAGCTTTTTGTCCTGCGTCATCATCATATCCGGCAAGTTGCCGGAGGCAATTGTAACGCTTAGCGCGTCATCCAGCTTCCCAGACGGCAGCTGCACATTCAGGGAGACGCCTGTTTTCTCTTCGATTAATTTCCAGGAAATATTATCTTTATTGTAAGGCCAGCTTGGATTCGAATAATTGAGCACGTTAAAGGTTTGTTTGACCACTTGCGCAGGAGCTGAAGCTGTTGTCCCCGTACTGGCAGAAGGCGCTGCCGTCGATGTCTCGTTCGTACTCGTCGAACAACCGGCGATTGCCGTCATAGATAGTCCCAAAGCTAAACATATTGATAACCCTTTTACTGTTTTATTCATAGAACCCATCTCCCTTTTCATTTGTTTAGACCCGCAGCCTTGTTATTACTGATACCAACTAACCTTTCACCGAGCCGATCATCACCCCCTTGACGAAATATTTTTGCAGAAATGGATACACAAGGAGAATCGGTACGGTGGAAACAAGGATCGTTGTAAATTTCAAGGCATCATCAACGACCAGATTATCGCCGCCTACGCTGGAAACGTTAGCTGAGTTGATCTGCCCTTGCAAAACGATATTGCGTAGAACAACCTGCAGAGGGAACATATCCTGATTGCGCAGATAGAGTAATGCGGAATAAAAGTTATTCCAGATGCCAACGGCATAGAAAAGCCCGATGGTGGCAAGCACAGCTTTGGATAACGGCAGCACGAGCCGAAAGAAAATACCGATATCGGTTAATCCGTCCATTTTACCCGATTCCTCTAACTCTTTGGGCATTGCGGAGAAAAAAGTTCGCATCACGATGAGATTCCACGTACTGACGGCGGTAGGCAACACCATGGACCACAGACTATCGACCAAACCATAGCTTTTGACCACCAGGAAAGTTGGAATCATGCCTCCGCTGAAAAACATCGTAAACACAATGAGCAGTGTAAACAGCTTGTGATGCGGTAGCTCTTTCTTGGAGATCGCGAACGCGCCCATGGCTGTCATAATTAGCGAGACCAAGGTTCCGACAAGTACATAACGAATAGTATTGATATAGGCGGAGGAAATACGCGGATCGTGTAGGACGATTTTGTACATTTCCACGTTGAATCCTTTTGGCCAGAGCGTAATCTCGCCTTTTAAAATGTGCGTACTATCGCTGAACGAGACCGCCAACATATAAACAAAGGGGTACAGCGTTGCAGCAACAACCCCAAACAGTATAAGGATGATCAGTAGGTCAGCCACGCCAAATTTCGTTTTCATCAAGCCTACCTCCTTTCTACCACAAGCTGGTCTCGCCGACTCTACGGCTAATCCAGTTGGCCGAGTATATAAACACTAAACTGACAATTCCTGTAAAGAAATCAATGGCTGTCGCATAGCTGTAATTGCCCTGACCGATCCCTGTTCGGTACACATAAGTGCTAATAATATCGGCCGTTTCATAGATGGCGGGATTATAGAGCAGAAACACTTTTTCGAAACCAATATCGAGGACGTGCCCGACATTCAGAATAAAGACGATGACGATAGCCGGTGCAATGCCAGGAAGTGTGACATTCGCTATTTTCCTCCACCTGCTCGCGCCATCCATTTCCGCCGCTTCATACAGCTGAGGATCAATCGATGTCAGGGCTGCTAGATATATAATCGTCTCCCAACCGACATGCTGCCAGATTTCCGAAATCACATAAACCGAACGGAACATTCCGGGCATCACCATGAAGTTAATCGGCTCAAAGCCGAAAACTTGAATCAGGTGGTTGACGATACCACTGGAAGGCGAAAGGAACATGAGTACCATACTCGCTGCCACAACATTCGATATAAAATGGGGCAAATAACTGACCGTTTGTACAAATCGTTTGAAAAAGGCGTGCCTCGCTTCATTCAGGAGCAATGCCAGAAGAATCGGTGCAAGAAAACCAAAGATTAGCCTGTAAATTCCGAGCATAAACGTGTTGTAGATGAGCTTAAAGAAGTCCGGATTTTCCCAAAAAAGCTTATAATACTTGAATCCGACCCATTCACTTGCCCAGACACCCTTGAATAAATTGTAATTTTTCAAAGAAATGACTAGGCCGAACATAGGAACGTACTTAAAGAGCAAATAAAACAGCAAGGTAGGCAGGAAGAGGAGAAATAAGTATTTCCCTCGTTTCCACTGCTTCAGATAGGCACTTCTTTTCGACCGGAGATTCGCTTGCGAAACAGACGTCTGTGTCGTGGCGGCCGATGGGTGCGTACGCAATAGTCATCTCTCCTTTTTCTCAATGTGGAATGTGAATTGCCCCCTTAGTTATGAAGGCGCTGTATCGACAAGCCCATCGTATCGGAAAAACCCCATGCCGACTATCCACTTCCTCATCGACTCATTCGCAAATTTCTCTAAATCGAGAATAATAATAAGAATCATAAAAATTCATATAAGGAATTGTAAATTTTTTTCTCACACCCTGAATTTCACCATGCTATAATTTCCACATACTACAGGCCAGCGAAAGGAGATGACCATGCAAACCACCTATGTCCCTAGAAAAAGATACAGCAGTTCCTTGTTCTACCGACTATTGATCAGTTTCATTATCATCATTTTGCTGCTCGTATCCTTTAATGTGGCCTCCTTTACCTTCTTTCGAAGCAGTATTCGCGAAGAAATTATTAAGAACAGCTCCTTGAATCTCGAGACGACCGTAGCCAGCTATGAAAAGAACATTTCGTTAATTAAAAGCCTGATGGTCAGCTTATACTTCAACACCCATACCGAAGCGCTCAAAAATAATCCACAAAAGCTCGACTTTATTATTTCAAGTCAGGTTCAACGCGAGCTGCAAAACGTGTTAGCGAATAATCAGCTTTCTTTATATAACATCATCTATTACTTTCCGAACCGTGACTTTGTTATCGATAAAGATGGCTCCCGCGATGCGCAAATGATGTTCAGCAAATTTTATACGTCCCCCATGTATCCAGAGCAGTTCTGGTCAACGGAAACCGGAAAATCTTCGCTCTCCTTCCGGGTGTACCCTTCTGCGGAATTCCAAGAACGTACAAGCTTCTCTACTAGAAGCTTTGGGACGTTTAATCCCGTACTTTTCAAAAGCGCCGCTACGGACGGCTTATCTATCATAGCCTTGCTAGACAGTGATCGATTGTTTGAGGCCTACAGCCATTTTCAAGTAGATTCCGACTTCTACATTCTGGACGACGCTGGAGGCACAACGTACGCTGTATCCAATCGGAAGGATCCACTGCAGTTAAAGCCGCATACGGGCAGCTCAGGCTATTATTTGGAAGGCACTAATTATTATTTTTACAAGCAAGGTGCAGTGACCGGGAACACCTATGTGCTGATCGTGCCTTTCGCTACGATTTCCGAACAGTTCTTCAAGCTGAATGTATTTATGGTTGGGTTAATATTCCTTTCCATTATCATCGGAGTCGCCATTTCAATTCTCTTTGCCAAACGCTTTAACAACCCGCTCACCACCATCATCAGTTCTATTCAACAAATGGATCGTCACCAAAGTGCTCCCTTTGTAAGTCCGATCCGTGAGTTCAATGTCATTAGCCAGAAGCTGCATGATTTATTTCTGACCAATGAAACGATTAATCGTGACTTACTAAGCAAAAATTCGCTGCTCAAGCATTACGCTTACTTAAATAAGGTGAAAATGATTCACACCGATATTGAAGACGCCAAAATATCCATTGATTCCGATAAACCCTATGTCATCGTGTTATACCAGCTCATGTATATCGACAACCAGTTAGCCGCCATGGACATGGATCCTAATCGCGCTTCCTATTACATCAAGGAATTCGTGCAATCGCAGTTTATTCAGGCCTATAAAGACGCCTTGACCTTCCAAATCGAGAAGGATCAAATTCTGACGATTATTTTTACGAACGATTCCGAGCTTTCCGTGCTAGACAATCTATTGATCGATATTAAAAAAATATTTGAGCTGGATGCTTCCTATTGTTCCGTCACCATTGCCGTGAGTCCTGTCCATGACAATGCGTTTATTTTCAACGAAGCTTTCGAAAACACGCTGCTGTTAGCCAAACAACGGAAGCTGGGGGAAGGTGTCCAAATCATTCGGGAAAAGGAAATTCTACCTCCAGATCTCTGGTTCTCACCGGCTAATATGAAAGAATTTACGGCGAATTTGACTTCTGGTAACCACTCGATCACCATTCCTATCGTTTCAAAAACGTTAGAGCTCGCAGTCAAACGAGGCGCTTCCTACGCGCAAATCCATGACCTTGCCAAGGAAATTGTCAACCTGATTATTAAAACGCTCTATTCCAGCCATAATCCAATCTCCTTGCTGGATGATAAGAGGAGTCTGGCGGATATTCTCAAGAATTGCCGCACGCTAGAACAATTTCAGCAGTTTTTCAAGGAAATTCTGACACAGTCCGCCTCCGATATTCGCCAAAAGAAAGAAGCGACCGACCACATTACCAGTTTCGTCACGAAATACGTCAATGAGCATTTCGGCAGCGATCTATCCCTGGACTTGTTAGCGGATAAGCTCAACATTACAGGCGCTTATCTGTCGACGTATTTTAAAGAAAAGACCGACATTAATTTTAGCGATTATGTCAATACGGTGCGCATGAACAAAGCGATGGAGCTGCTGGAGAAGACGGATCTCAAAATTCAGGACGTCTCTACGCTTGTCGGCTATTACACGATTGCCTCCTTCAACCGCATGTTTAAAAAGCATACTGGCCTTACGCCGAGCGAGTTCAGGCGAGCCCGTATGCACTAAAAAAAGGACGATCCTGACCGAATCGCTTCGGAGGATCGTCCTTTTCACTTCCTAAGCTGCTATGTAGCTTAGTTGGTCATCGAGCTGTAATGCGCAGCCAGCTGGGTAGGCGTCAGCTCATAATCGTACACGGCAACTTTGCCGATTGCGCCTTGGAAGTACGATGCGAGATCTCGCGTGGCGATGCGCATCGGAGCTGTGCCGTTTCCAGGCACGATGCTGTAGTCTGACAGCTTATCTTGATCGCGCAGGACGCCGTTTTTGAACACCTTGGTATAGCCTGTTGTGTATGTGGAATTGGTATTTACGGTATTAATCACCAAGGTGTAGTGAATCCATTGACCAGCGGTCAACGTATCCTGGAAGTAGGAGCCTGCGCCTAAGCCTCCGCTCAAGTTAAACGAATACCCGCTGATGCGGTTTGGACGGTTCTCGGTGTTGGTCTGATTGTACATTCTCGCCACCCAAGAATGCTGGCCAGACGTCCCTTTGCCCATCCAATGCACATAGCCGCTGCTCTCATAATTCGTAAATTGCAGCGTATCCGGCCGCATCCAGGCTTCGACGGTTAAGATGCCTGTCCGCGTAACCTCCAGATAATCGTTATCCGGAATTGTAAAATATTGATTCGTTCCGTTGAATACCGGAGCTGCATCCCCATTGGGCATCGTCGTGTCAGTCGTGCTTCCTGTGAACGTACCATTCATACCGTTACCGGATTGATCTGCCGTTACCGCGGAGGATAAAGGCCAATATCCAACGGGGTTGTCAGCCAGTACTGCCGTATCGTAGGTGGAGGTGGCCTGTACGGCTGAAGAGAAATTGAAGCAGGCGGAAAGCAGAATAGCCGTCATCATTGTTGCTGTAAGCTTGGACATGCGGAGTGAAAAAGGGTTTCTCATTGTCAATCGTCTCCTCTCCTATTGGCAAATCACTTGCTAGGTTTCACCTGCGCTAGTTCGTTTTACCCGTTTCGCTTAACTCGGTCGTCAGCCGTTACAGTTCCTCCCTTCCCCGTCGTTATTTTCATCTTATCGGGAAGGGGCTTATTTCAAAATGGCCTCGTTTTGGGATGATGATGAAATCTTAATCCAGCCAAATAATTCGTCATAATCGATAATAATGCGAAGCACCCGAGAAATGAGAAAAGGACGCCCCATTGGACGTCCTTTCCTTCATGCAAGTCTACATGGATCCGTTACACTATTTCAGCATTTGATACACTTGCTCAACATCCTTATCCCCACGACCAGACAGATTAATGATAATGATCTGATCTTGACCCATTGTCGGTGCCAGCTTCTTCGCGTATGCCACCGCATGTGCGCTTTCTAGTGCTGGAATAATTCCCTCCGTGCGGGACAGTTCTTGGAAGGCTTCCAACACTTCCTCATTGGTGACTGTTGCATATTCTCCGCGGCCCGTCACCTTCAGATGACTATGCTCCGGCCCAATACCTGGGTAATCAAGTCCCGCTGCGATTGAATACGTTTTCTTCGGTTGACCTTCTTCGTCCAGCAACACTAGGCATTTAAAGCCGTGAATGATACTCGGAACGCCTTGCGTTAAGGATGGTGCTTGATCCGGCTCAACACCGATCAGGCGAACAGTTGGTTCATCTATGTAATGAGCGAATGCACCAATGGCATTGCTACCGCCACCTGCGCAAGCGATGACCGCATCTGGTAAACGGCCTTCTTTTTCCACAATCTGACGCTTCGATTCTTCACTAATAATAGCCTGGAAGTGCTTAACCATCGTCGGAAACGGATGTGGACCCACTGCCGAACCGAGTAAATAAAATGTATTGGTATAATTGCGAACCAGATCATCCAGCGCTGCATCTACTGCATCCTTCAATCTGCCTTGGCCGCTGTGAACCGGTACAACCGTTGCCCCAAGCAACTCCATCCGGAACACATTTAGCGCCTGCCGCCGCGTATCTTCAGCACCCATGTAGATAACGCAGTCCATATTAAACATAGCACAAGCTGTTGCCGTAGCCACACCATGCTGACCCGCACCCGTCTCGGCTATGATCCGCTTGGCCCCCATTCGCTTAGCGAGCAGAATCTGACCAATGGCATTGTTGATCTTATGCGCCCCCGTATGATTCAAATCCTCGCGCTTTAAGTAGATCTTCGGTCCTCCCCAAGCTTTGGTCAGTCGCTCCGCGTACGTCAGCGGGTTCTCGCGACCGACATATTCGCTTAAGTAATAGCGAAGCTCTTCCTTAAACTCCGGGTCGTCTCTAAACTTATAAAATTGCTCACTCAAATAATTCAACACTTCCTGCAATTCCGGTGGAACGAAGCTTCCGCCAAACTCTCCAAAGTATCCCTCTTGCTGCAATTGTTGATCCATAAGTAAGCGCCTCCATAGACTGTAATAGGAATGATACCTCTCCTCATATATTACCATAATTTCCACATGCCGTATTTAAAAGAACATAGGATTACAAGCCCAACAAAATAGTGTTGACTTAAACCTTGGTTTAAGTTGTATCCTAATCCTGTCGACAAGGAAATATGCCATTTGGAGGTTACGGTAACCGATGAAGTATTGTTCTATCAGTGAAGCTGCAGCTAAATTTCATATCCCGGAATCCACTTTACGCTACTATGAGAAAAAAGGACTGCTGCCGCTCATTGAGCGTGATGCAGCTGGGAGGCGGTTATACTCAGAGAATCAACTCTCACTCCTTGGAACCGTCATTTGTTTGAAAAACACGCACATGCCGATAAGTCAAATCAAGCAGTATATAGATTGGATTCTTCAAGGAGACAGCACCATTGAACGCCGGCTTGCCATGATGAAACAACACAAACAAGCGGTACTGGCTGAAATTTCGTTGATGACCGAATCCTTACAAGGGATTGATTTCAAAATTAATCGTTACACGAATCACCAAAGCAAAGGGGAACTGGGACAATCATGAAACTTACAGGAAATACGATTCTAATTACAGGCGGAAGTACAGGCATCGGATTGGCTTTTGCAGAACGATTTATTCAAGCTGGAAATACTGTCATAATTACTGGACGACGTGAGAATGTCCTGCATCAGGCAAAAAAGAAATATCCAAGCCTTATTACGCGGGTTAGTGATTTGACTGTGGAATCGGAGCGTATCGCATTATTTGATTGGGTAACAGTGAGCTATCCCGAAGTGAATGTACTCGTGAACAATGCAGGAATTCAACAACGTTTTAATTTGTTAAAAGCAGATGTGCGGAACAATTGGGGGTATTTCAATCAAGAGGTTACAACTAATATCGAAGCACCGCTCCATCTCTCTATGCTGTTCGCTCCATTTTTGGCAACCAAAGAAGCTGCCACCATCATTAACGTCACCTCAGGGTTGGCCTTCACCCCGTTTGCAATAGCTCCTATTTATTCCGCAACGAAAGCGGCCCTTCATTCTTTCACAATGAGCCTGCGACACCAACTTTCAGATACCTCCGTAGAGGTCATTGAAGTATCTCCCCCTGCGGTAAATACTGATCTGGGCGGAACCGGGCTGCATATGCATGGAGAACCCTTGGACGACTTCGCGGATGGCATTTTTGAAGGTTTAGCCGAGGGGAAACCGGAAATTGGCTATGGAACTTCCGTGGCTCGTCTACGTATGTCTCGGGATGAAGTCGATGAGCAAGTAGCCAATTTATATAAAGCAACGAAACATATGGTTGAATAATAAGTAATTGAAAAAGCTCGCCACCACTTAGCACCTAAACATGTGATAAGTTCAAACAAAAGTACAAAAGGACTGCCTCTCGGCAGTCCTTTACACGGTAATATTTATTCAAAACCACAATTTGTCCCCGTATCTTATCACACTTGAAACCTTAATACTGTCCTTTAATCACGAAGAACGAACCTCGAATCGTCCCAGCAAGTTTGGACTTCTGTCTAGCAAATTTGAACTTCTTCTCTTCCAACTCTTTAGGCACTTCCATCCCCTCGGAAAGCTTAAAACCAACAGCCCGCTTCTTAGGGTCATCAACCGTATACATGACATTGATCCCAAGACCATCTTCATAGAAGACATAGGTAAATTGGATATTTTCCACTTGGAAACGCGCCGTTTCTAACGGCTTGGCTGCAAACTCAATACCACGTTCTTCTTTCAGAACTCGGTTTGCATACGCAAGAGCCTCCTGGCTTTCGCCAGCGGGTACAACCGTAAATTCATGCTTGTATTTATTCATGAAGTAACGCGCTTCATTCGCTCGTAAGCCTGCAAGCGACTCTGCTACTGGGGAAGATTCTAGACCAGCTGTAGATACATTTTTAAAATCAACGATCTGAGACACGCTCATCCCTCCTAGATTTTCGCTTATTTCCGAACAACAGGAATCCATACTTCGCCATAGACCAGGCCGTCTCGCTGCCCCATCTCAACTGTTGCATTAGGCCCGCCAACGTAGGCGAAATTCTGGGCTTCTGGCAAAACTTGACCAAAGGCAACCCCAGTAAGTTTATTACTCAACTCATCCGCTGTGTTTCCTTCGCCTTTAACGATGAGGTATTCTCCCTTAGGGAATTGAATAACTCTGTGTTCTTCCGGAACCGTTGCTCCTGTCATAACGCCAGCATAATACATCATCTTATGATTGACCGCTTCATTCACGGCAAAAATGTAGTCATTCGTGGCAATGGCCTTCAAAGCATCAAGCCTTCCATCTTGCTCCACTTCCCGCCAAAAGGTTTCCTTCTCCTTATTTATACCTGCATAATCCGTGTAATTGCTCTTCAACTCCGTGCCAATGCCTAGAACGATAAAACTGTCTTTTTCCTCAAGGGTATACGTTGACATGATCAAATCTCCTTTTTATAGATGAATTTTACCTTTATTTTACACTAGATCCTACACGCATTACAGTTTGCGGTTATTCGGGCGCAGTACCCAAGAAACGATGCCAAGCGCAGCATAGAAAAGCGGAAGAATAATATGAAATCCGTAATCTCCGTAATCGTTAGCGTACGCATGAGATAAAGCCGCACCCGTCATTAGAAAAAAGATACCGCTATAAGCCCATTCCTTCAGCCGCGGGAAACCTGGCATTACGATCGCGACGACGCCAAGTAATTTCCAAGCTCCGAGAATATTCGTGATATACAACGGGAAACCAATATCGGTCACTAAATCAACATTTCCTCCATATCGCATTAACTGCCCGATACCACTTAATGCAATCGAGAATGCCAGGATGATGGTGACGCTCCAATAAGCGATTATTCTGCCAATAGGGCGGGATGCTGCTTTCGCAATTTGCTCACTGTACGTTGTCATCTTCTAACCTCCTTTTCTGATTGAATGTCTATTTGTGTTTTCACTTCATACGTTTATAATAACTATTAATCATGTCAAAATATGATACTGTTTAGGGGACCCCATGCGTAAAGTAGAACGGATTAACATCATCATGCGGTATATCAACAACCGCGCCCATTTTACCATTTCTGAAATCATGCAGGAATTTCATATCTCTCGTTCTACAGCTATCCGAGATATCAGAGAAATTGAGACCATGGGAATGCCGCTTGTCGCTGAAGTTGGGAGGGATGGGGGCTATTTTGTCATGAAAAATTCCGTCCTGCCGACTGTCCGCTTTACCGATAATGAGATTAAAGCCCTTTTTATCGCCTTCATGGCCACAAGAAATCTGCAGCTCCCCTATCTCAAGAGTCGTCAATCTTTAGCTGAAAAACTACTCGGACTTATCTCGGCAAATCAGCAGGATGATCTTGTGTTGTTAAATCAGATTTTGCTGTTTGAAGGTACCAACCCCCATAATCCCGACTTGCTCGATCTGTCAGATATCCCTCTTCCAATGCTAGAACAGCCTCATCCAACTCATTCTATCGGACAGCTGCTTAGTCGTTTCCGTCGAGGAAGGCAGCGTAATAAAGTCATATGCCATTTATGTATTGCATTTATATCGGGAGAAAAGCTCTTGGCAAATTGAGGGCTTTGACCTAGAGGAAGAGAAACGGCGGATTATTCCTGTCGACAATCTCATCGATGTTACACCGTACGCTGAGAAAAAGAGAATCAGCAAGAAGAAGATTATAGAACTATTAAGCAAGCAGGAGAAAGCCATTAATCTTGTCCTTGAACTAGGTCCAAAGGCAATAGCCCAGTACAAAAAGTATCATCCGTTAGACATGTCAATTTCATATACGAATCCTTATCAGAGTACGGCAATTTTAAAAACATTCATCCCTACTCATCATTCAGATAAATTGACCGAAATCATAAATTGGCTCCTTTTCTTAGGTGGAGATATCAAGATTAGGGAAGTGCCGAAAGAGGTTGTGGAAGGTTTACAGGGGCGACTAGCTGTTTATAGGGAATAAGTAAAATGACACGCTCGGCGTATTCTATCTCCAGAGAAGTATGTCAATTGAGCTCTTTGCGTCAACCCATCCATCATTTATACTAATACTGAAGAAGACGCATCATAGAAGGGGCTGACACTCGTTATGGAGCATTCAGGACTTCCTGTTCTCAAAAACATGTCACTGTACACAGAAGCTGGGCACCCCGAGGGCTTTCACTACCATCGGGATGCCTATAGTTTATTAATTATACATGCACGTTCCGTTATACTTACGATTAACAACCACACACATAAGCTCGAAGGGATCGGTTGCGTAAATCTACCACCTCGTACGTCCATTCATATCCAGAGTGAGGAGCTGATAGAGAACCTTCCCTCATCCTCCGAGCAGCTTCGTTTCTATGCCTGCAACTACGAATGGATCTGCGAGGATTCATCCACAGACGCTTCGTTCATGCCGATGCTGGCGAAACTGAGCCATTCCGTTCTGCTGGATCAAGTGTCCTCTCTATACGATTCCTACGAAAATCGACTGTATAACAGCCTATCACAGCGTCTCCCGCTACAGGCTCAATTCCTTACCCTTTTCGCTGATGCATGCTGGGTACTCGAACAGCCCGATTCTCTTTCCTTTACGCAACCGCTGGACGGTATCAGTCAGGTCATTTCTTATTTGCATACGCATTATGAGCGCAAAATCAAACGAGATGATGTGGTGCGCCTATCCGGTTTAAGCCTGCGGCAATTCACGTTAAGCTTTAAGCAGCGCACGGGCACTACCTTTACCGAATATCTGAATCGTATACGCATCGACAAGGTTAAGACGATTTTATTGCAAAACCCACAATCATTAAATGAAGTTGCCCGTGAAGTGGGTTATGCCGATGAATTCTATTTAAGCCGTAAATTCAAGCAAGTCACAGGGATGTCCCCCACCATCTATTTACGTAAACCTCATACGATTGCATCCCTAGACCATGCCTTTACCTTGGACTTGCTCTCACTTGGCGTTAAACCTTCTGCAGCCATTACAGATACTTGGGTGAATGATCAGTTTCAACGCTTACAAGGCTCACGTTCGTTTCAGCCCCTCTACTGGGAAACCGAGCATGAGAGACGGCTGCAGGTACTTCAGAACGTCAAGCCTGATATCATTTTGCTGCCTCTAATAGAAGGCGATGAACACCAACAAATGGAACACTATCACCAATCTGGGCTGGTTATTCAGATTCCATGGCGCGGTGTGACTTGGAAACAGCACTTTATGAATGTTGCCCAAATAACGGGTACGGAGCAGCACGCACGCGACTGGTTGGATTCCTTCGATTATCGAGCAGGAGAAGTACGGGAAGCTTTGTGTCGACTGCTAGGTCCGCACGCGACAGTTGCCATCATCAATGTGCGCAGCAATCGCTCGCTAATCTATGCTTACGGGTACATGGGGGCTGATTTACTCTATGATATTTTGCAGCTGACCCGCCCTCGCGTTGTTGCTTCTATGTATGCACAAGGGTTAGAGCACCCTGAGTTTTCTATCCCGGAATTAACCCGTTTCGATGCCGATCATTACTTCGTATCCATTGAGAATAATCAAGCAGCCAAACAACGTGCAGTGACCATGATGAGAAGCCCCGAGTGGCTTGCCTTAACTGCTGGGAAGCAACAATGTGTCTATCCCGTGGAGATGACCAAATGGTACGGGTACGGGCCCGCTGCCCTAGATGCCCAACTGAATGATGTCATCCATTACCTTCTACCCAATTATCCAAAGAAACAGAGAATAATCTGACATGTACATGGATGAATGATCTTGTTATCATGTAAATGAGAATGAGAATCATTATATATGGGAGGTCAATAGGTAATGGGAAGAAAGAGAATCATACTAATTTGTTTTATCATCATCATGATGGTCGGGGGGACTGTCGCTTGCGGTAATGCGAAGGAATCCGGCAGTGCCGCGGGAACACCAACCGCCACTAATCAATCCGTAGACGCTACTAAGGAAACGGCTAAGCCAACTGCTGAAGCCAAGACCCGTTCTTATACACATATGGCAGGCAGCTCGGTAATTCCTGTCAAGGCAGAACGTGTAGTCACTGACTGGTACTATGGCCAACTCGTTGCCCTTGGACTTAAGCCTATCGGTACAGATGACTTCGTACTTAAGAACCATCCTTTCATTAAGAAAGATGGCACGGAGAGCATTGGGCAATCGCTGGAGAAGATCGTTGAGTTGCAGCCCGATCTCATTATTTCCTGGGGAGCCTCGAAGTATGATAATTACTCCAAGATCGCTCCAACCGTTCCGTTGGAACTAAGTGGGGGACCTAAGGATTCTGTCCGCATCTTCGGAGACATTCTGGGGCGGAAAGCTGAAGCAGAACAATGGATTACGCAATTCGATGCGAAAGTAGAAACAGCTCGGAAGAAGGTTGCCAGTAAGATTAGCAAGGATGAGACATTCACCATCTTCAACATTTGGAAAAATAAACTTCGCGTATATGGGTTCGTGAATATGGGCGGCTATGCGTTGTATGATGGTCTGCAAGTAACTCCTGCTCCCAATGTTGAGAAAGAATTCCGCAATGCGAAAGAGTGGTATCGTGAGATCTCTTACGAAGTGCTACCGGAATTTGCAGGTGATCACATTATCTTGACGACCTATGACCCTGATGGTACTTCGACTGTTCTTAAAGAGCTGGAGAGTAGCCCTCTCTGGAAAAATCTAAAAGCGGTCAAAAACGGAAACGTCCATGTAGTGAACTATAATTACTTGTATAACGATGATCCTATTGCCGTCGAGAATCAAATCGATATCTTGTCTGATGCCATTCTAGCTGGCCGATAAAATGTAATGTTGTAACTTAAATAGAGACCCTCTTCTATCCGTTCGTATACGGCTGTGAAGTGGGTCTTTTGACGTATTAGTGGATTTGTAAAATTTTGTCGGCAACGAAAGGGTTAATATACAATTTTGTCGAATTTATAGGCATACATGAAAATACTGGGTGTCCCCCACGAGGTGCGCAAATGAAGCGTTTTCACTTAATCTTGTTACTACTCACATTTGGCGGCGCTGCCTTCTTGGCATTGCTCTTGTATCCCTTTGTAACTTCATCGGAGGATTCTGCCAGTACTCCAATAACCGCCTGGAAAGTGCAATGGATTCCTGTTGGAGCTCCAGAAGACGCCCTGCCTGACATGGACGGAGAGTGGCTGTCTGCCACGGTTGAGCACCCGTTTGATGCCATTCCCAAAGGGATGGTCGGCGCATGGATTCACTTGACTGTCCCCCCGACGTCCAATCTATCCAAACCCGGGCTATTCATTGAACGCCTATACGCCATGAACATAATGATTTATGAGAACGGCAAGCCCGTCTATCAGGTCACTCGCAGCTTTGACTTCGAGCGAACCCTTCTCCAACTTCCACTTGATCATGCTGAGGCAACTAGCGATCTGTATATGCAGCTAACAGCGAAGGAACGTGCAGGCATTACCAGTAATGTCCAACTCGGCGAGCTTCCCGAAAACTCCCGGCAAGTCGTCCGGAAGGAATTGCCTAACCTG
This sequence comes from Paenibacillus oryzisoli, assembly GCF_001653565.1. Taxonomy (GTDB): domain Bacteria; phylum Bacillota; class Bacilli; order Paenibacillales; family NBRC-103111; genus Paenibacillus_E; species Paenibacillus_E oryzisoli. Next base: position 93,630 of record NZ_LYPB01000074.1, read on the forward strand.
TTGCTAGGTGCGGGCTTCGTTTTCCTATCGCTCATGATGCTTCTCTGCTCCTTGTACCTGAACCGGGCGCAACGCAGTATCGCTTTGGCGCTTACCTTATTTGTCATGTGCAGCGGCATTCTGATTATGACCTACTCGGCTATGCCTTACTACTACTTTCCTGAGCTTGGACACGTGTTCGTATTTATTTTTGATACGTCTATTTATATTATGTTTCCTGCCTTGCTGTACTTCGTCGCCCACATATTCGAAGGCCGGTATCCGTGGATCAAGCGAGTGTTTCGCTGGCTTGTTGTCTATTATTCAGTTAGCTTTTGCGTTATGGTATTGTATAAGATCGTCGGAACTCCCTTGTATTCTCTTTACGGGTTTCTGACCTTCTTGTTGGGCGCACCGCTCATTATCGGACAACTAATTCTCATTAGCGTCCTCGCTTTTCGGAACGCTATGCAGAATCCCAATTCCCTAATCCTCTCTCTGGGCATTCTGATCCTTGCCCTATCCGGTGTAACGGATCTCGTGCTGATGTACACGATAGATACACTGCGTATGTTAAATTTATGGAAACTTGGCATCATTATTCTGATCGCTTCCCTGGTGATGATCCTGAACCGCCGCATTGCATCAGACTATGCCCGGCTCCTCTCCTACTCCAAGGAGCTGGAGCTCTACAATCACCAACTGCAGCGGACAGAGAAAATGCAGATTATCAGTGAACTGGCCGCATCAATTGCTCATGAAGTACGCAACCCGCTTCAAGTCACAAGAGGCTTTTTGCAGCTGCTCTCGGGAAAATCAGTAGAGCACGATAAGTCCTACTTTTCCTTAGCCATTCAAGAGCTAGATCGGGCGTCAGGTATCATAACAGACTTCCTGACCTTTGCGAAACCGGAACTGGATACCCTGGTAGAGCTGAATTTGCAGCATGAACTGGCACAGATCGAAACAATGATGACACCTCTCGTCTTGCTGAATAAGGGGGAGCTGGAGGTCCACGTGCCCGAACCTCTTGTCATTTTGGGCAACTCATCCAAGTTCAAGCAAGCATTGATCAATATTATCAAAAATAGCATCGAGTCCCTTCACGAAGAGGGCCATATTGCCATTAGTGCCTGGGTCGAGGGAGGAACCGCTGTCATCCGCATTGCAGATAACGGCGAAGGCATGGAACCAGAGCAGATCGCGAAGCTAGGAGAGCCTTACTTCTCAACAAAGTCCAAAGGAACTGGCCTCGGCCTAATGGTTACCTTCCGTATCATCGAAGTCATGGAGGGCAGCTTAGTATTTCATAGTGAAAAAGGAAAAGGAACCGAAGCTATCATCCGGTTCCCTCTCGTTTCCAACCCTAGTTCCAAGAATACTGCACTTGTGCCTCAGTAGCTTTCAATTGATCTAATTCCTCCGGTTGTGGGGGAATGACCAGTGCATAATGAGCTGGTGTTTCTGCCAACACACTCAACTCAATACCTTCTGGAACGTCAATTCCGAAGTCCTGCTTCAGTGCACTACGAGGATCTGCCAACAAGCGTGCCTTAAAATCTGCGTCTTCCCAAGCTTTCTTAATGATCTTCTCTTTCAACGTATCCATGGACATGACAGCACAACCCTTCAATATATTAGGATATCTTCCTGTTTATCATACCATGGAACTAGATCTTTTGTACCATTATTAACCAATTATCGACAAATAAATTTTAAATTCACCAGCATTCAACAATCATGGTGCCTGCAATTACTTAATGAAAAGGAAAAGGAACCGAAGCCATCGCTCGGTTCCCTTTTTCCAACACTATGTCCAAGTAGCCATCTGTGGTTGTGCCCCTGCACCTGTGAATTGATCCAATTCCTCCGGTTTCGGAGGAATGATCAGCGCATACTTCGTAGGTGTTACAGCCATTACTTGCAGCTCAATACCCTCAGGAATTTCATGTCCGAACTCCTCTTGCAGTGCACTGCGGGGATCCGCAAGCAAACGCGCCTTGAAATCCTCATCCTCCCAAGCCTTCTTAATGATATCCACTTTCAACGTATCGATGGACATGACAACACAACCTTTCGAATATTGGAATATAATACACCTTCATAATGTCATTTAACTGAACATGTTGTATCTAGGGAACCGATGCCATCACCTGGTTCCCTCTCATTTCCAACTTTAACTCCAAGAAGCCATTTGCGGCTGTACCCCACTACCTGTGAATTGATCCAATTCCTCCGGTTTCGGAGGAATAATCAGCGCATACTTCGTAGGTGTTACAGCCATCACATTCAGCTCAATACCCTCAGGAATTTCATGTCCGAACTCCTCTTGCAGTGCACTACGAGGATCTGCCAGCAAACGCGCCTTGAAATCCTCGTCCTCCCAAGCTTTCTTGATGATATTCACTTTCAACGTATCGATGGACATGACAACACTACCTTCCAAATATTAGGATGTAATTGCATCTCCATATTACCATAGAACTAGATAGCTTGTACCATTTTTAACCATTTTCTGCTAAATAAATTGAAAACCCGCCATCATTTAACAACCTATCATAGCGATCTTTGATCTCATTTGCTTTAAACTGCAAGCTTTCAGCCATGGTCGATGCGAAAATCTGAAGGGACGCAGGAGCCTCCTTCATGGCTGTCAACTCATCCGCATAATCGCTTGCAAGGGTCGCAAGCCCTCCTAAAGCCATCTCACGGTAGATGCTGCGTTTCACCATGCTCTCATCCATAACTTCGCCCACCTGTAGCTGAAGGTTCTCCCGCAACAACACCAGGAAAGCGTTGCAGGAGGCTGTCGGCAAATCCTCCAGCCAGTCTGCCCAGTCATCGGAGAGTTGGAGTACCGCTAGGGCCAGATCAATGGCTTTCTCCATATGAGGCATCTTATTGACCTGTCCAGCTTGAAGCAACAATGCTGCGACGCACAGCTTCACTGGGGCAGCCTTGCGAGCCAATCGGCCAGGATCCCGCGGGTCCATAGGCTCGTCTTCCTCACGGTACATAGCATCTGCCCACTGGGCTAAATAGCGATTATAGCAACCCCACAGCTGAGGGTTTTCTGAGAAACACCACTGATAAGCCTCCAAGAAGCGCTGATTCAAAACCGTACTAAGCGCTAGCGAACGCCGAACATCTCTCATTTCATCCATAACGTCATCTAAGAGAAAGAAGGACAACATCCCGTACAAATTCCCCACCGCTAACTCGCGACACAACTCGATCGGGCTCCCCAAGGTCTCTCCGACCCAATACGGCAGCAGGTAGCTGATCATATTAGGTCCCTCGTTGTCCTTCCTATTCAATGGATGGCACTTGCCCAGAAGCGCCAAAGCTTGCTCCTTCAATTCCTCCGGCAGCGTCTGCAATTGAGCTGAGGCTTTCCCGAAGATGTGGACAATCTCATCGCTATATGGCTCTATTAATTGATTCATGGATTGGAATCAGTTCCTCTCTTATTCTGAAAATCTTTTATCTAGGCTGGGTCGTATATTTTCCATAATTATACTTCTGATCCATCTAGGCGTAAACCTTGCAATTCGCATCATATACTCATAGCGCATCATAATAGTAATTATACAAATTCAAACAATGCGCCTGACGGCGCGTATCTTCCGCGCCAATTTAAAAAAGCCCCTTCTTATCGGGGCTAATCCTACGCTATTTTGCTATAAAAGCAGTAACGGTCTTTCCCATTCGACTTGGCCTCGTACATTGCTTGATCCGCCTGATGCAGAATTGTCTTTGCATCCATATTGGCCTCATTTCCTAAAGCAATCCCTACGCTGCAGGAGATGGTCACTGGGTAGCCCATGATATTTTTAATTTGCCGTACGGCAGAAATAACACTATTGGCTAACTGATCCAAATCAACATAATGTTCGACCCGTTCCACTAGGATTACAAATTCATCCCCGGCCCAGCGGGCAGCAATGCACTGATCGTCAGTACACCGTTTGAGCACGGCGGACACTTCCTGTAAGAGTCTATCGCCAGTTTCATGCCCCAGCGTATCGTTCACCTTTTTAAACCCGTCCAGATCCAGGAACAGCAATGCATAAGGAGCCTCTCCCGTTTCTTGTAAGGACACTCGGCGTTCAAGCCACTCCCCAATATACCGACGGTTTGGCAGTCCGGTCAATTCATCATGGTGTGCCTTATTTACGGTTTCAGTACGGTTTCCGAAGGCGATTAAATGCCCATAGAAAGTGGTGGTTTCCTCATCCCTGATTGGAGTGACATGACACTCATAATAGTAAGTCTCTCCATCAGACGCCCGATGAGTAACGAACTCCCGGAAGGCAGCCTGTGTTTTCTCAAAATATATGAGCATCTCTTCGGTAAGCACGCCTCCATTCAATAGCTTCATTCCCTGAAAATAAGTTATTAAGGAATCTCCTGTAGACAATGCTCGTCCAAATAATTCCTCAAACCTGCCATTAGTAAAAACAACCAATCCCCGATTGTCGCACATACTAACCGCTTCATGGCTAGATGCCAGCATACGTTCAATAATCTTGTTTTGCTCTGCAATCTTGCGTTCCTTCTTCCGGCTTTGGTCATATAGTCCCGTCATCTTCACGTACATTTGAATAAATTCATAAATGATTGCGGCAAGCACGATATTTGCGAAAATAAACGTATCGAATTTGGACACATACCATCCCAGGCTGAATCGGTTGCCGCCACACAAGACGATTCCCACATCCAATACATTTGCAAGCAATGCTACGCAGAACCAGGACGAAATTACTGTGCCTGCCCGGGTCAGTCTGTAGTAGAATATGAAAGCTGCACAACTAAGTACCATGATTGGCAGAGCAAAGCCAAACGTAAATAACCTCGACACAAGGCCGAAGTTCATCAAATGGGGCAGTCGATTTTCAAAAGAGACCGAACTATATACGATGCAAGCCACGACGCAGACAACACCGATACCTAGTATAATGGTTCCCCGCAGGGCTTGCTTTTCGCTCCATCGAACCACTTTGAACCAACGTTCCATGACGGTATAGACCAATATGGCCAAAGGGAATCCGGCGTGCCAGAAGACATACAAATACTCGGCCGTCTGATTGCCCGGTCGATAGTATGTCGGCGGGAAATACCCCGGAAATAGTAGTAAATAGGCCAATGTCATCAGAGAAGTGTACAAATATCCTGCGCACAGGACTAAGATCTGTGGGGAGCGGTGGATGCGAAACTGATTGTAAAACACAAAGATGGTCATCCACTCAAAACAGATCACTGTGCCTAACAAAGTCGGTAGGAATGTATTGGTCTTGGGTAAGTCCAATCGGGCAAACGGAACGCACATCAACGTAATAATAGCTATGACCAGGCCAATGACAAAAGCAGACCGCCGCTGCAAACGGTTGGACGGCATTGTAAAGAGGGTATAGGCCGGAATTTCGTCCTGCTTCGACATAACACACCTCCATGAATTGAATGGTCTACAAAACATGACATTTTCGATCTCTAAAAGCGATGAATGCTATTATTTTCAACATATTTCTTCGTCATCGATAAGTATAACACGCAAATTAAGTCCTATCCTATAGCGATTTATATCGATTAGCCTATACCCGCACACCGAGTTCGCTTACTACAAATATGATCTGTAATTTCATGCCACGGTTAATGCTCATAGTTGCATCGGGTCTGAAAATTCGCCTTACCCTCTAACACATTCGTTAAGAAAGTTTTCGATGCTTCCAATTTTGCCTCTAGCTCCTGGATATATATAATTTTCTCCGTAACCAATACCTTCTTCTCGATATCGGAACTTTCACTAATGAGTACAATTATTTCCTGAACTGTAAAACCTACCGTGAGCAGCGTTCTCACATCCTGCAAATAGGTAACCACTTCTTCATCATATACACGGTAATTATTCTCATCCCTCGAGATAAACTGCTCCGGAATCAATTGTTTGCGTTCATAGAATCGCAAGGTGGATATGGACAGCCCTGTCAGCTTAGAAACCTCATTTGCTTTCATAACCGTTCCCCTTCCTATGCTTACAAATCATTTATACTTGCTATGAACCAAGGTTCATAGTTCATACTAAACAACATGATAACCAATGACATCACAACTGTCAAAACAATTGGTGACATCCAAAGGAGAGATTACATGCTGGAACACATTCAAAATAACGATTTTGTCAACATTATTACCGGCCGTCGTTCCGTACGACTATATGATGAGAACATTCCCATTCCAAAAGAAGAATTGCAAGCTATCATTCAAGAAGCAAGTCTAGCACCTTCCTCTGCGAATATACAGCCTTGGCGTGTCATCGTCGTTCACTCCCCTGAAGGGAAAAACAAACTGCGACCTCTTGTTCAGTTTAATACGCAACAAAATGATACTTCCGCGGCAATGCTCATCATAATAGGCGATACTCAGAGTGAACTGTATGTAGAAGAAATTTATAATACGGCTGTGGAACAAGGGAAAATGCCTAGCGATGTACGCGACAAGCAGGTTACACAAATTATGAGCATGTTTCCTCACATACCTAGGGATTTAAAGATCGAAATTGCCAAAATCGATGCAAGCTTATTTGCTATGCAGCTCATGCTGGTAGCCCGCGCGCATGGATATGACACGAATCCTATGGCAGGCTTTGAACGCGATAAAGTTGTTAGCACATTTGATTTAGACGACGAGCGATATGTACCGGTCATGATCCTCTCTATTGGAAAAGCGAAAGAAGCCGGGCATGAATCTGTGCGATTGCCTGGTGAACGAATTACCTATTGGCGGTAATATCTATCCATTGAAACAGAGAAAGTCGGACCGGTAACCGGCCCGACTTTCCTCATTTCATGAACAATAACCAAAGCTTTTTATAAATCGTACCCTTCTTGCAAATTTCTTTGGCGAATGGCTTCCTCCGTTCGTGGAACAAGGAAATCTACGAATTGTGCCGCGTTAGCTTGCACTTCCTCGATGAAAGGACGGAAACTCTTGTTGTAGGCTTGGAACGCAAGTTCATAATCACCATCGCATTCCTGGAAAGCATCCGCCAACGCGGCTGCACCATCTATGGCGAGTGATCCACCCATGCCAGCAGCTGGAGAAGCGCAGTATCCAGCATCACCGACAAGTGCTACCCTGCCTTTTGTCCATGATGGCATTTTCATTTGGCATAGCTTGTCAAAGTAAAAAGTTTGCGAGTTCTTCACCTCTTCCAGCAATTCGGGCGTTCGCCAGCCTAGGCCCGCAAACTGATTCATAATGATAGTCCGCTGCCCTTCTTCGTTTCGGTAGTCATAAGGGATTTCCTTCTCCGAAGAGAAGCAGAGGACGATATCGGTTTTATTATTGTAACTGTTCAGCATAACCGCCTTGCCCGGCTCATTGTACATCTGTGTCGTATTCTCCCTGATCAACAACTTATCCACTATCGTTATAGAGAAATAAGTTCCAAGAAAATGCGAGTATTCGGCTTCCTCCCCGAAGCATAATTTCCTGACGGCCGAATGGATACCATCACAACCGAATACCAGGTCATACGAGCGCTTCTGGCCCCCTTTGAAAGCTACGTCGACGCCGTTACTATCTTCCTTCATTGAAACGATGCTATCGCCAAAAATAAACTCCACATCATCTTTGACAGAGTTGAACATGATATTCAACAATACGTCTCGCTCGATTTCATATTCATCCTCTGCGAGATCCACGCGCAATTCCACTTTTTCGGTGACATCCTCTGAATTTTTGAATTCTATTAATTCCATGTTTATTTTATTAGACTTGATTTCGTCGAGCAGCCCCATCCGTTTCACGATGTCGACCGTATTTTCACGGATATTTACAGGTGTTCCGCCTTTTTTGAGACCTTTGGCGATCTCCACTACGGTCACATTGTATCCCAAGTGTTTCATCCAGTAGGCAGTTGAGATACCTGCGAAACTAGCTCCACTCACTAGAACATTTTTTGTCATATTCGTTCCTCCCGTAATCCATGCCATTTTTAATGGTGTGATTACAGAATAAATTAGACTTATAAACTGAATATAAACATCATTGTATTCACTGTTGATTCATTCTTCCGCCTAGCATTACTTCTTCTCTGTCGCAAAATAAAGAATAGCTGCGAGGGGGAAAGCCATGCCAATCCATAATACGGCACTCCATCCTCCTGTCGCATAGGTCCATCCCCCAATCGCGGATCCGATCGCACCGCCAAAAAAGAAGATTGCCATAAAAAGCCCATTCAGCCGACTACGAATTTCTGGACTAAGCGAGAACAGTGCCCGTTGTCCAAGCACAAGATTTGCGGATACGCCCGCGTCTAATAAAATAGCTGCAACGACGAGAATAATAATTCCGGTCATTGAACCCGTGCGGAATATAAGCGGCAGCAACATGGAACAGACGACAGTAACGAGTGCTATCCCTGTTGCGGGTTTCGTCCAGCCGCGGTCAGCTAACCGTCCAGCTATAGGCGCGGCGATCGCACCTGCGACTCCAACAAGCGCGAACAGCGCAATTTTTATCTGCGAAAAATGAAACATAGGGCCAGATAACAGTAATGGAACTGTTGTCCAGAATAGGCTGAAAGTCGCAAACACAAATGCATGGTAAGCTGCCCGACGGCGTAAGATCGGAGTTGTGCGCAGCAAACCCCACATCGATGCGAGCAGAGCGGTATATCGTGTGGCATTTGTGGGTTTTCTTTCAGGCAGCACCTTGGACAAGACAATTGCCAAACTAATAATCGCTGCGGCAGACAACGCGAATACGGCATGCCAGCCTAGAAAGTCGGCCACGACGCTAGACAATGGACGCGAGAGCATAATGCCAAGCAACAAACCGCTCATGACATTGCCGACAACACGACCGCGTGAAGAATCCGATGCAAGGTATGATGCAAAAGGTACGAGTACCTGCGCCGCAACGGACCCTATTCCGATGACTAACGAGGCTGCCAAGAATAGCACAGCTTGCTTCGATACTGCCGTAACGGCAAGAGCAACACCTGTAAGAACTAAGGATGCGACAACCAACCTTCGATTTTCAACGATATCTCCCAAAGGTACAATAAATAACAAGCCGACTACATAACCTATCTGTGTTAACGTCACGATTAAGCCAGAACTGCTTGGCGACAGCCCGATGGAAGAGCTGATAACCCCAACCAACGGCTGGGCATAGTAAAGATTTGCTACAATGACACCGCATGCGGCAGCCAGAAGTACAGTTAGCCAGGTTGGAATATTTTTCTCAATAGCTTGATTTTTGTTAGCAGTCATTTTCGGCAGCTCCTTATATAGAAATATAATGTGTTCAATAGGTTCAATAAATTCATGGCATTACGACAGTTACGATTCCATACCCCTTCCTTATCATAAATTTTCTCCGCTTTAATATACTGAACGTATAGTTTATTAATTATATAACTTGAATATTAAACTGAACGTATAGTTTTGTAAATAGGCAAGTGCAACTTTATTTTTAATTTATAATTGGTATACTGAACGTATAGTTTGTTTTAATGGTTTTACATTTATGTAAGGACGAAAGAGGATGCTAACGATGAATGGAAAAAGAGGAAGACCGCGTAATATAGAATCTCATAAGTCTATCCTTTCCGCATCTTACGAGTTATTGCTGGAAAATGGCTTTCAAGCCGTCACCGTCGATAAAATTGCCGAACGCGCCCAAGTGAGCAAAGCCACGATATATAAATGGTGGCCTAACAAAGCTGCTGTAGTTATGGATGGTTTCATGCATGCTGCCACGGATAGATTACCCGTCCCTGATACAGGTACAACCTATAAAGACGTTCTAATTCACGCTACGAATTTAACCGGATTTTTGACAAGCCGCGAGGGAACCATCATTACGCAGTTATTAGGTGAAGGACAGTTTGATACAGGATTGGCGGACGCCTATCGAACTCGGTTTTTCCGTCCCCGCCGACTCGAGGCGCGAGGTCTTTTGGAAAAAGGAATTCAACGCGGGGAATTGAAAAATAATCTCGACATCGGCATCTGCATTGATCTCATTTATGGACCAATTTTTTATCGTTTGCTTGTGACAGGCGAAACCTTGGATGAATTCTATGTGGAGCATTTAGTTAAGAATGCATTTGAAGGAATCCGTTTAACCTGATTTTATTAGAGGATCCCCATTTCCAGGGAAATAAAAACGCAGCCCAATGGTGTATAGGGCTGCGTTTTTCCGTACTAATTTTACTTCTGCTCCCGCATATTAAGCAGTACCGTTACAGCCTCTGCTCTGATCGCATTGTCGTTAGGTGCAAATTGGTTATCACCTTTGCCTTGCATAATGCCTGCTTGCACCGCTCGGCTTTTTCGTTTGAATTAGCTTGTTGGGTTTACAGGCACGTTATCATAATCCCCAAATCGCATCTCGTCAAGAGATAATGTGCAAATGAGCGATATAGCGGGAGATCCCCCCTTATGTTTTCAACATAGGAATCAATTTCCGAGTATGCAGGGCAATATCGCTTTTTCCAATTCATCCGGTCTCACGTAAAATAGTCTTCAGATCAATGAGGAACCAAGGAAGGAGATCTGCATGAACAGCGTGGATAAAATCAAATTTTTGATCTTTTACGGCAAAGCGCTAGAGACAACTTGTTACGGATATCTGGAGCTGAATCAAGATGGCCATATGATTGCACTCTACAATAGTTTCGGCGAGGAAATCGACATGTTAGGTGGGCATGAATTTGTCAGGATACGGGCGCTTGGACGATTCGATGATGAAGACCGCGATAATTTTTACTCCTTGTTAGAAAGTGATGGTGTAGGATGAACGGACAGGTTCAAGAGGCAAGTGGAATAAAGAGAGGGGCGATGCTAGCTGCCCTGCTCAAACGGCAGGCATGAATCAACTCCCGCCTCACCTGGTCCCCCATGGTACAGCCATATACAATACGCTCCAGCAGATTGCTGGGGGAATTGGCATCGCTTTGTTCGTTGGCATCATGTCATCCGGAGCCAACCGTTATCTTCACCGTTCGCTCGATCCCGTTGCATTTGAAGATAAACCACAAAGCATCGTTGCCGGCTTGCAAACGGTTTTTGGAATTGAATGTATTCTATCCATACTTGTATTGGTACTGGGTTGGTTTATAAATGGCCGTCTCGGTGCGCCGATTTCTCTCAAGAGAAAGAACCCTAAAACTTGGTGTCTTAGGGTTCTGAAACACTTATTTCGCCGTTATTTGTAATACGGCTCAGCTTAATGGGATTATCGTCGGCCTGATTGTCGGTGATTCAGCTGTCGTTCCTCGTTTGTTCAACCGTTGCTCTCCTTAACAAACATACGGTATTGGTTTATATACCTTACATTCCCAAGCGTATTCTCCCCACCGATCGATGTCCATCCTGCTGACCCAGTCATTCTTAAGCGTTGTGCCAATCTTCCCATTCTTCGACAGACATATAACGAACATTAGCTTTAGCAGGGCGCCATTCCTCTAATTCGAATGCGGCCCCCCCAAGAAGAAACCTCAATCGGGGATGGTTTCGTATGGCTAATTCAATCCACTCCAAGAGCTTGTCCACATGGCGTCGGTCCGTAACGGAAACGGCGATAAAAGATACATTTTGACTCGCGATGATACTATCCAGATCCTTCAAAGGCGTATCGGGTCCTAAATACAATACCTCGGCTCCGCGTTTACGCAAGAATAGGCTAAACGACATGAGTCCGAGATGATGCCGTTCTCCCTCGGGGCAAAAAGCCAATACAACAGGCATGCTGGGATTCACCGGAAAAATTCTGAACAAGGCGGATATTCTTCGCATAATCGTTTCTGAAGCGAAATGCTCCTGTGCTACGACGATTTTTCCTTCCTCCCAATCCGATCCAGCCCTATATAGAACAGGAACAATGATGCGTCGGAACGCCTCTTCGAAGTCATACAAGGCAAACGCCAGATCTATCGTCTCGTCCGCTTGGACGGATCTGAAATGGATCAAATCCATGTATAGCTTTTCGGCTAAAATGTCGTAAGTTCGAATGCTCGCCGCTTGTTCTGCTTCTTGTACTGGAGGGATAGGCTTGTTCTCCTGAACCAATTTCGCCACTGCTTCGCTGATCTTCAAGCCGTTTTGATCGATTTGGTTTTTAAGGAAGCGAAGCTTTGATAGATCTTCTTCGCTTAGCAGCCGATGTCCGCCACCGCTTCGGCTCGGAGTTATAACCCCGTATCGGTTCTCCCAGGCACGAATCGTTACGACTGGGATACCAAGCAGCTCCGACGCCTTTTTCATGCTATACATGATTTCGTCCCCTCCTCCACTTAATTATACATAATCAATACAAAATGAGGAGAGCTTTGTCAAAAATTTCATCGATTTTATGAACTTTTCATTGATTCCCAAAATTTATTGATAATTCTGTATAGATTTTGTACAATTATGATTATAAAATCTATACATAACCGAGGAGCTCATTCCCATGAACAGAAATCAAGCAACGGCTTTAATAGAGATACATGGCGATACGAAACTTCGTGCATTAATGACGGCCATCGAAAGCTCCCTTGCCATGATTGAATTCGACATGGAAGGCAATGTGCTTTATGCCAACGATAATTTCGCGAACTCCATGGGCTATCAATCCTCGGAAATGCGCGGCATGCGACATACGGCTTTCTGTACGCCCGAATTTCGAAACAGTGCTCACTATCATAAGCTGTGGGAAGGATTAAGGCAAGGCAAGGCGTTTCAGAACAAAATCCATAGAGTGCGAAAAGACGGGCGTCTTATTTGGCTTGAAGCTACTTATATGCCGATCCTCGGTGAAGATGGACTACCGTTCGGCGTGTTGAAGATCGCCACTAACATCGATGAGCGGGAACAAGCGGCTGCCCGATTGACCGGGGATCTTTTACGGATGTCCGAGGATCTGCTTCACCGGGCAAAGGAAGGCATAGCTCGCAGCAGGGAAATCGAAGAAGCGGTTAGCAACGTCGTTTCGGGCTCCGAGGAGAATATGGCTGTTTTGCTTCAATTGGAACACCAGTCCCATTCCATTCGCAAAATCGTACGATCCATCAAAGACGTTGCTTCACAAACAAATCTTCTTGCCCTTAACGCGGCAATCGAAGCTGCTCACGCAAAGGAGCACGGGCGAGGTTTCGCTGTAGTGGCTAGCGAGGTGCGCAAGCTTGCAGCACAAGTCGAACAAGCGACTAAGGAAGCAAGCAAATACGTCGCAGAAATCGAGGCTCAGGTCCGGGAAGTCGGAGAAAGCACGAAACGCTCGCAGATTTACGCTTCCGAGAGCCAGAGACGAATCCAGCAAGCTATAGGAGAGTTCCAGGACATCGGGAAAGCCACCTCTAAGCTAGATGGGAAAGCGAACGAAATCAAGTTGATCCTGAATTAACGACAAATCCGATTTCAACGGGAGGAAATGCTAATGAGCTGCCAGGGTTGCGGACTGAATGAGTTGCTCATCGAAATTAAAGTTGAGGGGCCCCATAACCGGAATTTGTTGCGTGACGTGTCTAATCTTATGCAAATTAGAAAAGCCCTGCATCATGAGAATGAAGATACTTTAACGATTAGAGAGTTCGGAGCTCGTGAGCTTGCGGACTTTTGCAATGATCACCTGGATCAAGAGAAAATGAGAATTCGGCTGCCGGGAGAGGACTGGAGGTCCATGTCGGAGCTTCTGGTGATTGCTGAAACGAAGTGGATCGACAAGTTAATTGCTGAGCGTCGGGTTTTCATGTATTTCCAACCTATTGTTGACAGCGAAGAACGGACCTATGCCTATGAAGCATTAGCGAGATTCACGGACGAAGACGGTTCCGTGCTTTATCCGAACATCGTTTTCCCCGCTGCCAAGAAACGCGGTCGGCTATACGTTTTAGACCGACTATGCAGGATGAAAGCAGTAGAAGAAGCTGCTCCGCTTCGAGCCAAAATGTTTATTAATTTTATACCAACGTCCATTTATTCTCCCGAATTTTGTTTAAAGTCCACCATCGAGTTAGCCACAAAATTGAACATTGACCCTTCGCTATTTGTTTTCGAAGTTGTTGAAACTGAGAAGACCGAAGACTTAGCGCATTTGAAGCGTATATTGGCGTTTTACAAGGAAAAAGGGTTTAAATATGCCCTTGATGATGTTGGGGAAGGTTTCAGTACGATAGAAATGCTGTCAGAGCTTAAGCCTCATTATATGAAATTGGATCGTTCCCATGTACATGGCGTCTCACGAAATTCGGCGATGCAGCGGACAGCTGAACTTTTCCTTGAATCAGCTATACGCATCGGGGCAGTACCGCTGGCGGAAGGTATCGAATCCAGAGAAGATTTCGAATGGTTAAAACAACGAGGGTATCGGCTATTTCAAGGCTACTTATTCGGAAAACCCAGCCTTCCTCCGAGCCCTCAACAGGAGGTCCAGACTTGCAAGTTCTAAATCACCCTACGTTATTCCGCATGATCTTGGCCGGAGCCAACGAAATTATATCGAGGGAAAAAGAGTTGAATGCTATCAACGTTTTCCCCGTTCCTGATGGGGATACGGGAAGCAACCTTGCGCACTTAATGCGAATGCTCGTACGGGAGACGAAATGGAGCGATACCTCCTCCGAGATGCTCGAAAGTATGAAACGGGCTTGCTTGAGAGGCTCGCGCGGCAACTCGGGCATGATTTTCTCTCAGTTTATCCTTTCTATGTGCAGCTATATGACCGCTCGCCCAGAGCTGAAGATTGCACAGTTTATTGAAATGTGTGAGCAATCTGTGGCCATGTCCCGACGTTCCGTGCATGAACCGCAGGAAGGAACCGTGTTGTCAGTCATGGATGACTGGGTCAACGTTCTTCAAACCGCGTTCGCTCCTTCGGAGGGGCTTGCAGACATGCTACATCGCTCTTACGCTGAGGCGTGCATCTCGTTGGAGAATACGAAACACCAGCTGGAAGTGCTTCGAAAACATAACGTCGTCGATGCGGGAGCGCGAGGCTTTATCCATTTCTTGCAGGGATTTATTGCATCATTAGACGATACATTCCCGATTGCTGAGCAGATCTTTGATGAACAGGAACCATTCGCTTCCACCGACGACATTGTCCACAATCCATCCCATGATCTCTCCGATTCCCTTGCGTATCGGTATTGTACCGAATTTATGTTCGACATTAAGACGAGTTTAGAAGAAGTCAAAGGGCATATCGCGACTTTGGGTAACTCGATGGTAGCTGTTGGTGACGGTATTCAGGGCAAAATTCATATTCATACTAACGTTCCTGCTCGGGTCGCCGAGGTAATTCAAAATAACGGCTGGATCGTCTATCAGAAGGTTGAAGACATGAAGCGGCAGAAAGATATGATTTACAATCGCCAAGCATCTATTGCCCTTGTGATCGACTCTGCTTGCGATATGCCAGAAACGTGGCTGGATGACTATCAGATTCATAGGATCCCTCTACATCTACAGCTCGGTCGTTCCACCTATCTAGATAAAGTAACCCTTCAATTAGATACATTCTATGACAAGCTTGAGTGGATGACCGAACAGCCGACTACCTCGCAGCCTGCTCAAGAAACCATTACGTTGCTCTATGAACAGTTATTGACTCATTATGACCATATAATTTCTATACACCTATCTAAGCCGCTAAGCGGCACCTATGATGCATGCCGACAAGCAGCCGAACGTATTGATTCGGACAGAATACATGTGGTAGATTCGAGAACTTTGTCCGGCGCTTATGGGCTTATCGTTCATGAAACCGCTGAGGCGGTTAAAGCAGGGAAACCGATCGAGGAGGTGCTTGATTTGCTAGCATCATCCATATCCCGTTCGGAAATTCTCGTGAGCGTGCCGACGTTGAAGCACATGATTAGAGGCGGACGAGTAAGCCCGCTTCAGGGGAAAATCGCAAGATGGCTCGATATGAAACCCATTGTATCTGTCAATCAAGAAGGCCAATCGATCCTCTATGGAAAAACCTTTTATAAACAATCCAATCTAGGCAAAATGCTGAAAATGATTTCACTCATTCATCGCCGCAATCCAATCCAACGTTATGTTATCCTTCATGCTGGAGCTGAAGCGGACAGCGCGCGTTACGTAGAAGAAATGGTTCGGATGACTGGACAAAACCCGCTGTATATCACCGGAGTAGCACCTGTTATCGGACTGCATGCAGGCAAGGGAGCGGTGAGCGTGGCTATGATGCTTAGCGGCAAAAATACAAGGAGGAATACGTAAATGTGGGTATTATATGGAATCAGTGGAGTTGCTGTCTTTATTTTTATGTCCTTATTATTCTTTATAGCGCAAGTCAAGAAAGACAACTCGATTGTAGATATCGGCTGGGGCTTAGGATTCGTCATCATCGCACTGACGACGTTCATGTATCAGCAAGGTTATGACGGTAGACAATTACTGATCACGATCTTGGTGTGCATATGGGGTATTCGGTTGGCGGTCTATCTATTCATTCGTTCAATTGGTCGAGGGGAAGATTACCGCTATGCCAACTTCCGTAAACAATGGGGCAGCCGTGCTGTGCTCATCGCCTTTTTCCGCGTCTTCATGATGCAAGGATTCATTATGCTGCTGCTCGCATATCCGATCATTCGCGTTCATTCGAAACAGATGGGTGCCTTTGATTTAACCGCTTACCTCGGTTTGGCTGTATGGATTGTCGGATTCATGTTCCAAACGATCGGGGATTGGCAACTTCGACAATTTAAGAAGAACCGCCGGAATCAAGAAGAAGTGCTGACAAGCGGGTTATGGCGCTATACTCGCCATCCCAATTACTTTGGCGAGGCTGTGATGTGGTGGGGAATCGCACTCATCGTCCTCCCTTTGCCCGGCGGTTGGGGTGCGTTAATCAGTTCCCTATTAATTAATCTTCTACTAATTAAGGTTTCCGGTGTACCGTTCCTTGATCGGCGTTACGCAAATAATCTGGCTTATCAGCAATATAAAAGAGAAACGAATCGATTCCTACCATGGTTTCCTAGAATCGAACGGCGGTAAATGTACGCTTCGAAGCTGCAGATAATGATACTTGTTTATATTTCATTGGATGAGCCAAAAAACTACAAAGAGCTAAGCAGCCAAGCTGCTTAGCTCTTTGATTTATTGAATGTCTTGAATTAATTTCTTGATAGAAGTGTCACTTTCTAGAGCATAGATAATAACGGTTATGGCTTCCGCTCGACTAGCATGGCTATCTGGTTTAAATGTATCGTTGGTTACCCCTTGAATCAGTTTGGCAGATGAGGATTTTTGGATAGCATCCTTCGCCCAATAGTCACTGCTAACATCATTAAAGTTAGTGGTTGCACCTTTTCCCAACAGATTTAGATCTAGTACCCGTGCTATAATCGTTACCATCTCCGCACGGGTGATCTCAGCATCCGGCTTAAAGCTGCTATCATCGTATCCGCTCACAATACCGAGGGAAGCTAACGTACGGATATAGGCAGAAGCCCAATGTGAGGAAGTATCACTGAACGAAGCTACAGCCTTGCCTTGCTCAAGACCAAAAGCGCGGAAAATCATAGTCGCAAACTCAGCTCTGGTCACTGGAGCATCTGGATGGATCGTTTGATCTGGGTAACCACTGATAATACGCAATTTCACGGCAACCTTGATATTTGGGACACTCCAATGTTGAGAGATATCACTAAATTCTACACTTGTGTTCTTAGTAGCGGCTATTGCATCTTTGACCGTTTTGATAACCGCCTCCTGATCAATTACATGATTCTTAAAGGGACTAACTGGTAGATTCAGTGTTTCATTGTTTGTAGATGGAGGAGCTTCACTGTCACTTGGTGTTGACGTTGATGTTGGTGTTTGTACAGATCCACGCGTCGCCGTAATCGTATAAGTAGTTGTAGTATCGTTCTGTGCCGTTACTGCAATTTGAATTACATTGGATCCGACAAGCAAATCTGCGGTGCGATACGCATACACATTATTCGTTACAGCACTGTAAGTTGCCCCGGTAACTGTAAGGGATTGGCTTAAATTCCCTTTAGTTATATAAAAAGTAAGTCTATCCACTGAGTTCGGAACATCCACTCGATAATTAACTTCCGACGCTGTAAATGCTGGTGTTAACATGCTTTGATCTACCGACAACGCTGATAATGAGGCTATTGATGAATACCATTTCGCATATAACATCATATTGTCAGTAATGACATTATTGAAATTGAATGTAGTTATCAAACTGCTGTCGCTGTACCATCCGGCGAATGTATAATTAAGTTTCGTCGGGTCTGCAGGTCGGGAGGCACTGCCGTTATAGCTCACTGTCTGGCTGTTTACAGCCGAACCGCCATTGCTGTCGAAGCTTACCAGTAGCGATGCATGGACGGTCACCTTGGCTGCTTGGCTCACAGCCGTCGCCGTCTGCGTACCGTTGATACTGTTGTTCGTGTTCGTCACCACTACATAATAATAGCTTTCGCCCGCGCTTGCCGTCGGCGCCGCATACGTCTCGCTTGTTGCGCTGCCGATTAGTGTGCCGCCGCTATTACTATTCGTCGTGTTGCTGTACCACTGGTAGCTCAGCAAACCGTTGTCGCTTACCGTCGCTGTAACGGACAGCGTCGGACTTGTATCGCCAACGTTCACCGTCTGATCCGTTGGCTGCACGCTGATGCTCGGCGCTTCGGCGTTCACCAGCGCGTTCACCGTCACTTTCGCAGCGCTGCTCGTGGTCGAAGCTGTCTGCGTACCGCTCACGCTGACGTTCGTATTCGTTACGACGACATAGTAATACGTCGTACCTGTACTTGCCGTCGGCGCCGCATACGTCTCGCTTGTTGCGCTGCCGATTAGCGTGCCGCCGCTGTTACTGTTCGTCGTGTTGCTGTACCACTGGTAGCTCAGCAAGCCGTTGTCGCTCACCGTCGCTGTAACGGACAGCGTCGGACTTGTATCGCCCTCGTTCACCGTCTGATCCGTTGGCTCCACGCTGATGCTCGGCGCTTCGGCGTTCACCAGCGCGTTCACCGTCACCTTCGCAGCGCTGCTCGTGGTCGAGGCTGTCTGCGTACCGCTCACGCTAGCGTTCGTATTCGTTACGACGACATAGTAATACGTCGTACCTGTACTTGCCGTCGGCGCCGCATACGTCTCGCTTGTTGCGCTGCCGATTAGCGTGCCGCCGCTGTTACTGTTCGTCGTGTTGCTGTACCACTGGTAGCTCAGCAAGCCGTTGTCGCTCACCGTCGCTGTAACGGACAGCGTCGGACTTGTATCGCCAACGTTCACCGTCTGTTCCGTTGGCTGCACGCTGATGCTCGGCGCTTCGGCGTTCACCAGCGCGTTCACCGTCACCTTCGCAGCGCTGCTCGTGGTCGAAGCTGTCTGCGTACCGCTCACGCTAGCGTTCGTATTCGTTACGACGACATAGTAATACGTCGTACCCGCGCTTGCCGTCGGCGCCGCATACGTCTCGCTTGTTGCGCTGCCGATTAGCGTGCCGCCGCTGTTACTGTTCGTCGTGTTGCTGTACCACTGGTAGCTCAGCAAGCCGTTGTCGCTCACCGTCGCTGTAACGGACAGCGTCGGACTTGTATCGCCAACGTTCACCGTCTGTTCCGTTGGCTGCACGCTGATGCTCGGCGCTTCGGCGTTCACCAGCGCGTTCACCGTCACCTTCGCAGCGCTGCTCGTGGTCGAAGCTGTCTGCGTACCGCTCACGCTAGCGTTCGTATTCGTTACGACGACATAGTAATACGTCGTACCCGCGCTTGCCGTCGGCGCCGCATACGTCTCGCTTGTTGCGCTGCCGATTAGCGTGCCGCCGCTGTTACTGTTCGTCGTGTTGCTGTACCACTGGTAGCTCAGCAAACCGTTGTCGCTTACCGTCGCTGTAACGGACAGCGTCGGACTTGTATCGCCCTCGTTCGCCGTCTGGTTCGACGGCTGCACGCTAATGCTTGGCGCTTCGGCGTTCAAAGACGCCACCGTTTGCCGGATCGTCCCCTGTTGACCCGTCACCACATAAGTGCCGTTACCAGAAGCCAGACCCCATAACCCTCCCGTGTATCCGGAGTTATGACTCGTCCAGGTAATACCGTTAGTAGAGGTCAGAATTTTGCCTAACTGTCCTGCCAAGATAAACATACCATTACTAAAAATGGCACGATAATACTGGTATGCGATTGGAAACATTGGATTAGTCCCAGGGATTCTTTGCCGCTCCGTCCAGGTCACGCCGTCCCCGGAAGTCAGAATAACTTCTTCGTACCCCGTCGCCACGAACACCCCATTGCCGTAAGAGATGCCGTAAAGCTGATTAGTCGAGCCTGAGGTACTGCTTGTCCAGGTCATGCCATCCGTCGAAGTGACAATCGTACCATAATCACCTACTGCTACATACTTCCCATTGCCGTAAGTAATACGGTTAAGTCCAGAAAAGGTATTGGACACACGGCTCGTCCAAGTTACGCCGTCCGGGGAAGTCAGCATGTACCCCGACTGCCCTACGGCAACATATAAGTTGTCCCCATACACCACATCAAAGAGAATATTCGACGTGCCGGAAGCCCGGCTGGTCCACGTCGTGCCGTTTGGAGAAGTGAACAAATTGCCCGACCAACCAACTCCGACAAACAAGCCACCCCCGTAGCTAACACTCGCCAGGAATGAAAAACCCGGAGGAGAAGTCACCGCGCTCCACGTTACGCCATCGGTTGAGGTGACGATTTTGTCTCCTCCTGCCACGAACAATCCATTGCCGTAAGCCACGCCATACATCGTATCTGTAGAACCGGATGTTCTCGACTCCCAGTTGTCTAACGGAGTGGAAGCATAGGCAGATTTATAAACTGGCATGAGACCCACCATCAAGAGCATTGCCAAAATCAGAGATAAGTAACGTTTCATTTTCGTTCTTCCCTTTCTTCGTTCATTAGGTTTCAATCTCTTCCTACTATAGCAATGACTCACTTTGCAAATACTCATCAAACACTCAACAAAAATTGATATATATCGACAAAAAAAACAAGAGCACGCATCCAAATCCCTTGTCAATAGAGGGATTTCGATTCGCACTCCTGCTTTGAAAGCTTAATTTGAATAGCTAAAGAATTTGTAGCAATTGTTTGGCAGCATTTCCGACTTCTAAGCCAAACTCAGCGCGAAGCATACTATAAAGCCAATCATATTGCTTCTTCGCCGAGACCCGATCACCGACAAGCACATATACGCGAATCAGCTTCGTATGCAAGCTCTCGTTAAACGGATCACAGGCAAGCGCCCTTTTCAATACGGCCACGGCTGCTGGAAATTCCTTTTCCTGTACGTAGTATTCATAGATCTGCAGCAGTTGGCCGATGTACTCGCTTTCCAGATGGTTTCTCGCCTGTTCGACCCACGAAAATAAACTATCTTCCATATAGCCTGTCCGATAAGCCTTTGCCAGTGCTGTTTCATAAGCTTTGACTTCCTCGGTCGCAATCGGAATACCAGCTGACGCCAATTGACGAAATGCATTGTAATCGCAGTCAAAATGATTCATTTCCAACCTGTAACTGCCTTTGACGTATTGGACGATTCCTTTTAACCCTATTTGTTCTAATTGCTTCCGGAGATAATGTACCGTCGTGTTTAACTGAGCGACTGCTCGTTTTGCATCAAAATCGCTCCATAAAGCATCTATGATTCGATACTTATCAATGGGTTCTCCCTGATGGTGAACTAGGTAAGCCATAAGCTCTTTTGTTTTGGAGGTGCGCCACTTAATTTCATCCTTATCTGCTTGTCCACTACGCACATGGAATCGACCAAAACAACGTACTTCGACACGTATCCCTTTGTCCAATTCATCTTGCGGGATTTTCAGAACCTGTATCAAACGATTCGAATAATCGCATAAAACAGAGGAACCACGCCCCGAAAGGCCGTCCTCATATGATCTCGAATAGGCGGACAACATATCCGTCATGACATCGCCTTCATCCGCAAAGCTGCGAATGAATCCTTCCGGCTCCGCTAAGCGCAAAGCCGTTTCCAGCGTACGGAGCCCCTCCTGCGTTTGGCCATTGCGATATAACGTCACACTTTGCAGGATAACCATCTTGATACGATCCCGAAGACGATCCTCTTGCCCGAACAACCGTTGCAAAGATTGGGATACTGATAGGGCTTCAGCCGTGCGTCCGCAGGCAGCAAGTACTCTCGCCAATGCCATATATGCCCCCACGCCATGCAGCGATACTTTATCCGAAGAAGTCATCCCACACCGTTCCAACCATTCCAACGCATAAGGCATGGAACCTTGCCGCACAGCTAAGCAAGCTTGCTCCGCTTCAATTTT
Organism: Paenibacillus oryzisoli; assembly: GCF_001653565.1. Lineage (GTDB taxonomy): Bacteria > Bacillota > Bacilli > Paenibacillales > NBRC-103111 > Paenibacillus_E > Paenibacillus_E oryzisoli. Next base: position 115,932 of record NZ_LYPB01000074.1, read on the forward strand.
CTGCAAAAATCGTTCATAATCCGGCGATTCAATCCGCAATTTCAACTCCTCCAGCAGTTCTAGGGCTCGGACTGGATTTCCCAACGCCTGCTGAATTCGCGAAGCGCTGACGTATATTTGCAACAAACTCCGCGGATTGTATTTCTGGCCACTCGGTTTCAACACCTGATCCAGAAGCACTTCGGCCTCCTCCAAACGGTTCCATTCATACAGCACAGAACTGTAAGAAGCATAAAAGATCGCGGCAGACGTATGAGCTTTCCGGTCTCCCCAATGTTGAATCCACTTGATCAAAAATGCGGCGGCCGCATGGTAATCGTTAATATAAGACATGTGATCATCGAATTCATCATAACCGTAAAATCTATTGTCCCCCATGGATTCAAAGAGACTGCCTCCCGGGGCAACGTGCTCCGACAGCTCAAAATATGCTGATATGCCATCCAAATCTTTTCGAAAATAACTCGCGCTTGCACATAAAAAGTACATGTTGCCCATCATCTGTTTCCATTCCGCCTCGTCCATGCTCCCTCGCATAGCTTCATAACGGATTTTCGCCCCCTCTATCTTTCGACTGGCCGCTTCCCATTGCCGAATGCCGATTAAGAGGGACAAATGAAACATTTCCACCATTGGCCGTTTCGAAAGAAAGCTATCCGGCAATTGCAAAACCCATCCGCTTACTTTTCCAGCCTTTTTATGTAAAAAATCAAGAAGATTGTTTTCGATTACCCGAACAGCGTCATCGTACTGACACCCTTCCAGGAAATGCTCGGCCGCCTCTTCCTCAAACCCATGAGACTCGTGCCACTGTGCCGCATGAACATGGGCTTGCAGCCTTAGCTCGCGAGCCGTTCGGGCAAACTGTCTCTGCAAAAATTCGGATAGCAAATGGTGATATCGGTACCATTGCCTATGCTCATCCAGCGAAATCGTAAACAAATTTAACTGTTCTAATTTTTCCAAAAATACCTGACCGTCCGAATGCCCCGTAACGGCTTGACATAGGGAATCAGTCATGCGGCTTAAAATAGACGTACGGAGCATAAAAGAACGCATGTCTTCCGGTAGATCACGGAATACTTCCTCCAGTAAGTAGTCAGAGATATGATGCTGATTACCGCTGAATTGCCTTATGGATTCCGAGATGTTATCGCTGCTCTTCAGTATGAGCGCTGCGAGCTGCAAGCCGCTGATCCAGCCTTCTGTCTGATGGAACAGCTCCGCGACTTGCTCCTTAGATAGCGACAAATCCGTCGTGTCTCGAAAGAAGATCACCCCTTCGTTCGGATGAAACCGCAAATCCTGTACCGTAATTCGTCGCATTTCCCCTTTAGCCAGCAGTCTGGCAGTAGGAATGACCAATTCCGTTCGGCTCGCGATATAGAGATGAATATGAGAAGGCAAGTGCTCCAACAGATAAATCATCGACTTCTGAATATCAGGATGCTCGATGAGATGGTAATCGTCTAGAACGATCACCAGTTCCCCGGATTGTTGGTTCAGCGCGTTCAGCATGGCCGAGATTGCAGGCTCCAGAGATACAGAAGACGCTGACGGCCCGTTATCCAAAAGCAGCGAAACCGTTTGGACAAAACCGGGAACCTTCTCTCCAATCGAAGCGGTAACACAGCTCCAGAACGGAATCCATGCATCGTCCTGCTTGTCCAACGATACCCAAGCCACTTGGGCGTCGCTTTGTCTCGCCCATTCGCTTAATACCGTTGTCTTCCCGTAACCGGCCGAAGCAGTAATCAGCGTCAGCTTGGCTCCCAGCCCCTCGTCAAGTTTGCGTACCAACCTTGGGCGAGGCACTAAACTGTTACGCGTATGGGGGATGTAAAGCTTCGTTTGAACAATCATCTGGTAACCCTCCAGGATACATTCTATATTTTCTCTCCCCATTGGAAGTCGGCTTTTATTTGGATTCTGTACAGTCCTCTTACACCTGCAGTTTTTTCGAATGATTACTATTTCGACAATAATATACATAATCCTACATAATCGGTGCTGATGCCGCAGTGCATTGTGTGATGGCGTGATCGCTGCCTTCAACGCTGGAGCGCAACCAATAAATTTAAACGTTGCAACATTCATAATATTATTCATAAAACGTAAAAGAATGTTTGTCTATCGTTAATAAATAGGCTAACCGTAGGGTATTGGACCAGAGCGCGACGACAGTTTATCTCCATACAAAAAAATCTCGTCATGATGCAAAACCTTCATAGGTCTGCGTGACGAGATCTGTTACGAAAATTATATGCCATAGCAACGTTATCCGGGGAATCGCCATATCAATGCCTCAACTTTGATCGACTCTTTTCTCGTTCACATAGTTTATATGTTGGATGCCCCACTCATTTAATTGCCTCAAGATGTGCTCCAACGTTCTCCCATGCTCCGTGATGCTGTATTCCACTCTCGGAGGAACCTCGGCATAAACTGTTCGTTGAATTAAATCTTCTTGTTCCAGTTCCTTCAATTGTGCTGTCAGCATTTTCTGTGTAATCCCCGGAATCCACCTTTTCAAATCGCTGAAACGTTGCGTTCCTTCCAATTGCAAAAGGAGCAGGATAATCGGCTTCCACTTCCCCGCGATGATATGTAAACATTCTCCAATGCCAATTTTGCAATTATGCGGCTCCAACTTTTCCAATGTCCCCGCCTCCTTCGCGATCTTGATCGTGATTATACAGGCCAACCAGTGATTTGTCCATTTCATAATCCACGTAGAAAAGCACGTCCCGCCTATTAGTTTCATCAATGAAACTATACCACCTTAAAGTGCCTCCTTCCGTGATGATCTGACTTCCGCCATAATGGAGCCGTTGCACAACACCATAACATAAGCAGGGGGAATCCAGATGATCGAAGTCAGCAAGGCCCATACGCGATACGCGATGGAAATTGATCGTAGTCGGGCAATCATGAGCTTTTACGCAAATCGGCGCTTCGGACCGTTGATTATTTTTAATGATGATTTCATCGGGGCTCACGATGGAATTGGGAAGCATCCGCACAAGAATATCGAGATCGTGACCTATATGGTGACAGGACAAAACTACCACAAAGATAGTACCGGCAAGGAATCCCTGCTCACTCCTGGTATGGTTCAGGTCGTTTCAGCAGGAACGGGGATTGTCCATGAGGGCATGAATCCGTCGGATACCGAAGAAGAAAACCATCTTCAAATATGGTTTCAACCGGACCAATATGATATTCCGCCGCAACACCACGAATTCTCTTATGACCAGGATAAAATGAAAAATCGGCTATTGCCAATCGTGTCAAATCGCACTTGGGCAGTTGATCGGGTGCTTCCTATTCATCAAAACGTCACCATCTTTATTTCCAAGTTGGAGGAAGGCCATGAGCTTTCATTCGCTCAGTCAGCCGGTCGCAACATGTACGTATTTAATCTCGAAGGAGAACTCGTTCTGAACGAGGAAGCGCTTCTAGAGAGACGTGACGCAGCTCAAATTACCGGCCTGCAACGGTTGAATATGTCCGCTACGAAGGACACACATTTTATGCTAATCGACTTACCTTAAATGAAAATAGCACCTTAATGAAGGAGAATTGTCATATGGATATAATTTTGCTAATAGGTCGTATTTTAATTGGGGCTGTCTTCCTACTGTCCGGGATTGGGCACTTGAAAGATCGTAAGCTTACCGCCCGAATGGCAGCTGCCGCTGGTGTTCCAGCCCCTCAATTGCTTTCATTCGTTTCCAGTATGCTCACGGTATTCGGAGGACTTAGTCTAACTCTTGGATTTCACGTAGAAATCGGAGTCGTCTTACTGCTGCTCTTCCTGCTGCCTGTTACATTCGCGATGCATCCTTTCTGGAAATCAGCCGATCCAATGGAAGCAGGGAATCAGCAAGGGCACTTTATGAAGAATATAGCCTTAAGCGGCGCGCTTTTGGTGTTTCTGTATTTCGGTTCAGGTCCATTTAGTCTAGGGTAATCTACGAATGCGCGGCAACGTATCGCCTTAATAAGCAAGATACAGTAGCCGTAATCTCTGGTGTTTTATCAATGAGAACATGATACAAATTAACACAATCTGGAATCAGGCCGCCGCGGATTGACCGAACCAAAGATATGATAGGGTGTTATCCCATTTGCAAATAGGCTATCTATCAACTTCACCAATTCTTCCGACGATAGATCTTTGCCGTTGCGTATCCAAAGGCGAAACATAGATATTAATGTTGATATGTAAAACTCAATTATGTAGGGTGCTAAGACATCATTTGTTGGAAAGTCCACAATCAATCTCTCAAAGGGAATCTCTCTTTTCAGGCGTTCAACAAAATGAACAGAACCATAGTCGCCCAAGAGGGCTTTAAGAACTGATATTTCCTCTGCATTTTCCAAGCATTGAAGTGCATCTTGGAAAGTATGTGTAGAAAACTCTCTGCCTGCCATTTCCTCGTTAATGGATTTCAAAACGCTCTTTTCAACGCAGTCCAACAACTCATAGATATCCGTAAAGTATTGATAAAATGTACTGCGATTATATCCTGATTGGTTAGCAATCTCTTGAATGGATATTTTTTCAATTGGTTTTTGGCTATATAAATCACAGAATACATTTATAAAGGTTTGCCTTGTTTTGTCCGTAATTTCAGGTTGCTTATTCATTATTTGCCTCCATTGTTCTATTCAATCGATTATACGACAGATACTAAAAATCTGTTGGTTGATGACCGTATATTGAATCTATACAATAACATTATACAACACGTTGTTTGATTATTGACAAGGATTAATATATATATATTTAGGAGGCAATATGAGAATTTTATTCTTCGGTAGAGGTGTAATATCGACCCAATACGCTTGGGCTTTTGAAAAGGCAGGACATACAGTTGAGTTTTACGTTAGGAAAGGGAGAAAAGAAACCTTCGGAAGCAACATAGAGCTTGAAATGTGGGACGCACGAAGAGGGAAACAGCTAATAAAAGAAAGCTGGAATGTCAAACTGCATGAGGAGCTGAGCCCCAATTATGATCTCATTATTGTGAGTGTCAACACGGAACAACTCCCGGCAGCAGCACAATTACTATCAACTGCTGCTGGAAACACCCCTGTTCTCATATTCAATAACGTTTGGCAAGATCTGAAGTCTTCGATCTCACCATTGTCTATGAACAATGTTGTCTTTGGGTTCCCTGGAGGCGGTGGCGGCATTGCAGACAATAGGCTTAGAGGTGGCTTTTTGAAAATGCTATTTCTGGAAAAACCACGGATAGGCACTGAACATATTAACAACAAGGTCAAAGAACTATTTGAAAGTGCCCATTTTAGAATTAGTTGGATAAAGGATATGCAAAACTGGCTATGGAATCACTTTGCCATGAATGCGGCTATGGAGACTGAAGTATTAAAGATGGGAAGTTTCCCTGCACTCATGAATCATAGTGACTCATTCGCAAATGTCGGTAAGAATATGAGGGAAATTATCCCTGTACTTAAGGCAAGAGGTGCAAAAGCTGATATGATTTCTCTACTGTTAACTAAGATTCCACCAGCAATTCTCGGCACGCTATTCAATAAAATTATTTTTGCAAAGGGTAGCCTACCACGACTTTTCATTGAATACAACAATAGTAAAGCAGGTTTTGCGGTACTTGAAGTTGTAAGAGAAGCCAAAAAGTTAAGTATACCTTTACCACGTCTCACTGTGGCAATTGAAAACAATGAACAACACAAAGCTGTCGAAAATTCCATATCATAGAGCGGCGGTTATCCGGCGCTGTCAACCCATTAACATGCTTCATACCCATCGCGCATATGGGTGATTTCAAGAGCGTGTACTGTAAAGGATGCTGGCAACAAATGGAGGTGCCGATCTTTATTCGCAGCCCAATATCTTTTCCTTTTCGCCTAATGGGAATAAAACCCAGCCGGATGCATCCAAATCTATGCACGATTTGAGAATCGATGTTACTAATTTTTCCCAAAAGTAGATTTGCGCTGTTACTTGTGATGCGGTTCAGCTTAACCTATCCTAAGGCAAAAAGACACTCTCGCTCGAGTGTCTTTTCACTTTCCCCGATTCTATTAACAAAGCTTCAACTATGAATCCACCCGTTGCTTTTACATGGAGAGTGTTTATCCATGTGAATGTTGTGGGGACTCCACGTCAAAACAGACTAGGTGGCATCCATCTGTTCCAGCCATCTCAAAATCGTTTGATTTGTTTCCTGCGGCTTTTCCTCCTGGATCCAGTGACCGCAATCCAGATTGACCACTTCCACATTGGGCACGAACTTTGTAAGGTTTTCGGACTTCGCAACCACATCCCGGTCGCCGTAGATCATGAGGGTCGGCTGTTGGATGATCGGGTTCGCTTTCGCCAATAAACGCCAGTTGCGGTCAAGATTCCTGTACCAATTTATGCTGCCTGTGAACCCTGATGTTTCAAAAGCGGAGACGTAAACGGCCAGTTCGTTTTCGCTCATTACGGGCTCACCGAGCGGCGCTTCTGCTCTGGCGAGGTTGATTAACGCCATTCCTGGCTCAGGTGCTCTGAGAGGTTCGTTCTTCCGGTAAAGGTTACGAAGAAACCTGTATGTATTGTCTTCAAATACCGCGTCCGCGACACCTGGCTGTCGATTGAAGTGGACGAAATAAAAATCGCCGCCAAGTATTTCTTCCATGAACTCGATCCAAGGTTTTTCTCCGCGCTCTTGGTAAGGCAAGCTCAGATTTATCACTTTGTTGACGCGGTTTGGATGCAACAAGGTCAGTCCCCAAACGACCATCGCCCCCCAATCATGACCGACAAAGGTGGCGTCCTCGTATCCATAGTGATCGAGAAGGGCGACGAGATCGCCCGACAAGTGTTCAATGTCATAATCCGTCACCTCGGTCGGGCGGGACGAGTTGCCGTAACCCCGCTGGTTTGGGACGATGACATGGTAGCCCGCTGCGGCCAGTGCATCCATCTGATGGCGCCAAGAAAAGGCATGCTCTGGCCAGCCGTGGCAGAGTACAATGGGTTTTCCTGCGTTTTTTCGGCCTGCTTCGAAAACTTCGAGTTCCACACCGTTGACTGAAATAGTGGTGGGCTTGGGAAAATCGGTTGTATTAAACATTGAATCAAAACCTCCTTCTTGTGATACATGTAGTATAATGGATAAAAGGTGACACCTTAGTGTCACCTTTCTGAAATCATGTAAAAAAAAGAGGACAATTATGGACAAAGTGGAGAGACTTATTTCGATTATCATGATATTGCTGAAAAAAGAGGTTGTTTCTACAAAGGAATTCACGCAACTATTCAATGTTTCCAAGAGAACGATCCTTCGCGATATGGAAACATTGAGCTTATCGAACATCCCGATCTACTCTGTCAATGGGGTCAAAGGCGGCTACGGCATAATGGATGAATACAAGGTTGATAACCGCCTTTTAAGCAGCTCCGATTTACAGAATATATTAACTGCGCTCGGCGGATTGGAACAACTCCTCCTTACTGAAGATGTGGAAAGAACAATAAAAAAAATAGAGGCAATGGTTAGTCCATTGTCTCTGAATCGTTCCATTCAACTGTCATTTTATGATTGGGAGGGTCGGTCCGAGATTCTTGAAACCTTAAAGACATGTCAAGAATCCATATCCAAGAAAAGGCTGGTTTCGTTTGATTATACAGATAAAGACGGGGCTGTAACGAATAGAATGGTCGAGCCCTATGAACTGCATTTTAGCGAATCGAGTTGGTACTTGAAAGGATTCTGTTTACATCGACAGGGATATCGAACATTCAAGTTAGCCCGAATCGATCATATTACCATGGATGAACGCGCGTTTCACCATAGAGACGACTGGTCAGAGCAAGGTCGCGTTGCAAGTTATCTACCGCAATTCGTCACCATTAAGGCATGGATATCGCCTAGCATAAAAGATCAAATCATCGAAAGGTATGGTAGAAAAAGTATTGAAGACCAAGGTTCTGGACTTTTGTTAGCAACCATGTTTGTCCCTCAAAATTATATGGGATTTCAATTATTAGCAAGCTTCGGCACTCATCTAAAAGTTCTAGAGCCCAAAACCTACGTTGAAGACTTTCGAAATTATTTATCCCAAATGATGCAGAACTATTCTGATTAAGGTCTCAGCTCGGCTTATATGACTGATTCTTATTAGCTGCCTTTTTGGAGTTATAGACACGCAGGAAGCACAAAGTCTAAGAGCAGCCTTTATGCTTCTTTTTCTGAATCTTACGCCTCTCACGATATGGTCAATTTGATCGATTATCGTTTGTTCAAATTTTAGTGATACTTTTTGTGGGATGGTCCTTTCAAGTTTTACGATTCTTACTGCTTCTTCCATCGTGCTAAACGCTCTTCCAACATCTCGCGCAGCTCATCAGGAATCCGCTCAAACTTGACCCCTTTTCCCAAAAACAAAAGCCAATCCGCGTAGTATGCCAGCACCTCAACATCGGTCACATCAAGCTGAACATTGAAAACTCCGCTCGATTGAAACATCCCCGTAAAGGCCAAAATAATCCCCGGTGGGTGCATACGCTTAAAACGCTGAATTCCAGTCGCATCAAGCCTCACAACAAGATTGGACTCCCTTGCAACAAGCCGTTTTTTGCTTAGAATCTCTTCCTCTGACAACTTCATCTCCTGCTCAGAGATCGTCGAATCTCGCAGCATCTCAACAGGTAAATAGCGAAACGCATCCGTATCAAAATCATAAATCTCGACCAGCCACTGAGCATTCGAGTTTAAAATATGCAGCAAATAAACGTCCATCAACTGCGGCCAGCCAGGATTCCGTTCATACGTCACGCGCAAATGCCTATCTCGCACAGCAAGCGAAATCAGCTGGTTCAGCTCCGCAGGCGCCGCATCGTCGAGCTCCAACAGATTTGGGTTACCAGGATTCGTATTTTCGAAAAGCAAGATATGATTCAGCTCGATCAACTCATCTTGCTGGACTTGCGACGCGATGCCGATGAGTTTTTCAGTGATGGAGCGACGATTTTGAAGATAAGGCAGCTGCGAATTTTTCGAGGCGATAAAGCTTATGAACATTGCCTTCAGCTCATCTGGCGTGAAGCGCGCGGCGGGCAGATACTGATTTTGCAGGACATGGTAGCCACCCCCTCGCCCAAGCTCCGTCGTCAGCGGAAAACCCATTGCCTGAACCTCGTTAATGTCGCGGATCGCCGTCGCGCGGGAAATCTTGAACTCCCGCTGAATCTCGGCAATGGTGAAATGCGCGCGGTTATTGATGTACCGCATAATTAGGTTCACTCGTTCTGTTTTTTTCATGCCTTTATTGTATCAAAAATGTAGCAAGCGCATCCGAAAAAAAGTATCATTTTTTGATACATTTAGCATGTAGTATCAATCTTGTAAGAAATACATTCTCAAAGGAGAGAAAGCTATGGCTAACTACGCTATCAAAACCATCTCAGACAACTACAAAATGACCGCTTTCGGTGTTTCTTTTGAAGACTTCAACGACTGGGCAGGCAATGCAGCAAGAACGGCAGCGAAAAAAGCCGAAATTACGGAAAACGGCAACCTTGCCGAACTGCTCGCGCTCGCTGAAGGGCAAGAATATCAAATCAACTACGTCATCGACGGTAAAGCTTGGCGCGGATTTGGCGTGATGGGCGAGTTCGATGTGGAAGGCGCGGTCGTCCTCGATTTCCTCGCTGGCGACTACATCGTTGTACCAGGCACAGGCGCAGATAAAGACCGCCTTGCCGACGAAATCACAGGCCATGTTTTCGGCGGCGCGCTGCAAGCAATCACAGACTACAAGTACGTTGGGCCTGGTAACTCCGTATTCGTCAAAGCAGCTGATAACGGTGAATACTACGGGGAAATGTGGCTTCGCGCAGTAAAAGTAGAAGGTTAATTATTGTTGAATTTTGGTAGAATATAACTATAGGCGATTGGAAAAAGGAGCACTCACATGACAGATTACTCACTTGAACACAAAAAATCATTTGAATTGACCGCTTATGGTTTTTCAATCCAGTCCAATTTCCAAGACATGCCGGCCATGCAGAAGGAAAAAGACGAGTTTTGGGGCGGACTCCGAGCCGACGGGCGATTTGATAAGCTCAAGGACGCCGCAAAGGACGATCGTGAATGGTCAGTCAATGAGGTATATCAAGGAAAACCGTGGAATTATTTCGCGGTAGAAGCTCGTAAATCAGTGGCTGACGCAACGCGCATCATCGAATTCCCAGAAAGCGAGTACATCGTGGTCGCAGGAAATGGCGATAAGGAAACTTTGTTCGATCAGCTGACCTACCGCGCCTTCGGCGAAGTCCTAGCCCAAATCACTGACTATGCTTACATCGGCGGTCCCAATGCGACTTATCGCAAAGATAACGGCGACGGCACGTTCTACGGCGAATTTTGGGTGCCTGTGGTTAAAAGATAAGTGTCTGCGACCTGAATAATTGAAGATATGTAGCAGGCTTTGACACCCTTTCTCTGCTCATTCAAAAGCCACAGCCCGGAATCGCGGCTGTGGCCTTTTTTTAGAGGAAATAAAGACTTCAAAGTTCTAGACTGCCGCTGTTTGATTTCAACTATTAGGCGAATTGTTAGGCTTTGCGAACGTTCAGCAGCCGATAAGCGGCAGCTGCCAGCAGTGCCCCAAGGAACGGAGCTGTGACGAAAACCCACAGCTCGGACCATGCTTCTCCCCCGAGCAGAATCGCCGGTCCGAAGCTTCTCGCCGGATTGACTGAAGTTCCCGTCAAACCGATGCCGAGAATATGTACGAACGCGAGCGTCAAGCCGATGACCAACCCGGCGACTCTGCCGTTACCGGGCTCCGAGGTCACGCCGAGAATGGCGTAGACGAAAACGAACGTCAAGACAATCTCCACCACAAAAGCCATCAGCGCCGTAATGCCGATGCCGTAGCCTTCGCCGAAACCATTCTGCCCGAGGTTTGTCACCGCCTTGCCCGTCGAGTCGATGATCGCGTACAGCAGCGCCGAACCGGCGATAGCACCAGCGACCTGGGCGACGACGTAGCCGAAGAAATCCTTGGCAGAAAGCTTCCGGCTGACGAGCATGACGAGCGATACGGCAGGATTAACGTGGCAGCCGGAAATAGGGCCGATCACATAGGCGAGCGCCACGATCGACAGGCCGAAAGCCATTGCGATGCCCAGATACCCCAGCTCGCCTCCCGCCGTGGCTGCGCTTCCGCAACCGAACAGAACAAGCACGAACGTGCCAATGAATTCAGCTACATATTTATTTAATGATTTCAAATTCTACCCCTCCCAAGATCAACTTGAGTCATTATATGCTAGGAATCTGGACGAGATTCTAAATATTAGGGCCAAAACAGCTGAAAGAAACCAACCCCCTCTTCGACTTCTTGTGATTGAACGTGATTATGTGTAAAACCACTATTCACCGAAGCAGTGCCTCTGATATGCAACTCCTCCTTACTAAAGATTGTGGAAAGAACGATAAAAAAATAGAGGCAATGGTTAGTCCATTGTCTCTTAATCGTTCCATTCAAATGTCATTTTATGCTTGGGAAGGTCGGTCCGAGATTCTTGAAACCTTAAAGACATTTCAAGAGTACATATCCAGGAAAAGGCTGGTTTCGTATGAAAATACAGATAAATACGGGGCTGTAATGGATAGAATCATTGAGCCCTATGAGTTGCATTTTAGCGAATCGAGTTGGTACTTGCGCACCTAAATGCAGTATTTTTAGTTAATTTGATTCGCTGAAAATAGGTGCTAAACTCGCAGCAACAACAACCAATAGGTCTTGAACCATCTCTTCCATTGTCCGATTCTCAGGATTTCTGCTCCATTGCAGAGCTGACCCAAATATGCCCCAACTTACAACGAGGGACGTGGCTTCCACCATCTTTTGTGGAACTGCGGTCTCCGACTCCTTATTCAGCCATTCAAACAACAGCTGGTAGAGTTCTTTTTGCATCGCAATTTCAAAAAGCGGTTCAAATTTACGATCCTCTTCTGCCTTCATATATTCTCGAGTACGTGCAAGAAAATCGAATACGGACAAAATAAGCGTTCGCAGACTACTCATGTTCGATAGGGGGGAACTCGGCAATTCTTCCTTTAATTTTCTCTGAAATTTATCCCTCATCCAGCACTCAAGAAAAGCAAATTTATCCTCGAAATGTGCATAAAACGTGGTTCGGTTTACAGTCGCACGAGCAGCAATATCTTGCACAGAAATGGAGTAAATATTCTTCTTTTCAAGAAGCAGCTCCATAAACGACTGAATCATTAACTGGCGAGTTCGCTTTACTCGGGGATCGTTCTCATTCAATGGCATTTCGCAATTCACTCCTCATGATTTCAAGACAACAGACAAACAAGAGCAAATGTCGTTTAAGCCTCATTAGAGGCCTTTTATTGATTGCTCAATGCGATCCAATCCCTTAATATTCACTATACAATGTAGTATACAGAACTTTCTTGAATAGACAACACTGTATGGTTTCATTGAAATTTATATAGGAGGCCATTCTTATGATAGTAATTACTACACCAACCGGCCAAATCGGCCAAGAGGTCCTTAACCTTATCTCTAGCAGCTCAGAGGACATTCGCGCGATAATGCGCGATCCATCCCGTTTACCCCAACGCTTGATTAAGCGTGTCGAGATCATACAAGGTTCGCACGACGACATTGATGTCCTAACCCATTCATTAAAAGGTGCTGAAAGCTTATTATGGTTGGTGCCCCCAAACCCCCGATCTGATAACCCCATGAGCCATTACTTAGATTTTACACGTCCAGCATGCGAAGCGATTAAGCAGCAGGGTATTAAGCATGTAGTCGGCATATCGAGCCTAGGCCATGCCTTCGGTAAGAACGCTGGACTATTGTCACCTGCGTTTGCTATGGATGAACTAATAATGTCCACGGGCGTGAGCTACCGTTCGCTCCTAATGCCTTTCTTCATGGAGAACTTGCTCCATCAGGTTCAAGCAATTAAGAACCAAGGCACCTTCTTCATGGCCAATTCGTCAGATCGTATCCTAGCAACCTGTGCTACGCATGATATAGCCTCTATGGCTGCAAGGTTATTACTCGATCAATCTTGGACTGGTCAGGACAGCATCCCCGTAGTCGGTCCTGATGACCTCTCCCCAGAAGATATGGCACAGATCATGTCACACGTACTGGAGCGGCCTATCCGTTATCATCAAGTCCCTCGTACAGAATATGTTGAGACGATGATGCAGTACGGTATGAGTGAGGCTTGGGCAACGGGGTTAATCGACATGGTTGCAGCACAAGATCAAGGTATTTACGACACCGAATCGCGCATCGCTCAGCGCACCTCGACTAGCTTTATGGAATGGTGCGAGAAGGTGCTCAAGCCAGCGATTCTAATGTAGTGAGCAAATGCGTTTAAAAACGGCAGCCCGGTAGGGCTACCGTTAGACTAATAAAACTGCGTTTCTTAAACAAAAAGCCGTTACTTGTGATATGGTTCAGCTTAACGGGGCTATCGGCGAAAATAAGTGGCGGCCACTGAGCCGCCACTTATTTTGCATCATTTAATTATTCATCCATTTTTTTATCGTTACAAGAAAACCGGAAATCACATCGATGCAAGTTCGTTTATCGTTACTTGGAAATTATCTGCTTTTTCAAGCCCAGTTTCGGTTTTGCTGGTTCTCTCGAGCATTTCCAAGAAATCGTCTTTCGTATGCTCTCCGGCGAACCACATTCCTTCTTTTTCTACTCGCTGAAGATCATCCAGGTTATAAACTTCATCAAACCCCTTCTGCATCAAATACACAACTGTTTGATTTTTCTTGTAGGTTTCCACCGCTGCAGAAAGCATCTCTTCTAGCGCCAGTTTATATGGATGGTTCACTGGATTGTAGTGTTCTCCTTTCGACTCTACTTTCACCATAGTCTGGCAATCAAAGAATCTCCGTTTGTCTATAATCAGGCAGCAGTCAAGAAGACGAAAAACCGGGTATAACTCATAACGAAGTCGTCCCCCTTCTATCTGCTGCCAGCGCATAGTTTCAACATTGGACCGACTGTACAAGCCTCCTTTGAGCTCGTTCAAATATCCTTGGTTCTTCAACCCCAGCAACCTTTGTCGGCTCACTTCAAACCAGTTCATTACCTCTCCGGTTGTCATGGTATGCTGATTAACGATGAGTTTCAACAGTTCCTCTGTATCCTGCACAACTAACTCACTTTCTGGATCTTTGGAAATGTACTCAATAAGTTTCGCGAGATCAATCCGTTTATTAACCGACTGCTTTTCATCCATATTCTTCATTTCAACGCCTCCTATTTACATCGTCAACATCAATGATGTTTTTTTCCATAATACCACTCGATATTGACGTTGTAAACAAGCTTTTTGTGGATTTTAAAAAATCATTTCGTATGTAAATCAACGTTCTCTCATTAAATTAACTACCAATGCCGAGCCTCTATATAAAGTGCGCCGCGCTGAGGTAACCCCTCTTCGTTCTACAAAGCTTACCAAACTACTGCCAGAAACCATGAGAGCGGAAGCAGCGGGGCAAGTTCGCCAAAATCCTTCTCGAATCATTCACCGAAATCAAATTTGTAATTAGTCCCGCTCCTCCTCTATGCTTTACTCGAATCCGCATATGGGGGAATGAACTAATGGAATGGGATGAATTGCGGAGCCGATTTGATAGGCTCTATGGCACTCAAACATCTGATGCTGGTTTAACCGAGCAATCGATTAACGCTTATCAAGCTGAGTTGGTAAAACTGTATAATAGGAAAAATGAGGGGAATACCGATATGAGAGGAGAACGCATGTGATGGGCGCTCTCCCTTGTGTTGGCTTGGTGGAGTGTGCGTCTTACTTACGTCTTTTGAGTTCCTCAGCTATCTGAACAAATATACTTGAAAGGGTAATCTCCGACCCACCTCTAGCCTGATTCATATGAAAACCAGAATTACTAAAAAAGCGTTTCATCAACTCTTTATCTGCCAGCATCTCACCTACATCAACAATGCGGTCAAAGAGCTCAAAATTCCTCAACTCTCTCATGATGTCTTCTTGAACCAAGGATGTGTAATCTTGCTTTTCTACCCAATCTAAAAACGATTCACGAGACTTCGTGTTCGGAGCCCGGTCATGACAGCTCTTACACATCAGAAATAGATTATCTGGGACATTCTCTCCACCGAACTGACGGGCAATTATGTGGCAACGTTGAAGAGGTACGCTATCCCAATTACTTATTATATCTACACGTTTAGCAGTAGGCTTGTTCAAATCATATTTAACATCAAAATGGCGTTTACAAGCCCAACAACATGGCTCCCCCCAGTCGAGCCCCCTCTTGTCTAGCCAATCCATCCAATGTTCAAAAATCTGGGCTTTTGTTGGCATAGTCATGGTTTTTACTCCTTAGAATTCTCGATTAGTTCATATCCTGTGGAACAGAATGATCCATGCGCTGTATCCAAGCATCTGGAGTATAATTGTGGTAAGAAGCTGGATAAAGGAGCGACATACAAGCGAAGTAACTGCACTGCGAAAAAAATGGGGCAACAAACCTTGCAGTCACCCCCATGTGGTCAGTGAAACCTGTCGGCATGGAAAGACTGGCGACTATGTTTGCACAACTTGTGGAGAAACTGGACGGGGTAAAACTGGGTTGTTTGCTGATACAGCTTCTTCTTATTAATATTTGCGAACCGAGGGCCGAACAGCCCACAGCGTGGATACGGTGTTATATGACGTTCCCTGCTTCTTGAATTATCATCATAAGCTTCTATGTTTGTCTTCAACTTCTCGAAATAACTTATGGTAAGATTCCATTTCATAATTTAATTTGTCGAAGGATTCTAAAAATAGTTTTTCTATATTTTCATTATGTAGTTTAGAATAAGCAAAATATCTCATTGCTGCGAAAGTAATAATGTCACTTATTTGTCTGCAACCATGGGCTAACTCTTTGGCTTCTCTTCTTTCGGTCGCTCTGCTGTTATGATCAATTAACAAATTAATTGCATCTGCATCTTGGTGTATTAACTGACTTCCAATACCATAACCATGGAATAGACCTTGCAGGTTACTATATAAAGGATGTTTAGAAAGCTCCTTTACAATTTCGCTATACGACCATTTATGTTCAATTTCCTTCCTAAGTTTTCTTGGAAATTTCCTTTCAAGTTCTTCGATTGTTTCGTTATCAAGAATTACTTCTTTAATAAACCCCATATCATTGGTCAGTGGCTTAGGTAAACCATTAATTAATTCCTTCGCCCGCTTTGTCCGTTTTATTTCACTTATTGTAGGCAAAACTTCCCAGAATTCAGTGAGCTTCCTTTCTCTTTCTTCATTACTTCCTAAACTCAAATATATAAATTTAACTGTTCCCTCCATTATTGATCGAAGAAGCATTTCGTTATCCCACATACGTACATTTCCAACTAGTATTAAGCTACTTTCACTAGTCAATTGGCAGCTTATTGGTAATTGTTTCAAGATATATCTGTGATTATCAGAAATTTCTGAATCCTTATTAAAATATGCCGAAGTCAATTCAAAATAATCATGCAAAATATAGCTTGCTTGACCTGCAAATTTCATTAGTGTCTCTTGAACTCTATTCATAAATTTTCCTCTCATATTAGAACTTTTAGGGAATGTCATATAACGTTGTTGAATTCTCCACGCCCGACGAATGTCGGGTGTGTCCGGCTATATGCCTCACCGAATTCACTTCAAACTCTGTCGGAACGAGAGTCGAATCATCGGGGTGAACATGGGGTTTTAGGCGCGGTTGCTGCCTTCTTCGATTAATTCAAAAATATCATCAAATGTTTCTACATCATTGATAATAATGTCCCTTTTACCGAACCCCATTGGAAAAAATGGATTGTCAGAGCTCTCTTTGCAAAAAAAAGTTAACAATTTAAACCCTGAACCGATTAATTCAAAGATTTCCTTATCAAGAAATTGTATAAAAACTTTCATATCTGAAATTGTCTTCTGGTGGATTAAGTCATTCCTCATTCCCTCTAATTTTTTAAACTTGCTCCAGTAGTCAGTATCCTTTGGAGACGTAGTTTTAAGTACCATTGGTAATATTTCAATTAATTTTTCTGATGTTGGCATCCATCTTTCTATGTTTTCTTTATTGCATATCTCCTTAATTCCTTTATTATTTACCTTTTCATATTCAAAAGTATTCGGAATAGCCAAATTAGCAAATGCCTCTACAGCTGTATAAATAAAAATCAGGCTTGTGTGAATATGCTCAAAATAATCATATAATGTTGATGTCTCTTCCTCTTTAAATTCAATGGATTTAGTATCTTCAATTGATAGCTTGGGTTCAACTAATTGTTTATAAATTTTTTTAGCTTTTTCAGATTCCTTTTTCGAGATGTTCATGCACAAAGAAACATTATTAGGCCTGTAGAAGTAGACGTTTTTCTCATTATGTTCAAAAGACTCTGTTAATTGCACAAAGATTATTTGCTGTTCTTCTTTGCTTCTAAAACCAACTGGTTGACACATTCTAATGTCATTCACCTTGACTTTTCTTTGCTTTTCGTCTTCCATGACTTAACACTCCTCTTTATTATTGAAGCATTTTCGCCTAACATCTTTTTTACGAATTCACTAAGTTCGAGCAAAAAGCCCTCCATGTATCACAATTATATCACCAATTTGGAAAAAATTGTCGTATTTTGCCACAAAATGTCCCTCTAGAACCTTCTCTACTAGGGGGACAAACATATCTCAATAGCACTTTTCTCCATTACTCTTATAGCCCTCAGAACCCTCCTTGACATTTAAATTTTTTCGCCGTCACTTATGATAAGGCTCCCCCCGATTTATCCGCATCGCGCGATAAATCTGCTCCACCAACACCAGCCGCATCAGCTGGTGCGGCAGCGTCATGCGGCCGAAACTCAGCCGCATATCCGCACGGCGCAGCAGCTCGCTCGACAGCCCGAGCGAGCCCCCTATAACGAAGGCCACCTGGCTCCGCCCATAGGTGGCCAACTTATCGAGCGAGCTCGCCAGCTGCTCGCTCGTCCACATCTCACCGTCGATGGCCAGCGCCACGACGTACACATCCGGGCGCAGCGCAGCCAGCAGCCGCGCGCCCTCACGATCCCGAACCTGCTGTTCCTCAGCAGGGCTCATGTTCTCCGGTGCCTTCTCATCCGGCACCTCAATCATTTGCATCTTGGCATACGGGCCAAGACGCTTCACGTACTCCGCAATCCCGTCCACGAGATAGCGCTCTTTTAATTTCCCAACGGTCAGTATTTGTATATGCATAATGTACCCCTTCTTTTATCCCAATCTTTTTTCAATTCATTCTCATTTAATCTTTCATTCTTTTCATATTCAATCTTTCATCTATTTCTCATTTAATCGTTTATTCTTTCTCATGTCATCATCCATTCTTTCTCTCATATAACCATCCATTCCTCCCATCATACCATTCGTTGTATATACGCACCAATAGCACCCCTCCACGCACAAAAGCCCAGAGTTATACCAACTCCAGGCTCCCTACTCATGCTCATTTAATTGATTATGATTGCATACGAATCTTTATTTGGCTGTGACGCCGCCATCGACAGGTAGTTCAACACCTGTAATATACGCTGACTCATCAGAAGCCAGGAATAATACGGCTTCGGCTACCTCAGACGCGCGCCCGACTCTTGGCAGTGCAGTCTGAGACAAGAACCATTGCAGCATCTGCTTATTATTGACGAATTCAGAGCTCATCGGCGTTTCGATAAAGCCAGGATGAACCGAATTGACACGGATGTGATCCTTGCCGAAATCCACAGCCGCCGCCTTGCTTAACATGCGGACACCACCTTTGGAAGCCGTGTACGCACCCGCTCCACTGCTGCCAGTTAGTCCGGCGATAGAGGAAATGTTGACGATGGATCCACCCTTATTCACTTGCATATGTGGGATAACGTGCTTCATGCCAAGGAAAGTGCTCGTCAGGTTAATGCTCATGACTTTATTCCATTGTTCAATCGTCGTATCCAGCAATCCAACGGCAAGGGAAATACCCGCATTATTGACCAAGACGTCCACTTTGCCGTAAGTTGCAACAGCTCCCTCGACTACTTTGATCCATTCTTCTTCAGAAACAACATTATGAGCATAAGCTATGGCTTGACCTCCGGCAGCTTCAATTTCCTTCACAACAGCTTGTACAGCGGCTTCGTTAATGTCGGTTGCTACCACCATAGCGCCTTCTTTGGCAAATAAAAGTGCTTCTTCACGCCCCATACCACTGCCCGCTCCGGTAATGATAGCAACTTTATTAGTAAGACGAGTCATTGCGATCTCTCCTTTTATGAAATAAATTTTAAATTTTTCGCTTAAATGATAGTGTTACTATCACTACAATACTTATTATATCACCATGGTATTATGAACTCAACTTCCACTTGCTGAAAGAATACCCAGTCGATATAATACTTGTATTGAAATACCTACGTTGAAAGGTTACTAACCCTTATGGATCCGAAAGCAAGATACGAGAAAGAACGGTTTGACGGTAAGCAGCAAAGACTATATCTCATTCTCGACGCAGCTGAGCGTGTATTTACGCTGAAGGGAATCGAAAAAACCACCATGCAAGATATCGCCAGTGACGCGAATATCGGTATCGCAACCTTATTTCGATATTTTCCCAAAAAAGAGAAACTGATCTTTGCCGTAGCTACCAAATTGCTTGAACCGATGCTTCATCGTTTTCAATATGTCGCTGACCAGCCCCTGTCTTGTCTTGAAAAGCTTGAATGTTTATTCGATTCCTTTATCGAAGATCAGAACGATCCGAGCATTAAATTCATGGTCGATTTTGAAAGCTACGCATCTCACTCGCTGGAGCCATTGGAAGGTATTCTCGACTTCAATGCCTTGAACCGTAAGATCTCACGTGAGTATGGCAGGATTATTCAAAATGGCCTCGAGGACGGATCCATTCGTTCCGACCTTCCGGTTAAGGAGACCTTGACCACGATTATTAACACGTTCGGTCTCTTTTCCAAAAAACTGTCACTACAGAAAAACATTCTCCTCCTAGAGTCCGATCTAGACAACGAGGAGCAGTTGACTATTCTCAAGCACATTCTAATTGATTACCTGAAAGCGCGATAAACTGAACAAAGAGCCAGATTCCTCCCTAGAGGAACTTGGCTCTTTCTTTTAGTTCGATACGATTAATTTCGAGTCAATCCTCCAGAACCGCTCAAGGGCCATGACCACTACAGTGGCAACTAACAGCCCGTTACCAAACGCATACTGCATCACGACAGGAAGTTCAGGCAGAGGTGAAGCCGCGATGAGGGTGAAGCCGGCACCGATGAGAATTCCGATTCCCAGAATCGTCAGCTGGCGCTGTGTTTGAACGACGCGCGATAAGGAGGAGAATGAGTTACTGGTCATCTGCACGAAAGTCGCTAACGAGACCGCACTAGCGACGGACGTAGGCAGCTGAGCAAGGAAATGAACGATCGAAGGGACAAGAGCAATTGCCGAGAGCGCCAAGCAGGCGATGATGAAAGGCATTCTTCTCGTTTGTCCCGTCATTCTGATAAAACTCGCCGTAACCGGAAGCGAAACGACAGCGACTGCGGAAAATAAAGCCGAAAGTCCATGAGATACGCCTGCAATTAGACTGCCTCGGTTGTAGACATCCTTGCCAGGGAGCTCCTTCCTCGGGACGGCCTGCTGGGCCGCTGTAATGGCAGCAACAAGATTTGAAACAAGGATCAACGTAAACAGCGCGGCCGTTAAAGCCATGCCTGGATTCAACTGCGGGGATCCCCATGCCCATATATCGGGAAGTTTGATCCTTGCACCGGAGGCCGAACCCCCATTAGAAATTCCCCCGACGGCCAATGCTTGTAGCACCCAACCGCCGATAATCCCTAGTAGTACGGCATAGTTGCGCGTCCATCCTTTCCCTTTTACATTCAGAAACACTACGCCACCAAATACCGCTAACGAGATCAGAATCGTTCCATAATCTGCGGCCCCTTGCCCTGCTTTCAAGCCGAACATGCCTTTCAGAAACACACCACTCAGCTGCAAAGACAAGATGAACAAGAATAAATTCGTTACGAGTGGTGTAAATAGATTAAGGAGTTTATAAAAGATGCCTGTTATACCCAGTAAAAACAACAGCACACCGGCCATTAGCAGCCCGCCTTCTAGAACCTGCAGCGCTTCTTTGGCCGTGTAACCTTGATTCGCGGAGATACCGGCCATCATGACAAATACGCTAACCCATGAACCCGCTGGGCCATCTACAATCGGATATCGATGCCCAAGTGCTGCTTGCAGCATGGAACTGAGTCCAACTACGAAAAATGTACGCTGCATCAACGAGGCAATTTCATCCTGAGACAAATGAAACAGACCACCAATCACGATAGGAAGTGCCACGGAACTAGCGGTCATAAAAATAAACCATTGTAAAACATGTAAATACGGATTGGAATGATACTTTCGAAGCATAAAGGCTCCCCCCTTCTGTCGGCTTCTATGGTATCATATCGATAAGTATACGAATAATATCTATATCCTTTAGTTTACATACTTTTATCGTTCGGAAAGGAATGCCTCTACCATGGATATTCGCCAACTTCGCTATTTCATCGCAATTGCTGAAGAGAAGCAAATTACGGCAGCCGCCCAAAGATTGCACATGACGCAGCCCCCTTTAGGACAACAATTGAAGCTGATGGAGCAAGAGCTCGGCGTCGAGCTTATTCTACGAACAGGTAAAGTCATCGAACTGACCGAAGCCGGACAGGTCTTATATAAGCACGCCTTACATGTAACCAAGCTTATAGAGGAAGCGGAGAATGATGTAAAAGAGATCGGCAAGGGTACGCGCGGCAAGTTACGAATAGGCGTTAACACGCTGTCCTCGGCCCAACTGCCGCAACTGCTGCGTATTTTTAAAACCCGCTACCCAGAGGTTACCTATAAAATACAACAGAATGAATCCGCACAACTGCTCCGGCTTATTCGAGAACATACCATCGAGCTTGCGATCATCCGACTTCCAATGGAATTAGGTGATTATGAAGTCATCCAGCTGCAACCTGAACCTTTTTATTTCGTTACTGCCAAGTCCTTCGCGTCGGAATCACATGCATTCACTTTCGCTGACATTCAACGTTATCCGCTCATTTTGCCTAGTACAGAGGGTCTTGGGTTGTATCGTAGTATCATCGATCAATTCACCGAACGCGGCTTGCAGCCTAACGTAATCGGAGAATGTTCCGATATGGTCACGCTATTGGACTGGGTATCCTCTGGGGATGCAACAACAATTGTACCGGAGTCCATTGTTAAATTGCATCGCGAATATGCGTTCCAAGCTTATGAAATCGCAGACAGTCAGCTCAAATTAGCAACCGGACTAATCTGGTTGAAGGATCGCCATGTTTCCAAGGCTGCTCAGCATTTTATCGAGCTTATGCTAGAAACGCAATAACATCTTCCCCTCCCCCAGTTCCCTTTTTGTTTGCGTCAGCCATGTTAGCGCTCCTCTCTACTGCAGGGGTACTAGCATCCGTGGACCAAATACTAGAATAACTGTATTTTGTACATCTAATTTCACGTCTAACTCGCATTTCAGTGATTTAACTGGAAAGTATCCATTTAATTTCAAGATTTCAAGAGAATATGGATGAAATCCGCTGATTTAACTACATAATTTCCATCTAATCGTGAAATTTGAAGGAATTCGCTATAATTAACTGTATATTTTCCATTTATTCGAGTGGGAAAGCTCAATTCCAAAACATATACATGTCTATATATAGAAAAAAGAGGCCCTTAGGCCTCTCTCATACGATTAGAAAACGTGATAATGACTGGCAATGCTCGCAGTGCTCAGGCGGTGCCCAGTGGGCGAAGTGGGTTTTCTGCAAATCCACAACGTCTGGAGCTTCCTCATACTCATCAACAAATTCATCTATAGCTATTTCCACATGATCTTTACAAACGACATGCATGTTGAATTACCTCTCATCCGCGGCGATTCTTTAATTCTCGTACTCTCCAAACCACTACTTATCCGTCGCCTCAACCAGCGTCAGCACCGTCGTCAGCTTCTTCCCAGCGCGATAGTATACTACATTGATTTTGTCGCCGATCTTCTTCTCATTGTAAAGGTATTTCCTTAGCCCAATCGTGCTTTCAATCTTGCGATCATCCAGCTGTACGATGACATCCTGCGCTTTCAGTCCCGCTTCCTTTGCAGGGCCAGAGACATCGAAGACGATAACTCCAGTTTTGACATCTGCAGGCAACTTTAATACATCCGTTCCCTTAAAAGCTTGCAGCTCCTGCGTCGACACACCAATCAATGGCCGTTTCACCTTGTGGTCCTTGATAAGACTATCAATAATCGGTGTCACACTATTAATCGGTATGGCAAAACCTAACCCTTCAACACCTGTATCCGAAATTTTCATCGAATTGATGCCGATCACTTTGCCCTCGATATTGACCAGCGGTCCGCCGCTGTTCCCTTGGTTAATCGCAGCATCCGTTTGGATGACGTCCATTTCCCAGTCATAGTCGGTGCCTTCACGTGAAAGTGAAACAGGTATCGTCCGCTTCGGTGAAGAAACGATGCCTTGCGTCACCGTTGGTGAGAAGCCCAGGCCTAACGGATTGCCCACGGCAATGGCCATTTCGCCTGCTCGTAGCTTGTCGGAGTCGCCAAACTCAGCAAGTACTTTCACATCTTTACCATCCGCCTCAAGTACGGCCAAATCGGTTATCCGATCGCGCCCAACCAGCGTAGCTTTGCGATGTTCACCTTCGAAGTTCACGATTTCGAACTGGTTCCCGTTCTCCACGACATGACTGTTCGTCACAATACGAACTTTATCTCCGCTGCGTGCGAACATGACACCTGATCCGATGCCAATGCCCGTTTCTTGACCCCCATCGTCCTTCTTGGACGAGATGACGCTCACGACGGCTGGTTTTATTTTGTCCGTCGCTGCAACAACCGAGTCATTACTATTCATCGGATGGACATCCGCTTTGGCCACTACGGGAATCGCAGCTGCGCTTCTCGACGCATCCCCACCACCAATAGCGTGAACAATCCCTACCACGATGAGCATGCCTACTGCCCCAATGACACCTGCGATGAGGGCTACATACCGTCTACGACCAGCGAAGCTTGTGAAACTCGTGAAATTCCCTGTCCCTTTGGGACGCCAGACCGGTTCGCGCCTTCTGGACCTTTTGGTCGAATAAAAATCATCATCAAACAAACTCATAACAGGTCCCTCCTCGCTGACGGGGTTTGCAGCTCACTTGCCTTGCTTTATTTCAACCCATGGATGGGTTACAACACATCATACAGAACATCATGCGCTACCTTTTTACAAAAAATAGGAATGTTTCACTCACTTCTTGCCTACAATAATAGTAAACCAAATCTCTCACCGAATTACTAGAGTGTTATGAAACTTTTCCACTATACCTTATTTAAAGGAGAATGCTGCCATGAACCGGATTCCATCCCATTTTGACGAAATTAATATGATCGGTAAGCTTGCTGACCTGAAGGAAAGCCATTATCACCAGTCGCTCGTCCTCTCATCTCTCATTCAGGTCTTAATTGATAAGGGGCTTATTACCGCACAAGAAATTCAGCTCAAGTCTCAAGAACTCGATGCTGCACTTACTCCGAATCCAATACATCCCATTTCGTAGAACGGTCATAATACGTATCCATCAGCCGCAGCTGCTTCGATTCTGGCGCTCGCTCTTGTACTATGTTATTCACGGTTAGCCTGGCCAAATCCATTAAGTTATGATCACGGCTAAGGTGTGCCATATAGACAGATTTCGTCTTATTCGTCATGATATCACAGAGCGCTTCCCCTGCGGCTTCATTGGATAAATGTCCCTTGTCTCCGAGAATCCGTCGCTTAATGCTCCATGGGTAATGCCCCACGCGCAGCATGTCCACATCATGATTGGTTTCCAGAACCAAGGCGTCTGAATCCGAGATCTTTTCCTTCACTTTTTCGCTCATATACCCAAGATCAGTCACAACACTTAACTTCTGCTCACCTTCATAAAAAACATAACCCACCGGCTCCGCGGCATCATGCGAAATCCCGAAGGATTCCACCTTCAATGAGCCGAACTCCTCTAGGCCGCCTGTGTCCATCACACGCTTATTGCCTTCAGCGATCACGCCAATTTGACGATCTAGCTCCACCCAAGTCTTCTCGTTAGCGTATATCGGCACATCATATTTCCGAGCGAATGCACCGAGTCCCTTAATATGATCAGAATGCTCGTGCGTGACGAGAATACCGTCAATACTGCTCGCGGCGAGCTCCCGCTCCTTCATTAACAGCTCCATCTTCTTCGCACTGAAACCTACGTCAACTAACAGCTTAACCTCGCCGTTATCGACTACTGTTGCATTTCCCGTTGAACCACTTGATAACACCGTAAATCGAATTCCCATCTTCCCTACTCCTCTATACCACTATACCTATCCATGTGCCAGTTCTTATTCCGTACTATGGTTACTTCTTCGGCGTGTTCTTGGCACCCGAGGCTGATGAAGCAGCGGATGTCTCTCCCTCACCTTTCAGGCCGAATGGGGTAAGTCCAGCTCCCTTTTCCACCGCGCCATTGAACGCTTGCAAATAATAAATATCTCCGTTATCAATCGTTACCCGCCAATGTGGATACATGGGCTGTGTTTGCGAGTTATATGGTTGTCCATGATACCCTAATCGAACCTCGGTAATAATGGAACCATCGCTTAAATAATTGTCCACCAAGCTGCGGACCGCCAATTGAGCTGAAATCATCTTCTGCTCCGTCTGTTCTACCTCTGATTCTACTTCAACGAAAGCTTGACGGTAACTGGTAATTTCTCCATTTTTCTCATTCAATTCAACCATCACGTCAAAAATTGGAATCTTCGCATACAGTTGCGAGAATACATAGATACCTTCTCGGCTAATCGCTGAATCCAACTGATACATCGCGAAGTTTGGAATCTCCGAAAGTGACTGAACTTCCTTACTAGCGCCTTTTCCTAGCAGCGCACTCATGTAAATAGGGGTTTTGAGCGTTTTCTCCTCGCCAGGCTTGATACTGTCGTCATACTTCACCGTGATGACTTTCAACTTAGGCGGATCTGAAGGAAGCTCGTCCGTAAGCCGAATATTTTTGTTGCGGAGCGCACGGTTCAAATCCTCCACAGTACTAGATGGATCCGAAGATACGCCAGTCTGGTTGGAACGATTGGTGGACCACAGCTGGAAGCCAAGAATCATATTCAACAGCAGAAATGACGCGATCAAAATCGTCTTAGCCCTACTCCAATTCATAATCTCACCAACCATTCCCTGTCATCTTGTCTATTCAATAAAATCATACGTTCCATCGCGCAATTCGATTGCCCACGTGCTCGTTAAGGTTAAGGTCTTCTCCAGAACAGCCGGACGATACGCTGGGAATATCGAAATGATGCTAGATCGGCGTTGATAGTACTGCAAGCGTTGCTCTATTGCCTCGACTGACATCAATTCATTCTCTTTGCGCTGACCCGATTTCAGATCAGGAATCACCATCGAGCGTTCAAATCCTGAGATAACACCTTTCTGTACTTGCATATTCATTGTTCCAAATCCTTCTGGCTGCGGGGTTACAATCGGAAGGGATTCGTAGTATTGACGGAATATGAACGTCTGGTTGTCCAACAGTTTCTCTGGTGTGCGAGCTACCATGTATTTGCCATCCCAACCAATATGCTGATTAATAAATTTGATGCCAGCCATCAAATCTTCCAACACCTCGGTTTTGCTAGCTGCTGGTGCTACGGGATCGAAATAGGTCACCCATCGCTGATCTCGATTCAATTGGAAACCACGCTTACTATCCGTGTATATCTCGGAGCCATCCCGCTCTTTCAAATAGCGAGTAATGCCTGGATCTACGAACAAGCTTTGCTTCAGTTGATCTGCCGTAAGCTGCGTATACGGGAACGTATAGCTGGGTACATGCAACGCCTTTAACGGTAGATAATAATCGCCGCCATTCATTGCTTTGAATAAATTCGTTGGCTCCCCATATGCGACGAAATTCTCAACGTCTTTGCTCGTGAAATCCGCGCCAATGACTTCATATCCCACACCTGGCGAATCTGTGAAAAAGAACGCACGAACCTCATCATTCGTCCCCTTGGAGTAAATCCAAATCTTCGTAATTTTATCATTTTCAACGGGGACTTCCCCTTCAATTCGGAACAACTGTTGCAGAATGGAGAATGGAATGCCTTCTCTGAATCGAATCTCCACACCAAGCTGCTTCGTCCGAACTTCTTCCCAGTTCACGTTGACGAGGTACATTGACGTTTTGCGGAATCCTTTGAAACTACGCTGCTTAATATTATCGAGCAATCGGGTGTAGTAGTAATTACTTGGATACAAGACAGAATGCTGCTGATTGCCTAAGTGAATGATGAGCTGATCAGGAAATAACATATCAGATAACTCCGCTTGCTTGCCGAGAGTCTCTGTCTGTACGTAGTTGCTTTGCCTAATCGGCTCAATCTTCGGAGGGCTGTAAGAAGCTAAGATAAAGCTCTGATACAAGCTTGTTCCAATCAATAGAACGAGCAGGACCGATTTCAGGCTCTCTATCATACTTCCCCCTCCTCTTCCTGCCTGATCGGCAACGTAAATATGACGCGCGTTCCTTGGCCCAACTCTGACTCTAGTGCAATCGTTCCACCATGCGCCTTCACTATTTCCCGGGCAATGGACAGACCGAGGCCTGTCCCTCCCATATTACGAGAGCGCGCTTTATCCACACGATAGAAACGGTCGAAAATTCGGGAAAGGTCCTTCTTCGGAATCCCCATCCCGTTGTCTTGCACCGATATTTCCAGTATATCTTTATCAATCTTGCGAGCCTCCAAGCGAATCTTACCTTCGTCACCGGTATATTTAATCGCATTGGATACCAAATTATCGAGCACTTGATCAATTTTGTCGCGATCCAGCAATAGGCTTGTTACGCCATGTTCCACGTGTAACATTATTTGAATTTTCCGTTGTTGCAGCTGAAAAGAGAACCGGTCCGCGACCTCCTCCAGCATCTCGCTGACGAGCGTCGAGGACTTGCTCATCATCGACTGCTTCGAATCCAGTCGCGAGAGATGCAACAGATCCGTTACCAAGCGGATCATCCGCTCGGTCTCGCTGCGTGTCACGCTGATGAAGCGTGAGGCAAGCTGTGGCTCCTCGATCGCTCCGTCATCGAGCGCCTCGAGGTAGCTCTTGATCGTCGTCAGCGGCGTGCGCAGCTCATGAGAGACGTTCGCTACGAACTCTCGTCTCGCTTGCTCTAGCTTCTCCTGATCCGTTACGTCCTGCAGCACCGCAATAATCCCGTGCTGACCTTCTCCCCGGCGGTGAATCGGCGTAAAAGTAATACGAACCGACAGCTGTTCATCCTCATCGTCTGGGAGCTGAATATCAAGCAGCGTCGTATTCACTTGCCCCGTAACCAAACCGCGGATCGTGTCTATCGGAATCCCGATAACTTCCGAGATATCCAAGCCCAGCGTTGTCTCCTCTTCCACTTGGAGAATCTGCTTCGCCCGGCGATTCAAGACAATCACTTGCCCTCTATCATCCGTAGCGATAACGCCGTCATTCATATTGGTCAGAATAGAAGCCAGTTTCTCCTTCTCTTCTTCATTGAGGGAGAGTGCCTCTTTCAGTCGGTTCATCATAAAATTAAAGGTTTGTCCCAGTTGACCGATCTCATCCGTCCCCTGAATCACTACTTGTTGATCGAAATTACCCTCAGCTACAGCTGTGGCTTGTTTCGTAATCTCTTTGATAGGGTTCGTAATCGTGCTCGTTAAGAGAACGCCTAATAAGCCAGTCAATCCTAGAGCAATCAACGTCGCCGAAATGAGAATCCGATTAATAGAGCGAATGGTCTTGTACACATCTTCCATGGAGGCGATGATATACACCGCCCCTAAGACACGTGCCCCGCTGCCTACTGGCTTCGCAATAATGACCTTCCGATACCCATCCTCGTCCGTGAAAATCCGCTGATTATCCTTAATCCCTTGCAAAGCCCGAATGACTTCTGGCTGTGTATTTTTTTGCTTCAAATGGCTTGCAACCGATGTGGAGATTACGTTACCATTCGCATCAATAATTTGAATTTCCGCATTATTAATAGAAAAAAGATTGCTTACGAATTCATTTAAATCCGCGTAGGTTTTCTTACCTTCCGTCGCATTCTTGCTGTCCTGATCCCCCGTCAAATACGATTCAACGAAGCCAGCAAGCAGCGTGACCTGACTATTGCGGGATGCTAAGAAATCATTCTTAAAATATGTTTCTACCGTCTTATAGAAATACACCCCAATGAGCTGCATCGCAATCAGAATCAGCAGGACATAAATAATAATTAGCTTCGCTTGAATCGATTGAAAGAAGCGGATGCCCTTCATGCTTAGAAGCCTCCGGCTTTAGGACTGCGCATTAAGTAGCCAAGGCCCCTGCGCGTCATGATATACTCTGGACGACTTGGATCTGTCTCCAGCTTCTCGCGCAGGCGACGAATCGTCACATCGACGGTTCGCACGTCGCCGAAATATTCAAAGCCCCACACCGCTTGCAGCAGATGCTCACGGGTCATCACTTTGCCTGAATTCTTGGCCAAATATTGAATGAGCTCAAACTCCCGATGTGTCAGATCAAGGGGGGTTCCATCCTTATACACCATGTACATGTCGTTATCGATAAAAAGCGCATGAATGCGCATCCCATTGCGCTGCGCCTCCGGCTCATTCGGTGCAGTCTGCACCTTCGTCTGTCTCCGCAGATGCGCCTTCACACGGGCCAGCAGCTCCCTGGTGCCGAATGGCTTCGTCACATAGTCGTCTGCGCCCATCTCTAAGCCCAAAACCTTGTCCAGCTCCGTATCCTTCGCTGTCAGCATAATGATCGGCGTATTGAGCTTAGAGCGCACCTCACGGCATACATCCATGCCATCCTTGACAGGCAGCATGAGGTCAAGCAGAATCAGATCCGGCTGTTCGGAGAACGCAAGCTCTACAGCGCTTCCACCATCGTACGCACAGATGACTTGATAGCCCTCTTTCTCCAGGTTGAACTTCAAAATATCTGCAATTGGTTGTTCATCATCCACCACGAGAATTTTCCCAAACATACGTCCACCGCCTACTATAAAGGTACTGACACTGCTACGCCTACTCACGTGCAACTGCCAGAGTTAGATCCATTGATCAACCCGTTATTTCCTACATACTCTCCCTCATTTTAACATACATTTAACTAAAAAGAGACAAGGCCCCCGAGTTGTCCGGTTCGACCTTGCCTCTATTTTTTCAAACTAACGATTCAAATATTTCAAAGGATTTTCCAGGTTGCCGCTGCTGTGAACTTCAAAGTGCAAATGCACACCAGTCGAGTCGCCTGTGCTTCCCATAATGCCAATCTTCTCGCCCTTCTCGACGATGGTGCCTGATTTCGTAGTAATTTGGCTTAAATGTCCATAAAGTGTTTCATATCCGTTGAGATGGTTAATAATAATATAATTGCCGTAATCTGACTTATAACCTGTTTCGATGACTTTGCCATTATCGGCAGCCATAATATTTCTGTTACCTGTGATGTCGATGCCCTTATGTAACTTGCCCCAACGATAACCGAATGTACTGGAGATACTAGGCGAAATGACAGGCCATGCGAACTTCCCTGTACCTTCACCTTTGATGACTTTCGTCCCTTTTTTCACCTTAGCGGTGACCGGTTGATCAATAATTTCCTCATTCACGACTTGCTCTTCGGTCATAAGACCATCGACTTTCGTCACTTGAATCGTTACTTTCTTAAGCCCATTCTTCCCTGGCGAAATCGGTTGGACAACGCCTAAGCGCATCGAATCGTCTTTCACATACTCGGTATCGTACTGAATCTCTTGATTCTTAACGATTTTCTCCGTCGTTTTCACAGAGAGTGTTGGTTTCAGTACTGTAACGTCTAATTGATTCCCAATCTTGAGCTTATCATCTTGAATGCCCGGGTTATTATCATAAATAAATTGCTTGGTGATACCTAACTTCTTCGCAATACAAGAAACACAGTCACCTTCAACAACCGTGTACTTCGCTGGTGCAACATTGCCAGTTTGCAGAGTTTTCACGACATCTTCTGGCTTCGCTAACTCCGTCGGATCGATAGGAACTTCCTCTTTATCAATCTTTTGAACGAATTCCACCTTTTCGAGCTCCGATGGTGCTGTTGAGATATCCTCACCTAGACCGGTAGATAAGGCGGCTACTTTTTCACTATTTTTCCCTTTGGGTGTAAATGGCTCGCTAACTTGATTCAGAATCTGATCGGCTGTCGCCTGATCCTTCACAATTGCTACTGTCTTACCATCCACTTTCAGTGCCACACCCATAGGTTGCGGTATGAGCAATTGATTCAAGGAGGAAATAACAGCAGAATCGTCCGTTTTCATATTGTAAGCCCTTTCAGACGTGTAGGTGATACCATCTGTTTTGAGCACGACATGAACATCTGGAAAATCCTTCTGAATATCTAACGGTTTGTTCTTCTTATATTCATCAATTATCTTAATATCGCTAACGATACCGACTTCTTGATTGTTTAGCATCACATGATACACTTCATCCATGCCCGCTTCTACATACTGATGTCCGGTGAACGTAATCGCACCTGTAAGTGCAATAACTCCTACGCCAAGTCCGAGAGACCATTTATGTCGCTTGATTACCGATAGTGTCGTGGATGTCGTTGCATCGACTGGCTGAACTTCCTCTAGCTGCTTGTCTGATAATGATTCATTTCCGGTCAAGCTTTCTCGCTTAGGCGTGAATCTCTTAACGAGATCCATGACAAAACGCATTCCCCTGAAACCTGTCATGATCTTCTCCCTTTGAACGGTCCTGCATCCCTAGAGTACATACTCGTAGATACATAAATAAACCTTGATTAGACATAATATCCATTATGTTGTCTTTCTTTTGTTAAATTTAACACACTTTCCGTGCCTATTTCAACAAAATACTCGATCACCATGTGATAGATTCGTGTCCACCACCAAAAGAAGTCGCTAAAAGTCTATATTTTTGTTCGAAATCCCAACTAATTTACCTGCTAGTTATGAGAAATGACGAAAAGGCATGAAACTTAGTAGGGAAGCTACGGAATCGATCCATGGGTCAGCAACTCCCCTTTAACCTAATACTTGTTTAAAATGTCTGTTAACTGGGCTAGCTCTTTGTCGTTCAAATACTTCTTAAGTGTCGCATTTACTTCATCAAGCTCTTCCGTCGTAATCCCATTTTCCAGAATTCCGGAGAGTGTCTGCACCTCTGTCTGTGGCAGCTTAGCAACTACAAGTGAAAATATTTTCATTTTATCATCGCTGGAGAGGGCTTCTTTCTTCTTCGCAAAATCCTCTGTGGACATAACAAGCTCCCTCTTCTCGCTCTCCTCCGTTCGAGCGCTTCCCATCACGGCTATCGCCTCGTCCTGATTCGTTGTAGATGCACCTACACCGCTTGACGAACTAATACCATCTACAGGTTGTTGATCATTCGGATTTGGACTTGAACTCGGGCTTGGAAACGCCCCTGACGGGTTGGGACTAGGAGAAGGCGTTGGCTTCGTTGTAGGTGTCTCCCCTAACGCAGCCTTCTTCCCCCCGTCTTTCCCCTTAACTATATTCAGCTCTTCCGCCAATCTTGACGTAAATTCACCAAATTGAATCTTTTTACCCATCGTGGGTAGCTGATACTGTCGAAATATATCCTCCACGTACATGTTTACGACATACCATGTTGTAAACATCGTAATTGATGTAATAAGGACGGTGCTTATGACGATTTTACTTAACCAAGTTAATAGTTTCATAGTCGTTGTATCACTCCTAACATTGCTCACACGAAAGATAAGCTTCTCTTCCCAGTATGGACGAAAACCCTGCCATTATATCCCTATTGGAAAAAGAAAAATCCCCTAAGCTGCATAAGCAGCCTAGAGGATTATTTACTTTATCTATGAATTAAGCGTAGATAGGACGAACCAGATTCGTTTGCTCACGGTTACGACCTACGGAGAAGATTGCGATTGGGATACCTGTTAGCTGAGAAACACGCTCTACATAGTGTCTTGCATTCTCAGGAAGGTCGCTAAGCGTACGCGCTTCAGAGACGTCTTCTGTCCAACCTGGAAGCTCTTCATACACCGCTTCGCACTCTGAGATAGCTTTCAAGCTCGCTGGGTAGTGCTCAATCAACTCACCGCGGTACATGTAGCCTGTGCAGATTTTGACCGTTTCAAGACCTGTTAGAACGTCGATGGAGTTCAAGGACAAGCCCGTGATACCGCTCACGCGTCTTGCGTGACGCACGACAACACTGTCGAACCAGCCAACACGACGAGGACGACCCGTTACCGTACCGTACTCGAAACCTTTTTCACGAATCCAAGCGCCAATTTCATTGTCCAATTCCGTTGGGAAAGGACCGTCGCCGACACGTGTCGTATAAGCTTTAGCCACACCGATAATATTGTGAATCTTCGTTGGGCCTACGCCGGATCCGATACATACGCCGCCAGCTGTTGGGTTGGAGGAAGTTACATACGGGTATGTTCCTTGGTCGATATCCAACATTACGCCTTGCGCGCCTTCGAACAACACGCGACGACCTTGGTCGATATATTCGTTCAGGATCACAGACGTATCTTTTACATATGGACGAATCACTTCTGCGTACTCGAGGTATTCTCTAAGGATTGGCTCCACATCAAGACCTGTTGAACCGTAGACTTGCTCGATCAATACGTTCTTCTCAGCAACGATACGACGAAGCTTCAATTCGAACTCTTCCGCATCCATCAAATCTGCGATACGAATACCGTTACGAGCAGCTTTATCCATGTAAGCAGGGCCGATTCCTTTACGCGTCGTACCAATTTTGCTATCGCCTTTACGATCCTCTTCCAGACCGTCAAGCACTAAGTGATACGGCATAATAACATGCGCGCGGTCACTGATGTTCAAGTTCGTTGTTGTAAAACCATTATCATGAATGTAATTAATTTCTTCAATGAGTGCAGCCGGATTAATAACCATCCCATTCCCGATTACACAAGCTTTATCTTTGTAAAAAATACCGGAAGGAATCATCGTCAGCTTGTACTTTTTCCCGCTAATAATGATCGTGTGGCCTGCATTGTTACCACCTTGATAACGAGCGACAACTTCAGCAGATTCCGCTAAGAAATCCGTGATTTTACCTTTACCTTCATCTCCCCATTGCGTACCGACAACAACAACCGTTGACATATGCACTTACCTCCGTACGGTGACAAGTCACCCATAATGAGCCGTTATGGCTGTAAGACCACAGTGGAAAGTTGGACTTCATTAAAGCGCTAAAGCGTTCAGCGTCCATTACACTTTCCCTCTGGCGATTCTGGTGATACAACTACCTCTATTCACTGCTACACGCGGCAACAGACAAGAGAGCTAACTCTCACTTACTCACCGCAAAGGAAGATCTGGTCTCTTCGGCAGTGATCTGCAGGAAGGAAACCCACCCTTCGGCATGAAAAAACGACCTTATTTCGAGTTACCTGCCTACGGCTGGCTCGTCGATCAAGGTTTTTTCACCGTCTCTAGTGTAGCAGTCCCCCATGTCAAAGTCAATGAAAAACGAACGATTATAGGGGTGTCTGTATAATTGTTCGGATATTAGGCAAACTATTTCGATGCTGCCACTAGAAGCAGGAAAACCTCTGGCTTTGCCCATTTCATATGGATTCTGTTCCCCATAAGATTCCTCTTACGGGGAATTTTTATGTCTTTTGATCGAAATATGCAAATGCTTTCGGTGTACACGCACTTATAGTGCGGTTCAGGACTTCTCCCCATCTTCCCATATGAGTAAGTAGTGAGGAGGATAAAGAAAGTTGCGTAATGTAGGGAGCAAGATGTTAAGTAAACTTAGGCATGTGGTGTAGGAATAGATGTGGCGTGTTCAGTAGTCATTTCGTGTAGGGTAGGTCGCGGCGTATTTAGAGGTCATGGGATTTTGGAGAAGTATGTGCAATAAAGACGCAGGGTTAATAGGCAACAAATGTCTGTGAACTCGCCTGTTATGTCCTCCTATCGCATTCAAAAGTGCAAAAGAGCACTTTCTAAATGAGTTTCCCCCTCCATTATCAGAAA
The DNA here is from genome assembly GCF_001653565.1 of Paenibacillus oryzisoli. Lineage (GTDB taxonomy): Bacteria > Bacillota > Bacilli > Paenibacillales > NBRC-103111 > Paenibacillus_E > Paenibacillus_E oryzisoli. Next base: position 151,279 of record NZ_LYPB01000074.1, read on the forward strand.
TTGATGCAAAAAGGCATCAATTTGGACTGATTTCAGGGATTTATCAAGATATACGTTAAAAAGATTGCCTATTTGCACTGATTTCCCAATTCCACCTACAAATCGGCCAAAAAAGTTGTATTTTTGCATTTTTGAGAGACGGGAGAATTACGTGTGATTATGATTGATGCAACATACTCACCATCCAACACACAACTAGCTACTACTTTTCTGCACCGTTGCCATGCTATCTCTACGCCTACAATACTCCGCTCGCCATATATCCACATCATCTAATTACCCATTTCCCCATCCTCACTAGCTCATCCCACCGGATGCCCTGATTCCTCAACCTGACAACCTTGCCATGGACTACCCCTCGAGGCAACAAAAAAACAGCCGTCAATACTGCGCGGCTGCTGCTTCTTGATGCGTGCGATCCATATTCACGAATTTATTGAATTGTTTCAGGAAAGCCAGCTCGACGGTACCTACGGGACCATTCCGCTGTTTGGCAATAATAATCTCGATAATGTTCTTCTTCTCGGATTCCTTATCGTAGTAATCGTCCCGGTAGAGGAACGCTACGATGTCGGCATCTTGCTCAATGGAACCGGATTCCCGAAGGTCAGACATCATCGGACGCTTGTCCTGCCGCTGCTCAACGCCACGGCTCAGCTGCGAGAGCGCGATGACCGGAACATTCAGCTCACGGGCAATTTGTTTCAGTGTACGCGAGATCTCAGAGACCTCCTGCTGACGGTTGTCTCCGCCTTTACCGCCACGGCCGGCAATCAGCTGCAAGTAGTCGATGAGGATCATACCGAGACCCTTCTCCTGCTGCAGTCGGCGGCACTTCGCCCGGATGTCCGCAACCGTAATCGTCGGCGTATCGTCAATGTAAACATTCGCCTCGGACAAAGCGCCGATCGCCATCGTCAGCTTCTCCCAGTCGTCTCCTTCCAGGTTCCCCGTACGCATCCGGTTCGCATCGACGTTCGCTTCGGCGCACACCATACGTTGTACGAGCTGCGCGGCGCCCATCTCGAGCGAGAAGATGGCGACGGTCTCTTTGGCCCGGACGCCGACATTCTGCGCCACGTTCAGTGCGAACGCGGTCTTCCCTACGGAAGGACGCGCCGCCAGAATAATCAAGTCTGAGCGCTGGAAGCCAGACGTCATCTTGTCGAGGTCAATGAATCCTGACGGGATTCCCGTCGACCCACCCTTGTTCGAGTAGAGCTGCTCGACCTTCTCGAATACTTCCATGAGTACGTCGCGAATGACGACGAACCCACTGGAACTGCGCCGCTGCGAAATCTCCAGGATCTTAGATTCCGCCTCACTGAGCATCGCCCCGACATCGTCCTCATTGGCATAGCCATTGGTGACGATCTGCGTCGCTGTCCGAATCAAGCGGCGAAGCATCGACTTCTCCTCGACGATTGCCGCGTAATAGTCGATATTGGCAGCGGTTGGCACCGCGTTCGCCAACTCGGACAAGTACGTTACGCCGCCGATCTCCTCAAGCTGCTGCTTGTTTTGAAGAAGCGCTGTAAGCGTAATGAGATCGACGGGTTCTTGATCTTCCGCGAGCTCAACTATCGCCTCGAATATACGCTGATGAGCGCCGCGATAGAAATCATCGCTAGATATCCGCTCCATCGCGGTAATCAATGCATCTGCGTTAATTAAGATCGCACCTAAGACGGCTTGCTCAGCTTCTATATTTTGAGGCGGAACACGATCCATAAACATATTATCTCCGTTGCTCATGCTACTGTGCCCGCCTTTCATTGTCATATTTCATAGTGGAACTAGTTTATGTCTACAAGAGAGAAGAGCCCCAGACTGGGACTCTTGTTCATTACACGTTATACGATTCATAAAGCTATATACCCTGCCCTAGATCAGCTTACTTCTCTTCCGTTACTTGAACGTTCACACTAGATGTTACTTCCGCATGCAGCTTAATTGGAACTTTCGTTACGCCTAGCGTACGAATCGGTTCTTCCAGCACAATTTTACGCTTATCGATCACGATTTTATACTGTTTCTCAAGTACTTCTGCAATCTGTTTACTAGGAATGGCTCCGAACAAACGTCCACCTTCGCCAGACTTCGCTTTAATTTGAACAGTCATCTCACTAAGTTTCTCGCCTAACGCCTGTGCATCTGCCTTCTCTTGATCCTTGCGGCGTTGCTCGGCTTTCTTCTGATTATCTAACACTTTGACTGTACCCTGAGTTGCTGGAGCTGCAAGTCCTTGTGCGATTAGGAAATTCTGTGCGTACCCTTCGGATACTTCCTTCACTTCGCCCTTCTTACCTTGGCCTTTAACGTCTTTGAGTAAAATTACTTTCATTCGAAAAGTCCCTCCTCTTCCTGTATATCGGCTAGTACTTGTTTTAATCGTTTCGTTGCTTCTTCTAATGAGCAATCTGTTTGCGTCGCTGCATTGGTTAAATGCCCGCCGCCACCTAGTCGCTCCATCACAACTTGAACGTTCATTTGGCCTAGCGATCTTGCACTGATTCCAATTAAACCATCCGGCCGTTCGGCAATTACGAAGGAAGCCATAATATTCGTCATATTTAACAATGTATCAGCAACTTGCGCGATCATCAACTGAGAATATTTACGTGATGGCTCAGCAACTGCCAAAGCTACGTGTTCATAGATGGTTTCTGTATGCTTAATAATCTCGGAACGCTCGATATAAGAATCCAAATCTTCCTTCAACAGCTTCTGAATGAGAGCGGAATCTGCCCCATTGCGTCGCAGATACGACGCCGCTTCGAAAGTTCGAGCACCTGTCCGAAGACTGAAACTCTTCGTATCTACAACAATACCCGCGAGCAGCATCGTGGCCTCTAGAACCTCCATCGATAGCTTCTCGTTAATATACTGCAGCAGTTCGGTCACTAGTTCGCACGTAGAGGACGCGTAGGGCTCCATATAGACGAGTGTAGCATCATGGATGAACTCCTCACTCCTACGGTGATGATCGACCACCACGACCCTGTGTGTCAGCTGTAGCAGCTTAGGCTCGGCAACCATGGAAGCCTTGTGTGTATCCACCACAACCGCAAGAGAGCGCTGTGTCGTAATCGCCATGCCCTGTTCCGGTGTAATAAACCAACGATGCAGCCGTTCATCGGCCGATATCGTCTCCATCACCTTCTGAATGGCTGGATTCACGCCTTCTAGCACGATATAGCCTTCTTTGCCGACGACTTGGACCGCCTTGAGCACACCAATCGCCGCGCCGATGGAATCCATATCTGCGAATCGATGACCCATGATGATGACTTTGTCACTATCTTTCATCAGGTCGCGCAGAGCATGTGAGATCACCCTTGCTCTAACTCGCGTACGTTTCTCGACCGCGTTCGTTCTCCCACCATAGAAAGACAATCGCTGTCCGACCTTCACCGTAACCTGATCGCCACCGCGGCCGAGCGACATGTCTAGACCCATTTGCGCCATCTGACCAAGTTCTGTAAGCTGTTCAGCCCCTGATGCAATCCCGATACTGAGCGTGAGCGGCAGCTTATTCTCAATCGTAAGATCGCGGACATCGTCGAGTAGTTCAAAACGCGTTTGTTCTAACTGTCGCAACGCCTTCTGATCCATCAAGATAAGGAATCGATCCGATGAAGTCCGGCGTAAATACAGCTGATTCTTCTGAGCCCACTCGGTAATTTCACCAGTAACCTTGGCCAACAGAAGGCTGCGTGTCTGATCATCCAGACCTTGTGTTGCTTCCTCCAAGTTATCCATCATCACGATACCAATCGCCGTTTTGCTATCTTCGTATTTCTTCGCCAGCAGAGCTTGCTCTGTAATTTCACGCAGATAGAGGAGTCTTTCTTCGGGTTTGGATAACACTTGATAAATAAATTGGCCAACTTTAAGCTCTAGTGTTTCGGCTTTGTCTTTCTTATTCTTGAGATCGGGAAAGTAATCGAAGAGCGACTCACCAATCACCGAGTCTTGCCCTAGCATTTTCGCTATAAAAGGGTTGTGCCACTCTATGCGTTTCTCTTCATTGTAAAGAATAATACCGATCGGCAGCCCGCTCATGACTTCATTGCCAGCTTTTTTCACCCGATGGGTTATCGTCCCGACGTACGTATTCAATTCTTTGCGGAAAGCGGTCTCCGCTTGCAGCGTAAAATACGCCATTGCTCCACAGAGTAAGAAAGCCGTTAGGCCCAACCACCATTTGAACATATAGATAATGGCTGTCAAGACAATGAGCAGAACAAACATCCACACAATATGCTGACCGTGCCACCGCTTCAAAAGGAACTTCGGCATTCGAACTAGCCCCTAATCCTATAAATTTTTCTTAAACCGTTCACGGATTGGAAACGCAACATCAAATACCCCTAATAAGCTGTAAACGATAAATAGTGGAGGCATAAAGATTAGAATGATAATAGCCACAATAGGCAAGATCGGTTTCCATTTATTCGCATGAGCCACAAAGAACAAAAAGCCTATCGCTTGAACCGCGAACACGAGCATCAACAGCGGCATCGCATTCATCAGCAGTGTTGAAATGAGCGAGCTTGCATCGGGCTTTGAGAATAAATCTAGGACAAAAGCCACTAAATAAATCCAGACAAGTGATCTTTGCAGCTTCCATTCTCTTATTGGGCGCAAACCAGGGATACCTTCTCCCGTTTTGTTCAAGAACCACCGCGTTACGCCATGCGTCACAAACGTAATGAACAGCGCTACAAAAATCAAATACAACGGGATAACCTGCACGATAAATCCAACATACCAGTCTTGATCCTTAGGTAGAATATCCTGAATGCTACTCGGCATCGTTGCAATACTATCTATCATGAATTGCTTAAACTTCGTAACCGGATCAAGACCTAAAGCAAATCCTAGCAGCAAGCTTAATAACGACTCCGCCAAGACGGTAACGATACCCGCAGTTAATACGGATCTTGCTGGTGCTTTACGTTTGTATAGGTTCCCCATCACTAACACAGGAGGTAGTATGAATAACGCAATCGTTATTAAATAGAGACCTATCCACTGGGTAAGTATGTAGACAACGAGCAGACTGAGTACATAACTTAGGACGAAACGCTTCGTACTTGTTTTGACATATAACATAAGAACGGGTACCAACAGAAAACTACATGTGAAAATAATAAATGGTGTCATCAGCGATAGCAATGAAATAATCATAACAACGCTCCAAATGACACTCTGCCAACTTCGATTCCCCAACCGGGCTCACCTCTTACGTAAATGTTCTTCGAGCGATGAAATGTCGCCGTACCAGTCCTCAAGTTGATGGCCCTCTTGGCGGTGCTTCTTCATTTTCTCAACAATAGCTTCGTCCAAACTGCGATAAGAAATCCCCAGTCTGCGGCCTAAAATGTAACCGCTCGAAATCAAACTGGCTAATCCATCGACCATCTTAACATGACTGCCTTCCCACATGCCTTTGAGCAGGTGAGCAACATGATCTACGACTTCTGTTTTGAGCCACTCAATGACTTTGGCCCGTCTGGCTAGGTCAACTTCTTTATCCCTATTCAGCAACCGTCATCACTCCTCATCTCAGCAGAAACGATATTGATCAATTATACCACAAAAAGGTACTAGAAAAGAAAGCCTCTAATCCAGCTCTCTGTAGCCATAGAACAAGACAGCTGATCTTAACAGCTGCCTTGTTAGGGAATTGTATGCTTTTAGAAGAAATGGAACGAAATTAGAGGTTAGGGATCGGAATTACTCCCTCCCTCAATTAGTAAGTAATTGCTCTTTCAACGTCAGGATTTGCCCTTCGGATAACCCAATTGTTCGTAAATAATGCTCCGCATTGCCGTACCGAAGCTCCAAATGGGACAACAAGCTCACCATATAAGCAGGGTCACAACCTAAGAAGCTCTCGTACATATCATCAGGTACATTTGCTGGTTTCCCCTTACGCAATTCCTCCAAAATCGGCGATATACAAGCATTCGTAAGCACATAATCTTCTAAAATTGTTTCATGTGGAACATTTCCGAGGTCCAATAATAGGGCTGAAACAACACCCGTCCGATCTTTACCTGCTGCGCAATGAAAGAGACTTCCGTATATACCCCCCTCTGCAAGCAAAGTGAAAACACGTAACAACTGGGCTTGTGAAGTTTGAAGCAAGTTAATATATAAATCACCTAGATTGCGAATTTGCGTAAGACTCGATGTGGCGGGGTTGATCAAGCTTACATTATGATAGCTCACTTGCTGGGAATCAGCGAATACGTTCTTCTTTTCCTCAAGCTCGTGCGCATTTCGCAAATCAATAATCGTCCGTACCCCCCTGTCCACCAGTTCCTGTTGGCTAAGTGTACTCAGTTTGTGCAACCCATCCGCTCGAAAGAATATTCCCCAACGCGTCATTCGCCCGTCCTTGGTCTTGTATCCGCCTAGATCGCGCAAGTTATACGCGCCTTCAACCTGTAGAACGCGTTGCTCATTAGCCATATGTGTCGTCATCCTAATTCCTCCGCCTTCAATGCATATTTTATGTACATCAAATATCGAATTGTTTCAATTGCTCATACAAAATCTCATTCACTTCATAGATCGCTTCTCTTGCATCTAGAATGTTCCCTTGCAGCAGCGCTTCATAAATGCGGGTGTTAATCCTTCTCCCCTGTCTTGGGTTAGATAGTGACTGCGGATTCATCGTGCGATAAGAAACGACTTTGCACATGTATTTGCCTTTAATCTGCTCTAGGATCTGCATCATGTTGTGGTTGTTGACGGTAGTTAGAATCGTCTCTATAAATAACAATGAACTTTCGTAATAGAGCCAATGGTCACCGTTGTCTGCTGCTTGAATTTGACTATCCAAATGGCCTCGTAATGACGGCAAGTCAAAGGTAAGCCCGCGCTTTTCAGCAACATCACATACATAAATCTGCATCGAAACCAATACTTCAAACATGTCACAAAACTCTTTGAACGAAATATTTTTAACAAAAACGCCCCGGCCTCGAACCGACTCCACGAATCCTTCTTGCTCCAATAAGGAAATAGCTGCCCGAATCGGTGTCCGACTCATATTCAACTGTTCTGCCAATTCATTCTCTGACAAAAGGGTACCAGGCAAATAATTCGCATGGATAATCTGATTCCGAATTTCTTGGTAAGCTTTTTTTTCTAGCGATGGTTTTGCCACGCTTTTCGAAGGAAGAAGATACCCTGGTGGTGCAAATAATGAACTCATTAACGCAAACCGCCTTTGACGAACGAATCAATAATTTGACGCTGTAGAATAAAATAAAGCAGAAGAATGGGTAAGCTCGCCATGGTTGTCGCCGCCATCATCGGTCCCCACAGATTAGCATCTGTGGACATGAACGACTGTAATCCGATTTGGAGCGTAGCATGCTCCGGTTTGTTCGTAACCAGTAGCGGCCAGAAGTAGTCATTCCATGAGGAAATGAATAATAACACACCTATAGAAGCAATCGATGCACGCAGATTCGGGAAGATCGTGCGCCACAGCACGCTCCAGTCGGATGCCCCGTCCAGATGAGCGGCTTCAATTAATGTTCGCGGAAACGATTTGAACGTGTTGTACAGCTGGAGTACCGCGAATGCGGACACGACGTTAGGGATGATTAACCCCATCAAGGAGTTACGCAGCCCCCAGCCGCTAATGACTACATAATTAGGAATCATGATGACTTGAAACGGAACCAGCCAGGTTAATGAAATTAAGCCGTAGAAAAAGCCTTTGCCACGGAAATCCCAGCGTGTGAACGCATAAGCTGCCAATATACTCGTTAGTAATTGGGCTGCTGTTTGACTAATAGCTACGATAATGGAATTCGTCATCATATGAGCCATCGGAATAGCGTGCCATGCCTGCACGTAGTTATCGAACGTCCAGTGTGTAGGAAGCAGTGACGTGGAGTACACTTCACCCGCTGGTTTAAAGGATGTATTCAACATCCAATAGAATGGGAAAATGGCAAGAAAGCTAAGCAATATCAGAACGGTATGTTTGCCAACAGTTGCGCTGCGGGATCCATTCAATCGCGGATTCTTCATGGAGCTCCTCCTTTAATTGTCGTAAAACGAGAGCTTTTTGGATAGTTTCATGAAACCTAATGAAATAAGCCCCGAACCAATAAACACGCACACAGCAGCTGCCGAACTCCAACCTACGGAGAACGTTTTGAACCCGTACGTCCATAGCAAGTAATAAATGTTTGTTGTTGAATTTAAAGGTCCTCCCTGCGTCAAGACATTGACATAAGAGAAACTCCATTCTGCAGCAAACAACGTACTGAGCATCGCCATAAACATAATCGTAGGTGACAATAGCGGTAACAGCACATGCCAAATGATTTGCCAACGATTCGCTCGATCGATTCTAGCGGCTTCTATGTAATCCTTATTAATCCCCGTCATCGCCGCTGAGAAGATCAACGTACTGAAGCTGAGTAACTTCCAACCCGTGATGAACGTGATTGACCAGATTGCCCATCGCTCATCGGTGAAGAATCGTATCGGTTCCTGAATGTGCAGGACAGCCTGCAACGTTTTATTAAGAATGCCGCCCATCGGGTTCATAATCCAGTTCCACACAGCCGATACCGCAACAGGTGCCATGATCATCGGCACGAAAATTAATGCACGGTACGCATTGCGAGTACGCTGCCCAATGTTATCTGTAGAGATTGCAATCAGCAGCGGTAAAATGAGCGAAAATGGCATAACACCCACCGTGTAAAATAACGTGTTCAATAAAGCTCTACTCATCTCGGGCAGCGTAACTAGCTTCTCGAAGTTATCCAATCCCATGAATTCCTTCGGTGATGTGGGCAGCATGTTCCATTCGTAGAAGCTGAGCTGGAAGGTCTCGATTAAGGGACGATAGATCCAGAAACCAATCGAAATCATAACTGGCAACAAATATAAATAGGGAATCAACTTTTTATAAGGAAACGGTCTTTTTACCCGCTGCACCGACTTCGGACGTGCCTTGGAAACCGTCCTCGTGATTGCATTGCTATTCATGGTATCCCTCCTGAATGTGGCAGAAGACAGAAGGATACGGCTGCCTCCTGCCTCCTGTCTTCACACCAATTATGGCATTAGAGATTGTGCACGTTTCTGAGCATCCTGCATAATGGACGTGGCATCTCCCGAACCTTGAATCGATTTCTGCACGCCTTCAAGCAAGATTGTCTCAATCTGACTCCATTTCGAACCTGGATAGGATACCCACGGCTGTAAGCGAGTAAGTTGGTCTAGATTTGGTTTCACCAGCGGATTGGCTGCGACCCAGTCTTTCAAGTACTTCGGATCTTCAACAATCGCTGGACGAAGTGGCAGGTAACCGATTTTGGACGTAATGATCGTATACCCTCGCTCACTCGTAACAAACTTAAGGAACTCCCATGCTGCTTGCTGTTTCACTTTATCATCCGATAACACGAACAGAGCACTTCCTGAGTTTACAGGTGTTGTAGGTTTACTTCCGAAAGAGGGCATCTGGATAGCTTTCAGGTCCCAGCCTCCCGCTTTGGAAGCGCTGAGCAATGCGCTCTGTAAAGCGCTCGTATACAGCAACATCCCCACTTTCGATTCGCTGAACGCTTGAATCACTTCGGTGTCGTTCATCTTGTCGCTTGCGCCGCTTTGAACGAGATCCTGCCACATCTTGATCGCACCGATCGCTGCGGGTTCACCGAACTGGATCGTCTTGCGATCATCCGATAGGACCTTGCCGCCGTTGCTGCCGATCAATGCTTGGACAATCCAGTCCGCTCCGGCAGCGCCGCCAACATGCACACCTGACGCTTTCGTTTTGGCTGCAATCTGCAGCGCATAAGTCTTCACTTCCTCCCATGTTTTGGGAGGATTTTCGGGGTCAAGACCCGCATCCTTGAATAGCTTCGCGTTATAGAATAAGACCGGTGTACTGAATGTAAAAGGAAGTCCGTAGGTTTTGCCCTTCAATTGGCCTAATTTCAGCCCGTTTGGCGAGAAGCCTTCGAAGTTCTTCTTCAGCTCATCAGCAGGTACGATATCCTCCAATGCCTTCGCATTGTAGTTCTGAACTGCATAATCCAAACCATCGAATACGAGCTGTGCCACGTCAGGTCGCGAACCAGCCGCGATATCCGCCTGTACCTTCGTATTAATTTCCGTAGAAGATACCGGAATCGCATCAATCTTAATGTTCGGATGGGCCGCTTCGAATTCCGTAATCAGTTGCTGCGTGCCTTCCTTTTGGCTAGCAATCGCTAAGTTGTAGCTATAGAAAGAAATCGTAACCGGACCGGTTGAGGCACTCTCCTTGCCATTTCCACATGCTGCAGTTACCAGTACAGTTAATGAAAGTAACATCATGATCTTTGTTTTGGCTCGTGACATGTCACAGCTCCTTCTTATTATCGTTCTATAGGTTGGATTAGGCCTCAGCATGAATCTTGGTTACATTCAGTTCATAGAGCAAGCGCTGCTCTCCAGGAAGGGTCATGGGTTGTACGCTCATTTGCCCATTCTTCACGGTAATCAAGTTGTAGCCCGATCTATCGATGAAGCGCATGTTGCTCGAAGCTGACGGATCTAGACCGAAAGCCAGACCATCTGCAGCCGCACACAAAATACCACGCAATGTCCCGACATTATGATAATGAATGTGTCCGGACAATAAACCAATGACATCACTGCCTTCAATGACGTTTTCCAAATCCTGCGGATTTTCCAACAAGTGATCATCCATGATGACCGTAGGTGTTCCCATAACTGGATGATGGTGGACAATGATCGTACCCGATGGTGCAGGTTCAGCTAGCAACCCCTTAAGCCAAGCAAGTTGCACTTCATCAAGCCTACCCCCATGGGTACCTGGCACTTGCGTATTTAACATTACGATGCGGAGACCATTGGCCATGAAGCTATAGTAATAGGATTCGTTCGAAGGCTCTTCCTCTAAGTAACCCTCACGGAAAGGCTCGCGGAAATCATGGTTGCCTAATGCGACATGAATGGGAATACCAAGAAGCGCCTCTTCTTCATCTAGTAGTTTTTTGAGAAAACGATAGTCTTCCAAATCTCCGTCATGCGTCAAATCGCCGCTAATTACCACGAAGGATGGTTTCGTCTCCAATGTGCGAATTTCAGCACAAGCAGCGCGCAGTTTATGTGACATTTCGAGGTCGAATAATGGTTTCTTTCCAGGTACGCTAATATGTATATCCGTTAAATGAATGAAGAAAATCGGTTCCATTGTTGTCATTGTTGTCATCGTTGTCATTGTTAGATACTCTCCCCGTGAACGTGTTGATGTGGCTGATAAGATGTTAGTTCGTTGACACCATCAAGATGAATAACTCGATAAGTAGGAACACCTCCGCGCATGGTTACCCATAGTACGACATTCTCATCCCCCGGATTTGACCCGTCCCCATGTGCAAGACCACCTGTTCTACCCAGCTGTATGAACTCGGCATGGCCTACGCGTGAATACTCCATCGCATGCAGGTGCCCGGCAAAAATGGTGTAAGGGCGATCCCCTAGCATCTGAATGAGCTCCTGGTATTCACTGCTTTCTGATTTCCAACCTGGCTTATGCATGTTGACGAACGTCCACTTGGCATCCGCATTGTTTGCCAATACGCGTCTAAAGTAAGCCAGTTGCTCCTCACCAAGACTCAGCTTGATCTTGCCGAAACCTTGTAACTCCTCAGGCGAAAGTCCCTCCTTTAGTTCATTGATAAAAGCACTCATGTATTCATTGGACCGTTCAGGTACGCGCTTTACGTCCGCAGTTACTCGCTTGATGATATCGATAAAGGTGTCCGAGAACTCATCTGGCGTTTTCTCTGTATTTAAGGATAAGAACAGTGAATCCCCTACACGAAATGCGTAGTAGTCCAAGCCCTTACGCTCGCGCCATACCTCTGCCATCGTGGCATTGCTATAGTCGTGATTGCCGATGACGGGGAAGAACGGCAGTCCCATCGCGGCTATTTTGCCGTCTATTTCATCCCATTCTTGATGCGTATCCGCGGCGTTATTCCAATAACCTTCGATCAAATCACCCACCGCCAAGACAAAGTCAGGTTTCAAATCCTTCACCATGTCAAGCGCTTTCTCAAATACTCCCTCCGTCGCCATTCCGCAACGGTCCCCCATCACAACGAACGAGAAGTCTTCGGCCAGTTGACTAGGCATGCTCCCAAACCAAGGGCGTTTCTCTGTGGCTACAAGCTGATCCTCAAAGATGGTTACGTTCTTCTTTTCATCGAGCTGTACAGTTGGCATGGTTCCTATCTCCCTTCGATTGGTGAAAGCTTGTTCTTAACCTCAGTATGCAGGTTGTATGTAAGCAGAATATTAGCTTGATTTGTAGTTATTATTAATCTAGGTGTCTTGGGTCTGGTGGTGGCAAAAGAAGGCCAACGCCAAAGAAGCGAGCCCTTGTGGGCTCGCTTCTCGTTCATAATAAAAAGAGCAACCGGTTGCCCGATTGCTCTTTATTCCGAAACCTATTCCGTTGTGTAAGGAAGCAACGCGATTGTACGGGAACGCTTGATAGCGATCGTCAAAGCACGTTGGTACTTAGCGGAAGTTCCAGTTACACGTCTAGGAAGAATCTTCCCGCGCTCACTGATGAACTTTTTAAGAGTCTCGATATCTTTATAGTCAATGTGCTTGATTTTGTTTACTGTGAAGTAACAAACTTTACGGCGCTTGCCTTTACCGCCTTTGCCACGAGGAGCAAATTTGCGATCAGCACGATCATCACCATTGTTGTCTCTTTTTTGGAAAGCCATTGTGTCTCTTCAGTCCTTTCTACGTTTAAAATGGCAAATCATCATCGGAAATATCGATCGGTTTTCCGTCATCTATGAAAGGATCCTGCTGCTCGCGCGATCCACCGCCACGATTGCTGCTTCCGCCGCCGCTATAGCCGCCTGCATTTGCATTAGAGGATCCGCCTTCTTCGCGATTCCCGCCGCCGCTTGATTCAAGGAAACGTACATTGTCGGCAATAATTTCGGTCACGTAAACACGCTTTCCTTCATTGTTGTCGTAGTTACGCACTTGAATGCGTCCTTCAACTGCTGTTAAACGACCTTTACGCAAGTAATTCGCGCATGTTTCGGCAAGCTGCCTCCACGTGACGATATTGATAAAGTCCGCTTCACGTTCTTTCGAGCCACCGCTCGTGAAAGGACGATCTACAGCAAGTGTGAATTGGGTAACTGCTACCCCAGCTGGTGTATAACGAAGCTCTGGATCTCTGGTCAATCGACCGATAAGAATGACACGGTTCAACATGGAATAACCCTCCTGACGAAAATACTGGCATTGATTAAGCTACGTCGTTTACGATTAAGTGACGAATAACTTCGTCCGAAATCTTAAGTACGCGATCAAGTTCAGTTACAACAGCAGGTTCTGCGTTGAAGTGTACAAGCACGTAGTGCCCGTCACGGAACTTATTGATCTCATACGCAAGACGGCGTTTACCCATCAGGTCATGTTTGGAGATTTCTCCCCCACCGTTCGAGATGATGCCTTGAAACTTTTCAACCGTAGATTGAACAACTTCTTGCTCAACGTCAGTACGAATGATGTACATCAATTCATATTTGCGCATGTATTTCACCTCCTTTTGGACTAAGCGGCTCCTATTCAAACTTGCTAGGCAAGTGAAGGAGCAAGGAGCGAGGATTCTTATTCAAAACTCGCACCTGAATACTATAGCAAATCGGGCGATAAATTACAAGTTTCGATATTACGTTTTTTGGAGGAGGAAGCTGGTAAGAAATAAATTACATGCTCGGGCTAATTAAGGGCAATCTAACTACGATTGTTATTCTAATCAAGAGGTGATTCAGTCATGGGTGAATGGACACATTTTAATGAAGGCGATCATGTTCCGAACGACGGCGAATATATGGAAATTGGCGAGAATGCCTTCCATATGGGGATTAACAATCCCAAGACGGTTACATTGAGAAAAGGTGACACTTTTCCGGCAACGAGCAATCATAATCGCAAGTGGCATAAAAAAGGCGGCAAGCGGATGTAGCTTCTTCTATTAAAAAGTTTGAAAAGGCCGCCCCTGCAGTCGTAACTGACTGAGGGTCGGCCTCTATTTTATAGAGTCTACCTCTTACATAGGTATTTGGCCACTAGCCAGCTTCTGAGCAATTTGAAAATCATGCTGTAGACGTTCGAATCCGGATCCCTGCGTATGGCACTCCAACGTTACCCAGTCCTTATAACCGATTTCCCGCAGCGATTCAAACAATGCGCTATGATCCGCTTCGCCCTTACCCAACAGACAAGGCACGAAATTCTCTATGCCTCTGTGAGTCCTGTTCGAGAAAGCGCCTGGCTCACTGCCGTCCGAAGTCCTGCGTTCGTCTTTGACATGTACATGCTTCAAATGCTTGCCCAGCTTCTTCACCGATTCATACCCATAATCGGTATCTGTAATGTACATGTTGCCTGCATCATGGATAAAGCCGATTCGATCCATCTTTACGAGCTGAAGAAGCTTCAGCGCATCGTCCGCCGTCTCGACGAGAGATTCATTATGCAATTCCACCAGCACGTCCATGTTATATGCCTTCGCATCTTCGGCGCAACGCTCCAGCCAATAGGCGGCCTTTGCGTAATGGTACTCGTGCGCCAGGAAAGCATTAGGCCCTCCCGTCAATACGCGAATCATGGTAGCCCCTAACTGGTCTGCTGCCTCAAGCAAACGCCGGAAGTCATCGAAAGTCGCGGACGCTTCCTGATCGCTGATCGTTGAGAATCTGCCTGTATAGCTGGCTATAGCGGGAATAGCCAGCTGCAATTCTTCGGATAATGTGCGCAGTTCCTTCAGTCGGCTTCTGCTCGTCGTCGGCGACAGATGATGATCGCGGGCTGCAATCTCAATTCCGTCTAAGCCCAATTCCTTCGTAATCTTCATTGCCTCTTGTATACTGTGGTCCATCAACACACCGCTGAACGCTGCGAATTTCATTGGCTAGACTCCCTTCCTTCAACCAGCATGCTGGTATGAGATAATCGATTCATCTGGATACGGTTCTGTTGCCAGGTAGAGTGTCCACTACTATCGTCGCTCAAAACGCTCCACCACCTGTAATTGCCACAATTATAGCAATTTCTTACAAGGTATAGTTGACGTTTCTTTCGAACTACTTTTACATATTTTTCGTTCCAAAACCGCCTATTCGTAACATTAACCTCTTATAGACAGATTCCCATAAAAAAAGCAGCAGACTAGTTTATAGCCCACTGCTTCTCTCCTATTTCCTGTTAAAGCAACTCCAATTCAAAGGCCATCGACCAGACGCTACTTCTGAAATACACGCTTCTCCGAGATTTTGCCATCGCTAAAGAATACAATCTCCGCGTAATACCCTGGCTGATTCGTAATGACATACTGGTACGTCTTCTTCCCATTCTCATCCTTAACTAACACACCTTTGGTGCCTGTCTGTTTGACCACTTCATCGTAAGTCGCCGTCAAAGTGATCTTCTCAATTTGCTCCTTCGTTATCGGGGAAGGTGACTCTGCCGCACCAACGCCTGTAGTTCCCTTTGGTGTAGTTGTAGGTGCCGTTGTCACAGCACCTCCCCCATTCGTCCCACTAGGCGTCGCTGAGGCCCCTGCTGAGGGCTGTACCGTCGCACTTACTGTTGGACTAACTGTTGGGGTACTTGTCGACGTATCGTCCTTCTTAGAGCAGCCTGAGGCCATCACAGCAATCACTGCTAGAGTTAGCATCCATTTCTTCATATATCTCGTCCTCCTACATAGCGATTAGCCATAACCTAACTGTTAGGTTGCTTCAATTCTTTACTTTCTATCCCTTCCCTTTCATATAAACCATTAATGCGATGTCGAAACAGATAAATTAAAAAAGCCGCCCATACCCCCTAAGGATATAAACGGCTTTCATCTGGTGTGTTCTAGTACGGAAAGAGTGGGAGTCGAACCCACGCACGCCTCGCGACGCCTAACTGATTTCGAGTCAGCCCCCTTGGACCACTTGGGTACCTTTCCAAGAAATGAGAACAGGACTTATTGTATCAAAAAAGTCTGTCTCTCGCAAGTGCTTTCCTATATTTTATGAAAAGTTAGCTCGACTCTTCTTCTGTCACCGCACTACTGCGCAATATTTTTTTGAGCTTGCTTTCGAACTTCGTTCTCGGCACTAAGACACTGTGCTTACAGCCTACACATTTAATCCGAATATCCATCCCCATTCGAATAATTTCCATTTCATTTGTACCGCATGGATGGGGCTTTTTCATTTGTACAACATCGCCAAGTTGGTATTCCTTCTTATCCATCTTAGTTCCCCTCCACCTTTTCCTGTTTGATGCCATGGGTATCTAGATACTTCTTAATTTCTGCATTTAGAATTCGCCCAACTTCACCTTGTTTGTTCGGCGTACATTCTGCAATCACTCGTATCTTCAAATCCGTAGTACCAACCATCTGCACACCAAGTACTTGTGGGACTTTAACGATATTCTCTGTGCGCTCATACACTTCAGCAACAACTTCATTTAATAAGACTATCGCACGATCAATATCAGCGTCATAGGCGAGTGATACATCGACGATCGCAATCGAATTATAAGTGGAAAAGTTGGTCACTTGTTTAATGTTTCCGTTAGGGATGATGTGAACCTCACCGGTCCAGCTCTTGATCCGAGTCACACGAATGCCTATTTCCTCAACAGTTCCTTTGAATTGATCGATTTGAATCACATCGCCAACACCGAATTGATCTTCGAAGATAATAAAGAACCCTGTAATAACATCCTTCACCAAACTCTGTGCTCCAAACCCTATTGCTAGCCCAAGAACACCTGCTCCCGCGAGTAAGGGGCCTAAATTCAATCCGACTTGGCCCAAAATCAACATAATAGCAACTAGATTTACTGTATAAGCGATAAGATTATGTATTAGGATAGAAATCGTATTCGATCTTCGTCTATCAATCTTGAGCGGTGACTTCTCTCTCGCAATGACCATATGATCTATTGTTTTGTCAGCAACCTTGATGACAATTCTAGCAATGACATAGATAAGTATAATTTTAATAGCGATCCAAAATATCGAGGCAACAATTTCAGGTTTACTAACATGCTCCCGAATCCAATGCATCAAATCTTCAAAATAATGTGTTTCAAAAGCCACTAGTAAGCCTCCTTACTTTTCTACTATGGTACCATATCCATCTTCTTTTTTAAAATAAATGCCTCTGATCTCGACGTTCTCGCTCTCTATAATCTCTTGAACTCGCATAAGATCTGCTCCTGGGAATTCAATAGAAAGCGCGCACCCTGCTGTAATTTCTTTCGGTGTAGGCCTGATATCGATCTCAATATCTGCATATTCTAGCAACATCTCAGCTCGTAGTGCTTGTTGGGTAGAATCGAAAGCTAGCAACATAATAGAAAATTCCAGAGAAACCTCTCCTCTCTACGTATAAATGTGCCTCTCTCTCCATATACTAGTAAAAAAAGATGGACTACTTTGGAGGGATATCATGAAATTCAACTTTGGATTCGACGGCGATAAAACCCCAGTACAAGAACCTTTGAAAATTCAACATACCGATTCCAACACGCCGCATCTTCTCGCTAAGCATTTGCAATCTATTTTCAGTAAACTACCAACCTATCAACCTATCGTTGTCATTTGCGTAGGAACAGATCGTTCAACAGGTGATGCGCTCGGACCTCTCGTTGGCTCTCATTTAAATCGTACGACCACACTTCGCAATCTACATTTGTTCGGCACCTTAGATGAACCTGTCCATGCAATGAATTTAGCTGAAACCGTTGAAACCATTCACAAGCAATTCCAGAACCCCTTCATCGTTGCTGTCGATGCATGTTTAGGGCAAGTTGCCAGTGTCGGCTGCATTCAAGTCGCTCATGGGCCACTCAAGCCAGGTGCCGGAGTCAACAAAGATTTGCCTCCTGTTGGTGATATTCATGTGACTGGGATTGTTAACGTTGGCGGCTTCATGGAATATTTCGTCTTGCAAAATACGCGGCTTAGCCTCGTTATGAATATGGCGACTGTCATTGGCGATGCCCTCTACGCTTCGATAAGACGGACACAATCCTTTGCACCAAGTGCTACGACTGCTTTAAAGTTTGAGTAAGTGTTTCCTTCTCTTCTGGACTTAGCGTGTAGCTAGATTGCCCCTTTGCGATTGGCTTAGCATATACATACATTTGCTCTCGACTATGTATGCCAGTAATGATCACACCATCTTGCTCTTCGTTCAGCATCGCCAACGAGAAACTGAGATCACTACCTCCTTCATTGAAGGCATTGTAGCGACGAACTTTTATATTCGATGTCATCTTCTTCATGGACTGCTGAATAGTAGAGATTTGGGTCGAGGCCTTTACGGATTCGGCCTTTTGCTCATTCAGCGCATTCTGCATATCAATGAGTAACTGCTCCATGTTCTCCGCACTTGAGCCATTCATCATTCGTGTGTATCGTTTCCTCAAGGATGACAAACGAATTGAAATAATGATAACCATAACCAACAATACTAGAATGAATGCGAAACAAACTAACATTACGTATTCTGCATTCAAGCCAAACAGTTCCCCCATGCCTTAACCCTCTTTCTACTTCGCATATTGCGCTTGAATCTCTTTGACAGCTTCAATGAGTGCTGTTATTTCTTCGTCCGTCGTAAAATACCCGATACTCGACCGTACAGCTCCTTTGGCCAAACTGCCGGCAACTTCATGTGCAAGTGGCGTACAATGATAGCCCGAACGTACGGCAATTTGGAATGACTGGTCGAGGATGAAAGCAACTTCCGATGAATCCACATCTTGAATGTTAAAGGAAACGATTCCTGTTTTATTTTGTCCAAGCTTCGGCCCTAGAATCGTAACTCCTTCAATTCCCAGTAGCCCTTCCATTAATTGTTGCGTATGCGCCCATTCTTTCGCATGAATCTTGTCCACGGTTTCCCCTAGGATGAACTTGACACCTTCATTCAACCCAGCGATGCCTGGCGTGTTCTGAGTCCCTGCTTCATAACGATCAGGCCGTACCGTCGGCTGGCGAATGGCCTCTGATTGACTGCCCGTACCACCATGCAGCAATGGTTCCAAATCAATATCCGGATGGGTGTATAGCCCACCCGTCCCTTGAGGCCCCAGGAGCCCCTTGTGGCCCGGGAAGGCGAGCATGTCGATATTCATATCTGCGACATGAATTGGCAGTACACCGGCGCTCTGAGCCGCGTCTACAAGCAGCTTCGCACCATGGCTTCTACAGAGCTCCCCAATCTCTCCAATTGGCATAATTGTGCCTAATAGATTAGAGCTGTGAGTTACCACAACGAGTGTCGTATTCGAGCGGAACGCTTCTTTCAACTCATTTAATTGCATACTCCCCTGCTCATCATGTGTCAAATAAGTAAGCTCAACACCAGCAGAGGCTTTTAAATATTCTAGCGGTCTTCTCACCGAATTGTGTTCAACATGCGTACAAATCACATGATCACCAGGCTTAACAAACCCTTTGATCGCTTGGTTTAGTGCATGTGTTGTATTAAGTGCAAATGAAATATCGTTTGGGTTTTTCACACCGAATAACTTAGCTAGATTCTTCCTTGCCTCGAACAACGTGCGGCTTGCCTTCACAGCCATCTGATGGCTGCCTCTGCCAGGATTAGCTGCATACTCCTGCATGCATTGCATCATGGCATCCATTACCGCTGGTGGCTTTGGCCACGAAGATGCTGCTTGATCGAAATACATTACGTCTTTCATGTCTCCAGCCCCTTTCGAGAAATCCCTACTCTGTAGCAGATCCTTCATGAATGAGACGTCTGCTTTCAGAAGTAGGTTCTACAAATCCATCCATATGGTCAAAAAGATAGCATACCTTAGTTTGTTCCTTCTGTTCGAAAGAAAAACATAGGAGACAATCCGTTCATAATTAATGAACAGACAGCCTCCCCATAGGTACGCTAGCAATTTCTAAGAGATTTTACCTTGCAACAGCTCTAGCAGTCGGTTGAGATCGTCCTTTGAATAATAGAGCAACTCGATCTTTCCTTTATCCTGCTGACTCTTAATTTTCACGGATGTCCGATAAATGTCTCGCAATTGCTCTTCTGCTTGATTAATATACGGATCTCTATTCTTTTCTTTTTGTTTCGTCTTTTCCTTCTCAGGACCAGGTGGTTCTTCTAGCATTTTAATTGCTTCTTCAAGCTCTCTAACACTCCACTGTTTAGAAATTGTCGATTCTGCCAGTTCTTTCTTAACCTTATCATCCTTCACACCAACAATTGCTCTCGCATGTCCCATGGATAATGTTCCACGTGAAACATATTGTTTGATCGATTCAGGAAGGGAAAGCAATCTTAGGAAATTGGCGATGTGAGATCTACTCTTACCGACTTTCGCAGAAAGCTCCTCTTGTGTCAGGGAGAACTGATCAATGATGCCTTGGTAAGCAAAAGCGATCTCGAGTGCATTAAGATCCTCACGTTGCACGTTCTCAATCAAAGCAATCTCCATCACCTGTTGATCAGAAAGAATGCGTTCAACAGCAGGGATCGTAGGCGTTCCTGCAACTTGTGAAGCACGGAAACGACGTTCCCCTGCGATGATCTCATAGCCCTTAAGAACCTTCCGAACAATGATGGGCTGAATGACACCATGCTCTTTGATCGACTCTGAAAGTTCTTTAATACTATCCTCATTAAAATGCTTTCTAGGTTGATAGGGATTGGCTCTCAATTGAGCCAGTGGAATCTGAATGACTTTATCGCTCTCATCAATATGCAAGGATGTGATTAATGCGTCTAATCCTTTACCTAAACCTTTAGAGAGGCCTTTGGTCATACTGAGATCACTTCCTTAGCTAGTTCTAAATAAACTTCTGCGCCTTTTGATCTAGGATCATACGTAATAATGGATTGCCCATGACTTGGAGCTTCACTCAATCGTACATTCCGAGGAATAATCGTTTGATAAACCTTTGTTTGGAAATACTTTTTAACTTCTTCAATAACCTGAATACCTAAGTTCGTTCTTGCATCAAACATCGTCAATAGGACGCCTTCAATTTGAAGTCCTGTATTTAAATGCTTTTGCACCAAACGCACCGTGTTCAGAAGTTGGCTTAAACCTTCTAATGCGTAGTATTCACATTGAATGGGAATAATGACGGAATCCGCGGCAGTTAAAGAGTTGATCGTTAAAAGGCCAAGTGACGGAGGGCAATCTATCAAAATATAATCATATAAGTGTTTGACAAGTTGAAGTGATTTCTTTAATCGAACTTCTCTTGAAATGGTTGGAACCAATTCAATTTCTGCACCAGCCAATTGAATCGTCGCCGGAACAATTTTGAGGTTCGGTACATTCGTATCAAACGTCGCATCTTTGGGATGCACATCATTAATCAGGACATCGTAGATGCAATTTGTAACATCAGCTTTATTGATACCAATACCACTTGTTGTGTTCCCTTGAGGGTCAATATCAACCAAAAGAACGCGTTTACCAAGCGAAGCTAATGAAGCGCCTAGATTCACAGAAGTCGTCGTCTTGCCGACGCCACCCTTCTGATTCGTTATTGCAATAATTTTAGACAAAACCGTTTCACCTCTATCGCTTATGTTCCATAATGCTATTTAACAAGCAGTAGTACTATCTTACCATATCTATCAACTAGTTACCTTATGAATATTTGATAGATTCGTGCCATTAGATGCAAAAAAAACGGCTTGCGCCGTTTTTAGGTAACAGGAATGCCTAAATTATCGCTTAGGTATCTTAATTATAATTTCATAGTGATCTTCGTGATCTTGCTCTGACTTATCAATATTTAATCCGGAACTCGTAACCATTTCAACTGATTGTCGGATCGTATTCAATGCCAGCCTAACATCTTTCGTAAAAGATACTCGGCGCGTTTTCTTAATCTTTGCAGCTTCTTTCAAGAAACTAATTCTAATTTCTGTTTGCTTTACGTTTAGTTCTTTCGTGATAATCTCTTCTAGCAACTTTACCTGCTGCTCTTCTTGATCAAGAGCTAATAAAGCTCGAGCGTGACGTTCCGTAATTTTGCGTTCCATGAGTGCTAGTTTAACAGGTTCGGATAATTGTAATAAACGGATCTTATTCGCAATGGTGGACTGACTTTTACCCAGTCGCTGAGCAAGACTCTCCTGGGTAAGATCGTGCATCTCAATCAATTGATGGTAAGCTGCAGCTTCTTCAATCGCAGTAAGCCCTTCACGCTGCAGATTTTCAATAAGGGCAATAGATGCCGCTTGTGAATCATTAAAGTCTCGAACAATAGCTGGTATTGTATCAAGCCCTAGTTTTTTCACAGCACGTAAACGACGTTCGCCTGCGATCAATTCAAATGTATTATTTTTGACTCGAACAACAATAGGTTGAATGATCCCATGTGTGCGAATGGTTTGACATAGTTCATCAATTCGATCATCATCGAATAACGTTCTTGGCTGATAGGGACTTGGAATAATACTATTTACGGGTATGTTTTTGACCTCATCCGTCGTTGAACGATCTGCAAGGCCAAATAGCTTCGATATTTGTTCTTTCATAGGAAAACTTACCACCAACTCTTCCCGTAGTTTAAGCGATCAGTACAGTTACAATAAACGGACCCAGCGCCTGTACAAGGTAAAAAGATCATTTCGCCGTTTCGAGACGATGTCATTCATGCTGTCTGATTCTAGTAAATTTAATCTATCAATTGCACATATCCAACAATAACATTACAAATGAGAAAACCTCTATCGAGGCTATTCAATGATGAGCGACCGCGTTTTAAGGAGGAGAGACTTTGGTCTCCGCCCAAAGATACCTATATATGGTTTTATCGCCAATAAGGAAGCTGTTTTCGAGCGCCGAAAACTTATACTTTCTTATTGGTAAAGGTAAGGCAAAGCCAGTAAATGACTGGCTCTCACCTTATATATGTATTCTCCATCGAAGGCCATAATCCTTCTAAATAACAGGAAAGCTACCAAATGTTTCACGTGAAACATTTGTATTATTTGAAGAGTGGCTCCTTTAAAGGAAGCCCCGCTTTTCTAGGATATTTAGCTGGCGTAGCAGCTGTTTTCTGTATTTCAACAAAGTGTCTTACTGATTCTTCAATAGGTAAAATCATTCGATAAACCTTCGTTACTTTGCCCCGCAGCTCTACTAAACTAAATGATGAATCTTTAATCTCTTCATCCACTTCAGAGCCTTTCATCGCAATGAAAGTACCTCCGCTCTTGGCAAATGGAAGACAGAACTCATTAAGCACTTGCAGTTTCGCAACAGCTCTAGCTGTAACAAGATCAAAGCGGTCACGATACCGAGGTAACCTAGCTACATCCTCTGCTCTACCGTGAACACAATCCATCTCGCTTAAGCCGAGTTGGGAAACTATTTCTTTTAAAAAGAGGATACGTTTATTCAAAGAATCAACAATAGTAACTTGTAGATGGGGAAATGCAATTTTAAGAGGTATGCTAGGGAATCCTGCACCAGACCCGATATCAGCAAGGGAGGTAACCCTCCCCATATCGAAATTGAAAGCCACAGAAAGAGAATCATAGAAATGTTTAAGATAAACTTGATCTCTCTCTGTGATACCAGTTAAATTCATTTTTTCATTCCACTCTACGAGCGTCTTGTAGTACTGTTCAAATTGCTCTAACTGTCTCGTAGAAAGTGTGATATTCTCTTGAGCTAATAACGCTGTGAACTGCTGCTGAATAGCATCCATATCTTTAACCTCTAGCCGCTATGACTCTATTGTAATGTTCGAGATATACAAGCAAGATTGAGATATCTGATGGCGTAACGCCGCTGATACGGGAAGCTTGGCCAATTGAGATTGGGCGAATTTTTGCGAGCTTTTGTTTCGCTTCTGTAGCAATCCCATGAATCTCACTGTACTCGATATCATCAGGGATTTTTTTCTTTTCCATTTTGCGTAAACGTTCAACCTGATTACTTTGCTTTTCAATATATCCCGCATATTTAACTTGAATCCCAACTTGCTCCTTCATATCTTCATCTAAGTCAAAAGGAGATACTGTCATCTGTTCTATATGTTTATATTCAATCTCAGGACGACGCAGCAAGGAAATCGCAGGTACTGAGTTTGTTAACTCCACACTTTCCAAGCTTTGAAGTAATTCTTGAACATGAGGCTCTGGCCTCACCTTCACTTCAGATAGACGTTCAATTTCTTGCTCGATCAATGATTTTTTATTTAAAAATCTCGCGTAACGCTCCTCAGAAATCAGACCAATTTCATGACCAATAGGCGTCAAGCGAAGATCTGCATTGTCATGACGAAGCAACAAGCGATATTCTGCACGAGAAGTAAGCAAGCGATACGGCTCACTCGTACCTTTCGTTACAAGATCATCGATAAGAACGCCAATGTAACCTTCCGAACGTTCCAATACAATGGCTTCCTTCTCTTGGACTTTACGCGCGGCATTAATACCAGCCATAACACCTTGACCAGCAGCCTCTTCGTATCCAGAAGTGCCATTAATTTGCCCAGCTGTAAATAACCCACTAACAAGCTTCGTTTCCAATGATGGTTTCAATTGCGTTGGTACTACCGCGTCGTACTCGATCGCATAACCCGTCCGCATCATTTCTACTTTTTCCAACCCAGGAATAGAACGGAGAATGCCCAACTGTACATCTTCCGGCATACTTGTAGAGAGACCTTGTACATAATACTCTGACGTACTGTGACCTTCAGGCTCTAAGAAAATTTGATGCTTCGGCTTATCGCTGAAACGAACAATTTTATCTTCAATAGAAGGACAGTATCTAGGACCGGTCCCTTCAATCGCACCTGAGAACATCGGAGCACGATGCAAATTATCATTAATAATCTGATGAGTTTCGGCAGACGTATAAGTCAACCAGCATGGAAGCTGCTCATTGTGATTGGAGCCGTACTTCGTTTCGAAGGAGAAAAACTTCGGCTGCTCGTCGCCTGGTTGAATTTCCGTTTTGCTAAAATCAATCGTATCTTTATGAACACGAGGTGGCGTACCTGTTTTGAAACGAACGAGATCGAACCCTAACTTACGTAAAGACTCGGATAATTTAACGGACGGTTGTTGATTATTAGGTCCACTCTCGTACATCAGTTCGCCCATGATGACTTTCCCACGCAAATACGTACCCGTTGTCAGTACAATAGACTTTGCGTAATACTCAGCACCTGTTTTGGTAATTAGTCCTTTACAAACACCATTTTCAACGATAAGTTCTTCAGCCATCCCTTGACGTAAAGTCAAATTAGGAGTAGCTTCGATCGTTTCTTTCATTTTGTGCTGATACGAAAATTTATCGGCCTGAGCGCGCAGTGCGTGAACAGCAGCACCCTTGCCTGTATTCAACATACGAAGTTGAATGTATGTCTTATCAATGTTACGGCCCATCTCACCACCAAGCGCATCGATCTCCCGAACAACGTGTCCTTTCGCTGGACCACCGATGGACGGGTTACAAGGCATGAAAGCAACCATATCTAAATTGATCGTTAGTAGCAATGTATTGCAACCCATGCGAGCTGATGCTAACGCAGCCTCACATCCTGCATGACCAGCACCGATAACGATAACGTCATATTCTCCTGCGTGATATCCCATAGAAACGTCCCTCCCTCTTTTATGAAAACGCAAATGCTGTCGATTTTCATTTTCCTAAGCAGAATTGTGTAAAAATTTGATCGATTAGGGACTCCCCTACGGAATCACCGATAATCTCCCCTAACTGCTCCCAGGCAGCTCGGATATCAATTTGAATCATATCAATCGGCACATATTGCTCATTCGCATCTAAGGCATCCTGCAAGGAACGCTTGGCTTGCTTCAACAAGGAAATATGGCGAACATTACTCACATATGTTAAATCACTGGATTCGAGCTTTCCTTCAAAGAAAATTGCAGCGATCGCTTTTTCCAAATCCTCAATACCTTTGTTCTCAACCAGGGAAAGTTCCACAATACGTTCTTGTGCGAAATAGCTCAGCACCTGTTCTACATCTAATTTACGTTCCAGATCAATCTTATTCAGAATAACGATTGTTTGTTTATCGGCCAACTGCTTCATTAATGCAATCTCGTCGAGTTGAAGCTCATCATTACTATTCAACACCAGTAGAATAAGATCAGCTTCCGCTAATGCGGTCTTTGAACGTTCCACACCAATTTGTTCCACAATATCCGATGTTTCGCGAATTCCCGCTGTATCCAACAGCTTCAACGGAATACCACCAATATTAACAAACTCCTCGATAACATCCCGTGTTGTACCTGGAATATCCGTAACAATAGCTCGATTCTCTTGAGCTAATTCATTTAACAATGACGACTTCCCAACATTAGGTTTGCCGACAATTGCCGTCTCAATGCCCTCACGCAAAATTTTACCTTGTTCTGCGGTCACCAATAAACGATCAATATCCAGCATGACCGTATCACACTTCGTCTTAATGAAAGCATTCGTCATTTCCTCTACATCATGTTCAGGGTAGTCAATGTTCACCTCGACATGGGCCATTAACTCCACCAGAATGTAACGCAAATGCTTAATCTGTTTCGATAAATTGCCTTCTACCTGCTTTAAGGCTACCTTAAAAGCTCGATCCGACTTAGCCCGAATTAAGTCAATAACCGCTTCCGCTTGCGTTAAGTCAATACGACCATTCAAGAAAGCACGCTTTGTAAACTCACCGGGCTCTGCTAAGCGAACCCCTTGTACTAGCAGTAAATCAAGCACTTTCTTAACGGAGACAATGCCTCCGTGACAACTAATTTCAACAACATCCTCCATTGTGAAGGATCGCGGAGCTTTCATTAACGTAACTAGAACCTCCTCTACCTTTTCGGCGGAAGCAGGTTCTATTATGAATCCATAATGTACCGTATGCGTGTCAGCAACAGATAATTTCGTTTTGGAGCGGAAAATACGTTCAACGTATGTGACAGAATCCTCGCCGCTCACACGAATAACCGCTATCCCACCCTCACCAAGCGGTGTAGAAATAGCAGCAATCGTATCATTTAACATAGTATTTGCACCTCGAATTTACCTCATTCTAAAGAAAAAGCAATGACATATGAACCAAGTCATTGCGATCTGTGTTATTTAACAGCGATGACAACCCGACGATTCGGTTCCTCGCCTTTACTATACGTTTTGATAACGGGATGGCCTTGTAATTCAGCATGAATAATCTTACGTTCCTGCGAATTCATAGGCTCCAAAATAACTTCTTTTTTCGACTTGATTACGCGATTAGCCAGTCTTAACGCCAGCTCTTCCAACGTCTTCTTCCGTCGATCACGGAAATTCTCCGCATCTAAGATGATGCGGAAATGAGAATTCGCATAACGATTACCAACAATATTAACTAAATACTGAAGCGCATCGAGTGTTTGTCCTCTTTTTCCGATCAAAATACCTAATTCCGAGCCACTCATGTTTAAGATATAGCCTTCACGATCTTTATGCGTATCTATGGTGATGGAAATTTGCATCGCTTCGAACATATCTTGTAAGAAAGCTATCGCTTCCTCAAGTGGATCGGGTATCAATTCGAGCTCAACCTTCGCAACTCTGGATCCAATAAACCCGAACAACCCTCGTGAGGGCTGTTCCAAAATATGAATATGTACACGATCCTCCGAAACTTGCCATTGATCTAGACCAGATTTAACTGCTAGCTCAATTGTCTTTCCAGTCACCACGATTTTCTTCATTTAGACAGGCCACCCTTATTATTTTGAGATCCAGGCTTTTTTTGTGAACCAGGAGCACCATAGATGAAATAAGACTGAACGATTGTGAAAATGTTACCGTAAATCCAGTATAACGGAAGTGCCGATGCAAAGTTCATGGACATAACAAAAATCATGACCGGGAAAATGTACATTAAGCTTTTCATTTGTTGATTCATTTGGGAAGACATGAACATTTGTTGAATGAACGTCGTAGCCGCGGCAATCAACGGTAAGATGTATAAGTGATCCGGTTTACCAAGATTCAACCATAAGAACGTGTGCTCATGGATCTCTTGGTTACGCATAATCGCCTGGTAAAGAGCAATTAGAATTGGCATTTGTACGATGATTGGAAAACAACCAGCTAACGGATTAACACCATTCTGTTGGAATAGTTTCATCGTTTCTTCTTGTTGTTTTTTTGCATCATCTTTATATTTCTCTTTAAGCTTCTTCATTTCAGGCTGCAGATCCTGCATCCGTTTGGAGCTTTTGTATTGCTTAAGCGTAAGCGGCAAAATAATCAATCGAATAATCAATGTAACAACCAAAATGGATAATCCATATTGACCCCATAGATGATCGGCGAACCAGTCAAGCGTTTGTGAAAGCGGGTACGTAAAGTACTTCGTAAAAAAATTAGCCGTGTTCAGGTCGATTGGCGCAGATGCTGCATTTGACGGGCTACATCCGGACAAAAGTAAAATCACCGAAGAAAGTGCTACTAGCATATAAATTCGACGAGTCAAAATGAGATCCTCCTAAATGTCTTTTCCAAGATAAACTATAACACATCTTCAGTCCGCAAGGAAATATTGCATTACTTTTTCATAGCGTCATTTTTTTTAAATAAAGAAGCTTTACGAATGACATGCCAGATACTCTTCTCCATGTCCGCGTAGGCCATATCAACAACCGGTTTTCTAGCCAACAAAATATAATCATATTGAGGTGTCATATGTTCTTTTTTCAAACGAATAATTTCCTTCATCATTCGCCTCAAACGATTACGTACAACCGCATTCCCAATTTTCTTGGAAACTGAAACCCCGAACCGAAAAGCTTCTGCTTTAGGCTGCGGCAAATAATATAGTACGAATTGCTGATTGGCCATCGATTTCCCATAGCGATACACCTTACTAAAGTCTTCTCTTTTTGCTAACCGATATAGTTTCTCCACAGCCATGTACACTCCAGACAGATCACATTCATTAATTGAAAGAACACTACATATCTAATCTAGTTTTAACAAAACCAGTTCAATGTAAACCGTGCAGCAATATGCAAAAAAAAAAGCCCCTTTCGGAGCCTCTTCTTACGCGCTAAGAACTTTTCTTCCTTTAAGACGACGAGCTTGTAGAACTTTACGACCGTTCTTCGTGCTCATTCTTTTACGGAAACCATGGTTCTTCTTACGCTTTCTCGTATTCGGGTTAAATGTTGGACCCATCTATAGCACCTCCCTACCTGGCTGAGGATATCCATCCTACAAAATTTCTACTACTCATTAAATCATTTTCGGAGAAGAAAGTCAACCTACCCAAGTGTGCAGTATTTGGAGAGCTGATTACTTCCGCAAGTGTCAAAGAATAAGCTGTGTATAAAGTTTTGACGAGAAAGAACTAACTTTGTCGAAAATCAACAGAATATCAACAATATCTTGTGTTGTGAACAATTTCTACCCACAAGTTGTTGTTATTGTGGATAATGCGAAACAATCCGTTGATTAACAGGGTATCTTTTGTTAAGATAGTAATGTTTCTGCTGTGGATATACGCCACTAATCCTCCAAGTTATCAACAACCTGTGGATAACAATGTGCACAAACTTCCCTCTACAAGAATAAGTCATTTCAATGGATACTTAATAATGTGGATAAAACCGACAAAAGTCATCCTTTTTTGACCCCGCCGATATTAGATTCTTTTAGACGATATTTGGGCACGCTATATGCTAACTACCCATTCTTCGAGATCCCTACGTGAATTGTTTCCTTCACGTTTTATCCATAAATCATAACCATGTAATCCTTGGCCTATGCCACATGTTTGATTCAAAAGGAGTGAAGTACTGTGGAAGGCCATTCTGCGGACCTTTGGCAACAAATTTTAACGATTATTCAAACCAAGCTCAGTAAACCAAGTTTCGACACCTGGCTCAAATCGACGAAGGCCACTGTATTCAACGATTCGACAGTCATTATTTGTGCGCCTAATAATTTTGCGCAGGAATGGCTAGAGAGTAGATACACGAAGCTAATCGAAGGAACGATCTATGATTTTACGGGAAAGCATGTATCCGTTAAATTCGTCATCGAGACTGAAGAACAGAAATCGCAATCGCTGCAAGCTATTCAACCGGTTGTCATTCCACCCAAAGGTCCAGCGATTGTTGCTGGTGAAGAAAACTTTACAAGTATGATGAACGCTAGGTACACATTTGATACTTTCGTCATCGGATCAGGTAATCGCTTTGCTCATGCTGCGTCCCTTGCAGTAGCTGAAGCTCCGGCAAAAGCGTATAATCCCCTCTTTTTATATGGGGGCGTTGGACTAGGTAAAACTCATCTCATGCATGCGATCGGACATTATGTACTCGAACATAACCCTGGTTCTCGGGTTCTATATATATCTTCCGAAAAGTTTACGAATGAATTTATCAATGCCGTCCGTGATAATCGCGGGGAAGGATTTCGTAATAAATACCGAACCATTGATGTATTGCTCATCGATGATATTCAATTTCTTGCGGGGAAAGAAGGAACGCAGGAAGAGTTTTTCCACACATTTAACGCGCTTCATGAAGAAGGAAAGCAAATTATTATTTCAAGTGATCGTCCGCCAAAAGAGATTCCAACCCTGGAAGATCGCTTACGATCACGTTTTGAATGGGGACTTATTACGGATATTCAACCACCGGATTTAGAAACACGTATCGCGATTCTGCGCAAAAAGGCTAAAGCCGAGAATCTAGAGATTCCGAATGAAGCTATGATCTATATCGCGAACCAAATTGATACAAACATTCGAGAGCTAGAAGGTGCCTTAATACGCGTAGTCGCCTACTCGTCCCTTATTAATCAAGATATTAGCGTCCATTTAACAGCTGAAGCGTTGAAAGATATCATCCCATCGAACCGACCAAGAGTCATCACGATACAGGATATTCAAGCGCGAGTTGGAGAATTCTATGGTTTAAAGCTAGAGGATTTCAAAGCGCGTAAACGAACAAAAGCCGTGGCTTTCCCAAGGCAAGTAGCCATGTACCTTGCACGGGAACTCACAGACTTCTCTTTGCCGAAAATCGGAGATAATTTTGGGGGTCGCGATCATACAACCGTCATACATGCGCATGAGAAAATTGTACAGCAGCTCAAAGTGGATCAAGAATTATATAAGATTGTCCATAACTTAACGGAACGCATCAAAAACCCCTCTTAATAACATCACTTTTTCCATAAGCCTATGCACAATCTATTCACATGTGGATAGGCTTGCTCTATCTCAGGTTCATCCACATATCCACATATCCAGAGCCCCTACTGCTATTACTAATAAAGAATGTTATTATATAATGATTATGCTAACGCATCGTAAAAAAAGAACTGCAGGAGTGAAGTCATGAAATTAACTATCCTAAAAGACCATTTAATCGAATCCATTGGTCACGTTTCCAAAGCCATATCCTCTCGAACAACGATACCCATTCTTACAGGGATCAAAATAGATGCAACCTTAAGCGGTGTTACGCTAACGGCTAGTGATACCGACATTTCAATTCAAAGCTTTACCGCAAGTGAAAACAGCACAATTAAAATTATTGAACTTATTCAAGCTGGGAGTGTCGTACTTCCCGCTAAGTTTTTCGTTGAAATTATTCGTAAGCTGCCAGCTCAGCTCATTGAAATTGAAGTAAAAGCGAACTTCCAAACGATTATTCGTTCAGGTTCTTCCGAAATTCAAATCATGGGCTTAGATCCAGATGAGTATCCGCTGCTTCCAGAAATTGAAGAAAGCAAAATGCTTCGCCTTCCAAGTGATTTGCTTAAAACGATGATTAAACAAACGTCTTATGCGGTATCAACGAATGAGTCGACGCCGATTCTTACAGGTGTTCTTTGGAACATTTCAGGTGATAAGTTGAAGTTTATCGCATGCGATCGTCATCGCCTGGCAAGTAGAGAAGTAACTGTTGATAATGAGCAAGCTCAAAACCTGCCTAATATCGTTATTTCAGGACGCACCTTGAATGAATTAAGCAAAATTTTGCCTGATCAAAACACCCTTATAGATATAGTTATTGCGGACAACCAAGTTTTATTCAAAATTCAATCCATTTTATTTTATTCGCGTATCTTAGACGGCACTTACCCGGATACATCTAAGCTCATTCCACAATCCTTTCAAACCGAAATGGTGGTTCCAACGAAGGAATTGGCCGAAGCGATCGATCGTGCGTACCTTCTTTCCAAAGAAGACAAAACGAATATTGTTAAGATGATGATGCTAGAAGATAAAACCATCGAAATCTCATCCAGCTCCTCCGAACTAGGAAAAGTAACCGAACAAATAGCTTTGCAGCATATCGTTGGTGATTTACTTAAGATTTCTTTTAACTCCAAATATATGTTGGATGCACTTAAAGTACTCGACTCCGAGTTTATCCAAATTGGATTTACAGGTGCTATGCAGCCGATCATTATGAAACCGCAAGATTCGACGAGTATTTTACAGTTAATATTGCCATACCGAACAACGAATTAAGGGAGCGCTCCGATGAAACAAATAGTTATCAACACTGCATATATCACGCTGGGTCAGTTTCTGAAATTATCAGACTGCATATCCACAGGTGGACAAGCTAAATTTTTCGTTGTGGAAACAAAAATTGAAGTGAACGGGCAAGCTGAAAATCGCAGAGGTCGGAAACTTGTGCCGCAGGATATCGTCAAGGTAGAAGGTTTTGGACAATTCGAGGTCATAGGCTCCTGATCGGAATAACCAGGGGGTTGATCGGCCATGTTTCTGAACAAACTCATACTCAGTCATTATAGAAATTACGATCATGTTGAATTGACAACATCGAATAATGTGAATATTTTCGTCGGGCCAAACGCACAAGGTAAAACGAATTTATTGGAATCAATTTATGTGATGGCCATGACCAAATCTCATCGTACACACCAGGATAAAGAACTGATTGGTTGGAATGGTGAACAAACCCTGCTGCATGCAGAGATTCAGAAATTGTACGGAAACTGTAAACTGGATCTCTCCATCTCTTCCAAGGGGAAAAAAGCGAAGATTAATGGTCTTGAACAAAAAAAACTCAGTAATTTTATTGGTGCACTAAACGTTGTCATGTTTGCGCCTGAAGATTTAGAGATCGTCAAAGGGACGCCTGGTATAAGACGACGTTTTCTTGATATGGAAATCGGTCAAGTGCAACCATCCTATATTCATGACTTATCCCAGTATCAGAAAATATTGGTGCAACGGAACAATTATTTAAAGCAAAATTACCCCGGAAAAAGCACGCCTGACGCCATGTTGGACATTTGGAATGAACAATTAGCACAGTATGGTGTTAAAATTATGAAAAAGCGTCAAAACTTCATAAAGAAGCTTCAAAAATGGGCGGAGAACATCCACAGAGGAATAACCAACGATAGTGAATCGTTAGTCATTCGCTACTCCCCTTCTTTTGACATGGAGCCATTTGAAGATGAATCTGTTTTATTAAACCAATTTATGATAAAGTTATCTTTGGTGAAAGATCAGGAATTCCGAAGAGGCGTAACTTTAGTGGGCCCTCATCGTGACGATCTTCTCTTTTACATAAATGATAAAGAAGTCCAAACGTACGGTTCCCAAGGGCAGCAGCGTACAACCGCGCTATCACTTAAGCTAGCAGAAATTGAGCTCATTCATGAGGAAGTAGGCGAATATCCGCTGCTATTGCTAGATGATGTCCTATCGGAGCTGGATGAATATAGACAGACACAGTTAATACGCACGTTTCAGCAGAAAGTCCAAACGTTTATTACGACAACAGGTCTAGAGAGTGTTCATTTGGACCAACTGGATCATGCTTCCGTGTTTCATGTTTTGAAAGGAAATGTAAGCGGCAGGAGCTGAGGAGCATGTTTATTCATTTGGGTGGAGAAAAAATTATTAGAGCGTCTGAATTAATTGCTATATTTGATATTTCGATTGAGAAGTCATCCAAAATATCAAAGCAGTTCATTGGGCAGGCAGTGAAGGATAAAAGAACAGAGCAAATTGGTGAGGAAGATTGTAAGTCGCTAGTTGTTACCAAAAATAAAGTCTACTATTCCCCCATTTCCTCAACCACGCTCAAGAAAAGAGCTAACCAGTTATTGACGAATTAACTTCTTTTAATATAAAAAAGCAGGTGAAGAGTAGCATGTCTGTGAATCAAAATGCGTACGATGACAGTCAGATTCAGGTTCTGGAAGGTTTAGAAGCCGTTCGCAAAAGACCGGGTATGTATATTGGTTCTACTAGTGCCCGAGGACTGCACCATCTCGTTTGGGAAGTTGTAGATAATAGTATCGACGAAGCTTTGGCCGGATTTTGTACAAAAATTGACGTTATTGTCCATAAAAATAATAGTGTAACTGTTATTGATAATGGGCGTGGAATTCCAGTTGGGGAAAATGCCAAGCTGAAAAGACCGACACTTGAAGTTGTACTTACCGTGCTCCACGCAGGTGGTAAATTCGGTGGCGAGGATTCTGGTTACAAAGTGTCAGGTGGTTTGCACGGTGTAGGTATTTCCGTAGTTAACGCGCTGTCTGAGCACTTAACGGTGCAAGTAAAGAATAAAGGCCAAATTCATCAACAAGAATACCGCCGCGGAACACCGCAATATGATGTGAAGGTTATAGGTGAAACGGAAGAAACGGGCACCACGGTTACGTTCCAACCGGATCCTGAGATTTTTAAAGAAACGGTTGAATACGATTTTGATACATTACAATCCAGAATTCGTGAGCTTGCTTTCTTGAACAAAGGCATCGAGATTAACTTAATTGACGAGCGCACGGATACGGTAGCAACACATATGTACGAAGGTGGTATTATGTCCTTTGTGCAGCATTTAAATCGCAACCGTGAAGTTGTCAATGAAGTTCCGATCTATGTAGAAGGCGCTAAGGACAACATTTCGATCGAGATTGCTCTCCAATATAACGATAGCTATACGGAGAACATCTACTCCTTTGCTAATAATATCAATACACACGAGGGCGGAACGCATGAATCAGGTTTCAAAAGTGCGCTGACACGGATCCTGAATGACTACGCTCGTAAAAATAATTCGATCAAAGAAAGCGACTCGAATCTTTCTGGAGATGATGTGCGCGAGGGTCTCGCTGCGATTATTTCCGTGAAAATTCCAGAGCCGCAGTTCGAAGGTCAAACGAAGACAAAACTGGGTAACAGTGAAGTTCGTGGTATTGTGGAGTCACTTTTCGCAGAGAAATTGCAAGAATTCCTAGAAGAGAACCCGGCTGTCGCTCGTAAGATCCTTGAAAAAGGTATCCAAGCTGCTAGAGCAAGAGAAGCTGCGCGTAAAGCTAGAGAATTGACTCGCCGTAAGAGCGCTCTTGAAGTTAGTGCTCTGCCAGGCAAACTAGCAGATTGCTCTTCCAAAGACGCCTCGATCAGTGAGATTTACATCGTAGAAGGTGACTCTGCAGGTGGTTCAGCAAAGCAAGGTCGTGACCGACACTTCCAAGCGATTCTGCCTCTGCGTGGTAAAATTCTGAATGTAGAGAAAGCACGTTTGGATCGTATCTTGTCCAATACCGAAATCCGTGCCATGATTACAGCTTTCGGCACAGGAATTAGTGATGACTTCGATATTGCAAAAGCACGATATCACAAAATTATCTTGATGACAGATGCCGATGTAGACGGTGCGCATATTCGTACCTTGCTGCTTACCTTCTTGTACCGCTACATGCGAAAACTAATTGAGAATGGCTATGTGTATATTGCACAACCACCTCTTTTTAAGCTGGAGCGTAATAAAACAATTCGATATGCCTATAACGAAAAGCAACGTGAAATCATTATGCAAGAGTTTGGTGAAGGCGTGAAAGTCAATGTCCAACGTTACAAAGGACTTGGCGAGATGAATCCTGGCCAGCTTTGGGAAACCACTATGGATCCTGAAAGCCGCACACTTTTACAAGTGACGATCGAAGATGCTATAGAAGCAGATACACTCTTTGACTCATTGATGGGCGATAATGTAGAGCCTAGACGTGATTTTATCGAGGAACATGCGAAATACGTGAAAAATTTAGATATCTAACGTCGTCTGAGACGTTGCAAACGATGTAAGCTTTCAGGAGGAACATTCATGAGCGAAGAATTACATTCGCAAGTCAAAGAAATTGACATTTCGACCGAAATGCGTACATCCTTCTTGGACTATGCGATGAGTATCATTGTCAGTCGCGCACTGCCAGATGTTAGAGACGGTCTGAAGCCGGTTCATCGTCGTATCTTGTTTGCGATGTCTGAACTGGGTATGTCGCCAGATAAGCCACATAAGAAATCAGCGAGAATCGTTGGCGAAGTTATCGGTAAGTATCATCCGCACGGTGATACGGCGGTGTACGAAACGATGGTTCGGATGGCACAAGATTTCTCCCTACGGTATATGCTTGTTGATGGGCATGGAAACTTTGGATCAATCGACGGAGATATGGCAGCAGCCATGCGTTATACCGAGGCTCGTCTATCGAAGATTGCTATGGAGCTTCTCCGTGATATTAACCGAGAGACAATCGATTACAAACCAAACTACGATGGCGAAGAAAATGAACCCGTCGTTCTCCCTTCTCGTTTCCCGAACTTACTTGTTAACGGTAGTTCAGGGATCGCCGTAGGTATGGCAACGAATATCCCTCCTCATAACCTAAGAGAGGTTATCGAGGGTATTCAAATGATGATCGAGAAACCTGATGTCACGTCAATGGAGTTAATGCAAGCCATCAAAGGACCTGATTTCCCAACGGCCGGATTCATTCTTGGACGCGAAGGCATCAGATCAGCCTATACCACAGGTAGAGGCTCCGTTACGATGAGAGCTAGAACCGTCATTGAAGAAAATAATAATAAGGCTAGAATCATTGTGAATGAGCTGCCTTATCAAGTAAATAAAGCAAGATTAGTAGAGAAAATTGCTGAGCTTGTACGTGAGAAGAAAATCGACGGGATCACAGATCTCCGAGATGAGTCAGACCGCAACGGGATGCGTGTAGTAATTGAGCTGCGACGTGATGTTAATCCTAACGTAGTGCTGAACAACTTGTTCAAACAGACAGCTATGCAATCCAATTTCGGGATTATTATGCTCGCTCTCGTCAACGGTGAACCTAAAGTCTTAAATCTTCGTGAGATGCTGCATTATTATCTAAAACATCAACAAGAAGTTATTCGTCGTAGAACCGAATTTGATCTGCGTAAAGCGGAAGCTAGAGCGCACATTTTGGAAGGTTTGCGTATTGCACTTGATCACCTGGATCAAGTCATTGCATTAATTCGTTCTTCCCGTACAACGGATGAGGCGAGAGAAGGACTCATGTCGACATTTAGTCTGAGTCTGGATCAAGCACAAGCCATTCTCGATATGCGTTTACAGCGTTTAACTGGCTTGGAACGTGAGAAGATTGAAGCCGAATATGCGGAACTCATGAAGAGAATTGCTGAACTCAAAGCGATTCTTGCTGATGAGCAGCTAATTCTTGGGATCATTAGTGAAGAGCTGAATGAAATCAAAGAAAAGTTCGGCGACGAGCGACGTTCGGAGATTACAGTCGGTGAAGAAAGCATTGAAGACGAAGACTTAATTCCACGTGAAGATGTCGTTATTACCATTACTCACACAGGCTATATTAAGCGCCTACCGGTTACGACCTATCGGAACCAAAAGCGTGGCGGTCGCGGTGTTGTAGGTATGGATACAAAAGATAATGACTTTGTCGAACATTTATTCGTAACGAATACGCATCATTATCTGATGTTCTTCACGAATAAAGGGAAAGTCTATCGCTTAAAAGCTTACGAGATTCCAGATTTGAGTCGTACAGCTCGAGGGACACCAATTATTAACCTGATTCAAATCGAACAAGGAGAAACCGTTAATGCGGTAATTCCTGTGGAGAGCTTTGAAACAGAACAATATCTTTTCTTTGCAACGAAGCAAGGTGTTGTGAAGAAAACGCCAATTGATGATTATTCAAATATTCGTAAGGGTGGGTTAATTGCCATCAATTTACGGGAAGATGATGATCTCATTGGGGTTAAGCTGACTGACGGTAACCAGGGAATTATTATGGGAACCAAGTTAGGGATGTCCATTCACTTCCCAGAGAGCGATGTGCGTTCAATGGGCAGATCGGCTACGGGAGTAAAAGGTATTCATCTGGATGATGAGGATGCTGTCATCGATATGGACGTTGTTCATGAAGATAATAGTGTGCTTATTGTAACATCCAAAGGTTTCGGTAAACGGACGCCTGTTTCCGAGTATCGCATCCAAACACGTGGCGGTAAAGGTATCAAAACTTTGAATGTTACGGAGAAAAACGGCCCGATTGTCGGTCTCAAAGTGGTACAAGAAGATGAAGATCTGATGATTATTTCAGCATCGGGAACAGTTATTCGTACAAGCATGGACGGTATTTCTGTCATGGGACGCAATACGCAAGGTGTTCGTCTGATTAACATACGTGAAGATGATGAAGTAGGAACGTTGGCTCGCGTTCAGAAGAACGAAGAACAGAACGAGTCTGAGGAAGACGGCGACTGGGAAGAGTCAGCAGAAGCAACAGAGTCAGAGGAATAGAAAAACTGCTATCAGTGTAAATTGATTGTAGTAAAATGTAGGGATGGGGGCTTACAAACCCATCCTTTTTACTTTACAATATGAAGTATATGAAATAGTAAGGTGAGTGAATGACCGTGCCGACAGTAGCCGTTTCACAAATAAAATATGGTGAAAGATTAGGCGATAACGTAACAACTAAGATGGGAAATATACTTTTTCATAAAGGAAGAGTCATTCAGGAAAGAGAACTTGAAATTCTGAGAGCATTTCTCATTCCTTCTGTTTATATTGAGTCTATGAATAGCAATGAAGTAGAACAAGAGAGTGAAGAACCCAAAGTTAAAGAAGTTGAGGCTGTTCATCCTTTTTATGCGGAATATCAGAACATGGTGAAACTGCTCAAGCGAGTATTCCTTCTTGCTAATGGCGGTCAACCGCTTCCTATCTTAGAAATTCGTACAGGCCTCGAAGCGCTAATTCGGCACATTGATGCTTATAAAGTACTCACCTTCACACCTAAGAATCGGAATCTACATGAGTATATTTATCATAAAAGTATTCTAGTAAGCTTGACCTCATATTCCTTAGCAAGATGGGCAGGTCTCCCGCAGAAGGATCTACTTCAAATCGCTATGGCAGGTCTGCTTCACGATATTGGTAC
Source organism: Paenibacillus oryzisoli (assembly GCF_001653565.1). Classification (GTDB taxonomy): domain Bacteria; phylum Bacillota; class Bacilli; order Paenibacillales; family NBRC-103111; genus Paenibacillus_E; species Paenibacillus_E oryzisoli. The sequence continues at coordinate 190,663 of NZ_LYPB01000074.1, forward strand.
CAGCAAAGTAGATCGCACACTTATCGAGAAGAAGAGTCCTCTAACTGCTGCAGAAATGGACGAGATAAGACATCATACATTGATTGGCTATCAAATTCTTAAGAATATGTCAGGCATTAATGAAGGTGTGAAACTAACAGCCCTTCAGCATCATGAAAGAGAAGATGGTTCAGGCTACCCACTCGGCGTAAAGTCTGACAAGATTCATATGTATGCCAAAATTGTCGCTATCGCTGACATCTATAATGCAATGACCAATGAACGCTATTACAAATCCGCTCTATCACCTTACGTAGTATTAGAGCAGTTGTTGAACGAATCTTTCGGTAAAGTTGATCCAACACTTGTCCAAGTCTTTATGAACAAATCCACACAAATTAGTAACGGGACGCTAGTCAAACTAAGCGATAACCGTGTAGGTGAAATCGTATTCTCTGACCGTTCACATCCTACAAGACCGTGGGTTAATATCAATGGTACAATTGTTAACTTAACTGTTGAGAGAAATCTGTTCATACAAGATGTAATCGGCCATATTTAAAATGAGATAGTTAGCCTCACTCGCCAACAGAGTGAGGCTTTTTACTACATAGAATCGTATAAGTTAGTTAATTTGAAAGTAATTTGTAATAAAGCTTGCAATCCTTACAGGTATTTGTTATATTACTCCTTGTCGCTTCGGCGGTGAAACAAAAGAACGAAAGAAATTAAAAAAAGTTCTTGCAATTGAGTAGGCCGATGTGGTATATTGATCAAGTCGCCTTTGAGAGGCGAAGGATTAATAAGGGAAATATTGATCTTTGAAAACTGAACAACGAGTGAGTAAGCACAGTCGAGTAATCGACTATAAAAGAGATTGCAAAATCTCGCTAG
>NZ_LYPB01000075.1 GCF_001653565.1 Paenibacillus oryzisoli
GTTGCGGGGGCAGGATTTGAACCTGCGGCCTTCGGGTTATGAGCCCGACGAGCTACCGGGCTGCTCCACCCCGCGTCATTAAGTATAAGTCACGTTTCCTATTAAATCAAGCGTTTGAAAAGGAAAGTGATGGAGGCTGACGGGATCGAACCGCCGACCCTCTGCTTGTAAGGCAGATGCTCTCCCAGCTGAGCTAAGCCTCCATGGGATATAAAAATGGTGACCCGTAGGGGACTCGAACCCCTGTTACCTCCGTGAAAGGGAGGTGTCTTAACCACTTGACCAACGGGCCTTACTAGAAAGATTGTGGCGGAGAGAGAGGGATTCGAACCCTCGAGACGCTTGTGACGCCTACACGATTTCCAATCGTGCTCCTTCGGCCAGCTCGGACACCTCTCCATATGGCTCCCCGAACAGGACTCGAACCTGTGACAACTCGATTAACAGTCGAGTGCTCTACCAACTGAGCTATCNAGAAAGATTGTGGCGGAGAGAGAGGGATTCGAACCCTCGAGACGCTTGTGACGCCTACACGATTTCCAATCGTGCTCCTTCGGCCAGCTCGGACACCTCTCCATATGGCTCCCCGAACAGGACTCGAACCTGTGACAACTCGATTAACAGTCGAGTGCTCTACCAACTGAGCTATCAGGGAATAGAAACATTAACTTTCAAGGGTTTATTCCTTGAAAACTAGATACGAAACTTGCGTAAAGTGTAACCTTAGGTTTATTGGTTAAGCCCTCGACCGATTAGTATTCGTCAGCTGCATACGTTACCGCACTTCCACCTCGAACCTATCAACCTCGTCGT
>NZ_LYPB01000076.1:0-111511 GCF_001653565.1 Paenibacillus oryzisoli
AACATCGGAAAGCCGTATGAGGGAAAACCTCACGTACGGTTTGATGAGGAGGGGCTGAAATATTTCAGCCCTTTACTCTAGGCATAATCGGAATTAATACCGATTATCAAATTGTTTTTGTACAATGACACGAACCGTACCTAATATCTGTTGGTCATCAAGATATCTAAGAGTTACATCCGTAGTGCCTGCTTTCGTCCCTGTTACAACACCATTGCTTAGCGAGACGATAGTAGGGTCAGCGATAATCCACTCTAATCGGTCTTTGAGCTCATCGCGCCATTTCGTTGGCGTAATAACAGTCTGAGACCAGATGTCTGATGTATTTTTATCCGTGTTTAGGATTAAACGAATAGGCCCATCAGGTAATTTAATACTGGTTAACGCTTGTACAATAGCTACGTTTCTAATATCTTCTTTACCGCCAACGAGAACTCTTACTTTAATGGTTCCTTTCGTATCTCCCGTAAGAGTAACGTTCTGGGTGCTGTCTGTATTTAATGTCGCGGAGCCAGTGGACCCAGCTTCTTTGATGATGAACCATTTAAATCCAGTGTGAACAGCATCTGGACGCTGAATGAGGGCTGTAAGATTGACAGATGCCCCTTTATCAACGGTTATCGTACTTTGTGAGTTATCCGTCTCATCAGGTTCGCCATTAACTTGACGTTTTATGGAAACGGAATTAACTGGATTCTCCACAGTTACTCGAAAGTTCGCTGAGTATTGCTTACCTTCATTAGTATCAATCGTAACTGTCCCTGTTACCGTACCTACTTTGGCACCTGTTATGGATCTTGTAAGAATGGCATCACCTTTAAATACAACGATAGACTGATTAACATCATCTAATTTCCAAGTGCTCTTAATGGGAACCTGGTGAATGAACTCAGTGGATACCTCTAACGTTACTGGGGTATCCTCTACGTTTATTTGTACAGGAGTATTAATGGAAATCGCAGGATCAATGACACGGATCTCTATCTGGTCGGACAGATTGCTTCCATCACGAGCGCTTACGGTAATTGTTGCATTTCCAGCTGACTTAGCTTTGATCGTTGCAAGTCCTTCATTAGAGCTTGCATTTGAGCTTGTTTGCAAGATTTCAATCACATTTGAATTCGATGAATGCCAGTCTAAAGATGGATTTGTAGCATAACCCGGCTCATAGTAGGCGTGTAAAACGGATGAGTCACCAACTTCGTAGCTTGTCTCGCCAACAAGGTCTAACGAAGTAAGGGGAGCTAAGACAGTTACCCGATACGTTTGTTTATAAGTCTTTCCTTTGTCCGTTGTTATCGTAAGAGTGACAACTACTTGTCCAGGTGATTTCCCCCAAAGGACACCATTATTCTGGGTATTTGTAATCTCGCTGAACTTCGCAATGGTGTCATTGGATGATTGCCAGTAAATGGTCTTGATATTTTCATTTGCGGTTACAAGCACAGATCTTAATTCAATGGGTTGATTAACATTCACCACAGATGGACCTGTGATATTTAGGCCAGGTATGATGACAGTCACTGTGGCTGTGGCTTGCAATCCACTTCCATCTTTCGAAACAGCTGTGATGTTGGCAGTACCGGCTTGGTTACCAGTTACGATGCCAGTGTCATCGACGCTTACGATAGATGGTGCATTCGATGACCATGTGTAATCCGTATCTCTTATAAATGTGGCATCTTCTGGTAGATATATTGGAATTAACTTTGTTTTGTCGTCCTTCGCGATGGTTAATCCATTTAAGGATAAACTTGTTAATTTCGTGAAAGCCGTCAGTAAACGGTCTGTGAAAAGAATAGTTTGCTCATTTGCAGTACTGTAATCCTTAAAGCTCAAAGTCGCATTGGTTAAAGAGTAATTACCGTTGTTTAACGGTTGTACTTGAATTGAAAATATACTATTATCCGCTATGAATTTGGTTCCAACTTGCTTATAAGGAATGTCTGGTAAGTTTCCTTCAATTGTATACCCTGCGGCTACAGTACCGGATTTAGAGAATCCTGCTGGCAGGTTAATGATTTCTAATTTTGCAGGCAACTTTTCTTTAAAATGGATTCTTCTAATGGTAAGATCGCCCACATTAATGCCCGTATTATAATCCATTGCAATTGGTGTTATAGCGTACTGAATCGTAACTGGCGTGTTTTTCTCAACACGATCATTTGATAGGGTCCGCGTCGGATTCAATCCCGTAGAGGTAATAACTTTGACTAACACACTTTTGGTTTCTTTTGCACCACTTGGATCTACGGTAGAAACAGTAATTGTCAGGTCTCCACCTCGATTAGCTAATGGATTTGAATAAGTTCGTGTGACGGTTTCTCCTTTGGGAGTTTCTAAATTGGACAGAACTGTATCCACTTGCGTTGAACCATTTGCTTTTTGGTAAGTAAACGTTACTGTAGATGTGACCGTCTTATCATCTAAATCCAAATCATCAGGCTTGAAGCTGACGGAAATATCGCTATTTGCTGAGATATAGTTTTTGGAGTTATCGCTGAAAGCGGCTGGTGACAATATGTCTAACGTAGGTTTATGGTTGGAACCAATAAAGGCCCGGTACATCGTGTTTACGAACAGCTTCTGTTCCCAATCAGGGAAGGAGCTATTTGTTGTTGTATTTACGAAATTATGTCCTGTTCCTGAATAAGTTACGTTCCCTTTGGAGTACGTATAATAATGGTTCCAGCTGTCTTCGATATCGCGGGGATCCCCTTTAATGTTGTACCATGGAATGACAGTTGGGTCGTCCAAGTTAAGTCGAAAATATTGATCATGCGTGGTTGCAACCGCAGTTGTCATATCGCTAATAAAGAAAGGGAATTGTGTAAGCAGACCCTCATTTACTTTAACGGTTGACGTTGATGTATTAGGTGCATTGAGACCCATATTTGTCATAGGTCCGATTTGCCCCGTAGCTGCTTGGAAATAGTTAATCCAAGTCTGATTCCCTTGATATACGGTATCATGCGTGAACATGACTCCTTGCTTCGTAGCAATGAAGGATTTTACAGCCTCGGCAGCAGTGTTAGAAATATCGCCCGTTCCATTATAGGAATCATTGAAACCGAATATGACCATATCGTATTTACTATTTAGTGTACTGTAGATCGTGGAATTAAAGGAACTGAAATCAGTGACGGAAAGATTAATATCATAATCACTTGAGTGCAAGTATGTTTGGTTCATATTCGTACTTTTGAGTAAGCTGCTTGTTAAAGCTGTAGATTGTGAGTTCGGTAACACTTGCAGTACATTAATCGTCGGTTTTTGGTCCTTGTACCGGAATACGCCAGATGCTGTATCCTTCAGCTTTCCTGTGCTGGTCTGGTCTACAAGCTCTAACCGCCAGTAGTATAAACCGGAATAGCCTTTGGGAAGTGTGAAACTAATTGTGTTGTTCGTTAAAGCAGTTACAGGTACAGTTTGAACGATGTTCGATGCGCTGAATCTCAAGACACTGTCCGTGCCCAAATATAGATTCGCTACTAGGTTTCGTTGCGCGAGATTGCGTACATTGGAGACGTTGAATGTATAAGTTAAAGTATCGCCCGCGGTATACGTTGTGTTTCTATTTATACTGTTGGTGTAGTCCGTTGGTGCGGTTATTAAATTGAGTTGAGGTCTTACATTGGCGTTCATAAGCAGATTTGTTTTGGTCATAAAAGCAGCAGTTGATGCTAAATCAGTTTGATTTACGAAAATAACGTTGCTCTTTGGAGTAGTCGTATTATACGGATTAAATAAGTTGAAAAGCTTTCCGCGATTGCTGATGGCATTCGAGTAGCTTTGATATAGAGCTCCACGTTTCTGTGTGGAATCACTGTAAACGATAACAGGTAGCCCTTTATTAATGTATTTCTCGGTGATTTCGGTCGCCTTCAAGTTTGTAATGTCATTTTCTTCATATCGCGTATTATGATTATTACCTGTTTCAGAAGTGGGATTGAACAAGCTATTACCGAAATAAATAGCATCATATTTCCCATCCAATTCATCACGAAGTGCGACGAACTTTTTGATACTCATCGTTTCAAGCTGAAAGCTAGTGTTCGATCCCAAAACGGAAGTTAGATCGGAAATAACTGAGTTTGCTTCTCCGCTCGATGGCTTCTCTAAATCTTTGATTTCAAGAACCTTTAAAGGTTTAGTGAGATCGAAATAAGTTACTTTGAATTTGGCAGCATTTGCAGTTGAGGTGTTTGGGGTTATGGAATTATTATTACTCGGTGAATTGAGAAAATTAAAGGATAAAGATTTGAAAGAAATTGTTCCATCAGCATTAGTGAACTGTTGAAATTTCTCCGACGTTCCAACGGTATTTGCAGATGCTTGTATGGCGTTATTTTCATTAGAACCAACACTAATATAACGATTGTTTGTACGCGATTTTAACGCTACATTACCATCACCCTGATCGATGACGTCAAATAACTCACTAAACCAAGGATTAGTTTTGTTGGCCTTTAATTTAGAGTTATCGTTTGTATCGACCGAAACATACTTGTTATTAGAAGTCTGCAAACTAATTGTAACCGAATCACCCGTTGCTGCAACTGCTGTCTGGGTAAATGATGATCCTTGAAACCAACTAAACATCGATGCGAGTAAAGTGGCAATTAATACAAAACTTATTCTTTTATATAAGGTCCTCAATCGATCATCTCCTCTTTAATTATTTACTCAAGAGTTATATGGGACTATTTTACTACTTATACATACAGTTTGTGTACATAATATCGAAAATAATTGTGAATAATTTATATTTTAATTTTAAATACCTATTTACTTGTGGATTTCAGGGGGTTATTTTCAAAGAAACGCGAGAAAGTGTATTCACTATGTGACTTTGATGTTGTATAATAGGCCAATGGTATTATATTGTAGGCAATAAGGCCTATGTTTTTGGGTAAATGACAACTCTATTTACCTTGTAATCAGGGATGGAGCTGATGGGTATGGCACTGCTTAGAAAAAGATTAGGTGATTTGCTAGTCGATAGTGGAATTATCTCGGAGGCTCAGCTTCAAGAAGCGCTTCAAGAACAACGGAAAACGAAACAAAAACTAGGTGACTTGCTAATCACGCAAGGCTATATCACCGAGCAACAATTAATTGAAGTTCTTGAATTTCAACTAGGCATCCCACATGTGAGCTTGTTCAAATATCAGATTGACCCTGAGATTACCAAAATCATTCCAGAAAGCATGGCAAGACGTTACCAAGCCATTCCCCTTACGAAAGATGGCGGAAAGCTTATGGTCGCGATGGCGGACCCGCTTGATTATTTTGCAATCGAAGAAATGCGCATGAGTACGGGCTATCGTATTGAACCGGCAATCACGAGTAGGGATGAGTTGCAGCGTGCAATTGCGAGGCATTACGGTCTCCAGGATTCAATGAGTCAAATGTTGACGGATATGCCTACGACGGAAGATATCAAAGAAACAGAAATCACTGATGAAGATTCTCCGATCGTTAGACTCGTAAATCAGATGATCCAGCAAGCTGTTCAGTTGAAAGTATCTGATATTCACGTGGATCCAGGTGAAACCAGTCTTGTGATTCGTTATCGGGTGGATGGCCACCTTCGAACGGAACGTGTCATTCCAAAGCAGATGCAAGGCTTTATTACGGCAAGGTTGAAAATTATGGCCAAGCTGAACATTGCTGAACGAAGACTGCCTCAGGATGGTCGAATCAAAATGCAAGTTGATTTTAAACATGTTGATATTCGTGTGTCCTCTCTACCAACGATCCACGGCGAGAAAATTGTACTTCGATTACTCGATCTATCCACAGGTGTTAAACCGATTGACCAGCTTGGCTTTGGCGAACGGAACATGGGTGTATTTAGAGAAATGATTGAGCAGCCTTATGGAATCTTGCTGATTACGGGACCCACTGGAAGTGGAAAAACAACGACTCTGTATTCTGCGCTAAGTCACTTGAATCGAGAGAATGCGAACATTATTACAATTGAAGACCCTGTCGAATATCAATTGCAAGGTATTAACCAAGTGCATGTAAATCCTACGATCGGTTTAAGCTTCGCAGCAGGGTTGCGCTCAATTCTGAGGCAAGATCCGAATATCGTGATGGTCGGCGAGATTCGTGATTCAGAAACTGCTGAGATCGCCATTCGAGCGTCGTTGACAGGTCATTTGGTACTATCCACCCTACATACGAACGATTCCGTGAGTACAATTACGCGTTTCCGAGATATGGGAATTGAACCGTATTTAATTGCTTCGTCTTTAATTGGCGTTGTCGCGCAGCGACTAGTTCGAAGAATTTGTCCAGAATGTAAAGTTGCTTATGTGCCAACGGAACAAGAATCAATTTTCATGAAAAACAAAGGTATTAGTACGGATCAATTACATAAAGGCGCTGGCTGCGGCAACTGTAATCGAACGGGATATCGAGGTCGATTCGCCATTCACGAAATTCTCGTGGTAAACGAAGAACTACGTCAATTAATCAGTAATAAAGCAACTGTTCAAGAAATGAGAGCAGCAGCGCAAGAGCATGGCTTGATTCAATTGATGGATGATGGCATAGAGAAAGTGAAAATGGGTATTACAACCTTGCATGAAGTTATTCGTGAGACTGTTGCTTACTAAATTGAAGGGAGGTGGACTTCATGTCTAATTCGTTAGTACAAATATTGGATTTGCTGAAGCAAGCTCACGAGTCTAAAGCTTCGGACTTACATTTATCTGTTGGGTCTCCTCCCGTATTACGTGTACATGGAACACTGCAATTGGTCGGACAAGTAGCTTTAACGGCGGATGAGACGCGGTCGATGGCGGAAGCGTTATTAAGTGCCGCACAATTCGAGCGATTCCAAGAAGCGGGTGAGATTGACTTTTCCTACGAGCTAGAAGGCTGTTCGAGATTTCGGATTAACGCCTATCGTCAAAGAGGACGAGTTAGTGTGGCGATTCGTACAATTCCTACTGCGATACCATCACTTGAACAGTTGCAGCTGCCATCCATTATTTCTACGTTGGCGTTAAAACCGCAGGGCCTAGTGCTCGTAACAGGACCGACAGGAAGCGGGAAATCTTCAACCTTAGCGGCCATGATCAATTACATTAATCGCAAAGAGAAAAAGCATATCGTTACGCTCGAAGATCCGATTGAGTTTCTCCATACGCATGCCACATCGATCATTGATCAACGGGAAGTCGGGAGTGATACCAAATCATTTTCGAATGGTTTGCGTGCTGCGCTGCGTCAAGATCCTGATGTTATTTTGGTGGGAGAGATGCGTGATCTCGAAACCATTGCTGCAGCAGTTACAGCTGCCGAGACAGGACATCTGGTTTTTGCAACGTTACATACATCGGATGCCCCACAAACCATTGACCGGATTATCGACGCGTTTCCTGCCCATCAGCAAGGACAAATTCGCGTTCAGTTAGCTGCTGTTCTTGTTGCCGTCATTTCGCAAAGGCTGTTTCCAAGACCAGGTGGCCAAGGACGATCATGCGCAACGGAAATTATGATTAATACACCTGCTGTAGGCAATTTGATTCGTTCGGAGAAAATACATCAGATCAAGAGCGTCATGCAGACAGGTAAGAATCAAGGCATGCATACGTTAGAGATGGCGATCAAAGAGCAAATCCAGCAGGGGCTCATAGATCCGATATCAGCAAGAGCGTATCTTGCTGAAGGTGGTGTCTTGTAATGTCCGAGTATGTGTATGAAGTACGAGGTCTCAGTGGCAAGCAGCATAAAGGTAAAATAACGGCTTCTGATAAGCCGACTGCCGTGGATGAGCTTCGTAAAAAAGGATATATCGTTCTCTCTGTGAAAGAGGAGCAATTCAAAGCGTTAAAGACGGAGATTTATATCGGAAATCCCGTCAAGACGATTCATTTTATCGTCTATTGCCGCCAATTTGCTACATTGATCCGAGCGGGTGTAAATATCGTAGAGGCTACTAGTATTTTGGCGGCTCAAACCGAAAGTAAAGCACTCAAAAAAGCGTTAATCGAAGTAGCTTCGAGTATCTCTAAGGGGGTTTCATTTTCCCAAACGATATCGGAGCACAAAAGGATTTTCCCTGCGATGTTTATCAACATGGTTCGAGCAGGTGAGGAGACCGGGGATTTGGAAGGGACGTTAGATCGTTTAGCCAAATTCTTCGAGAAAGAGCACGTGACGCGAGAGAAGATTAAGTCGGCGATGACGTATCCAGCAACTGTTGGCGGATTATCGATTGTTGCTGTTATCTATCTCTTGAAGTCAGTTGTGCCACAGTTTGTAAGTACATTTGAATCCCTGCATGCAGAGTTGCCTCTGATTACACGAATAGTGTTGTCTCTGAGTAACAGTATTCAGAATCAGTGGTTGATGTGGTTAGTTGCAATTGTAGCCATTGTACTCGTTTATCAGGTTGCCAAACGGAACGTTAAAGGGGCTTACGCGATTGATTACTTGAAGCTGAAAGTTCCTGTCTTTGGTAAGTTGAAGCAGAAAGGGTCAGTAGCATTGATGACTAGAACGCTAGCCTCGCTATATGCGAGTGCTGTACCTGTATTGCAGTCGTTGGCCATCGTAGAAGAGGTGGTAGACAACAAGGTGATCGGTGGCTTTATACGTAAATCAGCGGAGTCGTTGCGTCAAGGGAATCCACTTTCAGAACCACTCAAACAAGCATGGGTGTTTCCTCCACTCGTTACTCAGATGATAGCTATTGGCGAAGAAACGGGTTCCTTGGATCAAATGTTAGAGAAGATTGCGGATTTCTACGAAATGGATGTTGAGAATACGGTAGATCGTTTGAAATCGTTGTTAGAGCCGCTATTACTCGTTGTGTTATCAGGACTTGTTGGTGGGATTGTTGCAGCGATTATGCTGCCGATGTTCAGTATGTATTCGAATTTAAGCTAAATAAAAAAGTGGAGGTAGAGATTATGTTAATTAAAATGATGAATCGTTTGAAAAAGGAAGAGAAAGGCTTTACGTTGATTGAGTTATTGGCGGTTATCGTTATTTTGGCGGTTATTGCGGCGATTGCGGTACCTTATATTTTGGGGGTAATTGATAAGTCGAAGAAAGATGCTGATATTGCAACTTTCCACCAAGTTTATGAAGCTGCAAGATTATACATTACATCTGAAAATATACCAACATCTCCAACAGGTACAGTTTTAGTTGCAGACCTTATTACTAGTGGTTATTTAGATGCTGCTACAGTGTATCCAAGTACTAAAGCAAAAATTACTACTGGGACATTGTCATATACAGCGGGGAAATTATCTGGAACTGTTACGATAAAAGCAGGAACTCTGACTTATTCTTTACCATCAGATGTTGTTGTTGCTGGTTCTGGTACGACTGCTCCAACTGCAACGACTTTACCATAATCATGTAAAATGCTAAAAAGGAATCGGTCCATTCCGATTCCTTTTTAAAATCAAACGAAAGCGACCCAAACACATGACGATTTTAATCGCGATTTATGTTCTCATACTTGGTCTTGTTCTAGGTTCGTTCTTTAACGTAGTTGCGTTACGCGTGCCAGCGAAGCAATCCATCGTCAAGCCGCCATCCGCGTGCCCATCCTGTGGAACGCAATTGAAAAAGAAGGATCTGATCCCGGTGATCAGCTATCTTTTTAGCCGTGGAAAATGTCAGTATTGCCAGGCGAGGGTTTCCATTTTATATCCAATTGGAGAGCTTGCAACAGGTTTATTATTCCTTTGGGTGTACGTGCATGTGGGTCTGACAGCAGAAGTGTTAGTAGGTTTTGTACTGGTAAGTTTATTAGTTATTATTACGATTTCGGATGTAACTGTAATGCGAATACCGAATCGAGTTTTACTTTTTTTCTTTCCGATTTGTGTAGTCGTGAGAGTTCTTGTGCCAGATGGACAGGCGTGGTGGAGTTATGTGCTTGGAGCAGTAATTGGATGCGGGATTGTTGTCATGATCTCCCTTATAACGCGCGGTGGAATGGGAATGGGGGATGCCAAGCTCCTGTTGGTTTGCGGCTTTGTCGTAGGTTTGACTCATATCCTTGTGGCTTTTCTTTTAGCATGTCTGATCGGTAGTCTTATTGGTGGATTACTGCTGCTGTTAAACATCATCAAGAGAAAACAACCGATACCATTTGGCCCCTATTTGGCAGCGGGCATTCTTATTTCATATGGATATGGATCGGATCTTATACAAGCGTACCTTAATTTAATCGGATAGCAGGATGTGATGGACATGTTCGGTCTAGGTAATAAACGAATCGGGATTACAATTGATCAAACAGGTGTCCGATATGTAACGATCAAGAAGAAAAAGTCGTGGGAGATCGGGTCTAGCGGCTATTTGCCAATCCCACCAGGCATTATTGTTGAAGATCATATTATGAATAGTGAGTCATTAAGTTTGCAAGTAAAACATTGGGTCAAAACGGAGAAAATTCGTGGGGCTTCGGCCACTCTTGCAATCCCAACGTCTCAAATTATTATTCGTAAAATGCGCATACCGAGCATCAAGGCTGCTGAACTTAGCCAGCTTGTAGAGCTAGAGGTAGAAACGGCACTCCGATTACCTTTTGAAGATCCCGTTTATGACTTCATTAAGGTCGGACATGATGATGAGAGTACACAAGTACTGGTGTTTGCTGCACCTAAGAAATTAATCCAGAGCTATGTGGACGTTTTTGAAGATGCGGGCATTCATGTCAGAGCCGTTGAAATATCAGCGACAGCCCTTGCCAGAGCGATTGCTGCGCATCAGCATGATTTTATCCAAGAATCAATGCTAATCTCATTGGATAGAAATTCACTTGAAGTGTATATGCTGCAAAATGGTAATCCCATCTTCATGCGCACGATCTCGTTAGTGGATCATGCTGCCATAGATACAGATGAATTGACTTCCGATCAGGTTGGCGAAATAATTGCCGAGATCTCAAGAATGTTGAGCTTTTATCAATACAGCATTCAAGAAGGGGCAAGCCGAATTTCACATATCATGGTAACGGGGGCCAATGAGACTAGAATTCAACTACACAGAGAACTTCAGTTGGGGCTTTCTGAACTTCATGTAGATACTGTTGATTTTGATACTTTGACCAAAAGCCGTTTCAAAGATTTCAATGTCAATGCGTTTCGCGTAGCTTCGGGTGTAGCCATGTTCTCGAAACGAAATGCTTTCATTAATCTGCAGCCGCATCGGAAAACAGAGACTCGAATTAAGCTGTTCGTTCTATGCAGTTTTGTCGTTGCATGGATCGCTTGCATGGGTATTAGTGGTTACACCTACTGGGATAATAGCAAAGAAATTAAGGCAAACACCTCCAAGCTTGTTCAGATGAATCAGAATAAAGCGATCCTAGAGGCAAAATTATTGGTGAAACCGGAGCTTTCCTCCGATCCAGCCAATTTCATTGCTACAACGAAAGCTTCTCGTAAAGATGTGGTCGTAATAACAAATGATCTGATGAAGCCCTTGCCGGTAGACGGTCGCATCACTACGATGGCTTACTCGGCAGATTCACAGATATCGTTAACCGTTCTTTTTAATAAAATGGAAGATTCAGCGCGTTATTTGTATGATCTTCGCAAACTTACCTTTGGGGAGAATGCGTTGCTGCAATCCATCACAGAGTCCGTGAATGGGAAAACAACATTGAATGGCACTGCGGACAGTAGTTCGTCAACTGAGGATAGAACTGACTTGAATGTTAATTTATCAGGAGATAAGCAATATGTCGTGAATTATTCCATTTCGTTGAAAAAGGAAGTGGCTAAGGAAGCTGTGAATAAGGCTGCAACGACGGAAGTGAAAGGGGCGGCAGCAACGAATGTCCAACAAAAATAATCAACAAACATTGCTAATTTTTGTCGCCGTTTTGCTTTTTTTAGGGCTATTCGCCTTTTATTACTTTGTACAAATTCCTTCCTCAACAAAAGTGAAGAATCAAGCGAATGAAGTCAGTAATCTCGATAAACAAATTCAACTCCTTACGCAAAAAGTGAGTGAAAAGCAAAAATCAAACCCAGGTCCTTCAATGAAAGATGTGCAGGCCGCGCTTCCGCTGTGGGATAATACAGAACAACTAACACTCGATTTAAACAAAATTAGAAATGATCAGAACGTTACTTTTAGCAGCATTGCATACAGTATGAATGATAAATCGGCTCAGCCAGCAGAAGCGGCGAAAAAGAATGCCTTTCCGAATATTCGTGAGATCAAAGTAACAACGACTTTAAATGGAACGTTCAAAGAAATTTCCGCTGCGCTCACACAATTGCAATCCCTGCCGCGTTTGATCAATGTGGATGCTGTCAACTATGGTAATTTACCGAAAGAGACAAACAAGAAAATTACGGTAAATTTAAGTTTTACAACTTATTTCGATCCTTCTTATAAATCGAAGGTAGATAAAATTGAATCACCGTATTAGGGGAAAAAAACAGGGCACCACTTGTCATAAAGTGATGTCCTGTTTGTCTTTAACAGATTAGGTATTACTCGAATTGTCCTGCGTAAATAAACTCGCTTACTTCACGTCTTCCGGATGGAATTTCACGTTCTTGCAATTTTTCAGGAAGGGCATCCGCAGGACCGCGATAACCGATAGCAATAACAGCGTGAAGTTGATAATCCGCTGGAATTTGCAGGGCTTCACGTGCTTGGTCAGCTTCGAACCCGCCCATTGCGTGTGTGATAAGTCCTTGATTATTCGCTTCAAGTGCTAGGTAACCCCATGCTGTACCCGCATCGAAAGCGTGGCTAGGGTTGTCGGTTCCTTTAGGTGTTTTGGTATGGGAGATCACGAGTGCAAGGACAGGGGCCTTCTCACACCATACGAGATTGAAAGGGTTAATGAATGTATGGAATTTAGCTAATTGTTCAGGTGTGCGTGCCACGATGAAACGCCAAGGCTGATTATTGCTGCCGGATGGTGCCCAGCGTGCGGCTTCAAACAAGCTTAACAGTACTTCTTCCGATACTTCTTGGTTAGAGAAGGAACGAGGTGACCAACGCTCCAGAAACTGCGGATTGATTTCATGATCTGGTTGGCGATGAGCTTCAATTTCATTGGATAATGAAGTGGACATTAGTTATTCCTCCTTAGGTTGAATATCATCCTAATTTTACCTTATTATTGCGCGATTTACGAATTTCTTATTTTTTCGTTGGCTTGTATGTCGTTGGGGTTAATTGGAAAAGCTAGTAGAGATGAACATGATGGACTAAAAAGAGGTGCGAGAAACTGTGAATTTCACGAGTCATGATGTCATTATTATTGAAAGAGCTTTAAGAACTGCCATGAAACATGATCGAGAAGAGCACCGTTCTAGAGACTATCAAGAGGTATTGTTCAAAATGCAAGAGAGTGCCAACCAAGCGCTGTCGGTTACAACTCAGCTCACAAGCGATCACCTGGATGGAATTCGATATGATTATGACGATTCAGCTGATTTAATGTAGACATACGAACGTATATTCTGTAAAATGGAAGAAACGATATGGGTAAGGAGATTCGGTTTATGAATCCTTTCACAGGTAAGGTTTCTTCAATGATAGAGATGATTGACGGGCTGCGCAAATCGCCCGAAATCATGCAACAAGTCACGTATTGGCATACGATACCCCCACGAGATCCGAAGCTGGCTGATTTTCCAGAAGGATTGCATGAGGGTATTTGTGTTGCACTTCAACATAAAAACATCGGTCAATTATATACACATCAGGCGGAATCGTTTCGGCAAGTTACAGCGGGTCATCATGTTGTTACTGTAACTCCTACTGCGTCTGGAAAGACGCTGTGTTACAACTTGCCAGTTCTTCAAAAGATTTTGGAGAACGATGCTTCGCGAGCACTCTATTTATTCCCTACGAAAGCGCTAGCCCAAGATCAGGTTGCGGAACTGCAGGAAATGATAGACTTCATGGACGTGGATATCAAAACGCATACGTACGACGGTGACACGCCGCCGACAGTACGGCAAGCGATACGGAACGCGGGACATATCGTCGTCACCAATCCTGATATGCTGCATTCTGCTATTCTTCCACATCACACCAAATGGGTGAAGCTATTCGAGAATTTGAACTACATCGTGATTGACGAAGTGCATTCCTATCGGGGGGTATTCGGCAGTCATGTCGCGAATGTGATTCGCAGGTTGAAACGGATTTGCCGTTTCTACGGTTCCAACCCACAATTTATTTGTGCTTCCGCTACGATTGATAATCCGAAGGAGCACGCTGAACGTCTAATCGGTGAAACCGTTGCCTTGATTGATAATAATGGTGCGCCTGCAGGCGAGAAGCACTTTGTATTTTATAACCCGCCTGTAGTGAATCAACAGTTAGGAATCCGTAGAAGCTCCGTCTTGGAGACACGCACGCTTGCAGGCAAGCTGCTGCGGAGTGGGATTCAGACGATTGTATTTGCACGGAGCCGCGTGCGTGTGGAGATCTTGCTGACCTATTTGCAAGAGCTCGTGACTCACGAGCTCGGCAGCAAGTCGATCCGCGGCTATCGCGGTGGGTATCTTCCTAAGCTGCGCAGGGAGATCGAAAGAGGCTTACGCAGCGGGGAAATCCGCGGCGTCGTAAGCACGAATGCGCTGGAGCTGGGCATCGACATTGGCCAGCTGCAAGCGTGCGTGCTTAACGGCTATCCAGGGACGATAGCCAGCACTTGGCAGCAGTCCGGGCGTGCCGGACGGCGGCAGGAAACCTCGCTGACGATTCTCGTCGCGAGCAGCAATCCGCTGGATCAGTATTTGATCCAGAATCCGCGTTATTTCTTCGAGCGCCCGCCTGAGCAGGCGCGCATTCATCCCGATAACCTGATCATCCTCGTGGATCATGTGAAATGTGCAGCTTATGAGCTGCCATTTGAAGCGAATGAAAAGTTCGGTGAGGAGTCGCTCACCGATGTTCTTGAGTATTTGACGGAGGAACAGGTGCTGCATCAAGTCAATGATCGTTGGTATTGGATGGAGCAGTCATTCCCCGCTCACAATATCTCATTGCGCTCTGCGGCTCAAGAAAATTTTGTGATTATCGATATGACCAATGGCCATCGTGTAATTGGGGAGTGCGATCGTTTCAGTGCGCCAACCTTGATTCATGAAGAGGCTATTTATATACATGAAGGCATACAATTCCAAGTTGAAAAGTTGGATTACGAAGAGAAGAAAGCGTTCGTAAGGCAAGTAAGCGTAGACTATTTTACGGATGCAAGTATGGCTGTTCAGCTCAAGGTGCTTCACGTGAATCGGGAGGGACGTGTTGGCGGTCTACTTCGTCAATTAGGCGAAGTGACCGTGAACGCGCAGCCAACGATTTTCAAGAAAATTCGTCTGCGCACGCACGAGAATATCGGCTCAGGGCCGATACGATTGCCAGAGGAGGAGCTGCATACGAGCTCCTATTGGTTCACTTTCGACGAGGCGATGGCGGTAGGACGAACAGCCAATGACATGCAGCATGCGCTGCTTGGCATTGCTAATGTCCTGGCGCATCTCGCGCCGCTGTATTTGATGTGCGACCCGATGGATATTCGGGTCGTTCCCCAAGTGAAGGCGGTGCATAGCAAGCTGCCGACTGTGTTCTTCTACGACCGCTATCCAGGCGGCGTAGGTCTTAGTGATCGGCTGTACGAGGTCCACGGACAGCTGATGGATCAGGCGCGCAACCTGATCAATAGCTGCGGTTGCATCAGCGGCTGCCCAGCCTGTGTCGGGCCGATCGAAGAGGTCGGCCTGTTGGGCAAGAAGCTCGCGCTGGAGCTGCTCGCAGAGCTCGATGGCGGTGCCCGATGAGCGGGCTCCGCGAAAGGCTCGGCCGCCTGCGGGGACCCGCAGCGGCTGGGGTAACACCGCCGCCCCCGCCGGAGGCGGGTGGCGAGTGGGCGCAGCTCGGCGCCCATATTGCGACGAGCCCGGCGGGCTCGTTCGTTATGCGGCGCCGCCAGTACGGCGCGGACAGCTCGCACGGCATTTATCGGCTGCGTGAGCTCGCCGATGTAGCGCCGCAGCTGTCCAGCTTTCACGACGGAGACGCCGTCGTCCGGCTCGAAGAGTTGCTCTTCTTCGATACCGAGACTACCGGACTCGGCGTCGGCGCTGGTAACGTGCCGTTCATGGTCGGCATCGGCTACTACACGGGAGAGATGTTCACGGTAGAACAGCTCATGATTCGCAACCCAGCAGAGGAACATGCGATGCTGGTATATTTACAAGAACTGTTAGAACGATTCACACACATCGTTTCCTATAATGGCCGCACGTTCGATTGGCCAATTCTGAAGAATCGGTTCGTCCTGAATCGTCTTAACTTAGATGATACAGAACTGCTTCAGCTCGATCTTCTCTATGCTTCACGTAGTCTGTGGCGCAATACGCTGCCCTCTTGTCGACTCAGCAAGGTCGAGGAGAGCAGACTTGGCTTTGAACGCATAGACGATGTGCCAGGTTCCATGGCGCCAACATTATACTTTCAATATTTGGCTGAGAAAGACCCTTTTGTCCTTCAAGGCGTATTTATTCATAATGAGCACGACATCGTAACATTGGCCGCATTGACAATCCACTTCGGCAAGTTGTTACGCCCAGATGACAATGACCCTGATCTTATTTCGAATCTTGAACCTGAAGAACTCTTTCGGACAGGACTTTGGCTCGATAAAATGGCGAGACCTGCCAAGGCATCGCAATATTTCGATGTTTTATATGAGAAACTATTAAATAACGCGGCTTCAATTCAGCCAGATGAACAAGAAACGGCCCTGCTTCAATTAGCGGGATACTATAAGAAGATTGGTCTATATCACCGTGCGCTCGCGTTATGGAAGGAAGCTATTTTACTTAAGCCTGCAAGCATTTCCATGCAGCTTGAGCCGTATTTAGAGCTTGCCATGTATTATGAACATCGGGAGAAAAACTTGGGGCAAGCGGTATTTTATGCGGAGGAAGCATGGACGAGGCTTTGGCGGCGGCGTGCACTTCATCGAGGCGATCGGAAAGTTAATGAGATTGAAGCAGCTTGGGAGAAGCGACTTGCCCGTTTGCAGCAGAAAGTGCGAAAGAAAGAGGGGCATGTACAACCGCAAGTAGATTTGAATTCATCAATATCGGATGCTAGGAGAATAACGAAACGAAGTACAAAGGCACCAAAGCCTACTTACGTCAGCGAAGGTTTAATATAAAGCACAACCATCGCTTCTGACCCATTCAACCAATGGTCTGTGTTTATGCAATCCGTCAATTGGTTATACAAGGTAAAAAAATGGCAAGGAGCGATAGTGGTGCCTGAGCTTCCGGAGATGGAAACGTATCGTCAGCAATTGACGCGATTAATCATAGGAGTACCAATTACAGGGATAGTGGTGACACGCCCCAAATCCCTGAACGTGGACCCCGAAGTGTTTGCAAAGAAGCTTATCGGTAATCGGGTAGTGCGGATGGAGCGCAGAGCCAAACACCTGTTATTTCATTTGGCTACAGGTGAAATTTTATTGTTGCACCTTATGCTTGGCGGTTGGATGTTCTTTGGAACGCAAGAAGAGCAGCCGGATCGTACCTTTCAAGTCGATATTCAATTTGGGGTTAATCGTCTATGCTTTATTGGATTGCGGCTAGGGTATTTGCATGTTCATACGCCAGAAGCAGCCTATACACTCTTACAAAAGCTTGGTCCTGAACCGCTTGAACTAAGCTTTATTCAATTTCAAAACGTTTTGCGTCCTAAACGGGGCATTCTTAAAGTAACGTTGGTAGATCAAACCTTTCTTTCTGGTATAGGGAATTGTTACTCGGACGAAATTTGCTTTGAAGCGGGCTTGCTTCCTTTACGGAAGATATCTACACTTACGGGGAATGAACAACTTCAGCTCTACCAAGCTATGCAAGCTTTGCTTCGTGAGGCGATTGCCGTAGGTGGTTATATGGAAGAGCCTTTATTCGTAGGCGATCGTTTAACAGGCCAATATAATCCGAAATGTCGTGTCTACGATCGTAAAGATGAGCCTTGTTTGCGATGCGGGAGATCGATCATTCAAATCGAAGTCTCAAGCCGTAAATGTTTTTATTGTACCTATTGTCAGAAGTGAAAGGTCGGATTGAACATGTTTATCGGGGCTCACGTAAGAACGCGAGGTGGATATTTGAATGCCGCCAAAACTGCCATTTCCATCGGTGCAAAGGCATTTCAATATTTTCCGATGAATCCTCGAAGTTTGGCAACGAAAGTTATTGATCGCAAAGATGCGAACGCGTGTGCACAATTGAGTTTGCAGCATGGCCTTCTCTCCATCGGTCATGCTCCTTATGCATTAAATCCCGCAGCAGATGAGCATGAACGTGAAGTCATGGTTAACTTACTCAGAAATGGCCTAGATATCACAAATGCTTGTGGTTCTGCTGGCCTTGTGGTGCATTTTGGTAAATATACAGGAATAGACCCGTTACAAGGCTACAAAAATATAATACAATGTTTGAATAGAGTTACGGAGAGTTACACAGGAGCTTCTTATATACTGCTTGAAAATCAAGCTGGTGAAGGCTCTCAATTGGGTCTGACTCTTGAAGAAATGGTGCAAGTTCGTAAACTATGCAATTCACCTGAGAAAATTGGCTTTTGCTTAGATACTTGTCATGCTTTTGCTAGTCGTCTATGGCAAGGACCAGATTGGGCAGAGTTGGAGTTGAAGGGAGAACAGCTTGATTATTTGCCTCATCTGAAAGCTATTCATTTGAATGATTCCGTACATCCTTATGGATCACACCGTGATCGGCACGCCAACATTGGATCGGGTCATATTGGAATTTCGAATTTTCAAAGCCTCTTACTTTCCCCTTATTTACGTGACATTCCAGTTGTTCTGGAGACAGGTGTGGGGAGTGACGGCACGCATCGGGAAGAGATTGCATTCGTAAATTCTTTGTTGGAAAGGAAATGTGAGGATGATTCATGTATACTTAGATGATTCGCGTCCTTGTCCCCGAGGATTTGTTGGAGCCAAAGATGCGCAAGAATGTATTGCATTGCTTCAGGATTGGGAAGTAGACATCTTATCTCTGGATCATGATTTGGGTTGGATGTCGAAGCAAACGGGCATGGATGTTGTCGTTTGGTTAACCCAACAACGTAAATTTCCAAGAGCCATTTATATTCATACGTCTAGCTCTATTGCGTGTACTCAGATGTATCAGATACTTTTGGCTGCCAAGCCAGATGGCATGGCGCTCTATCCACATCGTATGCCTGATGATGTATTGATGGGGGTTGCACAAGGAACCTATCCAAGTAAACTGTAATGTGAAAGGAAACGAACTTATGATTTATTTATCCGGTATTCATTTTATACGTGGAGAACGCCATATTTTAAACGAAGTGAATGTACATATCGAATCCGGTGAACACTGGGTATTGCTAGGTCGTAATGGCTCTGGTAAAACAACGCTGCTTGAAATGATGAATGGTTATGAATTTCCAAGTCGTGGCACTGTCGATGTGCTCGGGAATCGGTACGGTCAATGTGATGTACGGGAAGTTCGTAAGAAGATTGGTTATATTTCTCAATCTCTCTTTGAAAAATTAAATGGAATTGATCCAGTGCTGGAAGTTGTTGCAACTGGTGAATACGCTTATTTGCGATTCTATCAAGAAATTCCTCAAGAAGTGAAAGACAGAGCGATGGATATGCTTACTCGTGTGCGTATCCCGCATCTGGCAGACCAACCTTTGGGGAGCCTTTCGCAAGGCGAACGTAAGAAGGTAATGCTTGCAAGATCCTTGATGAGTAAGCCAGCGATCCTCGTTATGGATGAGCCTGCGGCCGGCTTGGATTTGTTTGAGCGTGAGCGCTTCTTAGCTGACGTTAATGAGCTTAGTCAACAAAATGTAACGGTCGTTTATGTCACTCATCACATCGAAGAAATCATGCCATTATTTACGCATGTTGCAATAATCGAACAAGGTGAATTAATTGCCACTGGACGCAAGGAAGATGTCTTGACACCTGAGAATATATATAAGGCTTTCGGTATACATGTCACTTTGGAATGGTTCCAAGATCGCCCTTGGATCAAGGTAATTGAGGACAAATAAAATTGTTTTGTAAGATAGCGAAAACGACTGTAGAATACTCAAAGGATGCGGCTATGACACAATTAACGACCTATATTGGAACCTCGAATCATGGGTTCGCCCAATATGCGCAGGACGAACTGCGTAAGTTATTTCCACTTACGAAATTTACATTATTGGTACCAACAGAAGTGTTTTATTTTCAGGTACCTGAAGATACGACGGATGTTATTTCAACCATTCATGAGAACGAACCTATTTTTCTGCGACATGTACAACCCGTTCATCAGGAATGGGAGCTTAGTCGCACAGATGCTGATATTGCCCATTTGGCATCTTGGACTCGTGAAGCGTATGCTGCTGGATTGTTTAGTTACGGCGAGAAGATTGCTACGCAAATTCGAAAGGAAGAGCGGGCAGATGTGCCTTACGCACCATTTGCAATTAAAGCAGCCATTGACGAAATTCTAACTTCGGAATGTGGAGGGGAACCTGTGGTCCGCTATGCAGACCATATTATTTCGGTTTACATAAGCGCCAAGAAGCTCTACATTGGCATTTCGAAGCCAACTGACAACTTATCAGATTGGTCTGGTGGAGCGATTCGTTTCATGAAAGAAGAAGATCAAATCTCACGTGCCAAATTTAAACTCTTGGAAGCTGAGCAAAGGTTCGGTATTGATTTCAGCGTCGCTCGGAAAGCGATTGATATTGGAGCAGCGCCTGGTGGATGGACGTCGTTATTGCTTGAGCGTGGATTGAAAGTGACAGCGATTGACCCAGCGGCGATGAATCCCCGTCTACTTGGCAATCCATTGTTGACATTCCTGAAGAAAAATGCGAACGATGTGAAACTACGTGAAAATGAGTTTGATTTACTAGTCTGTGACATGAGCTGGGATCCGCGGCAGATGGGCCGTCTTGTATCGGATTTACTGTTCTCCCTGCAAAGTGGCGGAACCGCGATCGTGACCGTAAAGCTCATGCATAAGAAACCGTTTCAAACGGTTCGTGAAATTCTTCGCATTTTTGAAGACTCACTCTTCCTGTTGAAGGCGAAACAGTTATTTCATAATCGGGAAGAATTGACACTTTATTTGCAGAAGATATAAAAATACGAGAAAATAGCTAGATTTTCCAATCCCCCTCCCTTATAATCTTAAGCATTACTGCTTAGATGGAAGAGGGGGTTTTTTATTTATTGTGAAGTCTAAACCACAGTGGCAAGGCTCAATTGTAGGAGGGAGATACGAACTTGTATCTATGCTCGGACAAGGCGGCATGAGTCAGGTATATCTTGCGAGGGATAAGAAGTTAAAGGGTAAGCGTTGGGCAGTGAAAGAGGTTATGTGCGTAGATTCCGATGAGACAGCATTCGTAGAAGAAGCGGAAATGCTAGCCAAACTCGGGCATGCGCAACTCCCTCAGTTAGTAGATTATTTTATAACTGAAGATGGAAAAGGCTACCTAGTCATGGACTATATCGAAGGTCCAACACTACAGGATTTATTTGAAAAGAACCATCGTGAACTACCTGTGACACTAATCGTTCAAATTGCCTTTCAGTTACTTGATATTTTCCACTACCTGCACACATTTCAGCCCCGACCTATCATTTACCGTGATCTTAAGCCTTCCAACGTCATGATTAACCAACATCATCAAGTCCGATTAATTGATTTTGGCGTAGCCAGACAGTTTAAACAAGGGCAATCTTCCGATACGATGCAGATGGGCACAATTGGTTTCGCTGCACCTGAACAATACCTAGGACAGCAAACAGATGCTCGAACAGACCTGTATACACTCGGCTCTATGTTATATTATTTATTGTCTGGTGGTCACTATGTCTATAGCAAGGCCAAGCCTCTGGAACTGAGGCGGGATGAGATACCAGAAACTTTGCGTACAACGATTCATTTTCTTCTGCAAGATCAACCTCAGAACCGCTGTCAAACCGCCATGGAAGTAAAGCTAAGACTTCGTTCTTTAACCCCAGAAGCCGATCTGCACGTTACCGATTCACAAATCCAAACCACCGCACAACAGTCAAATATAAGTGATAAATTAATTGTCATTGGCGGGTTATTCGCAGGTGTTGGTGCAACTTTCACTGCGATTACGCTAGCCAGAATACTGCATGCGCTTCAAATTCCCAATGCGCTAGTTGAACAGCCGACAATAGAGCCTGATTTATATATGTTATTGTATGGCGATCGACATGCACCAAGCCCGTATATGTTTCCTTCCGATCACTTATGTAACCCCTCTTCAACTTACACTTCACCATGGCTCAACGGTTTCACCACTTGGGCACCTATTAATCCTGATGGTTTTCAAGGTACATGGCAGGCTTCTCATGCGTTCAAGCTTCTGCATATGCTCAAAAAGCCGATCATCCTATGGGACGTATCGACGCAGTGGGAGCATCCTACAGTAGAGGAGCTTTGTTATAGTGCGGATGAAATAATCGTCATTGTAGATAGTTCGCCTGGCAAATGTGATCGCCCTCGCTCGCGTCAACGAATAGAGAAGTTCGCTTCCTACCAGCAGCGAGGGAAGAGAGTGCACTACATCGCTAATGGTTTGTTACCTCCGCACCTTCATGGAGAGTGGCTAGACTCGCTCCCGGCAAAACCTTTGTGTACTATGCCCCTAATAGCAAGATCCGAGGTCGTGCAAGCGGTGTGGAAGGGGGAATGCATTCAAGATCAACCACTGTATTTGGAGGGGTTTTATGAAGCATTGAAACCATTGCTTAGCAAGATTCTCCCGGAAGAAAACCTCAATCAATTCACTCTACATCCCAGAAAGTCGCTATTTTCTCGATTTAATAAGCGCGGTTAGTATTTTTATTTAACTGATAAATCGTCCAAGCTAGCAGAGTAGCGAAACATGACCATAATAAGTAAGGGACCAATAGCCAAGCAGCAAGTTTGGAATACGGAATGGTTGCGCAAATCAACAAAAAGGTGGATATAGCCACAATAGCGGAATCAATGAAAGCAAGACGCAGGTTCTTTAATTTAAATTCGAAAAAGGTGAATGCTTGGTTAGCCAAGTAATTAATCAATAATATCAATACATAGCCGTAGGTTGCTTCTTGAAATCCATCGGTTTTGGTGTAGACAATGGCGACAGATGCTGAAATTAACGCATATAAGATCGCCCAGACGATTCCGAATAGCTTAGCTGGTGGATTCCAGCTTGGTTTCTTTAGAGTGGCATAATAACTCAGATCTGTTGGGAATAATACGCCTGAAATTGAAAAGAGCGCATAGGTAATCAAGAACACTGTGATAAACGTAAACATATACAAACACCTCCTATAGATATATGGGCTTGTATTACTATATTACACGCTTGGCATAAGTTATAACCAAATCCAGCCAAAAGTATGATATGATGAGTCATATTTTGCATGAGATAAATAGGGGGAACAGATATGGAACAGCGATATTCCAGAGAATCGAGATGTTTCAAAACATCACGCATATTTCCAACGGATGTAAATAATCATAATACGCTTTTTGGTGGAAAACTGATGTCTTATATTGATGATATTGCCTCAATAGCCGCGCATAAGCATTGTCGAAGATCTGTTGTGACGGCCTCTACGGATTCTGTTGACTTTTTGTCGCCGATTCATACTTCGGATTCTGTCTGTTTAGAATCTTTAGTGACGTGGACAGGTAAAAGCTCGATGGAAGTTTTCGTTAAGGTTGTAACAGAGGATTTGAAATCTGGTTCTAGAAAAATTGCAGCGACATCCTTTCTAACTTTTGTTGCTTTAGATGAAAATAAAGTGCCTGTGGAAGTGCCAGATGTCATTCCTGAAACAGAAGAAGAGAAGAAGCTTCACGAATCTGCACCACATCGAGCTGAGATGAGACGTATACGACGTGTAGAGAGTAAGAAGCTCGCTAGTTTCTTCACAATGAAATATCCTTGGGAATAAAGGTATTGATTTATTGGGAAAATGTGGTACAATTTGAATAATTGAAAATCGGACAAGCGGAAGCACCGCTGATCGTAGAGTTTTATCTCTATCATCAGCGCGTGCTTTTTTTTGTTTTTCCGAGGAGGATAGGAGGTAAAGTATGAAGGGTGGAACAATAACCCGAATAGCAATCGTACTCGCTGTTATGGGTTGTGTACTTATTGGCAATGGTGTGTACGCGAATTTCGCTGGATAGCGAAAGTTTGTGAATATTTGTGAGAGGGAGATATGGAGATGAACAAACTTGAATTGTATGTCTTAGATGACGACATGGTTTATGCTGAACGATTAGCGGTATTCATTCGGGGGACGGAATTCGCTGAACGCGTGCAAGTTAAACTTTTCTCACAGATGGAACTTCTCTTGCAGGTTGTAAAGGACCCGAATCTCAAGGGAGTGCTATTGATTTCGGAAGCTTTTTACCCGTTATTGCAGCAGTATCGAACTTCATTAAAAAAAATATTTTTGAGTCAACTTATTCGGAACTCCGATTCACTAGAAACAGTCCATCCTTTTTTATTCCGCTTTCAGCCGCTGCATGAGTTAATCTTACATATTGAAGTTTTATATTCGGACAAATCTCCGTCCATCTCTGGCTGGTCACGATCCAATCGCACACGTGTAATATCGGTTTACAGTAGTAGTGGCAATGCAGGTAAATCGATCACAGCAATTCATATGGCGAAACAGTTGGCTTTTCGTGGCGAACGTGTACTGTATCTAAGTTTGGAATCCACTAGCCCAGCTTCACAATGGTTGCAGGGGGAATCGGGACGATTATCACAGCTCCTCTATTATTTGAAGGAATCATCGGAGTTAATCGGACCGAAGTTAGCGCTACTCAAATCGCATGATCCTACTCGAGGGTTTGATTATTTAACACCACTTGAGCAAATGCGAGAGATGCAAGAAATGAGTGGTGAGCAAGTGAAGAAACTCCTAGCTGCAATCGTTGATTTATCACTCTACGATACCCTTATCGTTGATCTTGAAACGTCTATTCATCCCAGAATCATTAAGAGTTTGGAACAGAGCGATGCGATTATTTGGCTTATCCAAGATGATTGGAATGACGCTTTTAGAACCAAGTCGTTGTTAAAACAAATGAGCGCGCTCTCCGACATACATTTTGTCATGACGAGCTATAGAGGGCAGGGGACACCAACCAATTCCATTGATTTTCTTGGCAAAGAATTGACCTTCAAGCTTCCTTATATTCCTGAATGGAAAATGATGAGTTCGGCAGAACAAGTTTGGCAATCTGAGATATTTTCAGAACAAGTCTATCTCATGCTCCAAGCTGTGTGTAAGGTGACTGGGGGTATTTCCAAGGAAGGAGCTCAATTGTATCTTGAATCCAGAGCTGTTTAACGAATTAAAGAGAGAGATCAAGGAAAATCTCGATCTCACACATGAGCTTAGTGATGCACAGTTATTGGGGCATATCGAAGAAACCATCTTTCGCACGGCGAGTGTGCTAAGTTGGACTTCAAATGAAATTCATATCGGCGTTAAGCGTATTTTCGATACCTTTCGAGGCTTGGATATTCTCCAACCGCTGATCGACGATCCAACAGTCACAGAAATTATGGTAAATGGACATACGTGTATTTTCTTTGAACGGATGGGTGCCGTTGAGCGATACCCTTATGAAATTGAAAGCGCCGAGAAGCTGGAAGATTTAATTCAAATGATTGTCTCCAAAGTGAATCGAATTGTCAATCAAGCCACACCTATTGTGGACGCTCGCTTGAAAGACGGTTCCCGTGTAAGTATCGTGCTTCCACCTGCCTCTCTCAGTGGTCCAACGCTAACCATTCGTAAATTTCCTGCTAAACCACTTCAAATGTCAGATTTGATACGTATGAATAGCATTTCTATTGAAGCGGCGGAAATGCTTCGGATCATGGTTGAGGCAGGTTTCAATCTATTCATAGGTGGAGGAACAGGCTCAGGTAAAACAACCTTTCTCAATGCTTTGAGTGCGTGGATTCCTGGGCATGAACGTGTCATTACGATCGAAGATTCAGCGGAGCTACAGATCCAAACCGTACCGAATTTAGTCCGCATGGAGACGAGAAATGTCAATACGGAAGGCAAAGGCGAGATCACAATGCGAGAATTGATTCGTTCTTCGCTACGGATGCGTCCTAATCGCATTATTGTTGGAGAGGTGCGTGGTGCTGAAGCGTTAGATATGCTGGCAGCAATGAATACGGGGCATGATGGCAGCTTAAGTACCGGCCACGCGAATACCTCACAGGACATGCTCAGCAGATTGGAAACGATGGTACTCAGTGCGGCTCCGCTCCCTATTGAAGTTATCCGTAAGCAGATTGCCTCAGCTCTTGATGTCATTGTACATGTATCGCGGATGCGGGATCGATCACGCAAAGTGACTGAGATTCACCAAGTCATTGGGATGAAGGATGGTGAAGTCCAACTGCAACCGCTGTTTCTCTTCGAGGAGAGTGGCGAGTCGCCTGAAGGTAAACTGCTTGGAACGCTCCGTTATACGGGCCAGTCAATTGCCAATATGCACAAGCTCCAAATGGCAGGCAAGCAGCTTCCGAGTTGGTTTGTCCGTCACGAGGCAGGTGATGCAGGTTGAGTGTGTGGATGCTGCTCGTCTTCATAGGTGGCTTAAGTTGGCTCCTGCTGCTTTACCTTGAAAGAAGGAAATTCCCTCGTAAGCAAAGTGAGAACTCCTCATCACACAAGTCATCGCCTATCCTTCCAGTTGTCTACATCGATTATAATCATTATCAATTATCCTCCAAGCAGAGAGTAGCAGCTATACTCATGCTTGCTCTTCCGGCTTTCCTGATAGGTTATATTTTCTATCAAAATGTTATCCTCGCAGCTGTCTTGGCATCTATAGGTTTTCTATTTCCTCGCTTTCGTCGGCAGCATTTAGTCCAAAAACGTAAAAATATGCTTTATGTGCAATTTAAGCAGGCACTTAGCTGTCTTTCTTCCTCAATGACAGTGGGGAAATCCATTGAATCGGCATTCCGAGAAGCATGGGAAGATTTGAAACTATTGTACCCAGACCCCGCTTGTTTGATCGTCGTGGAGTTTGGTTTGATTTGCCGAAAGGTTGAAAATGGTGAACCGATTGAATCAGCCCTTAAACATTTTGCTGATCGCAGTCATTTGGAAGATATTCAGAGCTTTTCTGATGTATTTCTAACCTGCAAGCGCACGGGAGGTAATTTAGTTGAGGTCATGAAGCGTACAGCAACGGTCATTGCAGATAAGTTAGAAATAACCCAAGAAATTTCAGTCATGGTGGCTCAGAAGCGTTTCGAATCGAGAGTTCTTGTTGTTGCACCCATCCTGATTGTTGCTGTATTGGCCTTTTCCTCGCCTGATTATATGGTTCCACTTTATCGTGGGAGCGGGATTCTCATTATGACGGTCTGTTTGTCATTACTTGGCGCTTGTTATGTACTCACTCAAAAAATAATGAATATTAAGGTGTAGGATGTGGATATGGTTTTTTGGCATGGCGCAAATTGTGTTTGGTTTGACCATACAAGTGATGGGGCATAGGAAATACGGGGAACAGCTTCAATTACAACCGTATCCATTTCGGATGAAAATTTTATTGCCTGCAAGCTGTTACGTGATAGATAAGTTCCAGTTGTTAGAGAAATTCCCTGATTTCACTTCGAGAATTCATCATAAGTGTATGTCCTTGTATGGGCGAAGTGTATCTTCGCAAGGCAGTAAATGGTTTATTGCTGAACTTATATCTGCCTGTATGATATGCCTATTCGTCGCTACAGTTCTTGCCATTCTAGCAGGTAAAGATAGTTCGTTACTTGCTCTTGGTGCAGTTGCAGCGATCGGGATTCCTGTGGTGATGGTTCGTGATTTGGATACTAAAATACGTAAAAAGCAGCAAAGGATGATCCTTGAACTGCCTGAATTCCTAAGCACAATCGTGCTGTTGGTGAATGCTGGAGAGACGGTCAATCGAGCTTGGATCCGATGTGTTCAAGCAAAGCCTAATTTGTCGGATTCTCCACTGTTCAAAGAGCTACTTGTTGCTGTGCATGAACTGGAGATGAACATCTCTTTTACGAAAGTATTAGAAGATTTCAGCAAGCGCTGCGCGTTACATGAAGTGTCATTATTTGCCTCAACGTTAGGCTTGAATTATAGAAGAGGCGGTAATGATTTTGTCGTTTCGCTGCATTCACTCTCGCTGGAGTTATGGCAAAGGAGGAAGAGCGTATCGCGAACGCTTGGGGAGGAAGCATCTTCAAAGTTAGTTTTCCCTATGGTGTTAATTTTTGTTGTGGTGATGGTGATTGTTGCTGCACCAGCGTTACTCATGATGAATCAATAGGAGAGGGATGTTGAAATGAGAAGTAGACTAGATATATTTAAGCGTGTGTGGAAAGAGGAAGACGGGTTAGGCACGTTAGAAATTTTATTGATTGTTGCGGTATTGGTTGCGATAGCAATTATTTTCAGAAAATGGATTGTCTCTTGGTTCCAGAAGCTGATTGGTGATGCGAATTCCGACTTGAAAGATAATAGTGCGGTTGCACCTTGTGCGCCTAGCCCGACCACAAGTTGTGCGCCATAATCGACTTCGTCGGTTCATTCTCGATGATTTGGGCACTTTTACAGTAGAAGCATCGCTTGTTTTTCCAGCGATACTCATTTGCACAGTGATATTATTATTTGTAGGCATGTTTGCCTATCAGCATGTTTATGTAGGACAATTAGCTCGCTCTGCTGCAGAAAAATTAGCCTTTACCTGGACGAACAGCCATAAAGATATCAATACGGGAAGTTATAATCCGCAGGAAACGGATGGTTTGTATTGGCGATTGACACAAGATAATGTAAGTGACTTATTTGGCTTATTACATGGAAGTTCAGGGGGGAGCATTTCACTCCCTACCAATCAAGTCAACGGCTTAGTGCAGCGAAAACTGGCCAAAGCTTCGGTATTATTTCCCAAAGGCGTTACTGGAACTGCCTCATACAAGAATTATTTATTAGATCATCGTATTGAGGTGACTGTGAAGAAGTCGTTTGTCATGCCAACATTTCTTAGTCGCTGGATGCGTGCAACGCAAACAGAAAGATCAGCTGTCGTCCACGTAGTTGATTCGATAGAGCTGATTAGAACAACAGATTTAACACGAACTTATCTGCCAACTTTAATTGGAAGGATTTCTCCAGGAAAAGCGAAAGCAGCACTCGTAGATCCGGTTAAAACGGACTTGTCTGGTCCTAGTGTCAAGATTCAATCTGAGCGTCAGGCATCAACATACTTGAGATCACTTGTGGGAGGGACAGAGGTTATTCGGACGACTCCATCAGGTAAAAGTAGGACAATTGATGCGTTAGACGCAAGAGGCATTGGTCATCAAGCCTTTTATAGTATGACGGAAGCTCAGCTTCGCACTGAACAACTGCCGAAGGATGTTGAACTTCTCCAGCATGATCCTACGGTGAAAGGCATTGTTTGGCATTTTTTTAAGAAGGATGCTAGCGGCAAAGGGATGCCTACAGTTTCATTTCGCAAAGAACTCGAACGTAAAGGGATTGTAGTTGTTATTCATAATTAGAAAGAGGGGAGCCATTGAAAAGATTCTTACGAACAGAAAACGGCACAGTATCTGTGTATTTGATCCTGATCATTGTGCCGATTTTTTTATTTCAAGCAGTACTTATAGATTTTGCCAGAATTAAAGTTGCAGAGAAAGAAACGGAATCTGCCATACAAGCATCGGCGCGATCCGTCATGTCCTCTTTTAATCCTGAGTTGCAGAAGCGAGGTCTTTATGGTATGGGTCTCTCTCAGGAGGCGTCAGAAAAATTACTTAACGATGTTTTTGCTCGGAATGTATCGAGTGGGGTCTCGGCGAATACTTTTAAATTTATTAATACCAAAGCAGTGGATGGAGCGTTGCGTGTTACACCAGTTTATACGCTTGCTAGTCATGTCATTTTTGAGGAGCAACTCTTAGAGGATATGAAACTCAAAGCACCAATTGAATTCACACTCGAAATTGTTGATAAATTTCAAAAGAGTGGAGTCCGAGAACCATTTCATACCAGTTCCCAATTTGTTAAAGATGCAGACGCGATTGAAAAGTTGATTGGACAACGGGAAAGTTTACTAGATGAAGCTTGGCAGCGCGCGGAAGAGCTTCATGGCAGAACTACAGAATTTCATGGATATTATAGAACTAGAGTTGCTGAATTAGACAAATTTGCTGGTGAAATCGGCATTCATACGGTTGACGGAGTGCGCAGCGAAATCAGTCAAGTTGAAGAGAATTTGCGTTCACTTACAACGAGCATAAGAAATATGGATCTTTCATTAGCTTCGCTTGTACAAGCAGGTCCTGAGGCAGCAGCAAGTATCCGATCCCTAGCTGAAGCCAAAAGCAGGCTTGAGGAACAGGCCAGATTGTTGTCACAAAAGCTAAGTGAGCTTGAAGCTTTAGTGCAGAAAATACTGACTTATACAGCTCTCGTCATCTCCACGAAACTTGAGGTGGCAGTGAATGAAAGAACGATTCTCCAACTACAGCAAGAGATTGAGCCAACCTTGCGGCAAGCCAAGCAAAAAAATGACGAGATACGCATGAAGCTGACAGGAGTTTCGGGTTCTTCAACGCAAGCGAATTCAGCTGCATCGGATGTGTTTCAGCACGTCTCGCTCATGGGGGATGACTATTTTTACCAATATCAAACGTCAATTGCGGGCATCGCCTCATTGTTTTCCTCATTCCGATCTGCCGTTGATGGCGTTATGTTGTATACGTCTGTGCATACCAGTAAGGTCAATCAAGCCAACGACAACTATTTGGAAGTGTCAAATGATTTCCATGCCAAACAAAGTCCGCTAGAGAAATCTAGAATGACAACAAATGAAGCAACAACGGCGAATAAACAGGCACAAAAGAACAAAATTCAAGCCATTATGGATCAAGCAAAGCAAGCAATAGGTGGTTGTCCCGTATCGAATACGCATTCTGGTGATTCTGTGGCTTATCGTAAACTCCAAGGAGAATCCGGTTATTATCAGAGGTATCGACAAGTGAATGCGCAGGATACAATGATCGGGAACGATGTGGCCTACGACATTGAAAAAGCAGAGCCTGCTAGTTTGCGGGCAATGGATATGCTAGGCGTATTAAACAACGCGGCGGAGATTCTCCGAGATGAACTATACGTAAATGAATATGCCCTAACAAAGTTTAATTATCGTACGTATGGATTAGAGAAAGATCTCAACGGGAATCCCAAATTATCGAATGAGTTAGTCGATCCTGGGACTCACTCTTTAGTAAATCAAGAGGTTGAGTATCTGCTGTACGGCTTCTCCTCTTGTGCAGCTAATATGGCCTCAGCTTATGCAGAAATGTTTTCATTGCGTCTAGCGATTCGTACAGTTGAAGCGCTATTAGATCCCAAGAAGGAACTTCTTCAAATAGGATCCCCTCTGCTGGTTTTTCTGGCTGCAGCAGCTCAAGGTGCAGCAGAGGCACTCGTTGATATGAATGCATTGGTGAAAGGGGATGCTGTTGAGTTATCGTCAAAGCTCTCCACATCTGCACTTAAGTTGACCTATAAAGACTATCTCCGTCTATTTTTAATGCTGCACAGCAACAATTCCAAACTGATGTCCCGAATGCAAGCTCTACTGGAGTTAGAGACTGGTATTGATCTCAATCAAGCAACCTCCTATATCCAAGCGAATGCAACGAGTGAGATCAGGCTTTGGTTTATTCCTCAAGTTATGAGGTTATTGGACGGGACGGGACTTCTGGGGTGTAAAGTTGTCGGAACACATTGCCAAATGAATCGAGCGGCGGTCGTTTCGTACTGAAGAAGGAGGCGTCAATTTGCTTCATAAATTGCACAGGGAGCAAGAAGGTGGAATTGTCCTTGAAGCATCACTTATTCTACCTTTGTTTCTTGCTTTCATCGTAGGATTGGTTCTAATCATTCAAATTGCGTTGGTTGAGATGGCTTTGCAGTCTGGCGTTTCTGAGGCGACGAAGTCGATCGCGGGTCAACTATATCCCGTGCGGATCGTCGTCCAAGAGGTCCAATCGAAATATGATCAAAGTCGTGCTGCAGAGATGCTTAATGCTGTCGTGAATGGTGTTCAATCAGCCAGGGATCACGTGACCAGTACAGAGAATTTGGCTGATGAGTATCAGGCGTATATTCCAGACCAACTGTTGGAACTCGTACGCTGGGAGAAAGAGAAAAGGGAGCTTGGCGAAGACGTGGCACAAGATGAGTTGAGTGATTTTTATCAAACGCAGGTTAAACCGCGAATGCTGGCAGTTTTTACACCAATTGTGTTTGCATTTTGTGATGATAAGCGTGTTGATAAAAGGAACTTTAAAGTCATTGCAGTAACATTACCAAGTTTGCAACTGGATGGGGAGGCATTTGTGGGGATTGAGGCACAACTCATCTATAAATTGCCCATTCCATTTATGAGCGAAACGATTATTTTGAAGAAAAGGGCTTATGAGCGGGCTTGGGTGGGAGCTTAATCGGTAGGGAGGGTAACATTATTTTTGTGTGTCTTGGTTCTTTCATTATTTTTATTGCCGTTGCATTTGCTTTAGATGTGCGCTTTTCCAAGTTACCCAACAAATTGACCATGTGTGGAGCAGTATTCGGAGTTATGTTCCACGTGTGGTCTGAAGGGTGGAACGGGTTCTTATTTTCCATGCTTGGTGCTGGCGTAGGCTTTCTACTCGTATTTGTGTTGTATGTAATTGGTGCTTTGGGAGCTGGAGATGTCAAACTTTTCGGTGCTATCGGGGCAATTATGGGTGCAATGTTTGTTATACAAACACTTGTTTATGCAATTTTGTGGGCAGGATTAATCGGACTATTCCTTCTATCTGTTCAAAGAAAAATAAGAGCAACGAGTCGTAAGCTATCAGGTTGGCTATTCACAATAGTAGCGTTGCGAAAGGTTGAAGCTTTGTTTGAACTAAAGCAGCAAAAAAACATTAAATTCCCATTTATGTACGCAGTTTTACCAGCGGTATCCATTACGATTTACTATTCTTTGGTAGGAATGAGGTGATGATATGACGCAAGAAGTATTCGGTCTTCGTTATGAATTTGTGTATCGACATGGACATCTCATGGAACTGTATAAGGAAGGTGGTTTAGCAACCAGCGAGCTTTCCAACTTACAGGTGCGCATGCTAGAAGCCAATCAAGTTCCGAGACTGTTGCCGCTCGACATTCATGAGGTTGATTCGAACATACGACTTCTATATAGGTTGTCTTCCAAGCGAATGCTGTCACATGTTATGAAAGTAGAAAATTTCTCAATACAGTTCCTTGCCAAGTTGATTTACGCCATTGTTTGTACATTGGACGAGAGCAAGAATTATATGCTGTGTGAAATGAATTTTGTACTGAAGGATAATTTTATATTCATAGGGCAAGATTGGTCGGATGTTTACCTAACGTATGCGCCCATACATATCGAACATGATGTCGATGAGTGCTATTCAGCTTTAGACGCACTTCTCCATAAACTTATCGTATACCTTGGAGAAGAGGAA
This sequence comes from Paenibacillus oryzisoli, assembly GCF_001653565.1. GTDB lineage: Bacteria > Bacillota > Bacilli > Paenibacillales > NBRC-103111 > Paenibacillus_E > Paenibacillus_E oryzisoli. The sequence goes on from NZ_LYPB01000076.1 coordinate 33,655, forward strand.
CAGGATCAACTGCTTAAGTGGATGCCCATTCATTTAAATAGAAAAAGCTTTCAGTCATATAAGGAAGCGTTTATAAAGCTTATGGATGAGTCGATTCTAACACAAGTAGCAAGGCATACAGTGCAATCCCAACCGGTCGAAGCAACACTAATAGAACAAACAGAACAAGGCCTACCCAAAGCACATTGGAAACAAGATGAGGCTATACCTATTCTGCCCAAATCGGAGAATCCCAAGTTGGCTAAACATGATCCCACTCAATTGAATGGACAAGAGAACAATCCCTCATCAACTGCCAATGTAAGTTTATTTCCATTTTCCTTCGTTCCCCTTCAGCAACGTGGGCGATGGATGGCAATCGCGCTCCTCTTTATTTTACTTGCTTTTCTATGGCAATATTATTGGGAACACCCTAAGGCAAGCACGCTGCAAATCATGGCTGGCCTAACACTGTTGTTGGGGGATGCAGGCTTCGTACTTCTCTTCTTAGGGCGACCAGAATTTATTAATCAAAGTAATCAAACGCGGCAAAAGTCATCTATCAATCCAAACACAACCAATCCCGCTCATGAAGTCACAACGGATAACGTTGCAAGTGCCCCGAGTCCACAGGACATGCAACACTACTATCAAAAACTGTCCATGCAAACAACCTTACTTAGCCCATCGCTTTCAAATGCTACAGTGCTACTTGGAAAAATTCCGAAGCAAGATCCACTCGGCCCTCGTTTGGAAAGTCAAGGAGAAGGCGATAGCCGAACTGTTCCTATTAACAGTGATGTTTTTACGATCGGCAGAGGAGATTCAAGCAGTAAAGTTGATTATGTCGTCGATGATATTGGTGTTTCCAGGATCCATGCGGAAATAGTCCAAACTAGCAACGGTTTTCAACTTCGAGATGCAGGCTCTACGAACGGAACGTTTTTGAATGATTTCCCCCTCGTCACCTATCAAGGATATTCGTTAAAAGATGGAGATATTGTGCGAATTATACGACAAGAATTGATTTTTCGGCTCTAATACAAATAGTTTCTACTTCCTGTCTGCCGTGAGCAGTGGTATAATAAGAAGTCACGTGTCCATCACGTGATTATCTCAGAACTAGACAGGGGTTTGGTTTTACAAAATGAGTCTTTTAACAATTGAAGATTTAAGCCACAGCTTTGGGGATCGTACTTTGTTCAAGAATGTATCCTTCCGCCTGCTTGCTGGTGAACGCGTTGGGATTGTAGGAGCAAATGGCGTGGGTAAATCCACGTTGATGAATATATTAACTGGCAAACTTTTGAAGGATACAGGTAAAGTAGAATGGACCCCGAGAGTCCATTATGGCTATTTAGACCAACATTCTGTGTTGGCAGCGGGTAGAACAATCCGTGATATTTTGCGTGATGCGTTCCTTCCCCTGTATGAAGAGGAAAAAAGAATGATGGCTATCACCGACAAAATGGGAGATGCCACGCCTGAGGAGCTTGAATTGCTTCTTGAGGAAATGGGTGAAATTCAAGAACGTTTGGAGATCGGTGATTTCTATCTGCTTGATGTGAAGATCGAAGAAATGGGAAATGGTCTTGGCTTGAATGCGATTGGATTAGATCGAGATGTAACTTCGCTTAGTGGTGGACAAAGAACGAAAGTACTTCTAGCTAAACTCTTGTTGGAAAAGCCAACTGTTCTATTGCTCGATGAGCCTACCAACTACCTGGATGTAGAACACATTGAATGGTTGAAAATGTACTTGAAGGATTATCCGTATGCGTTCATGCTGATCTCACATGATACAGAATTCATGAATGAAGTCGTCAATGTTGTCTATCATTTGGAGTTTTCCAAGTTGACACGCTATACGGCAAATTATGAGAAATTTCTAGATATGGCTGAGATGAACAAAGCGCAACATATCGACGCCTATGAGAAACAACAGGAGTATATCAAGAAACAAGAAGATTTCATCGCACGTAACAAAGCGCGAGCTTCAACTTCAACTCGTGCGAAGAGCCGAGAGAAACAGCTTGATCGGATTGATCGGATTGAGCGCCCTGAAACGGCAATGAAGCCTACATTTGTATTCAAAGAATCGCGTTCCAGTGGTAGAATCGTATTTGAAGCGCAGGATTTGGAAATCGGCTATGATCGTGCTTTACTTCCAAGGATGAACGTTACGATTGAACGTGGTGAGAAAATTGCGATCGTCGGCTGCAACGGGGTTGGTAAATCCACCTTATTGAAAACAATTCTTGGAAAAATTGAGCCATTCAGTGGTAAAACGTATCGCGGCGATTATTTGAACCCTGCGTACTTTGAACAAGAGGTCAAAGCGCCAAGCATGACTCCGATTGATGATGTATGGAATTCTTTCTCTTCCATGACTCAGAATGAAGTTCGTGGAGCGCTTGCGCGCGTTGGGCTTAAGAATGAGCATATCACACGAGCGATGAGCATGTTAAGCGGTGGAGAACAAGCGAAAGTTCGTTTGTGCAAGCTGCTTATGCTGGAAAGCAACTGGTTGTTATTCGATGAGCCGACGAACCATTTGGACGTCGTAGCCAAAGAAGAACTTCAGCGTGCTCTGAAAGAGTACAAGGGAACTGTCCTCCTTGTTTGCCATGAGCCGGAGTTCTATGAAGGCTGGGTAACCCGCGTGTGGGATGTTGAAGAATGGTCTGCCAAGGTCACCAATTAATCTAATCAAATCGGAGGAGATAACGATGTTAACGCATGTTGTGTTTTTTAAGCTCAAAGATCGTAGTCCAGAAGCCATTGAAGTAACCAAAGCCGTTCTTACGAACATGGAAGGTAAAATTCCGGTATTAAGGCACATCGAGGTTGGGACTGACATCTTACACCTTGAGCGTTCTTACGATATCGCACTCATTACGAAATTTGATTCCCTAGACGATTTGAAGACTTACGATACGCACCCTGTGCACGAACAAGTTAAAGCTCATATGAAAACAGTTCTTGATGGTACGTCCATCTGTGTTGATTTTGTAAGCTAACCCATGTTTGAAAAACATAGGAGAACAGTGTAGTATCCTTAGAAGAGGCTCGTTCTTGACATTGTCAGGGACTTGCCAATGTTCTGAGGCTGCACTGTTTTTTGTGTGTTTAGCGCAGATGCGAAATGACATAGACATGGGAGAGGAATCCAAGTGAAGTCCAAATTAAATAGAGCTTACATGACAGAAGTTCTAGAAATGCTGCTGCGGACTCCTAGTCCGACAGGGTATACCCATCACATTATGCAAAAAGTAAAGCTAGAAGTGAATAAGCTAGGCTTCGAGCTTTCTTATACGAATAAAGGCTGCGGTATCGTGACCGTTCCAGGCGTGAGTTCAGATCGTGTAATCGGGATTTCTGCGCACGTAGACACACTCGGTGCAATGGTACGTTCTATTAAAGAGAATGGTAAGCTGAAGATTACGTCGCTTGGCGGATTTATGATGGGCGCAATCGAGAATGAGTACGTACAAGTACATACCCGCGATGAGCGTGTTTATGATGGTACGATTCTTACATCAAGGCCATCTGTACATGTATACGAAGACGCGAGAGAGTACAAGCGCGATGAAGCGAATATGGAAGTTCGGATTGACGAGCTCGTGAATTCCAAAAAAGATGTGGAAGCACTCGGCATCCGTGTCGGTGATTTTATTTCTTTCGATCCACGTGTTCAGGTGAAGGATAATGGCTATGTGAAGTCTCGCCATTTGGATGATAAAGCGAGTGTAGCCTCCCTATTTGGCTTGCTCAAACTAATCAAAGAAGAAGGGCTTCAGCCTCACTATACGTTCAAGTTGTTCTTCTCGAATTATGAAGAAGTTGGTCATGGTTCATCTTTTATTCCAGATGATATTACAGATTTCATCGCCGTAGATATGGGTGCGCTGGGGGATGACTTGAGTGGTACCGAACGTGATGTTTCCATTTGTGCGAAAGATTCATCAGGACCTTACGACTATGCCATGACGTCTAAAATGATTGAGCATGCCGAGAAGCTGGAAATCGGCTTTGCGGTGGACATTTATCCGCGCTACGGATCGGATGCTTCCGCAGCGCTTAGAGGCGGCCGCGATATTCGCGCGGCGCTAATCGGGCCAGGAGTTCATGCGTCACATAGCATGGAGCGCACGCATATGGATGCTGTAGTGAACACAGCAGCCCTTCTTGCGGCGTACATCCAGGAGCCGGTGCAAGGATGAATATTCTAAGCGCAGTCGACATTACAAAAACCTACGGAGACAAAGTGATCTTCGATGATATCTCGTTCACACTGAACGAGAAGCAACGCATTGGCCTCATCGGCGTGAACGGAACAGGCAAGTCCACGCTACTGAAGATGCTGGCGGGTCTGGAAACCCCGGATCGCGGCAAGCTCGTGCACGCGAACCATTTCCGCGTGGAATACTTGCCGCAAAATCCGGAGTTCGATCCGAACTCCACAGTGCTTGAGCAAGTCTTCCACGGTGATTCGCCGCTCATGAAGACGCTGCGCGACTATGAGCTGGCACTTGCGGAGTTAGAGCTGGACTCCGGAAGCGAGAAGAAACAAGCGCGCCTGTTCTCCGCTCAGGCGAGCATGGATGAGCAAGGTGCCTGGGAAGCCAGCACCTTGGCCAAGACCGTGCTGATGAAGCTCGGCATCAGCGAGTTCGACAAGCCCGTCGGCCAGCTGTCCGGCGGTCAGCGCAAACGCGTCGCCATGGCGCGCGTGCTCATTCAGCCCGCCGATCTGCTCATCCTTGACGAGCCGACGAACCATATTGATAACGAGACGGCCATCTGGCTCGAGGAATTCCTCAGCAAATGGCGCGGCGCCTTGCTGCTCGTTACCCATGACCGGTACTTCCTAGAGCGGGTCACCACCCGCATTCTGGAGCTGGACCGGGGCAAGATCTACAGCTATGAGGGGAACTACGAGTGGTTCCTCGAAAAGAAGGCGGAGCGGATGGATTCCGAAGCCGCTAGTGAAGACAAGCGGCAGAATCTTCTCCGCCGCGAACTGGCTTGGCTCCGTCGCGGCGCGAAGGCGCGCACGACGAAACAGAAGGCGCGTATTCAGCGCGCCGAGGATTTAAGGGACCGTAAGGTAGACGGTCCCGCTGACAAGCTGGACATGGCGCTGGCTGGCAGCCGACTTGGCCGAAAGGTGATGGAGCTGGACGACATCTCCAAGTCTTTCACAAGCGGGAAGCAGCTGCTCAGCGGCTTCAGCTACATTGTGATGCCGAAGGATCGTCTCGGCATCATCGGTCCGAACGGCAGCGGCAAGTCCACGCTGCTAAATATGCTCGCTGGGCGTATACAGCCCGACAGCGGCACGATCGAGACAGGTACTACTGTGAAGCTTGCGTACTACACGCAAGAAAACGTCGAGATGGACGAAAAGATGCGTGTAATTGAATATATCAAGGAGGCCGCAGAGCAGATTCGCACGTCGGATGGTGAAACCATTTCGGCCGCACAGATGCTTGAGCGCTTCTTATTCTCTCCGAATTTGCAGTGGTCGCCAATCGGGAAACTCTCGGGTGGAGAACGTCGTAGACTGTATTTGTTACGTACGTTAATGGGCGAGCCGAATGTTCTGCTACTAGATGAGCCGACCAATGACTTGGACATCCAAACTTTGACGATACTGGAAGATTATCTAGATCAATTTTCTGGTGCTGTTATTACTGTTTCCCATGATCGCTACTTCTTGGATCGAACCGTGACACATTTATTTGCTTTCGACGGGAACGGTGGGATTGAGCCTTTCATAGGAACGTATTCCGATTATTTGGAAGACAAACGCGAACAAGAAGAGGCGGAGCAAGCTCGCAAAGAAATCGTACGCCAAGCGAGCACTAAGGCGACTAGCAACAGTCCTGCTTCTACGACTTCCAGTACAAATTCAAGTGCAGCCACGAATCGTCCGAAGAAGCTTTCTTTTAAAGAACAGAAGGAATGGGACGAAATTGAGAATACAATTGCTGCCCTTGAGGACAAAGCAGAAAGCTTGAAAAAGCAAATTGAAGCCTCAGGAAGCAACTTTGATCTTGCTCGTGACTTGTATGAACAAGAGCAGCAAACGACCGCGGAGCTTGAAGCGGCCATGGAAAGATGGACTTATTTATCCGAGTTAGTAGAACAAATAGAACAAAATAAGTTATGATAGTATAAATAAGATAAAAATAATTTAAAGGCAGGTATATAGTCCCTATGATTAATGTTAACAACGTGACGCTTCGTTACGGCAAGAGAGCCCTATTCGAAGATGCCAATATTAAATTCACACCAGGAAATTGCTATGGTTTAATTGGAGCAAATGGTGCAGGTAAATCTACTTTTCTTAAAATTCTATCAGGTGAGATTGAGCCGAATACTGGTGAAGTTAGCATTACGCCAGGTGAGCGTATGGCTGTCCTTAAGCAGAACCACTACGAATTTGATGAAATCGAAGTATTGAAAACTGTCGTTATGGGTCACTCCCGCTTGTATAAAATCATGGAAGAGAAGGATGCCCTATATGCCAAAGCGGATTTCTCCGAAGAAGATGGCATGAGAGCAGCTGAACTTGAAGGCGAATTCCAAGATCTTGACGGCTGGCAAGCTGAATCCGACGCAGCGGAGCTTCTAATCGGTCTTGGGATCCCAACATCCTTGCACGATACGAAAATGAAGGATCTAGATGGTAACGAAAAAGTTCGCGTTCTCTTAGCGCAAGCACTTTTCGGTAATCCGAACATTCTTCTACTCGATGAGCCTACCAACCATTTGAACATGGAATCCATTAAATGGCTTGAGCACTTCTTGTCACGTTTCGAAGGCACAGTTATCGTCGTATCACATGATCGTCACTTCTTGAACCAAGTGTGTACACATATCGCAGATATCGACTTTGGTAAAATCCAAATGTACGTCGGTAACTATGATTGGTGGTATGAGTCCAGTCAGTTGGCACTTCGTTTGCAGCGTGATGCGAATAAGAAAACGGAGGAAAAACGTAAAGAGTTGGAAGCCTTTATCGCGCGCTTTAGTGCGAATGCCTCCAAATCCAAGCAAGCGACATCCCGTAAAAAGCAATTGGAAAAGCTTACGCTTGAAGATATTCGTCCGTCCTCCCGTAAATATCCGTTCATTCACTTCAAAGGTGAGCGTGAAGCTGGTAAGCAATTGTTGGCTGTTGAAGGTCTAACGAAAACAATCGATGGCGTTAAAGTTCTAAACAATGTTTCCTTTACCCTTAACAAAGGGGATAAAGTCGCTTTCGTGGGGCTAGACGGTATTGCCAAAACGACGCTTTTCAAAATTTTGATGGGCGAATTGGAAGCAGACAGCGGCACATTCTCATGGGGCATAACGACTTCGCAAGCTTATTTCCCAAAAGACAGCCAAGATTACTTCAATTCCGATCTAACGCTCGTGGATTGGCTGCGTCAATATTCCAAAGATCCGGATGAATCATTCCTTCGCGGATTCTTAGGACGTATGTTGTTCTCTGGGGAAGAAGCGCTGAAAAAAGCGAATGTCCTTTCCGGTGGAGAGAAAGTTCGTTGCATGTTCTCCAAAATGATGTTGAGCGGTGCGAATGTACTAATTCTTGATGAGCCTACGAATCACTTGGATTTGGAATCCATTACTGCATTAAACAATGGTCTCGTTGATTCCGACTGTACGATGCTGTTCGTTTCCCATGACCATCAGTTCATTCAAACGATTGCCAATCGCGTCATGGAATTGACACCGAAAGGTATCATCGACAAAATGGTGACGTACGATGAGTATTTGGAAAACGAAGATGTAAAAAAACAACGCGAAATTCATTACGCGTAAGAAATAAAGAAAAAAGCGCCCTGAAGTGTTACTCTCAGGGCGCTTTTAGCTACACAAAGTGCAGTTTAGCTGCCGCCGGTGCGACGGCGTTGGTTATTTACTTTTTTGGTCATTTGGCTTTTGGCAGTTTGGTTCGCATTTCCTGCAGCTTTCGGGTTAGCGCGTGCTGCGGCTTGATCCGCTTGTTTCTGAGCTAGTTTCGCTTTGATCGCGTCGGCTAAACTTACTTTTTTGATACCTTGTGGCTCGACCTGGTCGGCTTGCTGATCTTGAGGCTTGTCTGACATAAGAACACCTTCTTTACGTGGTATATCCATAGTATAATCGAATCAAAGAAAAGATGAAAGAAGGTGTGTGGGGATGTTTGATCCAACGATCTATGACAATATCAAAGTCGTGCTCGAAGGGGCCGTCTATGATTTGGATTTGGAAGGTAAAATCATCATAACTCGACGAGAAGATTTGGTTAACTTGTCCTCGATGTCTCGCACATTTGCTATAGAATTTGCTAGACAAGTTGGACAGCCGAATCTTGCGGAAATTTACTTACATGTACATTTGAGTGATTTGGCAGCTGAGATTTTGGAAAATCCAACAGCTAAGCCTGGATGTAAACTGTTAATTAAACTTCATACGTATGTGAATGATCCCGAAGTGGATTGTCCGATGATTGAAGCGCAATTGAATGCGATTTGGGAGCAACGACCACGTATTACCCAACAAATTTCGTACCTATTTGGGGAACAGCCGGATAAGTACCGTAATCTCATTACGCTGTCTTTTGGCCGCAAAATTGATGAAAGTCATCTGGACGACTTCTCTGACCTGATCGACTATGCGTTCCAAAGCATTGTTTGGCTCGATGAAAGAGGGGCATAACGATGCAAGAGTTATCGCAGCAAGAACTTCGAGACAAAGTTAATCAAGTAAGCGAAGGTTCCTTTGCGGTCTTCTTGTACACACCGTTATGTGGTACATGCAAAGTAACAGAGCGAATGCTGGACATTATTCTAACAATGAAGCCGAACTTGCCGTTAGTGAAGAGCAACATTAATTTCCTGCCCCACCTCAGTCAAGAGTGGCGAATTGCAAGTGTCCCTTGTGTGGTCATTATCGAACCTGGGAAAGAGAAGCAGTATATGTATCGGATGCAATCCGTGGATGAATTATATCGTAGACTAATACCATTAGTACACCAAGAATAGGAGTTGTTAATATAATGAGTTTTCAAATCGGAGACAGCGTGATCGCTGAGTATAAGGCAGGGGTTTATTATGGTGAGGTTGTTGAGTTAACTTCAAGTATGAAGGCGGCTGTTCGTATTCTTGCTGTGAAGGAGCACCCAACTCAAGGGGATTTACATAATCCGATGGATCCAAGCGTAGCTTTTTTTCATCAAAGAAGAGCATTATCCCATCAAGAAATTGCCTTAATGCCGATTGGCACGATTCGTCTTTATTCGGGTGAGGTACCGGATTACCAAGTGTCTCTGAAGAGAGCGCTATTGGCTCAGATCGATAAGCTGTCGGACATGGAAGCATGGGCCCGACGCTCTCTGCAGGAGCTTGATCAGTTGAGTAAAGAATATTTTCCACCTTCCAATTAGGAAACTTCTAAGTACAACTTCGTGCCATCATTGTATTTGAAAATAGCGACATCACCAATGATCTCGATCATCGAGATCATTTTTAATTTTCTGCGAAATTCAAAATGTAGTTCGTATTCCTTCAATTTAGTCGATAGTAACTCCATTTGGGAACGTTTATGAGTGAAATTCATCACAGGGATCGATTTATTCTTGAAACGAATTGTGTTTGCTTGCATATTCAAAGCCCTCCTTTACACGGTAACTTTCCTTTTGTAACTTCCTTACACTATTTAGGATACATTTCAAATGTTAAATATGTTTGCGTTCAACTATTAAAAAAGTTTTAGCATTTTATTATATGTGAATAATAGCGCTACAGGGCTAGTTCCGATAAGATAATTTTTGGAGGGCTAGATTCGTGGTTGCGGGGAGGGTTAACCCCATTTATAATAGATAAGATTGTATTCTAACAGGTTCTGGAGGGTCACAGAAATGACAGTAGCAAAACCAACTCGCATAGGGATTATCGGCGCCGGAAATATCGGAAATGTACACATGGAGACGTTTAAAACGATACCCTGGGCACAGCTTGCAGGAGTGACAGATGTCTATTTACCGCTTGCTGAGATGAGAGCGAAAGATCATAACATTGAACAGGTATATGCAAATTCAGATAAATTGTTAGACGATCCTTCCATTGATGCCGTTGTCATAGCTGTTTCGAATGAGTGGCACGCACCCATTGCGGTGAGAGCATTAGAGGCGGGCAAGCATGTCATGCTGGAAAAGCCGATGGCGATCGACTTAGCATCAGCTCGTCAAATTGTTGAAGCAGAGCGCAAATCGGGCAAGATAGTTATGATTCCTCACCAAATGCGTTGGGAAGCATCGTCGATGGCTGTGAAGGAGCAAGTAGAAAAAGGTGCCCTCGGTCATATCTATCATGCGAAAGCCAGCTATATGAGACGCAAAGGCATTCCAGGCTGGGGAACTTGGTTTACGCAAATGGCGAAGTCAGGCGGAGGTCCTCTTATTGATCTTGGTGTACATATGTTGGATTTAACCATGTACTTGATGGGGAATCCAAAACCAGTTTCCGTATATGGTGCAACCTATGCCGAATTTGGACCTCGTAAGCAAGGGATTGGGACTTGGGGAGCTCCGGATTGGAATGGGAAATTTGACGTAGAAGATTTAGCAACAGCCTTGGTTAAGTTTGACAATGGGGCAACACTTTCCTTAGATGTCAGTTGGGCTGGCCTGCTTGAAACAGATAACTTACCCGTTGTCCAATTGTTAGGTTCGGAAGGCGGCGCGTATTTAAAAGGAGCAAAAGGGAAGCTTTTTGCAGAAAAATTCGATCGGATCGTAGAAACGGAACTTTCGGCTCCTGCAGCGAATGATGATCCACGTGCACGAATGGTGCAGCATTTCTTGTCCAGTATTACGAGTGGTTCTCAGCCGATTACCTCTGTCATGACAGGTTATACCAATAATTTGATCCTAGATGCGATTTACCGTTCGTCGCAAACGGGCGATGAAGTGAAATTGAACTGGGACATCGAGTAGACAGGGGCTGCAAGCAAGTGAACTGGGAGTTATTTAGTATCATCGGGACGATCGCCTTCGCAGTCAGTGGTGCGATTGTGGCGATGGAAGAGGAATATGATATCTTAGGTGTGTATGTACTTGGGCTTGTGACAGCCTTTGGCGGCGGAATCATTCGGAATATGCTTATCGGTAAACCGATTGTCTTGCTGTGGGAGCAGGGGATGTACTTTCAAATCGCTTTGTTTGCGATGACAGTTGTGTTCCTAATGCCTGTCAAATATATTCGCATGTGGAAAACTTGGGAAGCTTTCTTCGATGCAATTGGTCTCGCGGCATTCGCGATCCAAGGAGCGCTTTATGCAACCAATATGGGTCATCCATTAAGCGCAATTATCGTTGCCGCTGTATTAACTGGGATTGGCGGAGGCATGGTTCGCGATGTGTTGGCCGGTCGTAAACCCCTTGTGCTTAAGGATGAAATTTATGCCGTTTGGGGTATGCTTGCAGGTGCATTGGTTGGACTTGGGTGGTCGCAAGGAACGTGGCAGTTAGCTATTTTATTTGCACTTATTGTCATTTTACGTATGTTCTCAGTTAACTATAAATGGAAGCTGCCGAAACGATCTTTGCGTGATTCTTTAGCGGAATCCGTAAGAAGATCGGATTCTTAGTCCCATTCAGCTTGTTTGATATTGGCTTGGAGATAGGAGGAATGTCAAATGGAAACATCTTTCACACAGCAACAGAAAATTTCAGCTGAGATGATAGCATCCCGTATTATTTCTGTGAAGGAATTGTTGCAAACGGAGTTAGACCTGTATGAAATTTCCAAGGATGCTGAGACCGGTGAACATTACTTGCATTACGCCTACATGCACCGAGATTTCACGAGTACGGGTGAGCCTGAATCCTTCCATTACTTGATGCCAATAGAGAATGATGATGTGCTTGGTATGATTTTTGGCGAGCAGGGATATGCCTATCCCGAACATTGGAAAGCATCCTTTCTGAGAAATGGGCCAGAAGGCTTCTATATCTGGTGGGATCCATCGCACGAAGAGGAACAATCCGAAGATGATGCGATTGCCGCGGAGCTTCTGCAGAAGCTCAAAGCCTTTCATGAGCAAGGTCATGTAGACCCGGATGCCGTCCGTAAGCTTTTGGAAGACATGGATGAGACCCGTAAGAAAAATGAATAGCAAGAACATGAAATGAACCTCTTCGAAACCACGCAATTGAGTGGCGGCGATAGAGGTTTTTTTTGTGTAGACGTTTAGTAAAAATAAGGGAAATGGACCATATTAACAGTAGTGATATTTGGAGTTAAGAAAGGGGGACATTTGTAGATGGAGATGGAATCTTATCATTTTGCCAATTTAGGTATTCATGAACATTTAATGCAAGATCTTCGAAATTTAGAAGCTCGCATGAAAGAAGAATTAGGATATGATATTGCGCTAATTGCGTATGCCAAGGAAGCGGAAGGACAAGCAAACAAGTAATACATACAGAGAAAATAGGGGGAATGACGATGAAAGCTGTGAAAATGTCAGTCATCATGACGGCTGCCTTCGTCGGGTTGACGGGGTGTTCTACAATGCACTCCAACAAACTAGAAAAGGCGTCGGTGTCTATTCAGAGTGTTGGGTTATCTGATTCGGAAGATGCGAAGCATCGAGAACATGCGAAAGAAGCCGCAACTGAGAGTAAAATGGATCAAACACGTGGTCAATCGCGCCTACAGGAGCAAGATTTACACCGCAATACCTATCTCTCTATGAATCGCGAAGTAGCAGATCAAGTGATGCAGGCAGCTCACTTGGGCTCATCTGCAATTGCAATGACTGACACCAATATATACGTAGCTGTTGATATGGGTGAATACCAGGATCAAGGTATGAATGAGAAAGCTAAACAATTAAGTAAATATAATGATTCAGCAACAGAAGCGGGATTATTCGGATCTGGCATGGGCGCACAGATGGATTGGGTGACTGCCAAGCCTATACCTAGTGATAGCATCAATGTGATTCGACATGTGTTAACGCGTATTTATCCGGATTCGCATATTTTTATATCGTCCAATGCACTGTTCGTAAACCGAATGATGTACTACGATATGCAGCAACGAAAAAATAAACGGATGGACATGTATTTGCATGAATTTAATACGATGGTGCAATATACGTTCAATCCTCCCAAATGAGCAATAAATACAAGGTTCGCGCTTACTGTTCGTCAAGAATATGTGAATATGTCCACAAAGACGATGTGATGATCGCAATCAATTATGAAACAGCCTACAGTTTGGCACAAGTGTATAATGATATTTCGTCTAAACCGAGCTGCCCTTCTTGTGGAGAAGCAATGGCTTTCTATGCCCATTCTGTCATTGAGGAGACTTGGCTAACCTGATGAAGCTTGACAATTCGCGCTTTCCTGATAATAGTTAGAGAATACTGCAATCAGGAAAGGACTACTTAAGCGATGATGACTGATGTTAGGCAAATAGATGGTTTACCACTTGAGGTTAGAACGCATTTGGAGGAGCATAAACAGATCCTTTATACGTCTGAAGACAGTAAGCTAATCGGAATTGCGGCATATGAAGCGCCTACAGAGGAACTGCTGACCGATACGATCCTATCACTTTATTTGGGCAAAAACGTTCTCTTAAAGGGGCCGACTGGCTCAGGTAAAACGAAACTGGCAGAGCACGTTTCTGCTGTTTTTCATCTCCCTATGCATAGTGTGAATTGTTCCACGGATCTGGATGCGGAAGCGCTGCTTGGTTTCAAAACATTAACTCACGATGAGCAAGGCAGGAGTCAAATTGCTTTTATCCCTGGTCCAATTATGAAAGCGATGACCAAAGGACACTTGCTCTATATTGATGAGATTAATATGGCTAAGCCAGAAACACTTCCTCTTATCAATGGTGTGTTAGATCACCGCCGTTCGATTACAAATCCTTTTACAGGTGAAGTGATCACTGCGCATCCGAATTTTAGAGTTGTCGCAGCCATAAATGAAGGCTACATAGGTACTGTCCCGTTAAACGAAGCGCTGAAAAATCGGTTTGTTACCGTGGAAGTGCCTTATTTGCAAGGGGATTTGTTGTTTCAGTTGTTGAAAAGTCGTTCTGTGCTGCGGGATGAAAAGCTCTTGCGCACGTTCGTTCGACTATCCGCAGATCTACTCACCCTGATTGAAATGGGGCAATTGCCCGATGAAGCAGGTTCAATTAGGGCTTTGTTAGATGCTTGTGATTTGGCTGCTTACATCCCACCGATTCGGGCAGTTTCACGTGCAATTGCGGATAAGCTAGAAGATGAAAGGGAACGTGGGGCCGTGATGAATACGGCTGAAACGTTACTGTAGCGACATGTTTGTAGGAAGCCTTAGCCGTTTAGATGATAAAATCGATGCGATGCTCCATATGCAGTTGGTGGATTTGGCTCGTTTATTTACCAAACGTGGAAAGCTTGAAGTCGAGGCTGGTTACCATGCGCATTACGATGAGACTGCTTTGCTAATGACGGTGAGTCAGTTTTGGTGGGATTATCCTCTGCGTGACAAAACAGCCGGTATGAAAAGCGATGTGTATCTACGCTGTTTAGGCAGTGCATGGTTTACAGGAAGGGAGGCCGTCACCGACTACCTCCACTACTGTGGGGGTGTTACGTATCCCAAGCTGGCCAATAGTTTATTTGCACTTTGCGAGGATATGCGCTTGGAGCGAATTTGCCGTACGCTGCGTCCTGGCATGGGTGCTGTCTTTGCTCATCGGCATCATATCTTGGGTGGATTTTTCCAGCATAAGCTCCGAACACATGTGAGTAAAGGTGAAATGGCGGATGCCTTCCTCTTGTTCGTGTATGGTTGGTTCACAGGTAAGTCTTGGCAGAGTGAAACGTTCTCTTCTGTGCAGGGGAAAGAGCTAGCTGCCCGGTTGGTAGACCTCTACGCATTGCTTGAACAAGTAGAGGAAGCTGAGCATACCGCTAGGGTTGCGGTTTTGTGTGAACGCATAGCAGAGACGCTTTTCCCTTGGTTAGAACGTGATGCTGTGGCAGCATATTTCTGGATGCAGCAAGGAAGCGGTAGTGAAGAGCCTTTGCCTGCTGATTACAAAGGCGAATTGAAGCGGGCGAAGCGACTCGCGAACGATGATGTGCTCCCCGATCAAGAGGGGGAGCGTCAATTGCCCGGCCAAGAGCGGATGCCGACTTGGCATCGTGAGACCAGCGACCGCAGCCCCGGGCTGCTGCGGTTCGAGCTGGAGCGCGGCGCTCGCACCGCCGCGCAGGGCTCTGCGCCCCGTGAAGGCGATGCCGCCGATCAGGCGCTCGCCATCACCCAGGGGCGCTCGCAGCGCGCCCAGCGCACTGGCGCCGCAGCTGAGCGGCGCCAAGGGCATTCCGTGCCCGCTGCCGCGGGGCACGGGGAGGGCGAGGTCGCCGCGTATACGACGGCGACCTGGCTCTTGCCTGAACGTCCTACTGCTGCGCAGGAGGACGGGTTCAGGCGCCTCCGCGAGCGCGCAGCGCCGCTCGCGAAGCCCTTACAGCGTGCGATACGGCGCACGCTGGAGCAGCGTCGGATCGCCCCGCGCGGCGACCGCCTGTTCGGGCGGCTCGACAAGCGGCTGACGCGAGCCGTTACACAAGAGCTGCCGCGCCTCTTCTATAAGAAGCGTGCGCCAGTCCCCCAACTCGACGCGGCGTTCGCGCTGCTCGTCGACTGCTCAGCGTCCATGTATGACAAAATGGACGAAACCAAGCTCGGTCTCGTGCTATTCCACGAGACCCTGAGAAACCTTCGAATCCCCCATGAAATTGTGGGATTCTGGGAGGACGCGGACCGCGTGACAGAGCAGGAGGCACCGAACCTGTTCCAGGTTGCGGTGGACTTCGGCTCCTGCCTCGCGGCCGGGAGCGGAGCGGCTCTGATGCAGCTGGAGCCGCAGCAGGATAATCGCGATGGCTTCGCGATTCGCGAGATGATGAAGCGGCTGCTGCGGCGCACAGAGCGGCAGCGCATCCTCCTCGTATTCTCGGATGGGGAGCCTTCGGCAGCCAATTACAATGATCTCGGCATTCTAGATACACATGAAGCTGTTCTACAGGCGAGACGCATGGGTATCGAGGTAATCAGCGTATTTCTGGCCAATGGCACTGTGCATGAAACACAACGGAATGCGATGCGTAATATGTATGGGCGAAGCTCTATCGTTGTTCCGAATGTAGAAGGATTACATGAACAGCTAGTGCCAATTCTACGTAAGCTTCTGCTGAAGTCCATTAGCACTTGATCCATGAGTGAGGATTTTGACCTGTGCTACGCGTCAGCGACACCGTGCGAGATTGGAATGATAGTCTGACATCTATCTTTTAACCTCAAAATCCAGTACAATAGATCAGGGTAATTCTAGGTAAATTTCACCAAACTCCGACAAAAGCTGGATAAATCACATACGTAATCATCTTTTATAACTTATACTCATTATTCATTTAGGAGGCATTTCATCTTATGTACGGAGCACCATTATCTAACAAGTCTAAAAAAATTATGCTGCTTGGCTCTGGTGAGCTAGGTAAAGAAGTGATTATTGAAGCTCAGCGACTCGGTATTGAGACAATTGCCGTGGATCGTTATGCGAACGCTCCAGCCATGCAAGTTGCACATCGGAGTCACGTGATCTCGATGTTGGATGGTGAACAGTTACGTGCAGTAATCGAGAAAGAACGCCCAGATCTCATCGTGCCGGAAATTGAAGCGATCGCGACATCTGTGCTTGTTGAACTCGAGCAAGAAGGCTACCGTGTGATCCCGACTGCTACAGCATCCCGTTTGACAATGGATAGAGAAGGGATTCGTCGACTTGCATCCGAAACGCTTGGGCTGCGCACAGCCAAATATGAGTTTGCCAATAGTCTGGAAGAATTGCACGCGGCTGTTGCCGTAATCGGAACACCTTGTGTCATTAAGCCGATCATGAGTTCATCTGGCAAAGGGCAAAGCGTTTGCCGTACGCCTGAAGGTGTAGAAGCTTCTTGGAATATCGCGATGGAAGGCGGACGTGCCAAGAATGCGCGTGTTATCGTGGAGGAATTTATCCATTTTGAGTCTGAGATTACATTATTGACGGTTCGATCTGTATCCGGAACAACCTACTGTGAACCAATTGGTCATATTCAAAAAGACGGCGATTACATCGAATCCTGGCAGCCGCATACAATGTCAGAGCAACAAATCGTAGATGCACAGCTCATGGCAAAAACGATTACAGACGCACTTGGCGGTTACGGTCTATATGGCGTTGAATTATTCCTAACCGCAGATGGCGTATATTTCAGCGAAGTATCCCCGCGTCCGCACGATACAGGTATGGTGACAATGGCTACGCAAGATCTCAGTGAGTTCGCGCTTCATGCAAGAGCTATTCTTGGATTCCCGATCACTGGCGTTCGCTTGTTGACGCCAGGAGCCAGCTATACGCTGAAAGCTGATCGTGAACAAGTGGAGTATACAATTAGCGGTATTGATGAAGCATTATCCGTACCGAATACCCAAGTTCGAGTATTTGGCAAACCAGAAACCAAAGTAGGTCGCCGCATGGCTGTTGCTTTGAGTTCGGGGGATACTGTGGAAGAAGCGCGCAGCCTTGCAAAAGAAGCGGCTAGTAAGCTCACATTGAATTACAACTAAATTGAATGACTAAAGTACGTTGTACACCATGTCTGAAGTCATCATCCGGAGGCAAGCATTATGGAACCTAAAGCAGCAAGACTGTCTCGAACCGTGTTGACAGAAATTATTTTACCGGCGGATACGAACTACCATAACACTGTATTTGGTGGCCGTGTGATGCAATATATTGACAAAGTTGCCACGATTGCCTCCATGCGCCATTGTCGTAAGAGTGTGGTAACAGCGTCGAGTGATAGCTTGGATTTCTTCGCTCCGGTTAAGCTTGGCGAAGCCATTCAATTGGAAGCATTTGTTACGTGGACCCATCGGAGTTCGATGGAGGTTTATGTCAAAATCGAGTCCGAGAATCTTCTGACTGGTGAGAAAAAGCATACAGCCACGTCATTCTTGACATTTGTTGCGTTAGATGAAGCGGGGCAGCCATGTCCAGTGCCTGGCATTATTGCAGAGACAGATGAAGAGAAGAAACTGTTCGAATCCGCGGAAGCTCGCTTTACCGCTCGAAAACTTCGTAAACAAGCGCGACTGTAAAGTTGCCATCCGTCTGTTCATGTAAGCAGTTCCCTACCATCAAGGGAGCTGCTTTTTTTCTTTGGAAATAGCATACATCTCACAACTTTTTGATTGGTTAAGGAGTCAAATGAAGAGAGGAAGAGACGCCTCCAATATATCTGAACAGATAAGGATGAAAAATCAGTGGGACTTGTTGACATGAAACAACGGCTAGGCAAAGGATTTCCATTCTTATATAGGCTTCGCGTCCAGGAAAAGAATCACTCGTTCTACGAAACTTCAAATAAGTGGTACAGAGGCAACGAAGTTTGGCGGCAACAAGTAAGTAAGCTGGATGATTCAATCATCGATGAAGAACTGGTTAACGTGAATCATGCAGAGGTCAACTATATGAAATCTAATGGAACTCAGGAGAACGAATGAAGCGTGAATATGTGAAAGATTTTTTCATCTTCGGTTGGAAGCAAGCGTTATGTTGTATTTTTCCAGTTATCATCTTTATGACCTTGGCCTTATCCAAAGTCGTGGAACTGCCATTCATACAACGCTATGATTTCATTTTACTTGTGTGTATTCTTGCGCAATTGATCTTGGTTTGGACGAAGATAGAGAGCGTAGACGAACTAAAGGTTATTACCGTATTTCACATTATCGGCCTTTGTCTTGAGTTGTATAAAGTGCACATGGGGTCATGGTTATATCCAGAAGAGGGTGTGACCAAGATAGCCGGAGTTCCGCTGTACAGCGGTTTTATGTATGCCAGTGTCTCAAGTTACGTGTGTCAGGCGTGGAAACGATTTGATTTGCATCTCATTAACTGGCCGAGCAAATACATGGCGATTCTAGTGTCTATAGGCATTTATGCCAATTTTTTTACGCACCATTTTATGGTTGACGTCAGATGGATTCTGATTGCCTTGATCGTGATCCTGTTCTACAAATCTCATATTCGCTTCACAGTCTCAACCGAGACCTATCGGATACATACGATTCTTTCCTTTATGCTAGTTGCTTTCTTTATATGGCTGGCTGAAAATATTTCTACATTCCTTGGTGCTTGGCGCTACCCTGACCAAGAGTTATCTTGGCGGATCGTTCATTGGGGTAAAATTAGTTCGTGGTTTATGTTGGTCATTATTACAATCATCATCGTGGCGGAATTGAAGCGGATCAAATATCCAAAGCAAGTTAAAGGTGCATGAAATAGCGAACCCCCAGTAGTAATGGCTTCTGGGGGTTCTTTTTGCATTTCGTTTATTTAGCTCCGCCTTCGGCAAGGATGGTTTCCCAAATAGCGCCTTTACCGTAAAGATCTTTGTTCACTTTGTCCCAACCACCTAGGTATTCAATATTGAATAGGCCTGGAGGTGTTGTGTAGTTTTTCTCATATTGTTTAGCGACTTCTGGAAGAACAGAGCGGAAGCCTTTGTCAGCGAATACTTTCTGAGCATCAACAGAGAACAAGTACTCATAGAACGCTTGAACAGCTGCACGATTACCATGCTTATCTACGTATTTATCGATAATAGCAACTGGATTTTCAATGGAAGTGGTGTATTGTGGAATCACTTCTACATATTTCTTGCCTGTTTGAATACGAGCAACAAGTTCATTCTCATACGTAATGATGGCATCGCCAACACCTTTATCGAAAGTTGCAAGGGAATCGGCACCGCTCTTATCAAGTACTTTAATGTTCTTGTAAATTTTAGCTACGAGATCTTTGGCTACAGCAGGATCTTGTTTACCAGCAGCTTCGGAAATTTTGAGCCCAGCTCCGTAAACAGCGTTGATATCCCATTTTGCACCACCAGATGTGCTTGGGTTCGGAATAAGAACTTCAACGCCTGGCTTCGTTAGATCAGACCAATCTTTAATGCCTTTCGGATTCCCTTCACGCACACCGATAGCAGCGATAGATGTTGTTACGAAACCTTTTTGTGGCGTCTTTTTCCAATCATGCGTAATTAGACCTTTTTCCACGATTTTTTGAATGTCACCTTCAAGAGAGAGTGGAGCAATATCTGCTTCAAAGCCTTGGATGATCGCTGTAGCTTGTGACCCGGATGCTACATAGGACTCTTGGAATTCAACCGTTGTACCGGTTTTCTTCTTATAATCTTCTTTGAATTTTGGCAGGATGACATCAAAGGATTCTTTCAAAATGGAGTAAGCACCGACTGTAATCGTCACTTTTCCGCCGTCAGCTTTCGGTGTCGTGCTAGCCGCAGCTGTTGCTGCTGTCGTTGCAGCCGCAGATGGAGCACTTGTGCTAGCGGACTTCGTCGAACCGGATCCGCAAGCTGTAAGTGCAATACTTGCTGTGAATAAAGCTGCAGTAACGAGGCCAAGCGTTTTGAAATTTTTCATGGTTAACAACTCCCCTTCTTTTCTAAAGCTTATTTGGTATTTGGTTATATGAAGACAGGCTGTGGATCTTGTTTGGCCTGATTATCAATCCAGGTTGTTCCTGTTTGGGTAAATACGGAAATCTGGTGGATAAGAATATTCACTTCATCGCCAACTTGATATATTCGCTCTTTCACGGGCTGGTAGGCGAAAAGCTTGATAGCGCCTGTATCCACTTCTAGATACCAGGAATCGCCGCGGAAATGAACATGCGTTACTTTGCCTTTTTCCCCAGCGGTAGCCAAGTGACTGACATTGTGCGGACGCACTTCGATGTTCTCAGGACGTATAAGCACATTCACATGAGGAAGCCATTTGCCATCTTGATGAAGATCAGCTAGTGTAGGGAATCCAACAAGTGGCGCATAGGAGGGAAGTACATTGGATTCACCAATGAAGGAAGCTGCGAATGAGGAAGCAGGCTTCGTATAAATTTCCCATGGAGTTCCTTGCTGTTCGATTTTACCGCCTTGAACCAAGATGATTTCATCGGCAACCTCGATCGCTTCATCCTGATCATGCGTGACGAAGAGAGTCGTTACTTTAAATTCATTAATCAGATTACGCAGCCAAACACGTAGTTCTTTACGAATCTTGGCATCAATCGCGGCGAAAGGCTCATCGAGTAGAAGTAATCGTGGTTCTGGTGCTAGTGCTCTCGCGAAAGCTACCCGTTGACGTTGGCCGCCAGATAGTTGATGCGGATATTTTCGCTCGTGACCCGAGAGTCCCATTAAGTTGACGAGATACGTTACGCGATCCTGAATGTCAGTCTTCGACTTCTTGAGTACCTTCAATCCGTAAGCGACGTTGTCAAATACCGTCATATGCTTGAATAGCGCATAACTTTGAAAAACGAAACCAATGCCTCTTTCTTGAACGGGAAGGTGAGTCGCGAGTTTGCCGTCGAAGTAAATATTACCGCTTGTTGGGCTTTCAAGTCCGGATAGCATCCGAAGGATAGAGGTTTTACCGCCACCGCTCGGCCCAATCAAACCGACTAGATTCCCTTCCTTTATTGAAAAATTAACATCTTTGATCGCATGAAAATCACCGAAATGTTTATTCAGGTTGGTTACTTCAATGTGCATGTGGGGATCCTCCTCCATGATTTCTCGTTGCTTCGCTTCTACGTTTCAACCATTCGAGCGATAATAAAATCGTAATGGAGATAAGACCTAATACGAAAGCTACGCTATTGGCTGCTACGAGTTGGAACTGTTCTGCATCTTGATAAACAAGTGTCGTTGCTGTTTGTGTTTGATTAATGATGTTACCTGATACAACCAGAATGGAGCCAAATTCACCAAGCGAGCGAGCGATTGTCAAAATCAAGCCATACACAACGCCCCAACGAATACTCGGCCATGTCACTTGGAAGAATGTGCGAATGGGTCCTGCGCCTAATGTTGCGGAAGCTTCTTCGGATTGTGTCCCGATCTCTTCTAACAAGGGAACTACTTCACGAACCATTAAGGGGAAAGTAATAAACATGGTTGCAATAACCATCCCGGGAATGGCATATACGATTTTCATATTATGATCTTCGAGGAAGGTACCAAGTGCGGTATTGGGTCCGAAAATCAAAATGACCATCAAACCTACAATGACAGGCGATACCGCGAATGGCAGGTCGATCAGGGCATTAATGATCGGTTTCAACCAACGTGAGATCCATGAACCTCTGACAATTTCTATTGAAATATAGACACCAATAATGGCATTAAGAACGGTAACAATGCTTACAATAATAAATGAAATCTTCAAGGCATGCAGCGCTTCTGGTCGAACGAGTGCATCGAAGAATGCGATTGGGCCATCTTCAAAAGCCCCGAAGGTAATACCTAAGAAAGGCAATATGATTAGTAGGAATATGACCAAAAAAGAAATGCCAATCAATAACTTTCTCATGCCAGCCGCCCCTTTCCGCGAGTCCATAGATGGATTCCCCATAAAATCAGAACGGAGAGTGTCAGGAGGACAAGTGAGATAGCAGCTGCACCTTCAGGATTGTAGTTCTGTGTTTCACCATATATATAGACGGAGGCGACCATCGTTTTGCCGGGTAAATTACCGGAGATTAAAGAGATGGCACCAAACTCTGCAAGTGATCGGGAAAAAGCGAGCATACTACCAGCAATCGTACCAGGTAATAGCGCTGGCAATACGATGCGGTAAAATGTATAGAATCTGTTTGCACCAAGTGTGAAACTCGCTTGTTCCTCTGCTGGATCAATCTGCTCTAATAGTGGTTGAACTGTTCGTACTACGAATGGGAAAGTGACAAAGACTAAACCAATTACAATGGCTGTTTGATTGTAAAGCAGTTTGATTCCTACTGAGTCCAGCCAAGCTCCTAGTGGACTTTGGGGTCCTAGTAGGGTGAGGAACATTAAGCCTGCAACGGAAGTTGGAAGTGAGAATGGAAGATCGACCATGCTGTTCAGAATACTCTGTCCCCGGAATCGATATCGGACAAGAACATAGGCAATGATCGTTCCTACCACGGCTTGAATAACCGTTGCAACAATACTTAATTTCACTGTTAATACAATTGACTTCCATGCTAAAGGTCCTGTAACTTCTTTCCAAAATGGTTCCCAGCCGAGTGAAAATCCTTTGACGTAGATGGTGGCAATAGGGATAAGAAGAAGCACAATTAAGTAGCCTATAAGCACGGATCGAACCGTCGCTTTAAAAACCTTGTTACGCATGGAGCACCACCTATTCTTATAAAGCATACCAACTTACTTGGTTTTAATAAAATGACTATAACAGCGCCAGGATTATTCTGTCAATACGTAATTTTGCGAAAATCTGGTGATGTTAAGTATTTATTTTTTCCTATAATGGTAGAGAGACATTGTTGGGAAAAAGGAATACATTGTAGGGAAATTGTGTATCCATTTTCATGAAAAATGTTTGGATAATTAAGTAAAACATAGATTGACACCAGTACTTTCCCATGCTAAGATTGGTTTACATTTTAATTCCGAGTAAAAAGATAAGATTAATATGAGTAACGAAAGGGAGATACCTTCATGGAGCATGCCATCACGATTCAGAGCGACGATGTCGAATTAGCCGCAACATTACATTACCCTACACAGCAAACCGCAGCGGTTCAACCCGATTGTCAACGCTACCCCTTAATTATCATTTGCCACGGATTTATTGGGAGTCGAATCGGTGTTGACCGGCTTTTTGTAAAGGCAGCCCGTTCTTTCAGCGAACAAGGATATTTTGTACTTCGTTTTGATTACGGTGGTTGTGGCGAGAGTACAGGAGACTATGGCGCAGGTGGGTTAGACGTACTTATTGAACAGACCCGACGAGTCATTGATTATGGTGTCTCCATTGATTGTGTGGATCTGAGTAGAGTGATACTGCTTGGACATAGCTTAGGAGGTGCCGCGGCAGTGTTAACGGCAGCTAAGGATCATCGTGTGAAAACGCTTGTCCTGTGGTCGGCTGTTGCCCATCCCCACAATGATATTATGCGAATCGTCGGCAAAAACGAATATGAGAAACTGCCGCTGGGTGGTACGATTGATCATCATGGCTATAAACTAACAAGTCGATTCTTCGATTCTTTATCACAGCATCAACCGTTTGAACAATTACGTAAATTTACTGGCGATGTATTTGTTCTTCATGGAACAGCAGACGAAACCATTCCTGTCGATTATGCGCCGTTATATCAGAAGATGTTCTGGCTGCGCAAAGAAGGTCAATGTGACCTGGAGCTCGTTTTTCAAGCAAATCATACGTACTCTACAACACCATCAACGACTGAATTGCTTGAGAAAACGGGAGATTGGCTGAACTATACGTATAAACGAAACAAAGAGTGGAATGATTGGACAATTTAATTGACATGGAGGCATGACGATGGCGAAACCACTGGAATTAGACGAAATATGGGTAGAGCGAATTAAGCAAATTTTAGATGGACTTGAATATGGTTCTGTGCAAATTGTGGTTCATGATGGCAAGATTACGCAGATTGATAAAACAGAAAGAAAAAGATTCGAAACAACGGCTGCGCCGCAAGCGCAAGCCACCTTACAAGCTGTGAAATCGACAACCAAACAAAAAAGTAAAGCTTAGTCAAATAGTTACTTGAAAAGTAAATGGTTCACTTATTGCACTCATAAATCGGCTCTCATTCCAATTGGAATGGGGGCTGTTTTCATTCGTCAGAAGACGTATACTAAGGAGGAGTCGATGCGAGATTTGGAAGGAGAATCTTATGCGTAAAGGTCACTTTATTCGGGAAGATGCGCAGGGAATCAAACACTTTGTGTACGAGTGGCTTCCTTCGGAAGATGTGGAATTCAAAGGGATTGTGCAGATCGCGCACGGGATGGCAGAAACAGCCGCCAGATATGAGCGATTAGCGGATGTTTTGACCAAGAACGGGTATGCAGTCTTTGCCAATGATCACTTGGGCCATGGTCAAACTGCGGGTTCATTGGAGGCGATAGGTAAGTTTGGGAAGAATAGCTTCCATGCCATGGCGGATGCAATGGGGCAACTGACGTCACAGATTCGTACGCGTTATGAAGTGTCAAACCTGCCGTTATTTGTATTAGGACATAGCATGGGCTCATTTTTAACGCAGTATTATATGGGAACTTATATGGAACGGTACCCAACACATGTTCAAGGAATTCTGTTATCTGGTTCGAATGGCAAAGAAGGTCCGGCACTTCATGTAGGTATTGGGATTGCGACGTTGGAAGCCGCTATTCGAGGGGATCATTATCGGAGTGTGTTGTTAACAGCACTTTCTTTCGGATCGTTTAATACGAAGTTCAAGCCGAATCGAACACCCTTTGATTGGTTGAGTCGAGATGAACGTGAGGTAGATGCTTATATTAGTGATCCGTATTGCGGCGTGATATTTACATCGGGATATTTTAGGGATTTCTTCAAAGGGTTAATGGAGATACATACACCACATCATCTGGCTCTCATTCACAAAGAGGTTCCCATCTATATTTTCTCAGGTGAGGATGATCCTGTTGGTGGGCAAGGAAAGGGAGTCCGCCGTTTAATTCAGACGTATGAGAAGTTAGGGATACATGATATCAGTTATAAACTATATCCAGGTGGCAGGCACGAGATGTTAAATGAAATTAACCGTGATGAGGTAATGGGAGACATTGTCGCAAGGTTAGATAGTTGGATTGCGAAGTGAAATAAGCCGTTCCTTCATTAGCCTGATGGCTTGTGGGGAATGGCTTTTTTGGCGCGAATGTTGGAAGTGCCGATGTGTAAGTTCGCTAGTTGCTACTTAGCGTTTCGTTCAAGCTGTGCACGAATACCCTCACGATCAATTTGGATCCAATATTCGACGATTTTGCCTTGATGAACCCGATAAACGGCGCTAGCGATTTCAATAACGAGTTTCCCAGTAGGTGGAAAGCCATCAACTTCTCCAACATGTATGCCAGTTTGTTTCCAGCGCACATAAACTCGATCATCCTGAGCGAGGAGTTCCTGAATTTCTATTTGGAAATTGCCGTATGTATCAAGCATTTCTCGCACATGATCAGCGTAATTAATCGGCGTCCGATGGACGGATGTTTCGTTTTCAGCTGTCATTTGATGAGCTAGAACTGTTTCGGCCATATAGTCATGTGCTGCATCTGGCTGTTGGCCAGAACGGACGAGGTTGAAGAATTGATGCACAACTTCTCTTGGTGAAGGTGTCATAGGGGTCGCTCCTTAAATGGATGAATGAGTGATTGGTAGATTAGTATATGGGATTGCGAGTTGAAGTGCAAGCGGCAGATGGGGAGGGTATGGGTCAAGCGATTTCCAAAGGTAGTGTGTTACACTAATATAAATAGATGAAGGAGGCTCCCATGGATGAAGGATCTTACTTCAGACCGAATTAAATTCCCATTAGGATTCTGGTCAGGATTACATCTCTTGGGGATTTCGTCCCACGAATTAGTCCGCCAAGCGCGGTTGCCGCTCACTATCATTACGGAACAAGGAGTGACAACTAGCCAATATTTTGCAATCTGGCAGGCATACGCCGAACTCATTGGTGACATTGCCCATGGCATTATTAAGTTGGTGACGGTCTTTGAAACAGCCAAATACCCACCGTCTGTCTTAGCAACCTACCACGCCCGTGACTATCGTGACGCATTGAACCGAATGGTTCGTTATAAGCAAATGTGTCCGCCTGAGAGCTTACACATCACTGAGGAGGGCGAGAACTGTATAATTGAACTGAATTGGCTGACGACTGAGCAACCTGGTCCGGCCATGTTGGTTGGGATCACACTGGCATACCTGCTCGAACTCGGACGACGGGGCACCGGAAAGCCTTTACAGGCAAAATACGTCGAATTTTCAGAGCCCATGGGTGATGTAAAGTTACTTGAAGCCTACTTTGGCTGCAACGTAGCGGTTGGTGCGGGAAGTAACCGTTTGACCCTGTATCGAAGAGATTTGGAGCGCCCCTTTGTGTCGTACAACGAAGAATTGCTGGAGATGTTGACGCCTGTGCTGGACCGCTCTTTGGATGAACAGCAGCGGAGACGATCGCTAAGTGAGATGGTCAAATGGATATTGAAACGCAGCCTTACAGGGGGACGCCCCGATATGCATACTGTTGCGAAAGAATTAGGCATGAGCGACCGCACTTTGCAGCGCCAGCTGAGCGATGAAAGTACGAGCTTTCAGCAGTTGTTGACGCAAGTTAGACATGAACAGGCCAGGGAGTACTTAGCAGATCCTTCATTCGATATAAAAGAAGTGGCTTTCATGATCGGATATGAAGACCAGAATTCATTCTACCGCGCTTTCCGCAATTGGGAAGATGATACGCCTTCGAATTGGCGCGCTGCTAACGTGACGTGTGCAACTGAGGATTAATTATATTGTTTTAATAATTGGCATGTTAGGCAAGAACTTTGGCGTAATAGGCTAGTTACGGAACCATCCAGACCAAGTATTATTATCACTATCCGCTCTCAAGATTACTTTATTAAAGGAGACAAACACAATGGATATGGGATTATACAACAAAACAGCTTTAGTTACAGGATCTACGAAGGGAATAGGTAAAGCGATTGCGATAGAACTTGCCAAGGAAGGTGTTCATGTCCTCATCAATGGACGGAACTTCGAAGAAGTAGAGCGTATTGTTCAAGAAATCAAGTCGGATTTCCCAGCTACCTCACCTCAAAATGCAACTGCTGATATTGTGAATTCGAGGCAAAGAGAGGCTCTATTTGCGAAATTCCCCGACATTGATATTCTAGTGAACAATATGGGGATTTATGAAATGATGCAATATGAGGACATCGACGATGAAATATGGGAAAAGTATTTCCGAACCAATGTTCTAGCTGCAAATGGCTTATCTAAATTTTACTTGCCTAAAATGTTGAAGAATAATTATGGGCGCATTATCTTTATCGCGAGTGAAGAAGCCTTGATGCCTTCTGGGCAAATGCCACAATATTGTATGACCAAGTCAATGCTATTATCACTGTCCAAAAGCTTATCTAAAGTAACAAGAGGCACAGAAGTTACTGTCAATTCGATCATGCCAGGACCAACACTCTCCGAAAATGTACAAGAGATAATCGAAGGCATGTACCCTGATGAAGAGATAACATTTTCAGAGAAAGAGAAGAGAATGATGTCTACCATGTTGCCTCAATCTGAAATTCAACGATTTATTAAACCAATTGAAATTGGTAGATTAGCTACATTCCTATGCAGCCCTTACGCTTCAGCTTTTAAAGGTTCTCCGATCCGTATGGATGGTGGGATGGTGCCTACAATTTTCTAAGGAATCGAATCAAGAAAACGGATTTTACTTGGGATGATCCATCATCAAGGGGAGGTGTATGCGTGAATATAAATAAGAAGAAGGCAGTTGGGAGCGAAGCAAACCGAGAATCGGTATCAGTTCTTGGAAGGCGTGCTTTGAACAGAGCCTTACTCGAGAGACAATTGCTGCTGAGACGAGTTCATTTGCCAGCGCTAGCGGTGATTGAGCATTTGGTTGGCATGCAGGCCCAAGCTCCGAATCCTCCCTATTATGGTTTATGGGCGCGACTTGAAGGTTTTCAACAGGAAGAACTGAGCCTGCTCATTTCAGAGAGGAAGGCGGTGCGTATTGCGATGATGCGCTCGACGATTCACTTGGTATCAGCTCGGGATTGCTTGGAATTGCGACCGCTAGTACAATCTGTTCTTGAGCGGGGGTATACCGGTACTTACAGCAAGAGTCTAGCTGGTTTAGATGAGAATAGGATTGCTTCTGTAGGCCGTGCGCTAGTAGAAGAGGAGCCGTTAACATTTAGCGAACTCGGCAAACGGCTAAGTGAAGAGTGGCCAGATCGGGATCCGGATGCCCTCTCAGCTGCAATTCGGACATGGGTCCCCCTTGTCCAAGTGCCTCCACGCGGTCTATGGGGACAGAGTGGCCAAGCTTTGCATACATCGGCTGAGCGCTGGCTGAGCTCGCCTCTCGCATCCGAACCGAATCTTGAACGTATGATTCACCGCTATTTGTCAGCATTCGGGCCAGCTTCAATTAAGGATATGCAGGCATGGTCAGGTTTAACTAGGTTGCGTGAGGTCATGGAGAAGCTGCGCCCTCATCTAATTTGTTTCCGAGACGAGCAGGGGATTGAATTGTTCGATTTCCCAGATGCTCCGCGGCCAGATCCTGCAATGGCGTCATCTCCGCGATTTTTGGGTGAGTTTGATAATATCCTATTGTCACATGCGGATCGCTCACGGATTATTGATGATGCTTATCGCAATCGGGTCTTTACGAAGAACGGTATTATTCGATCCGTGATCCTCGTAGACGGTTTCGTTTGCGGCATATGGCAAATCAAACGTGGGAGCGGAACAGCAATACTTAGTATCGAACCTTTCAGGCAACTATCTTCTGAGGAACGAGACGAGCTAGCACTGGAAGGGGCTAAACTACTGACATTTGCAGCGGTAGACGAGCACACCCATGAGATCCAGTTCTTAAGCTAGGCGCCATATCCAATGAGTTCAACAACTAGCTCAAACTACTAAAACACCCCATTGAATCCTTTTCTGTCGGAAATATTTTACATTATTCTTGAAACATTTGAGGGCTCGGGGTCGTTTAAGAGTTGTTGATATAGATATGTTGTTGAGGTTATAAGGGGGCGTTATGGTGAGAAGAGTCCTGAGTTTGATTCTAATGGTTGTGTTAGGTTGTAGTTTCATAACGATTTTCCATGCTGCCAATGCCTATGCTTGCTCTTGTGCTATGCCTCAAACTGTGGAAGCTCAGTTTAATCGTTCGGAAGCCGTTTTCGCTGGCCGAGTCCTCGATGTGAATGAGCAAAGAAATGTAAATGGGAGTATGACGAAAGCTGCACGATTCGAAGTAAGCCGTATATGGAAAGGCGCCTCCCAATCTCAGTTTATTATTCACACGGGAAGTGGTGGTGGGGATTGTGGCTTTAATTTTGAAAAGGGTAAAGAATACTTGGTTTATGCTGGCCGTTCTTCCATGTATGGAGACAAAGAGTTACTAGTCACAATTATTTGTGATCGAACAGCTGCATTGGATCAAGCGCATGAGGACCTGGCTGTATTAGGTGAGGGGAATGTGCCAACCAAGAAAGTTCAACTGGAAGGTGAACTGTCACGAATGCAGCCTGTTGCCTTGGTTGCGATAGTTGGTTTCGTTCTGGTAGGGACGTCCATTGTTTTTATTCGGCGAAAATGGAGGAAATGATAAAGCGCAGCCCCCTTCGCGCGAAGGGGGCTGTTTGCCGTGTAAGACTGCAGTTATGCCAGCAGTTTCTTAAATTCCGCGGTCAGCAGCGGCACGACTTCGAACAGATCGCCGACAATACCGTAATCGGCGACTTTGAAGATCGGCGCCTCCGCATCCTTGTTGATGGCGATGATGACGCGCGAGGAGCTCATCCCCGCCAGATGTTGAATGGCGCCGCTAATGCCGCACGCGATGTAAATTTCCGGCGTCACGACCTTGCCGGTCTGGCCGATCTGCATCGCGTACTCGCAGTACCCCGCGTCGCAGGCTCCGCGGGATGCTCCAACAGCGCCGCCTAAGACGGCAGCCAGCTCTTCGAGCGGCTGGAACCCGTCGGCGCTGCGCACGCCCCGTCCGCCGGAGACGACGATCTTGGCTTCTGCCAAGTCGATGGCGCCGGACGTTTTCTTCACGACCTCCCGGATGATGCTGCGCAGGGAGGGAGTGGGATAGGCAACATCGATGAGCTGGGCTTGACGCGAAGCGTCAGGCTCTGCGGCTGCGATGTTGTTCGGTCTTATCGTGACGACCCATGGCGAAGCCGGGTCGGTAAACGCTTTCTTCTCGACCGCTTTGCCCGCGTATAGCGGTCGGGTGAACAAGACGTTATCGCCACTGTGTTCAATGGCGGTAACGTCAGAGATTTGGCCGGCTGCGAGCGAAGCGGCAGCCAGAGGAGCAAGATCTCGGCCTACTGCGGTGTGGCCGAAATACAGAGCATGTGGCCCAGCGACTGAGGTCACGGCCAACAAGGCACTTAGATACGCTTCTGAACTGTAGCTCTCTAACTGAGGATCCTCCACCACATAGATGGTGTCTGCACCATAAGCAGCGAGTTCGGCAGCTAACGCTTTCGTACCAGCACCACCGAGCAGAACAGCGGCAAGTGTATCGCCATCTCCAGCGGATAGCTGCGCCGAACGTAAAGCTTCAAAAGAAACTTGGCGAAGCTTGCCACTGCGAGCTTCTGCAACTACAAGAAATTGTTTAGCCATCGATATAGCCTCCCTAGTCACTTTGTGGTGTTAGATCACTTTGGATTCGTTGCGCAGTGCTTGAACGAGTTCAGTAACTTGGTGCGTGAGCTCGCCTTTGAGAATGCGGCCAGCTTGACGCTCGGGCGGAAGGGATAAAGCGAGTCGTGTTGTTTTAGCAAGAATGGCATCTGCACCAGAAATATCATCCAAGGTTAAGTGTTGAAAAGGTTTTTTCTTAGCTTTCATAATCCCAGGAAGTGAGGGATATCTAGGTTCATTTAAGCCTTGTTGTGCTGTAAACAAAGCAGGGAGCGGTACCTCGATGATTTCAATATCGCCTTCGGCATCACGATGGACAAGTGCTTGCTCTCCTGTTATTTCGAGCAGAGTAATCGAAGCGACATGGGGCAATCCAAGTAGGTTTGCTAGCCGAATGGCTACTTGACCTGCACCATTGTCAACGGAAAAGTTGCCGCCTAGCAGAAGGTCCACAGATTGGCTGCGCAAGTAAGCGGCTAAGATTTCAGCAATTTCAAATTCGTCCCCGAGGATTCGGTCATCCGTAATCAAAACAGCTTCGTCAGCACCCATCGCAAGTGCAGTTCGAAGCGCTTCTGCCGTGCGATCCCGTCCAATCGAGAGCAGCGTCACTTTACCGCCATGCGCATCTCGCAGTTGAATAGCTTGTTCTACCGCATACTCGTCGTACGGATTGATGACGAACTTCGCACCATCCTCTTGAACGACACCATCCTGCAAGACGATTTTCTCCTCCGTATCGAACGTTTGCTTCAATAATACAAAAATGTCCATAGTGGGGCTCCCTCCTGAATATACATGAAATAGAGACCTTACTTGCCTACTTCTAGAATAATTACGACCCCATGCCTTTAATGAAAAAATCAAGCGTAGGACCAACTTGTGCCGTTAATGAATACTTTTGACCAGAAATCAGCCATGAGGTGACGACTTCATCCATGCCTCCAAAAATAAGGAGTCTCACCAGTTTCACATCCAGGTCGGCACGGAAGCTGCCGTCATTCTTTCCTTTTTCTAATATATTTTCAATGAGGATAATATATCTCTTTAAGGCAAGACCAATCTCTTTGCGCAGTTCCAAATCACTTTGACGAAGCTCGATTTGCGTGAGATAAGCCATATGAATGTTATTTTCCAACTCGCTAAAATGGATCTCGCAGATTTTGCGCAACGCATCCTTCGGGCTAGTGCTTTCACGTACAGCTGCATTAAATTTCTCGACAAGCTCGCCTAATTTCTCCTGGAACAGACTAGTTAAGATATCCTCCTTCTTCTTGAAGTAAAGATAAATCGTGCCATCCGCGACGCCTGCTTCCTTAGCAATGCGTGAAACTTGGGACTTATGAAATCCGTTTTCGGCAAATACCTTCATTGCTCCTTCGAGAATTGCATAATACTTGTCTGGTTTTTTGCTACTTGTCAGGGAGATCACCTCGGTGTTAGAATACAAATATCGGTGAATGAATGCTCATTCATTATTGTAAATTCATCATAAAATACGCAGTACGCCTTGTCAACGACTTATTCCGCTTAACTAAGCAGTAGGGAGGTTTGTCGGCTTACTCATCACATGAAAGCAGGTTTCTACTCTTATTCGAAAAGGGATGAATGAAATGTGCTTTTTTGTGATCAGTGAATGTAAGCGTTAACAAAATGATATTCAATACAATAAAAGGAGGTCTTCCATGACTGGTATGCTGATTCAGTTTCTCCTTTTTCTGGCGGTTACGGGTTTGGCGTTCTACGGGTTCGGCCGGGTTGTGTATCACCGATATTTATATATTCAGTTGGGAAAATCGGTGGATTTGAAGAAGGAAGCTAGTTTAAGGCTCAAGGGGTTTATGGTTCAGGTGTTTGGCCAGACGAAGTTATTGAAGGATAAAAAAAGCGGCATTATGCATATCGTGATTTTTTATGGCTTCATAATTCTACAGCTAGGTGCTTTGGACCTTATTTTAAAAGGATTAATTGACCAAGGGTTACCTGTCCCTGGCTATGACTATTTCACCCTTATTCAGGAAGTGACAGTAGGTTTGATCGTGTTAGCCATGGGGTATGCGACCTATCGACGCTATATCGAGAAGCTTAAACGACTTAAGCGAGGCTGGAAGCCAAGTATAGTTGTGTTTTTTATTATGTTTTTGATGTTGTCGGTCGTTATTAGTGGTGGTTTTGAACGTATTCGTGAGGGGTTGCCAGTTTCAGGATTTGCTCCGCTAACATCAGGTTGGGCGGCTATGTTTGAAGGGATGTCGACTTCGACGGCTACGATTGGATTTTATGCTGGCTGGTGGATGCATCTATTGATCCTGCTCTCTTTCCTAATTTATGTGCCGCAGTCCAAGCATTTTCACATTATTACCGCTCCTATCAACATCTTGTTGCGACGTACGGAGCCGACAGGTAAGCTGGCATCCTTGAATTTGGAGGATGAAGATGCAGAGACATTCGGTGTTGGCAAGATCGAGGATTTTACGCAAAAGCAGATGCTGGATTTCTACTCCTGTGTGGAATGCGGTCGATGTACGAGTGTGTGCCCCGCAAATACGACCGGCAAGCTGCTGTCGCCGATGCATCTCATTACGAAGCTGCGCGATCATTTGACAGAGAAGGGTGCTGCGATTACATCGAAGTCGCCTTGGGTACCTGCCATGGTATTCGCCCCGGAATCACACGGGAACGCACTCCAAGTGGAACTCATCGGAGGCGTCATTACGGAAGAAGAGTTGTGGGCTTGTACAACCTGTCGAAACTGTGAAGATCAATGTCCAGTAGCGAATGAGCATGTGGACAAAATCATTGATATGCGCAGGCACTTAGTGCTAACGCAAGGCAGTATGCCGCATGACGGGCAGCGTGCGCTTCAGAACATTGAAAGACAAGGGAATCCTTGGGGGATTTCCCGCAATGATCGGGTGAAATGGGTCAAGGAGGTTGACCCGGAAGACGAACTTCAAGTGCGAACTGTAAAGGAAAATCCAACCTTTGAGTACTTGTTTTTCTTAGGCTCGATGGGTGCTTACGACAATCGCAGCCGCAAAATCACACAGGCATTCGTGAAATTAATGAAGGAGGCTGGTATCTCTTTTGCCATATTAGGTAATGAGGAGAAAAATTCAGGTGACACGCCACGAAGGATGGGGAATGAATTCTTGTTCCAACAGCTGTGTGCGGACAATATTGCTACTTTTCATAAGTACAAAGTCACCAAGATCGTCACGACATGCCCGCATACGTACCACACATTTAAGAATGAGTATCCGGAATTTGGCTTAACCGCTGAGGTCTTTCATCATACGGAACTTCTGGATCTATGGGTAAAAGAAGGACGTCTTACTCCGCAATATGAAGTCAATGAGCGCATCACGTACCATGATTCTTGTTACTTAGGTCGTTACAACGACGTGTATGAAGAGCCTCGAAACGTGTTGCGGGCGATTCCTGGCGTGGAACTTGTGGAACAGGCGCGTTCTCGTGAGAACAGCATGTGCTGTGGAGCGGGCGGAGGCATGATGTGGATGGAGGAAACGGCGGGTACTCGTGTGAATGTAGCGCGTACGGAGCAGCTGTTAAGTGTCAAGCCAACGGTAATCTCCTCGGCGTGTCCGTATTGTTTGACGATGGTGGAGGATGGTACGAAGTTGAAAGAGGTAGAGGAGCAGGTTAAAGCGAGAGATATTGCAGAAATACTGGCACAATCGGTGTTTGGTCTAACGAAACTTAAGTAGTGCTTTCGAAGCCAGTTTTCTAACGAAAACTTTAAGGAGATGATCTCATGACAACTATTCGTACGGCAGCGGTAATCGGTTCGGGTGTAATGGGTTCCGGTATTGCTGCGCATTTGGCCAATGTAGGTATTCCTGTCTTGTTGCTTGATCGTGTGCCTGAACAGTTAACGCCACAAGAGGAAGGAGCAGGCTTAACGCTCGATCATCCCAAAGTAAGGAATCGATTTGCGGTAAGTGCCTTGGAGAAGCTCGGAAAGACCAACCCGGCTCCCTTGTATAGCGAAACTTTTGCCTCTCGCATCACGCCAGGGAATATCGAAGATGATTTGGCGAAGCTGAGCGGGGTGGATTGGATCGTCGAAGTCATTATCGAAAATTTGCAGGCGAAACAAGAGCTAATTGCTCGGATTGAAGGCGTGTGGAAACCAGGAACGATTGTCTCATCGAATACGTCAGGGATTTCCATAAATGCCATGGTTGAGAACGCTGGTGCGGAATTCAAGAAACACTTCTTAGGGACTCATTTCTTTAATCCACCGCGTTATATGAAATTATTGGAAATTATTCCGAATGCGGAGACGGATTCGGCCATTATCGCGAGTATGCGTGTTTTTTGTGAGAAAAAGCTAGGTAAAGGCGTAGTTCAAGCGAAAGATACACCTAATTTTATTAGTAATCGAATTGGTACTTATGGATTGCTAGTAACTTTAAGAGAGATGTTGGCGAAAGGCTATACGGTTGAAGAAGTAGATGCGGTAACAGGTCCTGCGATGGGGCGGCCGAAAAGTGCGACATTCCGTACGTTAGATCTTGTTGGGCTCGATACTTTCGTACATGTGGCGAACAATGTGTTTGATCTTGTGACGGATTCGATTGAGAAGGATATCTTTGATACACCCCAGCTTTTAAAAGAAATGGTAGCCAAAGGCTGGATTGGTGAGAAGCAGGGTCAAGGCTTCTATAAGAAAGTGAAAACAGCGGAGGGCAAGGAAATTCAAGCATTGAACTTGGAAACCATGACATACTCGGCGGCCCGGAAAGTGAGCTCAGCTTCCTTAGAAGCGGCCAAACAGGCCAAGGGGACAGTCCAGAAGTTGAAGGCATTACTTGGAGCGAAGGATCGGTATTCGGAATTGGCGTGGAACATTTTGAAGCCTGTTCTGCTATATGCAGCAGAGAAGCGGGATGAAATTGCGGAATCAATCGTGGACATTGATAATGCGCTTAAGTGGGGTTTTAACTGGGAGTTGGGACCTTTTGAGACGTGGGATGCGATTGGGTTGAAACGTTCGGTGGAACGTATGGAGGCGGAAGGCAGTGCCGTACCTGAATGGGTAAAAGACTGGATGGATGCGGGACATGACAGTTTCTACGAGCGGAAAGACGGTCGTACTTTCGCAATCTTGAACAGGGAGCTTCGTGAGGTGGCGTCGCGGCCGGAAATTATTTCCTTAGCAGCACTCAAAGGGCAGAACAAGGTCATTCGTTCAAATAGCGGAGCAAATTTAATCGATATCGGCGATGATGTTGCTTGCCTGGAGTTCCAGTCTCCCAACAATGCGATTGGTGCCGATATTCTCAGGATGATTGGGCAGAGTGTGGATGAAGTGCGAGCCAACTATCGCGGACTTGTGGTCGCCAATGAGGGTAAAAACTTCTGTGTTGGCGCTAATCTTATGCTCCTGTTGATGGAAGCACAGGACGGCGAATGGGATGAAGTGGATGGCATCATTCGGTTATTCCAGAACGCGATGTTGAAGCTGAAAAGACTGGATAAACCGGTCGTCGCTGCTCCTCATAAAATGACGCTCGGTGGTGGCGTAGAGGCTTGTATGCCTGCGGATCAAACGATTTTCTCGGCGGAGACGTATTACGGCCTTGTCGAAACGGGGGTAGGACTAATTCCTGCCGGTGGCGGATGCAAAGAGTTAGCCTTGCTGGCGAGTCAGCAAGTGAGAGACCCCGAGGTTGATATGCAGCCGTGGATGAATGCGGCCTTCGAGACGGTGGCTATGGCGAAGGTGTCAACGAGCGGGTATGATACGAAACGTCTCGGTTATATGAGAGCGGGAGATTCCGTCGTGGTGAATCCAGATCATCGGATTTACGAAGCGAAGCAAGCTGTGCTTCGGATGGATGCAGCAGGCTATACACCGCCTGCGATTGAGAAAATCCGTGTCGTAGGCGAGAACGGGAAGGCCGTTATGCAGGTTGGGGCTTACTCGATGCTGAAAGGTGGTTACATTAGTGCGCATGACCAACTAATTGCGAATAAACTTGCGCATGTGTTAGCAGGGGGGAATGTACCTGCCGGAACGATGGTGACGGAGCAGTATATGCTGGATCTGGAGCGCGAGGCGTTCTTGAGTCTATGTGGTGAGATGAAGACGCAGCAGCGGATGCAGTTTATGCTCTCGAAGGGCAAAGCTTTGAGGAACTAGGGGTTCGTGCGCGCGATGTGCAACGTAGAATCCTTCTTGTAGCAGAAAGAGAACGAGAATGCAAATTGTGGGTAGGGTACCCAACTAAACCTAATGAGGTGAGTTCGATGAAGGAAGCCGTCATTGTATCCATTACGCGCACCGCCGTAGGGCGAGCGAAAAAAGGAAGTTTCGCGCAAACGCGCGCGGAAGATCTAGGTAAAGCTGTACTCGAAGAAGCTGTACGGCGAGTGCCAGGGCTCGACAAAGGTGATGTCGAGGACATTATCATCGGCTGCGCCATGCCCGAAGGCGAGCAAGGGCTGAACTTCGCCCGCACCATGTCCCTGTATGCGGGCTTTCCCGTGACGGTGCCAGCCATCACGGTCAATCGCTTCTGTTCCTCCGGCTTGCAAGCCATCGCATATGCGGCGGAGCGCATCATGCTCGGCCACGCCGAGGTGGTCATCGCCGGAGGCGTTGAGAGCATGAGCCACGTCCCGATGACGGGCTTCAAGCTCTCGCCGCATCCGCGGCTGGTAGAGACGATGCCCGAGGTGTACATGGGCATGGGGCATACAGCCGAAGCCGTCGCTGCGCGCTTCGGCATCTCGCGCGAAGCGCAGGATGGCTTCGCGACGCGCAGCCATCAGAAGGCGGCGGCGGCCATCGCAGCCGGCCGCTTCACGGATGAGATCGTGCCGGTGAGCACGAGCGTGAAGGGCGTTGACGAACGAGGCAAAGCCTTCGTTCGCTCGTATGTTGTCGCCACGGATGAGGGCGTACGCCCCGATACATCCGTGGAAGGGCTGAGCAAGCTGAAGCCTGCGTTCAGCTTGGGGGGCTCTGTGACGGCGGGCAACGCGTCACAGACGTCGGACGGCGCATCGGCGGCCGTGCTGATGAGCCGCGAGCGCGCCGAAGCGCTCGGGCTGAAGCCGATGGCGACGTTCCTGTCTTTCGCACTTTCCGGCGTGGAGCCGGAAATCATGGGCGTAGGCCCTGTCAAAGCGATCCCGAAAGCGCTGAAGATGGCTGGTATTTCCCAAGATCAAGTCGATCTCTTTGAGATTAATGAGGCATTCGCTTCACAGTGTGTGCATATTGTTCGGGAATTGGGCATTGACGAGGAGAAAGTCAATGTTAATGGGGGAGCGATTGCCCTGGGGCATCCACTTGGCTGCACAGGCGCAAAGCTTTCAACCAGTTTGATATATGAGTTGCAGCGCCGAGGTGGCGGATACGGAGTCGTGTCCATGTGCATTGGCGGCGGAATGGGAGCGGCTGGCGTGTTTCAAGTGCATCCAGCCAATTAATCCTCACATTATCATCGTTCTTTCATGTTCCTATTCATCATTCCAAATCATAAGGAGAGTTGACTCATGACGAACAAAATCGTTGGCGGAAGCTTCGTTATATCGGATCTGGATTATCATTCTATTGTAACGCCTGAGGATTTCACTGAAGAGCATCGCATGATTGCGGAAACAACTCGTGACTACGTGAATGGGGAAGTTATGCCAAATGATGAGCATTTGGAGAAGCTGGACTATGACTTGACGGTGAAACTCATGAGAAGCGCTGGTGATCTTGGTTTATTAGGCGCTGATGTGCCCGAGATCTATGGCGGTCTCGGTTTAGATAAGGTGAGTTCTACGATTATCAGCGAAAATTTAGCGCGCGCTTCCTCTTTTG
The DNA here is from genome assembly GCF_001653565.1 of Paenibacillus oryzisoli. GTDB lineage: Bacteria > Bacillota > Bacilli > Paenibacillales > NBRC-103111 > Paenibacillus_E > Paenibacillus_E oryzisoli. The sequence goes on from NZ_LYPB01000076.1 coordinate 72,912, forward strand.
CCCTATCCATAGGGGCGCACGTCGGGATCGGAACGCTGCCCATTGTGTTCTTCGGAACGCCGGAACAGAAGAGGAAATATTTGCCAGACCTTGCTACTGGTGCCAAGATAGCTGCCTACTGTCTAACGGAACCAACTTCGGGTTCTGATGCCCTTGGTGCCAAAACAACGGCGCGCCTAACTGAAGACGGGAAGCACTACCTTTTAAACGGCTCCAAGCTATATATCACTAACGCTGGATTTGCAGATATTTTCATCGTGTATGCGAAGATTAACGGTACAGACTTCACTGCATTTATCGTGGAAAAAGGCGATCCTGGCTTTACGATGGGACCCGAAGAAAAGAAGATGGGGATCAAAGGCTCATCAACGCGTCCGCTATTTTTTGAAGACGTCAAAGTGCCTGTAGAAAACCTGCTCGGGGAAATTGGAAAAGGTCACCTCATCGCCTTTAATATTTTGAACATTGGACGCTATAAATTAGCTGTTGGTTGTTTAGGAGCATCCAAGGAAACGATTGAACTGGCAGTGAAATATGCGAATACGCGTCAACAATTCCAAACGCCGATTTCAAGGTTCCCGCTAATTGGTAAGAAGCTAGCTGAAATGAACATTCAGACGTATATTCTAGAGAGCATGGTATACCGGACGACAGGCTTATTCGATACGATTCTTAAGGATATTGACCATTCCAGTCCTGATGCAGGCAAAATATCGGCAAAAGGCATATCGGAATACGCGCTCGAATGCTCCATTAATAAGGTATTTGCATCAGAAGTTCTTGATTTTGTTGCGGATGAGGGGCTGCAAATTCACGGTGGTTATGGCTTTATTCAAGAATATAAAGTAGAGCGGATCTATCGCGACTCGCGGATTAATCGTATTTTCGAAGGGACGAATGAAATTAACCGCTTGCTCATTCCAGGTACATTAGTGAAGAAAGCGATGAAAGGTGAACTTCCTTTGCTCCAAAAGGCACAAGAGTTGCAAGGTGAATTGCTCTCCTACATGCCAGGTCAAACGTTCGATGGTACGTTAGAGGAAGAAGCGCATCTTGTGCGCATGGCGAAGAAAGTGTTCCTTATGGTTGGCGGGCTTGCCGTGCAGAAATATGGGATGGCGCTAGAGAAGAATCAAGAGGTGTTGAGTCTTCTTGCGGATATCATGATTCAGATTTTTGCTGGAGAAAGCGGGTTGTTGCGGACGCAAAAACTTATTGATAAACAGGGCGAAATCAAGGCCCAAAACGCCATTCAGCTCACGACGGTATTTATTCATGAAGCTTTTGACAAAATTGAGGCATATGCGAAAGAAGCGCTCAGTACGATGGAAGAAGGAGATGTGCTTCGGACTCAGCTTTCCATACTCAAGAAATTGTCCAGACGCAGCAGTATTAATACAGTGGGGTTGAAGCGCGACATCGCCGCACGTGTCATTCAGGATGAGAAATTCATCGGATGAGTCTTGGGAGACAAGAACCTGAAGGGGATGGTTTTGTATGAGGGAGTCAAAGCCTTGGCTGCGTCATTATCCATCGGAAGTGGCGCCGACTTACGAGTACCCGAAACATAATCTAGCACGTCTGTTGGTTGATTCAGCACATCAATTTCCCGAACGGCCTGCCTTGTATTTCTTGGGTAAAAAGCTATCGTATCGCGAATTGCTTCATGCGTCATATCAGTTTGCTCACGTGTTATTGGATCTTGGCGTACGTCCAGGGGAACGAGTATCGATTATGCTGCCTAATTGTCCTTCGGCTATCATTGCGTATTTCGGCACATTGATGATGGGCGGTATAGTCGTCATGACGAATCCGCTGTATGTGGAACGAGAGCTGATTCATCAGCTAACGGATTCAGAAGCGGGTGTCATCATTACGCTGGATCTATTATTTGATCGGGTACAGAAAGCGAAGTCACGGACAGATTTGCGTCATGTCATTGTGACCTCAATTAAGGATTATTTACCATTTCCTAAGAATCTGTTATATCCGATTAAAATGAAAAAGGATGGTGCCAAGCTCGATGTTACCTACGGGGATGGCGTATATCCTTTCAAGAAATTACTGCGTGCAGCTTCGGCTGCACCGATCTGTGTGGATGTTAACGCAGATGACGATATTGCCTTGCTTCAATACACGGGTGGAACGACGGGTTTATCCAAAGGTGTGATGTTAACGCATACGAATCTAATTGCAAATACGTATCAAACGAGTCATTGGTGTTATCAGGTTCAGCCAGGTGGAGATCGTTTCTTAGGCGCCATTCCATGTTTCCATGTGTTCGGTCTGACGGTACTTTTGAATCAAGCCATGTATCGAGCAGGGATGCTAATCCTGATTCCAAAGTTCGATATTGATATGATTCTCGATACGATTCATAAGCTAAAGCCTACCATTTTTCCAGGTGCACCTACGATGTATGTAGCGTTAATTAATCATAAACGGGTGAAGGAAGTCGACATTTCTTCGATCAATGTTTGTGTAAGCGGTTCAGCGCCGCTGCCTTTGGAGGTGCAAGAACGATTTGAAGAATTGACCGGAGGCAGATTAATAGAAGGGTACGGGTTGACGGAAGCTTCTCCTGTTACACATGCGAATCCGATTTGGGGTTTTCGTAAAATTATGTCCATCGGTGTTCCTTTCCCGGATACAGTAACGAAAGTCGTCGATTCTGACTCTGGCGAAGAAATGCCAATTGGTGAAATCGGTGAAATTATTATTAAAGGCCCTCAAATCATGAAGGGTTACTGGAAGCGAGAAGAAGAAACGGCGAAGACGATCAAAGATGGTTGGTTGTATACCGGTGATATGGGACGTATGGATGAGGATGGTTTCTTTTCTATTGTTGACCGGAAAAAGGATCTCATTATTGCAGGTGGTTTTAATATTTATCCCCGCGATATTGAGGAAGTTCTCTATGAGCATCCAGCCATACTTGAAGCAGCCGTAGCTGGTGTCCCAGATGAGTATCGTGGGGAAACGGTGAAAGCCTTTATCGTGCTAAGAGAAGGGATGAAGCTCTCGGAAAAGGATTTAGATGTCTGGTGCAGGGAACGACTTGCGGCCTATAAAGTTCCGCGCAAAGTTGAATTTAGGCAGTCATTACCGAAAACCATGATTGGAAAAGTTCTGAGGCGGCAATTACTAGAGGAAGAATTAAAACAGTAATGGGTTTCTCATCATGCGTAAGGGCAACCCTTACATAGAAGGAGGGAGTCCAATGGATGATGGAAATGATCGTATGATTCGTAAATTGCAACAACTCGCAGCAGCAGCGGAGCCCACCTTCTGGGGCTTTCTGGGTTGTGAATTTGTTGCGTTGAAGGATGGTGTTATCACCATTGCTTTAGAGGCAAAGTCCCACCATTTGAACCCTATCGGTATGGTTCATGGCGGAGTCACATCGTCATTGTTAGATACGGCCATGGGCATCATTGCGATGATCGCTAGACCGGAAGAGAAAGTGGTTACGACGAATTTAAATGTGCATTTTGTTTCTCCCCTGTATGCAGGGAGGCTGCTAGTGACTGCGGAACTTGTTCATCAATCACGTAAAATGATTACAGCGCAAGGCCGAGTTGAGGATCGTGAAGGGAACTTAGGAACGATGGGTACGGGAACGTTTCGTGTGATTTAGACGAAAGATTGGCAAGAAAGGACTTTCATAACCAGAAAGGACCTTCATAACCACAATAGGTGTGGTCGTGAAGGTCCTTTTGATTAATTATATGTTATATAATATAACATATAATTAACATTGTTCAATAAATATTCATTTTATTAATATACATGTTATGTTTACTTACATAAATCCATTGACTGATGGCATTCGCTCATCCTATAATCGATAAAAAGGCATACAGGGGGGAAGCACGATGCATCTTACCATTCGTGAAGCGTTGGCGATTTATCCATTGACGGAAGCAAAGCTGGTAGCTGGCAAGCAAGGAGAATCCCGCATTGTTAAATCTGTTAATGTTATGGACGCACCAGATATTGCTGATTGGACCAAATCAGGTGAAATGCTGTTCACTACTGCTTTTGCGATGAAAGACAGCCCGCAAGAAACTGTGAACCTCCTGCGCAAATTAAATGACCGTGGTGCCGCGGGATTAGGGATTAAGCTTGGGAGATTTTGGACGGAGTTGCCGCAAATTGTGATGGATGAAGCGGATCGCTTACATTTTCCAATTATTGAAATGCCGTTTCAGTTTACGTTTTCGGATGGCATGAATGCGTTATTTAACGCGGAATACCGTCGAAATACAGAACTGTTGCAAACGGTACTAGAGAAGCAAAAGAAGTTAATGCAGTTTGGTCTACAGCCAAACAATATGCTTGCTATGTTTCAACTCGTCAGTGAGATTCTGGGGTACCCGATGGCGGTCGTTGGAGCAAGAGGTCAAGTTTTATATCATACAAGTAACTGGTCGTTAGATCAGCTTGCACAGAATTGGCCGAGTAAACGGAAAGCTGGATGGGCGTACGCAGGGAAAGATCGAGCGTATCGCGTAGGTTTACAACAACAAGATGATGAACCGATAGGGCATTTGTTCCTTAAACCGGATGTTATGCTGCTAACAACGATAGAAGAAGGGTTATTCCAACAAGCTGCTGATATTTTGACCTTTCATATGAGTTATACGTTTAGGTCTCATGTCGAAGCTTCGGCTGAACGAGATCTACAGAATAATCTAATTCGCTATTTGGATAAAGGTACGTCTCTTGAAGCGTTTTTGGAACAAGCAGAATCCAGGGGATTGTTCTTCTTTACTGGTGCTTACCAATGTGTTGTTGGGAAATACAAGAAGGAGTCATTGGTTCCAGAAGCTACGCAGGGGAAGCTCAAAGACTTAAAGCAATACATGGAGTCTCATTCAAAAACCAGTAACTTACAAGGCCATCATTTTGTGCTAAAGGATCACATGTTCTCCATTTACTCCACGACGCAGGCGGATGGCTTCCCTGAAGAAGAATTGTCCCAATGGTTAAGTAAATATGAGGAAGATGCGGGTCATTCTGCTGAACGAGATGGTATGGTGTTCTACACTTCATCGCTGAAGGTGAAACCGACTGCGCTTCGCGAAGCATACTTGGAATGTGGTGAAACGGCGAGAATGGCTGAGAAACTTTGTTTGCCTGATCGCGTTCTACATTATGAAACGATTGAATTCGCCCATCTCTTTCAGCATTTATCGTCATCGATTATGGAGGATTACTGTGCCAAGATCCTCCGCCCTCTCTTAGAGAAGGATCCAGAGTATTCTCAGGAGATGATCCGCACACTTGAAGTTTTCATTCGCAACGATGGTCAAGTCAGCGAGGCTGCTAAGCAATTATTCATTCATCGGAATACGGTTACGTACCGTTTAGAGAAAATTAGTGATCTTCTGCAAGTTGATTTCAAAAAAGTAAATGATCTCTTGAAACTGAAGGCGGTATTCTTGTTCCGTCAATTTCTACAAGTAAGATCGTAAGGAACATAACCCAAGGCTGCCTGTTGGCGCTGAGGGTTATTTGTTTTTTCTAAGCCGTGTTAATACGAGTTGTGGGTTGCAATAGTGAAAATTCCAAGAGAGTGTTTGGTTCGTTCAGCACTTGTCGTCGTGAAATAACTGTATTTTCTGTTGTTAAATTTGCTATATTTCCTGTTGAAATCAAAATAACTGTGTTTTATGTAGTTAATTTCATAGATTTATGTCAAAATGGACGATTCTGATGCGATTAACTACATTTTTTCCATCTAATATGATTATAGTGAGGTTTTTCTTGTAAATAGATGTATATTTTCCAGTTATTACTTCTGATGCGAGCCCACCACTGCCACATATGCAACCAACTTCATCAACACCATAGCACCATAGCACCAATAACCCATCAACTTCATCATTCTCCATCCACCAGCCCGATCGACTACATTAACTCCATTACCCCCACGAATCCCACGAACCCGATCACACCCCGTTCATCACCAAAATAAATTTCTCCACTAAAGGTCTATTAGTTATTCATCTAGATTCCGCTAGTAGCTGGCTGTAATATTTGTCGACATAGATGTTTAAGGGGGAGTTCAAGGTTGCTCATTAGTTGCATAAGCGTATTGGTTACCTTATAATTTTGAAGAGAACGTAGAGAAAGGAGATGTGAAACATGTCTGCATGGAAAGAGTTAACGACGTTAACTGAATGGCAGGAAGTGCTTGATCGTTCTAGCGAAAAGCCTGCTGTCGTTCTCAAACACAGTACAACTTGTCCAGTAAGTGCTAGCGCACTTGATGAATACGAACAATACTTGGCTGGTACACACAACGAGGCTGTTGATTATTTCTTGGTGAAAGTGATTGAATCTCGTCCTGTGTCCAATCAAATTGCAGAGGATCTGGGTATCAAACATGCGTCCCCGCAAATTCTTTATTTCAAAAATAAAGAGTCCATCTGGAATACTTCGCACTGGTCAGTGACGAACAAACATATGTCCGCAGTATTGGACTAATTCTTTTACACATTAAGCCCTCCTTTTTATCTACGTGATGTAGGTGATACGGAGGGCTTTTCATGCTGTGCATTAAATGAACGATGGTCAAAAAAAGATTGGCAAGCCAAACATCCTCCTATATACTTATGGACGACAACATGACTGAAACGTTCAAGTAAGGAGTTACAAATTCATGAATGCAATGAATAAAACCAAAATCCCTATCCCGATCTATCTAGTAATTGGCATTATTGCGATATCTTTCTCTTCGATATTTGTCAAATGGTCCGATGCATCTCCCTCCATCATTGCGATGTACCGCTTATTTATGACGAATGTATTAATGCTGCCATTTCTTTGGAGCTATCGCAACGAATTTAAAAGGATTAAGGTGAAGGATTGGCTGCGCACCGCAATATCGGGTATTGCGCTCGGTCTGCACTTTTTATTCTGGATGGATTCACTGCGATATACGACGGTTGCTAGTTCAACTGCGATATTGACGCTGGAGCCGATTTTTGTGCTCGTTGGCGCGTTCCTACTCTACGGTGTTCGGACAAGTCGGACCGCATTGATTGCGATGTGTATCGCGATTGTCGGAGCTATTTGCATCGGATGGGGCGATTTTCAATTTTCCGGAGTGGCGCTTAAGGGGGATGTCTTGTCATTCGTGGGGACGATCGCGGTAGCGTTTCATATGTTATTAGGCAAAAGTTTGCGGGAGCGCATTTCCGCTTATGTATACAGCTTTCTCGTTTTCTTATTCGCAGGGTTGACCCTTGCAGTAACGAATGTCTATTCTGGCGAATCGTTTGTTGGTTATCCCTTGAAAGAGTGGGGTATCTTTTTCCTGCTAGCCTTTGTTTCCACAATTTTCGGTCATTACGTATTTAACTGGCTGCTAAAATATATGAAAGCATCATCCGTATCGATGACCGTGCTTGGAGAACCGCTGGGTGCGTCAATATTGGCGTATTTCTTGCTTGGCGAAACGATTACGACGATGCAACTTTTAGCAGGAGGTCTTCTATTGATTGGCGTAGCCTTATTCTTACGCAGTAATGAGAAACCTTAGTGCTGAGGCATGTTCGCAATAATAGTGGTATGAAAACAGCCTGTTTGCTACTATGGCAGCGAATTCTGGAGAATAACGTTAAGGCATTTAAGGCATAGCGCTATTTCGAACTAAATGGCCGTTATTTGCTCATTTTGATCGAAATAGCGCTATTTCATCATGCTATTTTTTCGTGGAACCTACATGCGGAGCTTATTTGCATAGTCGTTTGAATAACGGAAGAACGATCATTTGGCAGCGGCAAATTCCTCTTTGATGGCAGCTAATAGTTCTGGTTTGGATAGTACTTCATAAGCGGTATAGGCTAGCGCCTTGGCTGTGAAAAGCATGCTGTCTAGGGCAGGTTCTGTCATGGCAAGATCACGGAATTCCTTGGTATGGAGCAAATACCGCTCACTGACGACTTTCACGAAAGGGTGGATGGTGGGACAATGTATCGAAACATTGCCAAGATCCAGGGAACCATGATCTTTGCCGATTTCGATTTCCTTCGGCTGGATGCCCAGCTCGAACAATTGATCAGTGAACACGTTAGACAAAACTTCATTCGTACGAAGCTCGTCGTAGGAGTACTCATAGTTTGATGTCTTGAGCGTACAGCCGGTTTGGCGTGCAGCGCCTTCTGCGCAGTGAAGAACTTTCTGAACAAGCTCATTCGTGTACGTGCGAGTAGCGGAACGAACATAAAATCTAGCAACCGCATAATCCGGAATAATATTCGGAGCTTTCCCGCCTTCGCTGATGATACCGTGAATACGGGCATCCGACTTGAGTTGTTGGCGTAATGCATTAATGCTGTTAAATAGCTGCAAGACTGCATCTAGCGCATTGATGCCTTCATATGGTTGAGCCGCGGCATGTGCAGAACGACCGAAGAACTCGTATTCGATTGCATCCATTGCGAGCGATTCGCCTGATTTTTCAAACGTATAATAAGGGTGGGCCATGAGTGCGATATCGACATCGTGAAAAAGCCCTGCAGCGGCCATCGGTACCTTGGCACCTTTCGTTTCCTCGGCTGGCGTACCATAGACGCGTATGCTGCCGCCAGTTTCGGCTAAGACAGATTTGAGGCCGATTGCAGCCCCAATACTCATCATGCAGATGAGATGATGGCCGCAGGCATGACCGAGCTCGGGGAGTGCATCGTATTCAGCCATATAAGCAACGACAGGACCTGGTCGACCTGAGTCATACGTTGCGATGAATGCCGTAGGAATATCCAGAACACCGCGTTCGATTGTGAAGCCATGGTAGGCTAATTCTTCTGTTAAACGAGCAAACGCAAGGAATTCTTCATGACCAAGCTCAGGGTTAGCCCCGATAAAGCGAGATATGTCTTTAAATCTTGCGGCATTGCTTTCTATGGTTTGAGCGATTGTAGGTTTCATGGGTAAGGTTAGCTCCTTTGTTGAATGGTTCTTAACTCCATTGTAGTATATAGAAGCAAGAACTACCAAATGCAAAGACCTAGGATGACAAGTTGGAACAAACTTGAAGGGGATAAATTGGAGGGATCGACAATGATGAAATATGGGGCGGAACATGAAGAACACCGATTTGGGTTGTGCTTTCTTGAAGCGGAAAGCCGAGGACAATGGCAGGATGTATATTTGGGCATACAGCTAGAAGATGGGGATGTGCTTCCAGAAGGATTATTAGATCCATCTATTCTCGTGATTTGCAACGGGGAAGGTGAAATTGTACAGATTGTCCTGCACGATGAAGGCTGCGATAGTGAGTTCCAATTCACCTATGCGGAGAAGGAACAGATTGAGAAGTATGTGAATCAACATGTAAGCGCAAAAAAAACGACGAATGAACCCCTATAGGTATCCCTTCCCAAACTGGGCGGTGGCGCATATAGTAATATACGTCACGCTTTAGGGGAGAGGATAGCGATGGAAAAAAGAATTCAATATTTGGCATTTGGTGATTCTTTAACCGTTGGTTATGGTGCTGAGGAAGGTCAAGGCTTCGTTTCGCTGTATCGACAAAGGTTGGAATGTTTGCTGAACGTGCCTGTTTCCTTACGTCAGGCAGGTACCAATGGTGCCACGACTGCGCAATTACTGGAGACTATCGAATCTGACCCGCAGCTTCAGAAAGATGTTCAAGAAGCAACTCTCATCACCATTACAGCTGGCGGAAACGATCTCATTCAAGCGGCGATTCCTTTCTTTTATGATGGCGATAATACGGTGCTCAAGACGGCCTTACAAACGTATGAATCTAACTATCGTAAACTTATCGCTCAAATTGAAAGGCTGCGGCAAGGTATACAAACGCCATATTTACTGGCTTTAATTGGTTTATATAACCCATTACCTCAGATTCCAGATGCTGCTTACTGGGTTCAGCGCTTCAATTTATTTCTGCGAAAATTAGAGCAGCCGCATATTCGAATCGTGCAAGTGTACGACGCATTCGTTGGTCAAGCGCCGCTATTTTTGTCTGAGGATGCCATTCATCCCAATGATCGAGGTTATGAGCGGGTGGCTAACCAACTAGAGGTAGCTGTCTCTTTGCAGCAGTTGCAACAGCTATTCATGTGACAATGAAACTATCGCATATGACCAAAAGTGGAAATGAAATGACAGGCGCTGCCAGCCAGCACGAATAAGTGCCAGATGGCATGATTTTTCGGAATGCGCCTCCATACATAACATAGAGATTGGACGATGAAACGATGTACTTACCTTCATTTCAACTAAATAATAAAGTGGCCCTAGTGACTGGGGCCGGAAGAGGTATTGGACGAGCGCTCGCAATTGGCTTAGCTGAAGCGGGAGCAGATGTCGCGATTTTTGCTCGAACAGCTTCAGATTTGGAAGTTGTTGCGGGTGAAATTCGAGCATTGGGTAGACAAGCCTATCCGTTTACGGTCGATGTAACGAATCGTGAGCAAATTGAGGCCGCGGTATCGTCTATCATCAATGTAACAGGGCGCATAGATATTCTCATTAATAATGCTGGCATGAACATCCGTAGTCAGGCTTTGGCCGTCACAGATGAGGAATGGGACACCATCATGCAGACGAACTTGAAATCTGCTTTCTTGTGCTCGCAAATCGTTGGTCGTCACATGCAGCAAAGGGAGTATGGACGAATCATCAATATTGCTTCAGTGGCTGGACAAGTAGCGCTTCGCACGGGTGTTGTATATGCTGCAACTAAAGCCGCGATGATCCAAATGACGAAGGTGCTTGCCCTTGAATGGGGGAAATATGGCATTTTGGTAAATGGCATCGGTCCCTGGTATTTCAAAACGCCATTGACTGAAGGGATCCTAAGTCAACCAGATTATTTGGCTGAAATCCTAGCCCGCACACCACTTCGTCGTGTAGGTGAGCTAGAGGAACTCGTTGGGCCAGCTGTATTCCTAGCATCGGATGCAGCGAACTATATTACAGGTCAAACGCTGTTTGTAGATGGGGGAATGACAATTTACGGATTCTAGTAAATAATGACAATTCTTAGATATGTGGGGATTTCTCGAAACCAATCAACTGGTTTTCACGTACTAGAAGGGAAGTTGGCGAAAGAAGTATTAAAATGTCGAAACACGTCATGGAATCAAACGAGTTCTAGGTTGATTCGAGCCGTTTCGGACCACATAAGCTAAATATTGTTTTCGCCCAATAAATAAGAAATGAGTGGACAGCCATGACGACAATCAAGATTATCACGGACAGCAGCTGCGACCTTCCAAGAAGCACTGTAGAGGCAATAGGAGTAGGGATTGTTCCCTTATCTGTTCAATTTGGCGAGGAATGCATGCCAGTAGACATGGAGCTTGCTGACTTCTATGCTAGGATGAAGCGGGAGAGTGCGTTGCCGAAAACCTCTAGCCCGTCACCTGGACACTTCTTGCGTGCGTATCAGAAGGGTGGGCCGGATCAAGATATTCTTGTATTGTGTTTATCATCGGCATTAAGCTCAACGTATCATCATGCTGTCATGGCAAAAGAAATGCTGCTGGAGAATGGTTTTACTGGCCGTATTGAAGTCATTGATTCCAAGACAACTTCACTTGGTTTAGGCGTACTTGTATATCGAGCAGCACAGCTGGCGGAGAGCGGCATGTCTTATGAAACGTTAACAGCCACGCTCCAACAAGCAGTTACGAGCTCGGGAACTTTCTTTTTCTTAGATACTTTGGATAATGTCATTAAAGGCGGAAGACTCGATCGCGTTCGCGGTGCAGTGGCATCTGTCCTGAATATAAAACTTCTCATGAAAGCAAGTGAAGAAGGTGCCATTGAGGTTGTTGAGAAAATTCGCGGCTCACAGCAGGCTTTGAAGCGATTATTATCCTTTCTTGGTGACAAGGAACATGATTACGAGAAGGATGTGATTGCCATCGCGCATAGCAATTGTGAAGCAAGGGCGCGCGCATTCATGGCGGAATTACTGGAAAAGCATCCTTTCCGCAATGTTCTATTCGCTAATATGGGCACCGTGATTGGCACCTATGCGGGTGAAGGCGGCGTATTAGTCGCTTACTAAGCTGAAAAAAGACACCTGTCTCCCGATCCTTGCAAGTGATCGGTGGGCAGGTGTCTTTTACATATTTATTGCGGAAACTCCGTCGTCGTGATCTCAGATTGATCCACAGCTACAAGTGGTGATATGTCTCCCGTCACGAGCAACCATAGCTCATGCAAAGCACGTGTACAACCAACATAGAGGAGCTTCGCATCCATAAGGGTTGTTTCGTAATGCTCCGCTGTCACGTCCATCAGAATAACGGCATCGAATTCTAAGCCCTTGGTCAAATAAACAGGCAGCACGGATATGCCGCCGCGATATACACGTTGCTTGGAAGTGATCAGATTCGTTTCGATGCCAGCAAGAGTCAAGGCTTCATGCAGTTCTAGAGCTTGCTTCTCGGTTCTAGCGACCACGGCAATTGTGCTGGAGGTGCCTGCTAGTAAGCTCGCAATAGCCTTCTGCACCAATGGAAGCCGCTCTTTAAGCGAAGACTGCAGCACACGAACTTTATTTCCGCTCCGGAAAACCGGTACAGCAAGCAAAGGATGACTGACACCACGCTGGAGTACCGAATTGGCAAACTGGATGATTTCCATGGTGGAACGATAGCTTCGTTCCAACTCGAAATACCCTGTTTCCTCTTCTTGGAATAGACTGGAAAATTCCTTCCAGTCATGAATTCCTTGATACGCATGAATTCCTTGCGATAAATCACCCAAAATTGTAAAGGAGCTATTGCGTGTGTAGGTATCCAAAACCGCCACTTGGAATGGCGAGAAATCCTGCGCCTCATCAATGACGACATGATCGAATAGGTGATCTGATGAAATGCCATGAAGTCGTGTATGAATGTAGAGGAGAGGAGCTAAATCCTCAAGCCCAACTTCTTTCTTTTTGAAAAGCTTAGCTGATGCTGTCACGATGGACTCTGGTAGGTATTGGAGCAGGTCTATAGGTATGCTGTCCGGACGACCTTTGTCGGTGAAGAGCATCTTGTAGAAGGTAAACGCCGTATATTCAGGCCAACTCGTCAAGTAAGTCCGCAATTTCTGAGCAGTTTTCTTCTTCAACTCTTTCTTCAAGCTCTGTTCCCAGACCTTATCAAGCTGAATTTCCATCCATCGCTTGATTCTCGCAACAACACGATGGCGACGTTTAATCAGTGGATAATGCTTATTCTCAACGAAGAACCATTCGCGAATGGTGGCAATGGGGAGCTTGACGCCGTCCCAAGGTGAGAAGTCCGCTGTAGGAACGTAAGTGGCTTCTAAACGATTCAGACAGTCATCAAGGTAACTTTGGAAAGCGATAGCTCCTTTGAAGCGTCCTGGCGCATAGTCATCGATGGGAGGTCGCTTGCTGCCGAGGGCAAACCATCGTTGAAGCGTGACTTCTTGATCTGCGATTTGCACTTCATGATCTAACATATCTAGTACCCAGTCCGTGAATGTACTCTGCTGAATATTACCGACACCGAGCTCAGGCAACACACCAGAGATATAGTCCAAGAACATTGAGTTGGGTGCAAAAATAATCATGCGTTCCGCGCGAACTTGTTCGCGGTATTGATAGAGAAGGAATGCGAGGCGGTGCAGAGCTACGGTTGTTTTACCGCTTCCTGCAACCCCTTGAATAATAAGTGCGGTATTCTTCGCTGCACGGATAATCCGATCTTGCTCCGCTTGAATCGTGGAGACGATATCGCGCAGCTTATTATCTTTATTTTCGCCTAAACGGTATAGCAAGAACTCATCGCCGACAGAGAGAGAGTCTTCATTCCGGTCATAAGTGTCGACAACACGCTGAAGAATTTGTTTGCGCACTACGAGGTTTCGCTTCAAATAGACTAAGCCGTCAATTACACCATCGGGTGACTCATAGGATGCTGCGTCCAAGCCGCCTGTAAATGAATAGAATAGACTTGCTACGGGGGCGCGCCAATCTATGACGAGAAGTCGTCCTGTTCGCTCGTCTTCAACGCCAGCTTTACCAATGTAAAGAGGTGATGGCGAACCGGTGCCAGTTTCTTCGAAATCCAGTCGGCCGAAATAGGGCTCATCACTGGCTTTGGCTAAATTGTGTCTGCCGTTCTCGCGCAAAACTTCAAGTGCTTGTTCCGTTAAATCAGGACCGTAATAAACAGGAGTTGCTCGTAAGCGTTCCAGTTGTTTATCAATTTCCGTATTTGTCCGTTGGAGCCTTTGAAGTTCTTCTTGATAGGCACTTTGAGTCTTTGTGTCCAAGATCAGTTACCTCCTAAGATCAGTTGTTGTCTATACGAATTGTAATAAACAGGTAAACACTATAACACACCTTACGGGAGATAGAAAGCAATTCTGGAAAATCATCAGCGATCATTTGGGCTTCTGTGGAAAGGAATGGTATACTCAGGAAGTATGCAAATTAATTAATGGAGGCGAAGGGATTCATGTCTATTTATGATATCGCAGTAACAACGATTTCAGGCGAAACACAAACACTTTCAGCATATAAAGGGAAGGTGCTCCTTATTGTGAATGTGGCAAGTGCTTGTGGCCTTACGCCGCATTATAAGGGGCTTCAAGCGCTTTATGATCAATACCAAGATCGAGGTTTGGTCGTACTTGGTTTTCCTTGTAATCAATTCGCTGGTCAAGAACCGGGTACGAATGAAGAGATCCAAGCATTTTGCGAGCTTAACTACCAAGTGACCTTCCCGTTATTTGACAAGATTGATGTGAAAGGCGAACATGCGCATCCGTTGTACACTTATTTGTTAAGTCATACACCTGAGCCGTATGCGACTAACGACATTGAATGGAATTTCGTGAAATTCTTAGTTGACGCAAGCGGTAATGTGGTTAAACAATATAGTGCACGTACGGAACCAGCGGACATTAGTGCCGATATTGAGGCTATATTAGCATAAATGAAAGATGAGGTGGACGCGCAATGGGGTCCCACAACGGGTTTATTTATGCCCATCCCGATGATGAAACATTCTTAAGCGGATGCCTCATTCGCCGTCTAGCTGACCAAGGAGAAGACAACGTCTTACTTCTTGCTACTCGTGGCGATGCTGGGAGACAAGGGTTAGAGCGAGCGAAGAATCGGCAAGAATTAGCGGAACTTCGCGAACAAGAGATGCTTGCAGCAGCAGATATCCTAGGGATTTCAGCGATTGAGCACTTGGGTTGGCCTGACGGTCAGTTGGATGAAGTTGATTTTGAGACACTCGTGCAACAGATAATTACGTTTATTCAACGTCACGAAGTGGAGAATGTCTACACCTTTGCAGAGGATGGCGGTAATGGACATCGTGATCATATCGCAATCTCCAAGGCGACTACTGCGGCTGTGCACAGCGGAGCATGTCTAAGCGTAAAGAAACTGTATTATGCCTTTTCTCCGCTGCTGCGTGCTCAAGGACTTCAACCCTCAATACTAGTGGACACCGAGAAATTATGGCCGGTTAAAGCTGCTGCACTTAAAGCTCATCACACCCAGCATGTCACGATTGGGAGACACTTTGGCAACTTGGTGGATTTCCCAGAGGAGAGACGTTGGGAAGCTTTTGTCCTCGGTTGGCAGGATCGAAATGATGAATTGGCAACATGGTGAATAAATATGTGAGAAGGACCCCCATAAACAGGATATTCATTACGAATGACATGAAAGAGCAGGTCATTCAACGTTTCTAGGGGAGTGTAAGGATGTCACTTTGCAATTGTGATAAATGTGGGCGCGTTTTCCTTACGAGATGGGAAACAAGATGTACAAGCTGTTCGCAGCTTGTTTTGAAAGATTCGAATAAAGTAAAGGATTTTGTTCGGAGTCATCCGCGCGCGACGCTGATTGAAGTTTACCATCAAACAGGGGTCTCCTTGCAAACGATAAAAGAACTAATGAGGGCGTAACCGCACCAGCAAGTAAAGGAGCTTTCGAGTATGCCTCATATGATAATAAGGGGAATTAGCGTTCCTCAAATTCAATCTATTAGTACAGTAATGATATCTGAATTAGCTGATGTTTGCTCTTGTGGAACCGACAATTTCATGTTGGAGTGTCTGCCAACTGTTTCCATAAGCCAAGGTGAAATATGTGACACCTATCCATTTATTGAGGTAGGCTGGTTTGAGCGAGGACAGGAAATTCGTGATGCCTATGCAGATGTCGTGACGAGACATATTTTATCACTCGGGGTTCCTGAGGTAGAAATTGCTTTCAAGGTATATCGGGAAGATAGTTACTATTGGAATGGGAAGTTGATTTAATAACCAATTGATAATCCCCTATGCATTCCATAATTCATGTAAACCTCTTATTCCACTTCAACGGTGGGGTAAGAGGTTTTTTTGTGTCGTAGATATCCGCTGGGCATAGGCTGGTTTACTGAACATTTTAGAGACTGAGGACATAAAATTGAATAAGGATGAAAGAGCCAGGTAATGCGAGATCACTATCATGAAGGGGAGGCTATAAGATGATTTCTATCAGTCTCTGTATGATTGTTAAAAATGAAGAGCAGTCACTTGGACGATGTCTTCACTCGGTTCGAGAAGTAGCAGATGAAATCGTTATCGTGGATACGGGTTCAACCGATCGCACGAAGGAAATTGCGGCTTCGTTTGGCGCGAAAATTTATGATTTTACATGGATCGATAATTTTGGTGCAGCACGTAATTTTTCTTTCTCGAAAGCCACGCAAAGCTACATCTTGTGGTTGGATGCGGACGATGTATTTGAAGAAGTGGATCGCTTGAAGTTGATTCAATTAAAAGCAACACTAGACCCCACTGTTGACAGTGTCACAATGAACTATCATTTGAGTTTTAATGAAGCTGGGCAAGTGACGGCAAGCCTGAGACGAAATCGTTTGGTTCGCAGAGACAGAGGTTTTCAATGGGAAGGTCCTGTGCATGAGGTATTGATTGTTGGCGGCCATATTTTCGCTGCAGATATAGCAGTCACGCATAAGAAGGATAAAGAATATACCGATCGCAACCTGCGCATCTACCGTAAACGGGAAGCTGACAACGAAGATTTCTCTCCGCGCGATCTTTACTATTTTGCCAATGAGTTAAGGGATCATGGACTTCACTACGAAGCGATTGTCTATTATGAGCGATTCCTGAATACGAAGAAGGGTTGGATTGAGGATGTGTATTCCACCTGTCTGAAACTGGGAGATTGTTATGGGGCATTGAAAGATAAAGAAATGCAAATTCGCTCCTATTTCAGGGCGTTAAATTATGATAAGCCTCGCGCGGAAATGTGTTGCCGGGTAGGTGCTTATTTTTTGGATAACAATGCGATACCTATCGCTATTTATTGGTATGAAACAGCGACTAATTTGGGGATGCCGCAAGGTTTGATGGGGAATGTAGATCACGCGGCATGGACATGGCTGCCACATCTGCAATTATGCCTGTGTTACGATCGATTAGGCGATAAAGTGAAGGCTAACCTGCATAATGAAAAAGCATTTGAATATCATCCGACCCATCCGAGTATGATCTATAATCGTTCCTATTTTGCAAAAGTACTGCCGAAGGAAAGCGAAAAATAAAATGCAATGTTAGATAGCCCGCTTTGGGCTTTTTTTGTGCCAAAAGACATAATTCACGCAATCGATATTGCAGGCGATTATAAAGTGGGATACACTAAATCGACAGAATCTGATTTCCAGTATGACTTCGGGAATCTTATGATAGGAGCGATTTGCGGTTGAAGACATTAATTATTGCGGAAAAACCCGATATGGGGCGAAACATAGCTGCCGCAATAGAACCTAAAGCCAAAAATATGCGGTCTCATCTTGAAGGTGAGCAGTATATCATCACATGGGCTATCGGACATTTGATAGAGCTGGCCGAACCGGATCAGTATGACGAAAAATATAAAAAGTGGAATATTAATCATCTTCCGATTATTCCTTCCGAATTTAAGTTAATTCCTAACCCGCGTACGTATGATCAACTCAAGGTGATTGCGGAGTTAGCTAAGAAATGCAATCAACTGGTTAATGCTTGCGATGCGGGGCGAGAAGGCCAGCATATTTTCTCCCTTATTCAAAGGCATCTGGGGCTCAATCAGCCTGTTAAACGGCTTTGGATATCTGACTTAACGTCGGAAACGATTCGCAATGGGTTCGCAACGTTAAAGGATGGCGCTGAATACGAGAACTTGACGCGCGCCGCACGCTCCCGGAGTGAAGCGGATTGGCTGATCGGCATGAACGGTTCACGTGCGTTTACAACCAAGCATAATGTGTTGCTGTCTGTCGGCCGCGTTCAAACGCCGGTGCTTGCTCTGATTTATGATCGCCAAAAGCAGATTGAGGCGTTTTCCTCACTGAAATTCTATGAGCTGGAAGGCCACTTCGCACAAGGCGAAACATCTTACCGAGGCATGTGGCAGGGAGAGCGTTTCACCGATGGCGAGAAGGCTTCTGCGCTTGCTGCTAAGGTGAAAGGGAAGCCGGCACGAATTCAGTCATATGAGGTGAAAGAAACCAAAGAATTCCCATTTAAATTATATGATTTGACACTGCTGCAACGTGAAGCGAATGGGAAGTATGCATTCTCCGCTAAGAAAACCTTAGATACAGCCCAAGCTTTGTATGAGAAGCACAAGGTTATTTCGTACCCTAGAACGAATTCCAATTATGTGACGGAGCAAAATATTCCGGACATGCATAAGGCGCTAAATGCTTTGCAAGGCACGGCGTATCATGACCTTGTACAAGGCGCGAATCGCAATCTTGTTCATATTAATAACAAATGGATTTGTAATCCAACCAAGGTTGAGGATCACCATGCCATTTTGCCTACGAATAAGAAGGCTTCAGGATTAAGTCCGGATGAGCAGAAATTGTATGATCTCATTGTCAGACGTTTTCTTTCCCAATTCTACCCGCCTGCTGCCTACAAGGTACATACGGTCATGACGGAAGTGGAACAAGAGCTATTCAAAACAACCGTCAAGGAATTGTTGTCGCTAGGCTGGAAGGTTATTTACGCTGATCAGAAGAAAGAAAAAGCGAAGGCGACCAAAGGGAAAGAGAAGGAAGATACTGATGAAGACGAAGAGGTCGAAGTCAACGAGCCGTTCTCCGTCGATTCGAATGGGAATGTGGTGTGTACGGATGCGATCGTGAAGGAGAAAGACACCCAGCCGCCCAAGCATTTCAATGAAGGTACCTTACTGAAGGCCATGGAGAGTGCAGGAAAGCAGATTGAGGATGAAGAACTCCGCGATGCGATGAAAGACTCCGGTCTTGGTACACCTGCGACACGAGCAGCAACGATTGAGCGTTTGAAGAAAGTCGGCTATATCGACATGCAAGGTAAGAAAATTTTGTTGACTCAGAAGGGCAGAATGGTTGTTGAATTAATTCGCGGAGCGGGTATCGAGCTGTTGACGTCACCCGAGATGACAGGGCAATGGGAGCGTAGATTGAACGAAATTTCTCGCGGTACGGCATCGGATGACCAATTTATGCACAATGTCAAACGGTTTGCGACGCTGATTGTCGATAAAGTACGTAAGCAAGCTAGAGCTTCGAAAACGGATTTCGAAGGGGAGAATGCACCAGAACCAAGCGGTAAACGCGGCGCATCTGCAGCCAAGTCATCGTCACGTGGAGACAGTGCACCGAAAGCTCCTGCCAAAAAGCGGACACCTGCTGTGAAGCCATCGGGGGATGGAGCCAGCTCATTCATCGCGATGTGTCCAAGACCCGGTTGCGGCGGCTCGCTTTTTATGGGGCGTAAAGGATACGGCTGCTCGCATTATAAGGAAGGCTGCGCCTTCGTTATTTGGAAGGAAAGCTTCGGTCGAAGTTTAACGGATACACAAGTCCAAGCGCTTGTTCAAAAAGGGAAAACGTCGAAGCTGAAGCTAGTTTTACCGGATGGCACAGAAACTGACGGGAAGATTGTGTTGAAAGATGTTGCTACAGGAGCGCTCGGAACGGAATGAACATTTGGGGGAACGAGAATTGAAACCTTTGACGAATGATTGGTTGACGGTTTTGGCTGAGCAGTTCCAAGCGCCTTACTATAAGGAGCTTGAAGAGTTTTTGCAGGCGGAGTATTCCAAGTATACGATCTATCCACCAGAGGATGACGTATTCTGCGCATTGGAATGGACATCCTTTGAGGATACGCAAGTTGTTATACTTGGACAAGATCCATATCATGGAGAGGGACAAGCCCATGGACTTAGTTTCTCTGTGAAACCTGGGGTTGCTATTCCTCCTTCGCTTAGGAACATGTACAAAGAATTAGCGTCGGATCTGGGCTGTGATATGCCTAATCATGGTTATTTGAAAGTTTGGGCAGAACAAGGTGTTCTGTTGTTAAACACGGTATTAACCGTTCGTGATGCAGAGCCTAACTCGCATAAGGGGATGGGCTGGGAAAGATTCACGGATGGGATTATCCAAGCGCTAAGCGCTAGAGAAAAGCCTGTTATTTTCTTACTGTGGGGAAGCCATGCACAAGCCAAGCGATCACTGATTAACGCATCACGACATGTAATCATCACATCGGCTCATCCAAGTCCGTTGTCGGCGTATCGAGGATTCTTTGGCAGTAAGCCTTTTTCTACTGTCAACGCTCAATTAAATCGACTTGGAATGACAGAAATCGACTGGATGATCCCTAATATGAGAGAAAACGAAAACCATGAATGACAACATTCATGGTTTTTTTCATTTTATAGACCGAAACTTGTGTTAGGAACCGAATAGTATATAAAATATGTAAAGATTTTCTGACCGTTCTACAAAATAGGTTGCACATAGGTAATTGGTAAGTTAAGCTCGCAATTCTTACCCGTTTCGTAGGAGCGATTGCCGAGAACTTCGCGCAGAATCTCATAGTCCCCATCGGTACCTCTCTGTAGGACTTGAATAGCAGCTTTGAGTACATGCAGGGAATCTTCCATCGCAGTCTCCAACAACTCCCATGCACTGTAGGTGTAAATGTCATTGAGATCTGTTGGACAATTCCATGCTGTTTTGTTTTCATTCAAATAATCGCGTGGAGTGGGATGCTTCGTGTACACGAACGGCGATATTTGACCAATTGTCAATATTCGTTTGATGCCTTGCGGATCATGGAATAAGCGTTGAGCACGGATCATGTCATTGTAGGCGTCATCCCAATCGGAGTCCTTCATTTGCGATGCGATGCTAGGGTAATGGATTGCGGTTGCAGCCGTGAGTGCAGAAACTATGCCCATGGGAAACTTGTCGCCTACATAAATTTCTTTCCATACCGGTGTACGCCACGTTTGGATATCTCGCGCATGCCTAGCGTAAAGGGTATCCATAATAATTTCGAATCGTTGATGGTCCCATTTCTTGAAACCGGATTTATAAAATACATAGGGATGTAAATTTCGATCTAAGACATGGTGTGTTAGAAATCCTAGAACATAGAGAACGGCAGGATTATAGAGACCGCGGCCTTGTACCTGTCGAACTAGATCAAGTAAAAAGGGTCCGCAGGCTTCTTTGTGCATGAGACTTCCAAGTTCATTTAACTTTTTTTCTTTTTTCCAAGGAAGAAAGTTATGGTAAAAAAGAAAATCGGGTCCTTGGCAACCAAGTGAAAATATGTGTCGCTGCTGTTTATCGTTAAGAACCGAATTGTGGCCCAGTTGATTCATTACTTTTTGTCCGAAAATTAAATGTGTCCAAATATTTGGCAAGGGAGCATCCTCCTACAGCTTGTGATGAAAAATAATGAACGTTTCCATTCTAACATATAGACGGAAGGCTAGGGCATATTTCGTGAACAATTTCAATCCGAAAGGCTTTATATGCAGGATTGATAGTGAGGTTGTCGAATCTAACCAACGGTGAGAATCACCGTCAAAAGCATGTACAGTGGGGGAAAAATATGAATAATCAATCGGAAATGGAGCCGTCGTTCGATGCGATGTTGGACTTCACAACAATGGGAATGGCTCTGATTTCGCTTGAGGGTCATTGGTTAAAGGTGAATCGCAGCTTGTGCGATATACTTGGCTATTCAGAGCGAGAACTTCTTACAACGCATGTAGAGATGTTCGTAGAACCTACTCAAGTGAGATACATCAATCGTAGCATGAAGGATTTACTTCATAGTGAGATACCTACTTATCAAGAACAAATCAGTATCCTACATAAAGATTTATCTTTACGATCTGTTGACTGGCGAATGTCAGTCATTCGAGATGCAGACAACTTACCTGTGACATTCCTTGTTCAAATCAATGTTGTCTCTCAACAGTCAGATATAGAACGGAAATTGGCGGAAAGCGAGCAGCGCTATAAGTCTTTGATTGAACATAATCCCGCCGGAATTCTGACTTGCGATATTCATGGACGCATTCAAGGCGTCAATCCAGCAATGGCAAGGATTCTTGGTTACTCGGAAGATGAATTAATTTCTCAATATATCCATCATATCTTTCTGCAAAATAACGTGAAATTTGATAGGGCTGCTGGTATTTTGATGCAAAATGATAATTATATGTTGGAATTCCAGCAAGAGAATGGTGAACGCATTGATTTAGGTGTCAAAAATGTACCAATCATTGTTAATGATACATTGGATGGCGTGTATTTAATTGCAAAGGATATTACACAATTTAATCGTGACCGGGAATCATTGCGAATCGCACAACAAGATCTTCATGACACCGTACGTAGACAACAAGGAATGACGTTGAAGTTTAGAAAAATAAATGCGAATTTCATTCATACGTTGTGTGATGGTGAGCTGCTTTATCGTTTGGGTTTTAAACCGACACATATTATTGGAAATACACTTCATGATATTTGGCCCACTATCTTGGCCAATTCTATTGAAGCGCATTATCATCGTGCATGGCTTGGCGAAGAAAATGTGATGTTTGAAACGACTTTCCGGGGGATTACTTATCTTACTTCTTTACGGCCAATTAAGGAAAACGAACGGATGGTGGAAGTTATCGGTTCGTGTGTCGATATTACGGAACGTAAGAGGATGGAGACTGAACTCAGAGAAACGAAGGAGCTTCTGGAATCTATCATAAATAACACGACGGATGCCATCTGTGTGTGCGATTTAAATGCGAGGGTAATCTCTATTAATGCTGCTCATGAACATATTTTTGGCTGGAGTCAGGAGGAATTGATTGGGCATCAATTGCCGATTTATCCGGATAACTTGGAATATGAGCGCAAAGAGTTGTATGACAAGTTAAAATCCGGGAAGCAGATATCGGGGATGGAGTCGGTTCGTCTGCGGAAAGATGGTCAACTCATCCATGTGAGCATAACGAAAACGCCAATTCGAAGTGAAAAAGGGGACATTTTTGGATTTGCAGAAATCACAAGGGATATTACGGAACGTAAGCAAACGGAGGAGCTTCTCCGAAAATCAGACAAATTGTCTGTTGCTGGACAGCTCGCGGCTGGACTTGCACATGAAATCAGGAACCCGCTTACGTCGCTTCGGGGTTTCTTACAACTACTTCAACACGATTTGAGGGATAAGAGGCATTATTTTGACATCATGTTATCGGAGCTGGATCGCATCAATTTCATTGTAAGTGAATTCCTTGTGATTGCGAAACCGGAAGCCATCGTGTATAAAAAAAGCGATCTCGTGATGATCCTGCAATCGGTTATTGCTCTTCTGGATACACAAGCGGTACTCTGTAATGTGGAGCTTATATTGGAATTCCAATCGGATATTCCTGAAATTACGTGTTCGGAAATGCACTTAAAGCAACTATTCATTAATTTGATCAAAAACGCGATGGAGGCGATACCGAAGGACGGTCAAATCAAATTGCTTGTTTCCTTACATGGCGAAGATCAGATTAGGGTTCGGACACAAGATAACGGATGTGGAATACCGGAGGAACGATTGAAACAGCTGGGGGAACCCTTTTATACAACGAAGGAGAAGGGAACAGGCTTAGGTTTAATGATGTGTTTCAAGATTGTAGAAGCGCACAAAGGAACGATGTACATTCAGAGTCAAGTGGGTTATGGGACGACAATTGATGTGTTCTTGCCAAGGTACACAGAAGAGCCTAATTGATTGTTTGCTATGTTCACATGAGAACATGAAAAACCGCCGTCGGATTGAACCGAATAACGGCGGTTTTCTTATGTCTAGAATGCAATACTAAATTCCGAAGTTTCTCTTGAGTACCAAGTGGCCTTTGTGGTGTTATTCTCGTTGTAAACTTGTACATAATCTGGCGTGTATTTGACGATAATCCCTGTAGTTTCTTGGTAATAAACACCTAGTTGATCAAGTGACCATACGTAGACAGGCGTTTTCGTTAGGGCAGCAGTAAATAGTTCTGAATCTGTATCTAGTAGCTTAGTTCCGTAAATCATCGATACACCTCTGTCATATGGATAGTAGTTGTAAGGCACTTATTAATAGGGACAGTACGGCAAACGAAATCATCACACAGTATTTATAATTTTTTTGTAGAGATTTTATTTACTGAAAAGGCTTGTTACTTTGAGGATTTCCTAAAATATGTAGAATATAAGCTGTTGATGCCATTAATTTCACAATTGTAATGAATAAGGGGATTATTTAGGAAGAAGATGATGGACGAAAAAGGTAAAAAAAAGAGGGTTCCCTAGCGTTTGAATTCCTTGTATAATAGGTAAGCTTTGCTGAATTGACAGTAGGTAAATTATGATTGGGTAGAAGGAGAAAGGGGTCAATGGCAGTGATTGTGGTTGGGGGAATGATCGGTCTTGGTAAGACATCTGTATCCACTTTACTTGGACAAGAACTAAATTCGAATGTTTTCTATGAAAGTGTCGATGATAATCCGATATTGCCGTTATTTTACACAGCATCACCGGAAGAAATTGAAAAGCATCGGTATCCGTTTTTACTGCAATTACACTTTTTGAATACGCGTTTTAAGGCCATTAAACAGGCATTAGTACATAATCGAAATGTACTGGACAGAAGCATTTATGAGGATTGGTATTTTGCTAAGGTGAACCGCGAGTTAGGGCGTATTTCACAATTGGAATTTGATGTTTATGAAGGCTTGGCGGATAATATGATGTCAGAGTTGGCAGAGTTGCCTAAGAAGGCGCCTGATCTCATGGTCTATTTGAAGGCTTCCTTCGAAACTGTGATGCACCGCATCGGGCTGCGTGGCCGCAGCTTTGAACAAGACCAATCGTTGGTCGATTATTATCGCAAGCTATGGTCTGGATACGATGACTGGGTGATGAATCATTATCATGCGTCTGAAGTTCTCATTGTTGATATGGATCAGATAGATGTCGTTAATCGCGCTGCAGATGCCGAACAATTGGTTCAAGAAGTTCGTGCCAAGTTATCTGAATTGGCCATCATATAAAAGAACTAAGCGAAATTTGTCGAAATGTCGAAAAGACCCCCTCAAACATGAGGGGGTCTTTCGAATGATATAGAACAAAATGAATTCAACGTTGTAATCCTAGAAAGCGAAGGTGATGATATTGTTGTTTATCGTATGTTACAAAGGCAAGCCTATGAGTGTACCTCTGCCGAAATTAGCAGCAACCGAGAAAATGTTGAAGCTTAGTCGTTCATTTGCCAATCTTGAGCTCGTCGAAGTGCATCAACAACAATGGCAGACGGCTTCGAATATTTAGGATTCACACAGCGTTATCACAACTCCTTCATCGAAAAGATGAAGGAGTTTTTGTGTTGTCCACTTTGTGTTAGAGTGGGAATGGGAATGGGAATGGGAATGGGTATCATTTATGAAAGTGGAGGTAGTTCGAGATATGATATTAGAGGTTATCGCAACTACGCTGCAAGACGCTATACGAGCTGAAGCGGGTGGTGCAGACCGGATTGAACTTGTTGCAGATTTGCAACAAGGGGGGTTAACACCGGATGTGGAGCTTCTTAAACGAATCAGAGCTTCCGTCCAAATACCAGTGCATGTGATGATTCGTCCACATGCACGATCATTTCACATGTCTGAAGCTGACATCGCCACAATGTTGGGATCGATCCAAAGCATGGAGCGAGCAGGTGCAAGTGCACTTGTATTGGGCGTGTTGACACCTGACCAGCGGATTGAGCGCCATCATCTTAATATGCTGTTGGCGGCTACATCTTTGCCTGTGACTTTTCATCGGGCCTTCGATGAAATACAGGAACAAGAGCAAGCATTATCCATGCTGCTGTCATATAAACAAATTCACTCAGTGCTCACTTCTGGTGGAGCTTCAAGTGCACTTCATGCAGTAGAGCAGATACGGCGGCTAACGAACTTTACCCGCGGCACTCACGTAAACATCTTGCCAGGTGGTGGTCTTACACTGGACAGTTTAGTTTCATTTGTCCAAGCTACGGAGGTGCAAAGTGTCCACCTGGGTACTGCTGTTAGAGAACATGGGAATGTGAGCGGAGCTGTGGAGGAAGCAAAGGTAAGACAAGCGAGAAGCTCCTTAGATGACTGGAAGGTATAGCAGGAACGAGAGGTTGATCAAAAATAATTTAAGATTTGTCCAAAAGACTGATGAATAGCTGATGGAAATTGAATATAATGGAAGAGTAAAACTCTGAGAAGATGAGGTGCTATCTATGTATGATTCCACAGATATTCAAAGTAACAAGGGAATGGCCATTCTCGGGTATATTCTGTTTTTCATCCCGTTAATTGCGGCGAAGGAATCCAAATATGCCTGGTACCATGCCAATCAAGGACTTACTTTGTTCTTGGCATGGGTCATTGTGAATGTCGTCCTCGGCATTATTCCATTCATTGGTTGGATTCTTCAGCCGATTGCGAACTTGGCTTTGGTGGTTTTGGCTGTGCTAGGCATTGTTGCAGCAGCGCAAGGTCAAGTGAAGCCTCTTCCGATTATCGGCGGCTATACGCTTCTGAAGTAGTAAGTACATAAGCAAAAAACAAGGCTGACTCCCTATAGATCATCTACGGGGAGTCAGCCTTGTTTCAAAATATCAGAATTTATAAGTTTTACTTACTAATTATGCTGAATTTCTAGATAAACGCTCTTGTCCTACCAAGGACGGCGTAGCCGTTTGTTTTGTTTCCTAAGGTTCTATCGTTTGGATGATTTCAGCGATTCGTTGGTTGACATTATCTGTGAGTAAGCCACCGTGGTAACAAAGAACTCTCTCGATATCATACTGTAAGAATTTACGCAATGATTGCAAGGCCAAGGGATAATCAGCACAATAAGCAGGTATAGGTCCTTGAAGCTGTCCTTCAGAGACAACCATAGAATCCGCGGCGATTAATGTTTTACTTGATGTATGATAAAGACTCATATGCCCAGGGGTATGTCCAGGTGTAAGGATGACAACGATTCCACCACATCTGTCGATGACCTGACCATCTTCTAATATTGTGTTAACCGGTGCTTTCGGCGGGTTCTCTAGGTTGCGTCGAAACGCGTCTCGCCACTCAGGTGTCGTGTCTGCAGGTAAATTGGCAACTGCGCGTTCAATAGAAGCAGGAGTTACTTTTATTAACATTTTATCGCCTTGAATATATGGCTTTTCGAGTTCAGATGCGAATACTTCTAGGGGACGTGAAGAGTCTTGAAGTAATGAAGGAAGTCCTCCGATATGGTCGATG
This sequence comes from Paenibacillus oryzisoli, assembly GCF_001653565.1. GTDB lineage: Bacteria > Bacillota > Bacilli > Paenibacillales > NBRC-103111 > Paenibacillus_E > Paenibacillus_E oryzisoli. Next base: position 100,564 of record NZ_LYPB01000076.1, read on the forward strand.
TCCTGATGTGTAAGGATAACGGAATCCAATGTTGTTGCATCGATGCCTAAGGTATCAATTGATTTATGTAAGAGTGGAAGTGTTCCAGGGTAGCCAGTATCAATAAGTAGAGCTCCTTGCTCATCAACGAATAGTGCGGGATAAATGACATTGGTTCGACCCATAAGCTGAACGGATAATTCAACACCGTAAAGTCCTTCTGAAATTTGCATGCGAAACCCTCCAATTTGGAATGATAAGTGTGAAAAGACATAGAATGATCATAACTATTGGCTTGTATTAAGTCAATAAAATATTTAATCATATCACACTTTCGTATAAAAGTCAATATATGTGCTTATTCTGGTTGTGCCTTATATATTTTTGTCCAATTTTTGATCATCGTGTGAATAAAATATGAACAAAATCTGATTTTTGTGTTATACTAGTTTTAAAGCACTTACATTTAAGTCAGGAGTTGTGATGATAATGTCAAACAGAGCCGTGTCCGTAAATACCGTTGAGCGTGTTGAACGAGATGTGATGCCGTTAGTGAAATTGATGACTTTTGCTGCGTGGGCGTTACTTGCTATAGGTTTGGTTCTTAGCTTAGTTAGTTTAGAAAGCTTCAGTGACCGCAATACAACTTTAATGGTGGGTATTGGGTTTATGGTAGGTAGTGTCCACATTTATGTGATTCGTACAGCTATTCATTTGGTTCATTCTCGCAATGTTTCCAAAGGTGAATGAGAACGAGAGTTCGAAGGAATACTATGCAGGCCTTTCAAGTTAATACTTGGAAGGCTTTTTCCTGTTCATATTTTTCCAGTAGAGTCAACAAACGTTCTGTGACATTTGTTTTACATTACTTCGTCAAACCGTTGACGTATTTGTTAAGTTGACTTTGCGATGGTGAACTTTCATGAACAAGATGATATGGTGATAACAGGTAGGATTTGTTGATTGGGAGGTTAAATGGATGAAGAAGAGAAAGCTTGTACAAGCAGGAATGCTCTTCATGATGGTCGCCATCATCTTAGTACTTTCTGGCTGCAGCCAAGCTATGGTGTTGGATCCTAAAGGGCCCGTGGGTGCTGAGCAGAGAGATTTAATTGTGATTGCAACAATCTTGTGCGGGGTAATCCTCGTTCCGGTACTTGTTCTCACAGGTTGGATTGTATGGCGATATCGCGATAGCAAGACCAATAAGGCATCGTATAAACCAAATTGGTCTCACAGTACCTCACTAGAAGTTATATGGTGGGCTGTACCGATCATCATTATTGTTACATTGGCTGTGATTACGTTGAAGTACACGTATGCTTTGGAGCCGTCAAAACCATTGAAGTCGGATAAAGAACCGATAACCATTCAAGTAACATCACTTGATTGGAAATGGCTGTTTACCTATCCTGAGCAAGGAATTGCGACTGTAAATTACTTGCAAATTCCAGAAGATACACCTATTAAGTTTGAGCTCACTTCCGATGCGCCAATGAACTCATTTTGGATACCGCAATTAGGTGGGCAAATTTATACAATGTCAGGCATGGCAATGACGCTTTATTTGCAAGCTGACGAGATTGGGCATTACTTTGGTACAGGAGCGAATTTCAGTGGTGAACATTTCGCTGACATGACGTTTGACGTGAATGCAACTTCACGGGAAGATTTTGATTCTTTTATTGCGAAGACGAAGAAAGTTCCTACGAAATTGACCAAAGAAGGCTACGAAGAATTAGCGATGCCAGGTAAATCTGGTGTGAAATATTTCTCGGAAGTTCCCGAAGGACTATTTGAACAAGTGGTAAACAAATATACGAATGGTCAATCCGTTCATAATGGCCACGGTGCTGGTCATGAGAGCAAGGAAACCAAGGAAACGAAGGAAACAACAAAGAAAGAAAGCTCTATGAATGGTACACAAATGGATCATAGTCAGATGAATATGTCGAAATAAATGGATATCGATTAAAGTTTTATGAAAGGGAGATCTGCTCATGTTGGATAAAATAAAAGATTTTGCATCTGAGTTTTTCGTAACGGGCGATCCCATGATTCTGGGAGCTCAAGTTAGTATTGGGCTCTCATTAGTAGCCATGGTATTCGTGCTAACCTTCTTCAGAAAATGGGGGTGGCTCTGGCGGGAATGGTTGACAAGCGTTGATCATAAACGAATTGGTATTATGTATATCATCTGTTCGATTCTGATGTTATTCCGCGGTGGTGTGGATGCGCTTCTCATGCGCGTACAGCTCGCCATTCCGGATAGTCAGTTCTTGCAGCCTGATCACTATAATCAAATCTTTACAACACATGGCGTTATCATGATTTTATTCATGGCGATGCCGCTTATGTTTGGTTTATTCAACATTATTGTTCCCCTACAAATTGGAGCACGCGATGTTGCGTATCCATTCTTGAATTCACTCAGCTTCTGGATGTTCTTCTGGGGCGCTATGTTATTCAACGTTTCTTTCGTGATCGGCGGTTCACCTGATGCAGGTTGGTTAAGCTATCCACCGCTATCGGAATTGTCGCATAGCCCAGGTGTTGGACAGAACTTCTATATTTGGGGTATTCAAATTTCCGGTATCGGAAGCTTGGCAACAGGGATTAACTTCATTGTAACTATTTTGAAAATGCGTACACCAGGCATGAAGTTAATGAATATGCCGATGTTTACTTGGTCCGTCTTTTCTAGCTGTGTAATTATTATTTTCGCGTTTCCGATTTTAACCGTTACACTTGCACTGCTTTTCCTAGATCGCTTCTTAGGTGCCCACTTCTTCACATTAGACGGCGGCGGAAATCCGATGATGTATATCAACTTAATATGGATGTGGGGACATCCTGAAGTTTACATTGTGGTCCTGCCCGCATTCGGTATTTTCTCGGAAATTGTATCAACCTTCTCGAAGAAGAAACTATTCGGCTATAAATCAATGGTCTTCGCCATGCTGATTATCAGCTTATTGTCCTTCTTCACATGGGCACATCACTTCTTCACGATGGGTTCTGGCGCAGATGTGAATGCCTTCTTCGCCATTAGTACCATGCTTATTGCCATACCTACCGGGGCAAAAGTCTTTAACTGGCTGTTCACCATGTTCAGGGGTAAAATTCAGTTCACGACACCGATGCTATGGACGATTGCCTTTATTCCATGTTTCGTTGTGGGGGGAATGACAGGGGTCTTGCTATCTGTAGCGCCTGCTGATTTTCAGTTCCACAATAGTTACTTCTTGATCGCGCACTTCCATCAAGTCTTAATCGGCGGAGTTGCCTTCGGATATTTCGCAGGTCTCTATTACTGGTGGCCGAAGATGTTCGGCTTTAAGCTCAATGAACACTTGGGCAAATGGGCATTCTGGTTGTGGAACATTGGTTTCTATGTGTGTTTCATGCCGCAATATTTCCTTGGTTTAGACGGTATGACTCGTCGTACCTACACGTATAGCTGGGATATGGGTTGGGGACCGCTAAATGTGGTTTCTACAGTCGGCGGATTCTTAATGGGGATAGCTTTCCTATTCCAAGTGTGGCAAATCGCGCACTCCATTAAATTCATTAAACAACACAAAGTGTCTGGGGATCCTTGGGATGGTCGTACATTGGAATGGTCGATTGCTTCACCAGCTCCAATCTACAACTTTGCAGTGCTTCCTAAAGCAGATGTTGCTGATTCATGGTGGGAAGAGAAACAGGGTACAGTTAAAAAGCAACCTGTTCCAACCACCTATGAACCGATTCATATGCCTAAGAATTCGTCGATTCCATTCATTATTTCGACGCTGTGGTTCTTCGCGGGCTTCGGATTCGTCTGGGATTGGATGTGGCTCACGATTCCTGCACTAATCGGTGTTGCCATCTGTATGATAGCTCGTTCGTTCAGTTATGATACAGATTACTATATTCCAGCGGACGAAGTGAAAGCCACGGAAGACGCATGGAAAGGAGTGAAGGTGTAATGGCACACACAGCTGCACACGGTAGTCACGGCCACGAGCATGATCATGAACATGAGCACGAATCGCTCAAAACGTTCGGATTTTGGATATTTCTGATCACAGACGTTATCTTATTCGGTTCTTTATTCGCAACCTATATTGTCCTTCACCAGAATACGAATGGGGGACCGACACCGGAAGAGTTATTCAAAATGCCGGGCATCATCGCTGAAACCTTCATCTTGCTTACAAGCAGCTTTACGAGCGGATTAGCTTTGCTAGGCATGCATAAAGGAAACATGAAACAATTGATCGGCTGGTTGATTGTAACCGTGCTGTTGGGAGCTTCTTTCATTGGGTTGGAACTTGCAGAATTCATTACCATGGTTAATCATGAAGGAGCAACAATCTCCACTAGTGCCTTTCTATCTGCTTTCTTCACTTTGGTAGGTACGCATGGATTACACGTTTCCGTTGGTCTTATTTGGATGATTGGATTGATCTTTCAATTGAAACGACGTGGTATCACGACGGTAACGAAACGTAAAGTTACGATCATTTCCTTGTACTGGCATTTCTTGGACGTCGTGTGGATCTTCGTATTTACGGTCGTCTACCTCATGGGGGTGATGTAAGTGAGCAAACCACATGCAGACACGCATAATAATCATGAGTCTCATGGATCATTGAAATCGTATATCATCGGTTTTGCATTATCGATCCTGCTGACCATTATTCCTCTAGTAGTTGTAATGAATGATATGCTTGGAAGGACAGGCACATTGTTTCTAATCTTACTGATGGCGGTACTCCAATTTGCTGTTCAGTTATTCTTCTTCATGCACGTCAAAGAAGGCGAGAACGCAAAGTGGAATATCATGGCGCTTTTATTTGGATTAGTTATCTTAGTAACGATCGTAGGCGGTTCTATCTGGATCATGACCTACAACACAGTAGCTCATTAAGTTGTTAAATGCATTGGAAAATGACGTTTTTGGCCTTGTGAAAAGGGGCTGAAGACGTCTTTTTTTATTATTGACCTACGTCGATCATTTGTGGAAAAAGGGTTGTCTTTCCATTTGCGACATGATACATTATGTATCAGAGATACTTTTTGTATCACGCTACAGGTAGGACTATCTAAATAAATGAACGGAGAGGAGTCCAATGATCCGACGAAACCAACGATTTCGTAATCAACTCGATGATCACCTCGTCCATTTGCACAAGAATTTGTTCATTAGTCATGGAGACCCCAATTACCACGAGAAGGTTATTCGTTATTTGGATGCCAATTCGCCAGAGGCTCATTTCAATTTAGGGCAGAAATTTCGTGAAAAAGGGAATTGGAAGCGAGCCAGATTTCATTACAAAGAAGTACTCAAAACGTATCCCTCACCGTTCTATTCTGCTGCCAATCGTGCGATTCACCTTCTTGATCAGCAGCAAGCTGCTCACACAGCGAATCTAGAACAGACACTGCCCGGGAAGTCAAAGCCATTATTACCGCCATTTATGAAAATGTTGTTGCTCGTCTTACTGATTCTCAATGTCATCTTAGTCATATTTTTTGCTGGGAATCAGGCAATCCCACGTACGATAAGTTCGTTGAAACTGTGGAGTGCAGGCACGCAAGTTTCCTACGAATCAGTAGACAAGCCATTTATACTGTATCTTTCCCCAGAGATGTCACATGCCGATATTGAGAAGAAGCTCCATGCTCAAGCCTTGGTTTTGGCTAAGGAAGTTCCGAAGGTCACGATTCTCCTTTATGGGATTGTTACCGAGGACAACAGGGATATGGGGAAAACGATGTTGTTGACCAATGAAGAGGATATCGGACGGGCGATGGTTATCGCAACGTATCAGCCAGAAGCTGATCCCTTGGTTCACATCCGATTCCTGAACGCTGAATTTAAAGAGCACCAACCGCTTAGTGCGATTGGTGCTAATTTAGTTCGAACCGCTTTGGCATCTTATCGGGAAGATGTGGGACAAGCTCCTGCCCATATTAATGAGCTCCTGCAAGATTATCCCCTTAATTATTTGAGCTATATTCCGATAGAAGCGGTGTCGGGTTCAAATGAGATCAAATCCGTATACCAAGGTGATGGTGGTTGGGTTTTTAACCCCAATGCGACCGATATTGCACATATGTTCTATGCGAATGTTGCCGGAGGCGAGGGGGTTCCTTATGAACCCGTTCATCTTGAAGTGAATAAGCGTGATTATCAGCTCCAATTGGTTAGCGGCTCATACTTGTTATGGAACAAACCAATTGGACTAGGTGCTAATGGGAGCACGCCTGATGGTCTTTATCGGGTCACAGAGCGGGTGCAACAGCCTAAAGGCAAGACAAGTCAAAGCTATGGAGATGCAGGCTTAGGACTAGGATCTATCGCTTTACATGGCACATACGATGAAAGTTCAATTGGAGAGGCGAAGTCACTAGGCTGTATTCGATTAACCAATGAGGATATACAGCAATTATTTCCTTTCGTACCGAAAGGAGCAGAGGTTCGGATTCTTTCCAGCGAACTTCAACCAAATCTACAAGATGAAATGAATCACATGTCAAAGCTTACTCCATCGAGCTTGTCACTGCACTCTGAATCTGCGGGCGATGCTATTTTTCACTGGTTAGGCTAAAAAGCAGTTGGAGCTTACCGAGTGCATAAACTCGGAAGTCTCAACTGCTTTTAATGTATCGACAATTACTTATATTAACTACATTAAGTTCTCTGGATTAAGCTTCTCCAGCTCAGGGATAACGAAACGGCCGTCTTTGCGAATTAGCACGTCATCGAAATAGATCTCGCCGCCGCCATACTCAGGACGTTGAATCAGAACCATGTCCCAATGAACAGAAGAACGATTGGTGTTGTCAGCAGTTTCATAAGCTTGTCCAGGTGTGAAATGGATGCTGCCATCAATTTTCTCATCAAATAAAATATCTTTCATGGGATGTTGAATGTAAGGATTCACGCCAATCGCGAATTCACCAATGTAGCGTGCGCCATCATCCGTATCGAGAATCTCATTCAACTTCTTAGAATCGTTACTTGTCGCGTTAATAATTCGGCCATTCTCGAAAGTCAGTACGATGTTCTCGAAAGAAGTTCCGGAGTAAATCGTCGGTGTATTGTAACTGATCGTACCATTGACGGAATCTTTTACTGGAGCCGTATAAACTTCGCCATCCGGGATATTTCTCAGCCCTGAACAAGGCACAGCGCCGATCCCTTTAATCGAGAAGCTGAGATCCGTGCCTTTTGCGACCAAGCGGACACGATCGGTGCGCTTCATCAAATCAACGAGCGATTCCATCGCTTTGGCCATTTTACTGTAATCCAGGTTACAGACGTTAAAGTAGAAATCCTCGAAAGCTTCTGTACTTTTCCCAGCCAACTGAGCCATCGACGGATTCGGGTATCGCATAACGACCCATTTGGTATTGTTAATTCGCTCATCAAAGATGGGACGTTGGAAGTACTTCAAGAACAGCTTCATTTGCTCGTCAGGCACATCAGAAGATTCCGTAATGTTATCTCCGCTTCGAACGGCAACATAGGCATCCATTTGTTTCATTCGAGCAAGCTCAATGGCTGACCATGCGCTGAATTGTTCTTGCGTACCTTTCATTTGCAAGCTTCGCGTAATGGCTGGATCACGCAATTCAATGAAAGGGTTACCTCCGGCTGCATAAACTTCTTCGATTAAACATTTTGCAAGTTCAGGATCTTTAACGCCAATCATTTCAATCAATATGTTCTCACCGGGTTGCAGGCTCACGGAATATCGAATAATGTTTCGGGCAAAAGTTTGTAATCTTGGATCTCTCATTCTGTAGGTCTCCCTTAATCGAAAATACGTACCCCCAAATTATAACGTAACGTGATCCTGTAAGCCAATCTAGGCAATGGTTTCATGGAGATGGAAGGGGTATACTACATATATGTGCACGTAATTCCATCAAATTAACGACATGCAAAATCAACTAGAGGAGGAAGCCATGGCACGAGAACAAATCAAAGTACCCTACGGGTATGAACCACCGGCACATTCGGATAAGGGAACCGTTCTAGTATTCGAGACATTCGAAGATTGGACAGCGCACGAAATGAGTGCTTGTATCGCTTGGGCAGAAGAACGGAAATTCGTTCGCGTGATCTTCTACCCACAGCATGAAGAAACGCTCCGAAGAATGGACATTCGATCAGAAATGCCCTATTATGCCCGTCTGAAGCATCTTGAACAACTAATGGAGGATGTCGATACGCAGCTTCAGGTGGAAGTTGACAAATGGGAGGGCAAGCGGAAGAAATACACGCCGCTAGATACTTCACTAAACTTTTTAACGGAGAAATCGCCAGGACCGCACTTTATTTGTATGAGCGATCGGTATGCAAACCTGTTCGTTACCTACCCGTCATTCAAAGAATGGATAAAAAAAGCTAGACTCGTCATCTTTACGCAGTTCCGTGTTCCCCTTCATGGCAAGCTACATGATTGTGCCGAGAGATGGGAAACGGTGGATTTCGGGAATGGCGTTTAAATTCGTTCGATCCAATTATCAATTAACGACATTAATAATGGTTATCATTGTGGCGGGAATGAGTCAAGGGATGCTCTTGCCGCTGCTTACAATTCTACTCGATCGTTCTGGTGTTTCGACTGATGCAAACGGTGTAAACGCCGCGGCCCTATATATTGGGATTTTCGCGACGATGTTCTTCATCGAGAAGCCTGTTCGACGGTATGGGTATAAACCCATCATTATGATCGGAATGTCCTTCATTATTATTGCGAATTGTCTATTTCCGGTCTGGCAACAGGTCGGCTTCTGGTTTGTATTGCGGCTTATAGTAGGGATTGGCGATAGTGCTTTGCATTTCGCGACACAACTCTGGATCGTTGCTTCTAGTCCGAAGGAGAAGAGAGGACGCAATATCTCCCTATATGGGATGGCGTATGGGGTAGGTTTTAGTCTGGGTCCATTAGGCATAACCTTGCTTAAAGCGGGGATTTGGGTGCCTTTTATGGTGACAAGTACATTTTTTCTACTAATTTTATTGCTTCTCACGAGGCTCAAAAATGAGAGGCCAGAGCGAGCCGAACGACCAGAAGCCGCGCATAAACGTGCGTCAACCGTCATTTCGTTAGCTTGGTTCCCGCTGATTACTTCTTTGCTCTTTGGCTATATGGAAGCTGCCATGAATAGCAATTTTCCGCTTTATGGCCTGAGGATAGGCATTTCGGAGTCTACGATTGGTCTACTACTTCCCGTAACTGGCATCGGTGGGCTTATCATGCAATTGCCGCTCGGGGTATGGAGTGACCGCATTGGTCGTAAACCGATTCTCATGGGTACAGCCATAGTGGGGGCGTTGGCTTTCAGTTGTGTGCCGTTCGTTGGGACGAACTTATGGGGACTTGGGTTTTGTTTAGGGGTAGCAGGAGGTATGGTAGGATCATTCTTCTCGCTAGGGCTGGCTTATGCAGCTGATATTTTACCCCGTCATTTGCTGCCAACCGCTAATATTATTGCGTCTATTCAATATAGCATAGGGAGTATCATCGGACCTTTAGTTGGCGGGATGGCTCTTCATTATTTAAGTGTGTTTAGTATTTTCTACTTTCTTGGCCTCGTCTATTTGTTGTTTGGCCTTGCAGGGTTTATTTTCAAAGCGCGTCCGGCATGAAAGAAGCCACTTTCCTAGTTGAAGGAAAGTGGCTCTTGCGGTTGGGCTGCTAGCCGATTTCATAATTAGCAGCACGATCTGTCATATAGCGTTCTGTCAAAATCGTTAGCAAGGAGATCCCGATTTGATTCTCGCCGCCTTCAGGAATGATAATGTCAGCGTACTTCTTGGACGGTTCAATAAAGGCATCATGCATAGGCTTAACAGTCGTTAAGTATTGATCGAAAACGGATTGCAAAGAACGACCACGTTCATTAATATCTCGGGTTAGACGGCGAAGTATGCGGACATCGGGGTCTGTGTCTACAAAAACCTTAATATTCAACGCTCCGCGGAGGTCCTCATCCGTTAGGACGTGAATGCCTTCAAGCAGCACAATCGGTTTAACTTCGATGCGAATCGTTTCTTGCGAGCGAGCATGCGTAGAAAAATCGTAGACAGGAATGTCGACGGGCTGCCCGCTTTTCAACATATTCAAATGCTGAAGGAGCAATGTATTCTCAAAAGCACGAGGATGATCATAATTGATGCGTTCCCGCTCTTCAAATGTCAGACCGCTATGATGAAGATAATAATTATCTTGTGATATCAAAGTCACATTCGTGGATCCTAGTTTTGTAATAATCGATTTTGCTACTGTAGTTTTACCTGAACCGGTACCTCCGGCTATTCCAATCACGAGCATGTAAGTAGTGCCTCCCCAAATAACTTGAAAACCTTCCTACCTAGTTTAACATAATGTTCACCTAAAAAGAAAAAATGGCGTGAAGATGGTTATCAAAAGTAGGGATGCAGGTTTCATACAGAAGATAAATACGTAATTGGGCTATTATGGAAGGTGGCATTTACTGGGGAATATTTCCGGGTTATTCCGTGAGACGGTGAAAATTTACATTTAGCGTGTTTCCAGTCTGGGTAGCTAATGGAGATTAACTGGATTTTCTACATCTATTTCCGGGTAAAACTAGCCTTTGAGCGTTTTAACTGGATTTTTTACATCTAATTGTGCTCGAAATGCTCCCTTGGACGAAAATGGTCTGAAATAACGGGAGGAAATCCAGTTAGTTTGGGAAATATCGGGTAGCGTGAATTAGCTGGATAAAATACAGTTATTCGTCTGGTTGACGGCCTCCTGGTTATAGTCGATGCATGTGCCTAGATGAGCATGTAGAGCAACCTCAAACGGCAACTGCAAACCCAGCCCACGGACTAAGAATCGGAAACCTAGAACCCCGTCGCAGAACCAGAACCAGAACCAGAACCAGAACCAGAACCAGAACCAGAACCAGAACCAGAACCAGAACCAGAACCAGAACC
>NZ_LYPB01000076.1:111627-376111 GCF_001653565.1 Paenibacillus oryzisoli
CAGAACCAGAACCAGAACCAGAACCAGAACCAGAACCAGAACCAGAACCCCACCCCCGAACCTCCAACCTGAACCCGGATCCCGCCCCCAAAAAAAAAATGAAACAAAAGAGCTAAACGCAATCACGACGCTTAGCTCCTCTGTATAGAAATATTGGGTAATTACGTCTTACCTCACCTGTTTAGGTGTATGAAACTTTACTTGATTGGCTTCAATATCCTGAGCGGCCTGATTGAGTTGCTCGAACGTCTGTTGGATTTGCTGACCAAATTGTTCGTTTGCAAATTCGGCTAGTTGCCTTTGTGCTTGCGTAACTTGTTGATCTGCTTGAACAAGTGCCGCTTGAGCGGATTGAATCGCATGAGGGTTGGCTTCGGTTATGGCGACTTGCAGCTTATGCTGGGCGTCTTGTGCTTGTAGAATGGCGTGATCAGCGGCATCGATGGCATGCTGAACTGGCTGTTGATGCTGATTGGTTCCTGTCATGGGAAACCTCCTTAAGGTTCGTAAAGAGAAGGGAGTAGCAATGAAAAGCGACTTTACTACATTGCACCAATCGTGGGGAAATGATGCGGATTCGGGAAATGAAATTATTTCCTGGGTAAGCGCAAAAAGTGAGCGTTATCATGCGAATTCGACATAAATTGTCAGACAATTTTGAATAAATTAACTATTCTTATGAAAGTTCTTTTATTACACATGTTTCCAAAATAAAAGTGGACAAATTAACTTATTATTCTTAAGCTAAGGAAGATAACTATTTTTTGGCATTAGAGACTAAAAACATCTTCACGGGGGATGACAAATGAACAAAATCAAAGGTTTTTATTTGTTAGCGGCATTAACGATTGCAATTACGGGCTGTGGTAAAGCCAAATCGACAACGTCCAACACATCTTCTTTTACACCTACGTTAGAGGTGGCTTACGTTGTGAAAGATGATGCTGTCACTTTAAGTTTTACGACCGATCTGAAGATATCGAAGGAACACTATGATCAACAACGTGTCGAAGGCGAAGGTCATATTCATATATCGCTAGACAAAGGTGATAAGATTGTTGTTACGGAGAAGCAGAAAGTATTGGATCATTTGAGTAAAGGAACACATGAAGTGAAGATCTCCTTACATAACAATGACCACACGCCTTATGATGTAAGTAAAACAGTCACGTTCGATGTGAAGTAGGTGTGGTAATGGCTTTTCGTCAAAAGAAAATAAGCTTACAGAAACGGATTGTTTTCCTCGTCACAGCTGTAACGGCTGGCATGATTTCGACAATGATGGTGTTCGATACATTTAGCCTCAATCAATCGATTCGCGAAGCCTATGTGAGTCAAATCAGCGGGATGACGATTGCTATTAACGGGCGTTACGAAGAATCGAGATCAATCGCAGATATCCAGCAGATATTCGATTACATTCAATATAAGAATGCTCGTGTTCTGGATATGAAACTGTATGACAAGCAAGGGAAAGTGTTAGCCTCCTCGAACCGTCAAGAAGTTGGGACAATTCTGAATGCAGCAAGAGTTGTGATCCCCAAACAAGACAATACGATTGTAGATCGTGTCCCTATGGCTGAAAATGATAGGCCGATCGTTCGATTAACGGCACCCCTGCAAGAAGACGGCTCGGTTGTCGGGGCGGTTGAAGTTATTTTCGACTCATCGGAAGAAGAACTGCTGCTCAAACATAGAACAAAGCTGATTTTGTTCGTCGGACTTAGTATTGCGATTATACTTTCAATTTTATTATGGTTAATTCTAAGAGTTATTGTTATCCGGCCACTAAGCCGGTTGCGTGAAGCGGCTGTTATTGTGAAGCAAGGTGGAGAACTGCCTAAATTGCAGTTCAAAGCTTCGCCTGAAATTGCTGAAGTTTCAGAAGCCTTCAATGATATGGTCAGTAACTTGGATGATCGCTATCATGAGTTGCAGCAAGCCTTGACTACCTTGCAGGTTACACAAGATCAGCTTGTACATTCAGAGAAAATGGGAGCTCTAGGTAGTTTAGTTGCAGGCGTGTCGCATGAAATCAACACCCCGATTGGGATTGGCGTAACGGCTATAAGCTACTTGGATCAGAAAGCGAAACAATTTCAGGCACTGTATGAAGCGGGGAAAATGAAGAAATCCGATTTGGAGCAATTTCTATCGGTGTCCCATGAGAGTATTGCGATGGTCCAATCTAATTTGGAGCGAGCTTCTTCTTTAGTTAAAAGTTTCAAACAAATCTCAGTGGATCAAAGTGTAGAGATCAAACGAACGTTTCTATTTAAAGAATATGTGGAAGGGATTATCGCGAGTCTGAAGCCTGTGCTCAAGAAAACATATATTAAAATAGACGTTCAATGCGATGATCAACTGCAATTGTATACATACCCTGGTGCCCTATCTCAAATTATTACGAATCTCGTTATGAATTCTCTGAATCACGCTTACGATACGGATGACGATGACGGATGTTTATGTATCCGAGTTCTAGACAATCCCGATCATGTCATGCTTGCCTACTCAGACGATGGGAAAGGGATGTCTGAGGAAGTGTTGGATCATATATTTGATCCATTCTTTACAACCAGCCGTGGACAAGGTGGGACAGGCTTAGGGATGAATATTGTATATAACCTTGTGACAGATTCGTTAAATGGTACGATTCAATGTTCAAGTGTACAAGGACAGGGCAGTTTATTTGTAATTACAATCCCCAAAGAGGAGGAAGCTGAGATATGACAAATGAAGTGGAGTCTGTCGATCAGGATGAGCTTCTTTTTGCCGCTGAGGAAGATAACGTTGCAGCAGCAAATCTAAGGACTGTGGAACACGACCCGTGGATCGTACTAATTGTCGATGATGAGAAGCAAATACATCAAGTAACGAAAATGGTGTTACAAGATCTAGAATTTGCTGGTCGCAAACTGGAGTTTCATAGTGCTTATTCTGCTTTGGAAGCGAAACAACTTCTGAAACAGCAGCCGCAAACGGCTCTTATATTATTAGATGTTGTTATGGAAAATGAAGACGCTGGACTGCATGTCGTCAAGTTCATTCGGGAAGAACTGAATAACCAAGCTGTACGTATTATTTTGCGGACGGGCCAGCCGGGACAAGCTCCTGAACGAACGGTTATCATGGATTATGACATTAATGATTATAAAGAAAAGACGGAGTTAACATCGCAGAAATTGTTTACTACGGTAGTCACGGCACTGCGCTCGTTTCGAGATATCAAAACGATTGAGAAAAGTAGAATTGGCCTAGAAGAAATTATTAAGTCTTCGGCGACCTTGTTTGAATTACAGTCCATGAAGAAATTTGCGTCTGGCGTTCTAACCCAAATGACCTCCATCGTAAATTTACATAAGAATGCGATACATTTCAGTTTTGCAGTCACGAAGGGAATCGAGGACATCTATATTCTTGCAGCTAGCGGCGATTATGCGCAAAATCAAGATGCAAGAGCACGCGATGTGGTTCCTGCCGATGTGCTTGAGGAAATTGAAGCAGCTTTCCATACTCGCAAAAGCAGCTTTGCTGCGGATCGTTTCATCATCTACTTCCAGAGTAAGATGGGCATGGAGAACGTCATATATATAAACGGGTTCAATGCCCTTAGTGAATGGGAGCATTATTTGATTGATATTTATTGTGCGAACGTTTCAGTAGCTTTCGAGAATATTTATTTAAACAATGAGCTCGAGAGTACGCAGCAGGAAATCATTTATACAATGGGCGAGATCACAGAAACCCGCTCACAGGAAACAGGTCATCACGTTAAGCGAGTTGCCGAGTATTCACGCCTACTGGCTCTGAAATACGGCTTGTCTGAGCAGGAAGCTGAAACGATTCGGCTGGCAACGCCGATGCACGATGTAGGCAAAGTTGGGATCCCAGATGCCATCCTCAATAAACCGGGTTCCTTATCCCAAGAAGAATTCGATATCATGAAAACACATTCTAACTTAGGCTACGAAATGCTTAAGCATTCGAATAAAAAGGTGCTGCACGCCGCGGCGATTATCGCTCATCAGCATCATGAGCGATATGATGGGACGGGTTATCCACAAGGGCTAAGTGGGGAAAACATTCACTTGTATGGTCGGATAACAGCCCTAGCTGATGTATTTGATGCGCTGTGTAGTGATCGCGTATATAAGAAAGCATGGGAATTAGATCGCGTTTTGGATTTATTGAAATCTGAACGTGGCAAGCATTTTGACCCTGTCATTGTTGATCTCTTTCTAAGCAATCTGGATGAGTTTATGGTTATCAAGGAATTGTACAAAGAAAATCGTTAATAACCTTAATGATTTCGATTAATTGGCATAAGATAAGGATCTCCTTCTCATACTACGGTTGAGATGATGGAGGTGAAAGGAATGCCAAAAGTAAATCGACCTGATAAAAAAAATAACCAACAAAACGCTGCTCACTTTACCGAAGAGGCAGAGACTCTAAAGAAGCAGAATGCGGCTGAGTTTCCTCCTAGCCTAAATAACATTAGTAAAAACAAATCATAATTATTTCAAAGCTTGTCAACCCTTGTTCTTCGGAGCAGGGGTTTTTGGTAATTATATGAAGATAAATGGGGATTGAGTTTCAGAAAGTTGACGTACACGTTATATTTCGGCAAAAATACGGTTGAACGGTCATTTTCCCTAATTTGACTGAGGAAGTAGGATGAAATCTTCGTCTTCGTCTCATTTTCGAAGAAGGAAGCCCGTTTCTTTTAATTTACAATTCCTGTATGCTAGAAAGGGGCTTGAGACAGACAGAAAGAAGGTGTCACCATGGAAGAGATTGGACTCGTACTGGAAGGCGGAGGTATGCGAGGGGTATACACCGCGGGAGTCTTGGAATACTTTATGGAGCAGAATTTATATTTCCCCTATGTGGTGGGTGTTTCAGCAGGCGCATGCAATGCGGTTTCTTACATTTCTAAACAACCTGGGCGGAATAAGAAAGTCACGATTGACTATGTTGCGGATCACCGTTACTTAAGCTATCGCAATTTATTGCGCAGTAAAAGCATATTTGGTATGGATTTCATTTTTAATGAGCTGCCGAACAGGCTTGTGCCATTCGACTATGACACGTTCTATGCCTCTTCACAGCAATTTGCAATAGGTACAACAGACGCACATACAGGGGAACCGATTTATTTCACGAAACATCAGCTTCAGCAGCAAACAATGCCTATCGTACAAGCTTCAAGTTCGTTGCCGTTTGTAGCTACGCCGATTCATTTTGAAGGTAGAACCTTATTTGATGGCGGATTGGTCGATCCGATTCCTGTTCAGAAATCAGTTGCTGACGGTAATAAGAAGCATATCATTGTATTAACTAAGGAGCTAGGCTACCGTAAACGGCCGTTCAAGCAGCGCTGGTTGGCGAAGAGCTTTTATCCGAAATATAACGGCTTAGTGAATGTGCTTGTGAATCGCAGTGAAATTTATAATAACACCCTAGAAACAATCGAACGTATGGAAGCAGATGGCAGTGCGATCATTATTCGACCTTCAACCAAAGTTGAAGTTGGACGTATGGAGAAGGACCCGCGTAAGCTCGAGAAATTGCATGAACTTGGCTACGAAGATGCGAAGAAGATGGGATCGCAATTAAAGGATTGGTTACTTCATTAGAGGGTGTATACGCGGTGAGCAAAGGTAAACTGAAAGCGACAGTCTTGTTAAACATACGTTTCCTTTACCTCGCTTCGGTGTAACTTGGCAGTTGAGTTTCAAGTAATAGTTTATCCTTTTCCAAATAAATAGACTCGTAATGAATACCACTTTCCGATCATGGAAGGTGGTTTTTTTTGTGTTATATAATATAACGCGTAATTCATCATTCTAGTGCTTTTAACCAATGGAAACCTTATATAATTGGTTTTTCCTACTAACGACATCCATAAATCCATGTAATATAATAAGAAACAACAGAGAAACAGATAAATTATGTTATAAAATATAACACGAATGAAGAGGTGTCGGATGGAGACCAACTTGGAATCAGTTCCTGATGTGCTTTTACTAGAAGCTACGAAATTGGTCAAACGCTTCGGAGAGTTAGTTGCGAGCAATGAGGTCGATCTTCAGGTTATGACAGGGGAAGTGCATGCCATTCTAGGTGAAAATGGGGCTGGAAAGAGTACCTTAATGAAAATGATTTCTGGTGTGTACGAGGTAGACGAAGGGACGATCAAATGGCTTGGTGAAGACGTTAAACTTCATCCGCCAGCGAAAGCGAAGTCTCAGGGCATCGGCATGGTTTACCAGGATTTTCGCCTTGTACCCGCGCTAAGCGTACTTGAGAACATTGCTTTGGCTATTACGGAGAAGGGTATCTTTATGAATCACACGAAAATACGTCAGCAAATTATTGATGTATCAGCACGCTATGGTATTTCAGTAGATCCCGATGCATGGGTGTGGCAGCTGGACTTAGGGGAACGACAACGTGTTGAAATTCTCAAAGTGCTGTTGATGAAAGGAACGCGGCTGATTATTTTTGATGAACCAACAAGTGTATTGACACCAGTTGAGGTGGATGCGTTCTTGCAAATGTTGGATCGCTTACGTAAGGATCAATACGCGGTTTTATTAATCACTCATAAAATTAATGAGGTTATGACCATTGCAGATCGCGTGACGGTTCTTCGTCAGGGATCTGTGCATTTTACAGCAACCAGAGCAGCGAACTTTACAGGTGATCAGCTTGTGGCCAGTATGATGGGGACGAAACAGCTTGTGGAGCTTGAACAGCGGACACCGTTCATAGCCGATGATCAGAAGCTAGACCCTGCGTTGCTTGCACATCAAATGACGATTCAAGATGATCATGGTCAGATGATCGTGGATGGGATGGATATGTCAATTGCGAAAGGAAAGATTGTAGGTATTGCCGGCATTTCTGGAAACGGTCAAAAGGAACTGATTGAGGCACTTTTTGGTCTGAGAGCCCCCACTTCAGGCTCAATCATGGTAAACGGCATTATTCTTACGCATGCACCTGTCAAGGCATATCTCGATGCAGGTATTGCCCTAGTTTCTGAAGATCCGTTGACGGATTCCGTCATTAGCGGATTTACCATTCTAGAGCATATGGTTCTTGCAGGGCTTCCAATGAAACCTAGGGGCTTGGGCATGGACTGGTCGTACATTCGTGCTCAACTGCAAGGGAGAAAAGAAGTGCAAGTACTAGGACTTGCAGATCCTTCGAGGCGGGCTGACCGGTTATCGGGAGGGAACGTGCAACGAATGATCTTGTCCAGAGCGCTTTTGAAGGAGCCTAGCATTCTTCTGGTTAGCTATCCTAGTCGCGGGTTAGATATAGGGACAACACGTTCGATTCAGAATATGCTGATTGAGCTTGCGGATAGTGGAGCTGCGATACTGCTGATTTCGGAAGATCTAGGGGAACTATTTGCACTTTCGGATGAGCTGCTCGTGTTATCCAATGCGAAGATGCATGGGCCGTTTATACCTTCGGAAACCGATGCCTATACGATAGGTCAAATCATGTTGAAGGGGGAGACGGCATGAGTGTGATTTTGCCGCTGAAACAACGATCCTTAAAGGTGAAATGGGGAGTTATTCTTACTCCAACCTTGGTCGTCATTGCACCGCTTTTAGCTTTTGCGATATTTCTGCTTGCTTCAGGTGTTAACCCCATCATGCTGTACGGTACAATGCTTCGTTCGACATTCGGCGATATGTATGGGTTTGGGGAAGTGGTAATCAAAGCCACGCCATTCATTCTAACAGCTCTCGCAGCAGCTCTGCCAGCGAAAGCAGGAATGATCAATGTAGGAGGTGAGGGACAGTTAGCCATAGGCGCACTCACTGTTACCGCGGTTGGCGTGTACCTACTGCCTTCCGTTCCTGGGTGGATTGGCGTCCCTATCCTCGTCATCGTTGGCGCGCTAGGCGGTGCATGTTGGGCTGCGATTGCGGCTGTGGGCAAAGTAAAAGGTAAAATGAATGAAACGATTACAACGTTGCTGTTGAATTATGTGGCTTACTTCACGATTGGTTTCTTCGTGCATAGTCTCCTCAAGGACCCTGCCTCTTTCAATTGGCCATTCTCCAAAGAACTTGCAGGTCAACTTCGTTTATTGACGTTCTCAAGCTCCAGCCGCGTTCATTTTGGCATCGGTATCGCATTCATTCTAGCAGCTGTTGTATGGTTCCTCATTACCCATACCCGGTTAGGGTTCCGAATTCGTGTCGTCGGTGGTAATGTTCTGGCGGCAAGGCGTGCCGGGTTGCAAGATACGAGCATCCAATTCTGGGTTTTGATCGCTGCAGGCGCTTTGGCCGGTATTGCAGGAATGATTGAAATAACTGGGATTGAAGGACGTCTTCGCCCGACCACGGGTGTGAATTACGGCTATCTAGGCTTCTTGGCCTCATGGATGGCTTGGAATCACCCGTTATGGCTGGTTGCCACTTCATTTATCATCGGAATGATTAGTGTTGCTGGCAATTCGCTTGAAATGAATAGTGGACTGCCAGCCTCCTCCGTGCAGATCCTTATGGCCTTTGTCCTATTCGCTATTCTGGCTGTAGGCAGGAGGAAGCAAGCATGAATGTAGTGGATATTGGAACTGGAGCTATTCGAGCAGGAACATCTGTGCTTTATGCGAGCTTAGGCGAATTGATTGCGGAGCGAGCTGGTGTCGTGAACCTTGGAACGGAGGGGTCAATGTTAGGCGGTGCTTTGGGTGCTTTTGCAGTAACCGTATGGAGCGGGAATCCGTGGCTGGGAGCACTAGCAGGTGGACTCTTTGGAGCTGCTCTTGCCCTTATTCACGCCTTTCTGGTTATTTCCCGCAAAGCAAATGCGTTGGCTAGCGGTTTGACTGTCATGTTCTTCGCTATCGGTTTAACCTCCTTCTTGGGGAGGGGCTTCGTGAACAAACAAATCAATGGTTTCGAGCCTATTGCGATTCCGTTTCTATCCAAGATCCCGTTCGTAGGACCGCTCCTATTCCAGCATGATGGGTTAACTTACATCTCGATAATCCTCGTACCTACACTTTGGTATCTCATTTTTAAAACTAGGATCGGTGTTATTCTTCGAGCCACTGGTGAGAGGGAGGAAGTCGTCTACACCTATGGTTTCTCACCAAAGTTAATCCGGTATTGTGCTGTGATGGCAGGGGGCTTTCTTGCAGGGATAGGAGGTGCGCAGCTGTCTACAGCCTACACGCATACCTGGGTTGAGAATATGACCCAAGGAAAGGGAATCGTAGCCGTTGCCCTTGTAATCTTCGCGGCATGGAGGCCAGCCAAAGCGCTGTTGGGAGCCTATTTATTTGGTGGAGCGCAAGCGTTGCAGCTCGTTATTCAACAACAGGGCTATGATATTTCTCCATTTTTGTTATTCATGACACCTTATGTGATAACGTTGCTGGCGTTGTATTTGGTTGCCCGTAAGCAGCGAAGTCAGATGCCAGAAGGTTTGTCCAAAGTATTCACAGGTGCTGGGGGTGGTTGAGCAGCAAGAGTGGCGGGGGCAGGAACAAGTTCCAATAGATAAAAAAATAGAATAGTGGAGGTCTTTAACCATGCGATTATTTGGAAAAAAGTGGGGAATCATGGCTAGTTCACTTGTTGTATCATTGACCCTTGCGGCCTGTAGTTCAACTTCCTCTCCTGCTTCAACAGCAGTGAGCGGGGGAGCGGCAGGTACAGGCGGGAAGGCTGTTGGTTTTATCTTCGTTGGTGCGAAAGATGATTATGGATATAACCAAGCGGCCTATATTGGCAGCCAAGGTGTAGAGAAAGCTTTTCCGGATTTAAAGGTGCTGCGCAGTGAAAATGTCCCCGAAACGGCAGAGGCCGAGCGCGTAATGGAAGAGATGATACGGAACGGAGCGAAAATTATTTTTCCAACCTCGTATGGTCATTTAGATCCGGCTTTGAATGTAGCGAAGCGGCATCCAGACGTGCTGTTCTATCATCAGGGTGGTTTGAAAACAGCTGCTAACCTAGGAACTTACTTTGGGACGATCTGGGAGCCTGTCTATTTAGCAGGGATTGCGGCTGGCAAAATGTCCAAAACCGGCAAGTTGGGCTATATCGTTTCGGTGCCGATTCCTCAGGTATTGCTGAACGTTAACGCCTTTGAGCTCGGTGCGAAATCGGTTAATCCAAGTGCCACCACGACTGTCGTATTCACGGGTAGCTGGTGTGATCCCGCACAGCAAGCGAATGCAGCGAACAGTATGATCGATCAAGGCATTGATGTGTTGTCGCAGCATCAGGATTGTACCAAAACGGTCATTGAAACCGCGGAAAGACGCGGTGCGCTCTCCGTCGGTTATCATGCAGAAGCCTCTGTTCTAGCACCCAAAGGTTGGATTACAGGCTCGATATGGAATTGGTCCGATCTCTATGTGGATATGGTGAAAACAGGTATAGCAGGTACGTTTAAAGGGAGTAAATATGATGGGAAATATCGCGGACAACTCAAAGATAACGTCGTTCAGCTGACCCCTTACGGAAGTGCGGTGCCTGAAGATGTGAAGAAGCTCGTGGACAAAGGCAAAGCGGATCTTGTTGCTGGCACGCTGAATCCATTCAGTGGACCTATTAAAGATCAGAAGGGCGTAGTCAAAATTGAAGCGGGTGCCAAGCTTGAACTTGATAAACTCGAAGCGACGGACTATTTCGTCGAAGGTGTTATTGGCAGTATTCCTAAATAAACAAATCTCTAGAAATTTATGACTAAGGAGTCGATCCCATGAATATTGAAGCCGTACCGTACGCATGGCCCTATGATAATGAGCTGATTCCAGCCCAAATGGCCCTCCTTATCATTGATATGCAGATTGATTTCTGCGGGAAAGGCGGCTATGTGGATCGTATGGGGTACGATCTTTCTTTGACAGCTCGGACGATTGGACCGATCAAAAGGCTGCTAGCTGAAGTACGTGCTATACCTGGTTTCACAGTTATTCATACGAGAGAGGGTCATCGACCTGATCTCTCGGATTTGCCGGCGAATAAGCGCTGGCGAAGCAAGCAAATTGGCGCGGAAATCGGCTCGTCGGGACCTGCAGGAAGAATCCTCATTCGGGGTGAACCTGGGTGGCAAATCATTGATGAGCTTGCTCCTATGGACGGCGAGGTGATCATTGATAAACCGGGCAAAGGGAGCTTCTATGCGACGGATTTGGATTTGATTCTGCGAACCAAAGGTATAACGCACCTAATTTTAACGGGTATTACGACGGATGTGTGTGTACATACGACGATGCGGGATGCGAATGATCGAGGATACGAATGTTTGCTAGTCTCGGATTGCACAGGAGCAACAGACCCTGGGAACCATGAGGCGGCTTTGAAAATGATTACGATGCAAGGCGGCGTATTTGGCGCTGTTGCGCATTCGGAGCAGTTGATAGATGTTTTGAAGAGGCTGTAAGTTGTGTAGATGAATAACGCTAACTGCTCATAGCTAGTTAAATAGAGAAAAAGATAAAAATAATGATGCAACTACGAATGGAGGATATCAATGTTATCACAAGAAACAACGGTTTTACGAGGTGAACCATTGCCATGGACACCGATTGCAGCGCACCCAGAGCTCTATCATCGGGAAATTATGGATGCGGAGATGGCAGATGCTTTAGGCGTCAGAGTTAGCTCCATCTTATGGGAGCGGATTGGTGTAGGCGGTCAAGTGCTGCCTCACTACCATGATGTCGTGGAAGTGATCCATATCACAGTCGGGAAGGTGAAACTGCTGTGTAACGGAGAGTGGGTCAGCTATCAGGCGGGGGATACATTCCATGTTCCAGCGCTAACCATTCATTCTGTAGCCAATGACGATACGCAACCAACGGAGCAAATCAGCATCTTCCTACCCGCAGATGCGAATGTGCCGAGCAATAGCTTTTTTCAAACCTACTTGGTGGATGCCACGGTATATGGTCATCCAACAGTCGCCGAAGCGAAACCGAATGTCTGAGAATGTGAATCTTCCAGCTAAACCATTCTCCTTCCAATGCGACAAGCGCACGACTGCGCTTGTCGTTATTGACATGCAGAATGACTTTTGCTCACCGGGCGGGTTCGGTGAGCTGCTGGGCAATGATATTTCCCAGACACGGGCCATCATCCCGAAGCTGCAGCAGGTGCTGGCAGCTTGTCGCCAACATGGCGTGCTGGTCGTACACACCCGAGAGGGGCATCAGCCCGACCTCTCGGATTGTCCGCCGACGAAGCTGCGGCGCAGCCAGCTTCAAGGAGCAGGCATCGGCGACACGGGGCCGATGGGACGTATCCTCGTGCGCGGCGAGCGCGGGCACGAGATTGTCAGTGAGCTCGCGCCCGCCGAGGGCGAGCTCGTCATTGACAAGTCCGGTAAAGGGGCCTTTTACCGGACGGAACTTGATGCGCTGCTGCAGGCAAGGGGCATCGCATCGCTTGTGCTGACGGGCGTGACCACGCACGTCTGTGTACATACGACGCTTCGCGAAGCGAACGATCGCGGGTATGAGTGTCTCGTCCTGGAGGACGGGACAGCGGCTTTTGATCCCGCGGACCAAGAGGCCGCGATCCGTATGGTGCACCAGCAAGGCGGTATTTTCGGCTGGGTTGGTTGGGCTGATGATTGGATCGTGGCCCTTGAATCAAAGTAAAGGAGGCGGATAAGGATGAGTGCGCAGCAAGCGGGACATGGGTTGGTTTGCCGAGATTTGCTTAGTATGCCGCATCTGGCTGGCGCTAAAGTACTTGCGGGGCATCTTGGCTTACACACGGCGGTTATTCGTGTCAATGTCATGGAAGTTCCTGATGTGATTGACTGGGTCATGCCAGGCGAATTTCTGATCTCAACGGGGTATCCGTTTCGTGATGACCCGAGCGCTTTCGCAGATTTAATTCCTCAACTTGTGGAGAAAGGTGTCGCAGCTTTAGGTATTAAAACTAAACGATTTCTAGATGTCATTCCACCACACGTTCTCGAAGTGGCCGAGCGATACCAATTTCCTATCATTGAATTGCCGCCAAGTACAGTTTTCTCGGAAGTCGTGCGTGAAGTCATGGAACGTGTTCTCGTGCATGAAGCTGCCCAGTTGGCGCTCTTGCAGCAGCGATTCCAGCGATTTTCAGAGCTCCTTTTGGAAGGAAAAGGATTAGAAGAATTGTTAGGACATGTGGAAGTGGAACTTGCGAACCCGATTTTGTTGCTTAGCTCCGTAGGTAAACTTCATGTATCTCTTTCAACTGCGCAGCTAATACAGGAAATGGGTTTGAATAAGCGATCGACGCTGGAACAGCTGCAGCAAATTGGCAAGCAAGGTATGTATTCACTCATGATCGGAGAGCGAGAAGTAAAGATAACTGTAACGAAGATTAAAGAACAGTTAGGTGCAGAATCCTTCCTTTTGCTGCTGGAATGGAACCAGAAATTATCTCCGATTGACACCCTGACATTAGAACGGGTAGGGGTGCTGATTCATTTAGAGATGATGAATATTTACGCAAGGCGAGAAGTAGAAGCGAAATATATAGATCAGTTTCTACAAGACTGGCTCGTTGGCCGTATAGGTACGCGAAGGGATTTGGATATACGTGCGGAAGCATGCGGATGCCCAATTGATCATCAGGGCAATTTCCATGTTGTTCTCGTTCGATGGCTGTCGGCTGCTCCAAACGCGCTCCAACTCAAGCGAATCGTACAACAATTGCGTCAGCAAGAATCGCTGCGGAGCCGTGATTTGCTATACTCGATCATCGATGATCGATTAGTTGTGCTATTAAACTCAGAGATAAGCCTACAGGATAAAGAGCTTAAACAGCGTTTAAGAGCAGCACTGCAAGAAGTGCACAGCACACATTCTCCTTTTGCGTTCTCTTTTTGCTTAGGGAAAATGGTAACATCCGCTGAGGAAGTGAATGAAAGTTATCTACAAGCTTCTAATGTGTATACGATTAGTCATATTTGCGGCATGGCGCAAGAGTGGATTAGTTACGATGATTTGGGGATTTATAAAATCTTGTACCTGCTCCCGCAGGGGCGTGAGTTAACGAAGTTTCGAGAGGAGTGGATTGCTCCTCTAGAAACGTATGATTGGAAGCATCAAAGCTCGTTGATTCATACGCTCTTGACGTATTTTGAACAACATGAAAACGTCCGTAAAACGGCGCAAAAGTTATATACGCATCACAATACGGTTATTTATAGGTTAGAACGGGTGAAAGAACTGCTTGGTGTGGATTTGCAAGATGCAGACGATCGGTTACAATTGCAAATTGCCTTGAAGCTTTATGCCATGGACAATGACATTTTGCTCAGTGATAGGGAAGGATTCAGTATCCAAAAGGTATAGGTTAACTATTCGCTTCAATTAATTATGTACCGTTTTCCTGCGAAACAGATAAAGAATAAAAAGTAAGGGAATATATCCATAGATAAAATAAAATCCAATTTCAGCCACATGTTTTCCTAACCAGTTAATTCTAATGCGATCATGAACGGGTAGCGAGGCCGCATAGAGTGCTATCAATATGAATATGAGTGAGTAGGTTGGTTTGAGCGTGGTGACTCTTTTCATAATTCGGGTACAACTCCAAATGGAGAGACAAAGCGTTGGAATGATAATAAAGAGCCAAACACTAATGAAAATGAATTCAACTCTTGCAACTAGAGAGAACTCAATGACTTTTATCATCACCAAAGTTGGCCAATAGGTGTGCAATAATAGTCCTTGGCTATAATACATGAGCGTGACTATGGTTAATACGGCATATTTAAGCGTACTCATACCGACAGCGGTTTGCGCCCACTTCAAGCTTTTGTCAGGAAATTTTAGAAAAGGGAAATAGATCAGTAACGTTTCGAATCCCATAAACATGATGCCTTGGTATTTAATTGAGGTGAATAACTCTTTACTACTATGCTTGAAAATGGGCAATAGATTATTGATATGTCCGTATTTGATATTAAAATACATAAGTAGTGGTAATAACGATGAGAAAATAACACCGAAAAAACAATAGCCAGCCAAAACTCGAAATCCACCAGAAACGATGTAATAGACGATGAATAGCAGGATAAGGGCCAAAATCCAAGTTCGAAGTGTTGGAAACATCCAAACCTGGAGGATTTCAATATAGCTGCGAAACAACGTAAGTGCCATAATGAAATAGTATCCGACCATCACGAGTGAAACCGCATTTCCTACGTATTTACCAAGTAAGATGCGGTGTAAATCTATGACATCTCTGGCTGGGTTCCCAAGCATCTTAAATATCATCCAGATGATGGCGTGCAAACTAATTCCCGTAACAAGAACGGATATCCAAGTATCGTTTCCGGCAGTTTCAAAAATGAAATGTTGAAAACTTAATACACCAACCCCCACTAGAGAACCATAGATGAGGAAAAATATAAAGAAACCGGAAATCATGTGATTTTCCTTCACTGCATTTTGCACTAATGTCCCACCCCTAGAAATTGGATGTTGATCTCGGTTTGTATTTTAAATTTCAATCTTGGGTACATGTGATCATAAAAATCGTTCTCATTCCAATTCCTCTGATGACTTTCTGTAAGATGTCCGAATCCAATCGGATCTACCCGATTTTTTTGAAAGTTCTCTAGTAGGAGTTTCAGTTCGCTTGTTAAGTGTTTCTCGAATTGCTTTTTCAAATCATGCATATCGTTATTGTTCTCGAATACGTTTAAAGCTGTTGGATAATCTCGAAGTTCAATATTGAGTTTAACCGAGATCATGGCCGTGTCACTTTGCACACTCACTTTTCGTTGCGAGTTTATTATTTTAAAAGAAATTCGTTTGTTTTGATCATCGATGAAGTTGTATGTGCTTGTCATAGCGTTGGTTTTATCATCTTTAAGCAGCTTAATTAGTAATCCTTCTTTACTTGATATCTTAAGTTTTAATTTATCTTGATGAAATACACCTACACCATCCATTTGTAGAATGCCTTTGGGGCTAATAAATAGGATAGGCAAATAAACATCTTGACCATCTCCAAAGTACTGATCTAGAAATAAATGAGCATTGGTAATAGGGGTGTTTCCACTCAACATGTTTTGTTTTATGAGATCGGATAGATAACTAGGTGGATATTTTAAAGTTTCAGATAAAACTTCGCTTGCGTGATCATTCGTAAGAACGATGACAGCGTTATTACTCATAAGGGGATCTCGAATGACGGTACTTGCCAGATTTGAAATGCCATTTATTGCCATGTCGTCACTCATCACGATTGTCCGTAATTGACCGATGGCAATCGGATAATCCGATTGGGCAGTAAATAGGGTTAGCACTTCATTAAATGATTTTGCTTCTCCATTGAGCAGCGATAGACCGACTTTATTGTTATAAGCGTAGTACGTACCACTCACCTTAAACGTATCCTCTTGCAAGTCAAAGCCGATACTCTGAATGAGTTTAATCCGATCGACAATTTGAACTTTTGCACACCCAGATAGGACGAAACATAAGAAGAGAATGAGATATTTATACATGTATGCTAGTTCCTAACTTCTGATTTATTCGTTATTGTAATCATCGCTAATATCGTTAGTTTTGTTAACCTTAAATCGTTTGGCCGAAAGAGGTCGTATATACCCTGGACGGTTAGTCGTTATGTTGAGGGAGGAACGAATAAAGCTATCTCTGTAGTCGTGAGAACGAAATGGGAATACAGGAACGAGATAGGGGGTACCTAAGGATCTTAAGCGCAATAAATGGCCCAGAAGAAGCACCAACCCAATTATCACACCTAACCCTCCCCAAGCTGCAGCTAGGCACATGAAAGGGAATCTCAGAAATCGTATCGTGTTCGCCATTTTGAAGATGGGTGTGGCAAAGGAGGACAATGCTGAAAGCGATACGATGATAATTAAAATAGTACTGGTAAGACCTGCTTGCACGGCTGCTTCACCAAGTACGATACCACCTACAATCCCTAGCGTCTGTCCGACTTTGGTTGGTAATCTAGCCCCAGCTTCTCTTAGCAATTCGACCGTCAATTCCAACAGCAAGACTTCAAAGATCGGTGCGAAGGGGACGTTAGCTCTAGATTCAATAATTGGAGCTAGAAGTGATTGTGGGATAACGGAATAATGAAAAGTTAACACCGCAACATAGACGGGAGAAGCAAGGATGGAAAAGGCAACTCCGAAATATCGTATGCATCGGAAAAAGGAGCCTAAGACCCAGGGCAAGTAATAATCTTCTGGTGAAATGAAGAAATCGAACACAGTGGTAGGTCCAGAGATGACATAAGGAGAACCATTGCTTAAAAGTGCCACTTGGCCATTTAAGAGGTTGAATTTGGTCCTGTCCACGCGTTCGGAAGACATAAATAAGGGAAAGGGTGAATTTGCGTTATCGGTTATGATTTGGTCAATAATAGAACTATCGAATATCACATCGAAATCCAGATCCAAAAGTCTCTGTCTGACCGTATGGACATGCTGAGGGTTGCAAATATCTTCGATGTATACAATCATAACTCTAGTTTGCGATAGTGAGCCTAAGGTATGTTCTTCAAAAAGCAACTTGTCGGATATAATCTCTTTGCGGAGTAGATTGAGGTTCGTATCTATATCTTCGACAAAGCCAACTTTGGGGCCGATTACGCTATATTCATTATCCGCTTCGTTATTACTGCGATAGCCCAATTTAAGATCTGCAAGATGGACTAGAAGCCCTTCATTTAAGTCGGATTCCAACTGAATAAACAGGGAACCTTTGATCAAACATTGTGTAACTTCCTCCAAATTCGATGATACGCTGATCTTCTCTAGTGGAATAAGTTGTTGTAACACAGATAGATTCGTAATTTCTGTTGTTGAGATTTGAAGACGGTGTAAGACTTCTTGTTGGAGTCGATTCTGGTCAACAATAGCATTGCAATACGTGAAATAAATACGTTTACCGTGGATCAAATGAACAGATTGTATCAAATCATGGGATTTAATGGTATCCTTCAAAATAGTGTGTATATGTTGTGGAATTATGAGCATCTCCTCACCATAAAGTACTTCGCCCTTATTATGCTTCTGAATATGGAAAGTATACCCAAAGGGCGGTAAATAGGGATAACTTGCTTATTTATTTAACTAGGGTTATAGTAATGTAAATTGAATAGTAACCATCCGGGAGCTTGAGTAGTCAGGCTGAGAGTGCGGGATATACCGCTGACCGTTCGATCTGATCTAGATAATGCTAGTGCAGAGAATGATTGTACACGACACAAGTGTATGAATGTCAACGTATACGCCGCGAGAGACCATTGGTCCTTAGCGGCTTTTTAGTTTTCTATTAACTCCTGGGGTAATGCCAGCGTAGAATTTGATAGAATTGCACTGGCGCTCCCGGATAACGGGGGCTTTTTCGCATGGTTACATCAAGATCCACAGAGAAGGGGTAGAAGAAGATGAAATGGAACAAAATTGCACCATTGTTGTTAGTTAGCTTTACTGTAGTAATGGCAGGTTGCGGCAACGACACAGGAAAGTCAGTTCAACCGACAGAAGGAAGTAAAAAGCTAACTGACGTAAAGGTTGTCCTAGATTGGACGCCGAATACGAACCACACGGGGTTGTATGTCGCGAAAGATCAAGGATTTTTTGAGCAAGAGGGCTTGAATGTGCAAATTATTGCCCCTGGTGAAAGTGGAGCGGATACGATGATCGCTTCTGGCGCAGCAGAGTTTGGTGTGAGTTATCAAGAGAGCATCACGCAAGGCCGTATTCAAGGCGTACCGTTAGTCTCGATTGCAGCAGTTATTCAACATAATACATCTGGTTTTGCTTCACCGGTTGCGAAGAACATCAAATCACCGAAGGACTTCGAGAACAAATCGTATGGCGGTTGGGGCGCCCCTTCTGAAAGTGCTATGATTGAATCCCTGATGCAATCAGAGAAAGCGGATGCGACAAAGGTGAAAATGGTTAATATCGGTGACGCGGATTATTTTACAGCGGTCAAACGCGATATTGACTTTGCATGGATTTACTATGCTTGGACGGGTGTAGATGCGGAACTGCGTGGTGAGCCGATGAACATGATTTATTTGAACAAATATTCAGATAAACTGGATTATTATACACCCGTATTGGCGACAAATGAGAAGATGATCTCATCGAAGCCAGAAATCGTGAAGGCATTCGTTGCAGCCGCGGCCAAAGGGTATCAATTTGCCATTTCCAAACCTGAAGATGCGGCCAACATATTGATTAAGGCTGTTCCAGATCTAGATCCTAAGCTTGTCGTTGCTAGTCAAAAGTGGTTAAGCCCACGTTATCAGGATGATGCGACACGTTGGGGTGAGCAAAAGAAATCCGTGTGGGAGAACTACGCCACGTGGATGTTGGATCACAAGCTACTAGAGAAAAAGCTGGATGTGGATGCGGCATTTACGAATTCATTTTTACCTGAAAGCAAGAAATAATTCCTAACTCGAAGAGGAGATTGTCAATCATGGCTAATGCACTTGTAAGTATTCAAATTATACCGAAAACAGTAAATGGCGAAGACGTCATTCCCTATGTAGATCGAGCAATTGAAGTGATTGCAAAGTCTGGTGTTAAATATTTCGTTTCGCCTCTGGAAACGACGATGGAAGGTGAGTTGGATCAACTCCTTCTCATTATTCAAGATATGAATACGGCCATGATTGACATGGGCAGCCCGAAAGTCATTTCGCAAGTGAAAATTTATTTCAATCCGTCAGGTGCTTCAATGGACAAATTAACGGAGAAGTACAGATAATGAACATCCGTCGCTGGATTCAAGCAGGATGGCCGCCACTTGTGGTAGTCATCCTTCTGTTGTTTATTTGGCAGTTGGCTGTCTCTTGGGCAGGAACCGCAGATTGGCTGCTTCCAAGTCCGCTGAAAATATGGCGAGACGGTACCACAGATATGTCGCGCGTGTGGATGCATATGTGGGCTACCGTGCGTTTGATGTGCATGGGTTTTAGTATCGGAGCTATTGGCGGTGTTCTAGTTGCCAGCTTACTGCATAGGCTTCCTTTCGTTAAGGCCGGTTTCTATCCGCTGCTGATCTTATCTCAAAATATCCCAGTTATCGCACTGGGACCGCTGTTAATTATTTTATTTGGTTTTGGCCTATTACCTAAGCTTATATTGATCTCACTTGTCTGTTTCTTCCCTGTGACGATGTCGACGTTAGATGGCTTCATGCAGACCGATCGCAGCATGTATAATTACATGCAAATGATTGGTGCATCGAAACGCCAAATTTTCTATAAATTAGAGCTGCCTCATGCTTTGCCATTTCTATTTACGGGGCTCAAAATATCCGCTACTTATAGTGTGATGGGGGCAGTTATTGCTGAATGGCTAGGCGGAAATGTGGGTCTTGGCTATTATATGATCTTACAAAAATCAGCCTTCCGTGCGGATCGGGAATTTGTGGCAATCGGGATCATCGTGATTCTGAGTCTACTCTTTTTCTGGCTCATAGCTGGGCTTGAGAAGCTCATCATTCGTTGGAACGTCAAACGTTCCTCGTAGGAGAGGAAGGCTGTAACTATGAGCAAATTAAAGCTTACAGGGATTCACCATATGTTTCCGAATAAAAAAGGGCAAGTCTCCGTGCTTGCAGATATCCATCTTCATGTCGAGCAAGGTGAGTTCGTGTCCATCATTGGCCCCTCTGGCAGTGGTAAGAGCACTTTATTTCATATCATAGGTGGACTCGTTCAGCCGACTTCGGGTGAAGTGTGGCTGGATAACGAGCAGGTAACAGGGAAAAAAGGGCTTATTTCTTACATGCCGCAGCAACCGGCATTGTTTCCATGGCGCTCTATTGAAGAAAATGTAGCACTAGGTCAGGAAGTAGCCGGCGAGTCGCGCACTGCGGCGATCGCCAAAGCTAGAGAATGGCTGCCTAAAGTTGGACTGGGAGGTTATGAACGAGAATTTCCACATGTCCTGTCAGGTGGGATGCAGCAACGTGTTTCGTTCTTACGCGCCTTGTTAAGTCCGCAGGAGCTTATGTGTTTAGATGAGCCTTTCGGCTCATTAGATGCGTTAACAAGACTTGATATGCAGGCGTGGCTTCTTAACATTTGGGAGCACAATAAACGCTCCATCTTATTTGTCACTCATAGTATCGAGGAGGCACTATTCTTGTCTGATCGTATCTATGTACTCTCCAATAAGCCTGCAAGCATCTTGGAAGAGTTGAAAGTACCATGGGCAAGACCTCGTCAGGAAGCTGTCATGCAAGAATCGGCGTTTATTGCACTAAGACAGCATATACAAGGACTACTGCGACGGGAGAAAACAAACAATGTCAGCTATTGATGCGCATATTCATCTCGATATGTACGACGAAACGTCAGCGAAATTGATACTAGCAGAAATGAAAGCCTCGCAGGTGCTGGCCTTAATCGCGGTATCCCGTCATCTAGATTCCTGTAAAATAACGAATCATTTGAAGTCGCTTGCTCCAGATCGTATATTTGCTGCTTACGGATTTCATCCAGAGCAGGAATTGCCCACGACAGATCAGTTGGAGGCTTTAATTGATTGGATGCATGAGCACATAGATGACATGATCGCAGTTGGTGAAATAGGACTTCCATATTACACACGCCACGAAGTAGAAGCGGCGGGACAATCGTTTGACGTAACATCTTATATTAGGCTGCTGGAGCGTTTCTTGCAGCTTGCTGCCCAGTGGGATAAGCCAGTTGTCCTGCATGCCGTATACGAGGATGCGGATATCGCTTGTGCATTACTAGCCAAATACGGAATTAAGAGGGCGCATTTCCATTGGTTTAAAGGATCTAATGAAACCGTAGAGCGTATGATAGGCGCAGGTTATTATATCTCTATCACGCCAGATGTTCTCTATGAAGAAGAAATTAGAACATTAGTTCGTAATTATCCTTTGGAGCTCATGATGGTAGAAACAGATGGACCTTGGCCATTTGAAGGACCGTTCGCAGGTGAGGAGACACATCCGCGTATGATTCACGCAGTCATTGAACAAATCGCTGAACTGAAGGGGAAAAGCGTGCAAGATACGGCTGCTATTCTATTCCAAAACACCAATCACTTCTACAATCTGCCTGGTGAACTTAAATAAATCCAACTGGACAAGTGTTCGTATAGGATCTATAATGAAATAGAACACATGTTCGATATTTGGATGAGGTGAAGGAATATCATGACAAATCGTTGCGGTTGGGTCAACGAAGACCCTTTATATCAAGATTACCATGACCATGAATGGGGAGTTCCCGTGCATGATGACCGCGTCTTGTTTGAGATGCTGAATTTGGAAGGTGCTCAAGCTGGGTTAAGTTGGTATACGATTTTGAAGAAGCGAGAAAGCTATAGGGAAGCGTTCGATGGTTTTGACCCGCACGTAATTGTGAATTATGATGAGGCGAAGCTGCAGGAATTGCTCTTGAATCCTGGCATCGTGCGTAATCGTTTGAAAATAGCTTCCGTCGTCCAGAATGCCAAAGCCTTTCTTAAGGTGCAAGGCGAGTTCGGCACATTTGATTCGTACATTTGGAGCTTCGTAGGTGGCAAAACCATCAAGAATAACTGGGAAGACAGTCGTCAGTTGCCTGCCAAAACGGATATCTCTGATCGTATGAGTAAGGATTTAAAGAAGCGTGGGTTCAAATTCGTCGGTTCGACGATTTGTTATGCTTATATGCAGGCTGTAGGTATGGTGAATGATCACACGCAAACTTGTTTCTGTTATCAAAGGGACTAGCATGAGGTAAACATAAGGCCATCTGAAGGACGGAAGCGTCCGAATCAGATGGCCTTATTGTGCTTCAATTGGCATGTTGGAGTTGTTTCTCTATTAGATTAACCTTGATCATATGAATCCGTTTGCGGATGTAGAAATCATAGATGGCACCTGTCAATTCCTTTGGTTTAATGCGGTTGTTCGTATCGTTATCTATGATCGTTACCGATCCATCGTCATAAAACTTGAACGTGTAATCGGCATAGTAGGTGTGGGTTTCATCAAGCATCTCATCAATCTGTTCAGGCAAAAGATGGTCAGTGTCACACAATGCCTTATGGTACCAATAATCTCTCTCGATAAAACGAAAATTGTGACTGGGGTTCATCATGTTAACTACCTCCTCATCTAATTGGAACATTTGTTCTTGTTTTCATTATAGCAAACAAGTGTTCGCAATGGAAGAGGAATCTCTGAAAAAAAGGAAATATTTTCATAGAAAGAATGAAAAAAAGCCGTCAATCTCTAAGATTGAAGGCTCTGATCGTTAACAATATGTGCTGTAATGGAAAGTCCGTGCAAGCGGCCGCTTTCAATGAAGATCTCGTTCGCATCATATTTGGAAGAAGCGACTACACCTGCGACATATAGCCCGGGAATGTTCGTTTCCATCGTGTCTGGATTGACCAGGGGTGCGTTCGTTTCTTCATGAAACTGAACACCAATATCCGTAAGCAGCTGTCGATCTGGACGAAATCCGGTTAAGGCAAGTACAAAGTCATTATCCAAAGTGACGTGTTCGCTTCCTTTTCGGACGAGAATAGCTTGTTCGTCTATTCGTTCTACCTGCGAGTCAAACCACATGCGGATGCGTCCTTTATTCACCATGCTTTCAAACAATGGGCGAACCCATGGTTTAATATTGGCTGAAAAATCTTTGCCTCGGTAGACAACAGTTACCTCAGCACCTACGCGGAGTAAATCCATAGCTGCATCCACGGCTGAATTGTTTCCGCCGATAATCGCAACTTTGGCTCCAGCATACGGATGTGCTTCCCTGTAGTAATGCGTCGTTTTGGGAAGTTCCTCACCTGGAATGCCCAGCAAATTAGGGTGATCGAAGTAGCCAGTAGCAACAACGACCTTGTGCGTATTGTAAGTGGCTTTGTTACCAAATTGATCGGACGTAAGGACCTTAAATCCAGAGGCTACTTGCTCAATCCGAACAGCTTCTTCATAAGAGTGTATACGCAACTGCTCTCTGCGAGCGACCTCACGATAATAAACAAGCGCTTCCTGACGGTAGGGTTTGTCGTGTGGAGTCGTAAAGGAATAACCGCCAATCTCTAATAATTCCGGTGTACTGAAAAATTGCAAATACGTAGGATATAAATAAATGGCATTCACGATACAACTTTTTTCTATGAGTAATGGTGACAGACCAGCGCGTTCTAAAGCAACTGCTGCCGATAATCCGCATGGGCCTGCCCCGATGACAATGACTTGTTCCAAATGTGGCAACCTCCTTCAATTCAAGCCTATTAGTCTATAGTAGCTCACGAAATAAGAGATGCCAAGTTTGAATCATCCCGAAAATAAGTCGAATTAACGAAAATAGAGCAGCCTCCGCCTCCTGGAAAGGTACGGAATAACTGCTCTAAACGTATGAAGACGACTATTTTTGATTCAGTTGATTTTCTTCATTATCTTCACTAATATCGTCTTTGGCAAGATTAATGGAAGATGTGCTTGGTGCGTTCTCCAACGTATCATTGACGAAAGCCATATCTTGATTCTCTGCATTCGTATTCGTAGTACCTGTATAGTTGCCTTCATGTTTGTTATTTTCTACCATGGGAGCACTTCCTTTTCATCTGATTTACAGTACTCGGTTAATCTGCGCATAAGAGGAGGATTATATTCCCTTTTTTTAACGTGGTGAGTGAGCAGTGAGAGTCTGTATAGTTCCTTGGGACAAAATCCGCTATAATAAGCGAAGATGAAGAAAAAGGAGAGATGTCAAAGATGAATACGTCTAACATTAAACATATGGTTGTTTTTAAACTCCATGGGGGTAAAAATAACGCAAATGCTGAGCAATTCCTCAAAATCAGCGAGGAAGAGCTAACGACAATACCTGGTGTTGAGCAATTTGAGGTGCTGCGTCAAGTGAGTGCTAAGGCGGATTACGACTATGGTTTCTCTATGGTTTTTGCAAATCAGGCTGCGTACGAAGCTTATAACAATCACCCGGTACATACCCAGTATGTGGCTGAGCGTTGGATGAAAGAAGTCAGCTCCTTCCAAGAAATCGATTTCCAAATTTTCGAGTAAAAGGGAGACGTACAGATGAAAGTACTGAAATTACCCAGGGAAGAGAAAGACGAGCTAATTAGTGATTTGCAGGAACATTTAGATGTCGAGCTAGGGGTAACGGTAGGTCAGATTGCTGCCGAGCAATTAATCGATTACATGATTCAGCAGCTTACAGCTCCTATTTATAATCTTGCCATTGAAGATGCACTGAAAGGTGTTAGAGACCGAATGGCTGTGCTAGAGGACGATCTCTACGCGATGAAAGTTACCAAGCTTACTCGGAGATAACGAAAATTTCTTTGAGCAAGAGCTGCAGATGAGGGAGCGTATGATGAAGAAGTCGGAAGAACAGTTTGATGTGTTTGATGAAAAAAGGAATTGGCTCGGCGTGGCGCCTCGCTCCGAAGTTCATGCCAAGGGACTATGGCATCAGACCTTTCAATGCTGGATTGTCACCTTGAATGACAACGTACCGAAGCTCCTGCTTCAGTTGCGGCATCCTGACAAAGATTTGTTCCCAGATCTTCTGGATATTTCTTGTGCAGGGCATCTCGCTGCTGGTGAAACAGTCGAAGAGGGGACTCGCGAACTCGAGGAAGAGTTAGGGCTCTCCGTTTCATTCGAGGATTTAATCCCCTGTGGTGTATTTGCCGAAGAGGATCTGATTTCGGATACGCTGATAGATCGCGAGTTCTGTCATGTGTTCCTATATCGCTGCGATCAGGCTCTTCGGAGTTATGAACTACAGCCAGATGAGGTGACAGGATTATTCGCTGTGGCTGTTTCGGATTTGAAACAACTCGTTAACGGCGTACGGGCAGAGATTACAGCGACTGGTTTTAAAAGAGGAGTCAATAATGAGTATGAAGATATCGAATGGCCAATTTCGTTAAAAGAAGTGGTACCTCATCCCTCAGCATATTTTGAGCTTCTTTTTCAAAAGTTGAGGGAACAGGGTTGGGAATGAATGAAAAAGAACCGAATCAGTTGATCTGATCGGTTCTTGTCGTGCGTGATGTCCTTTAAGCGAAATAGGCATTCGCAACATAGACATACGCGATGTAACACACGATGGAGAGCCCAATACAGGTGATTCCCCATGCGATTTTTTGCTTAAACAAGAGTAAGAATCCTGCACTGAAAGCGGATCCCATGATAAGCATTGAAATAAAAGTTAGCACACCCATGGAAATGTATCTCCTTACCCTTTGTTTACGTAATCACGAACCATATCCTCAGTAACAAGGGAACGGAGTGGAGAGATACCTTTTTGGGCATGGGCGATAATTTGGGTTGTAACTGCGTTGATGGCATCAACGTTAAATGGCAACCCGCGTTTGCACAGATCAACAGCCGCTTCGATGGCGTGCTCACGCTGTGCATCAAGCTCAGCAAATCGAACGAGATGCAAATGCTGTGCATTCGAATGTTTGGAAATCGCTTCATGTACATTCATGTTAAAGTTCTCCTTTAGTGACTAGATTGTCTTCTAGTATACACGATTGAAAAGCGAAGGAACAGGTTTCCGAACAGAAAACAGATGAACAAATCGTGATCTTTCATTCATTGTGCTAACAATTAATGGCATTAATAAGATAGAGAACTCGGAGTGAACCCCATGAATGTGCTACCTATTACGGCAATACTCCCACAACTAATACATACTTTACAAGAACGCACCTGTGCCATCCTAGTCGCGCAGCCTGGTGCGGGCAAAACAACACAAGTTCCATTAGCCTTATTGGAGGAGGCGTGGTTGCAAGGGCAGAAGATTCTCATGCTCGAGCCAAGAAGACTTGCAGCACGCGCAGCAGCACGATACATGGCTAACCTGTTAGGAGAAGTGGTCGGTCAAACGGTTGGTTATCGGGTGAAAAATGATACACGTGTTGGACCGACTACGCGCATTGAAGTTATTACGGAAGGTGTTTTAACCCGTATGCTGCAGCAGGATCCTGCGCTGGATGGGGTCGGCATCGTCATTTTTGATGAATTTCATGAGCGCAGCTTGCATGCAGACATTGGGCTGGCTTTGAGTCGTCAATCACAAACGCTGCTTCGGGATGACTTAAGGATTCTACTGATGTCAGCAACCTTGGAAGCGCAAGAGATTTCAGCGCTTTTGGACGATGCTCCGATTATTGAGAGTGAAGGGCGAATCTATCCAGTTGATACTCGCTATCTACAACAGAAAGTGATAGGGAGAATAGAACCCGCAGTAGTCGCAAGTATTGGGCAAGCTTTGCAAGCGCATGCTGGAAGTATTCTAGTATTCCTGCCAGGTGCAGCAGAAATCCATCGTGTAGCGAATGGACTGGCAGCGTTGCGATTAGGAGAAGCGGTGCATGTTGCGCCTCTATACGCGAATCTCTCGTTGGAGGATCAAGACCAAGCGCTGGCGGCTGTTCGCACGCCTGGTCATCGCAAGGTCGTGCTCGCTACCTCGATCGCTGAAACCAGCTTGACGGTCGAGGGGATCACGGTCGTAATCGACTGCGGGCTCATGCGTGTACCGCGATTCTCGCCCCGCACCGGTATGACGCGTCTGACGACGGTGCCCGTATCCGTTGCCTCTGCCGATCAACGCAGAGGCAGAGCAGGGCGTCTCGGTCCAGGCGTGTGTTACCGCCTATGGACCGAGACCGAGCAGCGGCAGCTCCCGCCGAGCTCAACGCCCGAGATCCGCGAAGCGGATCTCGCCCCGTTGGCGCTGGATCTCGCCGCCTGGGGCGCGCCAGACCCCGCTGCGCTGGTCTGGCTAGACCCACCGCCTGCCCCTGCGTATCAGCAGGCGCGGGAACTGCTCGTGCAGCTAGGCGCGCTGCACGAGAACGGGGGCCTAACGCCGCACGGCAAGCGTGTCGCGGCGTTAGGCCTGCACCCGCGGCTTGCGCACATGGTGCTGCAAGCCATCCCGCTTGAGCTCGGCGCGCTGGCGTGCGAGCTCGCGGTCATGCTCAGCGAGCGCGATTTCATGCGCGCCGCCGAGAAGGATGCGGATGTGCGCACCCGCATCGAAGAGCTCTGGCGCGCGCTGCGAGGCGACGCGCGCGAGGGTGTGGACCTTGGCTTTTGCCGCCGTATCGCGACGGAGGCCAAGGTCTTGATGCAGTCGCTCGGCGTGCAGCCGAGCGTGAGCTCTGCGGCGGCGAGCGGACTGCTGCTCGCCTTCGCTTACCCCGACCGCGTCGCGCAGCGGCGGTCGGCGGGGCGGTTTACGCTCGCGAACGGCCGCGGGGCCGTGCTGCCGGAGCTGCAGCCTCTCTCGAACGAGCGATATATCGTCGCAGCAGAGCTGGACGATAGCGGAACAGAGAGCCGCATCTATCTTGCGGCTCCTCTACAAGAGGAGGAGCTGTTCACTGCATTTGAAAACCATATCCGCAAGGAGCAAGTGGTAGAATGGGACAGTGCAGTAGGCTCTGTACGAGTGAGAGAGCGGTGGCAGCTAGGTGCGATTACACTCAAAGATAAACCGCTGCATGACCCCGATCCAGACCTAGTTCTTCATACTTTGCTAGAAGGAATACGTTCGGAATCCTTAGATGTCTTGCCCTGGACACGATCAGCGCGTCAATTTCAGGAACGAAGCATCTTTCTACACCATTTTATAGAAAATTGGCCTGATCTTCGGGAAGAAACGTTGCTGACAACCATTGAAACATGGCTAGGTCCACAACTGTACGGGGTCAAAAGTAAAGGCGCATTGAGCCGTCTTAACTTGACAAGCCTATTAGAAGGAATGCTAACATGGGAGCAAAGACGTTCGTTAGACGAATGGGCGCCTACGCACATTCAAGTGCCAAGTGGGTCACGAATTCCCGTTGACTATAGCAACATAGAATCACCGACACTATCTGTCCGGTTGCAAGAGATGTTCGGATTAGCGGATACGCCTCGTATTGCAAAAGGAAGGGTGCCTGTCACGTTGCACTTGTTATCGCCCGCACAGCGGCCGATGCAGGTGACGAAGGATTTGGCTAGCTTTTGGCGGGATGCCTACTTCGAAGTAAAGAAAGATCTCAAGGGCCGTTATCCCAAGCACTACTGGCCGGATGATCCCATGGCAGCCATTCCGACGAACCGTGCAAAACCTAGAACCTGAACCCATGCATACTAGAAAGGAACGGAAGGAGTCATGACCATTCACGATGATACTGCTGAGATCGTTATCTATATGTCAGCTGGTTTTGCAACTGCGTCTAACTTCCTGGATGACTTTGCAGCGAAACTTGTTTGGCGATATGAGCAAGCAGGCAGACGTGTGCGTGTTCATGTGCACTTTCCATACGGTGACTGGGACCGATCAAAGCAAGGTCAGTTGAGCGAGATTGTGCGTGACATGTGGCATAATGCCCATCGCAAGAAATCGGTTCATGGGGGTGAAAGTTTGCTCCAATTGGTCGTTTCTACAATGAGGCAGGGGGAAAAACTGCTTTTCATCGGTCATAGCGCTGGTGCCATAGCCTCTATCTTGGCAGCAAAAGAACTGGAACATCACGGCTGCGATATCCTTGGAGTCATTCAAGTTGGTTCACCGAGATGTGCGATTCCAGCCTCTTTGAAAAACAAAGTGTTATACCTGCATGCTAGGAATCCGCAGAATCAATCTCGCGATCCTATTCCTAGACTGGGAACATGGGGGGGATGGAGCCGAACACGGTTAGGCATCTACGGTTGGAACCGCTCGAAACATGCACCGATTCACCAGCGCATGCTCCCGATCGTCGGGAGTCATGCTGATTATTTTAGAGATCACAATCCCTATATATGGGAACAAGCATCGAATTTACAGACCACCATGAACGCAATTTGGACATGGCTACAAACAATAGAAAAGGATGTTGAACATGATTGAAATTTTGAAAGCAAGTATGGTACATAGCAAAGAAGATGGCTACCTCGGTCATGTGGAATTCAAAGTGGAAGGCCATGAGCATCCTTATGAAATCACGCTTCAAAGCCCAAAAGGCAAAAACGACTGGAGCTATGCCCTTCATTTCCTGCGCGAATCTGGCAAAGAAGAGGATATCGAAGCGGTTGAGGAATTATTAGAGGAAGACGAGTGGTTTGATCTGCTTGTCAACGCTGCGCGAGAAACTGTGGCGAAGTAAATTCACGTTATTGTAGTATGAATAGCAAACAAACAACCGTGCGATCGCACGGTTGTTTGTTTTTGAAACTGCTTTTGCAATGCAACAAAGTGTCCCCCAGATTGATTTCACTGAGACCTCACGGACACCGAGCTAATAATCCTGCTCGACTGCCATACTCCTAACCTCTGGAGTACACTTCACCACATAGCCATGTGACATATTTCAACTAACAATATTTGAAAATTGTCATTTCACATTTGCTGAAAAGAGATTTGCTGTGCGTTCCCTAGTTTCCAGAGCCAGTTTCCTGTTTTCCGTTTCCAATGCCTGTTCATCTCCTCATCCGAACTTCTTGAATAGCAACACGGCATTATGCCCACCGAATCCAAATGAGCTCGACAAGCCGTACTGCAGCTCTGCACGTCGTGCTGCATGAGGTACATAATCCAGATCACACTGTGGATCAGGGTTGTCCAGATTGATGGTTGGAGGGATGAGGTTGTCCTGTAAGGTCTTGATTAGGGCGACGGCCTCGACACCGCCGGCGGCGCCTAGCATGTGGCCGATCATGGATTTGTTGGCGCTGATCGGCACGTTGTATGCGTTACTTCCAAGTAAACGCTTGATGGCCAGTGTCTCGGAGAGA
The DNA here is from genome assembly GCF_001653565.1 of Paenibacillus oryzisoli. Lineage (GTDB taxonomy): Bacteria > Bacillota > Bacilli > Paenibacillales > NBRC-103111 > Paenibacillus_E > Paenibacillus_E oryzisoli. The sequence continues at coordinate 142,421 of NZ_LYPB01000076.1, forward strand.
TCACCTGCGACGGTGCTTGTCGCATGTGCGTTGATGGTGCTGATCTCCGAGGCGTCGATCCCCGCATCGACCAGCGCTTCGCGCATGGCTCGGTAAGCCCCCGAGCCCTCAGGATCGGTCGCCACGATGTGGTAGGCGTCCGAGGTGGATCCATAGCCGACGATCTCGGCATGGATCCGTGCCCCGCGTCGCTCTGCATGCTCGAGCGACTCCAAGACCAACACGCCGGCTCCTTCGGCGGCGACGAATCCGTCGCGCTGCGCATCGAACGGGCGACTCGCCTGCTCCGGCGCGTCGCAGCGCGTCGACAACGCGGTTGCGTTGCCGAAGCCAGCGAGCGCGAGGTCGGTGACCGTCGCTTCGGCGCCGCCGGCAATCACAGCATCTGCGCCTCCGCGCTGGATGAGCTTAAAGGCCTCGCCAATGGCGTTATTGCCCGTTGCGCAAGCGGTAACGGGAGCCAAGGAAGGCCCTTTGGCGCCGTACAATATGCTAACCTGAGCAGCAGCCATGTTCGCGATCATCATCGGAACAACGGTCGGACTGACTCGGCTTGGCCCTCGCTCAAGCAAAGTCCGATAGTTGTCTAGAATCGTCTGAATGCCGCCGATGCCCGAGCCGATATAGACGCCAATTCGCTCCTCGTTGGAGGCATCAATCACGAGATTAGCGTCTTCGAGGGCTTGCTTAGCAGCTGCAACGGCAAACTGGCAGTAGCGATCCATGCGTCGTACCTCGCGACGTCCAACGGCGGCTTCGGCATCGAAATCCCGAACAACGCCAGCGAAATTCGTTTTGTAATGGGATGTGTCGAAATGCTCAATCGCCGTAATACCAGATTGCCCCTTCGTCAGATTCCCCCAGAATGTATCCACCTGATTTCCTATTGGCGTAATGACGCCCATACCTGTAATAACCACACGATTCATCGCAACGTCCTCCTTTTTTTAATAGAATGTCACACTGCGTATCCTATTACAAGTTACCGTTTATACTGGTATAATGGCTTCTATGATACTAGGTTAAGGAGGAATCACGAGCATGAACACGAAGGAGCGGCTTCAAGAATTATCTAACTTTCTCACGGCACATCGGTCACGTATCCAACCGCAAGAAGTAGGATTATTGGGAGGGAGCAGGCGCCGTACGCCTGGTTTGCGCCGCGAGGAAGTCGCGACAATTGCTGGTGTCAGTACGACATGGTATACCTGGCTGGAACAAGGGAGAGACATCAAAATGTCCGTACAAGTTCTTGATCGCATAGCAATGGCTTTACAACTCAACGAGGATGAGCGGCAGTATTTGTTCAGTTTAGCGTTGGAACAACCAGCGCCAGCAACTTTTGTTGATCAAATACCGACGATAAGTCCAGCTTTGAACCGGATTTTGACGGAGCTACATGATTGTCCCACGATTGTTTCTGATCGCCGGTGTCACATTGTTGGTTGGAATCAAGCTGCTGCGGCTGTCTTTCTAGACTTTGCTAAGCTCCCGGAACTAGAACGTAATATGATTTGGCTACTTTTTACCCGCAAAGAACTGAAATCATTGGCTGTCAATTGGAGTGACTTTGCCAAAGGATTCTTGTCGATGTTTCGTTCATATTATGGTCAATATGTAGGAGATAACTGGTATAGTGAGTTTATTGAGGAATTGAGTGAGCGGAGCAAAGATTTCCGAGCTTTCTGGAATGAAAGTGATGTTAGCACGGCACCAGAAGTTTTCATTGAGTTCCGACACGCCAAGGTTGGGAAAATGTTGTTTGATCTCACAACCTTGCAAGTACAAGGAAGAACGGATCTGAGATGCAGTGTGTACACACCTTCGATCGGATCTGATACGGATACGAAGATTAGGCTCCTGATGAGTAAATTAGGCGAATAACAACTTCACAAGACACGGATATACCGACGGCCTTCGTAGGTTACAATGAGGAGCTTGCGCTGCATCTGTTTGAAGCTGTTGAACGAAATGTCACATTTGTCTATATAAAAGCAATTTACGTCCATTGACTTTTTTTGCTCACATGGGCTAAAGTGAAATCATTGTGTCCGTCCATATTTTGGACAGAGGATAAGCAGTTATTTAGGAGGAGAATGAAGAGATGTCTACCAAAGCATATGAGGGTACGTACAACGGTGAACAAGCGATTTGGCTGCAAGCTGGGCGTTATGAAGCAGTAGTTTTGCCAGATGTTGGGGCAAATCTGATTGCTTTCCGTGATATAGAGAAGGAATACCGTTTCTTGCGTGAGCCTGCACTTGAAGAAATGGAAGCGTTTAAAGAACGTCCAATCATTCATGGGATTCCTGTCTTATTCCCGCCGAATCGTTATGAAGATGGCAAGTTTCCGTGGAAAGGGAACGTATTCCAATTCCCAGTCAATGAACCTAAGACAGGTAATCATTTGCACGGATTTGTACACAATATTCCATGGGTAGTTGAGCATTTCAGCAGTGATGGCCATGAAAGTCACGTTGCATTAGCTCTGCAAGTACGCAAAGGACATTCTGTTCATGAATTTTTGCCATTTGATTTTACAATTCGCTTAGTCTATACCTTGAATGAGCAAGGTTTGCACCAACAGATTTCTGTACATAATGAAGGCAATGTAGCAATGCCGTGCTTGTTGGCGTTCCACACAACGATTAACGCACCATTCGCTGTGAATAGTCAGCCTTCGGATTATACGTTCCAAATGACGATCGGTGAGCGTTGGGCGTTGAACGACCGTATGCTGCCAACGGGTGAGTACCAAGCGCTATCCGCGGATGAAGAGAAAATGAAGACCGGTGGACTGTCGCCATTCTTTGAAAGCATGGATAATCATTATACGAGTGTTCCGCAAAATAGCCGCAATTTCATGGCATTGACCGATGCACGTGAAGGCATCAAGCTCGTGTATGATGTTGGGACTTCTTACAAGCAATGGATGATTTGGAATAATGGCAAAACAGAAGGTTTCTTCTGTCCTGAGCCGCAAATGAATTTGGTTAATGCGCCGAATGTGGATCTGCCCGCAGATCAAATCGGACTTGTTTCCTTGGAACCAGGAGAAGTTTGGGAAGAAACTGCACGTTTATATGCAATCAAAACTACATAATAATCGTGAACGAATTAGGTAGAGGAAGCGCCCCCTTTGAAGCATAGCGTGAATCCGATGGGATGATCAATTTGCTAGGAGGGGGTATTTGCGAGTTGAGGAGTGATAAGGATGGGGAAGTGGGATCATTTAGATCGTGAGCAGATGATTGCCAAAGTCGAGGCATTATTGACTGAGAATGAGAGATTAAAAGCTGAAATTGCGCGTCTGCGCGGTGTTAAGCCTCCTGCATTGGGCTCCATGGAGAGCATGTCAACAAAGCTGAAGGAAGCTTTAAGAGAGTAATTCATACGGTTGAACTAGGTAGTATGTGTCAGTTCGACAAAGTGAAGCAGATTCGCTATAATGAAAACTGGCAAAAGGAGGGAACAACATGAGTGAGATGAACGTAAACGAGACATTACCGGCGAAAACCTGTTCCATCGACCGATTGGTAACGAAGGAAGCGGAGGTAAGCAAAGTTCTTGCGGGACAAAAAACAGCTTGCCGTCGAAATGGACGCTATGCGGATATTGGTGAAACCATGGATCTGCAAGGAACGAGCTTTACAGTAACCAATGTATATCAGCAAGCTCTGGGTGAACTGACAGCTGAACATGCGAAACAAGAAGGTCACGAAACCGTTGATGAGTATCGCGACAGTATTCTGGCTATGCATCCTGGTATGCCTTGGCTGCCACAGATGAAAGTATGGGTACACGAATTTAAAAAAGCCGAATAAAACAAAACCGTGTGGATCCTCGGATTCACACGGTTTATTCACATTACTTACTGATAGAATGGATGATCACATTGTCTTGGTATATTATTATGCTCTATATTCATATTTTCAGCGTTGTACTCAGTATCGGCCCTTATTTCGTCCTATTTCCTCTATTAGCTCTTATTCGTAGAGCGCCATTCGAGTCGCTGCCTGATTATTTAGAGCCGTTTCGGATAACCGTTCGACTGACGAAGCATGCAGGACATGTGTTGGTCGCAACGGGCATTATTCTTACTTGGATTACCGCCTGGAGTTGGAAAACCTCTTGGATTGTCGCGACGGTCCTGATTATGGTTGCTTCGCTTTACTTCATTGCACGTGCCTTCTCACCGCTGTTGCGCCAGCTTAAAGCTCCTCATGAAGATCGCAATACGCTCGTAAACAAGCTGCGTAAAGCACTAATCTGGTATGTGATCATTACACTGGCGATGATGTGGTTCATGGTGTCGAAGCCGACAATTTGGTAAAATACCAAGAAGCAACGTGGTATCCTTCAGAGAAAGATCTCTGGCTAACTTACATTTTTCTAGCTAACATAACGACAAAATTATAAGACTTGTAAACACAGTCGACATCAATAAAGCCAGCGTCGCGAAGCCAGTCAAGCTGCGTATCTAATGGAGCCATTCTGTCCAGCTTCGTACGCTCATAGGCGGCTTGCAGCGCTTCGGGAGATAGATCTGTGGCCTCAATCTTAGCGACCCAATCCGATCGGTATAAGCTATCAAGAAAGGGAGTCTTGCCTAAGACTTGATCGGCATTAACGAAAACTCCGCCTGGCTTTAGTAGGTGGAAAATTTGAGCATACAGGGCTTTCTTAGCCTCATCCTCCAAATGATGAATGGAGAGGGAAGAGACAATGGCATCATAAGGCTCTGCATCCGCAAAGGTTGAATAATCCCCAACAAGGTAAGTCACTTCTGAAGCGCCAGCATCTGCAAATCTATCCTTGGCAATATCCAGCATGCCTGGCGACAGGTCAATCAAAGTTAACCTCGCTTCTGGGTACCTACGTAGCATATACGATGAGAATAATCCCGTTCCAGCACCTAAATCAAGGATACGTGGCGCTTTCTGCTCTACTTGGACCAAAGAAGCGGCTGTATTGTAAAAATCATCAAAGCTAGGAATCAATTTTCTGCGTTGGCTGTCGTACTTTTGAGCAATTTCATCGAATTTAGTTAAAATATGATGGTTAGTGTTGTCGGTCATGCGCCTTCAGCTCCATTTCCAATACTTGGTTAAGGTGATCTATACCCTTAGTGTATAGGGCATCCGGAAAAAAATCCAAGATGTAAAAGCACTGGAGTTATAGGTAAAAACTATTAAGGTTTAGTTTCTTATTTGTTTATTTGGTTGAATTATGCTCTAATTCGTCTCAACAGTACGTTAATGACCTCGGAGAACACCAGCCCAATAGCAATTGCGCCAGACAGTAAAAAAGCTTTTGCAGCGAGCTGCACAGCGACATCATAATGATTTTGAACGACATTGCGCATGGCGTCATAAGCTAGACCGCCTGGGACCAGCGGGATAATGCCAGAGACACTGAATACGATGACGGGTGTTTTATATATTTTCGCAAAAAATTGAGAAATAATCGTGACCACAAAGGATGCAATGAGGGTGGCTACGATGGGATCCAGATACGCCTTTTGAAAAGAGAAATAGAGCATCCAACCGATCATCCCAACAAACCCGCATTGGACAAGCGTTCTGCGAGGTACATTGAAAATGATGCCGAATGCGGACGTCGAAATGAAGCTAGTAACGAGCTGCTCCAACATGTCCATGCTAGAACCCCTTTCCTGGATAAAGTGTCAGTACAAAAGCAATGCCTGCACCGATGGCAAATGCGGTTAAGAAGGCTTCTGCTCCTTTGGAGACACCGGATACGAAATGACCTGCCATTAAATCACGTACCGCATTGGTGATAAGCAGACCTGGCACAAGGGGCATGACCGAGCCAATAATAATCTTATCGAGATTATGACCGAGTCCTGTTGTGACGGTTACATAGGCAATAATGCCAATGATTAAGGATGCAAGAAATTCAGCGAAAAATTTGATGGGAACTAATCGGTGGAAAAAAGTGAGTGAAATCGTACCCGCACCACCAGCAAGGAACGCTGGGAAGAAATCGGACCACGTACCTTGAAACATGATAAGAAAACAACCGCTAGCCATCGCAGCGGCTAATGCCTGCAACCATGCGGGATATCTACGTGTATCGGCACTTAAAGCTTCAAGTTCCTGATACGCATCTGTCGGTGATAGCTCTCCTCGACTGATTCTGCGCGAAATGGCATTCACCACCGTGACTTTCCGTAAATCGGTCGATCGAGAAGAGATGCGAATGAGGCGGGTCGTCTGCTCAGGACCATCAATGGAGAAAATGATGCCAGTCGGCGTGACAAAGCAATGCGAATTCGGAATACCAAAAGCTTCGGCCACATGAGTCATCGTATCTTCAACCCGATAAGTCTCGCCGCCATTTTCCAACATGATTTTACCAGCGAGTAAACACACTTGTGCGATTTCATAATTCGTCGCTGCAGGGGGCTGCGCCATGTAATCCGTATCCTTTCCAACTAGCCAATAATTGACCTAAGTATAAATCAAATTGGCTGCGAATGAAAATGAGTGAAGGGCGCGTCGGTGATGAGATTAGAAAGTGAAAAGAATGAGAACAGGATGAGATAGGGGCAAATTTTTGTTTGTTTATGATATAATGCTGGGATAAAAAGGAAGGCATACTTGAAACAGAGACTTGGGGGCTACAAATGGTTGCAAGCTATTTCTTAACCGATTTGGATGGAACCTTGCTGAGTTCCCATGCCAAGCCATCAGACCTTACGATTGATGTCATCACATCAGCACTAGAGCAAGGGATAGTCATTAGTTATGCCACAGCACGGAGTTACCAGAGTTCGCAGGCCGTCATATCAGCAATCCCGTGGCGATATCCGCTCGTACTGTACAATGGGGCAATGTTGTTTGATCCCATAGAGAAGCGGGTTATTGGTGGTCGTTGGCTGGATTGCGAGCGAAGTAACGCGATTATTGGGATGGGAAAAAGATATGGTATCACACCACTGCTGTTTGCACTAGATGAGCAGGACAATGAGCGGGTACATCATGAAAAGTTGGGACGTACAGGGGACCTTCAATTCTGGAATAGTCGCCCCAATGATCCGAGATTTCGAGAGGTAGACGAGCTCTGCAGTACGGAAGCACTTCGAACGCTAATGCTGACGTATATCGGTCAGTTGGAGGAGCTTGTACCTTTGAAAAATGCCGTCCAAGACGTGATGGGGTCAGAGGTTCACATTCATTTGGTAAAGGATAACTACATTGCCGATCACTATTTCCTGGAGTTCAGTCATCCAGAAGCAAATAAGGGAATGGGCTTGCGGTTATGGGCTGATCTTGTTGGTTGTACGACGAAGGATGTGACGGTGTTCGGCGATAATTTGAACGATACCGGCATGTTCCTTGAGGCAGGTCGTAAAGTTGCAGTGGCGAATGCGCATCCTGATCTTTTGCTGCTTGCGGATGAGATCGTCTTAAGTAATGACGAGGATGGTGTGGCTTTATATCTAGCTGCTGCTCGATCGCGAGTGGGCACCTCTGAATGAGATTGGGCAAGTTGCAGATGAATTGGTAGTCCGAGTGTACATGTAAAGGGAGTGAATTCTATGGCTAGGTACATCGCTATGTTGCGTGGAATCAATGTGAGTGGTCAGAAAATTATTAAAATGGACAGGCTTAGACAGCTATTCGAATCGATGGCTTTTAGAAATGTAAGTACCTATATTCAGAGTGGTAATGTGATTTTTGATGGGGATGAGTTGGATGCTGCAATCCTACGTGATCGGATCGTTCATGAGTTGAAGGAGCAGCTGACGTTTGACATTTCGGTAATTATTCGTACCCCTGAAGAGCTGCAAGAAGTTGTTCAGAACACACCGTATGCGACTATCAAAGCAGATGAGAATGAACAAAGGTATGTTACCTTTCTATCGCAAGTTCCGTCAGAAGCGGCACTTGCCAAGCTAGCTGCGGCGCAGAATGAAGTAGACGAATATACGGTTAAGGGATTAACTGTGTATCTACTCATTCGCAAGAACTATGGCGACTCCAAATTCAGCAACAATTTTATTGAGAAAAAGCTTGGAGTGGCTGCGACCACTAGGAATTGGGAGACGGTGAATAAGTTGATTCAGTTAGCGGATTACTCACCAAGTACCAAATAGTCAGGAAAAGTCGACTCAATTTCGCATAAACGCTCGTTAAAACTTATATAGTCCGATTTAATCGATCTAAATCGCCCAGAATCACCCTCACAAGAGGAAGTTGGCTAATTAGTTGGGTTAAATCGGACTAACGCTACTCATAAGAGGTTCATGCATGTTGGGATATATTGCATATTTGACGAGTTGATAGGGGAGGCTTAGGAGATCAATCCGTGAACATCCGTGTTCAGTTAGAGGTAGGCGACCTAAGATGAACCTTTGGAAGAATAAACTAGTTGTGCTATTCGCTGCACTCACCCTGGCGTGCTTCGCCACGCCAGTGAAGGCCAAGCACGGGGTCTCCATCCCCGTGCTGAACTACCACAGCATCGGGGTGGCCCCGGGGAACACGTACGTGCTCCACCCCGATACGTTCGCGCGCCAAATGGACTATTTGGCAGCGCATCACTACACCCCGCTGACGCTGGCCGAATTCGCCAGCGTCCTCTCACAGAAGATGCCGTCACCTGCTCACCCCGTGCTGCTCACGTTCGATGACGGCTATGCCAACAATGCGGAGGTGGCGTTGCCCATCCTCCAGCAACACGGCTTTCCGGCGACGATCTATGTGTCGACGGGTCTAGTCAACACGCCAGGTTATCTGACCTGGCCGCAAGTTCGGCAACTGAGCGCAGCAGGGTGGGATATTGCGTCGCATACCGTGACGCACCCGCATCTGCCCCAGCTCAGCAAGAAAGCCCAGCGCGAGGAGATACTCGCCGCGCGCGCTAGAATTGAACAAGAGCTGGGGAAACCAGCGGATACGTTTGCTTTTCCATATGGCGAGTACAACCGTACGACTATGCGTATTTTACGAGGGGCGAAATTTCGCTACGCCTTCACCACGCAGCCCGGCAGGGCCTCGTCCGATCAACCTCCCTTGGAGCTGCATCGCATCGTTGTCGACAGCCAGAAACCATTTGAAGATTGGGTGGAACAATTGTCAGAACCCATACCACACTAGATGATCTTTTCCAGTATCGGTAGGATAGATTGGAATTACTCCTATGTTCCAGTGGATAGGTATTGGATTTATGACGATTCGAGTTTACTAGTGAATTTACCCAGAATTTTGAGTATAATCGTATACAGAGTAATTACTGCTCTCACTAAAATATGTCGTTTAAGGAGTCTACAATGTCAAAAACACTTATTTTCGGACATAAAAATCCGGACACTGATTCGATCACATCCGCAATTGCGTATGCTGCACTGAAAACTAAACTAGGTCAAGAAGTAGAAGCAGTTCGTCTTGGTTCCGTAAACGGCGAAACGCAATTCGCGCTTGATACTTTTAAAGTAGCCGCTCCACGAGAAGTTCAAACCGTTGCTAACGAAGCAACTCAAGTTATCTTAGTTGACCACGTTGAGCGCCAACAAAGTGCTAGCGATATCGATCAAGTACGTGTAGTGGAAGTCATTGACCACCACCGTATCGCTAACTTCGAGACTAGCCATCCGCTTTACTACCGTGCGGAGCCGGTTGGTTGCACAGCAACGATTTTAAATAAATTGTACAAAGAAAACGGTGTTGCCATTGATGCCGACATCGCTGGTTTGATGCTTTCTGCTATCATTTCTGATTCCTTGTTATTCAAATCCCCGACTTGCACAGAGCAAGACGTTGCTGCAGCACGTGAACTTGCTGCTATCGCAGGTGTTGACGCTGAAGTGTATGGTCTGAACATGCTGAAAGCTGGTGCAGATCTAAGCGACAAAACGGTCGCGCAATTGATTTCATTGGACGCCAAAGAGTTCCAAATGGGTAGCTACAAAGTAGAAATCGCACAAGTTAATGCAGTTGATGTGAACGATGTTATTTCTGGGCAAGGGGAAATTGAAACGGCGCTTCAGGCTATCATCGCCGAGAAAAATCTAGACTTGTTCTTGTTCGTTGTAACGGATATTTTGAACAACGACTCCGTAGGTCTTGCGCTTGGACGTAAAGCAGATGCTGTTGAGAAAGCTTACAACGTAACGCTTGTTGATAACAAAGCCGTACTTAAAGGCGTTGTTTCCCGTAAATCGCAAATCGTACCTGTACTTACTGATGTTTTCAATAATCTGTAGGATACATATCTAAGGTAAATTCAAGCACCGTTCATGTTGATGGACGGTGCTTTTGGCTATATCCTCAACTTTTGGTATGATAAGAGGATACTTTGAGAAAGAGGTGGCATTCCACATGACAAATAACAATCAAGCCGTACATTCAGATAAAGCGACGTTTGCAGGGGGATGTTTCTGGTGCATGGTGACACCATTTGAGTCCCTGCCTGGCATTATTTCTGTGGTATCCGGTTATATTGGCGGGCACACAAGCAATCCGACGTATGAAGAAGTTTGCTCCGAGACGACGGGCCATGCAGAGGCTGTGCAAATTACATTTGACCCTGAACTGTATCCGTACGAGAAACTGCTGGAAACATACTGGCGCCAGATTGATCCAACCGATGCAGGTGGACAATTTCATGATCGCGGATCTTCCTATCGTACGTCGATTTTTGCCCATAGCGATGAGCAGTTAGCCAAAGCGGAAGCATCCAAACAAGCGCTGCAGGATAGCGGCCGATTCGACCGTCCAATCGTTACCGAAATCGTGCGCATAGATGCTGAAGCCTTTTATCCAGGCGAAGACTACCATCAGGACTATCATCACAAAAATCCACTTCGCTATAAAGCATACCGCAAAGGTTCAGGGCGCGATGCGTATATATCACAATATTGGAATACGGCCAAGGATAAAGAAGAGCGTAAGAAAAAGCTCACGCCAATCCAGTATGAGGTGACACAAAATAACGCGACAGAACGACCTTTCCAGAATGAATTTCACGACCACAAAGAGGAAGGTCTCTATGTCGATATCGTTTCTGGAGAGCCGTTGTTCACATCCATCGATAAATTCGATTCTGGCTGCGGTTGGCCGAGTTTCACTAAGCCATTATTCGAAGGACATGTGAAAGAAGTAAGTGATACGAGTCATTTCATGATACGGACAGAGGTTCGCAGTACTGAGGCGGATTCGCATTTGGGTCACGTTTTCAATGATGGTCCGGGTCCCAATGGTCTTCGTTACTGCATCAATTCGGCTTCGTTGCGATTCATTCCACTGGCTGACTTGGAGAAGGAAGGCTACGGGGCATACCTGCGATTCTTCGAGCAGAAGTAAGGCAATACAGGTAAGTAGGAGAGAATGATTATAGTTATTTTATCCTCGGATGCCCCTTGACGTTAACCTGCTTCAGTGGGTATTATGAGTTCCATAATCACATATGAAGTTATGATCAAAGACATGATTTTCTTCACGAACTGCCCAGAGAGAGAAGTATTAGCTGAAATCTTCTCCTGTTACCGGTTGGAAATTACCCCTTTGTAGCTGTGACGCTGAACCCACTGTATGGGTATACATGGAAGTAAGTGGCACCGATTTATCCCCGATATCGGATACTAATAAGGACTTGCACGTTGGAGTCGAATTAGGGTGGAACCACGAGCTGAACGCACTCGTCCCTTTCTGGGTGAGATGCGTTTTTTTGCGTTCACAACTACATGGAAAGGGAGGTAATCAGAGATGGATATTGCAGTAATTTTGCCAGATGGAAGTAGTAGGAGGTATGTCCAAGGAACGACGATTGAACAAGTTGCCCAATCGATTAGCGCGGGGCTAAGGAAACAAGCGATCGCGGGTGTAATGAATGGCCAATTGGTCGAATTACAAGGGCAGATTGAAGCGGATAGTCAAGTGAAGATCGTCATATTGGAAAGTGAAGAAGGATTAGAGGTGTATCGACACACCACTGCCCATGTCCTAGCTCAAGCACTTAAGCGTATATATGGCAATCAGGCAATCAAACTTGGTATTGGACCTGTTATCGAAGATGGTTTCTATTACGATATTGAGATTGAGAAACCATTATCAAGTGACGATCTCAGAGCGATAGAAGATGTGATGAGTCAAATCATTCAGGAGAACATTCCGATTGTTCGACGAATCGTTTCCCGAGAGGATGCCTTGGACATTTTTGCGAGTTTAAATGAGTCTTATAAAGTTGAACTTATTCGAAATTTGCCCGCAGATGTGTTGATTTCGATCTATGATCAAGGTGAATTCTTCGACTTGTGCCGTGGACCTCACCTCCCTTCAACAGGAGGGATCAAAGCATTCAGACTGCTCCATGTAGCAGGGGCGTATTGGCGGGGTGATGCTAAGAATCCCATGCTGCAGCGAATTTACGGTACGGCGTTTCTGAAGAAAGCGCAGCTTGAAGACCATCTGTACAGGCTCGAAGAAGCGAAGAAACGCGACCATCGTAAACTCGGGAAAGAGCTTGAACTTTTTATGTTCTCAGAGGAAGCGCCTGGTATGCCTTTCTATTTGCCGAAGGGGATGATCCTGCGCAATGAGCTGGAGAACTTCGCTCGCGAACTGCAGCGCCTTAGAGAATATGACGAAGTGCGTACACCGCTGATGATGAATAATCGCATTTGGGAAGAGTCAGGGCACTGGGATCATTATAAGGACAATATGTACTTCACGCAGGTAGACGAGACGAAATTCGCGCTGAAACCGATGAATTGCCCAGGTCACATGCTGATTTATAAAAATAGCTTGCATTCTTACAGGGAATTGCCGATTCGCCTTGCAGAATTTGGTCAGGTTCATCGCCATGAATTTTCGGGAGCCTTGAATGGGATAATGCGTGTCCGTACGTTCTGTCAGGATGATGCTCATCTATTCGTTTTGCCAGAACAAATTCAAGATGAAATCGGACGTGTCATTGAGCTGATCTCGCATGTCTATCACGTATTTGGTTTCGACTATCGGATTGAGCTTTCGACAAGACCGAGTGATTATATGGGTTCAAGTGAGCTCTGGGATCAAGCGGAGCAAGCGTTGCAGCATGTTTTGGATAGGAGAGGGATCTCGTACCGCATTAATGAGGGAGATGGTGCTTTCTATGGGCCCAAAATTGATTTTCACATCTTAGATGCCTTAAAGCGGAGTTGGCAATGCGGAACGATCCAGTTGGATTTCCAAATGCCTGAGAAATTCGATTTAACTTATGTTGGAGATGACAGTCTCAAGCATCGGCCAGTCGTGATTCATCGGGCTGTATATGGCTCGATTGATCGCTTTATCGGGATATTAACTGAGCATTATGCGGGAGCATTTCCGATATGGCTGGCACCGACTCAAGTGAAACTGCTGCCTGTTTCCGAGCATTATTTGGATTATGCGTTTCAAGTGAAAAAAGCACTTGAAGAAGCGGGAATTCGTGTGGAGTTGGATGCGCGGTCAGAGAAACTAGGGTATAAGATTCGCGAAGCACAGCTAGATAAAGTGCCATACATGTTCATCCTAGGTGAAAAAGAACAAATCTCCGGCGGTGTCTCCGTCCGAAAACGGGGAGAGGGTGATCTTGGAATGAGATCGTTGCCGGAGATAGTAGAGCAAATTGTTGGAGAAATTGCTTCAAAGCAATAACAGGATTATTGGTCATACCACGGATTCAAATGTATTAGAACCTCATCTACGTCACTGTGGTGATCCATAATGGATTTCTTGATGGCACGTGAGATGTCATGACCTTGTTGAATGGTAATTTCGCCAGGTACTGATATTCGCGCATCTACCAAAATGTAATGGCCGTGCTCTCTTGCTCGTACACGATCAATACGTTTCACGCCTGGAACCGCTTCGATCAACGCCGTATATTGCGAAAGCATGTGTTGATCGACGGTTTTTTCCATGAGGATATCGAAAGACTCTTTGGCCATTTCGATGCCTAGCTTCAGAACTAAGAGGGAGACAATAACACCTGCCGCTGCATCGCCATAGGCTAACCAGTGAATGTCATAAGCTTTACCGATGAAAGCCAAACCAATCCCGATTACAGCTGCAAGCGAAGCATACACGTCGGCTATATGATCGTGAGCTGTTGCGATTAAGCTCTTGCTGTTCGTACTGCGTCCGATCCGCATGGTGTATACATAAAGTAGATATTTCCAGACCACAGAAACAGCCGATGCAATCAAAGCGATTAAGCTTGGCGCACTCGGTTCATGGAACAATGCCGCAACCGCATGGTACCCGATATATAACGCAGCTGTTACAAGAACAAAAGCAACGAACCCGGAGCCAAGTACCTCCGCTTTGCCGTGACCGTAAGGATGATCTTCATCCGCGGGGAGTTTGGAAATGCGCATAGCGCTAAGTGCTGCAACGGTTGCAATAATGTCTCCCGCATTATGAACACCATCTGCGAGCAGAACTTCGCTGTGGAAAATGAGGCCGATAATAATTTTGATAATCGTTAATAAAATGTTACTGATGAGGGAGAGCCAGATGGCCCAAACGGATGACTTGTTGTTGATGTGCATGAATGATGACCTCCTACAGAAGTGTTTCCCGAAGGAAAAAAAATCCCTCGACCTAAGGTCGGGGGATTGGGCTGTTTTTATAGAAAACTACTAAACTATCAAAATTAGTCATATTCAACACTTCACTTTTCACAAATATCTTTGTATAATACCACACATAATGAGAAATAACAAACCTCCAAATGTCATGGAAAGGAAGTCGAGCAGCATGCGCGTGCATGAATTTAAGGTTACGAAGGATCTAGAGCGAAGCGACTTATCTGGTATTTCTGTGAAATCATCTCATTTCATATCCGATATCACGCTCGACTTTCAGTGGGATGATCAGCACCACAAAGTTGATGTGAAAAGTGTATTAGGCATGCTGATAGTTCCCATCAAGGCAGGCACAACATTGCGTTTGCTCACGAGAGGGAAGGATGAGGAAGAGGCTATGCATTTTATGTTTGATTTATTCCGAATCTTTTGTTAGCCGTAAATTCGTATGCGCTTTCAACAAGCAGAATCGAACAGAGATGGGACAGGATTGGATAGCGCAATGACACGATAAAAGAGGTAAAATAGCAGATATAATAAGCGTGGAGACACGCTAATACAGGCTGTTGGAGGTCATTTTATCGATGAGTAGCTATCGAGTGGTTGTTGTAGGGTGCGGCGGTATGTCCAATATGTGGATAGAAAATGTGAAGCAAAGACATGAGTGCGAAATCGTAGCACTAGTTGATATTAAGGCGGAATTCGCGCAAGCAATGGCTGAGCGTCATGGGCTGGCTTGTGGCGTATATACAGATGTAGAGGCAGCCATTCGTGAGAATGAGGCTAATCTGGTACTAGATATTACAATACCTGCGAGTCACTTCCAAGTCGGAACTACAGCGCTTCGGCATGGCTGCGATGTGCTCGGCGAGAAGCCGATGGCAGCTACGATGGATGAGGCTAGGGAGCTTATTCAGAGGGCAGATGAAGCAGGGAAATCACTAGCTGTTATGCAAAATCGGCGATATGACGCGAATATCCGCGCCTTACGGGACTTGATCCAATCGGGAACGATTGGTCGAGTCGGATATGTCGGCGCGGACTTCTTCCTGGGTCCGCATTTTGGGGGCTTTCGCGAAGCGATGGAAAGCCCGCTCATTCTAGATATGGCGATCCATACGTTCGATCAGGCTCGTTTTATTACCGGGGCAGACCCCGTGTCGGTGTACTGCCAGGAGTGGAACCCGCCCGGCTCCTGGTATGCCGGGAATGCCTCTGCGATCTGCATCTATGAGATGTCAGACGGCTCTGTGTTCTGCTACCGCGGTTCCTGGTGCGCGGAAGGTGCGCCGACCTCATGGGAGGCTGCTTGGCGCGTGACGGGCGAGCAGGGCACTGCTCTGTGGGACGGCGCGGGTGCGCCGTACGCGGAGGTTGTCGCTGCTGGCGCTGATCAGAGCGGCAAGTTTCTTCGTGAGTTCACGCGCGTGGACGCGGAAGTGAACTGGTCTGGCCGCAGCGGCCATGCCGGCTGCTTGGACGAGATGTTCGCGGCGCTGGCCGAAGGCCGGCGCGCGGAGACCGACTGCCGCGACAATATCAAGAGCATGGCGATGGTATTGGGCGCACTGGACAGCGCGAAGCTAGGCCAGAAGGTCGATCTTCGCTCGTACTGGAGTTAAGCAGCCTAACTGCATGATAAAAAGCCAACAATTCACACTTTGTGCGGAATTGTTGGCTTTTTCTGTGTGCAGCAGGTACTTCAATTTCCATTTCACCCGTTCTACCTGATCTGACTAAATGTAAAAAATACAGCTAATTTCACTCCATCCTTCCGGAAAAACACTTTAGATGTATTTCCTACAGCTAATTATGCCAATTTCGACGTTATTGGAGAAATCGAGGCTAATTAGCTGCATGAAATCCAGTTATTTGTTATTTCCGCAAGATATGCGTGAAATTAGCTGTATGAAATCCAGTTATTCGTTACGACGGGCAGTTGGTAGCAGCCCTCTATGACTTGCAGCGAATCCCCGATTAATGGATATCTTTCTTCTTAAACCGTCCGCCTTTAACATCATGGATATTCCCGATGGCTAGGAAAGCTTTGGGATCCAAGTCGTCGACAATGGATTTGAGTTTCGCTTCTTCGAGTCGAGTAATGACGCTGAAGATGACCTTTTTATCATCACCAGTAAAGGCGCCTTCACCATTGAGATACGTAACTCCCCGACCAAGTCGATTCGTAATCGAATCCCCAATTTTGACATACTCATCGCTGATAATCCAAACGGACTTGGACTGATCAAGACCTTCAATCGTGATATCAATCATTTTATAAGCAATGAAATAGGCAATCAGAGAATACATCGCACGATCCCAACCGAAGACAAAGCCTGCGCTGGCAAGAATGAACAAGTTGAAGAACATGACGATTTCGCCTACCGAGAAGGCAGTCTTTTTACTAAACAAAATAGCTACAATTTCCGTGCCGTCTAGCGATCCACCTGATCGAATAACGAGCCCGACGCCAATCCCAAGGATAATTCCGCCGAATACAGCAGCTAACAAAGGATCCATGGTGATGGCTTTAACTGGGTGAAGTAAAGATGTGCCAATCGACATGATAATAACAGAGAAGGTAGTTGATATAGCAAAGGTTTTGCCGATTTGCTTATATCCGAGTAAGACGAAAGGCAAGTTGAGCAGAACGAGAAATATACCGAGAGGGAAGCCAGATAAATGAGATGCAATAATGGAAATCCCTACGATACCACCATCAATAATATGATTTGGAACTAAGAAAATTTCTAATCCAATGGATACGAGAGCGGCACCAATGATCATAAAAAAGATTCTGCGTGCAAATTTCAATCGTGTTATTTTTTGATGTTGGGCATGAGCATGTGCTTGAGCTTGAGCTTGTGAATTAGCCATGAAAGTTTCCCCTTTTCCTCAATCATTCAATTTCGTTACTTATGAGTAAGAAGGAATGAGGCCTGTATAACGTGAGGTGAATTTGAGGAAAGCAAGAAGAATAACTTTCAGCTTTTTCCAGATTACATGTGCCAAGAAAACGATGAATACAACAAAAACAGTTATTTCATAATGCTTGTGAAACTGATCATGCAATTGAATTTTATTTTCGTAAACATGGATGAATTCCTTATTAGGCTGTTGCTGTTGACTAGTCAAGACCTGCGTGGTGTTGGCTGAAATGAGAACATCGGTATCGGCTGAAGCATGATAAGATATTGGAGGCGTTAATGGGAAGACGAAAAGTCCGAGAATCAGCCAGACCATGATTGTCCAACAGCATCTGCGTGTTAAAGGGTTCACGTACATCCCCCCCAGACAATATGAATCCAAATTTGCTTGAATTGTAGCATTTCATTTTCATGGAGTCAAACATAGCTCGATTATAATTTGATTGTCACGATTTCTTGGTGTGAAATTGGACCATTTTATGCCAATTGTGCATACAATATTAGGATGAACCTAGCAGGAGAGGTGTAAGTGTGAGTAATGTAATCGGCATTCTCCTAGACCGGAAAACCTATCTCGGCATCCTTCGCAAGCAAACTGGATATGAGCATATCGACTACTACAATCAAGCTGCAGTAGAGCTTGGTATGACACCATTTTACATGTGTTTAAAACATATGACTATGAAATCAGCCCTGGGCTTGAGTTATGAGAATAATAAGTATACGCTGAAGCGCCTGCCAATTCCTAAAGTTATTCATAACCGAGCGATGACACTTTCGGCGGTATCACTTAAGAAATTAAAGGATATTGCCAAGATCAGCCAAGTTTTCAATGGTCAAAATAGACATGATAAGCTTCTCATTCATCGCATGTTGCGAGCGAGCGCGAATAGCTCTGCCTTTCTTCCTCCAGCTATGCGCTATACATCTGATAATCTTGGAAAAGCTATGAATCGCTATGAGTCCTTTTTCGTAAAACCTACGAATAGTTCTGTTGGGAAAGGTGTACTTAAGGTATCCGTGATCGGAAATCTACTATGGCAGGTGTGGTGGGGAAAACAACCACCTAGGCAGTTAGATGAACAACAAGCCATTGCTTTTATAGATGAGAAAGTTAACGGGCAATCCTATCTGATTCAAAAAACGATACCGCTCGCGATGTATAAAGGACGCCCTTATGATTTACGTGTATCCGTACAGCGTGGTGCTAAGGGATTATGGGGGGTTACAGGAATTGCCGGGAAAGTTGCTGCGAATGGTCGACATGTCACCAATTTGGCAAGGGGCGGCGAAGCTGTCATTTGTGAGAAGCTGTTTTATAGCAATGGCTTTGATCCGTTAGTAAAAAGAGCACAAGTGGAAGAAGCGGCTTTACAGATCGCCGAAAGCCTAGGTCAACAAATTCCCTCTCTATCAGATGTAGGGATGGATATCGGGATTGATCATCACGGTGAGATTTGGTTAATTGAAGTGAATGGCCGAGATCAGCGATATCAATACAAGCATTTGAAATTGAATAAGACTTTCTATCGTACGTATGAAACACCGATGCTTTATGCCAAATACTTATTAAGCAAATGAGTTCAATTAAACGCAAAATCATATAGTAAACCTACGTGGAAAAGGTGGAGTGGGGATGTGAGTGAGCGTGTACTCGTCATTAAAATGAATTTATTACCATGGTATAACGAGCTTGATGATCGTTTGGAAGTTCATCATCCAACTTTTCCTGAAGCTGTTCGTCTACGAATCGAGACATTTGGCGAATTTCGTATCCTCTCGATTAATCGCCTTCAGACGCGGATAAGGCGAATTCCGGAAAAAGCTTAATGGCAATTATGCGTAGAAATTAGGTAAATGTGGCATAATTAGTAAAGAAGCAATACTCGTAGAAGCAGGAAAATACCTGCTTCTTTTTGTGTACAGAAAATGAATTTGGCTTTAGTGTTGCTTCATACCCCTATAAACAAGTAAAATAGAAGTGAAGCATTAATCGTTCGATGTAGGCTTTTACCCACAAGCAAATACAGGGTGTACAGGAAAAGGGGACATTTAAAAGTGAACGTTCATTTAAATTTTACAAACAAGGGCAAAGTGGTCATTGAAAATTTCAATAACGAGGAGCTTATTGAAATTTTTAGCCGTTATATTAACACGTTAACGAAGAAGTACGCAGTTGATATTACGGTGCCTGCTGAAGCAAATCAGAATATCGTCCAAGATGGTTCATTTAAAGTTGTTCTTTCTAATGTACAATGTGATGTTGAGACTTTTTTCAAAGA
Organism: Paenibacillus oryzisoli; assembly: GCF_001653565.1. Taxonomy (GTDB): domain Bacteria; phylum Bacillota; class Bacilli; order Paenibacillales; family NBRC-103111; genus Paenibacillus_E; species Paenibacillus_E oryzisoli. The sequence goes on from NZ_LYPB01000076.1 coordinate 162,208, forward strand.
GCTCGGAAGAGATATTAAAGTACCTCTGAAGAAGAGAGCGGACGGCAAGCTTGAGAACGTGTTTAAAATTCAAGTGATTGATTAAGTGACGGGGGCTTGTATGCTTAGTTTAGACGAGAAGTTAGCAATAGCAGCATCCTTTCCGGAACTTGCGCGCAAGGATGTTTCACTGGGACGAATTAATTTCCATTACGTAGAGAGTGACTATGAGAAGACAACTGTGCTCTATCATCTTCACCCTAATGGCAATGGATTCGTGTATGCCGAATACATACCAGGTTGTAAGGCAGATAGCAAAGGGTTAATTAACATTCGGGATTATGGGGAAGACGAGCTTCGTGAGATTATTGCGAAGTCGATTCAGTCTTTAACGCGCAGCGGTAGTCCTAAGAGCTCGAAGGTTGAGGAATTGGCAGAAGTTCAAGACCAACAAGAAGAACTGTGGATTGACGAGGATGGCAACACGTTGAGTGTTACTTTCGTTGAAGATTTGTGGTATATCTACGCGGGCGAGAACCTCGATTGTGCCTTTGAGACATATGAAGAAGTACAAGAGTATTTGGCAGAAGAAGGTTTCGATAAGAAGTAACTGTGCATGAGCGCCCTCCTTGGAGGGCTTTTTTACTAATTTAAACGTGGAAATTCATTCAAGAATTTTGACTATCAAAGGGGAAACATAACGCTATGAAATTTAGACCATGCATCGATCTACATAATGGAAAAGTGAAACAAATTGTCGGTGAAACCTTAGGTGGCGAGGGGCAAGCTGTCGTTGAGAATTTCGTATCAGCACATGACTCCACTTATTACGCAGATATGTTCAAAAGAGATCGTTTAACTGGCGGGCATGTGATCATGCTTGGCGATGGGAACAAAGATGAAGCGATAAAAGCACTTAACGCGTATCCGGGAGGCTTGCAAATCGGTGGTGGCATACAGGCAGACAACGCTAGCTTTTACCTGGAGCAAGGGGCATCCCACGTCATTGTAACGTCGTATATTTTCCGCGATGGGCAGCTGAATATGGATAATCTAACACGGATCGTTGAAGCGATTGGGAAAGATAAATTAGTGATTGATCTAAGCTGTAAGGAAAAAGATGGCAAGTGGTATGTGGCGACGAATCAATGGAAACAGTTAAGTGATGTAGAACTGAACCAAGAGACGATACGATTCTTTGAGCAGTATTGTGATGAATTTCTGATCCATGCGGTTGATGTGGAAGGGAAGCAGAGTGGTATTCAACAAAGCCTCGTAAGTTCTTTGGCTGCGTGGGTCACCATTCCAACGACCTATGCGGGCGGTGCTAGATCATTTGAGGATTTGTCGTTATTTCGACAGCTTTCCCAAGGGAAATTGGATATTACGGTAGGTAGTGCCCTTGATATTTTCGGTGGAAAGCTCTCGTATGATGAAGTTGTGGAGCAGTTAAGCAACCCCGTGTAGCGTTAGTTTTTCGCAAAAAGGATGTGTGCGATGGCACTTTGGCACAAGCTGTATGTGTGGGGAATTGTCATTATTCTCCTGTTAATTATGATTGGAGAACTGGTCTGGCTGCCAGATCCGTTACGATGGGGGACTCGCTTTTATTGGATAGATGTTATCGATGGGCTGATTTACGCAATTGCCATTGTGCCTTTGATCTGGATGATCGCTGCATTTCTGCATCTTACACAGACACATACAAGGCGGATGAAGGTATTTCTTGGCCTGGTTGCCTTCGTATGTTTGCTTAGTGCTGTTATTGTCGTTGTCGTACCCAAGAAGTTGGAGTTCTCTGCTTCGGCTATGATTCTTAGTCTCTTGCTAGTCGCAACAGATATTATCTTGCAAGAGGGAAAGAAACGCAAAGTGCCACACCGAAGTATGATCTTTTTCGGTGTGACACTCGGATTATTGGCCGTGTTGTTGTGGCCAACCCCCTATTTAGTGACCTATCCAGGAATCACACTGAACATGAATCGATATGCACATGCCGAAAGTGGAACTAAGCATGGTGATATTTCGGGGGTTCTTATTTTCGAACGTCCAGCGTTTCCTATGGACTGGTTGTATGCGAAGCTTTTTAAAGATTACACCTTTGAGAAGATTGAGACTTTAGGAATGTCACTTGGCGAGTACAATCAGGAAGTTCGTACGATGAAGGAAGACGCGAACGCCGCGGGTAGTGCAATTGCCTTCCACAAAGTGGGAATGGGTAAAGGAATCCTAGCTGATGGGGTTCGGATTACGGCCGTTTTGCAAAATACCAAAGCAGCAGAAGTGTTGCAACCAAGTGATGTCATTATAGCATTGAACGGTCGACCTATTACCATGACGCAGGAGTTAACGGAGAGAATGCAGGTAATCAAACCAGGTGAATCCATTCAACTGTCCGTGATGCGTAATAAAGCGAAGATGGAGTTGACGGTTGCGACACGAGCAAGTACAGACAACCCAGCCCGTGCATCGATTGGAATTATGATCGCCAATGAGGTGCGATATGATATCCCTGATCTCGTTACGTATCATAACTATTTATTGCATGAAGGTGGACCGTCTCATGGGGCTATGCTGGCTTTAACGCTAATTGATCAACTAACACCGTGTGGCGTGACATATGGTCATCACGTTGCAGGAACGGGAACGATTGAACCAGATGGTTCCGTCGGCCCTGTCGGCGGACTCGTTCAGAAAGCTTATACGGTGAGCCGTACGAATGCGGATGTGTTTTTCGTTCCGGTGTCGAATGAAGCAGATGCGAGAAAAGGTGCCGGTGATTTACGAATCGTACCTGTGCAAACATTAGATGATATCTTGAATTGGTTGAAGGCACATCCCAAAACAGGTGCTCCCGCTTGCTCATCGTGATGCATTGGAGTTAGTCTCGTGACGCCTCATATAACTTATCCGCGACTAGCTTGGGTTCATATTGCGGAGTCGTCATATGATCGCCATGGAGTTGCAAGAAGCGGAAGATGCCTAGTCGACTCGACATATGTGGATGCCAGCCATAGTTGGGATCGCCGAATGGAATCACATTATCTTCCATGATGTGTACGTAGCTTTTGGGAATAGGAAGACTATAGAATTTCTTCAAGTCTAACTTTTCAAATAACGGGCCAGCTGGCTCAGGTGATGCTTTACTATAAATGCGTTTGGCCTGGTCCAGGGTTGCCAAATTCGTGAATGTTTCTCTGAACAGCTCAAAAGGCAGCATTAGTGTGTTGTTCTTGGAGCTTGCAACGAGTTGTTTGAACTGTTCCGTGACCTGAGGAGGGAATTCATCGGCAGCCATTCCGCCGTCTTTGAGGACGAAGGCATTCAGAAATACCAGCCGCTTCAAGCGATCAGGAACGAGTTCTGCTACTTTCTGAATTAATGTTCCTCCGAAGCTGTGTGCGACTAGGATTACATTATGCAGGTTATGAGAGATGATGAAGTCAGCGATCGATTTGGACATCATTGCATGCGTCACATTTTTATTCGGGTCAGCGCCATGTCCTGGAAACTCAGGGACGTAGACGGTATGACCTTTTTTGCTTAATTCAGAGGCAATGCCAGCCCAGAAGCTGGTATCTGCCCAAGAACCGTGGACAAGGACGAACGTAAGCGGCTGCTCCTTAGAACGATAAGAGGAGTCATCCCCTTGGTACCAAGGGGTTGGCATATAAGGCCAGTTCGTAGGGATGGGACTGGATGAATATGGGGATGGCCATGATGAGCCTGGATGATGGTAATTCTCATTGAGATACGTCATTGTGGTCTTCCTCTCGCGTAGTGATGTATTACTATATGCCCAGATGACGTTTGTGCGATAAGAATTTAAAGTAGAAGGGAATTGGATCTCATCATGATGCACGGGGAGCAAAAGACGTACCGGTTTAGTGAAGCACCGATTTGGGAGCTGCAACGAGCCTACTACGAGGAACAGGGTATTACGGCTTGGCAGAGCGGAGAAGTCCCCCAATACATAACGAGTAATCGGGTAATGGCCATATCATATGCGGAAATGGTATTTGGTTTCTTGCAGGATCGAGCCAGAATGGGGCAGTTAAGGGCACAAGTCATGATTCTCGAACTTGGAGCGGGTTCAGGCCAATTTGCCTTCTATGTGCTGCAAGAGTTAACGAAACGTATCCAACAGGCGAGAATTCCGCTCCCGCCATTTCGCTATGTGATGAGCGATTTGGCAGAGAAGAACATTGCCTTCTGGCGGCAACATGCTAGTTTAATGCCATTCGTGGAGCAGGGGGTATTGGACTTTGCCAAGTTTGATGCCGTGAATGATGACGTTCTATATTTGCAACATGCAGGTGAACGCATTGGAGCTGGCGATCTTGCGCAGCCGTTAGTTATAATGGCGAATTACTTTTTCGATAGTCTGCCACAAGAATTATTGTATATCGAAGATGGGCAGGTCTATGATTGCCGAATCTCGTTGCAATTTCCAGATGAAGCTCATGCAATGAGTGCTTCCCAGCTCTTGAAAGAGGTTGAAGCGAGCTATCAGTACCAACGGGAACATACGTATGATGAGGAGTCCTATCCGTATCGTGAACTATTAGAGGTATATCGTCGGCACATTTCTGATTCCCATATTCTGATGCCTGAAGTAAGCTTGATCTGCTTAAACCGGTTGAAAGCACTATCTCAGGAGGGGTTCCTGCTGCTCACGGCGGATAAAGGCGATCATCGCTTAGAAAGTTGGGAGTTTAACGAGCCTCCGAAGCTCATTCATCACGGCAGCATTTCATTAACGGCGAATTATCATGCGATTAGCTATGTGTGCGAAGCACAAGGGGCTCAAACTCTGTTCACTAACCATCCCTATACGTACTTAAACATCGGTTGTATGCTCAATCTATCTGAACCGCACACGTATGGACTGACGAGATTAGCGTATGATAGTTTTGTGGAAGGATTTGGTCCTGATGATTTTTTCAATCTGAAGGAAGCTTTCGACGCGCAGTTGGAGGAGAAGACGATGCCTCAGTTGTTGGCTTTGTGGCGTTTGAGCGGTTATGATACGCAGTTTCTACTTCCCTGTACGAAACGTCTGATTGAACTGATCCCTGATAGTAAGGACCATGAATGGATCGCGCTTCAGCAAGGAATAGATCACATGTGGGCACATTATTATCCGATGGACGACAATACGGATGTTGCTCTCGCTTGTGGAATTCTCTTATATCAAATGGACATGTATTCCGAAGCAATTCCGTATTTCGAACGCACACAGCCTAAGCTTGCGAATGATACGACTGTACTCTATGAGATGGCGGTGTGTTACTATGAGTTAGGCCAAGATGATGCGGCCAAGCGGTATGTAGATCGATCGCTTCTGCAATCCCCTGAACATGAGGAAGCGATCGCTTTACAGGCGTTATTAATTTCAATGGCATAACCAAATGGCATAAACTGCAACAATTTTAGTGCTCCTGTCGTTAGGAAAGTATCCATAACCTATAAGGGTGCTAAATACCAACCGAAATGAGAGGAGCTTTCGCATGAAAAAAATAGCAGCATTAAGTTTAACCTTACTTTTGGGCAGCAGTTTGACGTTTGGTTCTGCCTACGCATTCTCAGACGTAGATGAAGGACAAGCAACTGCCGTTCTAGCACTGAAAAATCGCGGGATTGTCAGTGGATTTGATAATGAGCATTTTGTGCCAAAGGGTAAAATCAGCTATGCCCAAAGTGTCCAAATGATCGTGAAAGGTTTGGACCTTAATTTGGACCATTTGCGATTCATTAAGCAACCGCTAGCATCGGATAGTTATTCCAATATCCCGAATGATGCGTGGTATGCAGATGCGTTCATTATTGCGCATTACCATAACCTAGACATTCCGAAGGATGTCAATCCGAATGCAACGATCACACGTGAGCAATTCGGGAATCTGTTGGTTAAAGCGCTTGAAACCAAAGGTCAATTTCCAATGGTGAAAATGTTTATCAACATGAATGATGAAGATCAGCTTAATGTGGCGTATCAAGGCACCATTCAAAGGTTGTTGCTGTACAAAATTACAGCTCTGGATGGGAATGGAAACTTCCAACCCAAAGGCGAGCTCACAAGAGGAGAAGCAGCGGCTTGGTTATACAATGCTATTCGCGTGCTAGAGACACATGTGCAGAAACCACCACAAGTAGATGAAGTCACAGTTACAGTAGAAAAAGTGAACGATGATGTGAACAAAGTTACACTTTCCCGAGGTATGAAGCCGAATCCTGGTTATGGCATTCGCATCGACAGCATTCAGTTTGAGTCGGGCGGTCAAGCGATCGTGAAGTATTCACTGATAGAGCCACAACCGGATATGATGTATGCACAAGTCATGACAGAAGCGAAGGCTGAAACCTATGTGTCATCGAAATATGAGGTGAAAGCCGAAGCTAGCGGGCTGAAATAATAGGTTTAAACTGGTTGAAATGCTGCTATCCGATGTGGGTAGCGGCATTTTTTTGTGCTTTTAACCCCCTGTATTCGAACTGTGCAAGCTCGTACTCTCTCACATAGGATATAGCATCCTCTAATAGACGGGTGGTGAGAGATTATGAAAACAATCAACTATTACACATTAGCTTTGGGATTATTAGGCGCAGCTAAATTGATTTTGGATGCATTTGGAATGGATATCATTACAGATGAGTCAGCGAATGCCATTGCCAATGGTGTTGCTGCCCTGTTGTCTGTCATTGGTGTCTATACAAACCATCAAAAAGTGGAATAATTCAACGGGAATCAAAGCCCATTGACACCGATATTTGCCTAGTTGAATATCGTATTGGACAGAAGTGATTTCCATAATGGAGGCGCCAAACGTGGGATACTATGTTCAAGTGGAGAATGGTGTGAAATTATTTATTGAAGATGTAAATCCAAAAGGGACGAAGACCATCCTGTTTATTCATGGGTGGCCTTTGTCACATACACAATTTGAGTATCAATACAACGTACTCCCCGCTATGGGGTATCGTTGTATTGGTATGGATTGGCGTGGGTTCGGACAATCGGATAGACCGATGGATGGTTACACATATGATCGGCTTGCAGATGACTTGCATGCCGTGATCCAATCATTGAAATTGGAAGGTGTTACACTAGCAGGACATTCAACAGGCGGAGCTATCTCGATCCGGTACATGGCCAGACATCACGGTCAGGGTGTAGCGAAGCTTGTGCTGATTGATGCGGCTGCACCAACGGGTTTTACGCAGGAGACGGCTGCAAAGTTTTTGCATGAGAATGCCAACGATCGAGCAAATATGCTGCAGAATGTGACGGATACGTTCTTCTTTCAGTATATCACGGAGCGATTCTCGGATTGGTTTTTCCAAATGGGCTTACAAGCAGCCAGCTGGTCAACCGCGGCAGTCATTCGCTTGCTCAGAGATGAGAATGTGGCGGCGGATCTAGGTCGCATAGAAGTGCCTACTTTAATTGTACACGGGATACATGACAAAGTAATCCCTTATCCACAAGCAGTCGAAATGAATAAACGGATTGCGAATTCGCAGCTCATTCCGTTTCATTACAGTGGTCATGGCGGATTCTGGGAGGAACGAGATCGCTTTAATTATGTCCTAACGCAGTTTATAGGATGATACTCCGTAGTAACTCTCATGGTTTATGAAGATGAGCTTCCCTGATGGGGAGCTTATTTCATTGGATGCATTGTTACATTTCATTATTATAGACTATTAAAAGACTTGTCTCTTAAGTGGAAGTTCATTATGATGAAGGGGAAGGGTTCTGGATTCAACGGTACATATAGTAGCTTATAAAACCATATAAACAGTCTTGGAGGTAGTTCCATTTATGAGTCATTCGACATTACGAGTTGGTATCATTGGTATTGATTCCTCACATGCCCCTGTATTCACGCAATTGTTAAACGACAAGGATCATCCCTTTCATGTTGCTGGCGGCAAGGTGACGATTGCTTATCCAGGAGGTTCTCCGGATTTTGAAATGAGTTATTCCCGAATTGAAGGGTTTACTGCTCAGCTTCGTGAACGAGGAGTTGAAATTGTTGACTCAGCAGAAGAGGTAGCAGCGAAATGTGATGGCATACTAATGACATCGGTAGACGGTCGCATTCATTTGGAACAATTCCGTCAAGTTGCGTCGTATCGCCGACCTATTTTTATCGATAAGCCGATGACAGTTTCGTCTGCCGATGCGAAGGAAATCTTCGCGATCGCGAAAGAGAACAATATACCCATTATGAGTTGCTCCTCGTTAAGGTATGCAGAGGAATTGACGATAGCTTTAGAAGAATCAGAGTCGAGTAGTCAGATCATCGGGATGGACTGCTATGGTCCTTTGGCTCTTCAACCGACACAGCCAGGATTATTTTGGTATGGCGTGCATACGGTTGAGATGCTTTTTAGAGCACTAGGCAAGGGGTGTCTGCACGTGACTGCAGCGACAACGGAAGATCATGACCTGATAACTGGCGTATGGGAAAATGGCGTTATTGGTACCATACGGGGCAATCGTAAGGGAAATGGGCAATTCGGCGCACTGCTGCATCGGGAATCACACACTCACTTTATTGATGTAAAAAACCATCCTAAGCCTTATTATGCAAGTCTCATGGAAAAAATTATGGGGATGTTCGTAAGTTCAATTCCGGATATTGATGAGGAAGAGACATCGCAAATCATTCGATTTATGGAAGCAGCTAATGAGAGTCGGGAAACTGGACTTACTGTGTACTTATAACTTGAAGTGCAGCAAGAGATGAAGGAGAGGACTACATCGATGGAAAAGGTAGATTTAAAGGTAGCTGTTCTTGGTGCGGGGGCCATAGCTTCACAACATTTTGATGCGATTCGCAGTACGGACGGGTTCGTAGCTTGTGCTGTTGCGGATATTCAACTAGAGAGAGCCCAAGCTATTGCAGAGACCTATGGGATTAGAGCTTATCGTGATTATCAAGAGCTTATTCGGCAAGAACGACCGGATGTTGTGGCCATTGCCCTACCACATTTTCTACATAGAGAAACGGCTATTTTCGCTGCTGAGCATGGGTGTCATTTGATGCTGGAGAAGCCTATGGCCCTGAATGTTGCAGAATGTGATGACATTATGGAAGCCGCTAAGAAAGCGGATATTCGTATCTTAATTGGGCATACACAACATTATATCGCTGAGAATATTCAGGCCAAGCGAATCATAGAAAGTTGCGAATTAGGTGAGATTGTCATGATCAATGATGTTAGGCATCTGAATTACTTCCAAGACACAAGGCCGCAATGGTTTCTGGAAAGGGATAAATCAGGAGGCGGCATTCTAGCCAACTTGGGCACGCATTCTATCGATAAGATTCAATGGTTGATGGAGAGTTCTGTACGTAAAGTCAGCGCCTCCGTAAGCCATCATGGCAAACGAGGCAATGTAGAAGGAAGCGGCATTATCTATATGGAGCTAGCTTCTGGGCTACCTGCGTCAATTGCACAGTCTGGATACCCAGGGGCTACTCGGAATGAAACAGAAATTATCGGTACATTAGGGATGCTGAAACTGGTTACTGGCGTAAACTTATGGATCAGTCGCGGTGGCGTGTATGAGCAAGTCGAAGTGCCACCGATGGATACACCTTTCCAGTTACAGTATAAGGATCTGTTATTTGCAATAGAGGCGAAGAGTGAAACAAGTTGTCCGCCTGAGTATGCGCGAGGTGTCATAGCCGCACTTGAGGCTGTATATCAATCGGCTGAAACTGGCGTGGAACAATTTCTATAGGGAGAAATGAGAAATAGCCGGAAGTTTTTCGGCTATTTTTTGTCGTGTACGTGGATCCATTGTAATGTCGATCTGAATATGATACAAAGTAAGAAAACGTACTTAATTAAGCACAGTGTGGATGGATTACGATTACTGGGAGGTTGAACATAAATGACGGTTATTGGACTCATACGACATGGGTTAACGGATTGGAATACGGAACGACGCATACAAGGGCAAACGGACATTCCGCTTAATGAGATAGGGCGCAAACAAGCCGAATTATTATCCCAGCGTATGAAGGAAGAAGATTGGGATTACATCTATGCGAGCGACTTGGGTAGAGCGAGAGAAACAGCCGCATGTATCGGACATGTAAAGCAGATGGAAGTGAGCACAGATCAGCGGTTAAGAGAAATGTATTGCGGTGAGATTGAAGGTACAACACTCGAGGAACGTTTAGCCAAATGGGGAGAAGACTGGTCCAAATTGGATCTAGGGGTCGAAACACATCAACAAATTGCAGCTCGTGGTGTGAGTTTCATCCAAGAAGTGATCGAGAGGCATCCGAATCAGAAGGTGTTAATCGTTAGTCATGGCGCTCTGCTTAGTCTGACGCTGATGGATTTGATCCCTCATGAAGATATAGAGGAACATTTGCATAATACATCTGTGACGAAAATTCGCCACGCGGAGAGCCGTTGGGAATGCTTACAATACAATTGTATTGCACATTTAGATGGTTTTGAATAAGGAGATGCAATGATGCTAATCTACTAAACAGATAGGTTGACCATTCGAGAGCTGGAACCTAGAGATAAAAATTTATTAATTTCCTGGTTGAATGATCCCTTAATATTAACTTACTACGAAGGTCGTGATCGTCCCCACGATGCGGATTTGGTAGATGCACATGCAGCTCTCTTACAGGCAACTCCTTCACCTTAGTAAAACCACATCGTTCATAGCAGTTAATCGCTCGAATATTCCACTGCTGTGGATCCATAATAACGCGATCTGCTTTATGGTCACTCTTCAAATAGTCCCGCATCGACGTTACTAGTTGTTTCCCAAATCCCTTATCCCAATAGGCTGTTTCACCTATGAATTGATCTGTGCCAAAGATCTTATCCGTCGTTTCCAAATAGCCATAAGCGAGACGCTTTTCTTCCTCAATTTCATAAAATTGAATATAACCAATCGGCCGATCCTCATATTCGACAAGGCATCTGACCGCCGAATCTTCTTCCATATAAAATTGGGTAGTGGTGTTGGGCGAAATAGTATTCCTCTAGCAGAAGCTTTGAAAGATAGAAGCAGTAAGGTAGTCTGTGTAGATATTATGCAATCCGCGTTAACCAAGTTGCTGGCTTACAGTGAACAATTTGGTGTGAGAGGTCAAATCGAAACGTATCACTCTGACATTGGCGAATATGAAGTTACGGGGGATACCTATGATTATATCGTTGCTGTTTCTTCTCTTGAGCATGTTGACTCGGAACGGACCTTAAAACATGTATTGAAAAAAATGGTCCAAGGCACGAAAATTAATGGGGTTAATTGTTTGATCGTGAATTCGAATCTCCAAGAGATTGATGCATTATCTGGGGAGGAATTAGCTCCACTGATGGAACTAAATCTCAGGACAGAGCACTTGTAGGACATTTTGAACGAACAATATGTGGGTTGGGATGCTTTATTAACGACATTAAATAAATTGACGTTTTACATAGAACGCAATGGTAGACAGATCCTATTGAAGACAGATTGTCTTACTTATGTTGCAAGAAATACATAGAAGGAGGTGGCCTATGAATCCTATTATGAACGAAATTGGGACCGTTTTTATCCCTGTTCGAGACATTGTCAAAGCACGTGATTGGTACTGCAATCTGTTGGGCTTTCCTCATGAGGGGGAAATACTTCACGGGCATTTGTATGTGTTGCCTATGAAAGGGACAAGCATTGTGTTAGATAGTAAGATTTTCGCAGAAGATCATATCTTCAAGGCACCAGCTTTTCATCTCAATACGAAGGATATCCAAGCTGCTTATACGTACATGCAAGGGAAGAATATTGAGTTAGTAACAGGTATCGAGCATGGACATTGGTTTAATTTCAAAGATCTCGATGGGAATTTACTCATGATATGTATGTGTTAGGCCCCAGCGGTTACACTACCTAGGGGAAAGGAGCATAATTTCATGGAATTGGAAACGGTTTATCTGACCTACAAACAGCTGTTATTCTCTGTCGCATACCGTATGTTAGGTTCAGTATCCGATGCGGAAGATATGCTGCAAGACATATTCATCACACTACAGAAGACAGACACTGGTCATGTAACGAATATGAAATCGTATTTAGTGAAAATGGTCACAAATCGTTGTTTGAATTACTTGAACTCAGCTAGTAAGCAAAGGGAAACTTACATAGGTGAATGGCTTCCTGAGCCGCAAGTAACCTCATCTCGCGAAGATCCGATGGGAAGGCTTGTCCAGGATGAAACAATTTCATATGCATTTCTAGTCTTGCTGCAAGAACTGTCCGCGGTAGAGCGAGCGGTCTTCGTACTAAGAGAAGTGCTCGGTTACGATTATGAAGAGGTAGCGGATATGCTTCAGAAAACGGTAGCAAATTGCCGCAAAATTCATAGCCGCGCCAAGAGCAAAATCAATGTGAGCCCTAACGAAGAAGGGGATCACGTATTAGGAGAAACAGAGCCATTAGTCGAGAAGTTTCTTCAAGCAGTGGGTACAGGGGATTTCAATGACTTCGTACACCTACTCATGGAAGATGCTGTAATGGTATCGGATGGAGGCGGGAAAGTAAGTGCAGCTATTCATCCGATATATGGAAAAGAGCGTATCGCTGCATTCTTTGAAGGTATTCAGTCCAAAGGAGCACTGGCGGGAGATTGGTTGACTGTGATGTTCAACGGGCAATCCGGATTGATTCTAGTGAAGGATCAATCTCCACGAATGGTCATCCTCTTTGAGCTAGCTGCGAGTCGACAACAATCCAACCATCTCTATGTAATCCGCAATCCTGATAAATTGCATCAGATTTATCGGGAACTGTAAGTTTACATGTGTTTGTGCGAGGGTAACATCAACCGAAAGATACGTATGCGTATGCGATTTGTCTGATAGCGATTCGAGTATGGGAATGCTGAGAGTATCTACTAAGAGCTGAAAGATTGTTTCGCCGCGAGTAACGATATGCAGTGAACAAGGTGAATAAAAAAAGGGCCGTCACCAAAGGTTGTATGACCTCGAGTGACGGCTTTGTTTGTATTGATGAGGGCGCAGGCTGAATTCAGCTGCATTAGTGATGAAAAGCATCACTAATGACTGAAAGAAGCTGAGTGCAGCCTAAATTCAGCTGCATTAGTGATGAAAAGCATCACTAATGACTGAAGGAAGCTGAGCGCAGCCTGGATTCAATGTCCTTAGTGATGAAAAACATCACTAAGGACCTAACTCATCTGAGCGCAGCCTGAATTCAGCTGCATTAGTGATGAAAAGCATCACTAATGACAAAAAACATCTGAGCGCAGCTTGGAATCAGCTGCATTAGTGATGAAAAACATCACTAAGGACCTAACTTATCTGAGCGCAGCCTGCTTTCAGCGCCATTAGTGATGGAAAATATCACTAATGACTGAAATCACCCAAGCGCAGCCTACTCACAAGCCATTTGTGTCCCAACCTACAGCGGCTTCTTACCCTCATTTTCGATCAAATGGTCATGATCGCCTTCCTCCATGATGTTCCGAGTTGAGTTGCGGAACTCACGAAGGGTATCCCCGAATGCACGGCCAAGCTGTGGCAGCTTGGAAGGTCCGAAGACAATTAAAGCAATGGCCAGAATTAAGATTAATCCGGAAACGCCAATATTGTTGAACATGGTTTTCATCCTCTTTTCTGTTAATCTTCGATTAGATTCAATTTTGCAACACGCTGCATGGCTCGCCACTGCCAACCTGCTACCAATACGCTGATTTCGAACAGCAGTATTAGGGGGACAGTGACCGATAAGTGTGAAATCATATCAGGCGGCGAGATGCACGAGCCAGTGATGGTGAGCGCGATGTAGGCGTACTTCCTGGACATTTTCAGAATCTGAGGCGTTAATAGCCCTATTTTCGTCAAAAACAAGAGAACCACAGGCAGCTCAAACGCGATCGCCATCGGAACAACAATTTGAAACAAAAAGGCAAAATATCGATCAATCCCATAAGTCTCCACCGCACCAATAGATTGATTCATTCGGATCATAAAGCGCATCATCATGGGGAAAACGACCCAATAACTGAATGACACGCCAATGATGAATAGGGCAAAAGCGACAGGAATGTAAGGGAGTGCGCTCCTAGATTCGGCTTCGGTTAATCCCGGTTTCACGAACACCCATGCTTGGTAGAGAACGACAGGTACCGTAAATAAAGCGGCGAACAGAAACGCACATTTCATATAAATCATCAGCCCATCTGTGAATGAGAACACGTTCCACTTGATTTCGCCAATCAAAGGCTGTGATTTCAAATACAGAAGGATGTCGGACGAGAGGTACAAGCCTACACATAGCGTGACAATGAACCAGGCGAACACAATGAGCAATCGCTTGCGAACCTCTGTCAAATGTAAGATCCAATCTTCTTGCTCCATGCCATTCCTCCTTTATCATGAAAACATGTGGGCTGCCCGCCCATTAAACGACACTTCCACCTTGCTTCAAATATTTCGCAATACCATCCACAGCTCGGTAAGCCAATGCCCCAACCGTACCTGTAGGATTGTAGCCGCTGTTGTGAGCAAACGCGGAGGCACCTACGACGAATACATTTTCAGCATCCCACATTTGCAAATACGAGTTAACCGCGGAGGTGGAGGGATCTGCCCCCATAATGACGCCGCCTGTATTGTGGGTCGATTGATACGGAACAATGTTGTACGCTGCTAACGTATCGGATGACCCAATGGTCGTAGGGTTCATTTCTTTCATAATTTCGGCCGCTTTACCAGCAACGAATTTGATCATTTGTCGATCCTGCTCTTCAAAATCGAAGGTGATCCGCGGAAGCGGCAAACCATACGCATCCTTATACGTCGGATCCAAATCCACATAATGATGTTTCCATGGCATGCTGCTGCCCTGTGGGGAAACCGACAGAACGCTGTTCGCATATTTCAGCGACTTCTGTTTGAAATCTTTCCCCCAACCTGGCGTACCTTTGGGAACAGAGTTCGTTGCAATCGGTCGCTGGCCGGTTTGCGAGATGCGAATGCCAGCGCCATGGATGAAATTCAGATTCGTATGGTCGAAATTGTCTCCATTGAAATCAGGAATTTCCATGCCGAGGGATCCAGCTCCCGCATAAAGGTTGAACTGCTTTTCATCGAAAAAGCCAGTCGCACTCCCGCCGTTCGTTTGGTAGCAGTAATTTTTACCGATAACACCTGTGCCTGTTGCGGGATCATAGGGTTTACCTAATTTAGAAGTAAGCAGAAGCTTAATGTTGTTAAATACATAGCTGGCCATGATAACGACATCCGCGGGTTGCTCGAATTGTTCTCCCGTTACGGTGTTTACGTAAAGAACACCGCTCGCTTTCTTGCCGTCATTCAGCACTTGCGTCACATTGGAGTAAGAGCGCAACTCGAAATTGCCGGATTTCTGGGCAATAGGTAGTGAAGTCACAATGACATCGGCTTTTGCCCCGTATTCACACCCGAAACGTTCGCAATATCCGCAATATTGACAAGCAGCCCGGGTAATGCCGTCAGGGTTCGTATATTGCTCCGATAAGTTTGCCGAGGGCATCATATAGGGGTGGTAGCCGAGCTTTTTGGTTGCGTCCTCGAACAATTTCAAAATCGGCGTTTTCACCATCGGTTTGGTTGGAAATGGCGCGGAACGCTTACCTACCAGAGGATTCTGTTCCGCTTCACCCGAGATACCGGCCAATTTCTCGAATTTATCGAAATAGGGTTCTAAGGTGTCGTATGTGATGCCCCAATCCTGTATCGTCATGCCTTCCGGAATTTTCTCCTTCCCATAACGTTCCACAGTCTTGCTATGGATCTCAAAATCATAGGGGAGAAAACGATACGTTTGTCCATTCCAATGCACACTTGCACCGCCGAGACCTTCCCCGAGCAAGAAGGAGCCGTACTCGCGCATTGGCACAGCGGCCATTTTCTCTGTATTGCGGAATGTGACTGTCTCTTTGGATAAATCCTGCATGAGATCATAACGAGAAGCATAACGCAGCTCATCATGCACCATATAATAATCAGCTGTGCTGCGCGGCTTTCCGCGCTCTAAACCAACAACTTTAACTCCTTGTTTCGTTAATTCTGCGGCGATTATTCCCCCAACCCATCCCATTCCTACAATGACAACGGGGACTTTCGGCATTAGAGTAGCCATCCATGTTATTCCTTCCTTCGTGAGATATGTATCTTACACCTTAATGGACGAAATGATCGTGTAAGCTGCGCGGCTCCATGACAACGAACTGATCTTTGTCGATGATGTTCGTATATGTCATCTGATTGCCTGGATACTTGCGCATTTTCCAGCCAGCCATATTTTTATTCCCGCCGTATAAAGGATCGGAGTAAACACCTTCCATAACGAGTACACGAAACAGGTTGAAAAAGGTTTTACCTGTAATCCCGTTTACGACACTGATTTCACCTTTTTCCATCGAGGTTAGAATCGCATCTTGTTCTTCAGGTGTAATATCAACGAAGCCTTTCGTATACTTGGTTTTGGCTGTTTCTTCAAGGCTATGAAGTCCCATAGTAATGAGTTCATGGCGCTGAATACTGAGGTAATCCCCTTGCGTGACTTCGCCTTTCACGAACGGGCCCATCCGATAGGTACGGGCATTCACTCCCCAGGGGCTCGCTAACTGATGGTCAATGAAGAAGGCAACGCCAAGCTCTGCAGCACCCGGTCCGCTATCATCCTTAGGGAAAATTCGTTCTGCTGCGGCTTCCGCAATTTGCAGTTGGGCTTGATTGAAGAACATCGGCGCTTGATTATAATCAGCCGTGACTTGTGATGACGGACTTGCTGAAGGTGAAGGAGAGGACTTGGCGTCATCTTTCTTGAACCCTCCGGAAACTGCGCTTCCAATGACACCGCCGACTACGACGCCACCAAGGGCAGTTCCAGTGTACTTGAGAAAACGACGACGAGAGTGATCGGGCGTATGATTGTGCGTGTTTTTATCAGCCAACTTGTCATACCTCCATGGAATTTTATGTACTTTTGGGTAGTTATGGATATGTTGAGCTGTAAGCGTATTTCCTATGCATGAATTGCATGAAAATATGGAAACGTGGGTAATGTATTGGTAGGTTTCCGATTTCTATACATGGATTTGACCCTATGAATGTAAGGAGACGCATACGTATGAACAAAAAGATGGTAGTTCTCACCCTGATACTCGCTGGAGCTTTATCCGCTTGCGGTAAAAGTGAAACAACACCTAGCCCTAGTGCGGGCACATCAACAGCACCAACTGCATCAGCTACGACTGGAACAACAACCAAAGCTGATGGACAGACGATCTATAAGGCCAATTGTGTCAGCTGTCACGGCGCCAATTTGGAGGGTTTAGTCGGTCCAAGTCTCCAGAAGGTTGGCGGAAAGCACTCGAAGGAACAACTTACCGCGATCATCACGAACGGGAAGGGTGCAATGCCTTCTTTTAAAGGGAAGCTATCCGATGATGAGATTAATTCGTTATCCACATGGCTTGCAGACAAAAAATAGCCAGGAATGAACCCGCCTTTCGCTTGACAGCGGTAAGGCGGGATTTTTCTTTTGCAGCTGACTAGACAACTCATTTTGTGCCATGGTAGGCATAGGATAAATTAATCATGGATATCAACTGGAAATCGTAGACGCTTCCTTTTTCAATAAGACATAGGGAGATGAACCAGATGAAGGGTAAAGATCGATGGAATGATCTCTTTGAACTCGCGATGTATGTATTAGCAGGAGGCTGTTTTGTTTACTTTCTTGTAAAAGGAAATGGCGCCAAAGTGTTTCAAGCTGTGCTCATTGTGGCTGTACTCCAACTCATTCGACTTCTTGTCAAATGGACGAAGACAACCATGTTCACAACACTGCGTTTCTGTGTGTTATTGTTTATTTTCGTTACGATGTTCCTTGCCAATGAATTCGGCTATTATGGTGTCATTCCTTATTTGGATAAAATGGAACATCTTTTCTCTGGCGTGATTCTCTGCTTCATCGGCTTGATGATTTATAGCAAAGCAACGCGTCAACCCGAAGGAACAGAACCACCTTCCTCGCAAGTCGCGGTGTGGCTGTGCTTGTTCTTTTCCATCGCGATGGCGGGAGTATGGGAGATCTTCGAGTTCGCGACAGACCACCTTTTCGGGCTCAACTCACAGAACGGAAGCCTGCTCGATACGATGACGGACATTATTTGTGGTACATGCGGAGCCATAATTACAACAGGTTACTTGGCGCTGAAAGCGAGGAAGCGGGCACTTCCTCTGGTGGATGTAAGATAATTTGGGAGAGGAGGGAAACCCGTTGCAACAACTATTTCATCTGAGTTACATCGTATTGTTTAGCGTTGTGCTCGCGGCTGGAACGATCGGAATCGCTTGGTTTGTATTTCATAAGCGAAAAAGAAAAGCTCGCTAATGCTTACATAAGTCATTTGTCCGCGGGAGCTCATGAAGCTCTTGCGGGCTTTTTAGTTTGGGATAGATGGTTCCCAATCCAGGTATAAAAAGGGAATTAAAAGCTTTTCACGAATAACCTTAGGAAAGGATAGTAAGGAGGAGACGACTTGTGAAGTTATACGAACGATCTATGAAGGCTCAGCTTGCTGGAGTTTGTATGTTTTTCTTCTTGTCTTTGGTACAACTCATCATAAATATAAGTGCCCATAGTCCTGTTGGTTTTGTAGTTATTTTCAGTTTTTGTCTTGGTATTTTTCTTATTCTAGTAGTAATTATTAGCATTGATCTCGTTCAAAATGATGCGGAGAAAATGGTGGCGAAAGTAGAATTTGTCGAGGAATTTCGCATTCATATTCGAAAACCAAATGGGAAGTTATTGAAATTGCGTGTAAAAGCTGCAGAATACGAACAATTTCATGGGGATCAGTTAGTTGAATTACGGATAGCCAAACGGACAAGTGCTTTGCTCAGCATCTATAGTGTGGAGGAGAAACAGAAGGACGGATTTCAAACGGATGAGAACCAAACGGATGACTTATGAAGCGATTGCGTAAGTTATTCAGAAGTAAACTAGTGTGGGCGGTACTCATACTCATTGGATTTATCTATGTCAATAACACTTCGTTGCTTGCCAAAGAACGAAGTGGACCTCCTTTTCTAATGGCACATCGAGGTCTCGCGCAAACGTTCCACACTGAGAATTTGAAGAATGATACCTGCACAGCGGAACGAATCTATGAGCCGGAACACCCGTATCTGGAGAATACGATTCCTTCCATGCAAGCAGCTTTTGATGCAGGTGCAGATGAAGTTGAACTCGATATCCATATCACGAAAGATGATCAGTTTGCCGTATTTCATGATTGGACGCTAGACTGCCGAACGAATGTTACAGGTCAGTCGAAAGATTATACGATGGCTGAGTTGAAGAAAGCGGATATTGGCTACGGGTATACGGCTGATAACGGGAAATCGTACCCTTTTCGAGGAAAAGGCATTGGATTGATGCCCTCCTTGCAGGAAGTATTCACACAGTTCTCAGACAAAATGCTCCTCATCCATATCAAAACCAATGATCGTCATGAAGGCAATGTATTGGGGGATATGTTGGCTAAGCTTTCACCAGAACGAAGGAGTCAGTTGACCATCTATGGCGGGGATTTACCCCTATCTATGGTAAAAGATAAATTGCCAGATATGCGTGTCATTTCTGTTGATGCGATGAAAAGCTGCCTGCTTCCCTATCTAGCTTATGGATGGACAGGCATGATTCCTGGTTCATGTGAACATATACAGATTCATATACCTGAGAAGTTAGCTCCGCTGCTGTGGGGATGGCCGAATAAGTTTCTAAATCGAATGGATCACGTAGATACCAGAGTGATTGTAGTCGGTGGCAATGGGACGGAGTTTTCAACGGGATTTGACACGCGCGAGGACCTGGAGCGGCTTCCAGATTCTTTCTCCGGAGGCATATGGACGAATCGAATTGATCGCATTGCACCTATCTATAAGTAAACAGAAGAGGGCAACTGATAGTAGAATTGTCTACTGGCAGGAAGCCCTCTTTAGCTGTCCCATGACACAGATATCCTTATTTTACGTATATAACTTGGACTGAAATGGTGTTAGCGCTGCAAGGACCGCATCCCGAAAAACGTCACTCCTCGTAATACGCCCATCTGTAAATAAACCGTAAGCACCTTCTTTGTGATTACTTCCCACCGTTGAGCTCAGTTCATCTACAATGTGACGCAGCTCATTGCCACCCTGCTCTAATTTCTCGCCAATGGAGTTTGGAATGGGGAAATATAACCCCTTGCCGATGTAAAGCTGATTCCCGTCCCAAGCGGCACAAACAGAGAAGAGATACCACTGCATAGTATGAGTGCTGTCATACGTAAGTCCACCCTCAAGTCCCAGTCCAAAGTCGGCAGCAGGCTCCGCCGCAAGCACATTTTTGGCCCTTGTGATGGCACCTAAGATGGTTTCATCTTCCGTCAATGGCTGGTCAGATACACCAGAGGGAACAGCGTGACAAATCGGTTCTAGGCCAGTAGCCGCAACCACAGCAGCTCGCTTTGCTTGATTATTCGTGCCTAATGCGATTCGTATCGTCTTGTCGAACAATTGACATCACTCCTAACTTCTCTTTATCCGATGAATGTATTCGATTAGAACTAGTATATCATGTTTTTCTTACAATCACGTTTAGTGATGAAAGCCTGCTTCGAAGTGCGGTTTTAAAACTATGCAATGTTGGGAATATTTGTTGAAAAGAACAAATATATAAATTCGATTATTCTGCTGTAATACCGGGAAAAATTTGTTTATACAAACCAATTGATAAGGAGAATCAATCGAACTTGAGCACTGTACAATCCCAATCGCCTCGGAGGCAGCAAGCTGTATTGAGTCAGGACGGTTTAAGCAGCTTGCGCTGGCAGGATCCGAAGATTATTGCGTGGTGGTCAGCATCATTTCCAGGATTCGGTCATTTCCTGCTCCATCAATTTATACGCGGTTTCCTGCTGTCAGCTTGGGAAGTGGCTATCAATTCACTTGCAGGAATCAATGAGGCGATTTATTACTCTTTCAGTGGACAATTCGACATGGTAACACAAGTTATTGAACCGAGATGGGCTTTTGCTTATGCGATCGTTTATTTATTCTCAATTTGGGATAGTTATATCAAAGCCATTAATGCGAATAAGCAATATCATCTGGCAAAACTAGAGGGAGCAAAGCTTACTTCCAATTTAATGAAACCGTGGACGATCACGAATATTAGCCCCAAGAGGCCATGGGCTGCAATGGTTAGTTCCCTTGTTTTTCCAGGACTAGGCCAGCTATACAATAACCGAATCAGCCTAGGTTTCTTTGGGGTGTTCTGGTGGTTTGTCTATATGAGTTTGTCGCGTTCACATGAAGCTGCACTTTATCTAGTGCTTGGCAAATTATCCAAATCAACAGCGCTGTTAAGTCCGCATTGGCTATTATTTATGCCTTCTGTCATTTGTGGTGCGATGTATGACGCATATATGACGGCAATAGATCATAACAGACTTTTTCGAATTGAGCAGAAACAGTACCTAACGGAGAAGTACCCACATTTTCCAATCCAGTTATTTGAAAAGGAGAATGCCCCGCATGTTGATTATTAGTACATTTGAGCATTCGATCGAGGTAGAGGAAGCTCTGGCCGTGCTGGAACACATGGGAGTACCTCGCAATGAAATCATGACCGTCATGATGGATAATTATATGGACATACCCGATAATAATTACAATTCGAATCCGAATAAGAAAAGTCTTGCATTTGAAGTTGGCATGGCGACCGCCACAGCGTTTACTGTAATTGGGATTTGTATTGGTTTTATTATGTATTTAGGTCCCATTATTTGGGGAGTTATGTGTGCGATTGGTGGATTTAGTATAGGATATTGTATCACGAGGTTCTTACAAACAAGAGTCTTTAAACACGTTCTTCGGAAAAAAGTGCAATTACCCGAGCTGGCTGTCATTATACAATGCCAAGAGGAACGATATCGAGAGATAACGCACGTGTTGTGGGAGTCCCAAGCACTATCCGTGGGAAAGATTTGAAAGAGGCTAATGGATCAATATCCAATAGCCTCTTTCGATTTATGACCCGCTTATTTACTTATTTCATTTGAGCTAATTCATAATCGAACCACGTTCGAATCTCGCCTGTCGACAAGTTTTCAATCGTATTATTGCGATGCTTAATGAAAATGTCTCGGTTCTTATCCAAATAATAGTCGCCAAAAACATAGTCGGATAATCGTTTCGTTTCTAACTTCGTATTCAGCGTATAGAGCCCAGCTGTATCTTGCGGAGTATAGTCTGTATTTGAAATGCCATTCAGTACGATATATAGACTACCATCCTGAGATGCTGGATTGGGCAAAGAAAGATTCGTTATTCCTAATGCTATGACATCCGATTCATGAAGTAGTCCATTGACCATGTGAAGAGTACCCTCTTGATCTAGTAAGCCAACGCGGGCACTTCCCCCTATATAGTTATTTCGACTAGGCAATCTGTCAGAGGCGATCCATACTGTACCGTCAGGATTGGGGATGACGCGATCAATCTTTTGATTGAAATCCTCGAGTCGTGTCACATGCCCATTTTGAATAAGAAAGGTATACGTCGAGCCATAATTTGGACCAATAACAGCAAGAGGCAAGGTCAAATTAATGGATAAGATAACCCGCTGATCGCCTGCAGCGAATGCCTTGTACGTATGGACAGGGGCTCCCCAGTCAGCCGCTTCCCATACATCGGCGTCTGTTAATGTGTATACTTTTAACTCACCATAGTATAAATCACGATCTTTACGCACTAACTCTACGGGTTGACCAGCTAATGGATGTGGTGTGGTGGATAGGCCTTTGATGAATTGTTCTTGTTCTTTATAGTTTTTCCATTGTAGTTGATAGTCGCTTTTATCCATCTTCAGCATTGATTTGGCTGGGTCCGCGTTAAGCAGGGAGTAGAAATATAACGAACGTTCATCGTCACCGATGATGGAATAGATGGCATTTTGACCACCTACTAGCGAAAGTCCGTCCTTATCACTCCATTGGATGTCGATCTTTAGAAGATCATGGACAAATCGCCAAGTCAGCGGCATGTAAGTTACATCTTGATAAGTTAGAA
Source organism: Paenibacillus oryzisoli (assembly GCF_001653565.1). Taxonomy (GTDB): domain Bacteria; phylum Bacillota; class Bacilli; order Paenibacillales; family NBRC-103111; genus Paenibacillus_E; species Paenibacillus_E oryzisoli. Next base: position 185,350 of record NZ_LYPB01000076.1, read on the forward strand.
AAGGGTAGGGCTCTGTTCGATTATTGATTTCGATCTGATTCATTGTGATTGACACATCCGCAACTTGGACAGCGTAACTGTTTGCATTGCGCTTGGTTGTTAGATCTTGTTCGAGCACTGTTTGATGAATGGACGGAGGGAAGTTGCGATTTGACCAAATCTGCAATCCATCGGTATCGCTCCAGTTGTATTCAATACCAAGCGTTTGGAAATTAGTCCACGTCATGGGCAAGTAAGTGATGTCTTTATACACAAGAAATGGGTATTTACTGTGGGCGATATCCATGTTCTGACCATTCATTTGAATTGAAAAATAAGGCAGAGATGCTTTCACTGTTGCGCTTGCTGAAGCTTGCGTAGGAAGTAACGGTAACAACGAGCATAACAATCCGAGTATGACCAACGAGTATTGTTTGGGAAATTTCTTCAAATCCATCACCCTTTTCTAAGTTAGTATTGCTACTGATTAGACGCAAGATGATGGGAAAAGTTGTATGTTTTAAGGGCGGGATATCCAATTGGTGATCCAATTGGTAAATTTTGAGTCATGATCTCGCTGATTTCCCATGTTACAATCGTTGAGATCCAAGCTGGATCCAAAACTTAGAAGGCCGAAGCTTTTTTGAAGCACGGGGGAACCAATCTTTGGGGTGAAGTCGCGTAGTGCGACCGGGTGATTACTCTTTGATCCGAATCCGACAGCTAACCTCGCAGGCCGCAAAAAGGAGAGGTTTGATTTGAAGCGTTACAAAAAGCTAGTTGTCTCAGGTGCCTTAGGTTTGAGTGTTCTTATGGGGGCAAACGCAGCGTTTGCTGCTACAGGAACGCATACAGTAGCGGGGAACGATACCATGTGGTTAATTTCTAAGAAATATGGCGTCAGCCTTACTTCACTGATTCAAGCGAATCCACAAGTAGCCAATCCCAACGTGATTTGGTCGGGGATGAAGCTTACTATTCCTGGAAGCACGGATACAACCGTTGTGACGAAACCACAGGTTACGCCAGCACCGGCGCAGTCCTCTTTTGCAAGCCAAGTGGTTACATTGGTAAACGAAGAAAGATCCAAGGCTGGATTGAAGCCTTTGATGGGCAATAACGCACTTACCACGATGGCGCTGGATAAAGCCAAAGATATGTACAATAACGGATATTTCGATCATACGTCACCAACGTACGGATCACCTTTTGATATGATGAGCGCATATGGCATTCATTATTCCTTCGCAGGTGAAAACATCGCCAAAGGACAACAAACTCCACAAGCGGTCATGACCGCTTGGATGAACAGTTCAGGTCACCGTCAAAACATCCTAAGCCCGAACTTCACCCAAATCGGTGTTGCCTATTATAATGGTGAGTGGGTGCAGGAGTTTATTAGTAACTAAGTGTAAACATGGATAATGGCAGTCTCTTTTGGGAGGCTGTCTTTTTTTGTAATTTAAAATCCACCTACTATTTGTATGTGATAGTATAATAAATATTGGATCTGTAAGATTGTAATATTAAATTTACATGGATGATGGAGATGAAAGCATGATGATAACCGAAGAAAATTACTCCAAACCAGTCGGAGGATGGCTGCTTATTTATGTAGTAACACTACTAATTAGCGCGGCTTTATATGGGATGGGAACGATTAACGGATTTAGCCAATTTATTCGAGATTTTCAAGAAAGGAATGGGATCCTTTTCATCATAGATATTGGAACAATAATAAAATTACTCCTTTCAGTTTTGATTCTTTATTTATTTATGACTAAGCAGAGTTATACTTACAAGATTATAATTGGGTTTGAACTTTTTTGTATTTTAATAAGAGCGTTGTCTCTCGGAGGCGTAATTATTCGTTATCATGTAATACCGAACTCGTTTTATGTATCCATCTTAATAGGATTGTTTAGTATGGCATGGATCTTATATTTTATGAAATCGAAGAGAGTAAGAGCTACCTTCGTCAATTAAAAATTTAATGGGATATTAATGACTATTGAGGTGCATCCAGTGATTAAGATACTTACACAAATTGAGATTGAAGCTACTATAGATGTTTGTTTCGACATGGCATCAGATATTGATATACATACGCAAACTGTTTGGCCACATACCAAAGAGCGAGCGATAGCTGGAACAACATCAGGCATGGTTCGTGGTGGGGATACGGTTACTTTTGAAGCGAGACATTTCTTAATTAGGCAAAAACACACGTCACTCATATCAAATTATGTTCGACCTTACCACTTTGTTGATGAAATGTTGCGGGGGACGTTCAAAAGTATGTGACATGAACACGAATTCATTGATTTAGGTGGCAGAACATTAATGAAAGATACATTAAGTTTTGAGGCCCCGCTAGGCTGGATCGGATGGGCCGTGGAGCGGGTTGTATTAAGAAGATATATGACGCGATTTCTAAATTATCGGAATGAGCAGTTGAAGATTTTGGCAGAAAAACATGGAAAGAAGATATAAATGAGAAGAAGTGAGGGGCAAAGGGGGGATGCCAATTGAGATTCTATATCGCTTCTAGTTTCAGAAACCTCGACAATGTTCGAGAAGTTGCTCAGCAATTGAAGTCGAGAGGGTATATGCAAACTTACGATTGGACGATGCATACAGGTATCGATTCACTTCAAGAACTTACGGTGATCGGTGCGCAAGAGAGGGAAGCCGTGTTGTGTGCAGATAAATTCATCATGATGTTGCCTGCGGGGAAGGGGAGTCATGTGGAGCTGGGACTTGCTATAGGAGCAGGAAAGTCAATTTATATCCATTCTACGCACCACGATGAGATTAATGATATACAAAAAACGTGTACGTTTTATCAGCTGCCAGAAGTGAATCCAATCATCGGAACGATAGATGATCTGGTTGCTAGGATTTACGAAGATAACTGATTGCCTAACATGGGGAAGCCGATGTGAAAACGTAAGGGAACCTAGGTACGCTATTTCTAAGAAATAGGCTGTTTTTTACAACTAACGGAACGTGAGTACGCTATTTGTCTGTTTTCGTGGTTTTTTGGCGATTATGGAGTAAATAGCGTACTGACGTTCCCTTTAAATACGATTTTCGCACGGTCTGCTGGAAATAGTGTCTCCTGGTTCCCTTACGATCAGAAACAGTCAAATATAAATCGAATAACTGAAGACATGTTCCCTAAAACATAAGTAAAGGATCGAAATCATGAATCCGAATGAATTTATAGAAACATATAACTCAACTCGAAATGAGTTTATTTATTTCAAATGGAATGGTAAGCATGCTAATGAGCTAGCTATTATTATCTAATTGTTGAAAAATTACTTAATCAAACAGGGTATCTGTACTTGGATGATATAGTTATCTCAGGATCTTTATGCTTTGATGCCTATTGTTCAACCCTGAGGGCTAACCCTTCCGAGTTAGATTTCGATGTGTTCATCGCTGAAATCAATAGGAGGAAAGAAATTTCGCAAAATGAACTAATGATTAAATCATATGATATGATATAGGGATTGCTATGTATACTGGTTATATGTCGAGGCAAAGCCATATAAATGGCCTATCGGACATAGGTGTTAGTAATACTAAAACCAGTATTCTCTTAAAACTCAAGTAAAATCTCGCAAAGTATTTTAAAAGATAGAGGAGATCAACCAAGTGAGCAACAAAAGATTAAAGCGACTCATTCTTAGTTTTGCGATCTTCATTATTGCTATGATAACGATAAAGCTTATTGTAGCATTCGGCGGAGATATGGTAGCTACTAGCCATAATGTGTCGACTTTTACTAGTAAATCAAATGTGAATGGCAACATTAAACTTACTATTGGCACGCTAAAAGGAACGTATGTGGTTCATGATTTTAATATTAAAACCGATGGGGAAATCGGTATTCCATACGAATCAACGGTTGAAACCGGGACTGTAACCCTTCGAGTAATGAAATCGAATCTCGTACAATGGGAGAAAGTAATATCTCCATCGAGTACTGGACTCATCGAGTTTGACGGTGTGAAGGGGAGCTACTCGATTCAACTTGCAACAGATGAAGCGAAGAAAATAAGTGTGAAGCTCCAAACGAAATAGCTGCAATCAATCAGTTGATGTACAAATAAACCGAAAACGGAAGCCAATGACGAGTCTCTTCGTCATTGACTTCCGTTTTTTCAATTATACGTCTCTTCAAATCGCGCCTTAAACGTTCGGAACATCCACAGATTCACATCCCACAAGTCCACGACCGCTTGCTGCGTGTAGGGTAAGACCTGCATATACGGCGGCGGTCCGAACTCAGGCGTTGAACGTCATCGTATCAGCGCCGGCATTGAATCGGTGCTGGCAGATCGACAACCATAAGCCGATGAATGTTTCCACATGCACGGCGAATTCTGGTGCCCGCGGGTCCGACACCTGCGGACCTTCCGGGTAGCCGACGCGCCCGTGGATGTGAATGGCGCGTGCTATGCTCAGCTGGACGTCTTCGTCCTGCGGACTCGGCATGCTCTCGCAGGCTGCGCACCAATGGCTGAAGTCTGCGCCAATCGTAAGCGCCGGCAGCTGCCGCAACACGACCGCCGTATGCCACGGCGTGAAAAAAGCTCTCCCGCGATGCGTCTCTTGCGCGATCGGAATCCCGATCTCTTGCTCGACACGCAGCGCCGCTTCAAATAAGCGCAGCTGCTCATCGGCAGACATGCGATCTGCAGCGCTGTGCGAATTAATCAAATCAGGTCGCAGCTCAGCTGCGCGCAGGACCTGCTCACGGAAGGATTGTATGTGATTCGGGCTACGCGTCACCACTTGTGCGATGAATGACAAGTTCATGTCATCCAAATTTTGTCGAAACTGCGTATCATCCTTAGCATTAGCAGGAGGTATGTACTCGACGCCGTAATAACCGGCCGCTGCGATTTGCTCCAATTTCCCCTCCCAACTACCGTTCCATTCCCACAAGGATTTATATCCGTTTAATTGCATATCCAGTGCTCCTTATCTCATAACTCTTTAGAAATATCTATGAGTATAGAAGACGCGACACCATAATGCTTAGCGTTTCATCAGAAATATCCAACCTATTCTCACCAAGATAGATGTCTGTAGGCAGTGGGAGATAAATTCGTCCACCGTTTGAATTGTTTGCTGAATTGCGACAAATCCTTGTACCCCAGTTGCTCGGCGATATGTTCGATAGAAAGCGTTGGGTCTATGAGCATGAGCTTAGCTTGACGCAGCTTGATCGTGCTCAAGTAATGCCGAGGGGACACTCCATAAGCTTTGTGAAAAACACGATTACAATGTGCAGGACTATAACCGAGCTCCTTGGCCATGGATGTGATTCGGAAAGGTTCCTGCCCTTGTAACAGCGTAGATGCTTGCTCTTCTATAAGACCTGCAAGCTGTGCAGCTAAGCCAGAATCGCTTATTTGGTGAGGAGAAACCACTGTTTCCTCGAGTAATACTTCGCTTAACGCGGTGAAAATTCGGAATGAAGCATGCATCGTCTGCAACTTCAGACTCAATCCGCTGGAGGTATTTTCTCTGGCTATTTGCGCGAGATCCATAAGTATAGGACGGAGTAAACTCTCCAATTTGCTGCCGGAAGGGTGAACGATTTGCCCAATTTGACTTAATTGCTGACGAAACCAAGGATCAGTAACCTCCACATGCACACACACATACTCCATCATGGTATCATCGACAGCACCTAAGCTTGCATGCACTTCATTTGGCAGTATCCATACTAAATCCCCTTGCTCTTGAACAAAATGCTTGTCGCCAACTCGCATCCGTTGTGAACCCTCTAAGACAAGATTAAGCTCAAACATCGGATGTTGATGCTCGGGAAATGACCACTGCGCGTTAACCTTGCGAACATGCGCGGCAAAGATCCGGAAAGATGCCTGTACATCAGGCAGCATACTGCCATAAACGACATTATCGAGACCCGTGGGTAAGGATTCTTGTTGAAATTCTTTCATATATAGAGACTCCTTTAGGAAAGATTATGATCGGTTTGTTACGATAACTATCTCACTAAAATAGCTTGGAATCAAATGTTTCTTTTGTCCAAATGAAAGATCATATTGCCCATGGGTTCTGGGTTTTGATCGTTGTATAATAAGGGCAAATAACAGAGAGGAGCATCATCCTGATATGAAGAATCAATTTTTCAACGCACACCATTCGCCTATAGGCGCATTTGCAAGCTTTACTCTTGGATTTCCAGGCAAAAGTGGAGGCTTTGATCTCGAACAAGCGCGTCCGCCAAAGCAAAATATATATATTGGGCTAGAAAAAATCCAAGGCGGCACTTATGACGCATTGCCTTTCTTCGAGTATGTTAGCGAGGACGAAAGCCTCCGTTATGATATCGAGAATCCGGATCCAAAGCCGAATAAAAAGAAAACGGTATTCCCTTTTGCACAAGAGGAGATTCAACGAGAATTCAATGTCAGCACAGATACGTGGAAAGCCGGCGATTTGACATTCAGTCTTATTTCTCCCGCACAGTCTGTACCTGATCCAACTACAGCAAGTGAAGAGGAGTTACGTTTAGCACTCGTCCCAGCCGTTCTTGCCAAAATAACTGTCGATAATACCAAAGGAACGGCTTCTAGAAGAGTGTTCTTCGGGTATCAGGGAACAGATCCATACAGTGCAATGCGCAGGTTGGATGATACAATGGAGGGCGCCGCGGGAATAGGTCAAGGCCGAATTACGGCGATTGTTTCGAAGGATCCTGAAGTACGTTCAGGTCTCTACTTTAGTATCGAAGATATTTTGAAAATGGAAATTGTAGGAAATTTGACCTTCGGCCTCGGCACGGTTGGAGCTTTATACGCTGATACACCTGCTGGTGAGAAACGCACCTATGCATTCGCAATTTGTTTCCATCGCGGAGGCATTGTTACTGCGGGTCGTGATGCATCCTATACGTACGCACGTTTATTTAAGAATATTGAAGCCGTTGCTGATTACGCGTTAGGTAATTTCGATAAGTTAACAGCACTAGCTCAAAGCTCAGACGCTAACATCGCAAATTCTCGCTTATCGGCTGATCAAAAGTTCATGCTGGCTCATGCGATACGCAGCTATAATGGGAACACGCAGCTTCTAGATATGGATGATGAACCATTCTGGATCGTAAATGAAGGCGAATACCGAATGATGAACACGTTCGATTTGACAGTCGATCAGTTGTTCTATGAGCTAGCGGTCAATCCTTGGACGGTTCGTAATGAACTTGATATGTTCGTGAAACGGTATAGTTACGAAGACAGGGTTAGTTTCCCAGGCGATCCTACGGAATACCCCGGTGGCATTTCGTTTACGCATGATATGGGCGTGGCTAATACACTTTCTCGCGCAGGGTACTCGGCTTATGAACTATATGGTTTGGACGACTGTTTTTCCCATATGACACATGAGCAATTAGTGAATTGGACGTTATGTGGAGCAACGTATGCAGCGCATACCGACGATCAAGCGTGGCTGCAAGCGAATCTTACGATTTTCGAAAAATGTTTAACGAGTATGCTCCATCGCGATCATCCGAACCCAGAACTGCGCAATGGGATTATGTCTTTAGACAGCACGCGCACGATGGGCGGAGCAGAAATCACCACGTATGACAGTTTAGATGTCTCGCTAGGACAATCCCGTAATAATATTTATATGGCGGGCAAATGTTGGGCGGCTTACGTGGCGATGGAAACGATTTTTGCTCAAAACGGCAGAGAAGATCTAGCTTTGATCGCAAGTGAACAAGCTCTTAAATGTGCACAAACGGTAACGTCATTCGTTACTGCAGATGGTTATATTCCAGCTGTAGTCGGTGAAGGCAATGATTCCAAAATCATTCCAGCGATTGAAGGCTTAGTTTTCCCTTACTTCACGGGCAATAAATCTGCCTTAGATGCCAATGGTCGGTATGGTTTTTATATCGAAGCGTTGAAAAAACATCTGGATGTTGTCCTTGTTGAAGGTACTTGCCTATTCACTGATGGCGGTTGGAAACTTTCCTCGACGAGCAATAACTCCTGGTTAAGTAAAATTTATTTGTGCCAATTCGTCGCACGCGAAATCCTAGATCTACCTTGGGATGAAACGGGAGCAGCTGCGGATGCAGCCCATGTTGCTTGGCTAACACACCCAACTTTATCCATTTGGAGCTGGAGTGATCAAATTATCTCCGGTGAAATTACGGGTAGTAAGTATTACCCGCGCGGTGTAACGAGCATTTTATGGCTGCAAGAAACGAAATAATGGACTCCGAGCAACTAAAGCGAATCGCTTTGGTTGCTTTTTTGTTGGTACTATTTGTAAAATGGAAGAGATAAGCTTCGTTCGATTGGAGGTAATTGAACCTATGAAGAAAGAAATCTCAGCAGGCGGTGTCGTTTACCGACAAATTGGCGATGATTTTCAAATATTACTCATCGAAGATCGTTATCGGAAACTGGCTTTTGCGAAAGGTCGTATGGAGGCTGGGGAAACGATCGAGCAAGCGGCGCTTCGAGAAATAAAAGAAGAAACCAATATTGATGGCAAGATCATACAGCCGCTTATCATCAATTATTATCAGTTCGAGCACACGGAACATGGACAAGTCGAGAAGGAAACTCATTATTATTTAGTCGAAGCCCTCAGTGGCGAGCTCAAAGCTCAAACGGAGGAAATTCGGGGAGTCAAATGGCATGGCGCGGCGGATGTATGGGCCGAACACAATTTGAATGGCTATGAGAATAATCGTGGAATTCTGAGAATGGCCCTTGAAATCTTGGGATTTCTAGGTGAAGAGGACGAGATGAATGTATAATGAAAGCGTATAGATTTGGTTATGTGTTGGTGACCACTTGGCTGATTTGGATATTCTATGGTTATATCAATTATAACGATGTAGACGAAGAGAATAACATGTATCTAATTTTAGCGATGACGGGATTGGGGCTTATTCTTTTTCCGATTTATTTTATTGGCGTTTATTTGTATGGCGTTTTGATGAAAAGAAAAAATTAGTTTAATGCGACTTGGAAAGAGTCGATACAATCCTTGTGGACGATATCATGTGTGAACAACTAGGGAGGCGAAACATATGAATATGAAAAACGAATTACCGCAGCTGCACTTCCAAGATCAACTTGCTTTTGAACAGTGGCTTGCGATCAATCATAACACATCACCAGGCATCCGATTGCAAATCGCAAAGAAAGGTGCTCGCATCCAAACAGTTTCTTACGATCAGGCTCTCGAGAGCGCGTTGTGTTATGGGTGGATAGACAGCCAGAAAGAAAAGGCGGACGAGCAGTCTTGGCTGCAACGATTTACACCGCGCGGTGCTCGAAGTATTTGGTCCAAAGTCAATAAAGACAAGGCTGAGACGCTGATTGCCAATGGACGAATGAAGCCCTCTGGCTTGAAGGCGATAGAGTCTGCGAAGAAGAATGGGCAGTGGGAGAAAGCGTATGAATCGCAAAGCAATGCATCCATTCCAGAGGATTTTGCGTTGGAACTGGAGAGAAATAGCGCAGCCAAAGCATTCTATGAGACGCTGGATCGACAAAATAAATATGCCATTACGTTCCGAATTCATACAGCTAAGAAGCAAGAAACCCGTGTAAAGCGGATCCAAGAGTTTATTGGGATGCTGGAAAATGGGGAGAAGATTTATCCGTAGACCTTCACAAACAGAGAGGAAACGAACATCATGACGAATAAGCTTTACTATAAAAATGCCTATCAACAGGAATGGCAAACGACGATCATTCAAAAAATGGAACGCGAAGATGGCCAGTATGTTCTCTTGGAGAAGACTGCGTTTTACCCGCATGGTGGTGGACAGCCTTGTGATGCTGGGAACATCAATGGTATTCCTGTCCTGGATGTGCTACTGGAGGAGGACGAAGTTCTACATAAGCTAGCTCGGATGCCTGAAGATACGCAAGTAAATTGTAAGCTGGACTGGCAACTTCGATTCGATCATATGCAGCAGCATAGCGGGCAACATTTACTTTCGGCCGTATGCCGAGATCTGTTTGGGGCTAATACGGTGAGTTTTCATCTCGGCACGGACTACTGCACAATCGATGTCGAGACACAAGATCTTGAACCAAGTAAATTGGCAGCGATTGAGATTGAGGTGAATCGTAAGATTTATGAGAACCGGTCGATCAGCAGCTATTTCGTTACACCTGAAGAGTTAGCCCTGTTGCCGCTTGTCAAACAACCTAAGGTGACGAAGGACATTCGCATTGTTGAGATCAGTGGCGTGGAGTATAACGCATGCGGAGGTACGCACGTTTCGTCAACAGGCGAAATCGGGATGATTAAGCTTTTGAAAACAGAGAAGCAAAAGGGTAACATCCGGATTTATTTCCTTTGTGGCTTTCGTGCGTTAGCTGAATTTAACGAGAATGTAAGAATTCTGGGGGCAGTGTCTGGTAAATTCAATACGGGTAGAGATGAAATCATGGATCGTATTACGAAGTGGGAACATGAGCACAAGCTTGTTCAAACTGAGTTAGCCGGGCTGAAAGAGAAACTGGATGAATACTTGGCGCAGGATATGTTGGTAGGGAGTCAGGAAGTCATCGCACAACAGTTCGACGATACATCATTAAAGGACATGCAGAATTTATCAACGAAGGTTGCTTCAAAGACAGATTTGCCAATCTTGTTCCTCAGTACTTCTGAGAATAAAGTCGTATTTGCACACAGTGGCCAGTATGCACAAGCTTGCGGTGCCTTCTTCAAAGCTCATCTAGGAAACTACAACGGCAAAGGCGGAGGCAGCGATAAATTAGCACAAGCGGGGTTTACAAGCAGTGAAGATGCTTTAGCCTTTTACAACTTTGCGGTAGCGCAATTGAGAGGAAAATAAGGAAGATCGTTTGGAGGGATGTTGTGAAGAAACGATTAACCATTTTTTTCGTAGCAGCTTTGTTAGTCATTGGGGTTTATTTTATTTCGGATCTCTTTAGGTCCGAGCCACCTAAACCGACAATTATGGCTGGCGATAAGAAAATTGCTTTCGCACAAGGTTCTTATTGTTGGTCTGGTTTCCTTAGGGGTGAGTGCGCGGATATGGTTGCTCCCCGAGAACTTATTCATTATGCGGGGTTGCACCCCGTTGTGGTCTCGCCAGAATCCCAAATAACAATTAAATTTAGAGTTAAGCCGAAGCAAAATTCATTAGGTGTTCAGTTATGGACAAATGACAATATGTCCCCTGAAACTGTACAACTTAAGAATCAAATGTTGACGGTACCTAAAGAGAAAGGCGTGTACATATACGGGGTTTCCGCAAATTGGCGGAAAGGAAGTTCCGTTTATTTTTTTGTGATAGAGGTTTAATAAATCAATTCTTTCTAAAAAAACTTGCTACTCGTTTGAATTAGCGCTATTATAGACTCATAAAGTCTTTGATTGATTGAGGTGTGATAATGAAATACTCACAAGCGACCGATTATGCCCTTCATGCGATGCTCTATCTGGTACACTCCGGACCTGATAAGCCTGTTGGCGTGCAAGTGCTTGCTGAGAAGCTTAGCGTTTCACAGACATATTTATCTAAATTGATGACGAAGCTTGTCAAAGCCGGATTGATCCAGTCTTCACCTGGAGCTAACGGTGGCTATCGCGTCAAACCTAATTACGGAGATATCTCCTTTCTTGATATCATTCGTGCCATTGAAGGAATCGCTTCGCTATTCGAATGCAGCTTTAATCATGGGAGTGAATGTCAGATTCAACAAGTCGTGATGGATGCGGAACGCCAGTTGGAACAATATTTGGGAAATAAGAAAATTGCGGATTTAGTTAAGCCCGGGGAGACGGAGTAGGATCCGTCCTTTTTTTAAGGTCTATTATGGATATTAAGAGTCTATTAAGTCTCTAATATGAATAAGGGAGAGGAATTTAATATGAAAATGACGATGAACTATGATTGTGTGATTATTGGTGGAGGTCCTGCAGGTCTTAATGCAGCATTGGTACTGGGGCGAGCAAGAAAGAATGTGATGCTTATTGATGAGGGGCAACCTCGCAATCAGGTTACTCGTGAATCGCATGGTTTCCTTACACGGGACGGGATCAAACCAAGCGAGTTTCGGCGGATTGCAATCGAACAGATTCGCGCGTATCCATCTGTTGATTTCGCGTCCGATACAGCAGTATCCCTAACGGGAAGCGATGGGGATTTTCTAATTACGACGGCTCAGGGATTGAGGTTCCAAGGCAAGAAGGTGCTTTTTGCAGTAGGGAAAAAAGACGCTCCCTTGGATATTAACGGTTTGGCCGAGGTATACGGCAAGAGTGCATTCGTGTGTCCGTATTGTGATGGTTGGGAGCTGAGGGATCAATCTCTCGTCGTCATTGTGAATGGAGCAAAGGCGTTTCACTTCGCGAAAGTAATCTCAGGTTGGACGAGTCGGTTCACCATCTGCACGAATGGTCCTCACGGCTTGTCAGATGCTGAACGAGAGGAACTCCAACAACACAACGTACCGCTCTACGATGTACCCATTCGTACGATAGTTTCGAAGGAAGGCCAAGTTCAACATGTCGAGCTAGAGGATGGAACACAGCTTCCTTGTACAGGTATTTTCTTTGGCCCGAAACTTGTAATTGGATCCGAGTTGCCGCAAAGTATCGGTTGTGCGATGACAGAGTTAGGGACCGTAGTGGTTGACAATCTAGGTAAGACGAATGTTCCTGGAATCTATAGTGCTGGAGATGCGGCATCAGAGATGCAACAACTGATTATGGCTGCCTCGTTAGGCGCATTAGCAGGTATCGCAATAAACAGTGAATTGCTCATGGAGAATTGGGAGAAGGCGAGTAAGCAGTAAATAGGAATAGCAAGAAGGGAGAATGTCTTATATGAACGATAACTTAACTCATAACTCAGAAATGGCTCATCATTATGAAACCAACGCACGAATCTCGATACCCTCGTATGACGCGTTATTTGGGATGGTACAGTCTTATTTTCGAGCTGAACTAAATGGTGAAGTGGGTTCGGTGTTGGTCATCGGAGCAGGTGGGGGGAATGAACTCACCGCATGGGGACCAACTAATCCTGCATGGACCTTCACAGGCGTGGATATTTCAGAAGACATGCTGAAGATTGCAAAGTTTAAAACTAATCAACTGGGATTGTCTAGTCGGGTGAATCTCATTCATGGAACGATTCATGATGTGCCAGAAGTTGACGCGGTATTCGATGTCGCAAGCTGTATTTTGGTTCTGCATTTTATCGACAAAGTACAAGAAAAGAGGGAACTGCTCAAAGGAATTCATTCGCGGTTGAAACCAGGAGCTCCATTTGTACTTGTTACTGCGTACGGGGATCGTGATGGTTCCGAACTAAAGGACAGATTGCATGTTTGGAGAAGCTTCTGGTTGGATGCGGGGAAATCGCCTACCACGGTCAATGAGATGGTAAAAACGGGGATTATGAAAATATCCTTCATGCCTGAGGAGCAAATCGAGGAGTTACTGCAAGATTCCGGCTTTACGCATATTACGAAATTCTTTGTGACAGGACTATTCGGCGGTTGGATGTGTCATGCAGGAAGTCATAGCGTGGACAGCGAATGAGAAATGTAATCAAGAGGCCATTTATCTAAACGATCCCGCGGGAGTACGCTGGCATTTTACAGAATAACATGACCTTAACTGGAGGAGAAGCCGTTGAATATTCGCGTTCTGGATGAACAAGATGCAAAGATCTATCAAGAATTAAGATTAAGTGCGCTGCAGAATAATCCAGAAGCATTTGGATCAACGTATGAGCGGGAAGTTCATTTTACGTTGGAGATGGTAGCTGAGCGTATTAAACCCAAGAAGGATACGTTTGTACTTGGCGCAGTGGATGAAAGTGGTGCGCTAATCGGATCGGTCTCTTTTGTAAGGGAGAGTAGTCTGAAGACAGCTCATAAAGGCAATGTTTATGCCATGTATGTGGCTCAGGGTGGGCGTGGTCAAGGGTTAGGGAAAAAACTACTGAGTGAACTTATTCGGAAAGTTGCTGAAATCGACGGTGTTGAGCAAATGAATCTAGCTGTCATGTCTACGAATGAAGCGGCGAAGAAGCTGTATGAATCACTAGGATTTATCGTTTATGGCGTTGAGCGCAACGCATTGAAATACAATGGCCAGTATTATGATGAGGATTTGATGGTGAGGAGATTGAATGAGAAGGAGTAAGGCAATGATTTCAATCATTATGATCCAGTCAACAAGAAGTTGTCGCACTGCCGCATCTCATTTAGATGTAAAAACTACAGCTAATATGGAGAAAATCCAGTTAAATTATGGAAGTCGTTTTCTAATTTAGGGGTCAATACGAAAAAGAGGCGTTTCAATAAGTCTACATAGACTTTTGAGACAGCCTCTTTTGTCGTTATTATTCGGACGTATGACTAGCTTGCACGAACTGATTAGAAAACATACGAGAATAGGTTCCTTTTTGACTCATTAATGCATTGTGATTACCCTGTTCGGCGATTTTCCCTTGATCAATAACCATGATTGTATCTGCATTTCGAATCGTATTCAAACGGTGAGCAATGATGAAGCTAGTACGGCCCTTCATGATGGAGAGCAGCGCCTCCTGAATATGAAGTTCGGTCCGTGTATCAATGCTGCTCGTTGCCTCATCGAGGATGAGAATAGAAGGGTCGGCTAAAATAACACGAGCGATTGCAAGCAACTGTCGTTGGCCTTGACTTAAATTACCACCGTTCTCCGAGAGCAGCGTATCGTAACGCTGTGGCAGTCGACTGATGAAGGTGTCAGCATTAGCAAGTTTAGCCGCTGCGATCACATCGCTGTCAGTTGCATCTGGGTTACCGTATTTGATGTTATCCTTAATCGAACCGGAGAATAAATAGGTGTCCTGCAGCACGATGCCGAAACTTCGGCGAAGCGAACTGCGGGTATACGTCTTGATATCTCGTCCATCGATTAAGATGGTACCGCTTGTCGCATCATAGAATCGTGTTACGAGATTTACAATCGTCGTTTTGCCAGCACCTGTTGGGCCGACGAGCGCTAAGCTGCTGCCCGCAGCAGTCTCGAAACTAATATCTTGGATTATCGGTCTATCTTTCTGGTAGCCGAAAGTTACATGTTGGAAAGTAACGTGTCCGATCGGTTTAAGCAGATCAACCGCGCCTGGTTCATCCTCGGTTTCTTCCGCTTCATCCAACACTTCAAAAGCACGCTCTGCTCCTGCTACACCTGATTGCAGCACATTATAGGTATTCGCAATCTCATTCAGTGGTCTCACGAATTGACGTGAATAGCTTAGGAAGCTCGCAATGACACCAACGGTAATATGACCTTTCACGGCCAAAATACCACCGACAATGGCAACGGAAGAGAAGCCGATATTGTTGATAACACCAAGGATTGGCATCAGAAAACCGGACCAAATTTGTGCTTTTAACCCAACCTCATACAATCGACCGTTGACCGTATTAAACTCTTGGATCGCTTTGTGCTCACGATTAAAAGCCTTAACAACGAGTAGGCCAGAAATCGTTTCTTCAATATGTCCATTTAATTTACCAAGCTGTGCCTGTTGCTCTTTGAAAAGCACGCTGGTACGTTTGGTAATTGTTTTGGCTAGCATAAACACAAGCGGAACCGTAATGAGCGTAGCTAACGTTAAGGTGGGACTCAAAATGAGCATCATGATGAAAGATCCGACGATAGCGATCGATCCCGTCATCAACTGAGTTGTTGCTTGCGAGATGGAGTTGCTCACATTATCAATATCGTTGGATAGTCGGCTCATCACATCACCATGGGTGCGACCGTCGAAATAAGCAAGCGGCAGCTTTTGCAGCTTCGCAAACATCGTTTGGCGCAGTCTCCGCACGACGCGTTGTGCAAGTCCAGCCATGACCCAACTCTGCATAAAGGTAAGTCCACCATCAGCAATATAAGCAGCTAACAGCACAATCAATACCACATCGAGTACGCTATAATCAACTTGGCCGCCAGCCATGGCATCAACAGCGACTCCTATTAGATAAGGGCCAACTAAAGTTAAGGCAGCGTCTGCAAGTATAAACAGAAAGACGATGGTCAACCACTTGCGTTCTGTTCCCATATAGGACCAGAGACGACGCAAGGTATTTCTAAAATCTTTGGGCTTCACCTTAGGACCACGTGCACCGCCGCGTGCTATGGGTCCAGTAATCATTGGAACGTCAGGCGCTTGTTGTCGAGAACTTTCATTCGGATTTGACATGATGTGGGATCTCCTTTCCGAATTGGGATTGACAAATTTCCATATAAATAGGGCAACTCGTCAATAACTCCTTATGAGTGCCGACGCCAACGACTTCACCATCGTCCATGACGACGATTTTGTCCGCATCCATGACCGAGGTAATCCGCTGTGCAATGATGAGGCAAGTGACACCAGAGGCAAATGCCTTGAGTGATTGTTTGATTTTCGTCTCCGTTGCCGTGTCTAAGGCGCTCGTACAATCGTCGAGAATGAGAATGTCGGGTTTTCGAATGAGCGCGCGTGCGATGGATAGCCGTTGTTTCTGTCCGCCGGACAGGTTCACGCCCCTTTGCCCCAGCTTCGTTTCATAGCTTTCAGGGAATGCATTTACGAAACCATGGGCTTCAGCCATGATCGCGGCTTGCTCAATTTCTTCACGTGTTGCCTGCTCATGACCCCAGCGCAAATTCTCGGCAATCGTTCCACTGAACAGAATCGTGTTCTGAGGCACGATGGCTATGCGATCACGCAGCTTGGAAGGATCCAACTCGCGTATATTCACACCATCCACGAGGATCGAGCCAGAGATCGCATCATAGAAGCGGGGAATGAGACTCACAAGGCTGCTTTTGCCAGACCCCGTGGAGCCGATAATTCCAACCGTTTCTCCTGGAAGACATGTTAAGTTAATATCTTTCAAAATCGGTTTTCCAACCCCACCGTCATATGCAAATGACACATCCGCGAATTCAATTCGGCCTCTAGGACGTTGAATTGGTAAGGAGGAAGCATCGTTCCAAGTCATTTCATTGATCTCACTGAAAACTTCCCCGATCCGTGTAGCGGAAGCTTTGGCTCGAACGAACATATTGAATACCATTGAAATCGTCAGCAGGGCAAACAATATCTGCGTCATATAGTTAACGAAAGCTACAATATGGCCAACCTGCATCCCATGCTGATTAACTCGCCAAGCGCCTAACCAGAGGACGGCGACGATACCGAAATTAACAGTAAGTAGAATCGAGGGGTTAAAGATCGCCAGCAATCGTGTTACTTGGATGGACTTGTCCTGATAATCCGTATTAGCTTTGTCAAACTTCTCGGCCTCATGATCATATCGATTAAAAGCTTTGACAACACGTATGCCGGACAAATACTCTCGAATGACCCGGTTGACATTATCCAGTGCCCTCTGCACATTCACATACCTGGCAAAACCGACCTTTAAATTTATTGCCACAAGCACACCCACAATCGGTACTACAATAAGTAACACAACGGCGAGATCCATGTTAAGTCTAACTGCCATGATGAGACTCCCAATACATAAGAGAGGTGCTTTAACAAAGATACGCATGAGTCCGTTCACAAAATTCTGTACCTGAGTGACATCATTCGTAAGTCGTGTAATGAGCGAGGCGCGCTCGAAACGTTCAATATTGGTGAACGAGAGGGATTGTATTTTTTCAAATAAATCGGCTCTAAGTTCTGTACCGAATTTCTGCGAAACATGACTGGCGACAATATTCCGAATAGAAGCCGCTAGCGCACCGAAAGCCGTGATGATAAGCATCAAACCGCCCATACGCAGCACGTAATCGAGTCGTTTCTCAGCAACGCCAATATCTAAAATGCGGGACATGATCGTTGGTTGCAGTAAATCCGCAAGCGCTTCCAGCATGACGAAAAAAACAGCAACTAGAAATAGTTTCCAGTGTTTCCTGACATATTTGTTCATAAAAACCATTGGTGCACACTCCTCTTCCCGCAGTCCATAGTCATCCTTAGTTATTAGCCATTTTATAACGGATGCCATTTCGCGTGCAATAAAAGGATGCAAATGAAGAGAGGAAGGCATGCAGCATATCTGAAAATATGTCCAATGGTTCATGAATATCGTCATGGTAACGTTTTCTGGAAAACCGTATAGTTAAATTGTGGTTAACACAAGGAATGAAGGAGGGGCGCAGCATTCATATTGGTAAGCGGAGAAACTTAACGGGAATAGTACGGGGATGGAATCATCGAAAAACAAAGGAAAGAGCGATCTAAGGTCCATTGGCGTGGGAACTCCTTAGAATCGCTCTCGGTAGTGAGAATGAATTTCTACCCGAAATTCACAGCTCACTACAATTTTGACACAAATTCAGCTGGATAAGCAAGTACAAATTGTGTGTTTAAAATTGAAGGGAGTTAACGACGATGAGAAAAATGAGAAATGTACAAATGATGGGTGCAGCAGGTTTGTCGATGGCTTTGGTACTGGCAGGATGTTCGTCTTCGAAAACAGCAGAAACGTCGCCAGCAGCGGTTTCCTCTGCGGCAACACAGGCTGCGACCGCGACGAAATCACCAGAGCCAGCAAAAAGCGGTGAGAAAGTAACTGTGAACTTCTGGAATCCTTTCTCAGGCAACGACGGACCTTTTATGAAGAAAATCGTGGATAACTATAATAAATCGCAAGACAAATATACAGTGAAAATGACCATTCAACCGAATGGTGACTACTATAAACTGCTCGATACGGCAATTGCTACCAAAAAAGGTGTACCAGATGTTGCGATTATGCATCTTGACCAAACTCCTACGTACATTGCAAAGGATCAGTTGCAACCGCTAGATGCTATTGCCAAAGCTGTTGGCGTTGAGAAAAGCAACTTCCCTCCTGCAACCGTGGAATATTCGACGAAGGACAATAACTGGTACAGCATTCCGCTTGATATCCATCCGTTAGTTATGTATTACAACAAGGATTTGTTCAAAGCTGCAGGAATTACGAAAGTGCCTACGAATCGTCAAGAGTTCGTTGATGCAGCAGTTAAGTTAACCGATGCTTCCAAAGGGATATGGGGAGCTGCAATGCCAACCTTCTGGATCCAGAATTTCTTGTTCCCGACGGTATTGTTCCAGAATGGCGGCGATTTCTTAGACGATAAAGGCAACATTGCCTACAACTCACCAGCGGGTGTAGAAGCGGTTACCTTCATGAGAAGTTTAACAACAATGAAGGTTTCACCTCCAACTGTAGCAGCAGATGGTGATTTCAACTTGTTCCAACAAGGAAAAAGCGCGATGCACTTCAATGGTCCATGGTCGAAGGATGCCTTCGATAAAGCGAAAATTAATTATGGCGTAGCACCTGTTCCACAATTGGGTACTGTGAAACAAGCGGTGTTCGGCGGGTCCCATAACTTCGTTATTCCAAAAGGAACAACTGATGCGAATGTCCTTGCAGGTGTAGGCGATTTCTTGAAATATGTGAATGCAAACTCCATTGATTGGGCAGAGTCCGGTCAAGCAGTAGCTTCCAAAGTCGTACGTGATAGTGCAGCTTTCCAAGCGATGACACAACAACAAACGGAAGTAGCTAAGGAATTCGATTATGTGAAATTTGCACCAAAAGTTTTAAATTGGGGTCCGATTTCTGACAGTATTTGGAGCGAGCTCGCGAATGCTCTTCAAGGCAAAAAAGATCCAAAAGCTGCGCTAGATGATGCAGCAGCCAAATCAACAGCAGCCATGAAGAAGTAATCATAGCACACCATCATGGAGAGGCGGGTACCCAGTACCCGTCTTCCCTTTTAAAGAAGAGGAGGAAATCCGTTGCCTACCCCATCACATTGGAAATCAAAGCTGACATCAAGCTTATTCATATTACCTTATTTGATTGCTTTCTTGGCATTTACGCTGATTCCCATAATCTATGGGTTCATCATTAGTTTGAAGCAATACAATCTGTTAGATCCAGTGCATCCGTTCGTTGGGCTCGACAATTACCGGAAAATATTTACGAATGGCACTCAAGAAAATGATTTATTCTTCATCGGAATGAAGGCTACTTTGAAATTCGTTGTGTTTTCTGTACCGTTTTTAGTCATAGTGGGACTAGGGTTTGCCTTACTATTGAATGCACTTCCAGAGAAATTGAGATCCCTGTTTCGTTCGATCTATTTCATTCCCTATGCGGTTTCTGCAACGGTCATGGCCGTGATTTGGAAGCGGATGTTCGACGTCACAGGCGGTTTCTTTAATTTACTCCTTGCAAAAGTTGGCATTCGAGAGTTTGATCCAGTGCCTTGGCTGTTAGATACACCTTTCGTGTGGTTTGCACTGGTTATCGCAACGCTATGGTGGACGATTGGATTTAACATGATCATATTCGTGAATGCCCTCAATGGTGTGCCCGCAGATCTCTATGAAGCAGCCAAAATTGATGGAGCAAATGGTTGGGATCGACTGAAGAGTATTACATTTCCGTTCATTCGACCTATACTCATTTTTGTTCTGATTACCTCAACGATTGCCTCGTATAACGTCTTCGCCCAGCCGAATCTGATGAGTAATGCAGGGGATGAAACGAAGGTACTATTGATGGGGATTTTGCAAACAGCCTATACAGCTAGAGAAATCGGATCTGCTTCAGCCATGGCGATTCTGATGGGTTTAACGATCATGATTGTGTCTGTTATTCAATTCAAAGTCACCAGCAGGAAGGAGTAGAGGACGTTGAAATCACTGAAAATTTTTTATGTGCTGCTAGCATCCATACTAGGCATCATTTTCATATTACCGATCTTATGGATGTTTTCCAATTCCTTCAAGACCGATATAGAAGTCATGTCACCGGTATTTCATTTATTTCCTCAAGAATTCACGTGGGACAATTTCCATACCATTTTTGTTGGTGGTGCTGTGGAGGTACCGATTTTCCGTTGGATGTTTAACTCCTTCTTCGTAGGCTTTGCTGCGACATTCCTAGTGATTATCTTGGATGCAATGGCTGCTTATGCGTTAGCGAAGTTAGATATTCCTTTTAAAAGGACACTATTTGCCCTATTCGTTGGTTCAATGATGGTGCCAGGCATTATCTCGTTCTTACCTCAATATTTGAATTTCAGTAATCTCAATCTGATTAATACGTATTATGTACTTATTTTGCCATACTCAGGTGGGGCGCTTGGCGTGTTTATGTTAATTCAATTTTTCCAATCATTCCCAAATGAAATTATCGAAGCTGCACGTATGGATGGAGCAAATAAATGGCAAGTATTCACGTCAGTTTTGATGCCATCTTCGGTTTCTATCATTACGACTTTGGCTATTTTCACATTTATGGGTGTATTTAATGACTATGTATGGCCATTCTTTACGGTGACTGATCTTGAGATGCGAACGTTAACAGCTGGTGTGGCGGTTATGGCTACAGGAAGTTTCACGCAATCGTATGGTAAATTAATGGCACTTGCAACGCTATCAACAATTCCGACACTGATTATTTTCCTCATTGGTCAAAGACAGTTTATTCAATCGATTACGGCAACTGGGGTTAAGCAATAGAGGTAGTGAAGCGATGCGAGGTGAATAGGTAAAGGTGAATTTATTCATACGGAAATGTAATGTGATTTGTTTAAGTTTGGTGCTGTTAACCGGATGTACGAAGGGAGCTGTGGAGACGCAAGTGAAGGAAACCAATAACATAGCTTCATCGACCAAAGAAGCTAAAACATTTACCAATCCAATTATTGAAAATGGTGCAGATCCCTGGGTTACGACCAGAGACGGTATCTACTACTATACGCATACAACGGGAAATTCCATCCGTGTCTGGAAGTCGAAGACGCTAACGGGGTTGGCTGAAGCCGAATATAAGGACGTCTGGTTCCCGCCAGTAACGGGTCCGAATACATCCAATATTTGGGCACCTGAACTACATTTTATAGCTGGAAAATGGTACATCTACTACGCGGCAGATGACGGCCAGAATGAGAATCACCGTATGTTCGTGCTTGAATCCGTGACGGATGATCCGCAAGGTGCTTACGTTGATAAAGGGATGATGGACACAGCTGGCCGCTGGGCGATTGACGGGACTACATTGCAGAAGAAGGATGGATCGCTCTATTTCATCTGGTCGGGATGGGAGGGAGCTGTCAATGTAAGCCAACATCTCTATATTGCACCGATGAGTAATCCGTACACGATTAGTGGAAAGCCTGTTGAAATCTCACGCCCAACGTACGATTGGGAGCTGGTTGGCAATCCAACGATCAATGAAGGACCGCAGGTCTTACTGCATGAGGATCGTATTCATGTGATTTATTCGGCAAGCGGCAGCTGGACGGACGACTATTGTCTTGGCATCCTCAGCACGGATATGAGCAGTGATGTGCTGAATCCGGCTTCTTGGAAGAAGGGTGAGAAGGCGGTTTTCTCGAAGACGGATCAAGTCTTTGGCCCTGGTCATAACTCGTTTACGAAGTCAGTGGACGGCAAAGAGGATTGGATCGTGTACCATGCGGCCAAAACCCAAGGCTCCGGCTGGAATCGCAACGTGCGCATGCAGCCATTCCAGTGGAATAAGGATGGGACGCCGAATTTCGGCGCTCCGGTTGCGGAAGGCGTGCCGATCGCGGTGCCTGGCGGGGAGTAAGGAGGTAGCTTAGCGAGCGTGGCTATTGCAAAAGAGCGGTCGCCTGCTGTAAGTCGAATTTATCGACTTACGAGGCTCGGCGATGCGCGGTAGCCCGCTGTAAGTCGAATTTATCGACTTACAGGTCTCGGCGATGCGCGGCAGCCCGCTGTAAGTCGAATTTATCGACTTAAGTGGCTCGCCGATGCGCGGTAGCTCGCTGTAAGTCGATTTTATCGACTTACGTGGCTCGTCGATGCGCGGTAGCCGGCTGTAAGTCGAATTTATCGACTTACAGGTCTCGCAAAGGCGCGGCTGCCGGTTGTAAGTCGATTTTATCGACTTAGAGGACTCGTCGATGCGCGGGTAGCCCGCTGTAAGTCGATTTTATCGACTTACGTGGCTCGGCGATGCGCGGTAGCCCGCTGTAAGTCGAATTTATCGACTTACAGGTATCGCCGATGCGCGGTAGCCCGCTGTAAGTCGATTTTATCGACTTACGTGTCTCGCCGATGCGCGGTAGCCCGCTGTAAGTCGATTTTATCGACTTACGTGTCTCGCAAAGGCGCCGCCGCCAGCTGTAAGTCGATTTTATCGACTTACGTGTCTCGGCGATGCGCGGTAGCCCGCTGTAAGTCGAATTTATCGACTTACAGGTCTCGGCGATGCGCGGTAGCCCGCTGTAAGTCGATTTTATCGACTTACGTGTCTCGCCGATGCGCGGTAGCCCGCTGTAAGTCGAATTTATCGACTTACAGGTCTCGCCGATGCGCGGTAGCCCGCTGTAAGTCGATTTTATCGACTTACGTGTCTCGCAAAGGCGCCGCCGCCAGCTGTAAGTCGATTTTATCGACTTACGTGTCTCGCCGATGCGCGGTAGCCGGCTGTAAGTCGAATTTATCGACTTACAGGTCTCGCCGATGCGCGGTAGCCGGCTGTAAGTCGAATTTATCGACTTACAGGTCTCTCCGATGCGCCGCCGCCCGCTGTAAGTCGATTTTATCGACTTACAGGTCTCGCCGATGCGCGGTAGCCCGCTGTAAGTCGAATTTATCGACTTACGTGGCTCGCAGAGCCGCAGTAGCCCGCTGTAAGTCGAATTTATCGACTTTCAACTCCCTCAAAAGCGCCACCGCTAGCTGCTTCGCCACCTGAGCATCGCGGCTGGCAAGATTTCCACCAAAATAAGCTGAAATCCCCCTTCCGGGGCATTTCAGCTTATTTTTCATCCACAAATCCAAAAATATGTCCATGTCATACGGAAATAGGTCATTGGCTTGCCTCTGCTTAAGTTTGTATAATGAAGGCATAGTTCGAAGGCAAGGAGGGGATTCATTTGAGCGATAGACAACGACTAGGGAAGAGCGCAGCCAAAGCTTTATGTATTCTTCTCCTGTTGAGCGCGTGTGCATTGGGTTGCGATTCGAAATCGGATCCGATGCTCGATGAGCCTACAGCCAGCAAACTGCGAATTACCTTTTGGACACCATTCAGTGGTGGAGATGGACAGTTTATGGCGGAGCTCATTCAGCAATACAATAGTGAGAATAAGGATCACGTGAAAATAGAGCAAATTAATAACAACTCCGGTGATTACTACACGAAGCTGTCCACCGCGATCGTTACGGAAGAAGCTCCGGATATCGCCATCGTTCATTCGGCCAAGTATTCGCAGTACGCGCCTGCTGGGTTCCTGACAGATCTAGATGCGTTGGCGGTTGAAGCTGGCGTCCATTGGGAGGATTTTAACCCGACAATTCTACAGAGCACGGTAGCTGACAATAAGCATCTGGGTATCCCGCTCGATACACACTTGGAAGTCATGTACTATAACAAGGATTGGCTGAGGCTCGCGGGCTTGTTGGATGAGAAAGACAAACCGATTATTGCGAGCGGAGAAGCGGGATACTTAGACTTTTTGGAGAAAATCCGCGCTAGTGTGCCGTCTAATGTGACGCCTTTAGCCGAACCCAATGTGCGAATTGACTCCTTCTGGATTTGGTATTCTTTCTATAATCAAATGAACGAGGACGGCGGTAGATTCTATACGGACGATGGTAAATCGGCTGCCATTGATAACCCGTCTGCACTAAAATCATTGGAATTCGTTAATTCTTTATATACGAAGAAGCTCATTTTGCCGAATATTAATGATCAGATTCAAACCTTTGTGAAAGGTTCAGCAGCGACGTTAATTTCTGGGGTATGGGGAACAGGAACGTTCGAGCAAGCGACAGATTTGCATTTCGGAGTGACCAAAATCCCACAAATCTACGATCATCCAGCGGCGTGGGGAGATTCTCATACTTTTTCGCTGCCGTATCATGAAAAGCCAGACAAACAAAAGCAGCTCGCTGCGCTAAAATTCGCGAATTGGGTAGCTGCTCATGGTGCAAGCTGGGCGAAGGCAGGACATATTCCTGCTGTGAAGAAAGCTGTCGCTTCCGAGGAATTCCAAAAACTGAAATACCGTCCGGACTATGCCAGTGCTGCCGACGATGTGAAATATTTCCCGAATCAACCACGGCAAGGTACGATTAACGACGAGATTGTGCGTGAGTTTGAGAAGATGATGGCGGGCCAAATCACGCCACAAGAGGTGCTGCAAAATGCGCAAGCGATCATTAATACGAATCTTCAAATCCAGCAGAATACGAATGCGAAATAAGCTGCAGCTCATCAAAGACTTGCCAATCGCGATGAAGCTGATCGTATTAAGTGCTGTTTTTATAGCGGTGCCACTTGGCATAGCCAGTTACCTAACGTTTACAAGCTATTCGGAATCGATTCAGAAAAATACAGGGAAATATCAGATGGACGTGGTGAAGGAACTAACCGCCAATATTGATACGTACTTAAATGAACTCAATTTGTTGACATTGTTACCTTACCAATCACCACAAATCATGAAGTATTTGGAGGTAGGTGAGCAGTCGAGTACTTCTCTTTCATTTAATGATCGTGTCACGATTGAGGATTTTGCGAAACGTGTATTTGCTAATGGACGCGTGGACATTTCGGGACTGACGCTTTTTCGTACGAAAGGCGGCAATGCGTATACCGCAATGTCAGAAGAACAAGCCAACTTTATGCCGCGCGATGTTAGGAATGAAATTTGGTACAGCAAGGTTTCGCAGACGGGCAAAATGGTATATCTCGGAACATTTAACAAACAAGGTATGGGTTTGCCCAATCAAGTGTATTCTTTTGCTCGGAAAATAAGAAGTGTCGATACGGGGGCTGTGCTAGCCTACCTCGTACTGGATGTTGACAAGAATATTATTCGTAATAAAATTGAAGCGATATCGAATGATAAAAAGAATATTATGATCGTGGATAATGAAGGCTCGATGATCTATAAGAGCATAATCAATGGACCTGATGCGGAGCAAATCAAGCATTTCAAAGGCATGGGAACTGTTGTTTATAAACAAGATAACGATTCAGAGTTAGTTTCCTACTATACATCACCTCTAACGGGGTGGACGATGATCGAGATGGTTCCGCTTGCGGTTCTGTTACAAGATACCGTCTATGTGAGGAATTATATTATTGGTATTGGTGCCGTATGTCTGCTGTTAGCGATCATTATTTTCACTTTATTTGCTCTTCGGATCACGAATCCAATCAGTGAGTTAAGGAATCTCATGAAAAAAGTTGTAATCGGTGATTTGGCAGTGTCGATTCCGATTCATAGTCGTGATGAAATTGGTCAACTTAGTCAATCTTTTAATCTCATGGTCTCGAAACTCAGTGATCTAGGCTACCGACTGTATGAGTCAGAGATCAGGGAGAAAAATGCCCAAATATCGGCACTTCAGAGCCAAATTAATCCACATTTTTTGTATAACACGTTAGGTTCTATTAGTATGTATGCCGAGATTCAAGGTAATAAAGAAGTTGTGAAAATGACGAATCACCTTAGTAAACTTTTGCGCTACAGTATTAATAGTCATCAGAGCCAAGTTCCTCTCCATATGGAATTAGAGCACGTGACGGGGTATATGGCGATTCAACAGATTCGGTTTGAGGATAAAATTCAGTTTCATGTCCGCATAGAGCCAGAATTGTTAAGCTATTCGGTTATTCGTTTTATTTTGCAGCCAATCGTTGAGAATGCGATCATTCATGGTATTGATAAAGGAAATGGCTATGGCACGATCAGTCTGATTGGGAAGAAACAAGATAATCATATGGTAATACAAATCCAAGATGACGGCGCTGGCATGAGTGCTGTGCATTTGCAAAGCTTGATTGAACGAAAGTTCCAAATGACGACAACCGAAGAGGGTACCGGCGGCACAGGTTTAATGAATGTACATCGAAGAATAGCCCTGCGCTACGGGAATCAGTTTGGTGTGACCATCGAGAGCAATTTGAAACAAGGAACGACGATCTCCTTAACTCTACCACTCATAGAAAGTCAGCACGAAGGGAGGAAAATGGATGCCTAGTATTATGATCGTGGACGATGAAACGATTTTCCGCAAAGGGATACGTTTGATGATTACAGATATGCAAAGTGATTGGATTGTCGTGGATGAGGCAAAAGATGGCGCAGAAGCTTTGGAAAAGCTGGAAGAACTGCAGCCTGATTTAATCATTACGGATATCAAAATGCCCCGAATCGACGGTATTCAACTTCAATATATTGTAAAAGAACGCTATCCGCATATTGCTTGTGTGGTAATGAGCGGATATAACGATTTTCAATATGCGCGTGAATCTTTGCGATTGGGTGCTAAGGATTACCTGATGAAACCTTTTCAGCGTGAAGAGTTATATGTGTTGTTGGCAAAGTTGCAGGAAGAATGGTTAATGGACAAGAGGACCAATCAATCACATGGCATGGATCAACAAGTGCAGAATGGGATGCGCCAGCATGTGTTAGCTGGTCTTCTGACGGGAAGTGTTCATCATGGAGAGGCCGAATTGCTAGAGAATGTAGGTATTCAATTTCCGCATGCGTATATCTCCTGTCTGATTGCCAAATTAGATCGGGATTCAGTGACAGACGAGCGTTATTATCAGCTGAATCCATCCCTGTTTTCGATCTATATTCAACAATTTATACAAGAAAGCCTCGACGAGTACTTCAAAGGTTACGTATTCATTCATCATGAAACGGAAGTTGTTGCTTTAATTAATCACGAGCAGGTTGCGTCGATCCATGGGGATATAGAAAAGCTGACGAATCGGATTCGGAAGGAGATTCGGGTGCAATCCAATTTCACCCTTACCTTCGGGTTAGGTAGTCCTGCCAAGGACTTGGAATCTATTTCCAAATCCTATAAAGAGGCTGGTTTAGCGCTGCTCTACCGACTCGTGATTGGCGGTGATCGATTGCTGTCCAACGAGATTGTTGCTGAGATGAACATGGAGAAACATGATTGGCATGCTGCCGATTGGCACTCTTTGAATCAATATGTGCAAGAAGGTGACTTGGCGAATGTGCAGCAACAAGCCAGTCTCTACGTGACGAAGCTATGCCAAGAGTGGAAGGATCCTGAGATCATCCACCAACAAATTTGCAAAATGCTGCTGCATTTCTACGAGTTGGCTGTGAACTTGGCCGTTGTGAAACAATGGCTGCAGAACACGGATGTGAAGCAGGTCTTGGTGGAGATTTACTCCTATTCATCGAGTAAAGAATTGATTGAGCGGTGTCAGAAGCTTCTTGGCGATCTCACCATTTGTATTGGGAATCGTCAGAAAAAGATGGTAACTAGCCCCGTCGAAATTGTCGTTCGATACGTTGAGGAGCATTATGCGGAATCAATCACGTTAAATACGATGGCCGAAATCGTCTATCTCAGTCCGTCTTATCTCAGCTCCCTGTTCAAAAGCAAGCAAGGCCAGTCCTTCATAGATTTCCTGACGGAGAAACGGATTGAGAAGGCGAAGTTACTGCTGCTTCATTCCGATGAGAAGATTCAAGTGATCTCGGATTCTACCGGATTTACGAATATTCGACATTTCAATCGCGTGTTTAAGACCATTATGAATCGGACCCCTTCCGAGTTCCGTGACGGGAAGACTATAGCGGTAAGAGAACCGTTCAAGGTGAAGTAAACTTGAGCGGTTTTTCTATATCGTTCGCTTGAATCTATATAGTTCGTTGGACAGACTGTAAAATTTTGAAAAAAGTAGTACAATTGAACTTAGCAAGTACACGGTATTACTTTCTGGCATTATCGCATATGATGCGATAAGAAGTGAATGACTATAAGGGTTGGGGAGTGGAAGGTATGTCATTTTTTGACAAAGTCAAGCAAGGGGCGTCTGAAGCAGCGAAAAAAGCACAACAAACCGTCGAGATAACGAAATTCAAAACGCAAGTTTCATTGAAAGAGCGGGAAATTGATAAAATTTATAAAATTATTGGTGAATCGGTGTACACGTCCTATCTCTCCGGGGATTACACACAGGTGGAAGCGAACGTGTCGGAGTATTGCCAAGGTATCGCTCAAATTAATCAAGAGATTAGTGAACTTGAGCAGAAGATTGCCGAGGTTCGGAATGAAAAAGAGTGCAAATGTGGCAAAGTCGTTGCGGCGGATACTAAGTTCTGTTCGTCCTGCGGCCATCATTTCGCTTAAGTAGGTAGATAAAGTAGAGTGATAAAGCAGTTTTCACGGAGAATGCTTCTGTGGGGACTGCTTTATTGTTGGTTGGGCATCATCCTGTGCTATGATAGTGGGAAACAGGTAATTCATGGAGGCATGGCTGATGACTGAACTTCTTCAAGATCCGGTGGTCAAAGTTGAAATGTTGATTCGTAAACCAGTACACGAGGTGTTTGAAGCTTTAATCGATCCTGAGATTACGTCGAAATTCTGGTTTACACACGGAACTGGCAGATTAGAGTCTGGATCTCATGTGCAATGGCATTGGGCTATGTATGGGGCAACCGCGGAGGTCGAAGTCAAAGAAATCGAGCGAAACAAGCGCATTTTGTTGGATTGGGGCACCTTGGTCGAGTGGACTTTTACTGAACACGCAACTAACGAAACATTCGTAACTATCTCTGACTCGGGTTTCAGTGGAAGTGCTGATGAAAAAGTCAAACAAGCCCTTGATTCAACAGAAGGGTTTACGATTGTATTATGCGGATTGAAAGCGTATTTGGAACATGGTATTCGATTGAATCTTGTTGGGGATAAGGCACCTTACGCACATATTACCTAGTCCAACGCCCCTTGACTCTAGACCAATAGATCCCGGACCAACAATCAACAGACCAACCTAAACACCACTATCTCACTAATCACATGAGACTAGCTGTATAAAGTACAGGTAATTTCTCTTAAAATAGCCGATTCTACCAATTAGATGGAAAAACTCCAGTTATAGCTCACCTTTTCCACGATAAATGTGCAATTGGTTGAAATTAGCTGGAGTTTTCCAGTTATTCTCCAAATGTTGGCGATTTACGCAAGATTAGCTGTATGTTTTCCCAGTTATTTCGCCAAGGAAGACATGTTGGAGGGGGTGATACTACTCTAACATACGCCCCTCACTCGTTGGCACCAACCGATTCTTCTGATAACGTGTTGCTACCTGCGCCAAATAAGTATGAATCCAAGCATCGACAGCTTCGACGTTTAGGCAGTTTTTGCGGAAATGACTCGGCGGTGTTCCCATTTCTCGGGTAAACACCTGCGTGAAGTAGTGGATGCTATCAAAACCGGTATCCTCGGCAATTTGTTTTAAGGGGATGTCTGTGTACCCTAGGAGATAGGCAGCCCTTTTGATTCTTTCCGTTTTCACAATGGACGGGAAGGTTTGCCCCAATTCATCCGAGATCAGACGAGAAAGCTGTCTTTCGGACAAGTGTAGGCTCTGGGCCACATCGCTCAGTGACATTTTATGAGAAAGATGGTCCTGAATATAGGCTTTAACCTTCTTAAGTGTGCCTTGCAACTCCATATCCAACACAGATGACGACGTATCACCAGAGCGGCAATGTTGCAGAAACAAAGAGATGCAGCTGATGACCAACGTATAGGCTAGTTGCTCAATGGTTTCCTTATAGCGATCACCTGTCTCCGAAGCTTGGATAAGTAGTGCTTGCCATATAAGCATTGGAGCTGTTCTCTCAGCATTGGGAATAAAGAGATGTGGATATGCGCACAGCTGGTTAAAATCCTGGATAAAAGCTTCGCTAGACTCGGATGAAACCGGCTCTAATGCAAAAAACAATAACAGCATACCGTCATCGCTTTGGATAGAGTGGCGGCTTTCGGGTTTCGAGCAATAAAGAGTCCCTGGCCGAAGGGGATAGGTAATCCCATCATGAAAGTAATGTCCTTCGCCTTCGACAACGTAGCAAATTTCAAAAAAGGAATGTGTATGTGGACGATTGCCCTTATGCTGCGGTTTCGCACCCCAGTAGTGAACGAATATGGAGGCGGTGGCACCTTTCAACTGAACCAGGTTTTGGTTGAGATATAAGTTGCTTCGCGTATAAATGGTTGGATTCAGCACACATGAGGGCTCCTCTCAAGTAGATTGAAGATCATTATAGCATGGATTTTTTGAAAAAAAGCGGCATGTTTTTACAAAGACGAAAACGCCTACATTTTCTATACTTACATACATAAGCAAGTAAGAAGTTGAAAAGGGGTTGTTCGTTGTGGGAAATCAGGTGAACATTTCGCTCGCAGGCATCATGGGCTTTCCAGTAACACCATTCGATAGTCAAGAGCAAATCGATGAGAAAGCTTTACATGCCAATGTCCAGTTTTTAGTAGAAAATGGGTTGGATTCTGTATTCGTATGCGCAGGTTCAGGTGAATATCAGTCTTTGGATATCAAGGAATATGGGCAAGTCGTGTCTGTCGGTGTTGCAACAGTTGCGGGCCAAGTACCGGTATTAGCTGGAGCAGGAGGCAATATTCGAGAAGCAGTGGAGCGCATACAACTTGCAGAAAAGCTAGGTGCAGACGGTTTATTGCTGCTACCTCCATATTTGATCATCCCTGAGCAGGAGGGTTTGTTTAACTACTATCGAACACTTGCACAAAGTACAAGTTTACCTGTTATTATTTATCAGCGTGATAACGCGATTTTTAACCTAAACACACTAGAAAAACTGGCAAACATACCTAACGTTATTGGTTTCAAGGATGGATTAGGCAATTTCGAGCTAAACATTGAATTCGTACAAACCATTGGTTCCAATTTACAATGGATGAATGGTATGCCACTGGCAGAATTAACGATGCCTGCCTACTCAGCACTAGGTTATCTATCATACTCATCCGCTATTTCCAATTATATTCCGCAGGTATCTAGAGCATTTTACACCAGTTTACTTGCTGGAGATCAGGCGATGGTCAGTTCCATCTACGAAGAAGTTATTCTGCCTATCCATCGGATTCGTCAATTGCGCAAAGGGTATGCGGTTTCTTTAATTAAAGCTGGTATGAACATTGTTGGATTGCCGGTTGGTCTGGAAGTTCGGACGCCGTTAGTTCAAGTAGAACGTGAGCATTATATACAGTTAGAGTCCATTATTAAACGAAGTCATGATCTGATCGCGGTCAATAATAACGGTTAGGAGGAAATTAGCCCATGATGAAAGTATCTATACAAGTTCCGACATGTGAATTATCCGATAGCGATCTGAGACAAATGAGTCAGCTTGGCGTTGACTGCATCGATTTTACGCAGGGGGGTTCATTCCCAGGTGTCCGTGAGCAAGGTTTCCCGGATCTCGATAAACTTTTACAATTAAAACGCAGAATTCGTTCACACGGGATGGAAATCAATCGGGTCACACTGCCGGATATGTCGACCAGCTTTATGTTGGAGGAGCCAGGTTCAGAGATCCAATTAGAGAACGTTAGCCATGCGATCAAAACCTTCGGTGAAGCCGGAATTACGCTTGTTCGCCAGCGCTTTGCTGGTGATGTCTTTCCTTATATGGCTGAGGAATATACGGCTGTACATCGAGGAGGCGCGCTAGTACGCGGAGAGTCGCTGAAACGCAATCCGGACAAACAACCACCCACTGTAGAGCAATTGAACGCTTGGTGGAAGCGCTTTGACTTAGTTTTTGGTAAGCTGGTACCTCTTGCTGAAGAATATGACATGAAGCTAGCAGTCCATCCTTCGGATACGCCTTACCATAACACGCCATTCGGTGGCCTTGGTTTGAATCGGGTCATCGACAGTTTCCCTAGCAGAAATGTAGGTTTAGTCTATTGTGTAGGCACGCGGGGAGAAGCAGGTGGTACGCCGCTTGTTCTTGATGAAATTTATCAGTATGGTCGCAAGGATAAAATTTTCCTGGTCCATTTCCGCAATGTGCGGGGTAGTCTGGCTACGGCTGGTGCGTTCGAAGAGGCGATGTTGGATGATGGACATATGAATATGGCAAAAATATTGCTTGAACTTCATAAAGTTGGCTATAACGGCTGCATAAATCCAGATCATATCACATCGCTCGAAATGGATCGTGCACCGCATCGAAGCGCCGAAACCAAAATGAATTGGGTAGGCTGGGCGTATGCGATTGGTTATGTGAAAGCTTTGTTGGCGGCATTAACAGAGTTTAGAGGCGGGAGAGATTAATATGGGGGAAATAAAAACATATCTGAACTATATCAACGGAGTCTGGCTGTCGTCTTCCAGCGGTGTGGTTGAGGAAAGCATAAACCCTGCGAATCGGCATGAGATCGTGGGATATGTGCAGAATTCGACCCTTGCGGATGTGAATGAAGCTGTCGAGTCTGCGTTAGGGGCGAAACTAGCTTGGCGTAAAATGTCCGGTGCAGCGCGTGGCGAGTATTTGTACAAGGTTGCAAATAAACTAGAGCGCCGATTGGATGAGATTGCAACCATGATGACGCTTGAAATGGGAAAAACATTCCCAGAGGCCAAAGGTGAAACCGCAAGAGGCATCGCGATTCTTCGCTATTATGCTGGCGAGGGCATGCGTAAGATTGGTGATGTGATTCCTTCGACGGACAGTGAAGCGTTGATGTTTACAACACGCGTTCCCTTAGGCGTGGTTGGTGTGATTACACCGTGGAATTTTCCAGTGGCTATTCCGATTTGGAAAATCGCTCCTGCTTTAATCTTCGGTAATACAATCGTATTCAAGCCAGCTCAGGAGACCGCAGTTACAGCGGCACTAGTTATGGAATGCTTCCAAGAAGCTGGAATTCCTGCAGGTGTTGTCAATATGGTGACGGGTCAAGGAGATGTGATTGGGCAAGCAATTGCAGATCATCCCGACATCCACGGCATTACTTTTACAGGATCGGATCGGATAGGAAAAATAGTGGGTCAGCGGGCACTCGCGAAAGGTGCGAAGTATCAACTGGAAATGGGTGGTAAAAACCCGATTATCGTGGTCAACGATGCTGATCTAGATCTCGCGGTTGAGGCAACTGTGAGTGGCGGTTTGCGTTCGACAGGGCAGAAATGCACAGCAACGAGTCGTGTGATCGTACAGAGCGGAGTTTATGATGCTTTTAAAGAAAAACTGCTTCAGCGCGTCAAAGAAATTCGAGTTGGCCCTGGTATGGATGCAGCTACATGGATGGGACCTTGCGCTAGCGAGAAGCAATATCATACGGTATTATCCTATATTGCCAAAGGCATTGAAGAGGGCGGCACCTTGCTTTGTGGAGGCGGGAAAGTGGAAGATGAAGGTCTTGATGCAGGGTACTACATTGCGCCTACGGTTTTTGAAAATGTGACAAGCGCAATGACAATTGCTCAGGAAGAGATATTCGGACCTGTACTTGCCTTAATCCAAGTGGAATCTTTCGAGGAAGCCATCCGTATTGCGAACGATGTGAAATTCGGTCTTAGCGCGTCAATTTTCACGCGAGACTTCTCGAAAATGCTAGCGTTCATGAACGATATCGATGCAGGCCTTGTTCGCATCAATGCTGAAAGTGCTGGCGTGGAGCTGCAAGCCCCGTTCGGTGGCGTGAAAATGTCCAGCTCGGGTTCTCGGGAGCAAGGGCAGGCAGCTATTGAGTTCTACACGGATATCAAAACGGTGTTTATCAAATCTTGAAATATGAGAGCCAGTTGCTAACGCAGCTGGCTTTGTGCTTGTATCTTAACTTGACAGGCTTATTTATTTTTCAAGTACTTCTTCGCATAGGAATGAGGTGTTTCTCCAACTATGTCTTTGAACACTTTGAAAAAATAACTATAATTGTTGAAACCGATACGATGATACATTTCTTTAAACTTTTGGTTGCCATTCTCAATATATTGCTTGCTGAGTTCTATTTTAAAATGATTAATGGATTCGGTGAAGCTCTTTCCGGTTTCCTCTTTAAATATGCGGCTTAGATAGGAGGGGGTGATCCCAATTGTGGCTGCTGCTTCCTCCAGAGTTATGCCCTGTAAATAATGCTCATGAACTAACTTCATGGCTTCTTCCACGTTTTTGGAATATTTCCCTTGGGTCTGCAACCGCTTGATGTCGTCAACGAGTCGATGGTAAAGCGCTTTGATCCAAATTTGGATTTCAGGCAAATGGCTGCTTTTAGGCAGGCTGCTGTCTGTCGTTACGGATATCCAGTGGACGTCTACACCCATTTTTTTGCCCACGCGGTGTGCAAGATTGATCATTTCTTCGATTAGAAAGGTAAGTTGAGGAAACCCGCTGGAACGAGCTATGAAAGTAATAAACACTTCATCGATAATGGCATCGATTTGGGAGGTGTTGCAAACGAGAATGGAAGCAAGCAGCTCTTTCTCTTGACGGATGGTAAGTGCCATCATGGGAGTGGAGCCTGTAGGAGAAGCAACTGCAAAACCCGTTCCACCGCCTCCCGTAGCAGCAGCTCGAACAGATGGTTCAGACTGTAAATGCGTGAGCTTGCGATCCATTGCATCGCATGCATGCCGATAATAGCTGGGCAGCTTGTCGATCTGATGGCAGACTGGACTATGTCCGAAGGCAACAGAAACTGTATAAATCATCTGCAGGGTTTGACTTACCTTGTCAGCGAAAGTTTGTACGGATTGAAGGATTGGCGTTTCGCTGCGGTATTCTGGATATGATAAAATAAAGAGGAGCGAGCCATGCCCCGTATAAGCAACACAGCCTTTATGGACATCGCCGATCAGCTGTCGGCAAAGCTCAATTATGGAACGGATGAACATACTCCGGTCCTCACCTATATGCTTTTCGGCCAACACAACGTTATGCAGCATTTGCATGACGAGGACAACTGTATTCCTCGCATAAGGCTTAAGAATCGCAACAGCAGTTTCTTCAAGTAAAGCAGAACCCTCAGTTTGAGCTAGCTGTTGGATTACTGACTCCAAATCACCATTAGACGTTTTCCCTTTTTCCAATTTCCCTGCAGCGTCAAGCATATTTTCCGTATCTAGGTTTTTCCCGAGCTTATTCAAAGCACGTTCCAGTACATCCAGTAAGCTTTCTGGATTCAGCCGATGCTTTAATAAATAGTCGACAGCTCCACTGTTCAGGGTGTCACGTACATAGTCGAAATTATCGAAATTGCTTAAAATGATTGTACTTACGTCTTTGTTATGCTCGCTAACATATCGGCATAAAGCAACACCGTCCATTAACGGCATATTGATGTCGATTAGCACAATATGCGGTTGTAATTCCTGAATCAATTTCAGGGCTTTTAGTCCATCTTCGGCCTCCCCGCAAAGCACATACCCATATTCTTCCCAATCGATCATGGCACACAGTTGGTTTCTAGCCAGCAGCTCGTCATCGACAATCATGACCCGAGTATACATGAGCAACACCCCTTTTTTAATAGTTATTGCGGTCTATGCCTTACTTCTTTTTCTCATTTCAGGTATCGTAAATTCCACTGTTGTATACATGCCCACCTCACTCAGGATAGCGATACCGTATTCATTGCCAAAGGTTCTGCGGATGCGTTCGTTAACGTTTTTCATCCCAATGCCGTTGAAGCTTTCGTCATGCTCGGATGACTCCAACACCCGTTCGATTTGTTCTGGTGTCATACCGATGCCATTGTCCGTCACCTCGAACTTTACTCGATTG
This sequence comes from Paenibacillus oryzisoli, assembly GCF_001653565.1. GTDB lineage: Bacteria > Bacillota > Bacilli > Paenibacillales > NBRC-103111 > Paenibacillus_E > Paenibacillus_E oryzisoli. The sequence goes on from NZ_LYPB01000076.1 coordinate 222,019, forward strand.
AGCTCGCTGTAGATGCGGACGGTAATGAACAAATTCTTGTCAGACTGGCCAATGGCGTGAATCATCGCATTTTCAAGGATCGGCTGCAGCACGAGCTTCAGAGTCTGACAGTCAAGAATATCATCCTCCGCCTGCAGCATGACCGTAATACGATCCAGATACTTGTATTTTTGAATATGAATATAGCTTTTTAGATAATCCAATTCTTCACGAATTGTAATAATTTCCCTGGTGTGGCCCAATGTCATCCGTAGTAATTCTATAAAGGAACCTAGCAATTCTTCGACATTTTTCACGTTCTGCATGCGTGCCAAATTTTTAATTGTACCTAAAGTGTTATAGATGAAATGCGGCCTGATCTGGGCTTGCAAAGCAAACAGCTCCGCTTCTCGTTTTCCTTGCTCCTGAATTTTTATTTCTTTCATCAGCGTCGTAATGTTGTTCATCATCAGGTTAAAGCCTTCGCTCAAGTCGCCGATCTCATCCTTAGAGACTACATGAGGACGTGCATGAAGATTTCCCTCCTGTACCTTCTTCATTGTAAAGCTGAAATGCTTAATATTCTTCGTTATCTGGCGAGAAAGCGCAATAGAAACAAGCAACACAACAAAGAATACGAGTGCTACGATTTGCCCGATTTGGCTGCGAATTCTTGAGGCATCCTTTAACAGTGCTTTATATGGGATTAAGCCAAGCGTCAGCCAACCGGTTATGTTGGAATGATAACGTACCGCTAAATATTTATGATCGTTAAGATCAAAGACTGAACTAGAAAGAGAGGTTAGGGGCTCAACCGATGTATAGAAGGGTGACAGTGGACTGTTCTGCATGTTGGATTGTACTTGTTCGTGCTCCGGTTGAAATATGAAATTCCCTAATGGATCAGCCACATATAACAAACTGCCTTCAACGGGATTGATCGCAAACATTTGCTCAATTGTGTCTTTATCAAAATCAATGATGACGACTCCCACAGGGCGATTATTCTGGCGAATGATTCGAGTAAAGGATACGCTTCCGACTGCAGGTGCATCAATCAGAATTTGTTTGTCTTTGGAAGTGGATGCGCTTTCAAACCAAGGCTGGTCTAGAATAGAATTGAAGATTAACGAACCGCCAGTATTGAATATTTTCCCATTCAAACCAATGATGGCAATACGCGAGATGGATGCCTTATAAGCGATTAAGGATAAGAGGAAATTCTCTGAATCCTGCTTCTCGCGGAAGCCTTCCAATGAAACAGGATCGTTAGAGCTCGTAATCGCGTCGATGACATTAGTTTTGTTCGTCACGATTACCGTACTGATTTTCTGGATGTCCTCAAAAATCAATTCGAAGTTATCATTCGCATGCTTGACCGAATCAGATACATAATTAATCGCATTTTTTTCAATGGTACGAGAGAAATTAAGGTAGGTAGTTACAGAAATAGCTGCAATCGAGAGCAGGACGATGATGCTGAAGGTAACGAATATTTTTGCTTGAATACTGGCGGAATAATGGAACAGACTCCTAATGAACTTGATGAACTCGGTTAAATTAGATCTAGTCTGCTTACTCATGAGGGCAGCACCGCCTTAGGGAATTACTTGTATTCTAATGAATATCAGAGTAATCGTCAACGAATGGATTGGATCTAATATGGAGTGATAATTTTTGATGTTTTATCGTAGAAATTTAGCATTTTACCCTTTAGAACCCACGATATAATCAAATCAATGAAAGCGTTTTATAACAGAAGAGGAGACGACGAGATGAAGTGGAAAGCGTTAACAAAAAATTATGAATTATATATCTTGCTATTACCCGCTTTATTGTATTTTGCGGTATTTCATTATTGGCCGATGTACGGTGTGCAGATTGCTTTTAAGAACTATGTAACTACCCAAGGGATTTGGGGAAGTTCATGGGTAGGACTTAAACATTTTAGTGAATTCGTTAATTCTTATTTATTTTGGCAGTTATTCAGAAATACGATCGAAATTACCGTGTATTCGTTGGTCATTGGTTTTCCAGTACCTATCATATTGGCACTTATGATGAACGAGTTGAGAAGTGCGCGTTTTAAAAAGGCGGTGCAAACCATTACATATGCACCTCATTTCATCTCTACGATCGTGCTTGTATCCATGTTAACTTTTTTTCTTTCACCGCAGACCGGTTTAATTAATAAGGTAATTTATTTTTTTGGAGGCAGTCCGATCCCCTTCCTTACTTCTCCGGAGTGGTTCAAAACGATTTATGTATTCTCCGGGGTTTGGCAAACTGCTGGATGGAGCTCCATTATCTATATGGCAGCATTAGCGACAATTGATCCGCAAATCAATGAAGCCGCTGTTATAGATGGCGCTTCTCGTATGCAACGAATTTGGTACATTAATATCCCGGGAATTTTCCCGACGATTGTCATTCTGCTTATCCTTAGTGTTGGTAATTTAATGTCAGTCGGATTCGAAAAGATATATTTGATGCAGAATCCGCTCAACATGGAGTCATCCGACATTATTACTACTTATGTCTATCGAAGAGGGATTCAACAATCCCAGTATAGCTTCGCTTCAGCAGTCGGATTATTTAATTCCATAATCAATTTCATTCTCCTAGTTATGGTTAATAGAATAGCCAAAGGCCTGAAACAAAGCAGCCTTTGGTAAAGTGGCCCCTTGAATGAAACTTCTAAAATAGATGATGCGAGGAGTGGGAACGTGTTCTACGAAACGAGAAAAGATAAATTGTTCAACAAAGTCAATAACCTATTGTTGCTGCTAATAACGGCATGCGTGTTATATCCAATCATTTTCATTATGTCAGCGTCAGTCAGCGATCCAATTAGGGTTAGTCTTGGGGAAGTTTGGCTATGGCCAAAAGGACTGACCTTTGAAGGCTATCAACGAATCTTTGAATTTAACCCCCTATGGGTTGGATACCGCAATACGATTTTTTATACGGTTATCGGTACCGTAATTAATCTGTTCATTACGCTAACTTGTGCTTACTCATTGTCTAGAAAAGATTTGGTGGGCAGGAATTTTATTACACTGTTATTGGTGTTTACGATGTTTTTCCATGGCGGGCTCATTCCAACATTTCTAGTCGTTAAGAAGCTTGGCCTAGTAAACACGTACTGGGCGCTTCTGTTGCCGAGTGCGGCATTTACGTGGAACATTATCATCACGCGCACCTTTTTTCAGACAAGCATTCCTATTGAACTTCAGGAATCCGCTCATATGGACGGCTGTTCGAATACACGCTTGTTTTTGAGTATCGTGCTGCCTCTATCGAAGCCAATTATTGCAGTGATGGCTTTATTCTATGGTGTGTCTCATTGGAATTCATTTTTTGATGCTTTAATCTATTTGTCAGATAGGGATCTTTACCCCCTTCAGCTCATCCTGCGAGAAATTCTGGTACTTAATCAAGTTAACGACATGCTTAATATGACCACTGATCAAATGGAAAGTCAGATGAAACAGATGTACATGGCGGAGATTATGAAATACGGTCTGGTGATTGTCTCCTCGCTTCCGCTGCTGATTGTCTATCCATTCCTGCAGAAATATTTCATGAAGGGATTCTTAGTTGGCGCAATCAAAGGGTAGTTGCAAACTGTACCTGGCTGGTGGAGAATGAAGGGAAGTGATCGTCTATGTAAAAAAACTAAAAGTATGGAATAAAAGCAGGGGGAAGTTTGACAGGTATATACTAAATCAAATGGAGCGTGGACGAAAATGAAAAAGGTGTTTGTAACGTCAATGGCAGTTGCATTAGCAATGAGTTTAATTGTAACAGCATGCAGCAGTACTAGTGAAAACGGTCAGAATACCGCTAAGCCTACGGATACAGGGAAACAAGCATCAGAGCTTCCCAAAACTAAAGTTAATGCAACTGGGTTTCCGATATCCAATGAAAACATACAGCTTTCGATTATGGTGAAAAAAGCGGCAAATCAGGGTGCTTGGCAGGACCTCTGGATTTCTAAACATCTGGAAGAAAAGCTGGGAGGAAAAATCGTTGCCACGGAAGTGGACGACGCTTCATGGAATGAAAAGAAGAATCTTGCCTTTGCTGCAGGTGAATTGCCTGATTTCTTTATGACAAACAGTGCATTTACATCTAATGATGTTTTGAATTATGGACAGCAGGGACAACTGATTCGGTTGAATGAATTAATCGACAAGTATGCTCCGAATATTAAAAAGTTTTTGGACGCAAATCCCGATGTCAGAAAGTCGATCACGGATCCTAAAGGAAACATATATGCGCTTCCCGGTGTTAATCCGGTGAAAAGAGAAGCCTCAATAGGACGGTATTGGATTAATAAGCAATGGTTGGATAAGCTAGGTTTAAAAATGCCTACCACACTGGACGAATTTTATACGGTTCTGAAAGGGTTTAAAGAGAAGGATCCGAATGGCAATGGCAAAGCGGATGAAATTCCAGCCTCAGGCAGTACAGCAAACCCGCTGAGCATGATTGTCTTAAGTGCTCTTGGATTGGTAGAAGGGTCATGGAATGGCATTACCTTAGACAAATCGGGCAACAAGGTCATTTATGCGCCAGAGCAGCCAGAATATAAAGAATATTTGATTTTTATGAATAAGCTGTTCAAAGAAGGCTTGATCGATCCGGAATACTATACACAGAATATTCAAGCATACCGGGGAAAAGCGCAACAAGGACTAGTGGGTTTCTTCTTTGATGCATCACCAGTTCTTTCCGTAGGTGCAGAGAAATATACCGACTATCCGAGCTTTCCACCACTAACTAGTCCACAAAATAATACGAAAATGTGGCCTGTCCAACGCATTGTAACGCTAGGTGGACTGAGTTCAATGGCCATTACGTCCAAAAACAAAAATCCTGAAGCTACCATGCGTTTATTTGATTATGCCTATACGCCAGAAGGAGGTATGTCCATTCGCTTTGGTCCTGAGGTGGGTGTGCTGCGGCAAGATGCGGGCGTTGTAAAGAACAGCGACAACACATGGCAATTTAAGGCACCTGCAGATATTGACAGCTATACCTATCGTTCGAAGTTCGTGACTAATATGAGCTTGACTTATACAGATCAGTTCTCAGTCAGTAATAAGGAAGCGCCAGATTCGATATTCTTAACACAGAATATCGTGAACAACCAGATTCCTTACGGAAAACCAATTTATCCAAATGTCTTTCTGACAGCAGCGGAGACGGAAAAAGTAAATAAAATTCAAACGGATCTCAAAACATACGCTGAACAGCTAGAAGCCAAATTCATTTATGGCGAGACACCGATCTCCAAATGGGATGAGTATATTGCTACCATGCAGAAAATCGGTTCAAAAGATCTGGTCGACGTATACCAAGCGGCCTTCGACCGTTGGAACAAATAAATGGAGAGCTGACGGAATCAAGGTGGTGATAATGCAATAGCCGAATATACGAAAGCTTATCACGGAGCGAAATAACTACTGTAAACAGCCGAGGAGTGGAGAATAGGTAATCTTCATTTCCTCCTTTTTTATATACGGGAGGGATTAGTGATGAAAGATCAGCAAAATAGAATGAGATTACGTGTAAACAATCGGATAGTTAGCATATTGCTGGCAATCATATTAGTGCTTCAACTTTTTCCAGTCTCCCTATATGCCGATGATCCAGACCCATCCGAATCGCTGGCAAATTACGTGGTGTATGTCGATGGCGTAGGATCAGGGGCTGAAGACGGCACGACACGGAATAATGCGTTTCAATACTTGTCAGAGGCGTACGGAGTATTTGCTAGTTCGTTGGAAGCGGGTGAAAGGGCGGTTATCGTCATTGCCGGACCCGTATCGATTTCAAGTGACACAGGGCTGGCGAAACCGGCGAACAGGGCAGATGCCTACGCATTACCGGCTCATCAGGGGCTAGTCGTGCTTACAAGCAAATACGATGAGGAGGATTACACCTCCACCGGGACACTGGCGTTCAACAACAAGGTACTCCATCTATTTGGTGACACGAAGCTGGAGAAGCTCGTCGTGTCCTCAGCGCTGGCGACGTTGTATGGAGGGTACCATGCGATTCACTTTGGAAAAGGCATCAGCTCGAGTGCGTCGGGGAATTGGGTTGTCAAGGATATTTACGGTGGGACGAATGTGGATGTCGGACTCGCAGCTCCGATCAACCATACATCAATCAGGATTGAAAGTGGGAAATACGACAATGTATACGGAGGCGGTTCCTACTATCAAGGCGTGATCCTGCGGGCGAAGAATTACAGCAGCCACATTACGATGGACGGCGGGACGGTGAGCAACATATATGGAACGGGGCTGGGGAATACAGACAATCCTCATCAGAAAAGCGTAAAGATTGACATGAACGGGGGAACAGTAGGCAATATTTATGGGGCCCATAAAGAGGGAACCGTTTATGAAGGTGTTGAAATCAACATCACAGGTGGAACGGTGACAACTGCCGTATATGGAGCCAATCAATATGTCCGGCCTCCAAGCGGCAGCAACACGTCCTTTACGCCAACCTTGTATGGAAGTGTGACGGTTGCTGTCTATCAAGATGCCACAATAGGAGCTATTTATGGTTCAGAAGCGGGAGCGAATGTCGTCGGAGAAAGAACAGTGGTGCTGGAAGGGTTCGGGACGGAAGAAGTATTAGCAAGTCCGGGGAGTACGCTGGGAAATGCAGATGTGCTGAAGCTGAACCACTCTAACTTGAAGTTGGGTAGTGCTAGCACAGATTTTTGGAGCAGCTTGGACGGTCTAAAGATGACGGATGATAGCCGTCTGAAACTGGAATTTAATCCCGGTGCATTGCCGGCGTTAGGACTTTCGGTGTTGAAGTCGCAAGCACGGTATGTGCTGGATGTACCGCTTATCACCGCCCCATACGGTACAGCTAATCTGTTTGCCCTCCAAACTCCCTTTCAGTATTCATTAGGGTATGAACCTGGAGATGGGTCAACCGATGCGTGTTGGCAATTGTCTCCAAGCTCTTCCGACGCGCCAGCAGATTATGTGGTGTATGTCGATGGCGTGGGATCAGGGGATGAAGACGGCACGTCACGGAATCATGCCTTTCAATATTTGTCGGAGGCGTACGGAGCATTTGCGAATTCCTTGAAAGCTGGCGAAAAGGCGGTTATCGTGATTGCCGGCCCCGTATCGATTTCAAGTGACACAGGACTGGCGAAACCGGCGAACAGGGCAGATGCCTACGCTTTACCGGCACATCAGGGGCTAGTCGTGCTTACAAGCCAATATGATGAAGAGGATTACACATCAACTGGGAGTTTGGCGTTCAGCAACAAGGTACTGCATCTATTTGGCGACACGAAGCTGGAGAAGCTCGTCGTCTCATCAGCGCTGGCTACATTATTTGGAGGCTACCATGCGATCCATTTTGGAAAAGGCATCAGCTCCAATGCATCTGGTAATTGGGTTGTAAAGGATATTTACGGTGGGACGAATGCGGATGTCGGACTCGCAACTCCGATCAACCATACATCCATCAGGATAGAAAGCGGGAAATACGACAATGTATACGGGGGTGGTTCTTACTATCAAGGCACGATCCTGCGGGCGAAGAATTACAGCAGCCACATTACGTTGGATGGCGGAACGGTGAGCAACATTTTCGGAACGGGGTCGGGGAATACAGATAATCCTCATCAGAAAAGCGTGAAGATTGACATGAACGGGGGGACGGTAGGCAATATCAATGGGGCCCATAAAGAGGGGACCGTTTATGAAGGTGTTGAAATCAACATCAAAGGCGGAACGGTGACAGCTGCTGTATATGGTGCCAATCCATATGTCCGGCCACCAAGCGGCAGCAACATGTCCTATACGCCAACCTTGTATGGAAATGTGACGGTCGCTGTCTATCACAATGCCACAGCAGGATCTATTTATGGTTCAGCAACGGGAGCGAATGTTGTCGGAGAAAGAACAGTGGTGTTGGACGGGTTCGGGACTGAAGAAGAATTAGCAAGTCCAGGGAGTACGCTAGGAAATGCAGATGTGCTGAAGCTGAGCCACTCTTACTTGAGGTTGGATAGTACGAATGCGGCTTTTTGGAGCAGCTTGGACAGTTTAAAGCTGACGGATGATAGCCGACTGAAACTGGAGTTTAATCCCGGTGCATTGCCGGCTCTAGGACTTTCGGTGTTGAAGACGCAAGATCAATATGTGCTGGATGTACCGCTTATCACAGCCCCATACGGTACAGCCAATCTGTTTACCCTGCAGATTCCATTCCAATATTCATTAGGTTATGAACCAGGCGATGGGTCAACCGATGCCCGTTGGCAATTGTCCGATGAAGGCTTTTCGATCGGCCAGCGAGGAGCGGATGGCATGCCGCTGGACGTTGATTTGGGGTTGCCGACAAGCTATGATGCTGAACTGGACGGCGAATCTGTATTCCATCGGTATGAACAGCGGTTAGAGGAGCTTGGTGATGCTGCGGAAGCTGCCAACGTCATTGTACCTGCAGTAGTTCAAGGTGAAGTAGAGATTTATGTTGCACCAGACGGAAGCGACACCAATAGCGGCAGTAAATTAGCGCCATTGCGTACCATTCAAAAAGCATTGAGCTACATTCCCTTGATTCGGGCCAGTTTGAACGTCAAAGGGATTGTGATCTACCTACGTGAAGGTACTTATATCTCCGAAGAACCCATTGTACTTGGCGAGCAACATTCTGGAACTAACGAATCGCCTGTGATCCTAAGCGCGTACTTGAATGAAGAAGTGCATATCGCAAGTGGTGTTGAAATAAGCGGCGACGACTTCTCCCCTGTAACAGATGAGTCGGTAAGAGAAAGATTGCCTTCCACAGCATTGGATCATATTGTAGTGACTGATTTGCGAGCACTTGGCATTACTGATTACGGCTCTATCGTTTCTGGCCGGCCTGGCGGTCCGACTTACCAGGTATTTATGGATGGCGAGGCGATGAGGTTAGCTCGTTATCCCAATGTTACCAAGCTTCCACTTGGCAAGGTGCTTGATATTGGGCCTGTAACAGCTAGTTACAGCAGTTTTGCTCAAGGAACGAATGCGAGTTCCACAGGCATTGAATTTGTTGAGCCCAATAATAGACCCTTTAAATGGCTGGATAATGACAACATTTGGCTGAATGGATCATTGTTTGCGGAATGGGATACACGAAATCTGCGTATTTCCGACATTAAGCAAAGTTCATCCAGTATTAAGCTGGCTGGAGGAACTACTCTCGGCGCATTAAGCGGTCCCGACCAGACCTACTATTATTATAATGTTCTTGAGGAAATGGATGTACCTGGCGAGTTCTTTCTAGATACGGTGAATGGGCTTTTGTATATGTATCCGATGCACGATTTAACATATGCAAAAGTGACGTTTGTGTCCAAACCTCATGATATTGTGCAATTAAAAGGAACACGAAATGTCGTGTTAAATGGCTTAAACATTGAATACGGCGGCAAAAATGGAATTGTAATGGATAACAACAATTACAAGACGGTTATCCAGAACAGCACCGTACAGTATGTTGCACAAACCGGTGTCGTGATAGCTGGCAAAAAAAGTGGACTCATCCAATCCACCATTCACGATACTGGGAATAATCCCGCGAGTTTTACAACGGATTCCGATTATTTTGATTACACGCCGGATCAGAACTTTCTGCAAAACAGCTATATTTACAATACCGGCCGACTCAATCCCGAGTACGGATATGTTCACTTAAATGGCGTAGGCAATGTAGTCTCGCACAATTTGATTCAAGGCACTTACGGTGTCAGTATTTATACCACCAATGTCAACGAGTCAATCGTCGAGTATAACGAGATTGTCGGCGGACCTGTAGATACTTATGATAGCGCGGCAATCTACGCCATAGGCTTTCCGGTATCCAAAGGCAATCATTATCGCTACAACTATATTCATGACATCGGTATTTCATCGGAGAGCTACAATCCGCACGGCATTTATTTTGACGAAAGCTCATCTGAGAATTATGTATACGGAAATGTAATGAATAACATACCAACTGGATTTTTCACGAATTCTGGTGGAGACAATGTAGTGACGAATAACATCGTCATGCATGGCAGGTCAAATTCGATTGCCTCCATCTGGGGAAGCTCTAATTTTGACAACTTTACACTGCCACAGCGTCTACTCCGTGCTCCACTATTACAATCCAGTTATAACCTGTATCAAAGTATGTCAAGTACAGCGAAAGCTGCCTTGAGTAGTAGACAGCCTGCCCTGTGTGACTATTACGATAAGATGGGAGAGGTACTTGCCGAACGGGCAACGCTGGGCAGTGCTTATGTCATAACGGCCAAGGAACGTGAGCTTGTAAAAGCCACTGGCAATACATTTATCGGAAATATTTCCTATGATCACAAAAATATAATAGCCAACGGAACCAATCATACAGTAGAACCTAATTTGGTTACGGATATAGATCCTTTTGTCGACTCTGTTAACGGAGACTTTTCTCTAAAGAGTGGCGTGGAGCTAGAATTCGCGTATAAACCGATTCCTTTCGAGCAAATAGGTATTATCGGAACCAAGAGGGGGATAGGAGACTTCAATCCCTACGGTCCTAGTAATGGCAGTCATGGGGAAGTGTATTCAGGTGATGTCTTGCTGCAATGGACCCCAGCGGCTGGAGCAGACCATTACATTGTTACGGTGGCTACGGACGAAGTATTGACGCAAGACGTGAGAGTTATCGATACAGAAAAGCCTTACCATCGATTGGCAAACGATGCTTATTTCCAATATGACCACACCTATTATTGGACGGTTACAGCTGCTACGTATGCCAATTCTAGAATAGGTATACCGGTCAGCCATAGCCAAGTGTATTCATTTACGACAATGTCGTTTGAGGAATATCTCGCAGCAAACAAAGCCGACACGGCTAATTTGGAACTCGCAATTATCCGAGCAGTGGCATTAGTGGGAACAATAGAGGAAGGAATTGAACCTGGACAATACGTAGTTGGTGCCAAATCTACGCTTGAGGCCGCAATTGTTGATGCTGAGCTGATTATGGCAGAAGCGGAGTCCAAGCTGCAAGAGGAAGTGAACACGGCAACCGAAACACTATGGCAGGCGATACAGGAAGCAATTACCCAGAGGAATATTGCCTTCCGGACTTTCGATACCGATCTTGTTAAATGGAGTGAAACAGGTGATGCCGTACCGCCCCGTATAGCTGTTACTCACAACGTATATGAATTATCCATGGGGGTTACAGGAAGTGTTACGGAGATTGTGTATAAAGAAAAGGTCGATCTTCGCGAAATCCTGACATTTGATTTCTATTTGGAGGATTTGGAGCAATGGAATGGTTTTGTAATAAGACAATCCAGCAAAGATGTCATAGCAACCAAAGTCGCAAACACGGACTCTTATTTTATTGTCATTAAGGGCGACCAGTTGGAACTGCAAAAGCGCAATGGTGGGATCAGTTATGGCAATCTAGCTGTTGTGTCTAATAATGATGTCATTCTAACCTCTGGTCAATGGTACAACATAGAGCTGGGGGCCGTAAATGAATCCGGCGGAACTGTTCATGTTTCATTTAAAGTCGATGGTGTAACCGTATTTGATTATGTAGATACGACGAATCCCATCATGGAAGCTGGGTATTTCGGAATTGTGTTGCAGGAGGCGAATGGCATAGCAAAATTACGAGCGGCTGATTCGACACCTCCCACGGAATAAGGAATAACCCTACTAAATCATAGCGAAGGCGGCCTATACCATGAAACAGAAATTTGCTGTACAGCTGTATACCCTGCGTAACGAATGCGCACAAGATTTCCCAGGCGTACTAAGAGAACTGAAGGGAATGGGCTGGGCAGGCGTTGAATTTGCTGGACTGCACAGTTATTCAGCAGAAGAGATTGCCGAAGTGCTGCAAGGAACAGGCTTACAAACGGCAGGTATGCATGTTTCGTTCGAGCGTTTAAACAGTGAACTAGAGAGCGTGCTCACGGAAGCAAGACGATTGAATACGTCAACTTTAATATGTCCTACAGTACCCCGTGAGCTACGGAACGAGGAAGGATTCGAGCAATTTCACGCTCAATTAAATGATACTGCGAAGAAGATACAACCGGGTGGTTTCACGCTCAGCTTCCACAACCATGCTTTCGAGTTTGAAACCATTATTAATGGTAAGAATGCGTTGGAATATATCCTTGAGCCTTCTGCTGATAATGCCGTATTGGCTGAAGTTGATGTGTATTGGGTGGCGAAAGCCCGGCAAGATCCGGCTGCATTTATTCGTTTGTACAGCCATCGGATGCCAACGATTCATTTGAAAGATATGCGAGACGATGAGAGTCGATCGTTTGCGGAAATTGGCACCGGCGTGATCAATTTCGATCCTATTTTAATATGGGGTGAGGGGAATGGTGTTGCTTGGTATGTTGTGGAGCAGGATGTGTGTCAAGGCAATCCGATGGACTGCGTGAAGCTTAGCTTAACGAACTTGCACCGGATAGCGGAAAGGCTTGGAGAAGACCTATAATACTCCCATAGGATTAAATTGTTTGAACTCATAAGCTGTAATTGTACTTGGCTTGAGTTCGATGAGGAGGCTGTCTCAAAAGTCCGTTCGGACTTTTGAAACGGCCTCTTTTTGTTACCACATTAGAAAGTATAAGTTTTCGGTTCCCGAAAACATCTTGATAATTGGCGATAAAAACTACCTTTAAAACGCGGTCGCACATCCTCGAAGGACTTCGATAGAAGTTTTTCTCAATAACGGATGAGCTAATAAACCTGCCTTCCGTAATATAACTGGATTTTTATACGAAAATAAAAACGTAACTTTACTTGCTAAACTAACTTAGCATGGGTTTGAAACGTCACTTTTACGTCGATACTACCTCTTAAAGCAAAAAAAAGACCCTCCACCTGAAAATGGTTATATTCGAAAAAAAAATTAACTCGTTTCCGTAGAGCTTACTTTTATCTCGAACCCCATGTCTTGGATTTGCTTTAAGTAATAGTTTAATGTTTTCTCATTAGGCGTGCGCTCAGGCACGTCTATTTCTTTGTATGCTGACTTGTTTTTCATCATTGCATATATAATCCGGAGTATTAAATGAGCTGTTGCTACACTCGCTTTTTTATCACCTCTTCGTTTTCGAATTCGCCTAAAATGTTGCCCGATACGGTTCTGAGATTTATCATTTGCCCACGATGCTTGGGTCAGTGCTCGTTTCAGATATTTATTTCCCTGAGGGCTTTTTGTTTTTTTTATTTTCCCCGCACTTTCATTATTACCAGGACAAATACCTGCCCATTGTTCCTCCGTGGGGAATCGCTCATGGATGTTGGGGCCGATTTCAGCAAAAATGGCTGCAGCCGTATCTCTTTCAATGCCTGGAATGGAGTCCAACCAGTCGATTTCCTCTTTGTAGATACTTAACTCTCTATCGATTTGAGTCTCTAATTGCTCTACTTGTTCTTCGAGGTACGTTAAGTGCTTCCAATGAAAGGTCATTAGCTTGCGATGATGAACGCGCAGTTTACCATTAAGTGCTTCAATAAGTTCAGGCACTTTTTGTTTAAGTCTAGTTTTGACTATGCTTTTGATTTCATTTTCTTCCAGCACTTCGCCATCCATGAGCTTTTGTAAAAGCAATCGTCCCGATACCCCAAACACATCCGACATAAAACTCGATAGCTTGATGTTGGCATCTTGAAGCATCTTGTGGATGCGATTCTTTTCTGCCGTTATAGCTTGAACAAGCTTTACACGATACCGAGTCCAGTCACGTAAATCTCGCATATGCTCAGGTAATACGACACTTGGTTCAATAAGACCGCAGCGGTGAAGTTGAGCAATCCAGTGGGCATCTTTCTTATCCGTCTTACGTCCAGGTATGTTTTTTATTCTTCGAGCATTAGCTAAAACCAAGTTGCACGTCGACTCTAAAACATTCCAAACTGGTTTCCAAAGCACACCTGTACTTTCCATCGCAACTTCTTGGCATCCATGTTCTAGTAACCAATCTTGAAGTTGAAGAAGCTCTTTAGTCGTTGTTCCAAATGTCTGAATCAGCGATTTTGGCTTTGCTTCTACATCACCTGTAAGTATACAAGCAACTACCGTTTTTTGATGAACATCCAAGCCTGCGCAACACTCACGTATGGCATCCAAACTCATTCCCGCTTTCATAGAAATTAACAAATCTTGCCCCCGTAGAATTGTAATTTTATACACGCACATGGGAGTGCAATTGGCGGTGCTCGAGGGCGGCAATAGAACGGTTTCTCCAACAGGGTCAAGCCCCAATAAATCCTCGTCCATTGATTTGTTATCTTTCATTTTTAACGGTTTTAAAGAAATTGAAACTCAGTTCAGTAAACCACATTATTTTCATTCTTGGGGGTGACGTCGGTAGTCGTCATGGGCGTTTCTCCATCTATTTGAAACGGATTTCTTAAAATTGAAAGATTAACTGTAGTTCTTGAAGTTATATTCCGTCCATTTGCTCGATTTTTGAAATTATATACAAATTAAATGTATTATTTCCATTAAATCGCGAAAATACCTCAGATTCGAGCAATTTAGCTGTAGTTTATACATCTAAATACGAATCGGCAGTCACCTTACGATTGCAAGCCACAAACTAACCTCAACCAGCTACAATTCTACGCCGTATCCTAGTTTCCTTTTCTCAGGTTTGTCTTTTGGGACAGCCGACTGGAATTTGACTTCCACGAACTTGCTTTTTAATTCAAGAAGCAGTGGATGGATCAGAAGAAGGCTTAGTTAAAATTTGATGCTTAAGTACATATTTTTTAAATGTTCAAGGTCGAAGCAAGATTTATAATAGAGGCAAGCTGTTAGTGAAAACGGTTACTATAAACAGAATCAAGGGAGGCAACGCGTCGGTGGATCAATCGCTCGCAAGCGTCGTTGGGTGAAAATTAGCGAAGTCTAAGATATAGGGAGGAGCGGTTTACAATGAGTCAGAAACAAGCTTTAATTGTATGGGGTGGCTGGGAGGGTCATCAACCCGAGGAGGTTGCGGGTATTTTTACAGGTTTGCTGCGGGAAGAGAATTATGCTGTGGAAGTTTCTAATACATTGGACAGCTTCCGTGATAAGGAACGCTTGGCTAATGTTGATTTGATCGTACCCGTGTGGACGATGGGTAAAATCGAGAATGAACAATTGTATCCATTGATAAACGCAGTTAAAGTAGGCGGCACAGGCATTGCAGGCTGTCACGGCGGCATGGGGGATTCATTCCGTAACGAAGTGGAGTATCAATATATGGTTGGCGGCCAATGGGTGGCTCATCCAGGAAATGGTGGCGTAACGTATAAGGTTCGTTTCAAGGATAGTGAGCAGCCCTTGACTGCGGGCATCGGTGATTTTGTGGTCGTTTCGGAAAAATATTATATGCATGTCGATCCAGCGATTAACGTGCATGCGGTGACAGACTTCGATGACGTTGAGATGCCCGTTGTGTGGACGAAAACATACGGCGCAGGCAAAGTGTACTATAACTCACTGGGTCATCAAGCTAACATTGTGCGTATGCCGGAAACATTGGAATTAATGCGACGCGGGTTGCTATGGGCAACGCGCTAATCGTAAGGGGGAAGTAAGAAGATGAACAAAATGAAGGTTGGTATTATTGGCTGTGGGAATATTAGTGCAGCTTATATGAAAAACATTCCTGGATATGCGCATCTTGAGCTTTACGCTTGTGCGGATATTCTATTGAAATCTATGGCAGCCACGGATCCTTACGTGTACCTGACCCGAATACGTTCGGCGATCAGGTGATGATTCGCAAAAACGGTTCCGATTGGGAACCGATTCCGCTTTCACACGGCTACAAAGACC
The DNA here is from genome assembly GCF_001653565.1 of Paenibacillus oryzisoli. Lineage (GTDB taxonomy): Bacteria > Bacillota > Bacilli > Paenibacillales > NBRC-103111 > Paenibacillus_E > Paenibacillus_E oryzisoli. The sequence goes on from NZ_LYPB01000076.1 coordinate 237,883, forward strand.
CAAACCGTGGACTAGGAGTTGCGGCTATGGCGCAGGCGCTCATCACAGGAGACAGCTCCGCACACCGTGCTAATGGTGAGTTAGCTTACCACGTGCTTGAGGCGATGCATGGTTTCCATGATGCTTCAGAAGCGGGGCGGCATTATGTAACGAAGAGCAGCTGTGAGAAGCCAGCTGCGTTGAATCCACAAACGGTGTTATAAACAACAATAAGCGATTGACTGTCAGAATGATCATTCTGATGGTCTTTTTTCACCTATGGAAGCAAACAATTATTAAGATGGAAGTGGATGAGTCAGGGAGCAGCGTATTGAAAATTTGATGTTTTAGTACATATTTTTTAAATGATCAGGGTCGAAGCAAGATTTATAATAGAGGTAGGCTGCTTGTGAAAGCGGTTACTATAAACTGAATCAAGGGAGGGATCGAGTTAACATGAGTAAATGCTTTCCCAAGAATGTTGCACCGGTTATCGATGTTTTTCCAGATCTATGTGGTGTGCCTTATCGGTATGGATCAATTCGCAATAAAATGGAGCTGCTTGCCCAACTCGGCTATAAACGTGTTTACCTTGTGATCTCCTTGCCCGGTTATCCAATGTACAGCAATCCGTGGCTGAGCGTGATGAATCCAGACAATCAAGCGGGTAATTACAGCATAGAATCTATTCTATCTGTAGGAGATCCTGTATTTGAACATATATTCGAAGCGCATCGAGTAGGCATGGAGGCCTTTGCTGTTATGAAACCTTATGAAGGCGGAGGCGGCTATACGATTCCTCATGGAAGGCAAGGTTTGTTCAAGGGCCGTTCCCTTTCTTGCATCGGGGGAGAACGCATAGGACTGGACTCATTTCTGCCTGACCATGGCAACATGAGAGTGATGCGGAAACCTATTCCGAATTATGAGCAATTGATTGCTCAGCCGATTACGCGTCTAACGCTTAGCTTCTGTTTGGATCAAGTTGAGGAAAGAATCGGCTATGATCGGTCGGATGTATTTGCCTCTAAACCGGACGCTAGCCTGATTGATCATCCGATGAAGGGAATTCAATTGTGGACGAGTGTCGATAATGGCGCTTATCAGCTCTATGAAGGAAGCTTGGAAATACGTGAGGAGCTGGTTGTTAAGCCTCTATTTGATGCAAACGGATTGCCCTTGTTTGATGAACCGAAGCGATGTCGGGAAGTGCACATTATCTCGCTGAATATTCCTCCGGATGCTGGCTATCTTGCAATAACGATGGAAATGGAGCAGGAGCAGGTCGTGATGATTCCGTATTCCATGATTCGTGTATATGGCGATATGGGCGAGATTCCGGTGACCTGTACACCTTATGTACGAAACGAAGCTGTAACTAATATTACAGACAGTGATGCTGAGGATCCGTTCCAACCATTCGCACCTGGAACGGATAAATGGTTTGATCCTACGTATCCTATCAAAGAGGATGCTGGTTCTGGCAGTAATAACGGAGCTAAGTCTATTTTTAAACGCAATGGGTTTGAATTTGAATGGTATGGAGCAGGTATCTGGGGCAATGGCTGGATGGGAGGCACCTGCTATGGAATTGCACGGGGAAAGATGACATATATGAAAGGCACCCATTGCGAAGCCTATCCAGAAGTGCGGGAATATTGGTTGGATGTCGTGAAAAAATTGATAGCGGTTGGTATCGATGGTGTGGATTTTCGGTTACAGAATCACTCGGGTATGGTTAGTGATTATGTAAACTACGGCTACAATTCACCGATTGTTGAAGCTTATCGAAAAGAATACGGCATAGATATCCTGACGGAACCAGCAGATCCGATCAATGTGATGAGGATCCGAGGGGGATTTTATCTGCAATTTGTCACTGAAGCTGCGCATGTGCTGCATGAGCATCACAAAATGGTTCAGATTCATCTCCACGATTGCTATGAAAACCCGCGATTATCCAGTTCATTTGGTGAACTGGGGTTTTGGGCAATGCCGAAGGTTCTTCCAGATTGGGAGAAATTGATCGAGCTTGCCGATGAGATTACAATCAAAGATTACAATTGGGGCACTTATCGAAACTCATTGTCTACACAGATTAAGGACCGGGCAGCGTCATTGCACAAACCTCTGTGGGTTCATTGCTATATCGCACAGGGAGATGATTTGCGGGCGGAATTCGTCGAGGGTGTTGAGAAGGATGACAGAGTGACTGGCGTGTTATTGTATGAAATTGGACATAATCCTTATGCCTATAACCCATGGTTGGGTATGATCGAAGTGCGTTCTGATGGAGTGGCAGTGTTTAATAAAGAGGTTGTAGATAGGGTTGTTGCGCTTTTTGGCAAGAGCAGTTGAAATACATTGTTTAATTCATGAAAGGTACCTGCATGATGTAAATGAAGATTTTTTGTGGAGGAATCTTGGATGCGATATATTGCGATTGACGTGGGAAGTACATTTCTTAAAGCGGGTCAGCTCGATGTTCAGAATCTTGCGATTACGCATATGGAATCAATTCGTATGCCCGAACCGCTTCCCAATGAAAATCCACTGCGTAAGGAATGGAATGCGATCCAACTGCTTGAACTGATGAAAGGGTTGATCGATCGCCAATTGGCCAGTTGTCCAGGATGTAAGGGGATATGGATTACGACGCAAATGCATGGATTTATTATAACCGATGAGTATGGCGTAGCTGATACCCCTTATATTAGCTGGCAGGACGAGCGTGGCTTAGAGTACGCTGATAAGCTTGGCACAAGCTATTTCTCCGCACTGATGGATCGGGTAGGGGAGAAAGCTTGGAGACGGACCGGACTATGGGAGAAGCCCGGAGTGGCTGCGGTTGGTTTATTTCATATGCTGCAGCAAGCGGATTTGGGGCTGGAGATTAAGCGGGAGAGGCAGGGTAAAGCATGTGCTGCCTCCATGAATGATATACAAACATTAGACTCTAAACGACTGTGCACTCTAGGCGGCTATTTAATTCAAAGCTTGACGGGGAGTCATGTTTGTCATATCACGAATGCAGCGCCTACCGGACTTGTTGATGTTCGGGCAGGAAAATGGGATAAAGATATCGTTAGCGCTGTCGGTTGCCAAGCGCTGCAATTCCCTCGGATTGTGGTTGGTATTGATAGTGTGGGTCATTATCATAGCCGGTGGGGAGGGGTTCCAGTGTATCCCGACATTGGCGATCATCAGGCATCTGTACTAGGGAGTCTAGCTGATGCGAAGAACGAGGCCATCGTCAACATGGGAACAGCTGGCTGGATCTCGCGAGTGTCGGATGCCTATCGGATCGGTGAGTGGGAGTTGCGGCCTTATTTTGAAGGTCGCTATTTACCTACAATTACGAAGCTGCCTGGTGGTCGGAATATGGCAGTACTCGTTCGTTTTATTGCCGATGTGGGACAATCGATCTATGGGATAACATTAACAGAAGATACGCTGTGGGAGCGGCTATTAGCAGAAGCAGACAGTTTTTCGCAAAAGTTCTTAGCTGGGGAAAGGCAAGCAGGTAAAGGACAGCTACATGTACATGTTGGATTTTACGGAGGACAAACAGGTACTGACAGCGGAGCGATTGACTGTATTAATGGCGATAATTTGCAAGTTGGCGGCCTGTTTGCCGCTGCAATGGAAGAAATCGCCGCGATTTATGAGCGTAATCTGTATGTACTGGCAACAGCTGGCGAAGCGATCAGGCGAATCACTTTTTCTGGCGGGGTGATGATGAAAAACGCTTTTTTGCGGGATGCGATTGCGAAGGCTGTCGGAATTGAAGCCGTCATGGCTCCCGAACGTGACGAAGTTTTTCTCGGCTTACTGCGACTAGCGCTAGTAAGCGAAGGCTTGTACGCCAGCGTGGAAGAAACGCGAGAAGTATTGCTGCAGAAATTACATGCCAATAATAAGGGGGCGTGACATGAGCGTTTTAAAAGACAGACTGAAGTCCGGCGAGCTTGTGATTGGAACGATGGCGGTGGAATTTAATACACCGAATCTTCCACGCATGCTCCAGGTCAGCGGCTTCGAATATGTGATTGTGGATTGTGAACATGGTTACTTCGATTATACGTCTGTGGCTAATATGATTGCCGTTGCCAAGGGGTGGGGAATGTCAGTGATCGTACGAATTCCGGATACGACTCGGACCTGTATATTGAAATACATGGACATGGGGGCTAGCGGTCTCTTGGTGCCGATGGTATCGGGACCGGAGGACATGCAACGGGTTGTGGAGTACGCCAAATACAGGCCGATAGGGAAAAGGGGCGTAGCCCTGAACCGAACGCATGCCGGCTATGAGGTTCCTGATGCAGAAGCTTACATGAGGCAAGCGAACGAAGATACGATTCTGCTCGGACAGATAGAGACGGTAGAAGGTTTGGAGCGGATAGATGAGATTTGTGCGGTAACCGGCATCGATGGCATGCTGCTTGGACCTAATGACCTACTTCAGGATATTGGGGGAGATGGAGATGCGCTGAGTACTGAAGCAGCGAGAGCTCATCTCAACGGAGCTATAAGCAAACTCGGGAAAGCTGCTCATCGGCATGCGATTTGGTCGGGTATTATATCATCGGACCAGTCGCATCTGAAGACAAGTGTTGAGCACGGCATGCAGCTGCTGAGCTGGAGCAGCGACGTTCGTCTGATGATGGCACAAGCCAGCATTGGTCTGCGACAGTTGGAAGCATTACGACATCTGCATTAAGCAGTGCTTGAGATGAGGAATGCTTAACTCGGAAAGATTTAATTGAATTGCACCGCACCATTCCGGCCGGTAATATCTCGCAAAAGTGGCATTTACATTGAAAAAGAGGTATATTGGCAGGAATGTCCTTCATAAATGGAGGTTGATGTGGCGTGATTGTGATGGTTGGTATCCTAGTAGCCCTAATAGTGCTCCTAGCACTATTTATTATATATAGCACTCTGTGGGTGAAATATTCCTTTACTCAATTAGGTGATCCAGTGAAAGAGAATGTTACTCTTGTACAAATTTCTGATTTGCATGGACAAACCCGTTTCATCAATGGTTCTTTGAGTACTTTGGTGAATAACGTGAACCCTGATTTTGTAATGATTACAGGTGATTTGGCGTCTACCAAAGAGCAACTGGACCAAGTTTTGATGGAAATTCGTCAGATCAAGTGCGAGCGATTATTATTTGTTCCAGGTAATCATGAACGTTATGGGGTCGTGCAGTCCCGTCTCCAATTATGTTCGGACCAAGACTACGAGGAGATTCTGCGTACGATTCAAGACGCGAATATTACGGTGTTATCTAACCGTGATTTCCCTGTTGAGATTGGAGATAAGAAGTGGTTGATCTATGGATTTGATAACTCCTTATATGGTAAAGAGAAGCTACATATATCAGCTGAAAAGCTCCAAAATTATGACGTCATCATCATGCTAGCTCATTCACCGAGTATAATTGAAACATCACTTCATCAGCACATTCCCTATGACTTATTGCTCGTAGGACACACGCATGGGGGGCAAATTAGGTTATTGGGTCGAACGATTGGCGCATATAAAAACTATCATGTCGGGCTTAAACGTATCGATAAGCGAAAGCATTTCTATATTAATCGAGGGCTCGGAACCTCGCGGTTGTTACCGATACGCTTGGCTTGTTCGCCAGAGATTGCTGTATTCAAGATTGGTTTGTAGACTTGAGATGAGATAAGGCTGCTGCGGAAATTCGCGGTGGTCTTTTTTTGGTGAAAAAAGGAAATAAATACGGGTATGCAGAAGCGCTAGCTGCGGCTAAGAGGCCAGTCATCTTATTTGATCAACCGTACAATCAGAGTCTTGCAAATGAGTTTATGTACCGAGCTTCGAATTGGTTGGAAGTCAAGAACCAGATCGATTATCTAGCTTCAATGAATTTGTAAATAGATACACCAAACAATGTTCTTGTCACTAAACAATGAACGTTATTTATATGCTTGATTACAACGTCTGTCCACTATCAACAGTAATGATTTGGCCAGTCATGGCTTCCTGCTCCAAAGCTGCACATATAAACTGAGCGATGTCTTCAGGAGTTGCAATTTGTTGAAGCAATAGGGTAGGAGCTAGGTTCTGCATGAGTTCTACTCTTCCAGCCCACCAACGTGTGGCTACTGCGCCTGGTGCGACACAATTGACCCTAATATGTGGTGCTAGCGCACGTGCCAAAGATTTGGTTAATCCATGGACAGCCGACTTGGAAATGGCATAGGGAAGAGAGGAACCAACTCCAGTTAATCCAGCTATACTGCCTACATTCACAATGGCACCTTGTCCGCTTGTTTTCATCATTGGGGCAACAGCTCTTGCACAATAGAACATTCCTTTGGCATTTACATCGAATAAATCATACCAAATATCTTCCGTTACTGCGTCAAGATCATAGAGTGGAATATGATGAGTAATACTTGCATTATTAACCAATAAATCAACATTCCCCAAAAGATTTTCAATGGACTTTACCATCTCGATGACTTCATCGTTATTGGAAACGTCAGCTTGTATGGCTATCGCACGGCCACCTTCTTCTATGATCTTTTGAACGGTTTCCTCGGCGTCCGCCTTTGAGCGTGAATAGTTCACTGCGACCGCAGCCCTTCGCTTAGCTAGTGCGAAGCTGACCGCTTTTCCTATACCCGTACCTCCCCCTGTAACGAGCGCTACTTTATTAACGAATGGCATGGAATCTCCTCCTTATTTACTAAATGCTAATCTACATTCATTGTAATGGTTGAACCTTGTTCTGTATAATTGAAGATATTGAACTTTTAATTCAAATATTTTGAACTATTAGATCGGGGCACAACCATGGATATTAAAACGTTAAAAACGTTACACATGATTGTAAAATATGGCAGTTTCCATCAAGCAGCTGAGGAACTGAACTATGCGCAATCTACGGTAACGATGCAAATTCAAAAGTTGGAAGTCGATTTAGGCGTTCAACTCTTAGATCGTGGTAAGAAAATCCGATTAACGGAAGCAGGTCAATTATTTTACGAGGAGAGTTTGGAGATTGTAAAACGAATGGAGAGGTTGCAAACGAACCTATCCCAATTGCAATTGGGTGAAGTGGGGAGCGTTCGAATCGGGTTGACCGAACCAACTGCCAGTTATCGCTTACCTCTATTGTTAAAAGAGTTCATGACGATGTACCCGCGAATTCGTGTTTCGCTTGAAATTGCTAGCACGCCTGCTCTATTTGAGTCATTGCTTCATGGAAATATCGACTTTGCGTGCGGCTCTGCACCAGAGGTTGGAACCGATCTCTATTTTCATCCTTTATTTTCGGAGAGGTTTGTAGCGTTAATCCCTGAAGAGCATCCCCTGAGTCAGTATGAGGAACTTGAACCCAGTCTTTTCCAAAGGCATCGTCTATTAATAACGTCAGCAACGTGTCCCTATCGGAGAAAGCTTGAAATGATTCTCCAAGAGTTAGGTCATATTGATTTAGATACGATGGAGATTGGGAGCATTACTGCATTGAAAACTTATGTCGAAAATGGATTCGGATTTTCACTCCTGCCTGAAATTGTACTTGACCCGTTGCCTCGTGGAACCAAGTCGCTTCCAGTGAGTGGTGCATCTATAGATATGTTGACGGGGCTCATCTACAAATCTGCTCCATTAAGCTATGCGAGTGGACAGTTTTTTCGATTTTTGAAAGAGAAGCTGACCTCCTTAGATGTCTAAGATGGACAGAAAATCATTCCTATGCTAGCTAAATATGATGATAATGATTATCAATGAGAAAATAATTGGATGAATCACAATTGGAGATGATGAAGTTGCAAGGAACGTTGGACAAGTTAGAATTCGCAAATCGTACGATTTATGTCTATACACCACCATCCTACAGCAAGGATGAATCAAGACGTTTTCCGTCCATTATCGTGCAAGATGGCAATTATCTATTCGTAGATTCCATGAATGAGCTTGAAGCTGATTTTGCAAGTGGTGTAACGGAAGAAGTTATTTTCATTGGCATCGAACCGGAGGATCGCAATCGAGAATACACGCCGTGGAGAGCCGATAATCTGATGAATGATGGTGGTTTCTATGAGGGTGAAGCTGATGTGTATTTAAATATGGTCACAGAGGAAATCATTCCATATGTGAGAGCACACTATCGGATCACAGAAGATGCGGCTCTATATGTATGTAGGAGAGCAAGAAGGGGGGGGAAGAACGACCATACAGCAATATATGGTACCGAATACGAGAAAAGCGTATGAGCTATTAGTTCAGAAAATAGCGGGCGGCAACGAATGTATGCGGTTAGAGACAGATCCTGTTGGCTTGCATTTACATAGTTATTTTAATGCGAATTTCCCTCATGCGATCAGATTTATTTATCCAGGTGACAGGAAGTAAATAAAACCAGCAATCAAGGACTTTTAATGAAGTCCTTGATTGCTGGTTTTTCGCGTATTGACGCTCCAATTTGATAGAGCATCTAATAATGCTACAGCGTAACGGATCTACGTTCCATAACTTTGAAGAAGAGTAGAAATATCACGTTCCAGCGTAAGTGCAGCTTGTTTCATCGGTCTTCCCACAGGAATATAGATGACATTGTCTACTGCCATTAGCCTCGATACAACCTCATCGGACAAGACGTTACGGCCATCCAGTAGGATTGGCTGGCTCATGCCCCCAACCATGGAAACCCAATCTAATTCTGCAAATTGCGGCCATTCGGTCATGATGATCATCGCATGCGCACCTGCAGCAGCTTCATAAGCTGTCTCCATCTGGCTCACATTATCAAATGTGTTTAGTTGGACGACAGGATCATAGGTCTGCACCTCAATCCCATACAAGTAACATAATCGTAGGAGAGTGAGAAATGGCGCGTCACGCATATCATTCGTATGGGGTTTGAAAGAAATACCGAGCACAGCAAGTCGCTTACCGCGTGGATTTCCCCATAGTGAAATCAGCTTCTCCACCAACTGAGGAATGCGTTCCTCATTGATTTGAGCGGTTGCTTCGAGTAAGGGAAGCGTGCGGCCAATAGCTTTGCCTGATGACAGAAGGGATTGCAAATCTTTGGAGAAACAGGAGCCACCATAACCAATGCCTGCTTGCAAAAAGTGAGAACCGATGCGTCGATCCGCACCTACACCTTGCATGACCTGCCGATTGTCTGCACCGTAGCCTTCGCATAGATCCGCTATCATATTGGCAAAAGAAATCTTCATTGCCAAGAAGGCATTGGACGCGTATTTGATCAGTTCTGCGCTGCGACGATCACATACTTGAATTGGTGCAGGAATCCCTCGGTAGAGTTGTTGAAGTGCTGCCTTAGCTAGATGCGATCGACAACCAATAACGATGCGATCCGGGTTCATGAAATCGTTAATCGCACTACCCTGACGCAGAAATTCGGGATTGAACACGATTTCTGTATGCAGTCCGGCAGCATGCAGATCCGCCTCCAATTCATCGCAAGTGCCCACAGGTACTGTGCTTTTCATAATGATAAACGGAGGACAGATGACATCTGCTAGCTTTAATTGCGAGATCACATTGTCAACTTGACTCAGATCACTTCGACCATTCTCACCTGTTGGCGTTCCAACGGCAATCATGAGCGCATCAGCATCTTTCGCTGCATGGACGACATCAGTATCAAAGGACAAACGGTCTTCATGAAGGCACGTCTCAAGCATTTCCTGCAGATTAGGCTCCCAAATGGCTAATTTATGCGCACGAAGGTCCTGGATAATAGGTTCCCGATCGACAGCTGTGACAAGATGACCCAACTTCGCAAAGCAAACCGCAGCTACCAAACCAACATATCCCGTTCCAATAATCGTTAATCTCATGTGGTTTCCCCCTTCAAGCCGAATAGAAGCCAGATTTCTTGCCGATACGTCGAAAATCAATGATCATCTCATAATCATGAAGCAATTGATCGAAGATCGCGTGCCACGAGCGACCGAGTGCGAATTCTCTCGCTTTGAAACGAAACTTCGCCATTCGGTCACTGTCTTCTACCAAAGAGATGATCTCTTGAACGAACGATTGCGGTTGACGCGGAGCGCATAACATCCCATTTTCCCCGGAACTCACCATTTCACGAACTCCACCGCTATTCGCTGCTATCACAGGAAGCCCTGATGCCATCGCTTCTTGAACGACATTGCCGAACGTTTCCGTGCTTGAAGGAAAGACGAAGAGATCAGCAGAAGCATAGATCTGAGCGAGTTCCTCGCCACTTTTATATCCAGCAAAGGTAACATTCGAAGGAGCTGACTCCCGCAGTTCATGCAGCTGAGGACCATCTCCAACAATGAGCCAATGTACTTGCGCTTTCACAGAGTCCGGCAACAATTTCATAATCGCGGATAGGGTATCTATATCTTTCTCAGGCGCAATGCGACCTACATAAAGGAGGAGATAAGGAGCAGTAATGCCATATCGTTCGCGAACGTCGACACTCTTCTTATCTGGTGAATATAAGGCGCAGTCGACGCCTCTCGTCCATAGCAGCAAGCGATCTATTCCTTGTTCTTGCAAGATGTCTAAAGTATCGCGAGAAGGAGCGAAAGTGGCATCACAGGAGTGATGAAACCATTTCATGTAACTCCAATACAGGGGAATTGCAGCTTTCATGTGGTAATAAGCCAAGTAGCGATCAAAGTGAGTATGATAGGAGGCTACATGTGATATGCGGTGTTTGCGAGCATAGTGCAGACCACATAATCCAAGGTTAAAAGGGGTTGCCAGGTGGAGCAGATCGGGCCCAAAACGATCAAGCTCAGTGCGAATAGCGGCTAAGTTCGGTAAGGCAAGGCGACATTCGGGATACAGAAAAAAAGGAATGCTGGTTACGGGGCGAATGGGATCGGAATAAACCATATCAGCCGTGCTTTTTGGAGAAAAAACAAGATGCTCAATACCTCTTCGATTCAAATAATCCGTTAAACGTCCAAGTGTGAGTGCAACGCCGTTCATTTGAGGAACAAAAGTGTCGGTAAACAACGCGAGACGCATATGAATCCCTCCTGTAGTTCCAAGTTTAGTTTCAGCGTAGCAAGGTAGTGTTCGGGGAATGTCAAGGGAATATGAAAGTCATATTATAATTTGGCCTTTGTTCTATGGTGATTTGCAAATTATATACTGGCGAGAAATGTTTTTCCTGTATACAAGAAAAATGAATATTGCTTCGCGTTTAGCTTCCCTTGTATGGTGAGGTCGAATGAACATCGTAACGCTGATATTGCATGTAACGATGTATTTCACGACCAATCTAGGAATGAAAAGGAGCCATACAAGATGAAGAATAAGTTGAAATTAGGTATCGCAGGGGCAGGAAATATTTTCAAAGTTGCCCATGCGCCAGTCCTTGCTGAACATCCTGAAATCGAGCTCGTAGCCGTTTGCGATCCGATTGCCGATAGAGCGAAACAGCAAGCTGAGCAATGGGGGATTCCGCATTACTATACGGATTATCAAGAAATGTTGGCTAATCATCCTGAATTGGACGCTGTTGACATCTGTGCACCGAATAAATTCCACAGCGATATTGCGGTTGCGGCACTTGAAGCTGGTCTTCATGTGTTCTGTGAGAAACCAGATGCGATCTCGCCGGAAGAAGCGAGCCGAATGGCGATTGCTGCTGAGAAATCGGGCAAGCTCCTGATGACGATGCGGAATAATCGGTTTCGTCCAGCAATCCAATTCCTGCACAAGTACGTGACTGCTGGACATGCCGGAGATATTTATACGGGTCGTTGCGGTTGGGTAAGACGCAGAGGAATCCCAGGTAAAGGCGGATGGTTTACAACCAAAGAATTGTCAGGCGGAGGCCCACTGATTGATTTAGGCGTACATTTTATTGACGTTGCAGTATGGCTAATGGGGAATCCAAAACCTGTTTCGGTTGTGGGAGCCACGTATACTAAATTTGCTGATACCTCTCTAAGTGATTCCGCACATAGTCAATTCGGTGAGAAATTAGATCAAGGCATCTACGATGTGGAGGACTTGGCTACTGGCTTTATCCGGTTTGACAATGGGGCAACACTCCAAATTGAATTCAGCTGGGCCTCGAATATTGAAGAAGAGATGAATTTTGTTGAATTGAGAGGAACTCAAGCAGGGTTCACTTTTAAACGCGGGGAAACGAAGATATTCACAGAAATTGAAGGCACCTTATGTGACATTACACCGAAGCTTCCGAAGGACAACCACGGTCATGGTGAGCATTTGCATCACTTTATCGATTGTGTGCAGGGCAGAGATCAACCAATTATTACGCCAGCGGATGGCTTGCACATGATACAAATTTTATCAGCTATTTATGAATCGGCGCGTACGGGATCTGAAGTGAAACTATAAGGTAACCAAGAGCTATAATTTATATGTTTGTGGTTAAGGGTAAGCGCAGCTTACCCTTTTACTAATAGGGGTTCTGTAGATGATTAGATGGATAATATGTAGTTAATTCTCAGGATTTCCTAGTCAATTCCACAATAGATGGAAAACCTGCAGTTAATTTTTAACATTTTAGTCGAAATAAGCTTAAGAGGCAATTTTAACTACATATTCTACAGTTAAATTAAATTTCCAACTGAAAATTCCGAAAATAACTGTAGTTTTTCCAGTTAATAGAAATTTCCGGTTGTCATTCTCACAAGACCTCACCCAGCCCTGTCAGGCTTCTCAAATTTAGATAAGGAGTGTAAACAAGATGATTAGAGAACACGTATATTTACATAATGTGACAGAAGTAGAGGAGCATCCAACGACGAGAGAATTGCAGCTATATCGGTTTCCTAAGCATGTGCGCCATGCAATGGGGGATCGAGGACGTATCGTGTCCGAAGAGGCCAGCGGTTGTGAGATTAGGTTTGTAACAGATGCTCCTACGATTCGTGTCACGCTCTGTATACCGGAAACGGACGGGGATGTGTTTATTTTCAAAGGGGGACTGTTTCATTCCCAGCATCGATTGCATGCAGGTGTAAGGCATACGCTACAACTGGATTCACCGAATCGTATTCATACCGTGGATCGCGAGCAACTGCTGCAAGCTGGATTTGCTCCCGAGGTATGGCGGATCTTCTTCGGAAGGACGACTTGTCTTATTTCCCATATGCACACATTCGGTTATCCTGTACGCCCACCACAACCGCATGAAATGCCACAACTGAAGTGGCTTGCATACGGTTCGTCGATTACGCATGGCATGTATAATCAGCCAATGACCTACATTCAACAAGCTTCACGAAGATTAGGTATGGATGTGTATAATTGCGGTCTTAGCGGTTCCTGTCTATGTGAGAAAGAGGTTGCAGATTTCTTATCGGATCGTCAAGATTGGGAGATTGCGACTATGGAGTTAGGTGTGAACATGCGGGATCGTTTCACGGTGGAACAATTTCATGATGCTACCGCGTATTTGTTGAATAGACTGATTACGAATCATCCGGATAAGCCAATTCTCGTCCTTACGATTTTTCCAAACTTTGCGACCTACAATGACAGTGAAACTACGAAGAAAGATGCCGCATTCAACGAGATCCTTCGCACGCATGTAAAGAAATTCAATCATCCTCATATACATCTCATTGAGGGTACTGACATTTTAGATGACTTCTCAGGGTTATCCGTAGATCTCGTGCATCCTGGAGAATACGGCCATATGAGAATGGCTTCTCAGTTGGCAGAGCAAATAAAGAAGATTGTACACGGGAAAAGCTAAGCTGATAGGATTAACGAGAAAGTTGATGATGTCTTTTTTGCCTGATTTCCTTTAAAATGAGTTGTAAAATCGATGCTATCCAGCAACAGGAGAGATGTGCCGTGCAGAAAAAATGGTTGTATCGCTTAATCATGTCTTACATTCCTATCTTTTTCGCGGTGATCTTTTGCCTAATGCTGTTATTTTTTATGACCATGAGTGATTTGGTTCGTAAACAGACACTTCAAGCTAACGAAGTTTTCGCTGGACAGGTTGTACAGATTCTAGATTCTACCTTAAAAAATATAGACACAGTCGCCAGTAAAAATGTGCTGCTAAACAGTAAAATTACGGCTTATTTTAATAGTAAAGCGCAACAGTCCGTATATAATTATTATGAGGTGACGGAAGTTCTTCAGGATTTCATGGCATCTGTCCCTATGATCGAATCGGTATATTTATATCGAGAGTCTGATGGCAAAATCATCATGCAGCACTTCTCGTCGGAGCTAAGCCAGTTTGGTGACAAAGCGTTCGTCAAAGCATCAATGTCGGTTCAAAGCCCTATGATATGGAGTAATCTGCGGACACTATCGATCTTCCAAGATGAGGAGCAGGCGAAGCGTGTCATATCATTGGTCAAAAAAGTTCCTTATTACTCCGGTGAGCAAGGACTAATCGTGATTAATGTAAGAGCAGACTCTCTGCATGATTTGACGCGCGAAATGAAAATTGATGGTGTTTCCTCTTTGTGTCTTGCTGATAGCAACGGGAATAGCTTCGAAGGCTCTGGTCGGAAATGTGTTCAACCGGGTCAAGATGAATCGGATGATACGATTGTCAAATCGTCGTATTCCGATTGGACACTACACATTGGGATGAAGCACGAGGGTCTCTTCGCGTATGTTTCAACCTTTTCTTATGTATGGGTATTGCTTGGGTTTATGACCATTATTGGCGGGATTGCCGCTATGACTTATATTAGTCATCGTCATTATCGCCCGCTCGATCAGGTTATGAATCGGATTTCCACATTCTCGGAGCACAAGAACAGTTTAGTGAAGCGCCAGGAAACGGATGATGAATTCGCTTTTATCGACAAATCCCTCGAAAGTTTAATTGAACATACGAATAACTATGATAAATTACAAGCGGAAGGCATGTTATTCCGTCGTGCTCAACTGTTTAAGGATGTGCTGGATGGCACGCGTGTATTGCCAACGCATAAACTGGCAGCTGAACTAGCAGCTGTTGGGCTCCATGAGGCATTCGATCATATCGTGGTTGCCGTTATTGAGATGGATGATTATCGGTCATTTGCAGAGTCGTATACGCAAAAGGATCAATCCCTTTTCAAATTTACGCTGCGGAGTGCTGTTCAGGAAATTGCAGAAGCAGAGAATGAGCATCTCTGGACAGAGTGGATTGCTCCTCATCAGTTAGGTTTACTGTACCGAACAGAGGGAGAAGATCGTGAGAGACAAACGATTCTCAAGATCAAAACAATGGCCGAACGTGCAAGAGCTTGGATCGAACAATATTTGACTTTCACCGTGACGATTGGGATAGCGAATATACTCAAGCAGACGGAGACGCTATCCGTTTCCTTCCTTGAAGCACGCAAAGCATTGGAGCGCAAGATTTCGGTTGGTCCAAATGGTGTACATATCTATGATTCTCGCTGGGACTTGCTTACGGAGGGAAGAGGGCTGGATACGTTGCAGATGGATCTACGTGAGGCTGCTCAGCTATTCCGCATCGGAAATCCCGAGTGGGAGATGCTGCTCCAACAATCGTTTGATACTATGGTAGCGGGGTTCTATACCAAAGCAGAATTAACCAGCTTGCTGCGTACTTTCAAAATGCAGTTGCATCGCGAAATGCAGGAACTGCCGCAAGAGTTTCAAGAGAAATGGCTTGGGGGCGGCTATGTGCGAATGAATGCCCTGGCGGATGACTTTGAGTGGATTGGGGAAGCGCAAGCGAAGCTGCTGCCGCCTCTGAAGGAGACACATAGTGAGCTGCAAGAATTGCGAATGAATCGTGAGCAATATACATTGGCATCAAACGTACAAGCCTACTTGGCTGCTCATTATGGCAACCCGGATGTATCGTTAGCACAAGTTAGTGAAACCTTTGATGTGAATACCAAAACATTAAGTCGTATCTTTAAAGAAGAAATCGGTGAGAAGTTTGTTGATTACTTGGCGAGAATTCGAACAGAACAAGCGAAACAACTACTGGAAGAAACAAAGGAGCCTGTGCAGGTCATTTCCGAGAAGGTAGGTTACTTGTACCCGATGTCTTTTATCCGCGTATTCAAGAAAATCGTAGGTACGACGCCTGGCGATTATCGCAAAGAATTCGAGGAACGCAAGGGAAATCCAAGCTAATTCTCATCATCAACTTTCTCATTCATTCGTTAGAAACCCGGCCATTGGCCGGGTTTCTTTGCTTCCACAATAAACATGTATACGAGAAAAGTGAATATTGCTCGGAGTGCTTGGAAGACGGTATGTTGGTGTCAGCCAAGGCACAACACAACTGACACAAGGAGGTATGACATTGGAAACAAGTCCAATACTCGAAACAAGAACTAAGGCCAACATGAAAGCCAATCAGAACCCAACATCGAAAGCTAGAACCTTTTGGATGAGCCGCCGGGTTCGGCAAAACATCCCCCTCTGGATCATGTTTCTACCGATCGCGGCCTTTTATCTCATTTTCAAATATACGCCGATGCTTGGACTTGTGATTGCTTTTAAAAACTACAATTTCTATGAGGGGATTTGGGGAAGCCCGTGGGTGGGCTGGCAGAATTTCCAACATCTCTTCACACAAGCGCAATCCGTACAAATTATTCGTAATACGCTTGTTCTAAGCGTACTGACCGTGTTCGTGAGTTTTCCATTCCCAATTATACTTGCCATTCTGTTAAATGAAGCACGCAAGATGTGGTTCAAACGTATGGTGCAGACACTCGTCTATTTGCCTCACTTCTTCTCATGGGTCATAGTTGGGGGAATCGTCGTTACCTTGTTTTCGCAAAGTGGCGTGATTAATGCGGGAGTGGCGAAGCTGTTCGGAGAATCCTATGCTTTTCTATTTCATGAATGGTCTTGGGTTTCCATCTTCCTAGGGTCGGGGATTTGGAAAGAAGCGGGCTTCAGCGCCATTATTTATCTGGCCGCATTGACCACCATTGATCCAAGCCTCTATGAAGCAGCAAGTATGGATGGCGCGAACAAATGGAAGCAGACTTGGCACATTACCATACCGGGAATTAGTCCTACGATTATCCTCATGCTCATCTTGGCAATGGGGCATGTGATGGAAGTTGGATTTGATCAAGTGTATGTGTTGCAAAATTCAATTGTCTCCAATGTATCAGATGTGATTTCAACTTTCATTTATCAAACGGGTTTGCAGGGCGGTCAATTTAGCTTAACAACAGCACTTGGTTTGTTTGAATCGCTTGTAGGGCTTGTGCTTGTTGTGATGACGAATGCAATCGCGAAACGGTTTAACCGTCAATTATGGTAAAGGGAATGATGTGTGCATGAAAACGACTTCAGGTGAAAAAGTATTTTATGGCATTAATTATGTGATTTTGGCCGCAGCTGGGTTGCTTTGTCTACTTCCCTTAATGCATCTGGCTTCGCTTTCATTAAGCGGTAAAGATGCGGTATTGTCAGGCTTCGTTGTTCTCTGGCCTGTAGATTGGTCTACGGAATCGTATGCGTTGCTCTTCAAAGGTACGCCGATTATCCAAGCTTTTACGAATAATGTGATCATTACTGTTGTTGGCGTTGCGCTGAGTATGATCTTTACCGTGCTGGCGGCGTATCCGCTTTCCAGGAAAGTATTCTACGGTCGTAAGTATCTAACGCTTGCTATCGTGTTTACGATGCTGTTCCAAGGTGGATTAATCCCTACTTATTTGGTCATCAAACAAATGGGCCTCATTGATTCCTATGGTGCGCTATGGCTGCCATCTTTGGTTAGTACGTTCAATATGCTCATCATGCGATCTTTTTTTGAAAATATTCCCGAAGAGCTGGAAGAAGCAGCTCGAATGGACGGCTGCGGCGAATGGAAGCTGCTGATGCGAATTATTTTACCCTTATCCATGCCGATGATTGCTACAATTGCCCTCTTTTACGGCGTGCAGTACTGGAACTCCTTCTTTAATGTCATGATCTATGTGAACAGCCCTGAGAAGTTAAATCTGACTGTACTGATTCAGCAAATGATCAAGAGCCAATCGCTCGTGACAGATATTAATAATCTTGGTCCTGAAGCTGTCGTTAATGTGACACCAGAAGGGATGAAAGCGGCGGGGGTTATCATCATGATCATTCCAATGCTCATCGTATATCCGTTTCTGCAAAAGTATTTCGTTAAAGGGGTGATGATCGGCGCCATCAAAGGGTAATGGCAGTAAAAGACAAGACGTATTAGAATGTAAACAGCGATACTAATTCGGGAGGTCACTATCAATGAGACAACAAACATGGACAAAACGTAAAACAACTGCAACAGCAGCGCTTGCGACAGCGCTTGCTCTGGTTGTCGTAGGCTGCAGTACCAAAGATGAGAAAACGTCAACGACAAGTCCAAGTGCGGCAACCCAAGCGACACCGGAGAAACGTGGTACCATTACAGCATCGCTCTATGATCGCGGAAATATCCCAGCCGAAGAAGGGACGATCATTAACAATCGCTGGACGAAATGGGTGAATGAGAAAGGTCCTGCAGATGTGAAATTCGTTCCGATTCCACGGTTTGAATCCTTGCAGAAATACAATGTCTTATTTGCCTCAGGTTCTGCGCCAGATCTTATTTTCGAATTCGATAAATCGTATCTAGGTCAGTTGTATAATCAGAAGCAATTGATGCCGCTGGATGACATCATTAATAAATACAGTACAGAATACAAGGCGAGACTTGAGAAATATCCTGCTCTGAAAAAGGCAACAACGATGCCAGATGGCAAAATGTACTTCTTGGGCCGTCCCTACAATTTGGATCCGAACCATTACTTATTCGTCCGTGCGGATTGGCTTAAGAAGCTGAATTTACAAGTGCCGAAGACAACGGAGGAGTTGTTAGCGGTCGCAAAGGCTTTTACCGAGAATGATCCTGACGGCAACGGCAAGAAAGATACACAAGGTATTGGACTTAGCTTTATTTCAGGAATTATTCTTAACCATATGTTCGGAAATGGATTCACACTCTTTGGAACAGATCAATATCCGTGGAATCTGAAAGATGACAAGGTTGTTCATGATTGGGATAGCTTGAAAGCAGCGATTGCTTATCAGAAAACGATTTATGAAGCTGGTTATACGGATAAGGATTTTGTGACGGATAAAAATGGGGCGAAATCTGCGCAAGATTGGATGGCTGGTAAAGTGGGGATCATCGGAAGTTCCCTTCCGACGAAGAACTATGAAACCTTGAAGAAGAATGTACCGGATGCGGAAATTATTCCGATTGCATTGCCGAAGAGCGCTTTTGGTCAATTCAGTCCCTTATTGAACAATCCGATTGCTGTTACGGGTGCTGTCAACGCTGCAGCGAAGGATCCAGCAGCCATTGTCAAAGAAATTGATTTCATGTCCAGCGATGCTTTCAAAACAACTGTAAATAATGGCAATGAAGGCGAACATTACAAAAAAGGCGCGAATGGTTGCCCAGAGCCGATCGATGCGGAGAAAACAAAGAAAGAAGTTAGCTATATAGCGGATTTAAATATGCTGGCTTCGTTAGCCAAGGATTCCTGTACGGGTCTTGAAAATAAAATGAATCCAACGCCGATTGAGAAAGACATGCTCGAAGTTCTGAAGCAAGGGCGCATCGCGTATGTCGATCCGAGCCGTCCAATACCAGGCGTGACGCATCGTGATTTCTTACCACTTCTTCCACAGGAATTGGTAGCGATTAATACCAATGCAAATAAAACGATTGTTGATTTGGCTACGAAAGTGATTGTTAGTGGAACTAGCTACACGATGGATCAATTCATTACAGAAGCGAAAGCAGCATGGGAAAAAGCAGGCGGACCGAAAGTTGACGCTTTCTATGATGAATGGTATCAAGCGAATAAGAAAACAGCCTTGTTAATGAAAGATTTGTATGAGATCAAATAAGATTATCTCCTGAGAAGTGGATAAGGAAAGTGTCTCTTAGGAGGCACTTTCCGTGTTTATTGGAGCATAAATGAGAGTATAAGAGGTGACTGCAGTGATAACAATGAAACCGAATATACACAAGCTGATGAATGAAACCTTTCTATTCGAGAACAAGGATGTCATCTTGGAAGATGGTATGGTCAGATACAATAAACCTGGTCATACACGAGAAATAGCACATTTAGGATATTGCCATGAAGGCAGACAAACATCGCATTATTACACATTTGGTATGCTATTAGGTCATCTGGATGAACAAGCTGGATTACACATCCTGGGGTCCATTGCTAGGCTGCAACGGACAGATCCATCAGACCCGCACTATGGCGGGTTTCGCTGGTATCAAGAAGAGGAGCATGTGAATGATACGAACGCTGCCTTCTTCATCCTAAGACCACTTGTCATCTTGTCTATCTGCTATCCAGACGTAATACCGACGAGTCACAGAACGGTCATTCATGAAATGCTGCGCCATGCAGGTGAATGGTTTCGTAAAGAATGTGGGGATCCTATTCTTTATTATCCGAATAAGATCGTGAGTGATGGCGCACTACTGTTAGCGATCTCGTATTTACTTAATAATCCAGTTTATTTAGATGCAGGCATCCGTTTCTTCGAACGCTGGGAGGATTATACGACACGTAGAGGTTGGGGATGGGGAGAAAATATTAGCTTGGTGTATTTGTCCGTCATCTTAAATGCACTTCAGATTGCGATTAAGGTATTGGCGGGACAGGGGCACCCGCTCGAAGGACAACTTGCTACTCGCATTCAGAATATATATCTTTTTCTACAGTTTCAAGCTGGTGAAGAGTTTGTTCCCACGATTCGCAGTTATAATTTCAGTGGTGAAACCACACGAGATGATATGATTTGGACTCTTGCCGGCCTTGTGGGTGTAGATGGTTTACAGCCAGAGAAACTAACGATGAATCATCTGTTAAGTCTACTTGTATTTGAATCGGAGGTATCTGATCGGGCAGGAGGAAGTCCCCCTCAACCAACGCCGAGAATATGGGCAGAGCCTATCTTCGATAAGAGTTTCGCTTACTATTGGATTGGCGCTAGCTCAAGGCTCGGTAGCATTAGCCGGTTCCCCGTCATCGCAGGCAGCTACCAATGGCCGGATTGGGGACTTGGCTGGCAATCCTTCCCAGTGAGTTTCAGTGTAACTGGAGAGCAGGTGTCATTCCTGCGATGGTACGTTGATCTAGGTGATGAGGTTCGTACACATCCAGGAGAATCGTACCGTACGTCTTATTTGGCACCGGCGCTGTTCAAGGAGTCGTTCTTTCCCGATATACAAACGCGTTCAGCCCAATCCGAACATTGTTTGCTTACGGTTCGCAGCATGTCGAATGTGAATCATGGGGCAGCTGAAATCGCAGATGAGTGGGTCATACACCGCTATTCCGGCGTGATTGAGGAATTCACTACTGCTGCAGAAGGCAGACACTGGCTGCTGCTGAGATATGCGAATACGACAATTGCGATCACAGCTTTGAACGGCATGACAAGCAATACGTCGCAGAGACAACTAATTGACGTTGACATTATGCATGAATCGAACCGAGTTAAATTAAGGCAAGTTCTGCACTATGGGCAAGCAGGTCTGGTTCGTCATGCGCGATTGGAAACGGGATGGGCCGTACTTTCATTGGAGGATCTCTCGAATAAAGAAGAGATTCATCACTATTTGGAAGGCGTACGAATTGAAGATCGTAGCTTCGCAGATGGAGAGGTTCCGCGAACGAGTTATACAGAAATCAGGCAGATCCAACTAAGTATTGCAGGCTTGGAAAAGGTCCACTTGCATGTAGATCCGCATGAATAGACACTAGAAAACCTCCTTAAGCGATATACGGGAAAGTTGAATATTGCTTAAGGAGGTCTTGGCGTCTTATGTTTACTTCCGGGAACAACATTACACAAGAAAAGGTGGAGGAATAATGAGTAGAGTCATCGCGAAGTCCAAAATTGTATGCGCTTTCTTGGTGTTTGCCCTACTGGCAGGTCTTTGTTTACCAGTAGCGGTGCCTAACGTCATGGCAAGCTCGGACGATGTATTCGTCGAGAATTTTGATACAAATACGCTGGGTGTTAAGCCCGCCAACTGGACCGGAAATCCGCCAGCAGCCGATGCTCCTGCGCCAGTTCCTTATATCGCTAAGGCAACTGTCGAGAATTTAGCTGATTACCCCTCGCCATTGCTGAAGTTCGAGAAGAACGGCAAATCAACGGGTAATCTCCAAATCGAGCGCGCTTTCGCAGGTGCGAGCAGTCAGTCGGTATTTACTTATAAAGTGAGAGCGGAACAAACGTCAGGGACCGTGTATTTGCCATCACCCAAAAGCGGAGCAACCGCCATGGCTAAGTTCGCGATGAATGGGGGGAACTTCCAATATATGAAGAAAGGAGCATCGACTTGGACGACCATTCAAGCTTTTACAAGTGCCACTTGGTATGAGGTGAAATTGCTTCTCAATTCAGATACGGATACGTTTGATGTCTACATTAACAATGAGAGGAAACTCACGAATGAACCAATGGCGGAAACAGGATCAGTAACTTCCTTTTATTTGGGATTGTACAAGGATACAATTGGTACGGCTTACTTCGATGATTTTCATATTTATTCGTATGTCCCAGCTATCTCGGTTGCTGTTACGCAAGC
Source organism: Paenibacillus oryzisoli (assembly GCF_001653565.1). Classification (GTDB taxonomy): domain Bacteria; phylum Bacillota; class Bacilli; order Paenibacillales; family NBRC-103111; genus Paenibacillus_E; species Paenibacillus_E oryzisoli. Next base: position 260,453 of record NZ_LYPB01000076.1, read on the forward strand.
GGTTTATGAGATGAATGTGGGTACAAGCCAACCGCTAATCGTTATTTTCACACCTCCAACAGCAACGAACCAAAGTTTGACATGGTCATCCAGTAATACAGCGATCGCAACGGTTACGTCAAATGGTGTGGTGACAGGGATAGCACCGGGCACAGCGAACATTACGGCCAAAGCAGCAGACCAAGTTCCGGATGCGACCTATGTCGTGAACGTGAACGGAATAACGCCGGTAAACGAGGAAGCAGGAGATCTCTTATCCCTACCATTTGATGCGGAAACAACGGGGTCCAAACCAACGGCTTGGAAAGTACCGGCACCATCTGCGGCGGTTAGCCCTGCTCCTGATCCATATATATTGGCAGCAACGATAGGTGAACTCGCAGGTTACCCAGGCAAAATGCTGAAGCTTGAGAAAAATGGGAAGTCTACCGCATCATATAATATTGAAAAAACAATTACAGGTGCAAGTTCTAAAGTAACCTTAACGTACAAATTTCGAGGGGAACAAACGGATGCCGTCATCTATTTGCCTTCTCTTAAGAGTGGGGCTACTGGTAGTTCTGCATTGAAGTTTGCATTAAATGCAGGACAATTCAGCTATATGAAGCAAGGAGCAGCAGCTTGGACGAATATTCAGCCGTTCACAAGTGGTGAGTGGTACGAAGTTAAGCTTATGCTGGACACCGATGCGGATGTCTTTGATTTTTATATTAATGGCAATCAGAAGTTATCACGTGAGCCATATGATATTGGTGGCGTACCCTCTGTGATGTATTTGGGGGTGTATAAAGATAGTATAGGAACAGCTTTCTTCGATGAGTTTCAAATGTATTCCTATCACCCTGCAATAAGTGCAACTATGAGTTCTGTCGAATTCAATTTGGCGAAGGATGCTAGTTGGCAGTTACCACTCCTGTTTATACCTGCAAACGCTACTGTACAGAGTGCCATATGGACATCCAGTGAACCTGCCATTGCTTCAGTAGATAACAAAGGTGTTGTACTGGGGCTCCAGCCAGGAACGACACTCATCACAGCACAGCCTTATGAGAATATTCCGCAAGTCTCCGTAACTGTCCACGTCTATGAAGTGCCAATTACTGGGATTTCAATTGCAGCTGTCACAGGTGCCGTACCTGTGAGATCCAGGCAGTATCTGCAAGCTACACTAACTCCTGTGGGAACAACCGAGGCGCATATTGTTTGGGGAACAGCGAATGCTGCCATAGCAACCGTCGACAGCTATGGTGAACTGACTGCGATTGGAGCCGGTACGACGACCGTTTATGCAACGAATAAGGAGGGAACGATTCAAGGACAGACGAATGTGACTGTCGTGAACAGATCCGTCGCGAATGACTTGTACGTTTCGCCAACGGGCGATGATACGAATCCGGGGACATTGCTTGCACCTTTTAAGACAATTCAACGGGCGCAAACAGCTGTTAGAGGGCTGAACGCTAACATGCAGGGCGATATCAACATCTATTTACGTGAGGGTACTTATACATTAAGCGATACACTTCGGTTTAATGAGACAGATTCGGGCAGTAACGGTTATTTTGTAACCTACCATAGTTACCCAGGTGAGCATCCGATGATTAGCGGAGGACAAACGGTTACGGGATGGAATCCGTTTGACAGTGAACAGCATATTTATCGGGCATTCGTTGGTACGAATTTTCAAACCAGGCAGCTCTACGTGAATGGTGTACGTGCGATTAGAGCACGTAGTGAAGGCGGATTAATTAACGCTGCCAAAACAGCTACGGGGTATACATCTGATGATACTATGCTGGCGAATTATCATCGCATCGGCGATCTTGAAATGGTGTTCAATGACCTCTGGTCCAATTCACGTGTGAAAGTTGAGTCAGTGAATGTGAGTGGCAGCAAAACGCAGATAACGATGAAAAATCCCGGATGGACAGCATCTTCCGTTCGTGGATTATCGTCGGTAACGGTCCCCGTTTATTATGAGAATGCATATGAACTGCTTGATCAAGAGGGAGAATGGTACTTCGACCCATCAGACGGATATCTCTATTATAAGCCAAGAGCTTGGGAGGATTTAGCTACGGCTCAAGTCACTGCACCTGTTTTGGAACAACTGGTATCGGTCATTGGGCAATCAGCGGATCTTCCTGTGCGCAATCTTCAGTTCCAAGGGTTGAAATTCATGTATACAACATGGATGAGACCGAGTACAGATTGGGGACATTCGGATGCACAGAATAACTATTTACGCTATGCAGGAACGCCTGACGAGCTTCCAGATGCTGCTATTGAAGTTGAGCTCGCGAATACGGTTAATTTCATCGGCAATGATTTTGCTAAATTAGGAATTACAGGATTAATCATGCAAAATGGCGTACAAAATAGTTTGATCGAAGGGAATCGCTTCTACGACATTTCCGGGAGTGCGATATCTGTAGGGCAGCCGATTTCGAATGATCGTCAATATTATAATCCTGCAGATCATCGTATGGTGATGAAGAATAACGATATCCTGAACAATTTAATTTATGATATTGGGATTGATTTCAAGTCCGCTTCCGCGATTTCGGCTGGGTATCCGCTCGATATGGACATCAGTCATAATGAAATTTATAACATTCCGTATAGCGGCACGCATATCGGGTACGGGTGGGATAAGAATTTTGACCCCGTAACCAAGAATATCAAAATTCAAGACAACATGATCTATGACTTAATGGGCAAAGGGGTTCGCGATGGCGGCGCCATCTATAGTCTTGGCACTAATGGCGCCAATCCGCAGGATAAGAATCTTGTATCCGGCAATTATATTCGTAATCAGATGGATGATAGTGCCGTGTTATATGCAGATCAATCATCTGCGTATTGGCGATATGAGAACAATGTCATCGACTTGAAAGAATCGAAACCATGGCATGGTTCTAAGCGGTGGGCGCAAGCATGGACGAATCTTATTCATGATCTTGATTTTGTAAATAACTATACGACGGAAGCCTATTACGTGAATATCGGAATTAACAATACGTTCGAAGGAACGAAGGTAGTACCAGATGCGAATTGGCCTGAGGCTGCGAAGACGATTATTGCGCAAGCGGGGATCCAGCCAGCCTATCAGGACTTGCAGGCAGGTATTGTGAGTCGATGGTCGACAGAGCGTCTTAGTCTCAATGTCGGATCCACAAGTACGGTTAAAGTCCTTGCCCATAACGGCAAAGACCAGCCCCTCAGTCTAGAAGGCAGTCAGCTTTATTATAAATCCAAGAATTCTGACATTGCTACGGTTGATGCACAAGGGCAAGTAACCGGGATTTCGACAGGCAGTACAAAGGTTGTTATCTATATCGTGAATGGCGCAGTTATGCGTGAGCTTGAAGCGGATATTTATGTCGGTGATGTGTTAACGGATATTCGATTAACTGACACAACGGGAAATATCGTACATGTGGAACAAGGGACGACTACCGTGCTTCATGCTTTTGGGAATACGTCATTCGGCAATCGGACAGAGTTGGATCATGTGACCTTTACTTCATTAACACCTGAAATTGCAACAGTGAGCAGCGATGGCACACTAACAACGCTTCAGGCAGGTTCAGCAGTCCTCTTGCTGAAAGGTGATTTCCTAGGCCAGCAGCGGGAAGGTTATTATTATGTGAAGGTTTGGAACAATACGACTAAAGATACTTACAAGTTGCGTAAGGAATTAGGTGATTTGGATAGCTGGTATGTGTACCCGACAGCATTGAATAATGTGCAGAGTGACACAGACAGTATTACCATTACGACACCGAATAGTGGTCACGCCGTGTATCAGGGTCGTACATTTATGAACGAGTTTATAGATTTTAATTTGAAAATCAATGCAACGAGTAGTTGGTATGCGCTTCTTTTTGGCAAGCAAAGCAATACGCTTGGGTATAGTCACGGAGATGAAGATAATTATCTCATGGTGGTTTCCGAATCAGGCATTGAGCTTCAGCGCTACAATAAAGCCCAACGAACGGTGATATACGGTACGATTGCCAATTATACAAGTCTGGCAGGACCAGCCATTCCGAATACAATGCTTCCGTTCAATCAGGAGCGTCATCTCGAGCTTGGGACATTTAATGAAGCCGATGGTGTTCGCATTATTTTAAAAGTAGATGGCGTCGAAGTGTTTAATTATTTGGATACAGCCCCACAAGCCATTCGTCAGCCAGGATATTTCGGACTTGTTTCGAGGAACGGCAGTATGACATTCTCTAAAACCGATGACTCTGCGCAACCGATCGTTGGTTTAATCATGAATGGAGCAGCAGAGATGGTAGTTGGCGAGACATCGCATGCCACAGTGAAGGCTATGGATGACACTGGTGTGATCATCGTGCCAGCCACAGGGGTTACTTACGAAAGCGATCAACCCGATGTTGCAAGTGTTGGCGCGGATGGCATGGTTGAAGCCGTAGGGCAAGGTACTGCGCATATAACCGCTGCGTACGCGGGGTTAACGGCGACATTTGAACTGGTCGTTCGTGCGGAGGAAGGAACTACGGAACCAGAAAGAGAGCCAACAACGGAACCAACAGAAGAGCCAAATACAACCCCGAGTACGTCAAGTCCTGCGTCTGGACCATCTGCTCTGCGTGAGCAGCTGTGGACGGAGAGTGAGCAAGGCATTTTGTTGGGAGCCGATGGACGAACTACGACGGTGCAAAACTACCCTGATGGTACTAAGGGACAGCTCGTTCGCATCTCGGCAGATGCACTAACCCAAGCGTTGGATAGTCTGAAGGGGGCATCAAAACAAATTATCATTGTACCCGCCACAGGCGCAGTTGGGGGAAGTGGAACAACAGTTACGCTGCCGAGTAGTTCACTCGTGAAAGCAGCTGAGTCAAATCCCCAGGCAGTGCTTCTTATTCAAACAGAGGGAGCTTCATATAGCTTGCCATTACAGCTCCTTGATCTTCATACAATAGGGAAGTCGTTAGGAGTTACACAAGATGGGATCCAAATTTCAGTAACGATTAAAGCAGTCCATGGGGAGCAAGCAGCGAAAGCTAAACAAACGATGCAACAGCTCTCTGCTAAATCCATTTCGGATATGATCGAATTTCAGGTGTTTGCCGAAGGTGCAGGTCAATCCATTGAGTTGAAAAACTTCAACCAATATGTGGAACGAAGTCTTGATTTGCATGACACTATCGCTGCGAATGAAGTAACAGCCGTGATGATCGATGCGAGCGGGCAATTAACCTTTGTCCCGATGATGATCAAGCAAGTGGGTGGGGAGTCGGTTGCGGTACTCAAAAGAAAAGGAAACAGCGCCTACTCGGTTATTCAGTACAGCAAAACATTCGCTGATCTCGCCCATCACTGGTCCCGTTCAGATGTGGAACTCCTCGCATCTAAACTGTTGATTAAGGGAAGAAGCGAGGAAGCTTTTGCACCAGATCAACCTATTACTAGAAGTGAGTTTGCTGCTTTATTGGTTCGTGCACTTGGATTAAACGAATACACAGAAGGAGCAAAATTCAAGGACATCTCGCCAAGCGAATGGTATGCAGGAGCAGTAGGAGCAGCTGTACTCGCTGGTCTTGTAGATGGCATGTCTGAGAATGAATTTGCCCCAAGTGCAACAATAACCAGGGAGCAAATGGCCGTCATGATTATTCGTGCGTTGAAAGTAGTTGATAGCAATACCCCGATAGAAGAGGCATCTTCTGTTCTTCCTTTCAAAGATGCAGCTGAAGTATCCACATGGGCGCTTCCAGCCATCAAGCAGTCTGTTGAACTTGGTTTATTGCAAGGTGTAGATGGGCAACACTTCGCATCTGCTAAACCTGCAACACGCGCAGAGGCTGCTCTTATTTTGAAACGGTTTTTACAGCATGTGAAATTCATAAACGAATAACACACCTACACGTCCGGCGGAACTTGCTACAGTTTCGCCGGATTTTATATGACAAGGGAGGAGGAAATTGAAGTAAAGAAAAGTAGTAAGTGAGTAAGAAAGTGAGTCAAAATGTATGCGGTTACATTTTTGATGGGAGGATGTTCGTATGAGATCTCAATTTGTAGTACGTTTCTTAACTATCTGCATATTTTTGTTGGTTTCGTTATTTGTCTATAAAGGTTCTACGGTCCAAGCTGCAATTCAAGCAACCTATTATGCTTCACCAACTGGAAGTGGAACGATTTGTTCACTAGCTTCGCCATGTTCGCTTAGTGGCGTAAGAGATAAAGTACGTACAGTGAGTACCAGTATGACGGGCGATATTCAAGTCTTCTTGCGAGGAGGCACGTATACGCTGAGCACGCCATTAACGCTGGATTACAGGGATTCCGGATCAAACTCATACCGTATCATCTGGACGAATTATAATAGCGAAATGCCAGTCCTAACTGGCGGTCAATCGCTGACGGGTGGATGGACTATACATGATGCGGCAGCTAATATTTATAAGAAAACAGGGGTTACTGCAGAATTCCGACAACTGTACATGAATGATGTTCCAGCAACTCGAGCTAGAAAACCTAATGTAACGAGTCCAGACACCTTCGCATCGTACTACGATACGATTAGTGCCGATATTACGAATAAACAGTACAAAATCAATCTAGCAGAAATTAGCAACTGGGCTGACTTTAATCAAGTCGAAATGGTTGTTCAACCCCATTGGTACCATAATCGATTGCGGCTATCCTCTTTCACCACAGATACGAATTATGCTTATGTTCGATTCCTTTCTCCTGACCAAGATCATGCTTTCGATAAATCAGCTCCTAATTATGCCTCGAATGCTTACTATTTTGAAAATGCCTATGAATTTCTGGATGCGCCTGGCGAGTGGTACCTGCAAACGGGAACGGACACGCTATACTACAAGCCATTAAGTGGGCAAAATATGTCAACGATTCCTGTGACCATCCCTGGACCAGATGTCTTAATGAATGTTGTCGGAACCGCAGCAGCTCCTGTCCATCATCTAACCGTGAGTGGGCTTAACTTCACCTATGCAGGTTGGAAAAGCCCAGGTTCGAACGGAGTCGTCATGACGCAAGGGGCTAATCCATTAAGTGGGCCTGTCGTGCCAGGCGCTTTGCAGATAACGTATGCTAATGAACTACGCGTAATCAATAATACGTTTCGTCATTTAGGCGGTACTGCACTCAAGTTGGGTAACGGACTAAAAGATAGTCAAATCGTGGGAAATATCATTGAAGATGTTGCGGCCAACGGCATCGAGCTAAAGTCACCTAAAAACGCAAGTAGAGATGATCTCACTGAGCGCGTGCTAATTGGCAACAACACGATTACGCGTGTCGGTCAACACTATACGAACGGTATTGGGATTGTTGGTTACTTTCTGAATGGCGTCGTCATCGAGCATAACGATATTTCATATACCCCTTATATGGGTATTCAAGTCGGCGGACAAGGCGGATGTAATTGTTCCACCGGAATGGCAAATAATCGCATTCAATACAATGATATTCACCATGTGATGCAGGTTCATGACGATGGAGGGGCCATCTATTTGCTTGGTCGGCAGCCAGGTACTTATGTTTTTGAGAACTATGTGCATGATATCGCCAAAAGCAGTTACGCCATGAGCTCTCCCGTAGCAGGCTTATATCTGGATAACTACAGCGAGTTTATTACCGTACAACATAATGTCCTTGCTTCGATCCAGACAACCACAGGTGCGTATTTAACCTATGAGCAAACAGGGATTGGTGCTATGAACAATCAATGGGTCAATAATAGTACACAGGATGTTTCGGTCATCAATCAAGCTGGGACGGCGCTGAGTTATGTGGAACCGATGCTGGTACGATTGGATGCTAATTTTAATGGGGAAGCGACAGGAAGTGCACCTACGGGATGGTCGATTACGAATGGCAACGGCTCTGTAACAACGGCCGAAATCCCATCTGCAACGGACAAAAGTGTGTTGATCGCAAAAGCTGTTTCAACCACATCATCGATGGCGAATAAAACGTTGGCCACTTCTGTGAGTGGAATTATATCAGTCAAAGCGAACATTCGTGCGGAACAAACCTCCGCGTGGAAAATGGCACCATACATTGTTGATAGTTCTGGAGTTCAAGCTGTTTCAGTTGGATTCGATGGCGGTTACATCAAAACGTACAACGGCTCAACCTTGACTGCCGTTCAGCCATTTACCGCAGGAACTTGGTATGAGTTACAGGTCGTAATGGATACGAATACGGATCTTTTTGACCTTTATGTCGATGGCATCAGACTCGTAACAGACGCCAGCTTTCGTAATCCAGTGACACATATAAGAACAATTAGCTTTGGTATTGGCACGGGTCATATTGGCAGTTTTTATTTGGATAATGTTCAGGTATTTGCTCCGTAATATGACTTATATCATTTAGAAGGAGGGATAATTTAGTATATGAATATAGGAGCGATTAATCATCTGCTATTTTCAGTGTCGGATTTGGAGGAGTCGATTGGGTTTTATCAGAGAAGGAATTACCTCGTCAAGACATTCGTTATTCGTATACGCATATGGCCTTTACGATAGCTGAGCAATATTTCGATAAGCTACTTGAAAAACTACAACGATTACATGTACATATTCTTCCTGGGCGAAATAGAGACGTGAGAGACAAACAGTCCATCTATTTCACCGAACCTGATGGACATAAATTCGAGTTCCATACGGGGTCAATGGCAGAACGACTAACCTATTACAGAGAGGATAACACGCATATGATGTTTTTTGATTGAATCCAATAGGTGAATCTAGGGACTATGGGGCGAGATAGTCGTTGAGATTGGAAAAAAAACGACTTAGGGAGAGCGAAAGCTTAAGTCTCGCTTCCGTAAGTCGAAATAATCGACTTAGGGAGAGGGAGAGCTCAAGTTTCGCTCACGCAAGTCGAAATAATCGACTTAGGAAGAGGGAGAGCTCAAGTTTCGCTATCGTAAGTCGAAATTATCGACTTAGGGAGAGCAAATGCTCAAGTTTCGCTCACGCAAGTCGAAATAATCGACTATCCCCGATTCTAGGTGCCCCGGCCTGCGATCAAGGCAACATCTCGAGGAAAGACTTCGATGCTGCCGACATGGGAACGCCACGAAGTGTGGCAATCCCGATTTGACGCGTAGGGGGTGGAGATGCTAAGGGAATTTCGATGAGATCGCCAGCGGCAAGTTCCTCACCTACGTAGTTGCCGATGACGAAAGCGAGGCCGAAGCCTCGTTTGGCGAACTGAATAAGGAGATCGATGCTGCCGAGCTCGAACTCAGGTGTGAGGGATACGCCCTCTGAGGTGGCGAAATCATCGATAAAGCGCCGCGTGCTTGCCCCTTTTTCCAATAACAAAAGGGGGTATTTGTATAAATCCTCAAGGGATACCGGGCTTTCTGCCAAATGGGCATAGGCCTTCCCGCCGACTAGACAATCTTGAATTGCTGTACTTTCACGAATGTCAATTTGTTTGTCAGATGCTGGGAGAGAGACGATGCCGAAGTCGATTTTACCCTCTTTGAGAAGTGTGATAGTTTCAGGTGTTGTACGGTTCGTAACACGGATTCGCACACCTGGGTATTGCTCATGAAAAGCTTCGAGATAGGGGAGGAGATAATACTTGCACAACGTATCACTTGCCCCAATATTAATTTCTCCGCTTTGTAAGCTATGCATGTCTGCGATAGCTTTTTCGCCAATTTTCATAAACTGAAATGCCTGCTCGATGTACCGAAATAACACTTCCCCCTCCACCGTGAGCGTGACTCCTTTGGCCGTCCGAAAAAAGAGTTGACCAGCGAGCGCGGCTTCCAATTGCTTAATGGTATGACTTACCGCGGGTTGAGTAATATGAAGCACTTCAGCTGCCCTCGATAAACTTCCCGTAAGCGCTGTCCAATAAAAGACCCGGTACCATTCTAGATTAACATCCATTATCATTACCTCGCTTTATATCTGGTATTACTTATATCAATTATTCTAATGCCATTAAGGCAATTATAATAAGCTATGTGAGGCAAAACAAGTGTAGGAGGCGTTAGATTTGGCGGTAACGGCGATAGTTGGTGCAAATTGGGGAGATGAAGGTAAAGGGAAGATGACGGATGTCTTAGCAGCACAATCTTCTTATGTTGTTCGCTATCAAGGAGGAAGTAATGCAGGGCATACCATTATAAATGACTACGGTAAATTTGCACTGCGGATGTTGCCATCCGGCGTGTTTTACGACCATGTTACGAATGTCATTGGGCCGGGAACGGCACTCGATATCGATATCTTGTTGGGTGAATTAGATGAACTTGCAGCTAGGGGCGTGCCTAAGCCCAAATTATTAATCTCTGAGCGCGCGCAAGTTGTCTTGTCCGTGCATCGCCTCTTCGATGAACTTGAAGAAGAGCGACTTGGTTCGCGTAGTTATGGTTCAACGAAGAGAGGGATTGCGCCATTTTATGCAGATAAATATGCGAAGCTCGGCATTCAAGTTACCGATTTATTCAATGCAACGCGATTGAAGGAGCGACTTGAGCATCTGCTCACAGCGAAAAATGTCTTACTTCAGCATCTATATGGACGAGCAGCTATCGAGTCAGATGACCTATTAGAACAGCTGTTGAATCAAGCCGAACGCATAGCTCCCTTTGTGTATGACACCACGACACTGCTTCAAAATGCCGATGCAAGAGGAGAGCTTATCGTAGTGGAAGGACAGCTCGGTGCTTTACGGGACCCGGACCATGGGATTTACCCGTATTCGACATCGTCTTCGACGCTTGCCGGTTTTGCCTCTGTTGGGGCAGGGCTGCCGGCTAAATCGATCTCTGAAGTCATCGCTGTAGTCAAAGCCTACTCGAGTTGCGTTGGGGCTGGACCATTTGTCACGGAAATTGCGGGAAGTGAGGCGGAAGAATTGCGTCGTCGGGGAGGCGATGCCGGTGAATACGGCGTGAATACGAAGCGTCCTAGACGCATGGGCTGGTTCGATGCGGTTGCAACCAAGTATGGCTGCATGGTCCAAGGGGCGACAAGTGTCGTGCTAACCAATCTGGACGTATTAGGTTACCTGGATGAAATTCCAGTCTGTGTTGGCTACGAATTAGCAGATGGCACAGTTGTTGATCGATTTCCAGTCAATGCCTTCTTGGACTCGGCTAAGCCCGTTTTGTCACAATTGCCAGGGTGGAAATGTGATATCTCACAGATAACCTGTTTGGAGGAGCTTCCAGAAGCAGCAAAGAGCTACATTCAATTCGTTGAAGCCGCTATTGGCGTGAAGATATCAACGGTTTCTGTCGGACCTAGACGTGATCAAGTCATTTCATGCTAGCTTCTGCTCGTTTTAAATAGCCGCCGCGAGGTGGCTTTTTCTAAACTGTGATAGGATAAATGGGGAGCGGCTTGCAACTTAATTGAATTGTCACCGTCTATTGAAGTAGGATGTTAAAAACTGGGTGTTACGTAAACCTAGTGTGTTGTATGAAAACAACTAAATTCAATAAACGAGGCGATGCTATGAGATGGTTGATAACGCTAATGCTACTGGGTTGCGTTAGTTGTTTGGCTGGCTGCTCTGCCTATGCACTACAACATGATTTGAGCAGTGAAGTGAGACTTCAGCAACAAGAGGATGTAAAGTTGAACGTTAAGCAACTGTTGCGTACTGAATTAGAAAAGGACAAGGATATTTCAGTTGGTATTAGTAAACGAATCATTAATTATAAGATTCATGATGACATTGGGATTGTAAAAAAGGAAAAAGATACCTACTTTATTGTCAAGTATGACATTTTGCCGGCTTCACTGGAGTTCATTATTGTTGGTGGCGGTGAAAGAACCGAAGATGGCTGGATCAAGAACTGTGTGCGTTATGTGACTCTTGAAGAATAGATACATATGGGAGGATCTATCTATGATGGAACACACGATTGCTCAAAGATTAGAAGCACTTGGCATTATACTGCCTACAGCAAGTGAACCAGCAGCGAAGTATATGAATTATGTGAAAGCGAATGGACTTTTATTTGTATCAGGCAAGGCGCCATCTGGCAATCCAAAAGGTAAATTGGGGAAGGAATATACAACACGAGAAGGATATGACTTTGCGAGATTAACAGGGATCGAAATTCTTGCTGTTGTGCAAGCTGCATTAGGTTCTCTGGAGCCTGTTAAACAAGTCGTCAAACTGCAGGGTTTCGTGAATGCCCTCCCAGAATTTGAAGAGCATCATGTGGTGCTGAATGGATGTTCGGATCTGATGTTGGATGTGTTTGGTGAAAAGGGGAAGTCTGCACGATCGGTTTTCGGAGCTGTATCACTACGAGATAACTTGCCGATTATTGTGGATTCTATTTTTGAAATAGAGGATTGAGAACTTGTTTTTATTACAATGAATGAGCGATCCATGATGCAAATGATGGAATCGCTCTAATTTAGGTAGTGAAGCAGATTGGAATCAATGTTATCATTGGCATGTATATTTATTGAACGAAGGATAATTAATATGTGCACGATCTTATCAATAATGGAGGAGGAATTAAGTTTTGAACAAAGCAAGATGGAAGCTGCTTACCTATGTACCTTTTCTAGCTATCATCATCGTTATCGGAATCATTCAGTCATTCATGTTGGCCAATGAAAACGTCAAGCCATATCCGGAACCTTTCGGCCGCGCAACAGAATTGCCAGAGTTGGCAACCTATGGTGAATCCGTACAAGTGATTGAGGAAGGCGTATTCACGTATCTAGCAGGAAAAACAATTGCCTTCAACTCCCTTGATGAAGAAGGGCGAAACGGTGCAGAGTCTAGACCCTTACCTGATACTGGTGTATTCCAAGGCTATAAAATGATAGATAAGAATCATATTCTATGGATTGGGGACGGCAATCAATTATATGCCAGTGAGTGGAAGAATGGGTCATGGAGTCCGAAGACCACACTCATTGCGAATGAAATCGATCATCTCCAAATGGTTATAGGACCCCATGAGGAGAACGTTCTGCTAGCTTACAATGAATCCATGCTGTATGTCGGTGAATTCCATCCGAATGTCAAGATGACTTGGACGAAACTTGATATCGGGAATATCAAACAAATTCAAGGTGTATGGGATGCGTCGGGCAGCGGCATTTCTCTTGTATACGCGATTAGTCAAGATGGCAAGGAGTCTTTTCATTATGCGAAGCTTGCAAAATCAACCTGGATGCCACAATTGCAATTGAAGCTGAAGGATATAGATAATGCGACGAGTAGTTTGGATGAAATAGCCCTAGCCAGAGATGGTTCAACATACATTACCGCATATACGACAAGCTCACGTAAGTCAGGCAAAAGTACCTTACATAAGATCACTTTCCCATCTGATCAGCCAAATATGTTGCAAGATGAGGTCATTAACCTCCCTGTTACGAAAGGAATCGATTCTGATACGATCTTGCATCCATCGTTTATGAAGCTGACTTCGAACGAAGTAACGCTTGTGGTTTCATCGGTATATGAGAAAAATCGGCGTCAAACGAGTCAAGAGGTGTACAAGGTAGATTTTAAGGATGGCAAGATGTTAAAGGCTGAAAGGGTTAGCCAATTCGGTGGTTTTGCCGTATATCCGACTTATGCCTCATATATGGGAAATGCATTTGCTGTATGGTTGGATGCTGTGAACGAGGGGACGTATCGTGTCTACTATGCCACCGATCAGATTGCTTATCAAGAGCGATTGAACAGTCTTCGTGCAGCGGATGTGCAAGAGGCAGCCGGTAATTTACCGCTGTTTTGGGGAATTGGCGTACTCACTGCCCTCATTAGTTTGAAATGGATTCTGTTACCTGGACTCTATCTCATTGTGAGTAGTGTTTTCTGGCAATATCATTATGACGAGCACGCCAAGCGGCACTTTGGAATAGCCATGGCGATGTATCTCATTGTCAAAGCACTATTCTTAGGCGATTATCGTAAACCCATAGCTCTGCAGGTGATGCCGGATTTCTTGCAATCGGTGTGGTGGAGCTTGGTGTTGCTTCTTCTGTTTGCTGGAATTTCCTATGTACTAACCCGATTATGGAGAAAAGGTTTGACTGAACGAAATGTTGGGCTTGAAATGTTCTATTTCGTAGTCCTTGATGTTTTCATGACGAATATGTGGTATTCCTTCTTTATGTCTCCTGCTGCCTTGTAACGATTTTCGTGCAAAAGAATTGAAATGAATGACATTCATTGTTAGAATAGAAGGATGAATAAACGTTGTGTGACTGGCGGAGCATGGGGAACCATGAGGGAGCACATCGATAACAGCCGTACGCCTGGGCAAGAGGTAAGGGGAAATCCCCTTACCTCTTTATGTTTGATCCAAACTTGAGAGGAATGATAAGATGACCGCGCAAACCGTAATCTTGGAAGTTAATCGAGTGGCAACAGACATGAAAGAGGCGTTGAAAAGTAGAATTGATATATTAGCTGAGAAAGGAATCGTTCCTTGTTTGGCTACGATTTTGGTAGGTGGTGATCCGTCTTCCGCCACTTATGTCAAAATGAAAGGGAATGCTTGCAAACGATTGGGTATCAAGTCAATTCGAATTGAGCTTCCAGAACACATCTCGACTGAAGAGTTGATTGCTGAAATCCAGAAACTGAATGTGGATCCTAGTGTCCATGGGATACTGTTACAACATCCTGTTCCTCAGCATATTGATGAGCGAGCTGCATTTGAAGCGATTCGCATCGAAAAAGATGTAGATGGCGTCACGACGCTTGGTTTTGCTCAAAATGCCTTCGGCTTTGCCAGCTTCCCTTCTTGTACGCCAGCGGCGATTCTTGCCATTATGGACTATTACCAGATTGAAATGGAAGGCAAACACGCTGTTGTTATTGGCAGAAGCCCGATTCTCGGCAAACCCGTTTCCATGATGTTGCTTCATCGGAATGCGACCGTAACCATGTGTCATTCGAAGACGGTGAATTTGGAAGAGATGGTACGATTAGCGGATATCGTCGTAGCGGCCGTGGGGAAACCGAACTTTATACAAGGGGATTGGATTAAACCAGGAGCCGCCGTGTTGGATGCGGGGTATAACGCAGGCAACATAGGGGATGTTGATTATGAGGCGTGTAAGGATAGGGCATCAGCGATTACCCCTGTTCCTGCAGGCGTCGGGCCTGTCACGATAGCTACGTTGTTGAAACATACGGTTGATGCGGCAGAGAAGTTAGCGTAGCCTAGGTCGAGAAGGGGGAGTACGATGAAATTATTTCACGTCAGTGAAGAAAAAGATATTTCGATTTTCAACCCTAGACTGCCTTCAAGAAAAGATCTGGATCCAACCGTTGGATTAGTATGGGCGATTAATGAAAAATGCTTTTCCAATTTCTTAACGCCTCGGAATTGTCCGAGGGTAACTTATTATGCGAATGAGGCAACCACGGAAGAAGATAGGAAGCACTATTTGTCTTCAAATGTCATGCAGCATGTCGTGGCGATTGAGCATAAATGGTTTGAAATTATGAAGAATACAACCTTATATGTGTATGAATTTGATTCATCGGATTTCTATGAGCAAGATCTTGGAGCGGGTTACTATGTAAGTGAGCAATCCCAAGTTCCCATCCGTCGGTTTCAAATAAAGGATTTATTTAATGAGCTTTTTCAAAGGGGAATCGAAGTCCGGCTTCTTGCGAATTTGTGGGATTTATGTGATAAAATTGCACAATCGAGTTTTCAGTATTCCATGTGCCGGATGGGCTTTGCCGAGCAGCGGTTAACCGAATCGTAGACCATATTTTTCGGAAATATAGTAGAAATGGAGGGGATTATGTTGACTTTAACCATCTACGTTATTGATGCTTTCACAGATAAAATATTCAATGGAAATCCTGCTGCTGTTTGCTTAACTTCAGAACCGCTTGAGGAAGAGTTAATGCAGCGAATTGCTTCGGAAATGAATCTGTCAGAAACAGCTTTTATGTTTCCACAGTACAACGGATATTCACTTCGATGGTTCACACCTAGTTCTGAAGTGGATTTGTGTGGACATGCGACATTGGCAAGTGCGCACATGCTGTGGGAAACAGGAAATTTACCTTTGAACCAACAAGCAAGTTTCTATACCAGAAGTGGACTTCTAACGGCAATAAAGCATGATTCTTGGATTCAACTTAATTTTCCGTCAGAACCAGTGATTGCTTGTGAGTATCCGTCAGAATTAATGGATGCACTCCATATTCAACCTGTATTTGTAGGTCGAAATAGATGGGATTATTTCATTGAAGTTGAATCGGAAGATATCGTTAAGAACCTAAGTCCTGATTTCTCTTTGTTGCAGACGATTCAAACAAGAGGGATTAATGTGACAAGCCGGTCGCAAGCATATGACTTTGTTTCGAGATGCTTTTTCCCAGCGGTAGGTGTGAATGAAGACCCTGTAACAGGCTCATCTCATTGTGGTCTTGCACCCTATTGGGGCGAAAAATTAAATAAAACAGAAATGTACGCCTATCAGGCATCCGCAAGAGGCGGTGTATTACAAATTAGTTTACAGGATGATAGAGTTCTTATGTCTGGCCAAGCAATAACGGTTATGAAGAGCGAATTGTTCATCTAGCATAAGGAGATGTAGAAATGGCGCGCGTTTTATTTATCAATGTTGGATCTGAGGGACATATTAATCCGACAATTGGCGTAGTGCAGGAGTTGGTTGCACGTGGCGATGAGGTTGTCTACTTTTGCATAGAAGCGTTTAGGGAGCGTATCGAAGAGGCAGGTGCAATTGTACGGACAGTTGATGGACAAAAGTTTATTAAAGCCTTTATCTCAGGTGGAAGAAATCATTTGCTCGAAAGAGTCAACGGTCTTCTACTAACCGCAGATATTGTGATCCCAAGCGTGCTTGAACAGATTAAGGATGAACACTTTGATTATATGATCCATGATGCCATGTTTGGTTGTGGTCGTATACTGGCTCAGCTGCTTAAGCTTCCAGCAATTAATTCTTGTACGTCTTTTGCACAGTCAAATGAATCTATCGATCTAGAGTTAGAACAATTTGCAACTAATGTCTCTGCGGAAATAGTAAAACCTATTGATGATCAGTTTCACAAACTGACGTTGATGATGAAAGAGAAATACGATGTAGACATCGATTCTCCGTACGAAGTTTTGTGTAATCCAGCACCGCTTACACTCGTTTATACCACAAGGGAATTTCAGCCAAATGGTGAATCTTTCGATCAGACGTATCAATTCGTAGGACCTTCCATCTCAACACGGGTATACGCAGAAAGCCCTGATTTCAAAGAAATCCAAGTGAAGAAGCCCATATACATTTCATTGGGGACTGTGTTTAACCGATCTCTTGATTTCTATAAGCTTTGTATCGAGGCCTTGGGAGACACGGCACATACCATTGTTATGTCCATTGGAAATACCGTACAGTTATCTGATTTAGGAGAAATACCTAACAACTTTTTCGTGAAACCCTATGTTCCACAGACGGAATTGCTCCCCTACACGAAATTATTTATCACACACGGTGGCATGAATAGTGCGCATGAAGGTCTGTATTATGGGGTTCCGCTGATCGTAATCCCACAAGGCGCCGACCAGCCGATGATTGCTGAGCAAGTTGAACGCATCGGAGCAGGCATTACGCTGCAGATGCCAAGTTTGCAGGCCAATCAACTAAGGAATGCCGTGGATCAGGTGTTGAGCGGCACCTCCTTTTTACCTGCCGTCGCTAGCATACAGGAATCGTTTCGAGAATCAGGCGGGTATCGTCAAGCTGTTGATGAGATAGTGGCATTTAAACGACATTATGGAATTAAGTGAAACAAGACCCCAGCACATGTGCTGAGGGTCTATTTAATATGCCAAACAGAATCCTAATTATGGTAAAATGAATGATGATTACTTTATTTGGTAGTTGAGAGGAGAAATGCAATTGCCCATGTCTGATGAAACAAACAATGAAATACTGGTAGAGTTAAAGAAAATAAACGAAAAACTGGATCAATTACAATCGTCAAAAGGATTGTCAATGCCGATGAAATTCGTAGCCATAGTATTGGGTTTTGTAATAATTGGTCCTGCATTGACAATCATACTATCTTGGTTATTTCATTGATATTACCTGCTCAACTATCCTCAACACATCACGATTCAGAAAGGGGATTCCTATGATAAGGATGTATACCGATCCCAGAGGAGAGGCTTACAAGCAAGTTATCGATCTAGCGATACGAAACTCAGCGTGTTTTGTCCTAAGCGAAAGATTATGGCATACTGCAGAAGGGGCGGAGAAGCCTTACGCAAGTGTACTAGAAGCATTGCAACCTTACTTAGTGAAGACAATTATCATCCAACGTGAGAATATTGAAGATATTATCCGAGTCAAAGAATCTTATCGCAGTCATGCTTTCTATACCGCAGGAACGTATTATTTATATAGATGTTGTGATGAAAGCGGGAATCTACTGAAGGCGATGGCCAATAAGCTGTCTGATTGGAATTCCCCTAAACTTCTAGAAGATTTATGTTTCTTAAAAGAAGGTGGAGGAGATTTCCTCTACTCGATCGTACATGAACATACATATGGAATCGATGTAACAGAGGAAGAAGCCACGACTTTGATGGAGCAGATTACAGGACTATTTCTAAAAGTAGCGGCGCATTCAAACTTAGATCGTTTACTAGATGATGCTATTAAACACAAAACGGATTGGTTGTATATTAGTCGTCATCAACTAACCGAGTTACCTGACAGAATCAGGGAGCTTACCGAGCTAAGAGAATTGATTATATTTGAACGAGATCTGTACTACTTACCCGAAGGATTGTTCGATTTAAGTAAGCTCTTTAACGATCCAATATACTTCAATACGTGAGTTGCCAATCGAGCTCAAGAAGCTGAAGAAATTACGATTATTAAACATAGCTATGAATAGGATAGATGAAAAGCCCGATTTCCTTAACGAGATGGGATTGGGATTGATTAATGTAGCTCGAGATTCGTTGTGGGAGCCTGAGTGAATCTTCATATATGTGATAGACTAGATATTGGCTTTCCTTGTTCTTGCACTTATAATTGATTTAAATTTAACTATCATTGGAGTGTAGCAGACATGGGAGAACAACGTTTAAGACCGATTTACAATGCTGGTGAATCACTTTTGAAGGAAATTCAACGTACGAATGTGCCAGAGGATGGGGTAGCGATTTGGAGTCTAGGTCAGGCAGGGGCGCTGATCAAAGGCGGCAACTCAGACGAAGTTATCTGCATTGATCCCTATTTAAGTTACTCGATTGAATTGGAGAATCCGGATACGGAATTCAAAAGGGAAATTCCGCCGCCGCTAACACCGCACGAGCTCGATGTAAACATTGTGTTACTCACGCATTTCCATAATGATCACATGGATTTAACTACGATTAAAGGTGTTTCTGAGGCACATCCGGAGACCAAATTCGTTGCACCAGCGTCACATGTGAATTTGCTGCAAGATATCGACGTGGTTGCAAGCCGAATCATAGCTGCTAAGCAAGAACAAGTCATCACGGGACATGGTGTGACCATTACCCCTGTAGCGGGAGCGCATACAGCATATGAGACAGATCAGGACGGGAATCAAGTGTATTTGGGTTATTTTATCGAAATAAATGGCGTGAGAATCTTCCATACAGGCGACACGGTTGTCACACCGGAGTTGATTGCACATGCCAAGAAATTTCAACCTCATGTCACACTTCTACCGATTAATGGAGGTGATTATGCACGAACTTCCAGAGGGATTGTTGGCAATATGAACTTCCGTGAAGCCGCAGATTTCGGTGTTGAGATTGGGAGTGATCTTCTCATTCCAATCCATTTTGATATGTTTTCCAACAATCGAGATAACCCGGCTTACTTCGTTGATTATTTATTCCACACCTATCCAGCGCAGAAGTTCCATATGATGTCGGCTGGAGAGCGATTTATTTACTTTACATAATTGATATAGAATGTATGGAGAAAGGGCTGCCTTATGGTAGTTCTTTTTTTGTATTTCGTAAGGTGATTTTCTTAAAATAGATCATACATTTGTATAAATATAAGATCCACTTCGTGGTTATTTCTTGGTATATTAATTAAGGAGAAGTGAACTTATAAGCCGTTAGGGAGGAATGTACATGTACACATTCGGATGGTGCAGTGGGATTCAAGAAGCGGAGAGACTTAAACAAATTGGCTTTGATTATATCGAATGCGCGCTCGTAGCTTTAAATCTAGAAGATGAGGCGGATTTTGCCGCCAAGCTTCCTATGTACTTGAACAGTCCACTCCCGGTACAGGCATTCAGTATATTTTTCCCAGGTGACTTGAAGGTGGTTGGTCCAGAGGCCGATGAAGAGAGAATTCGACGGTATGTCTACAAAGCTGCAAGCGCTTTACATAAAATTGGCGCAACAACGGTTGTTCTCGGCAGTGGAAAAGCACGTTACATTCCAGATGGTTGGGAACGAAATCGCGGCGAACAGCAACTCCTTCAGCTGCTAGCACGTATCGGAGAAGAGTTCTCAGGAACAGGCGTCACACTAGCCATTGAGCCTCTGAATCAGAAAGAGTCCAACATTGTGAATACGGTTTCAGAAGCTGTAATGTTCGCCAAGCAAGTTAATCTACCGGCGATTCGTGTTTTGGCGGATTTCTATCATATGGATGAGGAGCAGGATCCGATATCTACCCTGATTGACAATAAGGATTGGCTTCAGCATATCCATTTAGCGGATACTGGGCGATTGTCGCCTGGCACAGGGCAATATCCTTACGAGCATTTCGCGGCCACGCTCAAAGCATCGGGCTATGCGGGGATGATTTCTGGGGAGTGTACCGTGCATGATCCAGAGAATGAAATTGCGGCAAGTTTGGCTTTTATGAGAGAGAAGTTCCTGTAGAGTCCTATTAACTAGAAGAGGATTTGGCAAAAAGGAGTCGAAATATATAATACCGAGTAATTACATATGAATTCATTTATCGGAATTAGGCAGATAAGGTTGTGACACAATTGTTAAAGGACAAAATACTTCGAAGAGAGCCTGGTATCATAACTTATGGAATGACGCCACCAAAGGAAACACATTCGCTAGAGAAAATGGCTGAAATTTCACAAAAACAATGTGAGCGACTTCAGAAACTTCAAATAGATGGCTTAATTCTTTACGATGTTCAGGAAGAAAGTGATCGAATAGATCAAGATCGCCCATTTCCATATCTACAGACAGTTGACCCGACGACGTACAGTAAGACGTACTTGAGTAAGTTAAATATCCCGAAAATTATTTATCGTTGTGTAGGGAAATACTCAGAGGAACAGTTGGCGGAATGGATTCAAGATGATCTGGACGCGGAGAGATTTTCAGTATTTGTGGGGGCATCTTCCAGTAAGCAAGATGTTCAAATGGGCCTGCCCGAAGCGTATGAGTTAAGCAGAAAACTGAATGATAAGTTAACTTTAGGCGCAGTCGTAATCCCAGAAAGACACATGAAAAAAGATGATGAGCATCTTAGAATGATCAATAAAATAGCGAGTGGCAGTCAATTCTTCATTTCTCAAGCGACTTATAATGTAGAAGCTTCGAAGAATTTCTTATCGGATTATTATTATCATTGCAAAGAGCATAATCTCGAAATGGTACCGATCCTCATGAATATTGCGCCGTGCGGTTCTACGAAGACCCTAGAATTCATGAAATGGCTCGGGATCTCTATACCGAAATGGTTGGAAAATGATTTGAAGTACTCACAGGATGTCTTAGACAAATCTGTCTCGGTTTCTCAACAAATTTTTGAAGAAATTTTCGAGTTCGGCTTGGAAAAAGGGATTCCGATCGGGTGCAGTGTCGAGAGTGTCTCCACACGCAAAGTTGAAATTGAAGCTTCAATTGAATTGGTTCATGAGATCAAAGCGATGATGGAGAAGAAAATGAGATCGTCGTTTGTTTTTTGAGGATGTAAAGAAGAAGGAGCAGATCTGCGTGAGCAGTTGCTCCTTGTTTGTATTTTTGCTAAATTCTGTATGAAGTAGATCAGGCATTGTCAATGCGAGTTGGCTTTGTGGAAGATTGGAAGTAAGATAGGGTTAGAAGAGTTTTTCAAATCGGAGAGGATGAGTTAAGAATGGTCATAAACCATGAATCTCAAATTGGGGAAGTTCTATCAACCAGTCGTTATGCAACACATTCTTTTAGTAAACAGACTTTCGAGGTCATTCGGCTCTTGGCTGGATTAGGTGTGGAGGGCGATGCACACATGGGAAAGACGGTAAAGCATCGCTCACGTGTTGCGCAAGATCCGAATCAACCGAATCTTCGCCAGGTTCACCTCATTCATTCGGAGTTATTTGACGAAGTAAAAGCTTTAGGATTTCGTGTTGAGCCTGGTCAGTTGGGCGAAAACATTACAACACGTGGTATAGATTTACTTGAATTGCCAACCGGATCAAAGCTAACAATCGGGGAAGATGCAGTCATTGAGATTACTGGACTACGTAATCCTTGTGTTCAGATCGATAATTTTCAATCAGGACTGCTGCAAGCAGTTTTGGACCATGACGCAAACGGGAATCTTATTCGTAAGGCCGGAGTGATGGGTATCGTGTTAACGGGGGGAGAAGTTAGGGTTGGAGATGAAATCCGCGTTATTCTTCCTAAGGAGCCCTATCAACCACTCGAACGCGTATAAAGAATGAAAGGGAATTGGCATGAAAACAATAGGATTAATAGGCGGTATGAGTTGGGAATCTTCGTTACTGTATTATCAAATCATCAATCAGCGAGTAAAGGAAAAATTGGGTGGTCATCATTCGGCCAAAAGTTTGATGTATTCCGTGGATTTTCATGAGATTAAGAGGCTCCAGTTTGAGGGTAAATGGGATGAAGCAACTAGCATGATGATCGAGTCTGCTCAAAGACTGGCAAGAGCTGGTGCGGATTGCATTGTCATATGTACGAATACGATGCACAAGATGGCCAAAGAAGTTGAAGAATCCGTATCTATCCCGTTACTTCATATTGCTGATGCAACTGCGAAGGAGATTGTAAAGGCTGGGATTAAGAAAGTCGCTTTGCTTGGCACGGCCTTTACGATGGAACAAGATTTCTACAAAGGACGACTTGTAGACAAATTTGATCTAGAAGTCCTAGTGCCTCCAGCGGACGCAAGGAAACTTGTTCACGAGATCATCTATGAAGAGCTTTGTCTTGGAATGATAAAAGAGGAATCCAAACAATCTTATATGGAGATCATCCAAAATTTAGTGAGTGAAGGGGCAGAAGCGGTTATTTTGGGCTGTACAGAAATTACGCTTTTAATAGCTCAGGAGGACTCGCCAGTTCCCTTATTCGATACAACGAAACTTCATGCTGAATATGCGGTGGATTATGCATTAAAGGATGTTGTGTATGATTCATGAGATAACGACTCGGTGGGATGAAGCACTATGGGAGGAAGCGGAGCCCGTATATAAAGAGGCCTTTCCAGAACATGGAAGAAAGAGTCGTGCGCTCATTCGAAGTATGTTTGAAAGAGGTATTTGCATGCTGCATACATGGCGAATAGGTGATAGCGTGATGGCAATGGCTCTTACTGCGT
The DNA here is from genome assembly GCF_001653565.1 of Paenibacillus oryzisoli. Classification (GTDB taxonomy): domain Bacteria; phylum Bacillota; class Bacilli; order Paenibacillales; family NBRC-103111; genus Paenibacillus_E; species Paenibacillus_E oryzisoli. The sequence continues at coordinate 284,050 of NZ_LYPB01000076.1, forward strand.
TGAATGCGAAAGTACGTATGCTAATTGTTGATTACATTGCGGTTCGTATAGAGCAGCGCGGCCAAGGCGTAGGTTTGGCATGTATGCGTGATATTCGAAATTGGGCAGAGAACGAAGCAAATTGTCTGGGCATTGTCATTGAGGTCGAGGCAGAAATGTCCAAGGAAAATGCAGATCGGATTCGATTCTGGGAAAAAGCTGGATTTCAATTAACCGACTACGTCCATACCTACATTTGGGTTCCGGAAACCTATCGGGCCATGTATATGAGCTTAAGTATAATTGAACAGTATGACGGAGAACGATTGTTCGATTATATTACCGAGTATCACGAGAAAGCCTATCGTGGGAAAGGCTAATAACAATAGCCCACTCTTTGATTAAGAGGGGCTCTTTCTGTTCATCTTTTTGTTTGCGCTGTATGTGAAGAGCAAGCGTAACAGCGGTGGTACCGCAAAGAATATGAAAAAAGTTCGAAATAACTGATAACCGACAACGACGGATAAATTAGCATTAATTTCGTGAGCGATGATTCCCATTTGGTCCATGCCACCTGGTGCTAGACTGAGTAGAGCCGTTGATTTGGAGATAGCGTGCAGATGCATAAAGATAAAACTGAGACCAAATGAGCCTAATAGTAAGACTAGACTACTTCCGATTGATAGTGATAGGATTTGAAACTTGTGGTTAAGTTGAGCAGGCTTAAGCATTAAACCCACTTGGATACCAATCATGATTTGTGCTGCGTTAATTATACTGTTTGGCAGTGCTGGGCCATGAAGACCAAAGAGTTGAATAATTGCCGTACTAAAGGCGGGGCCAAGTAAAAAGGCAGTTGGAAATTTGACGTTATGACCCAGAAGAGCACAACTGATACTTATTATGGCGAAAATAAAGATGTTCGGTGTTAGTTCACCCCAGCTAGCTGTCGAAGCAGTTACCGATTGAATTAGCGTTTGAGTTGCATGCTGATTGCCCATAATCGGACTAAATACTAGCAAGGGGACACAAATAACGATCATCATGAGCCGAATGACTTGCAAGACGGTCACGATGGTTAGATTGATTCCCTTTGTCTCCTCAGCCAAAATAACCATTTGGGTAAGACCGCCAGGGATGCTTCCAAGCAAGGCTGTTTTGAAGTTAATTGGTGATAGTTTGGAGATCATGTAGGCTAGCCAAACACAGAGTAGCATGAGAAGCAGTGTCATGAGCAGCATGGAAGGGAGCTGAATCGCCATTTCATGTAAAGCTGTGGCGGTCATGGAGAGACCAATCGTGTATCCGACAATGATAAGTCCTGCATTTCTAATCGGAGTAGGCCATGCAAATCGGTCTTTGAACACATTTGATCCAAGTAAAACGGAAATCATAGGACCCAACAGCCATGGGATGGGAATATGCAAAAGTTGGAACAAGTAACCGCCTAACAGGGCAGTAATGAGCGCTACGATCAATTTAATGGGTTGCTTGAAAGAAATCTTACTGATTACCATGAAACGTATTCACCACCTTGGCAGAACTGTACTAATGTTAGCACAGTTCTACTAGGGGTTCAAATAAGTCACAAGATAAATAGTCACACAGAAAGTCGAGGTAACTCATCATGATCGTAAGAAAGATGTATCGTGCCGTTTGGCAAAGAGGAATGAAGGATGTAGGTGTAAAAGCATTAGAACAAGACAAACATGTTCGCTTGTTGGTTGCTCAGGGTGAATTAATGACCGCTGCAGCTTATGTTTGGAAGGATAATCTATTCCTCTACTATGAATGTGTGAACCGCGAGGTGTTGCCAGATGAAGTAGCTGGGGCCGCGGCCCCCTATCTGATGGACTGGCCAGGACAAGAACAGCCCCGCAAGTGGATCTTAATGATCGATGTTTTTCATTTCAACGAGCCAGCAAGCGTTGAGCATTGGTTGAGAAAAGAGCCCGTCGTATCCCGAGTCGGAAGGGTTGCGCATCTGAAGCCTGAGATGATGAGCAGCTACATCTATTATCATTATCAATTGCAAGAGGAACGTGCTTTTCATGGAGAAAAGTATGAAATTATTGCCATGCACGAGAACCTGTTATTTGGTTATCAAGAATTTCCCAAAGTCATAGAGGAACCTATCGTAGCAGGGCGTCTCAGCACGAAAGGGACACCTGAGAATTGGAGCGACTCGGGTATGGATTTGCATTTTCAGCCATGGGAAGAGGATGGACATTTGTATTTTAAACCGATTGATCAGGTGTTTGCTTATTATGTTGGCGATTTGAAAGAAAGTACCTGATATTTTAAGTGTATAAGGTGAGATAGTCGAAATAATCGAGTATCTCTGAGAACAATGGCGCCTTTCGGGTTGAGATTGTCGCTGATCCGCCTTACTTCGTTATAAACACATTATCCATATACAAAATGCCTGTAGTATCACCAGCTACGCCAACTTTCAACCGGCTGACGTCAGACGCTGCTGAATTTTTGAAGCCCAATTGATTGGCTATTTTCGCGCCATTAACATAGAGGTCGAATTTTTTGGTGTCGGTATTCAGGATGACTTTAATATCATACCAGCTGCCAGTGGTGATCGGTTCGATACTCGAAAGCGTGGTTGCGCCATCATACACCTTGATGTAATTTCCTTGTAGTCCAATATGCAAGGCTGCTCTGCTCGAGCTGTCGTAGATAATGAAGTCTTTCCAATTGGCATCCTCTGTCCGCAGAGTGGCTTTGAAGGTCACAATGCCTGTTTGTGGGGTGAACGTTTTCTCGGCAGTGGCAGCATTCGTTGTGCTGGTTTTATTGATTTTCATGCTTCGATCAGGACCGGTTGCAAGTCCTACTGTTGGGACGTTCTGCACGGTAACAGTGCCCCCAGTAGTCACCGTCGTCCAGTTGGAGGGGGAGACTCCCGCAGCCGAGTAGCCATTCATAGCATCCTTGAAAATAATACTTTCCGAAAAGAGCGTTCTTCCGAGCGTTGGAACTTCATCCCTGGTGATCGTAACGGCATTACTATAAAAAGTTTGGATCGTGTACGTGTCATTGCCAGGTCCATTCGCAGCGGGGTATCCATAGAATTGATTGTCTGCCCAACCAATTGCCCACGTGAGAAACCAGGTGTAATCAAAGTTTGACTGAACAGCAGATTCCAAAGGGAGCAAACCGACTTCGGACAAACCGTAACGTTTATTGCCTAGAACAGAGGCTAACTCACTGTTTCCATTTGTGAATTTGGCATCTCCACGTGCTTGCGTATAGATGTCAGCCCCACCGAGATCTACGTAGGAGGAACCTGGGTAATGATTGCTGGTAACGGCATTGTTATCATCACGTCCTGGAGCCCACACCCATAGGAGGTTGTTCAATCCATGATAGTTGGTGTAGCGATCGTACATATTTTGCCATAATTTTTTGTAACTTGCTGCTGACTTGCCGCCCCACCAGAAGCCGATATTCATCTCGTGATAGGGCCGCCATAGTACGACAACGCCTTGATCCCGAAGCGATTTCAAATAGCCCGCCATCGTATCAATATGCGCTAACCATTTGTTATACAAGGTCGTTCCAGGGGTTGTAAGCAAGTCGAAATCCGCTTGTGACATGGAACTGATTACACTATTCCAACCACCTGCATCTGCTGTGGTATCCAAGGGGTTCGTCTCATGCCAAGAAAGGGTGACAAGACCGCCCTTCTTCCAATAATCTGTCGCATGATCGACAATGAAGGATCGCCATTTGGCGAGATCGGCAGCGTTTGTTACATTGTAAAGCAGATCATAACCAATCATCGCTGGATATTTACCCGTTACATTATAGAGGTGATCGGTCTCTAAGTAGCCATAGTTTTGCCCTCTTACGTATTGTCCGGAGATGATTTGGTTGTTCGTTTGGACGGTATCAAAATAATTCAATACATTTTGTACAGCTTGTGTCGCATTAGGATTAACAGGGGTTGCGGCATAGGCAGAAGTTCCACCTAACCAGGGTAAGCAGGAACCGAGAAGAGCAACAATGAGTGCAGCGACTACCAATTTGGACAAACGTATTTTTCGCATTATTCATTTCCTCCTTGATGATGTTTGAGTACGGTGTGTCTTTATGATCGTATGGCTTCTAAACGTCCCTCCTTCTATGCAGATGGTAATATTGTAAATGCTTTCAGGAGCAGCGTAGTCTGATTTTTTTGGCAACTAGTTATGGATCTTCGGATGTTAGCTTACGAGTGTAATGAAAAATTCAGTCTACGTTGTTTGAATCTAGGCTTGACATTCCTGTGAATCCCTTGTAATATATTGAAAAATTCATATCGAAATATTAATGAATGGGACAGTAATTCCTAACAGACAGTCACAGCGAGCCGGGTCAGTGTAAGCCGGTACGGATGTTGAGAATGAAACGGACCCAGGAAATGGTTTGCCGAAAATGGAGTAGGTAAATCCGGTCTGCCGACCGTTACGAAGCAGAGGGGTTAAACTAGAGGTTTAACACTTAGAGTGGTACCGCGGGAATTTATAGCTCTCGTCTCTTTCTTAGAGACGGGGGCTTTTTATATTTTCTGAAAAAGACAGGAGAGACACGCTATGTTAAATTATAAGCTGCATTTTGCAAAGAAAATCTCATCGTTACTTGCTGGTATCGAAGCTCAAGACATTATGGCATGGATGGAATATCCAGCGAATTCGGATCAAGGCGATCTATCTTTACCCTGCTTTCGTTTAAGCAAAACTTTAAGTAAATCACCACAAGCTATTGCTGAAGAGTTAAAAGCTGCGCTCGAAGTCGAACACATTGATCATCTGGAAGCTGTATCTGGTTATCTGAACATTTATCTCAACAAATCGATGTTTGTGGAGACTCTTATTCGTCACATAAGTCATTCTGGAGAACGTTATGGATCTCAGAATTTGGGTCAAGGTAAAACGGTAGTGATCGACTATTCGTCTCCTAATATTGCGAAGCCATTTCACGTTGGACATTTGAGATCTACCGTCATCGGGAATGCGATTTATCAAATCCATACCTTTCTTGGATATAGATGTGTGGGGATTAATCATTTAGGCGATTGGGGGACACAGTTCGGGAAGCTGATAGTAGCCTACCAATTGTGGGGAAGCAAGGAGGCTGTGAACGAAAGAGCGATCGATGAGCTTCTTGAATTGTATGTGAAATTTCATGATGAGGCTGAGGAAGACCCAACGCTAGAAGATCAAGCTAGATCTTGGTTTACCAAAATGGAGCATGGTGATCAGGAAGCACTCGCGTTGTGGCAATGGTTTGTGGAGATAAGCCTCGCGGAATTTCAGAAGATTTATAAACTACTTGGCGTGCAATTCGATGCATATCAAGGGGAAAGTTTCTACAATGATAAGATGGAGCCCGTCATTCAGGAGTTGAAGGAGAAACAGCTTGTGGAAGAAGATGAGGGTGCTCTGTTAGTAAGGCTAGATGAATTTGGCATGGCTCCAGCATTAATGTTAAAGAAAGATGGCAGTTCTCTGTATCACACACGTGACCTGGCGGCAGCTGTATATCGTGCAGAGAAGTACGATTTTGATAAATTGATTTATGTGACGGATTATGCTCAAAATCTTCATTTTCAGCAGCTATTTAAGGTTGTTGAATTAATGGGTTACACGTGGTTCTCGAAGCTTGAACATGTCGCATTTGGCCGTGTGAGTATTGAAGGAGGGAGTTTATCGACACGCAAAGGCAATGTGATTAGACTGGAAAACGTACTGGAGCAAGCGGTTCAGAAAATAAGCGATGTCATTGATGCGAGAAACCCAGGATTAGTGAATAAAGCGAAAGTTGCTGAGAAGGTTGGCATAGGGGCTGTGATATTTAACGATTTGAGTGCAAATCGTATCAAAGATATTGATTTCTCCTGGGAGGATGCACTTAATTTCGATGGTGAGACAGGGCCTTATGTACAGTATACCTATGCAAGAACGTGCAGTGTGTTGAAGAAAGCGCAATTGCATGAGAGAGATGAGATACACGACATTGAAATAGATGGCACTTGTTTGCAAAATACCGAGGCGATTGCAGTCGTCAAAATGCTTTATTTATTTACCGAAAGAGTAGAACAAGCAATGGTAAAGCTGGAACCTTCTATCGTATCACGTTATCTCATAGATCTCGCACAAGCATTTAACCGTTTTTATCACGCATGTTATATCTTGGTGGACGATAAGCAGGTACGTGAAGCGCGTCTTGCTCTCGTGAAATGTGTTCAAACGACGTTGCAGAACGGCATGAAACTTATTGGTTTACAGGCTCCAGAAGAAATTTAATACCATTAATTATTAATGGGGTAAAATGTATATTTCGACCATATGAATTGGTAAAAAACCTCATTCATGAGAGATTTTCTTAGGGGAATACTAATTGGCAACACAAGGTTTAACCCCTAAGGAGCTGGTTAATCGTGTTTAAGCGTATGGCTGCACTTGTTTCGACATGCTTATTGGCAAGCGGATGCTTAGGAAGTACCTCTACGCCTAAAGAAGATACAAGGATCGAAGCGAAGCAAATTGCTCCTCTGGTCCAAGAGGGGTCTACGCCGAGACAGTCCTTTCCCCCTTATCCTTTGACCTCAAAGATGCAAGAAGAAGCAGAAACGAAAACCACTCGGGTGAAGCTTGCTGCAATCGGGGATATTCTCATCCATGATAAAGTTTATATAGACGCAAAGCAGAAAGATGGCACGTATAATTTTGATCGTATCTTCGCGTGTGTAACGAACGAATTACAAGCCCCGGATATCCTTGTTGCTAATCAAGAAACGATGATTGGCGGCAAGGAACTGAGGTTATCGAGCTATCCTTCATTTAACAGCCCTCATGAAATTGGAGATGCCTTGAAGTTAGCAGGAGTTGACATAGTTACGGTTGCCAATAATCATGCGCTTGATCGAGGGGAAAAGGTGATACAAAGTGCGCTCACCTATTGGGATACGCTCGGAATTCCTTACACGGGTTCATTTAAATCTCAGAATGACCGAGATAGGATACGAACGGTCACGAAAAATGAGATTACGTTCTCCTTCTTGAGTTACACTTATGGGACGAATGGCATTCCTACACCAAAGGGAAAACCGTTCTTAATCAATCGAATCGATGATTCGCAAATTCGTACGGATGTGGAACAAGCCAAGCGATTGTCTGATGTTATCGTGGTTGCCCTCCATTGGGGGAACGAATATCAACGATTTCCAGATGTTAATCAAACAAGTCTTGCTCGAAAGCTAGCCGACATGGGGGTTCACATCATCATTGGGAACCATCCGCATGTGCTGCAGCCTCCCGCATGGATAGAAGGAAAACAAGGGCATCGAACCTTTGTTGTCTACTCACTGGGTAATTTTTTATCGGCTCAAATCAACTTGTATAAGCAAATTGGTGGAATGGCCACCATTGATGTGGTGAAAACCACGAACAAGGAAACCAAGAAGATTGAGCTCTTGATGCCAGGATTTCTCCCTACCTATACGCATAGTCTGCAAGGACGTCATTTCCAAATTATATCCATGGATAGGTTAACCAATGAGCAACTTATTCATGCCAACTCTCATTATGAAAGTATAAAAAAACATATGCGAACGAACATCCCGGAACTACATATCATGACATCTTCATAAGAAAACGCAAACACCGCTCCTGCTTAGCAGGGCGGTGTTTGTTTTCGTATCAATTACAACGAAGAATCATCTTGTTGAGTCGATTTAGCAAGATTTAGCTTCAAAGTAGTTTTCTTTGCTGCTAGTTCTCTCGCGATATCTTTTTGCAGACGATCACTCGTTTTAGTCTCTTCTTTTAATTTCGCCACGCGTGACAATTTGCTGCTCAAATCACTATGGGATTGGCTTAGTTTCATATCTCGCTCAATCTGCTTCATTTTGGCTTGAGCTTTTTCACTCTTTTTCTTCTCGTTAACTTGCTTGGCTTCAAGATCAGCAATTTCCTTTGTTAACTGAGAAACAATTGTTTTCGTAAAACTAATGGCCATTCTTACACCCCGTATCCATGTCATGTAGCTGAGACATTATTCTACTATAAAAGGGTGAGTTAAGCGAGAAATACCTCTATTACTTATCCTCTAATCGTTATTTCCATCCTTTTGCGGATATGGTTTGTTTTTTTCGATTGAAAATCCGCTTGAACAAGCTGACATTCTTTTTACGTCTGAGAGTGAGTCGAACACCTTCGATAAGCAGCAAAGACCTTAATGAATCGCGGCGATTTAGTGTGTGTAATCTTTTGATAAACTGCGCGTCCATGTCGATCATCCTCCCAAATGTTTACACAATAGTTATGAACCATTCGTTCTTACCTAAGTCTATTATAAATTCTGCATGCGAAAATAATTGTCAAACCATAGCTGAGTTTTATGCTATTTTTGTCGAAAATGTTTGTGATTTTTTTGGAATTGTGGAATGTTAGTACACTTAAGCGATGAGGAATTTTTGACTCGTCTATCCTTGGAAATCGCGGGTATATTGCAATGTTTGAATTTTTTAACAAAAAGGTTTACTTTCGCTGACATTCCGCATATAGTTAAATCACGGTGTTTCCTTTGGTAAACTTTTTGTCCCACTGGAAACTTTATTTTTGCCCGAAATGTTTCCCTAGGTAAAAATTATTGTAAACAAGCAATTTATAATAGGAGGTCATAGCGATGTTTCAGAAATCAGATAAAAAGTTATCGAGACGTAATCTTTTGAAGTTAGGAACGACAGGAGCGTTCGCTGTGTTAGGAAGTGCATTATTGAATCCTTCCTCGTTATTCGGTAGACCACCCGTTGCACAAGCACACGATAAACATGAGATTCACCAAGCGATGAAAGAACAATTACATGAGGGAATGAAGCATGGCTATGTCCCGAGCAACGAAATCACGGAAGGGTTCAAAGCTGCGCAACATGCGCTGACGGCTTTTGATTATGGCAAAGTGAGTCTGCTACCTGACGGTAGAACGCTTAGGGAATATGAAATTGTAGCCTACGAGACCAATGTGGAGATTGCCAAGGGCATCAAGTTTCCAGGATGGACGTTTAATGGCACCATACCTGGTCCTACGATTCGTTGTACTGAAGGGGATGTTCTTCGCGTGAAGTTTACGAATGGAACCTTGCATCCGCATTCTATTCATTTCCATGGGATGCACCCAACGAATATGGATGGCCTTGAATCTGTGCTTTCTGGGGATTCTTTTACGTATGAATTCGAAGCCAAACCGGCTGGTATGCACGTCTATCACTGCCATGTGGCTCCGTTAGCCCGACATATTCACAAAGGTCTCTATGGTAATTTCATCATTGACCCGAAGAAACCAAGAGCTGCTGCAAAGGAATTCAATATGTTGATGAACGGCTATGACCTGGATCTTGATGGAGAAAATGAAATTTACACCGTGAATGGTTATGCTTTTGCCTATCAGCAGGAACCGATTAAAGTGAAGGCAGGGGAGCTTGTTCGTATTTATTTAAGCAATCTAACGGAATTTGATTTAATTAATTCCTTTCATCTTCATGCGAATTTCTTCAACTATTATGCAACAGGGGCAGATCCTGAGGCTCGACCAGCGTATACCGATACGATTATGCAATGTCAGGGTGAACGTGGGATTCTGGAAATTGTATTTCCCCTGCCTGGGCGGTACATGTTTCATGCGCATCAAAGCGAGTTTGCCGAACTAGGTTGGATGGGATTCTTCATAGCTGAATAAGAAAGGAGGCGACGTACGAGATGAGTATAAATGAACAAACCACTAAGCCAGCATCTTCATCCAAAATAAAATCTATTCTTTGGGGCATTCTGCCATTGATCTTATTGTTAGCCATTATTACAACGATTGCCAAAGTAGGAACCGGGATTGAGAACGAGCCTGCGGCTCCGATCGAAGTCTTGAATGTTGAGAAAATCACACTGAATGACGACGGTATTCAAGTCAGAGTATTGAATTCTGGCCCAGAGGAAATAACCATCGCTCAAGTCGTTGTTGATGGCGCATTTTGGAATGCTTCTTTCTCGCCAAGTGATACGTTAAAAAGATTTGAACAGGGCATGATTCACATTCCCTACCCGTGGGTGCAAGGTGATCCACATGAAGTGAAACTTATCACGTCGAATGGATTAATTTTCATAGGCGAAGTAGCCGCTGCTGCCGCTACACCTGAAGCGAACGGCAAGCTTTTCTGGCAATATGCGTTAATTGGCTTCTATGTGGGTGTAATCCCAGTAGGGCTAGGCCTCCTATGGTATCCATTTCTCCGTAGATTCTCGGTTAGAGGCATGCATGCGATTCTTGCTTTGACCGTTGGTCTGTTGTTCTTCCTTGTCATTGATACCTTTGGTGAAGGTTTTGAGATGGCTGCTGAAGCGCCTGGTGTCTTCCAAGGTTCGGGGTTAGTATGGTTCGGCGCCTTACTAAGCTGTTTATTCCTCATTGCTGTCGACCAGTCGAACGAGCGTAAATTAAGCAGTGAGTCGTTTGCTGGAAAGCGCGTCGCGAACAAAATTGCAACAGGCATCGGGCTTCATAATTTCGGTGAAGGTCTAGCGATTGGTTCTGCATTTGCAGTGGGGGAGGCCGCATTAGGGACGTTCCTGATCATTGGTTTCACCCTGCACAACATTACAGAAGGGGTTGGTATTGCAGCTCCACTGCTGAAAGAACGGCCATCATGGAAAACATTCGTCAAATTAGCCTTAATTGCCGGAGGACCTGCTATAATAGGTACATGGGCTGGAGGTTTCATATTTAACGATACGCTTGCTGCTCTGTTCTTCGGTATCGGTGCTGGTGCGATTCTGCAGGTCATTTACGTTATTTCCAAAATGATTCTGAAAGAGTCTGAGAAGAAAGGCCTATCTCCGGTTTCATGGTTAAATTTCAGTGGTCTCACAGCAGGGATATTAATTATGTATGTGACTGCGTTAATGGTTAAATTTTAAGATTGATCCAAGTTGAGAAGGTGGTGATTCACATGTTATCAGGCATTGGCATACCAGGACTTATTGTGATTGTAGGTGTTGCATTACTGTTATTCGGGCCAACGAAACTTCCGCAACTAGGTCGTGCTTTTGGAACGACAATCAAGGAGTTTAGACAAGGAACGAAAGGTTTGTTAGAGGACGAAGAGACGAAAGATACGCAGAAAGATACGCATTAATGATTGCGGAGATAACGGCAACGTAGAGCAGGCTGTCCAGAAGTAGCGTAAGCTGCTTTGCTGGGCAGTTTATTTTTTTTGTATAATATATGTAGGAGGATCTGCCCAAATGAAATCACTGGAACAATATTGGAATGAATCGTATCAGAGGCCTAACCTCAACCCTACATGCGATAATTGGCTAGACAAATACGAGGAAACCTACTTATCGACTGCGAGTCATGGAGGGTTTGTCATTGATCTTGGCTGTGGTGTCGGTAATAACACGAAGTACTTGGTAGACCATGGACTGTCGCCAATCGCTTGTGATATCTCCGACAGGGCCATCCGTACACTGCAGTCATTCTTGCCAGATGTACAAACGCTTTGTTTGGATATGACGGAGGGGCTTCCTTTTCCCAATGATTCTGTACAAGTACTGATTGCTGATCTTAGTATACATTATTTTGATGAACCTACTACTCGCGCCGTCATCCGAGATCTTAGTCGAGTGCTGATGAGGGATGGTATTTTACTTATTCGATTGAATTCAACCAATGAAATTGCCAATAAAGGGAATATCATCGGAACGACAGATCCATACTTAATGGAATCAGAAGGGATTTACCGAAGGTTTTTTGATCGAGGAGAGATTGAGCGATTTTTCAAGGAGGATACGTGGACTTGCCTCCATATTGAGGAGTATGAAATGGATCGCTATTCCAATAAGAAGATGTTATGGGAGATTGCGCTGAAACCAATCGGATAAGTGAAAAGTCATGATAAAGCAAGAAGTAGTCAATTTCCGCATGTGTCAACGTAAAGGAATTGGTGTGGGTTGGGCGAACCTGTATTATATACATGTGTAACATGGAATTGAACCATCATATCGAAGCAGAAAAGGGGATTCCAATGAAACAAATAGGCGTTGCACTTATTGGTTGCGGGGCGATTTCCGGCGTACATTTGAAAGCTATTTCACAAATACCAAGTGCAAAATTGGTGGCCGTAGTTGACACGAACGCCGAATTAGCTGCGCAAATAGCGGAAACGTACTCTTGCGCATACTATACGGATTATCACGAAATGTTGACCAATCCCGAGATTGACGTCGTTCATATATGTACGGCTCATTACCAACACGCGCCAATGGCAGTTGATGCGTTGCACGCGGGTAAACATGTTCTGACAGAGAAGCCGATGGCTGAAACGAAAGAAGCGGCTCTCGCAATGTTACGCGCAGCAGAAGCGAATCCGAGTGTACAGCTTGGTGTTATTTTCCAAAATCGATATAACCCAGCCTCTCAGATCATGAAACAAACCGCTCAATCAGGTGAACTAGGGAAATTGTTATGTCTTAAAGGAATTGTCACATGGAGTAGGGATGCTTCTTACTATGAAACCGCATGGAAAGGGAAATGGGCTACAGAAGGCGGTGGGGTCCTCATTAACCAGTCCATTCATACATTAGATTTACTGCAATGGATAGGCGGCGAAGTAACGAGCATTAAAGGCTCCATGTCGACGGATTCACTTGAGGGCATTATTGAAGTAGAAGATACTGTTCATGCACATCTCACTTACGGAAATGGTGCAACAGCCGTCTTCTATGCAACGAACTCATATGGGGTGAATTCGCCTCCTGAAATTGAGCTAGTGTTTGAAAATGGGAAGCTCGTGCTCACTGGTGATACGTTATATCGTGTGATCGATGGTGAGCAAACGATGTTGTCTTCTCCAGAAACGTCGAATCTAGGGGCCAAATCCTACTGGGGCATCAGTCACGGCACGCAAATCGCTGATTTCTATGACCATATCTTATCGGATCGCAGCTATTGGTTGAATGGACCTGAGGGCTTTAAAGCGTTTAATCTTGTTATGGATGTATACGAATCTGCTAGAACAGGGAAACGTATCAACTATTAGACATTAATTAGAAATCGTGCTAGGTTTCTGCTCGAAACACAGTTCCATCATCGCGGAAATAAAAGGCAATTTCATCAGAAATCGTGCTCATTCTAATAGAAGTTCGGGTGAATTCTTCAATGATTCCGCGGTCAACTTCACAGTACACGCCGTTCTCATCTGTTTGCCACACGGATACCGTTGTTTGAGATAGCGCTGCTGTAAATAGATCTCCATCGGAAGTCAACGTCATCATCATGTTGATCGCCATCTCTCTCGGTTTTGAGTTGCTACTTGAGTATATTCAGAGTTATGTGTGAAATGCGAACTTTACGAGATATGTTCTTATTCTACTATGTAATTCTAGTCGTTGCCTTTTGGTAACGGCTTTTTTGTTGTTTCGAACGAGAAATGGCGTAATTGGCCATCACGGTTTATCTCTTTATTCAAATGGTCATAATGGGGAATGGATGAGAATAAGGAGGGATTCACATCATGCCTGGTGATGCATTGATTCCTATTGACCCGAGTGTTGAATTAAACCTAGAGCGTATCATCATGGATTTAGGCGGAAGTGATGATGTCGTTATTCGAGAGATACAAGATGATGGCACTTTGATAATAGCAGCCGCAGTTGTTTATATCGATGGACTTTCTGATACTGTGGCTATTAATACGTATATTTTTGATGTTTTAAATATGATGATAAGGGATGTCCCTAATGAACCACATAGAGACAAGAGGGATACTGAGACACTTGCCAAAGAATTGTTAACAGGCTTGGGCTGTATTCAAACCGTAGCAGATATGCCAACTCTGTATGAAAATTTACTCTCAGGTGAGGCCATAATTTTATTCAATGGGCAGAATCACGCCTATCGCGCAGACATTCGTCAATGGAAAGGCCGTGATGTAACTGAATCCACCAACCAGACGTCTGTACGAGGTCCGAGGGAAAGCTTTACCGAGACGCTTCGCACCAATACGGCATTAATTAGACGTAAAATAAAAGATCCTAGACTGTGGCTCGAGACAATTTCCATTGGTCGAATAACGAAAACTGACGTAACGATTATGTATTTGAATGGAATAGCCAAGCCGTCCGTCATCGATCTCGTTCGGTCTAAATTAAGGGCAATTGATATTGATAGCATTCTGGATAGCGGGTATATCGAGGAATTGATCGAGGATAATAAATTTTCGCTATTTCCAACTATATATAATTCGGAGCTCCCAGATACCACGGCTGCGCAATTATTAGAAGGAAAAGTGGCGATTCTCGTAGATGGTACACCCAACATATTGCTAGTACCTACGCAACTCGTTACTTTTTTTCAATCAGCAGAGGATTATTATCAACGCGCCTACTATGCGAGTCTTCTTCGATTACTTCGATTCAGTACTGTATTCATTTCTTTGTTGTTGCCATCCATTTATATAGCAATTACGACTTTCCATCGCGATATGCTGCCGGCCTCGCTGTTAATTGGCCTAGCCGCTCAACGCGAAGGGGTACCATTGCCGGCTTTTGTTGAAGCGCTAGTCATGGAAGTGACCTTCGAAATACTGCGAGAAGCGGGTCTCCGCATGCCTCGTGCTATTGGACAAGCCGTATCTGTTGTTGGCACGCTTGTTATCGGACAAGCTGCGGTAGAAGCAGGAATCGTCTCGGCAGCTATGGTTATTGTCGTATCCGTAACGGCGATTTCAACCTTTACGTTACCCGCGTACAGCATGTCTATTCCAGTGCGTCTACTTCGGTTTGTTTTTATGGGGGCGGCGGCAAGTTTTGGATTATTCGGTATTGCCATGGGGATGTTTGTGTTATTACTCCATTTGTGTGCTCTTCGTTCTTTCGGAGAGCCTTTTATGTCTCCATTATCACCATACCGTAAGGCAGATTTAGAGGATACATTACTTCGTTTACCGCGATGGCTTACGTTTAAACATCCTGAGACATCACTCAATGAAGGCAGTGATCGAATACGAAAGCCGTAGTAAGGAGGCGTAATTAGGATGAAATATAAGCTAACCATAGGAATTCTTTGCCTTCTTATGCTGTCTGGCTGCTGGAGCCGACGTGAATTGAATGAGTTGCTAATTGTTCTTGGTGTTGGCGTAGATTGGAAGGATGGCGAGTATGTGGTGTCCTTCCAAGTCGTTAATCCAAGCGAAATATCCGCGCAGCGAAAAGGTGGGGATCGCCCTCCGAGTACCCTGTATCAAGGGAGAGGGAAAACGCTATTCGAGGCAGCGAGATCATTAACAGCGGAAGCGCCTCGGAAAGTCTACATGGGTCACTTGCAACTGTATGTCATTGGAGAGGAATTGGCGAAACGAGGCATTAAAGATTTCCTAGATAATTCAGTCCGTGATAATGAATTACGAATGGATTTCAATCTCGTAGTCGCAAGAGGAACCTATGCAGAGAATATTTTGAAATTATTTACACCTGTTGAGAAATTGTCGAGTTATAGCATGCAGCAATCCTTACAGACCTCACAAAAGTCATGGGCTCCGACTGTCGCGATGACATTAGATGAAACGTTGAATAAGCTATCTGGCCAAGGTTTCGAACTCGCGCTAACAGGTATCAAAATAATCGGTGATACGAGAATTGGAGACACGAAAACGAACGTGGAATATTTTCAGCCGCCTAGTCGATATCGCTATACGGGCATCGCAGCGTTCAAAGAAGATAAATTAATTGGCTGGCTGGATGAGCAGGAAAGTAAAGGGTATACAGATATAACCAACAATTTAGATAGCACTTCTATCGAAGTTGCCTGCGGTGAACAGAAATATATGGCAATTGAAGTTACATCATCGGATGCTAAGTTGAAAGGGAGTGTGCAGAATGGGAAGCCTCGTATGGATGTATCCATACGAACGGAAGCGAATATTGTCGGCAGACAATGCAGAGATATCGATTTAACGGATCCTCAAGCTATCAAACGTTTGGAAGTAGAATCCAAGCAAATCATCCTATCCCATGTGGAAGCAGTCGTTTCACGTGCAATGGCAATGAAATCGGATTTCATCGGTTTTGGTAACCAACTTGGCAAGGATGAGCCTACATATTGGAAAGAAGTGAAAGATACTTGGAATGAAGACATGTTTCTTCAAACAAAAGTCAATTACAAGATAGAATTTTATATTAGAAAAACAGGCACAATTGGTAATTCAACCATGAAATAAGCATGGAGAGAGGACTTGTTCGTAAATGGCGTCTGTACTTACTGTTCTTGCACTAGCTGTGGGTACGTTCTGGCTAGAAGCGCCAAAACTATTGCGGCAAAATCATAAACGCGAATTTATCATTTTCACAATGTTCCTGTTGCTAGCAAGTGGTTCGTATGTCTTACTAACCCTAGAGGTTGTTTTACCAAACCCATTCAAAATCGTTGAATGGATGATTGGTTGGATGATTTAGTTTCAGGCTGACTGCAGGATTGAGGAGGTCCAATGAGTACATTTGACAATGCTACCATTTCTGTACGCCAATTTACGATCTTGATCATTCTTGGTGTTGTTGGAGATTCAATTCTCATTATGCCGACAATTCTTGCGAAATCTGCGAAACAAGATGCTTGGTTGTCTGTAGTATTGGCTCTCTTTCTTGGGTTCGTAACTGGGGGTATCTTTGCTGCTGTTGCGAACAAGCTTCGCAGGCGGCGACTTTTTAATTTAATTAGACTACATTTAGGTGTCTGGGTTGGTAGTATAATCATCCTTCTATTTTTATTTGAATTCTACATGTGTTCGCTAACCTTGTTAAGTGAGATGAGTCAGTTTATGACAACGCAATTGATGCCAGAAACACCCATTAATGCGATCATCGTTGTCTTTATCTTGGTTATCATCATCGCATATAAGTATGGTGTTGAAGCTTTTGCCCGAATGAGCGAGCTGTTGTTTCCTGTCTTTATCCTTTTGTTCCTTATTCTCGTCGTGTTACTGCTGCCACAAGTGGAATTTTCAAATTTGCGCCCCATAGCAGCAGGAGGAATGGGAGAGATCTGGCGGGGAGCATTCATGGCGTTTGCAACAGCATTTTCAGAAATGGTTGTCCTTCTTATGCTAGTACCCAATGTTACTGGTTCTGCTTCGCTAACCAAACCCATCTTAACTGGTTACGCGATTGGCGGTGCCATTTTGTTTATTATCGTAATGCTGTGCTTGCTTGTATTAGGACCCAATTTAATGGAGACGAAATATTATCCTACCTTCGTACTCGCTCAGAAAATCACGATTGGACATTTTCTAGAGAGGTTAGAGGCGGTTATGGCCTTTTTATGGTTCATATCAGTGTTCTTCAAGACGCTGCTTATCTTTTTCTCGCTAACTTCTGGTATGGCAGAACTGTTTCAGTTGAAAGAAAGTCATATGCTGACAATTCCTTTGAGCATGCTATTACTGGTGGGAACCATAGCAGGAACACCTAATATTACAGAGTATAATCTCATTCTGGAGAAGTATTATTCGTTGTTTGATCTTATTTTTTGCATCGGTATTCCTCTGATCTTACTTGCTTTGTTTTATATGCGGGATAAACCCAAGAATAATGTGACAAGTGAAGAGGATACCCATGAACCAGTTGTTTAAATTGAAGGAGCGAGGGACGACTGCAGCAACGGAACGTAATAACCAGAGATACTAAGTACAACGGATGGATTTCTATGGTGCCCTCAAGTCAACCGTGCTTGCGAGGACTGTAGCACCTCGCATTTTGCTGGTAGCGGACGCCGCGGCGTCTGCTTTTTTGGCGTTTCTATTAGTATTCAATCGGGCAAAGCTTGCTCCGCTTTCATACCATGCCTTTCTGGACAAGGGACATAAACTATCTAGAACTACTATATTGAGAGTGTGGTATAGATGGAGAATGAACTTCTCGCAGAAATTGCGGACACATACGGTTTGTCGATCAAACAGGTTGAAACTATCCGTGACACTTCACGTTCCTATGTCTTGAAAATCACGGCCACCCAAGGCAGCTTTGTGTTAAAAAGAATGCATATGGATACGCGCCGATTACAATTTATGCTGGAAACGGAAGACTTTCTTAGGAACCGCGGCATTCACATTCCAATGGTTTATCAGACAAAAGAGAATAAGAAATATGTGGCATATACAGGTCACTTGTACGTTCTCCAAGAATGGATTTGTGCCCATTCATACCCATTGGTCAGCGTAGAAAAGGCCGTTAAGTTAGCTGAAATACTAGGAAGAATGCACGAGTTGTCTAAAGTGTTTTATTCTTCCCATGGAATACTTCGATTTGGTGGTGCGAAGTGGGTACAAGAGTATGATGAAGCTCTTCATTTTCTGGGCAGTTGGAAATCTAAGCAGGAAGACGTAGAGGAGCCTTGGCGCAAAGCGGTGCTAACCTATATTGATTTTTATATGAGGACGGGTGAATACGTAAAAGAGCATATAAATGCCTGTTACACAGCCGGCGGGGAAGTTCATGCACAAGTCGTTCTTAGCCATCATGATTTTCATATGCAAAATATTTTGATGGATCCATCTGGGGATGTTTATATCATTGATTGGGAGTTTGTTCGATTTGATTTGCCTTCTAGGGACGTGAATCGATTGTTATATGCGATGATCAAAAAGTCGAAAACTTGGAATCATCGTGCATTTGTTACAGTGATGCGTGCATATCTGCAAATGAACCCTTTATCTAAGCATGAAATGAAGCTGTTGTATCTTGATTTGGCGTTTCCGCACAATCTGTGCCGCAATCTGATTTGGGGCAAATTCAGAGGTATGACTGAGAATCAAACCCATGATCTCTTGCAGAAAGAAGCAGCTAAAACTGAATTTATGATTGAGTTGTATCACAGTCAATCGTAATGAAATAGAGAAAAAAGATGCCTCGTCAACCTAATCGGTTGAGAGGCATCTCTATTTTTTAATACGCTAAAGCAAATAGTCCGTGAATGTGCGAAAGATAACGAACGTTACTTGCTTCTTTCATTAGTGTAGCGGGTAAGCCCTTTAATTGTGTGTTCTTACCGCCGATTGTACCGATGCCATCTTTACGGCCAAGACTGCCTAGTGTTCCTGAGAATACAGGCACGAATTTGTCCATTACGCCGCCTTTAAGTTGTACGGACAAGTTGTAACCAACCGTTTCACCCATTTGCCAAGCAAGTTGTGCAGTAGGGGGATATGGTCTTTCGCTGCCTTCAGGGAAGACAACTGCGCAATCACCCGCTAAGAAGATATCTGCGTGTGATGTGGATTGCAATGTTGAAGTTACCGTAGCACGGCCGCGATCTTCAGCGATGCCACAGCTGCCGACTACCTGGTTGCCTTTAACGCCGCCTGTCCAAATAATCGTACTTGCTTCAATCGTTTGTCCGCTTTTCAATGAAACTGTATTGCTCGTAGCTTCCGTGATTGCAACGCCAGTCAAGAAGGTAACGCCACGTTTCTCAAGGCTGGACACTGCACGCTCGATGAGTACTGGTGGGAACACAGGAAGAATGGAAAGTCCTGCTTCCACGCAGTAGATGGAGATATCACCAAAATCAATACCTTTGGCGCGGCATACTTCAGGAAGTTTATCTGCGAATTCACCAACAAGCTCAACACCTGTTAAACCACCGCCACCAACCACGATAGTTGCATCGGCTTTATTGCCGGAAGCTTTGTAAGCGTCCAAACGAGCTTCAACGTGTGCGCGAATTCGGTTAGCGTCAGAAGCGGATTTCAGAATTAAACTGTTCGCTTCCAACCCAGGAATACCGAAATAATTCGTTTCACTGCCAAGTGCGACTACAAGCGCATCGTATTTATGTACCGCTCCACTGCTTGTAAGGACTTGTTTTTCATTAGGTTTAATTTCTTGAATTGTGTCAACAATGATATTGACATTTTTGTCGCCTAGCAGCTTCTGTAGGGGAAGCGCAACAGCCTGCTCTTTAATCGTACCGCCTGCTAATCGATGCAATTCGGTAATGATTTGGTGCGTAGAGAATTTATTAATGATCGTAATGTTTGCTTCAGAAGCAGATAAATGTTTGCGAGCGGTTAATGCAGTCAAGAGACCACCGTACCCGCCGCCAAGAATTAGTATTTGTTTAGCCATCGTTACCATCCCTTGTCCGGATTAATTTTTTCGTTCAGCGAGTACGTTCAAGAATGCTTGTGCAAATCGAAGCGTTTTCTGTACTTCAGGGTCTTTCAGCATTTTTAACATTCCGAATAGACCGATGGTTGTGCTAACGTCAGCTTGCGAACGCTCACCAGCTTCAATGGCAGCCGAAGCGATGTTTTTTGCTTTTTCTTGTACTGGTTTTACGAATTCGCCAATACCTTGAGCAAAATCATTAATAAGTACTTTATCAGTCGCCACATTTTGTGCGAAATCGTATGCTTTGGTAAGCATGTTAACCATTTCGGCAAGTTTAGGGAGATTATCCACCAGGATCGTTAGAGATTCTTGCACCTCTGGTTTCAATAATTGGTCGAGTACGTCTAAAGATTTGGGTTCAGCTGCAATCGGAACAGGTATTTCTTGAACAGTTGATGTCTGTGACATGTGACATATCCTCCTTCGCATAGAAAAAACGTATTACATTATTCTACACCTTTTGACAATAAAAATATAAAGACAGATATTTCAAATTGGTGAACATTGCTATGTAAAAACGCAACTTGATCGCGAATTTGCCTGGTCTTGACTTCTGTGCCTGACTTTAGCGGCCGAAAAGGGCGCTAAAGTGCCCGAGGCAGCGCGAAGCGCAGGCCTGCGGTCGCAATAAGGCCCGAAAAGGGCCTTATCGCTCGCCGCGTGCAGCGGTGCCTGACATTAGCGGCCGAAATGGGCGCTAAAGTGCCCGAGGCAGCGCGAAGCGCGAGCCTGCGGTCGCAATAAGGCCCGAAAAGGGCCTTATTGCTCGCCGCGCGAGGAGATGCCTGACTTTAGCGGCCGAAACGGGCCTTATTGCAATCGCACCTTGTTACTCCAAGAAACGTAAATAGTCCTCACTCTCACTAACTTCGGATAATCGGAACGCAAGGGGGGATAAACCCGTCATTTTATGAAAAACCTTTCCGAAGTAGCTCAAGCTGGTATAGCCGCAAAGTGAAGCAACATTCGTGATGGACAGCTCATGATTGCGCAGCAGCTCGGCTGCTTTCTCGATACGCCGGTTTCGGACATAGTCCATCGGGGTTATGCGGAAGTAGTGGGGGAACATTTTGCACAAATAATATTTATCTAGCTGTGCAGCTTCTGCTAACCGATCCAAGGTGAGATCTTCGGCAATATGGTCTTGAATGTAAGTGACAACACGCTTGTAGGGGGAGGGGATCTCTGAACGAGTTGGGGCGTTTCCTTCTAATAAACAGCGTTGTAGTGAAAGCATCCATTCATATATGCGAAGTGACAGATCGAAACGATCATTCAATTGGTTTGCTGCAGTATCGGAATACAATCGCCAAAGTAGCTGAATAGGCAAGGAGTCAGGAGAAAGTTCGAAAACAGGTCCCACCATCTGAAGCAAATCTTGTCGCAGCCATTCTTCCTTAAACCCCCCGAAACGTATCCAAATAAACTCCCATTGGTCACAAAGTGTCGCATCAAATGCGTATTCATGATCGGACGGGATAGAAACCATGAACGCATGGCCCTTCGGAACGGTGTAATGTTCTTTTCCCATGCGAAGTTTGCCTGCTCCTTGTATGGACCATTGAACAATGACCCCTTGCCCGCCTCGCTTGAGTCCGTTCCATTGGTAGTTCTCGTCCGCGACCGAGCTGTGTCCAATCGATAGGAGCTTGAGAAGATGACGATTCTCACTATCCTTATCTGTGTATCTAAAACCATAGGATTTATGCACAATATTTTACCACCAATCATCAAAATGTTACTATTTTACCTCTTCTTACAAGGATGTATAATGTGCGTAATAAATAATATATTACCATATTGGAGGTTGCGGAAGATATGTCCCTTAAGGAATGGTTGGATTGTTATGTGCGCGTTGAAGGGACTTCGCTTCGAGTGGGGAACAGCAGAATAGAAAGGTCCTGGTCATTCGCCAGTGGCCATGCGGTTAATGTCTCCATTTTCGATAAAAACAAAGGTGAAGAATGGCTTGCGCCGCAATCGGATTCCCCAATGTTTCAACTTTCAGGGTTGTCGTATGAACAGCAGCCGCATGCTATATTCATTTCGTCACTCGTTGCGAATGATTACGGCATTTCTCAGCCATATCTACAAACGAATGTAGACATTCACCTTGAAGCGATCTCCACGATGTATCGGTTCACATTGAAGATCTATTCAGATGCACCGTTTATTCGACATGAGTTAACCGTGATGCCAGTTCATCATTTTAGAAGCAAAGTTAGCCTGATCGACAAAGAACCGAACCTCGTATGGACCGAAGATGATTTTAAAACAAATCGAACACTTTCCCCTGCTTCATTACAATTAGATTCGAATAATAAGCATAATTACACTGTATTGTCTGATTATTGTGAACGTATATTACTTCGAGATCTGCATTGCCGATGGACATCGGTTCAATTTCTTGATCAGACGGATACGAATAACAACCTTGTGAGTCAGGAGACAGGTTTAATTTATGTAAGAGAGAAGCGGAACTTGCGCGGAAATCTCCTGTTCCTTACGAAAACACTTCAGGAGCGCGGCTTATTAATCATAAAAGAAGGGCCGACAGAATTGGGGATCTACGGTAACTCTCGCATGGAATTTCAATTTCACGGGAAGAGTTTGAGTCTGCTAGGAACGGGGGTCAGCGAAGCGGATTTGCGCCATAACGTAGAAATGACTACATATGGTGTAACCGTCGGTGTATATGATGGGACAACGCTTGGGGGTTATGACTTACTCAAGACCTATCATCGCAGTCTTCGTGCGCACGTTGCGGATAGGGATAGCTTCATAATGAGTAACACATGGGGAGATCGCTCCAAAGATGGCGCCATTAGCGAGGCGTTTATACGCAAAGAATTAGTTGCGGCAGCAGCGCTGGGGTTGAGCATTCTTCAAATTGACGATGGTTGGCAGAAGGGTGCGACGGTAAATTCTGTTGATGCAGCGACGAAGTCGGATGGCGGACTGTGGAGCGATTATTACAGCGGTGATGGCGATTTCTGGGAGGTTCATCCGGAAAGGTTCCCAGACGGTCTCACACCGATCGTTTCGCTTGCCGCTGAACTTGGGGTAGCCTTGGGTTTGTGGTTTTCCCCGGACTCCGTCCGTGACTTTATAAACTGGGAAAAGGACGTTGCGACTTTACTGCTTCTTCATAGGAAATACAATATTCGAACATTCAAGTTAGATGGCATTGAAATACGCTCAAAACTGGGAGAGGTTCGTTTGCTGAATATGATGCGATTCGTTCAGAAAGCGACCAATGGGCAAGTTGATTTCAATATTGATACAACAGCGCAGAAGAGATTAGGTTACTTTGGGCAAACGCAATATGGCAGCATCTTTCTTGAAAATCGTTACACGGATTGGAGCAATTATTATCCTCATTGGACGCTTCGCAATTTATGGATGCTTGCTCCGTATTTACCATCGTCGAGGCTGCAAATGGAATTCTTAAATGTTGATCGCAACACGAATAACTATGCGGAAGATCCTTTAGCTCCAGATGCGTGTGGGCAAGTCTATGCTTTTGCAGCGGCGGCTTTCTCGAATCCATTAGCATGGATGGAACTAACGGGATTAACGAAGAAGCAAATGGGTTCTCTTACAACAATGATTCAGGCGGTAAAGCCATATCATGCTGAAATCGTAGCTGGACAAGTTTTACCAATTGGTGATGAGCCATCGGGAGCTGGTTGGACAGGTTTGCAAAGTATTTGTAGTCCCACGCACGGCTATTTCATCATCTTCCGCGAGCTGCACGAATCCGACACTGCCGTTATGAAGCTTTGGGGTGTGAGTGGCGAAGTAAACGTCACTGAGCTACTGAGAATGGATGTCAAAGATGAAGTGTTTGTTCCTCAAAGACAGCATCAAGTAACGTGGAAATCGACACAACAAGGTGATTATGTAGTTACGCGACCAGCACCATTTACATTCGTCATGTATCGCTACGATAATTTATCAGTTTCTATCTAACCGTCGAACATTTCAATAGAGGTTGGCACTTTGTCTTCAACGACAACGTGCCGACCTTTTTGTTTGTCTAATTACACAAGTTCCTTCTCATATAGAAAGACGTGGAAACCATCAATTGTAGCTGGACCCTTCTGTTGATAACCATTATTCATAAATAACTTTTGAGCGCCGAGTTGATTAGAAAGGGTATCGAGAATCAAATGGTTGATACCCAGTTCTCTGGCCTTATTTTCTAATTGAGTTAGAAGCTGTTGCCCATATCCCTTCTTCTGGTGACTAGGATGAACACGAAGACGTTTAATTTCGGCTTTGCCTTCGTCTAGGATCTTCAAGCCACCCATGGCCAATACATTTCCGTCAGGACCTGTGCCCACCAGAAATTCGCCGCCATCCTTCAAATACTGTTCAGGTATATGCAAAATATCATGGTAATGTTGGTGCGTTGGTTCTACGTTCGCCTCAGAGATAACTAATAAATGAATTCTCCATAAATCATCTGTATCCAATGTCGAGTAACGCCGCGTTTGGATCATAAAGCATCCTCCTCATTCCATAAATTTCATACTAGGTATACATGTAATATAAACTAACGTTAAATCCGTGACAAATAACCTTTTCTTATAGTTTTTCATATATTTATAAATAATTTAAAAATTTTTCATGTTAAATCTAACATGGAATGGCGTTTTTTCTTTTTGGACAATGAAAAATAAATAGGATGCCATCAAAAAAACAAATAACTAATGATTGATTTAAAATAGTTCATGCGAGGATAGACGGGGATAGATACATTTTTGTTAGTTAACTTAACATGAATGAACTACTTATCGTAACTCCTTGCAAAAAAGAAGAGGGTGTGATCACTTGTGAAAACGCAAACAATGCATGAAAAAGCGTACAATATTTTAAATATTTAGATTAAACGTTCGGAATTTAAAATAATCATGTACAAAATCACAATAAAATGGCAAATTTTTGTTGAAAAATACGATGATACAGCGTATATTAATAACAAGAAGAATGTGTTAGATAAATTTACATCCGTTTTTCTATATTGCTGATCGAGTGATTGGGATATGTAACATGACTTAAAATGTTAGTTTAAATCAAGTGGGAGTGTGAATAGGATGAAGAAAAAAATAGTTTTAGTTGGAAATGGTATGGCTGGTGTTAATTGTATCGAGCAATTGCTAAAACTTGCGCCTAACTCCTACGAAATTACGATCTTTGGAAAAGAACCGCATCCAAACTATAACCGGATTCTGCTGTCATCTGTATTGGCTGGAGACGCGGATATGAAAGATATTGTGATTAACGACTGGTCTTGGTATAAGGACAACAACATTACCTTGCATACGGGTCACACCGTTAACAAGATAGATACGGAACGCAAGATTGTGAGTACAGATCTTGGCATTACTGTCTCCTACGATGAACTCATTCTGGCAACGGGATCACTGCCTTTCATGTTGCCGTTGCCAGGTGCAGACAAAGAAGGTGTGATTGCATTTCGAGACATAGCGGATTGCGAGACGATGATGGAAACGGCCAAGAAATACAGAAAAGCCGTAGTTATTGGCGGCGGTCTTCTCGGGCTCGAAGCTGCACGCGGATTGCTGAACCTGAACATGGAAGTTTCTGTCGTGCATATCAACGAATATTTAATGAATCTACAACTCGACAGAACCGCATCCTCAATGCTGCAACAAGAATTAGAACAACAAGGGATGAAGTTCCTCCTGAAGAAAAATAGTGAAACCATTTTAGGCAAGAAGCGGGTAACAGGCCTTCGATTTACGGATGGTTCAGAGGTCGATGCTGATTTAATCGTCATGGCTGTTGGGATTAGACCTAATATGGCTCTTGCGAAGAACAGCGGAATCGAGATCAATCGAGGCATTGTTGTCAATGATTTCCTTGAGACAAATGCCCCACATGTTTACTCCATTGGGGAATGTACGGAACATCGAGGTGTTGCATACGGTCTAGTGGCGCCGTTATATGAACAAGGAGCTGTTCTTGCGAAGCGATTAGCAGGTGTTAATACGGAAGGCTATCAAGGGTCAGTCGTTTCTACGAAGCTCAAAGTTTCTGGTGTTGATGTATTCTCCGCAGGTGAGTATGCAGATAAGCCGGGTACACGTGCAGTTCGTGTACAGGATGATTTTGAGGGCATTTATAAGAAAGTTGTCATTCGCGATGGGAAAGTTATAGGAGCCGTCTTGTTCGGTGATATCAGTGATGGATCGAGACTGTTCGCTATGATTCGTAACGGCGAGGATGTAACAGGGAAGGAAAAGACAGTACTCCTTGGCGATGGCGGAGGCAAGACGAAGTCTGGTGTGGATCTGGTTGCTGATATGAGTGCAGATGAAATCGTATGCGGATGTAATGGCGTTTCCAAAGGAGCCATTGTTCAAGCGATTCAAGAGAAAGGCTGCTCCAGTGTGAATGACATCAAAGCCTGTACGAAAGCTTCTGCTTCTTGCGGAGGGTGTAAGCCACTAGTAGCCGATGTGCTTACGTATGTCCTTGGAGCGGACGGTGTGAAAACCGTGAAGGAAGGTATTTGCGGTTGTACAACGCTAGGGCGAGACGAAGTTGTTGAAGCGATCCGTACCATGCAACTTTCGACGACCAAAGAAGTAATGAACGTTCTCGAATGGTCCAATACAGAAGGGTGTTCCAAGTGTCGTCCCGCATTGAATTACTATTTGGGTATGGTGTGGCCAGAAGAGCACGAGGACGAAAGAGAGTCACGCTTTGTGAACGAACGTAATCATGCCAACATTCAGAAAGATGGCACGTACTCAGTCGTACCGCGCATGTACGGCGGCGTAACGACACCGAAAGACTTAAAGAAAATTGCGGAAATCGCTGAGAAATATGAAGTTCCCCTCGTTAAAGTAACAGGCGGACAACGTATCGATTTGCTCGGAGTGAAGAAAGAAGACTTGCCTGGTATGTGGGCTGATCTCGATATGCCTTCAGGCTACGCCTATGGTAAATCGCTTCGTACGGTGAAAACATGCGTGGGTTCTACGTTCTGCCGCTTTGGTACGCAAGATGCGATCGGCATGGGCATTCAGCTTGAGAAGAAGTTCGAACGGTTAAATACGCCAGCTAAGGTGAAAATGGCTGTCTCTGGTTGCCCGCGTAACTGTGCGGAGGCAACGATCAAAGACTTCGGGGTAGTCGCCATTGATGGCGGCTGGGAACTCCATGTTGGCGGCAATGGCGGAACGAAGCTGCGTGGCACAGATCTTTTATGCAAAGTAAAGACGGAAGAAGAAGTGCTAGAATGGTCAGGCGCTTACTTGCAATACTACCGGGAAACAGGGAAATACAATGAGCGTACAGCGGAATGGTTGGAGCGTGTAGGTCTTGAGACAATTAAGACAACACTTGCGTCTAGTGAAGATCGTGCTGCTTTCAACACCCGCATTAATAAAGCATTGTCCCTATTGAAAGATCCATGGAAAGAAATTATTGAAGAGGGGACACTTCGCCAAACATTTTCACCTATGGAAGAGCAATCGGCAGCGTCGATTATGAAATAGAAGGGATGATGGATATGAAAAAGGTTCACATTGGCCACATTTCAGAAATTGCAGTAAAGAGATCGCGTGTTGTACGTATTGGTGATTTGGAAATTGCCGTGTTTAAGCTTTCAGATGGTGTCATCAAAGCGATCGAGAATCGGTGCCCGCATAAAGCGGGTAAGCTTTCCGAGGGTATTGTTTGTGATCATCATGTATTTTGTCCCCTGCACGATTGGAAAATAGATCTGCACAACGGACTAGTTCAAGCCCCGGATACGGGTTGTGTTCCCAAATTCGAAGTTGAGATCGATGATGCGAGCGGAGAAATGTATTTGCATATTTCAGAAGAAAGAATCTTAGCTTCTTAGCAAGGGGGAGTAGCAATCATGCGACATCATGGATCAGGAGTTGCTTTAGGATTGTCCACGTTAGCCATGATGGCATCCTTTGTGATCTGGGGCGTATTTTCACCGATCGCTGGGCAAATTCAAGAACTATTTCAGTTAAGTACGATACAAAAAAGTCTTTTAATCGCAGCGCCAGTGCTGCTCGGCTCTATACTACGAATTCCGATGGGGATATACACAGATCGCTTCGGAGGTAAGCGTGTATTTGCGATGACGATGCTCTTTCTCACAATACCACTTCTGCTTGCGGGGTTTGTGCATACCTACTGGATGTTACTGATTTGTGCACTCTTTATAGGGATGGCGGGGACGACCTTTGCCATTTCCCTTACTTATGTGTCCAGATGGTTTCCTCCTGAGCGACAAGGTTTGGTACTGGGATTAGCTGGACTCGGTAATTTAGGCGGTGCGGTTGCGAGCTTTTCATTGCCCTTCGTGTTTAACCAATATGGCTTCCAGTGGGTGTTCTGGAGCCTCGCAATTATGATCGTGCTAGTGACAGCGATTTTCTGGATTGGAACGAAAGATTTACCATCTCCTTCTCAAAAGAAGACATTCAAACAATCGATGGTTGTCCTCAAAGATCAATCAACGTGGTACTTATCCCTTTTTTATTTTCTAACATTCGGTGGGTTCGTTGCGTTCGGCGCTTACTTACCTACATTTCTCAAGGATTTATTTCATGTATCAGCTACAGATGCAGGATTGAAAACGGCAGGATTTGTTGTCATTGCAACGCTCATTCGTCCATTAGGGGGCTACTTGGCAGATCGCATTGGTTCACGAAGTGTACTTGCGGTGGTATTCACAGGTATGATTATAACCTCGCTTGCATTGGCAGGATCCATGCATCAATTCACTTCTTTTAGTATCTGTTGTCTAGTTGCGGCAACCTTGTTGGGCATTGGGAATGGAGCTGTGTTCAAAATGGTTCCCGAAGTATCTTCGGGCAATACGGGAGCTGTTACCGGCATTGTTGGCGCAGCAGGCGGTTTAGGTGGATTTTTCCCACCTATTGTTTTAGGAATTGTGAAAGATTTATCAGGTGCGTATACATTAGGCTTTGTCATGCTTATGGTATTCGCGTGCGCTTGTCTGTGGATGAATCTTGCAACGAGACGCATGTTGTTGAACAAACAACGTACATTGGCATCATAGTTCGGGCTATCTTATGGCGAGGAACAAGCGTACTACAGCACGGGAATGTGGAGGTCAGTAGCTATGGGGAAACAAAAACTTGTCTTAATCGGAAACGGTATGGCTGGCGTACGCTGTATAGAAGAAATCCTTGCCATAGCGCCAGATCGATTCGATATTACGATTTTCGGCAGTGAGCCGCATCCGAATTATAATCGCATTATGTTATCGAAAGTGCTGCAGGGAAGCACAACGGTGAATGATATTACCATGAATGATTGGCAATGGTATCAAGATAAAGGGATTACACTTTATGCTGGGGACTCTGTAGTTCATATCGATACTGCCAAGCGGAAAGTTGTGAGTGAAAAAGGAAAGATTGTTGCGTATGACCAATTGATTCTTGCAACTGGTTCGTTACCATTCATGCTGCCGCTTCCAGGGGCGGATAAACCGGGTGTAACGGCATTCCGCGATATTAAAGATTGTAATAAAATGGTAGAAGCATCCAAGAAATATAAGAAAGCCGTTGTTATTGGCGGAGGCTTACTCGGACTTGAAGCTGCTCGCGGTTTGCTTAATCTGGGTATGGATGTTCATGTCGTTCATATCTTCCACCATCTGATGGAGCGTCAACTCAGTCCAACTTCAGCAGGGATGCTGCGCAGAGAGCTGGAGAAACAAGGAATGAAATTCCTTCTAGAGAAGCAGACGGAGAAAATTCTTGGCAAGAAGCGAGTAGAGGGTCTTCTATTTAAGGATGGCAGCAAAGTGGAAGCCGATCTAATTGTTATTGCAGTCGGTGTACGACCTAATATAAAGCTTGCAGCAGATAGTGGGATTGAAACGAATCGTGCTATTATGGTCAATGACTATATGGAAACGAGTGTGCCAGGCGTGTATGCAGTCGGGGAATGCGCGGAGCATCGTAATACGGTCTATGGGTTGGTAGCCCCGCTATATGAGCAAGGTAAAGTATTGGCTAAAAAGATTTGCGACGTGGAGACCGAAGGCTATCAAGGTTCAATTCTGTATTCCCAATTAAAAGTATCAGGTGTTGAAGTATTCTCAGCAGGAGAAATTCGCGATTCCGAGATTACAACGTCTCTGAAAGTGATTGATGGAATCAAAAACACATATAAGAAAATTGCTGTGCGCAATAATAAAATCGTAGGGGCCGTTCTCTTCGGAGACAGCAGCGAGGGCAACAAATTACTCGGCTATATCAAGCAACAGGCGGACGTGTCCGTGTTGGAGGAAGCATCAGCCGTAGGCGGCGGGGGAGATGAAGCCTATGCGGCTTCACTGGCGCTAACGGCCACCGTGTGCTCTTGCAACGGTGTAACGAAGGGCGGCATCCTCGATGCGGTACGTGACAACGGATGCGCAACTGTCGAGGATATTCGCGCGTGCACGCGCGCATCGAGCACCTGCGGTGGCTGCAAGCCGCTCGTATCGGCGATGCTCCAGCTGGCGCTGCAGAGCCAGGACACGCCGGCTGCGCCGAAGGAAACCGTGTGCGGGTGCACAACGCACAGCCATGACGAGCTGCGCGACGCTATGCGCAGCGCAAGCTTCAAGACCGCGAATGAAGCGATGCATGCGCTTGGCTGGAAGGCGGACGGCTGCGCGATATGCCGTCCGGCCATGCAGTACTATCTCGGCCAGGCACGAGGTGCTGCCGCCGAAGAGGCTGAATCCAAGTTCCTGGATTCAGCAGCGAGCCTGCTCGCCGATGGCACGTACGCCATCACGCCGCGCATGTATGGCGGCGTCACGAATGCCGAGCAGTTGAGGCTTCTTGCCGACGTGATCGATAAATATCACGTCCCGGTAGTGAAACTAACCGGCGGCGCGCATCTCGATCTCCTCGGTATTGCCGAGGAGCAAGTTGGCGCCATCGGTGCAGAGATGGGTCACCTAGCGTCGACGACGCCTTCTTATGGTAGAAAGATCACGACTGTTGCAACATGCTCAGGTAAAGATTATGATCGGAGTGCAATGCAAGATTCGATTCGAATGGGGATTCTTCTCGAACAGCGATTGGAACATATGCAACTGCCAACGGGGGTAAGTGCTGCGGTTTCCGCGAGTCCCTTGCACCGAGCGGGCACTCTTGCCAAAGACTTAGGACTAGTAGGAGTCCCAGGAGGCTGGGAAATCTATGTCGGAGGCAGTGCCGGAACGAAACTTCGGCAAGCTGAGCTGTTCTGTACGGAAGCCAATGAGGAGAACGTGCTAGATCTAGCAACCGCATTTCTACAATGGTACCGAGAAGAAGCTAATTTCGGTGAAACAACAAGTCAATGGGTTGAACGAATTGGGATAACGCAGTTACGTGAACAGTTATTCAATCTGACCACTCGAATGGAGCTGCTTCGCAGATGGCAGGTTGAAAGCAGGTTGATAGAACCACAGCAAGTAAATTCGCAGCCCACAGCTGCATTGGTCAGGTGAGCTTATGAGTCTATTTGCACAGCAAGATCAAATCGTTGCTACTTCTTTGCATGTGATGGATACGCAGTGCCCGTTTTGCAGTGTACAGTGTAAGATGCAAGTCATCGAAGATCGCAATGCCTCCAGTGGAAAGTCTGTTTATTCTGTTGTGCCGAAGCCTAATCAAGCCTCAGAAGGACGTCTCTGTATCAAAGGCATGAACGCATACCAGCATGTGCTGACAGGTGAACGTTTACTCCATCCGATGATGAAGCGGAATGGTCGTTTCGAGCGGATTTCCTGGAGCGATGCCTATGAGCTCATCGTAAGTAAGTGTAATGGTCTCCGCGAAACTTATGGTAACCACACGGTAGGTTTATACGGTGGCGGATCGCTTACGAACGAATCCGCATATTTATTAGGCAAATTCGCGCGCGTTGCACTGCAAACAAAGTACATCGATTATAATGGAAGATTTTGTATGTCAGCTGCAGCATCAGCCGGGGTGAAAGTATTCGGGATTGACCGAGGGATAACGAACCAACTATCAGACATTGAATTAGCCGAGTGCATCATTCTTGCAGGAACGAATATTGCGGAGTGTCAACCGACGCTGATGCCTTATTTTACAAGAGCGAAAGAGAAAGGTGCCATCATCATAACCATCGATCCGCGTGAAACGGGCACCACACGTATCTCCGATATTCATTTACGTGTGAAACCTGGCATGGATGCGACTTTGGCCAATGGGATGCTCAAAGTGCTGATGGAGGAAAGTTGCTTAGACGAAGAATTTGTAGCTAATCGGACAACAGGCTTTACGGAATTGAAGGCGCATCTTGAAGCACTGGATATGGAAGAGATCGCCAACCTGACCGGAGTGTCGGCTGCATTGATTCGTAAGGCTGCACTGAGTTACGGTAAAGCGCAGACGGGTATGGTGTTTACAGCTAGAGGCGTTGAGCAGCAAACGGATGGTCATATGGCCGTTCGCAACTTCTTGAATCTCGTACTCCTAACTGGTAAAATCGGCAAACCCGGCTGCGGCTATGGGGCTGTTACAGGACAAGGGAACGGCCAGGGCGGTAGAGAACATGGTCAAAAAGCGGATCAGCTTCCAGGTTACCGACTGATTGAGAATCCCGCGGATCGCGCGTATGTCGCAGGTGTTTGGGGCATAGATCCGAGCGAGTTGCCCGGTAAAGGCGTGTCTGCTTACGAAATGATGGAGAAAATTCATGAGCAGGAGATTCGCGCGTTACTCGTAATGGGATCGAATCCGCTTGTTTCGAATCCGAACGCGAACTTCGTCGAAGAAGGGTTGAAGAAGCTCGACTTCCTTGTTGTTGCAGACTTCCTCATCTCGGAAACGGCCCAGTTAGCTGATTTGATATTACCGGTAACGGCTTATTTAGAGAATGCCGGTACGTTGACTAACTTGGAGGGACGCGTACTACTGAGAGAAGCTGGTCGTGCTGCTCCCGGTGAAGCTAAGCATGATTGGCAGGTGCTATGTGAGCTTGCAGAGCAGTTTGGGCGAGGTCAATTTTTTCGATTTGAACATGTGGAAGAAGTCTTTAACGAGCTTCGACTCGCAAGTCGTGGTGGAACTGCAGACTATTATGGCATTACCTATTCGCGATTGCGGAAGGAAGAAGGCGTCTATTGGCCTTGTCCGGAAGTGGAGCATCCAGGGGCCAAACGCTTATTCGAATCCTCATTTCCACTTCCAGCGGGAAGAGCGCTACTCACAACCGTGGAGAATCATCTGCCCAAAGAGCAAACCAGTGCAGATTTCCCGCTGTATTTGACCACTGGCCGCGTGCTTGTGCATTATTTAACAGGTGTGCAGACTCGCAAAAGTCCAGCGTTAGCTGCAAGAGACGTAGAGTCTTTCATGGAGATCCATCCTAGAACGGCGAAGAAAAACCATATCGAAGATGGGACACTTGTGAAGTTGACATCCAAACGCGGTGAGATTTATGTGCGTAGTCGGTTTAGTGATGCGATTCGGGAAGACACTGTCTTCGTTCCGATGCATTGGGGCGATACGCAGAACGTCAATAAATTAACGAATGATGCTCTCGATCCAACTTGCAAAATGCCTGGGTTTAAAGTTTGTGCGGTCCAGGTAAGTCCGTTAGTATCTGAATATGTATACAAAATAAACGGATACGCCGTCCTTTGAAGGACAGGAGCGTTTATCTAGAAATTCAGCATAATTAGTAAGTAAAACTTATAAATTCTGATATTTAAATGAATAACCGAACTCGTCGATCTCTTCAAACGATGAGTTCGGTTTCTTTATGATTGAGTAAGATGATAAGCATATTCCATGGGTTTGCGATACAAATCCTTTAATTTAAATCCCTTTAGATCCTCATATATACTTTTTTGAGGCATGCCGTTAAGTTCAATAATCCATAATTTACTTTGTTTGTCCAGTACAAAATCCACGCTCAATTCTCCTAAATTTCCCATGAGAGTCTCTGCTTCTTGAGCGGCGATAACACTAACATCATTCAAAGATTGTAGGATTTCATTTGCTTTTTCTGACGCATATAGTCGATGGAGAATTTCGGCTACCTCATAGACACTTTCACACATACTCGTGTTAAAGTAATGTTCGTGTGCCACTCTACAAGCGATGCTGGCAATCTTCCATTGACCAACTTTTCCCTTCTGAACAAGAACCCGGATGTCAAAATATTGACGGTCCAGTCGACTCATTTGAATCCCTTCTTGGACCAAATAGGTCTTTTGTCCGAGAATCTCATCTAGCTTTTCTTGAATACTTTCATTTTTCCTACAAATAATTCTTGGTGCTAAACTGTGTAAGGAAATGTGAATATCTCCATTCTCTAGGCGATCAATTCGATAGACAGACGTACCTCTAGATCCATAAATCGGTTTTATAAAGAGAAGATTATTTACCTCTAATTGTTCTGCTAGGTTCACTTCATGATATTGAAATGTACGGGGTACATATTGCGAAAGACTCGATTGTTGTAGCTGGTTGTAGATGTCCCACTTATTGAAATGATTAATCGTATTGAAACACATACTTTTACCTATTATTTTCTCCAGACGTTGAATAGTCATCGAGACTTTGTTGAAACAACGGTTATAAACGACACGTGGAAAAGGAAATATACGTTGTATCCATTTGCCATTTTTCAAGCTGAGTCCACTAATACGTTGCATTTTCCAACGTATATCTGCTGGAGTGAAAGCGTAAAGTCTCAGGTTTTGACTTTGATAACGTTGACAAAGAGCTAAAATTCTTTTTCTACTATTCCGTTTAGTTACCATAATACCTATCCATAGGCGCTTGTCCATTCCAACACTCCCTAACCATCGAACCATCTTTAGTAGCTAATGCTAACGCAGTCATTTTGGTATGGGACAATAACATAGATGAATAGAGTTTTGTGTGAATAAATGGTTCTATTTCCCACTATTTATATTTTGATAGGCATATGCTGTGTCTATCTATTTAGGCATTTAATATGATGAAATACGTTTAAATAGGGAGATGAGAATAGTATGGGAAAATGTAATTGCCCCCCTGGACCTCCCGGACCAGAAGGTCCACGAGGTCCCCAAGGACCTGCGGGAACATCAGGGGAAGCAGGTGCTACCGGTGCATCAGGACCTGCAGGATCAGCAGGGTCAACGGGAGCTACAGGGACTATGGGGCCGGAAGGGCCACGTGGTCAAAGAGGGGAAGAAGGTCGACGAGGGCCTCGAGGGTTTGAAGGTCCAGAGGGACCAGCTGGTGTAGCGGGAGCAACAGGGGCTACAGGGGCAGGAGCGACGGGAGCAACAGGACCAGAGGGTGGGCCACCGGGACCAACCGGCTCAACTGGTGCAGCGGGAGAAGCGGGACCAACCGGCCCAACTGGTGCAACGGGCACAGCTGGTACAGCGGGAGCAACAGGCCCAACCGGGTCAACAGGTACAGCAGGAGATGCAGGTCCAACAGGAGCAACGGGAGCAGCAGGTGCTGGAGGATTAATTCCATTTTCAACGGGTATCATTCTTAGTGGTGCTACAGTCGTATCAGCCGCGCCAATTCTAATGGGATTCGGTAATCGAACAGTAGAAGTTATTGATGGTGGTGGAGAATCAACCATGCCACCCGAAGCAGGTGGCTTTGCTTTCCCGATTCCGTTCAATGGAACCGTTCAAAATTTACAAATAAGCGCTGAATTGTTGGTTGCTTCAGTAGCTTCGATCAATGTGACACCCCTTGTCTATGATTTCACAGTTTTCAGAGCTCCTTCAGCTCCTAATAATGGGGTTAGTCACCTCGCTTCACTTTACTTGACAACTCCACTGACGAGCTCGCTTTCTTTTGGAGGTCCTGGTAATACGGTTATTGCCGGTAATTTCTATGCAGCAACTAATATTAATCTC
Organism: Paenibacillus oryzisoli; assembly: GCF_001653565.1. Lineage (GTDB taxonomy): Bacteria > Bacillota > Bacilli > Paenibacillales > NBRC-103111 > Paenibacillus_E > Paenibacillus_E oryzisoli. The sequence goes on from NZ_LYPB01000076.1 coordinate 320,149, forward strand.
GGTTCATTAGGTGTCGTAGCAGGTGATCGTATTGGTATACGAATAAGGACGAATGTAGCGTCTGATCCTTCAGCAGCTGATATTACGCAACTCTCGTTTAGTGCCTCTCTATCATATACGCCTAGTTAAAACAACGTAACCATAACCATGTTAGATTATGTTCAGTTTATAGACCGTCCTAATATGCTGCCTTGTGCAGCTTATTTTTTTGCCGTTGTATTATCATTTTTGCTGCTAGTAGAAGCGAATGAATACGTACTAGAGAATAGGGGAAGATAATCGTTGGCTTGGTGATGCTCGTATTGTATATATAAGGAGAATGATTATGGGAAAGCTTGATGGTAAAGTTGCGCTCATTACAGGAGGAAGCAGTGGAATCGGTTTGTCTGCTACTCAACTGTTTATTGCAGAAGGTGCGAAAGTTGTGATTACAGGTCGGAATCAAACGACGTTAGACAATGTGGCGAAGGAACTGGGTGCACATGTCGTTGTTGTTCAAGCGGATGCGGCTGATCAAGTCAGCATGGAACAGGCAGTGGCCAAGACTATCGCAGCCTTCGGGAGACTTGACATTGTGTATGCGAATGCAGGTATTGCATCCCCTACACCATTAGGAAGTACTGAGCTATCGGTTTTCGAAGAAGTGCTTCAGGTGAACGTAACTGGCGTCTTCTTCACCGTACAAGCTGCTTTACCTCATTTGAATGAAGGGGCTTCCGTTATATTGACGGGCTCAACACGTGCAACCGACGGTGCTCCAGTAAGAGCAGCATATGCGGCTAGCAAAGGAGCCATCAGCTCCATGGCAAGAGTTTTCGTATCCGAGCTTTCTCCAAAAGGTATCCGAGTAAACACCGTGGTGCCCGGGGCGACACGTACAACCATTTGGAAGAAAACGACCCCTGAAGAAACCGCTAAGTTAGAAGCATCACAAGCTCGAACGATACCGCTCAACCGTATGGGAGATCCAAGGGAAATTGCGAATGTGGCCTTGTTCCTTGCCTCAGACGAGTCTTCATTCGTTCAAGGAGCAGAGATTACAGTAGATGGGGGAGCTCGCTCGGCTCCATTCGGAGCACCTATTTATCGTGAAGGATAATTCACGTACAAACCAGAGATATGGAGGCTACGATGGGAATACTTGAGAATAAGATCGTTCTAATCACTGGCACAGGTGGAGGGCTTGGACGCGCAGCAGCGCTTACATTCGCCAGAGAAGGAGCTAAGGTAGTTGGATGTGATATTAATGTTAATGCAAACAACGAAACAGTTGAGCTAATACGCAGCTCCGGTGGTGAAATGAAGGGTATTGCACCTGTAGATCTAACGGATCCCGAACAGGCAAGGAAAATGGTTGAGGATGCCGTGGTTGCTTATAACGGGTTAGATGTTGTGTATAATAACGCGGCGATCCAACGATTCGGTCCGATGCCTGAATTCTCGATTGAAGACTGGCGTGTGACCATAGCCGGTGAACTCGACATTCCATTCTTCGTGTCGAAATATGCATGGCCGCATCTGGTTCAGCGGGGTGGTGGGGTCATCATCAACGTTGCGTCCTTAGCAGGAATTATTGCTGGTGAGACCCCTCCGATGGTCGGTCACTGCGCAGCGAAAGCAGGCGTTATTGCTATGACGCGTCAATTCGCACTTGAAGGTGCACCTCATGGAATCCGTGCTGTGGCGATCAGTCCTGGTCCGTTCTTGACACCTGCCAGTGACCGTGACTTAGGCGATAATCAAGCGGCGAGGGATGCGATAACCAAAAAAACGCTTCTCAAGCGCTTTGGTCAACCTGAAGAGCTCGTGGAACTCGCGGCTTTCATTGCTTCGGATCGAGCATCGTATATTACGGGTGCCAACTTTCCGGTAGATGGTGGTGCGTCTGCTTGGTAAGTGGTTTCAAACGCATTCCAATATAACCGTAATGATGGAAGGGCTGGCTACATGTCAGCTCTTCTTTTTTATTGGAGTTGACAAGAACAGAAATCGCAAATATCCTATTATTATAATATATATTATTATTATAAATATCAATAGAGTTAATTATATTTTCTATACATCGCTTATTAGGAGATGATTCGAAATGGAGATTGGCATAGATACTTTTGTCGAAACAATACCGGATGTACGAACTGGCGTGACGATAAGTCATGGAGAGCGGTTGCGACAGGTCGTGGAAGAGATTGTCCTTGCTGATAAGGTAGGGTTAGATATATTTGGAGTCGGCGAGCATCATCGCAAGGAGTTTGGAGATTCGGCTACAGCCGTTGTGCTTGCAGCAGCGGCAGCTATGACTACAAGGATACGATTAACCAGTTCAGTTACTGTGCTCTCTGCAGCAGATCCAGTGCGCTTATTTCAGCAATTTGCCACTTTGGATGGGATATCAAATGGACGTGCTGAGATTATTGCGGGCAGAGGCTCTATGGACGATGCATTTCCGTTGTTTGGATATGATTTGAAAGACTATGAAGAGCTATTCGAAGAAAAATTGGAATTATTATTAAAACTAAGAAACTCGGAAATGGTAACTTGGAAAGGTGGACATAGACCAGCCTTTACGAATCTTGGCGTGTATCCGCGTCCGGTTCAGGATCCACTCCCGATATGGCTTGGCAGTGGGGGGAATGCGGAATCGGTCATCAGAGCTGGGTTACTCGGGCTGCCTCTTGTTTTGGCGATAATCGGAGGGAGTCCGCTACAATTTGCTCCGCTTGTACCACTCTATAAGAAAGCCGCCATGCAGGCAGGACATGATGCTTCGAAGTTAAAGGTAGCCGTACACTCATCAGGTTTCGTTGCGGAGAGTACTTCACTTGCGGTAGATAAGTATTTCCCACCTACGCAAGCATCGTTTAATTATTTTGGAAAAGATCGGGGATGGGGACAATACAGCCGTGCAAGCTTTGATGCTGCAAGCAGTTTAGAAGGGGCCTTATACGTTGGTGATCCTGACACGGTAGTCAATAAAATCGTACACATGTATAAGCACTTAGGCTTCTCGCGGTTTTTCCTTCATTTGCCTGTCGGCACTATGCCGCACGAAGATGTTATGAAAGCCATTGAACTACTAGGAACGGAAGTCGCACCGCGAGTCCGGGAAGAAGTCGTGAAGTTAGAGGCTGAGGGAAGAATTATCTTAAATACGTAAGAGTAGACCATACTGTTATAGGAGAGGCTGTCTCAAGAGTCGTTGTAGACTTATTGAAACGGCCTATTCTTTCGTTGTTGACCTTATGGGCGATGAATAATAAACGGACTTCCCGCAGTTTAACTGGATTTTCTCCATCTATTTGAAACGGAATTATCGAATATGGATGATTAACTGTATTTCCTGTAGCTAAATTCCTTTAATTATCTCGATTTTTCAAATTTGATTGAATTTACCTGTATTTTTTCCATCTAATCGCGAAAATACCCCAAATTCGCCAATATTAGCTGTAGTTTTTACATCTAAATACGATTCGGCAGCGGGGCAGACTCTGTCTACTAGTCACTGACACCGTCACCTTCTTAGTACACAGTCTCATTCTCAGTCACAACCTCCGTCCCCGTCATCGTCCCAGTCACAGCTTTAGTCCCCAGTCACCGTCCCAGTCACAGCCACAGCTTCTGTCACACCAGTTTCCGTCTCCGTCCCAGTCCCAGTCACCGTCAACACAGCTTCTGTCACACCAGTTTCCGTCCCAATCCCAGCCTCCGTCTCAGTCGTATTCCCCAGATTAATCAGAGGAGAAATTAACCAAACTTTTTTTTGTCACACTTCGCGGACGTCAATTGTCTTATACATGTCAAACAAATTTGAGGTACTTAATAACACATCACACGCCCAGATAATGGGCTATAAACTGGAGGAATTCATATGAAAATTGTAGTTATTGGTGGTAGTGGTCTTATTGGATCCAAGGTCGTGCAGAACCTTCGTGAGCTTGGGCATGAAGCTGTGCCGGCATCTCCATCTTTAGGCGTTAATACGATTACTGGCGAAGGACTTGCTGAGGCACTGCACGGTGCAGAGATTGTCGTAGACGTGACGAACTCACCTTCGTTTGAAGACGAGGCAGTAATGTCGTTCTTCGTGACGTCGAATAAGAATCTTCTGACTGCTGAAGCAGCGGCAGGTGTGCGTCATCACGTTGCACTGTCGGTCGTAGGAACGGAGCGTCTGCTCCAAAGTGGCTATTTCAAGGCGAAAATGGCCCAAGAAGAGCTAATCAAGGCTTCTCCGATTCCTTATACAATTGTCCGTGCAACACAGTTCTTCGAATTCATTGGGAGCATCGCATATGTGGCTACGGAAGGGGATACGGTACGTTTGCCTTCCGCTCTGACGCAGCCTATGGTTTCGGATGATGTCGCGGCTGTTGTAGCGGATTTCACCCTTGGTGCACCTGTGAATGATATTGTAGATGCGGCAGGTCCTGACCAAATTAGGCTTGACGAACTTGTTCGACAATTCTTGGCTGCCAATCAAGATCCACGTCAAGTGATCACTGATGACAATGCACTCTACTTTGGGTCAGTGGAAGTGAATGATCAATCTCTCGTTCCGATTGATGGCCCTACACGAATCACGACAATTACTACAACACGGTTTCATGATTGGCTTAAACGGTCAGTGACCCAAGAATAATTAAGCGACATATTTCGGGTGGTTACACTACCACATAGCAACTATCTAGCCACGCTGTGATCTCACAGTGTGGTTTTTCTCATGTTATCTCGAAGTATTTTGAAGGAATCGAATGGGAGAATGTTCTTGTCATTGATGTTACTTTATTTGGGATAATAGCAGTGATTGTGTCAACCAGGAGGATCTTTCATGAGATGGTTTATAAAAGGGAAACCCCATAAAAACGATAAGCTTCCTACGATGAAAACCATTAGCCTGGAGGAAGAGAATAATCATGTGTTTTCAACGGATATGGATCACAATGAGAAGTTGATTCAAGAAGCGTTCCAGGATTGTTCCGATGTAGTGTACCGCAAAATAGAAGTTAAGCAAGAAACGCAATGGCTCATTGTTTATATTGATAACTTAATTGATACGAATATGCTTGAAGAACAAGTCATTAAACCCATGCTGACAAGTATAACAAGGGATGAGGTTCCGTCGGAATCAGGAAATCTCAAAGATGAGTTGGTCTCCATCGGAACCACAACAAGTTCTACAAAAGTTGCGGATGTTATTCAAAACGTCCTAGAAGGACATGCGGCCATTCTCAAGATAGGTGCAAGTAACGTAATGACAGTTGCTATGCTAGGCACATCCAAAAGAAGCATTGATGAAGCTTCATCGGAGCCTGTCATTCGCGGCCCAAGAGACGGTTTCATTGAACAGATTTCGACCAACATTAGTTTGATTCGATCCCGACTCAAAACGCCAAAATTAAAAGTAGCGTATATTACGCTAGGAGAGCATACCCAGACCAAAATAGCGATCACCTACCTAAAGGGTGTCGCGTTGGACTCTTTGGTAGAAGAAGTTAAAGCACGATTAGAGCCAATAAAATTGGATGGTGTACTCGAATCAGCGTATATCGAAGAATGTATTGAAGATCAACCGTTCTCACCCTTTCCTCAAGTTCATAACACGGAACGGCCGGATGTGGTGGCTGCAGAATTGCTTGAAGGTAAAGTAGCCATTCTTGTGGACACATCGCCATTTGTTCTCGTTGTTCCAATGACGTTCTGGACTGGACTTCAAGCGAGTGAGGATTACTACATACGTTGGCCAGCAGCTACATTTTTTCGATGGATTCGATTGCTTTTTATCCATCTTGCGATTTTTGCGCCACCCCTGTATGTAGCGATTACAACTTTTCATCAAGAGATGATCCCGACAAGCCTGGTGCTGAGTATTGCTGCTTCAAGAGAAGCTGTTCCCTTTCCTGCGATGATTGAAGCTTTAATTATGGAAATCATATTTGAAGCCCTCCGGGAAGCTGGTATTCGGCTGCCGAAACAGATCGGCCCAACTATTAGCATTGTTGGAGGTTTAGTCATTGGTCAATCTGCGGTTCAAGCGGGTTTAATATCTGCACCGGTCGTTATTATTGTATCGATCACTGGTATTGCCGCTTTCACCATTCCTCGCTATAGCTTTGCCAATGGCATCCGCTTGCTTAGGTTTCCTATGTTGTTCTTAGCTGGAAGCTTGGGCTTATACGGCATCGTTCTAGGATTTCTAGGTATTATGTTACATGTGACTTCACTTCGATCATTCGGAGTTCTCTATTTTTCTCCAATCGCGCCATTCAAGCTTGCGGCTTGGAGGGATGTTTTGATACGAATACCGATTTGGGCGAAACGATCGTGGGGGAACAAATGAGGATACTTAAATGGATTATGCTTCTTATTGTATTAGTCCTCATTAGCGGATGTTGGGATCGTACCGAAATTAATGATCTTGCCTTTGTAATGGGGACTTCCTTAGATCTAACGGATGAGGGGGACCTCTTATGTACCCTTCAAATTGCGATACCTTCATCAGCAGAAGGTGGGAAGAGTAGTCCTGATGATAGCGGCAAATCTTTCGTTATCTCCGTTGTAGGGAAAAACGGGAACGAAATTCATCAAAAACTTCAGAAAAAGAGCTCACGCCATTTGTTCTATTCTCATCGTAGTGTTGTGTTTATTAGTGAACGTTTGGCGAAGCATGGCATTGAGAATGTTCTTGATATTTTCACGCATGACCCTAGGAATCGCTTAAAGACTTATCTTATGGTAGTCAGAGGGGGAGAAGCGCGGAATATATTGCAATTGAATTCTCCTTTGAAGCCAGTTCCTATAGAAGCGGTGAGGGGGATGGAGGGTTCAGGAGAAGATGTCGCGGAAACATTACGCGATTTTTTTATCTTGTATGGCAGTGAGGGGATCCATCCCGTTGTTGGTGTAGTCGAACCGGAGCTTCACTTCGATGACCCCCATAAGCAAATTTTTAAGGTAGTGGGGACTGGCGTGTTTAAAGATCTCAAACTATCTGGCATATTAGATGAAAGAGAAACACTAGGACAAATGTGGGTGACAGGCAAGTTGAGAGTAGGATACCTCACAGCTAAACTACCCAAGGGAAATGGGCAAGTTGGGATGGTAATCAATCATGCAAATCGCAAAATCTCTACACAGATCCGTCAAGATGCCCTTCAATTCCATATTCAACTTGATGGTCAAGGAAGCTTACTTGAGAATAATTCACCGTTGGATCTTAATGAACCTGCAAATTTGCAACTCATCAAAAGTGGTTTGGAAGACGCAGCCAAGAAACAGGTTCAGGCCTACTTAACCAGAATCCAGAAGGAATTAAAAGTAGACAGCGCAGGATTTGGCCAAGAAATTTACAAGAATTACCCAGATCAGTGGAGTAGATTGAGGGATCAATGGGACACGCGATTTCCGGAAGCGGACATAACCCTTGAAGTGAACCTGAAGGTACATGGGGCTGGGATGATACACTCCACCTTCGAATTACGAGAATAGGAGACCTCATGATGATCCTGCAGTTCGCAGCTTATGTTCTTGTAATGTTGAGTTGGACCGTCTATAGCGCTCGAATATTTATCAAAAAACAACAGTATAAAGAAACTGCAATCTACAGTAGTCTAATGGGACTATGTGTAATTCTAGGGGTACTATACATTGCCCATGTGCGTCTCCCAAGCACAACCATTCCTGCAAGACTTATGTTTGGGTACATCGGAAGAATCATCCTGGAACATTAACTTTAAGGCGCGGACTTCGTCCAGCGCTTCTTTATCGTATCAACCAGTAATAGCGATAAGGGTATTAATAAATGGGTAGAGAAAGCGAAGCTCGGATACGTATCTCTGAGGTAACTATTCAAATCGGTGGAATAATTATCGAAAACGAAAACAGATCCAATCACAGATAGAATCACGATGGGTACTAGAAAGGTTCTGTAGCTTTTGATTTCAAATAGATGAGCGATTGTTAGACAGATAATAAAGAAGGTAAGCGATACTTTGATAAAGCACCCCATCACCCAGATCGCTACCGCAACAGCTTCCAAGCGTTCAAAGCTTCCTTTGATCCCGATATATTGAATGACGCTTAATACGGGAAAGGCTAATTTCCTCGTTAACGGACCGAAGATCATGATGAGTGGTAAAACGGTTATGCAGAATAGTCCTGAGATAATGGACAGTGAAATGAATGACGCTTTGGCTGCTTTCTTCGGCTGATTCAAATAAGGAAGGAACCACCCTAAAACCATAAATTGTCCTAAATATGCAATGGGGAAAATAGACCCCTGGAGGACAGGGCGAATCCCTTTGCTTAACACAGGGCGGAGTAATTGAGGATCCGATACGGCGATCATGAGCAGCAGCAGTGGAATGAGGAGTACAAAGATAAGATAAGATAGATATTCATTACACCTAGCGATAGATTCAATGCCCATATAGACGGCAATTCCACATAAAATAGCCAACGTTAGACTGACAACAATGGATGGCGTTCGCATGAGAAAGATGCTATTGATGAACTGTATATGTTGGTTAAGAATAATAAAATCAAAGTTAACCCAGTAATACAATAAATAAAATCCTACTAATTTCCCAAAGAATTTACCTAAGATTCGGGAACTGTATTGGATGATGGAGAGTCCTGGATAGCGTTTGGATAAAACGATCATAATCCATACTTGTAAAGCACCGATCAGATAAGCAGGGAAAATCGTCATCCACGCATCTTGACGGGATATTTTCTCCATAAGCGAAGGTACAACAAGAATGAGGGTGGGAGCAATGAAGGAAAAAACTAATAAGCATAGCTGATTCCCTGATATTTTTTCAGTGGACTCCATTCAAGTTCTCCTTCTGTTCAGATTCACTCCAAGTATTCCCTCCATGACATCCTGTATGCAGTAAGAAGCCATTTGAGCCTGAACGCAGAACTCAGCGAACTTTGGTTTCTTTCCCGAAAAGGAGAAGAATCCCTGTACATAACAAAATAACGACTGCAAATATCCCGAATATGGGTGCGTAGCCAATGTCCTTTTGTACCAGTGCGCCTACCAAAAATGGTGCAATTACACTGCCTATTCTGCCAAAGCTAGCCGCAAATCCAGTTCCCACTCCTCGGATTGCAGTCGGGTAATTCTCTGGCGTATACGCGTACAATGCTCCCCATGCACCTAAATTAAAAAAGGAAAGCAACGAACCAAACCACAACAGCATGGTTATGCTTTGGCTTAATCCGAAACCCATTGCCATTCCCCCAGATAACACCAAGAATAGAGATAACGTCGGTTTACGGCCCCATTTCTCAACTAAGTAAGCCGCAGCAAAGTAACCGGGAAGTTGGGCTAGCGTCATAAGTAGTACATAACGAAAGCTTTGAATCATGGAGAAGCCTTTATCAACTAAGACGGAAGGCAGCCAAAGAAACATCCCATAATAAGAAAAAGCTATGGCAAACCATACTGCCCATAGGGCAATAGTCTCTCTTTTATAAGCAGTGAACAACTGCCCAAACTTAATCGGTTGACCGCGTTGAATACGGTACTGTGGAGACTCTGGGATCGCTCGCCGGACCCAGAAGGCGAACAAAACAGGGATGGCGCCAATGAAGACAGCAATTCGCCATCCGTACGGAGGGATTACAAAGTAAGCCAGGACAGCTGCTATGATCCAGCCTGCGGCCCAGAAACTTTCCAATAGGACAACAATTCGTCCTTTTTTATCAGGAGGTGCGAATTCATTCACAAGTGTAGATGCTACAGGAAGCTCAGCACCGAGTCCGAGTCCCATCAAGAAGCGCAGGATGAGCATACTGCCTAATCCGTTTGCAAATCCGCTGCCAAAACTGAATACACCAAAACAGACTAACGTCAATAAAAATAGGGGGCGACGTCCAAACTTATCGGCAAGATATCCACCGAAAGCTGCTCCGATAGCCATACCAATCAGATTGACCGAACCGAGAAGCCCCGCCTCTTGGGCTGTGAGACCCCACTCTTTACGAAGTGCAACAAGGATAAAAGATAACAAACCGACATCCATGGCATCGAATAACCAGCCAAACCCAGCAGCCCAAAATACGTGACGAAAGACGAGTTTGGGATCTTTATTATCGTTTATTTTGGTTATATAGCTTCCTCCTTAAGTACATGTTGAGTCTCTCCCTTTACATCAATTCGTATATATTTTCCATCTCAGGCGTAGAAGATACAGGGTGACTATAAGCTGTTTTTGTTTGAATCGGTTATAATAGGAATGAATTGTAAGTGAAAGTAAGTTTAGTTTGTGTATGAGGAGCGCGATAAGGATGAAACGAATAACGATATTAATCGCAGATGATGAAGCGGAGATCGCTGATTTGGTTGCGTTACATTTGGAAAAAGAGGGATATCATCTCATTAAAGTATCCGATGGGAAAGAGGCTATCCAAGCGATTGAGACACATGCCATTGATCTGGCAATTCTGGATATTATGATGCCTAAGATGGATGGCTATGAAGTGACGCGGCAAATACGTGAGAAATATCCCTTACCGATCATTTTTTTAAGTGCCAAGTCATCGGATTTGGATAAAATTACGGGATTAGTGATGGGCGCTGTCGATTACATGACGAAACCTTTCAACCCCATGGAGTTGGTAGCTCGGGTGAATGCGCAGCTGCGGCGAACGACTCAATTGAGTCAACCGACAACAGCGAGCAGCACTCTATTGGAGGTAGGAGGGGTGATCATCGATGTGGATCAAAGGTCAGTTCTTCTTTATGGAGAGAAAATCGAGCTAACACCGAAAGAATTTGATATTCTTTATCTTCTAGCAAGTCACCCTAAGAAAGTGTTCAGTGCTGAACATATTTTTGGACATGTATGGGGGGAAGCCTACTTTGAAAGTGGCAACACGGTGATGGTACATATTCGTACGTTGCGCAAAAAACTCGGCGAAGATAGCAATAAAAACAAGTTGATCAAAACCGTATGGGGTGTGGGATATACATTCAATGGCTAATCTACTACGCAGTTTTCGATCCAAAATGATCGGTTTATTAGGACTCAGTATGCTAATGTCTGGTGCTTTTACTTTTATTCTTTATCGTATATTGAAGCTTTATTATTCTGGCGTTCGAAGGGAAGATCCTGTAGCGAAATTACGTCATTTTGTGAATACAATTGGGGACTTGAACTTTTTCTTAATCGTGTTTGTGCCCCTTTCTATTCTGTTTTTCTTCTTCCTGACGAAGCGCTACGCCACGTATTTCAACGAGATTTCGACGGGCATTCATCGCCTCGCTGGGGGTGACTTTCATAACCGTATTCACATTAATTCGAATGACGAATTTAAGGATATTGCTGATGACATCAATATGGCAAGCGAGAAGTTGCAGCAAGCCGTTGAACGTGGAGATTTTGCTGAGAACAGTAAGGATCAGCTTGTGTTGAATTTAGCACACGATCTTCGTACGCCGCTGACGTCTGTGATTGGTTATTTGGATTGGATTCTCCAGGGCGAGCAGTTATCGAGAGAACAGATGATCCATTATACGACCATTGCTTATAACAAATCGCAACGCTTAGAGAAGCTCATTGATGAACTCTTCGAGATCACGCGTATGAAATACGGTATGGTGACCATTGACAAGAAGCCAATCGATCTAAGTGAACTACTCACTCAACTCAATGAGGAATTGTACCCCGTCTTCGAAAAAAGTCAATTAATAAGCAGGTTGGATGTTTCTCCACATTTGGAAATTTTGGGAGATGGCGAGCTGCTTGCACGCGTGTTTGAGAATCTATTGACGAACGCCAATCGGTATGGAAAAGATGGTCAATTCGTTGATATTAACGGTCATCGGGAGGGGCAAGAAGTGGTTGTTCAAGTCATCAATTATGGCAATTGCATACCCCCAGACGAGCTTCCGCATCTCTTTCAAATGTTTTATACAGGTGATCAAGCACGAACCCATCAGGGCGGAAGCACAGGACTCGGTTTATTTATTGCGAAGAACATCGTAGAGCAACACGAGGGGACGATTACGGTCCAAAGTAATGTGATTCGCACACTTTTTGAAGTCAGATTACCATTACCCTGAAAAAATTTAAGAAAAACTTTATCTTTGTCCCACTTCTCATTTAAACAGTTTTCTGTATTCTAAATGCAAGATAAGGTTTAGGAGGGAAACGAGTCATGAGGAAGTGGGTTTTTTGGTTTGTCATAGTCGTACTATTAGGCTACGAGGCGATACAGCAGCATTCAGCAATTGGTAAACGGATGGATACCTCTCCTGCTGAAATTGAGAAAAGTTCTTATGTAGCGACTTCCTCTGGGAAGGATTCAACAACGATCAAAGTGACGAAAGACCAGATATATCAAGGAGATCTTGTTTTAATTAACGGGGATTTTTCGGTTCATCCGAATGGCATGCAGACCGATATTGTTAATCTTTATCAGCATAAAGAGCTTGTTAAAGGATTCGGTCTACTAGATAACACGATTCGGCTATCACAGAGCGTAGTTCAAGCTTTTACAACTATGATTAGCGCTGCGGACAAAGAGGGGGTTCGTCACTTCCTGATTAATAGTGGCTACCGAGATCAAAAAGAACAAAGTCAGTTATACAAAGATATGGGATCCAATTATGCATTGCCTGCGGGTCATAGTGAACATAACTTAGGATTAGCTCTTGATATTGGGTCTACGCAAGCTGAAATGAATCGGGCGCCAGAAGGTGAATGGTTGATCCAAAACGCCGCGGACTACGGGTTTATTCTACGCTATCCGAAAGACAAAACAGCGATTACGGGCATTCAATATGAACCCTGGCATTTTCGCTATGTGGGACTGCCACACAGTGTTGTTATGAAGCAGATGAATTTCTCACTGGAAGAATATTTGGCCTACTTGAAACAACAAGGGCACATTTCAACGAAGGTAAAAGGGAAGATCTATGAGATTTCGTATTATCCAAACTCAAAGAGAAGTACTATTCAGATTCCTAGCAACCGTACTTATCACATATCGGGTGACAATATGGATGGAATTATTGTCACTGTGCTTCCTTAAGGGAATAACAAAATCACACGAAGGAGCGTGAGATGCCAGTATGAAACAATTGAAAGTATGGAACGAGATGTTGTTGTCGGCTTTATTTGCTTTGTATATGTATGTCCTGTTCAAGGTCATTCTCTTTAAATTTAGCAGCATCGATTTGCTATTTCTGTGGCATCAACTTCAGCGAAATATGAAGAATCCTGAACATATCCATAATCGGTTGGAATTTGCGAACTTTAAGCCTTTTGTTTCCATATCGGGTAATATTCAAAGCTTATCGCAGCACGACCTCGTTAATTTGTTTGGGAACATTGTGGTCTTTATGCCGTATGGCTTATTTCTAGTGTTATTGGCGAGGCGCAAAAAAATGTCACTGTTAGGTGTCCTACTACGGTCAGTGGGATTAAGTTTATGTTTCGAAGGATTACAACTTGTGCTTTCTATGGGGAGTTTTGATGTGGATGATCTCATTCTAAATGGGATAGGCGGTGTACTAGGGTATATTGTAATTAGACTATCCAGTACAGGCAAGACAATGATCTTACGAATGATCGAAACTGAGCGTATGACGTTCTCGAAAGAAGGCAATATCACTTAAGGAAAGACATCCAAGTTTACGTGTATAATAGGCTGTCCCTACAAGCAAAGCAATCTACTTGAGGACAGCCTATTTGTGCATTCAGCATGTATTATTTTTCAACATAGAGATCACTGCCGTTGTCGGCAACGATCATCCCGTATTTTTTCAGAGCTCGCAAGATCGCTTGATTCGATGCCTAGTAACTCGAAATATCGAAACTGTCACGCAGCAACTATTCCTGATTTCCATTCATTCATTTGTTACCACACTCCATTGTCTAGTTGGCATTCTTCGAGATTTGTCCTATCATAAGAATGTTCGTAGGTTATAGTTGGATTTGTGTCCAGAGCGGCGAAAGAAGTTCAAATATACGTTTATTATGATAAATATACTATCACGGAGGTTTTACAATGAGTCAACGCTATCGGATTACGCGGGCTTTGCAGCAACAAGATGGAATCGAATCAACCATTTCATTAGAAGCGTGTAAACAATACTTCTCCACCCAGTCGGATTTCACTTATACTTCCGTCTTTACAGTAACTGGTGCGACCACGATGTCCATCGAGGGTGACTTTTTCATGTGGAGCTATGGTGAGGTTACGATTCCTTTTCGCCACTATCAGGGAGATATTTATGTTTCTGGAACGAACGAAGCTGTTATCCCAAGAATGCTAGAAGTGGCAAGTGCATTAGGAGCCGATGTGGCTGAAGGTTAATTTCATGTTATTGTAAAATAGATTCAACATACGCTCCACATACTTTTCCTATATAATAGGAGTTGAATTAAGCCAAGTAGCTATCGTATATTCTAGAATAGCATTCGAGTCAATTCGTAATTCTCGTGTGTTAAGGAGGGGTCAAACTTTGCATAAACATCCATTCATTCACCTATTACAAACGGAACTGGTTGTCGCGCTTGGCTGTACAGAGCCGGTTGCGATCGCTTTGGCTGCTGCCAAGGCTCGAAGCTATGTCCAAGGTCCAATAGAGCAAGTAACCGTGCATGCCAGCGCTGGCATCATTAAGAACGCATTGGCCGTTGGTATTCCAGGTACGAATCTAACTGGGATTGATTTTGTCGCGGCTTTGGGGGCTATTGCAGGGAATGCGGACAAACAATTAGAAGTCCTTGCTGATATACAACCAAGTGATGTTGCCATGGCGCAAGACTTAGTAGAAAAGGGCTTGTCAGTAGTTCACCTAGCGGATACAACCAGGAAATTATATATTGAGGTCATCGTCAACACAGCGCACAGTTATGCCAAGGTTGTAATCACGGATAATCATACCAATATCACTTTAATTGAAGTAGATGGCAAGGTTGTTGAAACAGGAGGGTGTGCCAACGCGAGTTTCAAGAGTTCCAAGGAGGAACGTGAGGAGCTTACGGTTGATGGCATCATAGAATTCGTAAATACAGTTGATCTCGCCGAGCTTCAATTGGTTAAGCAAAGCATTGAATTGAACCGTAGGGCTGGATTAGACGGATTAGCGAATGAGTATGGTCTCCAAGTCGGGAAGACGATCAAAGAGAACGTGCAGAAAGGCATTTTGTCTGATGATCTTATCTCGCATGCGATGGCGCTTGCTTCCGCGGGGTCGGATGGTCGTATGGCGGGATCGAGTATGCCTGTTATGGCAAATTCGGGTAGTGGAAATCAAGGGATCGCCGCGACCAATCCCGTTATTGCGGCAGCCGAGAAGCTTGGTTCATCTGATGAGCAATTGATTCGGGCTGTGGCACTGAGTCATTTGGTGACGATTCATATCAAATCCAAATTCGGTCGATTGTCCGCACTATGCGGAGTCACTGTATCAGGAACAGGCGCAAGTTGTGGCATTACGCACCTGCTTGGTGGAGGAAGTAACGAAATCAAAGCTGCTATTCAGAACATGCTCGGCAATGTAACAGGGATGATGTGTGATGGTGCCAAAGGCGGTTGTGCTATGAAAGTCGCTACTTGCACAAGTGCTGCCGTTCAATCTGCACTTCTTGCTTCGAAGGGGATGACGATATCCTCAACGAATGGCTTTATTGAGAAGGACGCTGAGAAAACGATTGACAATTTCTGTCGCATCGGGAATGAGGCTACATCCGATATCGATAAGCTCGTCCTTGAAATGATGCTGAATAAAAGCCTATAGTTGGTTTACGATCCGCCGAAAGGCGGATTTTTTAATTTGAATAAATGGTAACTTTTGGGGTGAATCGATCGATATTGGAAATTGGGCAACGATGATTAAGATGGGGGTACAGTTGCTAAAAGGCAAGGAAAGCGACTTAATTGCGGGTTATGTCTATGATCTGTTACCGAAATATGCGCAACATGTGAACCGCGAGACGGCTGTAGGCGGGTTAATTAAATTGCTGACGTATAGCATCGTACAGGTAGGCGGCACAAATAATCAACTGAATGCCAGGCAAGTTTTCTTGGATTTCAAAGACATTAAAGACATGCATCAAGGGCTTGTTCAAAGCGCTTACCAGTACGGTTTGCTAGACAGCGCAACGACATCAAGGTTCCGGACGAAAGACGATTTGACGAATGCAGAAGCTATTTCCATAATGGCCAAAGTGATGAATAAATTTGAGGAAGAGGCATCTCAAATTAAGCCGCCCGCTCAACCTGGATTTCCGAGTGTCATTACTTTATTTGAAAATACCCCTATATATAGCGCCAAGGATACATCTACCGGAATAAACGGAATGATCTCACCACAAGATGTTCGTATTGTTGCCCTTTAAGCGGCACCAGACCCTGATCGCAAGTTTTCAGAATCACTTTCGCCTCAAAAAGTACACGTTATTGGGCTTTTCCGAAGCAAATTCACGGAGAGTTTTCTCATCGAAACATGGGTAGGGCCTAGATGGATCTCGCATCCAAATGGAGTTATGCAAGAAAAATAATGAATTTCACAAAATTTATTGTTTACGTACCTCGCGTAATTTGATAATATTATCGCAATAACAAATGCGTTGAAGAGATGAGTAAATAAATGATATCTTTCACAGAGAGCTCCGTCCGCTGAAAAGGAGTAAAGAGAACTTTATTGAACAAAGCCTCAGAGCAGCACATCGGAACCAACCGTGGGGGATGGTGTGACAGGAGCTCCTGTTATAGAGCTAAAGTATACGCAAGGCGTCGGCCTGTCGTACTTGAAGAGGCTGATATGGCGACATATTGGTGAAACTGGGTGGTACCACGAGGATATGAATCTCGTCCCTAAGACTGACAATAGTCTTGGGGGTGGGATTTTTTGTTATTGCGTAAGATTCTTTGCGCTCGTGCTATAATATTTGGCACACAGAAGTAGGCTGGTTGAATTAACTATTGAGATACTTATTATCAATATCATACGAATGTGAAAGGATTTGAATATAGGATGTCGACAAAATTAAAAGTAGGTATTGTTGGTGGAACAGGAATGGTTGGCCAAAGATTCGTTGAATTGCTGGATCAACACCCTTGGTTTGAAGTGACTGCGATCGCAGCAAGCAGCGGTTCTGCAGGTAAAACATATGAAGAATCTGTTCAAAATAGATGGAAACTGGCTACGCCGATCCCTGAGAATGTCAAACAGATTATTGTGCAAGATGCATCGAAAGTGGAGGAAGTTGCCACTGGGGTTGATTTTATTTTCTGTGCTGTTGATATGAAAAAAGATGAAATTAAAGCCTTAGAAGAAGCTTATGCCAAAACAGGAACACCTGTTATTTCGAATAACTCCGCGCACCGCTGGACACCAGACATTCCGATGGTTATCCCGGAAGTGAATCCAGGTCATATTGATATTATTGCTGCGCAAAGAAAACGTCTTGGAACATCCACTGGATTTATCGCAGTAAAACCGAACTGCTCTATCCAAAGCTACGTGCCAGCGCTGAACGCTTTGTTGGATTTTAAACCGACGAATGTGGTTGCATCTACTTATCAAGCTATTTCTGGCGCAGGTAAAAACTTCACAGACTGGCCAGAGATGTTGGATAACGTTATTCCTTACATCGGTGGGGAAGAAGAGAAAAGCGAGCAAGAACCTCTTCGTATCTGGGGTAGTATCGTAAACAATGAAATCGTTAAAGCGAGTTCTCCGCTCATTACGACACAATGTATCCGCGTTCCTGTAACGGACGGACATTTGGCAACGGTGTTCGCGTCATTCGAGAATAAACCTTCGAAAGAAGAAATTCTTTCTCGCTGGTTGAACTACAAAGGACGTCCGCAAGAGTTGAATTTGCCGAGTGCTCCGAAACAGTTCATTACGTATTTCGAAGAAGAAAACAGACCACAAACGAAGCTGGATCGTGAGATTGAGCGCGGTATGGGCGTTTCTGTTGGACGTTTGCGCGAAGATAGCATGTTTGATTACAAATTCGTTGGATTGTCGCATAACACATTGCGCGGCGCAGCAGGCGGCGCGGTCCTGATCGCTGAGTTGCTTAAAGCGGAAGGTTATATTCAAGCGAAATAAACCGTGGAAGGCAGCGGTTTAGAGTTTAAGTCCGAGGGAAAGCAGCTGCAGGATATATTTCGAGGCGTCTGCTCAACATAATAATACCAAAAAGGGGCAATCCCCGTGTAGATGGATCTACGCGGAAGCGGCCCCTTTTTTGGTTTAATTATGATTCGGATAGCGTTCCTGCAGGAATGAGACCGATTGGCTGATTAGAGTTTTTAAGATAGCAACGTTGATATCGGCAACTTTGTTGATATACACACAAGCTTTGGCAGCCTCATGCTTGCCGAGCTGCTGCAATAATTCCTCTCGAGAGGTATCTTCCGTAGCAAAGTATAAGCTAATTTTGGCTTTGCGCGGTGAGAAACCAGCTAGAGGGGCATCGCCTTCATGACCAGACGCATATTTATAGTGATAAGTGCCGAAACCTATAATGCTGGGACCCCACATTTTCGCTTCATAACCTGTCACTTCCGTAAAAATATCTACCAATTGATAAGCGTCTTCACGCTTTTTTGCGCTTTCTACATTTTCGATA
The DNA here is from genome assembly GCF_001653565.1 of Paenibacillus oryzisoli. Classification (GTDB taxonomy): domain Bacteria; phylum Bacillota; class Bacilli; order Paenibacillales; family NBRC-103111; genus Paenibacillus_E; species Paenibacillus_E oryzisoli. The sequence goes on from NZ_LYPB01000076.1 coordinate 338,751, forward strand.
AACTCAAGGACACTGCTATCCGTTGCTTTCGTTTTGGCTTCGTATGCCATTGCAAACACCCCTTATGATGATACCGATGTGATGATGAGTCATGACTATTTTACCAAAGTGTGTGATGAAATAGAAACATTTCTCAACGAATATACGTCTAATTCATACGACAGACCGGCATGCTTCTTATCACGTGGAAGAAAGGTGGGTATCTCATGTGGAGACAGCGAAAGTACATTACGATGGTACTCAGTACAATTATTCTATGTTTATGGATTACGGGTTGCGGTGATCGAAAGGTAGTAGAAAAGCAAGTCGAAGTAAACGGGAAAATCACGGCATTAAATGAGCAGGGTGGTATGCTTGTCGTTTCAATGGATAAATTTATCGGGCAAGATAAGAAAATGCCTGATGCAGCTTGGTATAGCATATCAGACAATGCAACTATAAAGTTCAATGGAAAAAAGTTGCCATGGAATGATGTTCAGATTGGATCTACCGTTAAAGTTTGGACAGATGGTATGATGCTGACAAGTTACCCCGGTCAAGCTACAGGGCTTCGTTTTGAAATCATAACACAAGATAATGGTGTTGGTGATGCAAGTGGTAAGGTCACAGGCGTATTTGCTGCTGGAGAAGGTGTTAATGTTGAGCGTTTTATTGAAATCTATGGAGTGAAGCATAAATTACTGCCTTTTACACAACTAAAAAAGGGAAGCGAGCCAGCACAATTCTCAGATATCATCGTTGGTCAGCAGGTGAAAATTTGGTTTGCTGGGTATGAATTTGGAACTGAGAAATTTGTGACTAAAGTCGTGATAGATCGATAAGTTAGCTGTGTAGTTGGAATTATTTCTATAAGCTTGAATGACTCCCAAGGATGTGTACGAATGAGCCAATCGAAAGAGATAGCTATTGACTTGAAAAGCGTGCAACACCTAATCTCATCACAATTTCCGCAATGGGCAGAGCTTCCAATTCGGCCTGTAGATTCAGCTGGAACAGACAATGCGATCTATCGTCTTGGTGATGATATGGCGGTTCGGTTACCGCGAGCAGAATGGGCCATTGGACAGGTGGAGAAGGAACAGCGTTGGCTGCCTAAGCTAGCTCCGATGATCCCGATATCGCTGCCAGTTCCCTTAGCAAAAGGTGTCCCGACGGAAAACTACCCGTGGTTCTGGTCTGTGTATAGTTGGCTAGAAGGGGAGAATGCAACAGTTGGCCAACTAGACAGCTATAAGCAAGCGGCGATTGCAATTGCACAATTCATCAATGCCATGCAGGCAATTGATGCTACAGGTGGCCCTGCGCCTGGTGCTCATAATTCCGGCAGAGGTGAACCCCTAGCCATGAGAGATGGCGCAGTTCGAGATGCCATCACGAGCCTAAATAGGATCATCGACCCTGACGTTGCATTGGCACAATGGAATTTGGCGCTTCAAACCCAGGAATGGCAAGGACAGGGTGTTTGGATCCATGGGGATTTACATCCCGGGAACCTTCTTATTGAACAGGGACAATTAAGTGCCGTGATCGATTTCGGCACGTTAGGTGTGGGGGATCCAGCATGTGACCTCATGGTGGCATGGACTTTTCTCACGAAGGGGAGTCGAGAGGAATTCCGCTCCTTGTTGACAGTTGATGAGGCAACATGGGAGCGAGGACGCGGGTGGGCGCTTTCCTTCGGATTAGTTGCTTATGCTTATTATATAGACAAGAACCCTGGATTGGCGGCAATATCCCGTCGAACAATTGATGAGGTTCTCAATGAATATGTGAAATTTTGAAACTAGAGTGATTTAGATTTACGATGATTTGTAGATAGGAGAAATACATCATGCTTACTGCCATCTTCCAAGGAATTCTTTTATCAGCAGGTCTAATCTTACCGTTAGGAGTTCAAAATGTATTTGTATTCAATCAAGGTGTAACACAATCACGTTTAAGTAAGGCATTGCCTGTCGTTCTAACAGCATCCATATGTGATACGGCACTTATTACTTTGGCTATTCTAGGCATTTCCGTCGTTATTGTAACGATTCCTGCTATTAAGTTTGTACTTTTCATATTAGGGATACTTTTCCTCATGTATATGGGGTTTGTTACTTGGACAAGTAAGCCTGCTGCCACATCATCGGATGAGAAAGCATTATCACCTAAGAAGCAGATCGCATTTGCGGCATCTGTGTCACTTTTAAACCCTCATGCTATATTGGATACGATTGGCGTGATTGGTACCAGTTCAATTCACTATATTGGCAAAGAAAAATGGGCATTTGCCATTGCCTGCATACTAGTCTCATGGATATGGTTTTTGGCTCTTGCCGTGGTGGGGAGACAGGTTGGGAAGTTAGATAAATCGAACACATTTATGAGGGGTCTCAATAAAGTTTCGGCATTAATCATGTGGGTGACGGCCATATTTTTATTGAAACAATTAATGGCTTGATTTCCAGAGAATGATCTGATGACAATTAAAGGAATATTTGGTATATGTAATTGACGAAACGTAGATTAATACGGGGGAGCACATATTTCATAACAGCCATTCGCCTGGGCAAAGTATTTGATCTATGGATCGAATGCTTTTTTTATTTCGAGGAGGAGAATGGCATGGAACGAGTATGAAATGTAGCGGTGACCGCGGGCTTCGATGCTGCAAGAGAGGAATCGTTTACCCTAGTTTATGTTGCCTTTCCTAGAGCTGTCCGACAAATAGAATTATCTATTTGCGGGCAGTTTTTATTTATATGAGGGGCGAAATCAATAAATCGTTCTATGAAATAGTGGATTTTGTTCCTTGAAGGGTTGAAGGGAAGTTCTTAGAATGAGAGGGGCTTCCCCAGTTTGTTCTCATTCCAAAGCGCTTTGTGATAGACTAAGAAAATATTTGAGAAAGTACCGCTGAAGGCGAGGAATATTCACATGCCGCTACTCCACTGGTTTTCATCATTAACCTTAAAATATCGTCTATTTCTGGCATTTATTGTACTTATTTTGCTGCCTTTTTCCGTGTTAGATATGTATAATTTCCAAAAAGTGAAGCTCAATTTACAACAAAAAACGAGTGAGCAAAGCCTTCTCCAAATGAACAAAATGAATGAATCACTGGAAAGTCTGCTGGCCACGACATTTAAAACAATTACGATGTTCGAGCAAGATTCGTCCGTCATTTCGGTGTTAAAGCAGCCTGAAGTTGCCGATCAAATTATAAATCAACGCAAAATTGAAGAACGGTTCCGTTCGGTAACGAACAGTCTGTTTATTTCCAGCCCACCGGTTTTCTATACAATTGTAGATTTACTTGGTAATGTCTATACCTCTTTCCCTCCTGCGCAGCGATTGAATTATGATGTGATACAGGCAAAGCCATGGTTTCAAACGGCGTTAACCGCCTCGGCACCTTACAAATGGCAATTGGAAAGTAATGAAGTGTTGTACGATGTAAACAAAAGCCCACAGCTTGTAGCGATTTCTACGCCTCTCAGGGATGCAGACAGCACCATTCGAGCGATCATCCATATTGCGGTGGACTATGAAAGCTGGTTTAAATCAGCAACGAATGGAAGTGCAACTTCCGAGCAGTATTATTTGATCGATCACAAAGGGAAAGAGATCGTGCAGGCTGGCCTAGAAAAGGCGACGGCGTCTTTGGAAGAACCGATTATTAATCGATTGTTAACAGTCGGTTCCAGCAGCGGTTTTTTCACCCATGAGAGTACGTTTATTAACTATACCGTTGTACCTTCATTCCAAGCGTATTTGATCAAAACTGTGCCATCTAACGTGCTCTTTGCGGAGCTTCGGGCTATCCAGAACGCTTATATGGGGACGTTAATTTTGTTCACTATAGCCTTTATAATCATGACGTTTCTCATCGCATCTGCGGTCACGCGCCCACTTCGACTCATCCAAACTAAAATGCAAGATGTCGTTCGTAAAGAGCTGAAAGTACGTCTTCCTGATCAGAAATATGGCGGAGATATTCAGCCGATTGTACAAGCATTTAATCAAATGATTGTTGATATGAACGGTCTCGTGCAGCGATTAAAAGTCGAGGAACGCCAGAAGGAAGCCAGTCGCTTCCAAATGCTGCTTTCGCAGATGAACCCTCATTTCTTGTTAAATACGTTGAACACCATACGCTGGCTGGCATTGGAGAAAGGGGACAACGCGATCCCGAAAATTTGTGTGTCACTCGGCAGATTGACGGAGGCGGGACTTAAGCTCGATGTGGATCTGATTCATTTAGAACAAGAATTAGAACTTGTTCGCGGTTATGTCTATATTCAACAATTCCGATATGATCAACAATTCCAAGTTGAGTATGTGGTTGCCGATGACTTGAAATACGCACTTGTGCCGAAACTTAGCCTTCAACCCATTGTTGAAAATGCAATTTATCACGGCATCTCACAGATTCAAGAGAACGGACATATTTCCATCCATGTGTACACGGTAGACGCTCAACTTATCCTAGAGGTGGTCGATAATGGCGTCGGACTTGCCTATAGCGAAGGGCTGTCCAAAGAGGATTCCCATGGTATCGCCTTACAAAACTTGAGAGAGCGCTTAGCCCTCCTTTTCAAGAAAGAAGCCAGTCTTGCTTTCGTTCCAGTATCACATGGTTGTACGGTTCGGATTCAGCTTCCACTCCTAATGTCCACCCCCTATCAGAAAGGAAATGATCACCATGTGGACGGTACTACTCGTTGAGGATGAGGTTTTCGTTCGAAGAAAAATGAGAGAAACGATGCCTTGGAAGCAAATGGGCTTCACCATTATTGGGGAAGCAGGCAATGGCATAGAGGCCATGAATAAAATCCGAGAATGCCAACCTGATGTTGTCATTACAGATATTGTGATGCCGCTTATGAATGGTGTTGATTTGTTAAAGCAAGCACGGAAGGAAGGTTTCTCCTGCCGTTTCGTCATGTTGACGGTGATGAGTGACTTCGACAACGTTCAGCAAGCGCTGGAGTTCGGGGCGACGAGTTATATGCTGAAACTGTATATGGATCATGCTACGTTAGCAGAGACGATGAGCAAGGTAGAGAAAGAGCTTAGCGACCGTAGAAATGCCGAAATCCGAGAAGCTCAAACTGTGTTATACAAGTTGTGGAAGGTCATGATGGGAGGAGGACAACACCCGGATGCCAAAGAAAGTGAGCTTGTGGTTCCAGGTGTTCATGGGCGTGAGTTCAGCATCATCGCGGTACAACACGGCAGCCTAGCATACGAACTAGATGATTTCATGATGCTTAACCTGATAGAACACGATGTGGCATCAACAGCGGTTTGGCATTCCTTGACCTTCGAAGGTGTGAGCTACTTCTTCATGTGGCTGCCAGCTTCTACATATTTCAGCATGAATACAGAACTATCCTTACCCTATAGCCTAATCTATACTATATTAACTCCAGCTGAAAAGCTTATAGTCGCATGGCAAAACGTCCTCGTGGCACTTAATAAGGAGTGGTATATGCCTACGTTTAGTGCCAAGCTATGCACTTCGTTAGGTTCACCATTCCATGAAACTGGAGATACGTGGGGTTTGGAGCATGAAATCTGGCACAACTTGGAGCAGCTAAGGTGGGAAGCCGTTCTTGGTGCTGTAAATGAACTGTGGGGGAAATTCGAAGTCCAGCATGCTCCACAGCGGCAAGTGAAACAAGCTGCCGCGAGAATTGTGCATTTGTGTGCGAGAATATCTCAACTTACTTCGTCTGACGAAGAGGTTCTGCTCGCAACGGACCATTTGCGCCTTAAATCGGTGTTCATTGCGCGTTTGGAAGCCCATTTCAAACACTTGAGCGCTTCACGCATTCCTAAATCGGATCATCCCGAGATCAACAAAATCATTACGTATTTGCATGAGCAATATGCGGAAGAAATTACTTTAGATACACTGGCAAAGTTAGTTTGTATGGATGACAAATACGTTAGCGGTTTATTTAAGAAGAAGCTGGGAGTAAGTATCATTCAATATTTGCATGGGATTCGAATTGAACATGCCCAAAGATTGCTGCGCGAAACGGATCGAACGATTAGTGAAATAGGTGAACGAGTTGGATTTGCGAATGACAATTATTTCATTAAAATTTTCAAACGTTTCACTGGCGGGACGCCTGCAAGCTTCAGAAACCGAACATAACCCATTTCGTGCTAATTCGACAATGTGACTTTTGTTCTATGAATTCATGGATTCTGTTTCTTATTCACATTCGGAATGGGTGATAAAGTAGGAACTGTAAGAAATCAATTGCAGGAGGTCAATCGAAATGACAAAGAGAAAGAACACAATGATGCTTGGTGCACTAGCTCTTACTTTAGGTCTTACAGCATGCGGGAATACATCTGGTGACACAGCCTCCAGCGGCGCCAGTACGACTAGCCCTAGTACTACAGCAACTGCCGCCACTGGCAAGGTCGTTAAGTTGAAAATGTGGGGTGGCGTTCCGCCAGAATCCGGTCCTCAGGCGGTAGTCGATAATTGGAATGCAAAGAACCCAGACATTCAAGTGGAATACGAACGTTATGTGAATGACGATGCAGGGAACCTGAAGTTAGATACGGCACTACTCACAGGCCAAAGTGTTGATTTATTCGTGAACTATTCAGGTACGGCTTTGAAGAAGCGTGTAGATGCTGGTGTAGCGTTGGACATGAGCAGCTATACCGATTATAACATTGAACAGAAGATGGGCTCGACGGCGAAGGATTGGCAAGTTAATGGCAAGTATTACGGTATACCAACCGTGAAGAGCACGTTCTTCGTCTGGTTTAACAAGGAGATGCTCGATCAGGTTGGACTCAAAGTACCTACATCTTGGTCATGGAAAGAAATGCAGGATTATGCGACGAAGTTGAAGGGGGATAAGCGTTTTGGGCTTGTCCAGCATTTAGAATCGTTCCCTGATTCCTTAGATTCCGCATTGACTCACGATGGGTATACGAAGAAAGATGGTAGTTCCAATCTAGATAATCCAATGGTCGGCACATGGTTAGATACGTTGAGTGCCATGATGAAGGATAAGAGTACGCCAATGCTTGGTGAACAATTGACAACGAAGATGCCTGTAGAAACGATGTTTCTTAAAGGTGAGAGCGCCATGCTGAATGCTGGTTCATGGATATTCCGCAATTCTAATAACCTGAAAGATAATCCACGGACATTCAAAATCGCTTTCGCACCTGTTCCGAGACTAGACAGCAATGAGCAAAATGCGATTGGCCGCGGTGGATTAGGAGATTTCGTTTCGATCAATGCGAAGTCGACGAACAAAGATGCCGCATGGAAGTTCTTGAAGTGGTATGCAGACGGTGGACTTCTCCCGCTTGCGTCCGGTGGACGGATTCCTGCTTCCAAGGATGCGAATGTTGAGGATGCATTGAAGCTCCTGCTAGGTGAGAACGAAAGTACGTATGATATTCCTTCATTGAAATTTGTACTCTTTGAGAACATTACGCCTACATTCACGCGTAACCTGCCTCAACAAGTTATGGACCTTCGCAGAGAAGAATATGAGAAGTTTTTCTTAGGCAAGCAAGACACAGCGACGACGTTAGCTTCAATGGTAAAGCGTCATACGGAATATTTGAAAACAACCAAATAATTAGATAAGCAGGGGGAGTGGCTTCGGCTGGTTCCCCTGTATGCCTACTAAGGGAGGTTATCGGATGTGAAGAAAAACTGGATGGCCAGACAAAGTCTTACCGGCTACCTATTTATTGCACCAAACATGCTGGGTGTTCTCCTCTTTTTTATCGTACCAGCGATATTCTCTTTCGGCCTCATATTCACGAATTATCAATTTGCAAATCCCAATTATCATTTCGTGGGGATCGATAACTTCAAGCGTCTACTCCATGATGATCTGTTCTATGTTTCGCTCCGAAATACGGGATGGTATCTAGTGTCAGTACCTATTTCCATCATGCTTGCGTTTCTTGTGGCTCTAGTATTGAATAAGCATGTGTTTGCCAAAGGACTGCTGCGAGCCATGTATTTTCTACCCTACATTACAAGTGGTGTGGCTGTTGCTTTCGTGTGGATGCTGCTCTTTCAACCTTCGGAGGGCCCGATCAACCAACTGTTAAGAGGGATAGGCGTATCCAATCCACCAGGCTGGCTGTCTACAACGGAAACGTCTATGATGGCCATTGATATCATCTGGATCTGGTTCATGCTCGGCTATAATATGATTATTTATTTAGCGGCCTTACAAGAAATTTCGCCTGAGCTGCTTGAAGCTGCTAAAGTGGATGGCGCGAGCGGATGGGTCAAAATTAAATCTATCATTTTCCCAATCGTTAGTCCGACGACGTTCTTGCTTCTCATTACCGGCTTAATTATGACCATCAAATCGTTTGGATTGATTCAAGCGATTACACAAGGTGGTCCTGGAAATAGTACGACAATCCTATCGCTATTCGTCTACAAAAATGCGTTCGGCTATTATGAAATGGGCTACGCATCTACGATTTCTTGGGTTTTATTCTTAATTATCGCGGCAATTACATTCGTCCAATGGTTTGGGCAAAAGAAATGGGTTCACTATTAAGGCGAACAATGGAATAGGAGGTAACCTCAATGGCTACTGTGCAATCAGACATTAGGGCAAGTGCAAAAGTTCGAACCAAGAAGCGATTGCCACTAGCAACCCTGACCAAAGCAGGAACGACAATCATCATGTTTATCCTCGGTCTGGCTATGATTATGCCATTCATATGGATGATCAGTACGTCTTTTAAATCGCCAGCCGAAGTATTCGAATATCCGATCCGCTGGATTCCGTCCCATTTTAATATGGAACATCATATTCGAGTGTGGACAGGCAGCATGGGCTTTGCCACATATTATATGAATTCAATCAAAGTAGCCGTTGTTTGTACAATTGGTGCAACTTTACTCTCGTCATTAGCAGCGTATAGCTTCGCTAGAATTACGTTCAAAGGCAGAGACACCTTGTTTCTGATCTACTTGTCGATGATGATGATTCCACCGCAGGTGTTGTTCGTCCCCAAATTCATTATGTTTGAATGGGTAGGCATCTATAATACTCTCTGGGCACTCATCTTGCCTGGTATGATATCGATTTTCGGTGTATTTCTAATGAGGCAGTTCTTCATTCGAATTCCATCCGAAATTTCGGAATCGGCATTCATGGATGGCGCAGGTCATTATCGCATATTTCTTCAACTAATGCTTCCATTAGCTAAGCCTGCCATGGCTACATTAGCCATCATTGATTTCTCATGGCATTGGAACGATTACGAGAATGCGCTTGTCTTTCTGACAGATCGCAAATTATATACAATCCCGTTAGGTTTGCAGAATTTCATTATGGAATTCAATGTGGATTACAACGGAATGATGGCAGCGGCGAGTGCGGCTATTCTACCGATGATTTTCGTTTTCATGCTGGGTCAGAAGTTCATCATTCAAGGAATATCGAATACAGCTGTCAAGGGATAATCTTATACAACTCGTAAAATTCGATAGGGCCAGTAGACGTGTGATGCGTTTATCTGGCTTTTTGCCTGCATATAAATTGACATCATTCGCTAGGGGAGATATGATTTTAATGGGTAACACGATGGAACAGGGGTGTGAACGTGTATGCAAAAGCAATTCAAAGTCGCCGCAGGCATATCCATTGCAGGTTATGTCGTCAGTCTCATTACGACGAATTTCTTACCGGAAGCGGTTAATTTATTAGTCCCAGCCGCACTGACTTTTGGAACAGTACTTGTTCTGCGACGTTCTTCCAAAGCGATTAAGGGAACTACGACTCCCGTACCAATAAACGAACCTACTGCCAATAGGACACCTGCACCGACGGCCATAACATCTAGCGAAGATGAGCGTCAAGCAGAGATTGATCCTTTCTGGGGACCCATAGCCGAGTACATCCATGTCATTGAAGAAACGATGATTTCGGAGGGCCAGAAGAATACATTAGATGATGAAATCGTTGAGAAGACACTTAGTTTGCTCTCACGGGTAGGCCGGTTAATTCCACAATTGAAAGAGCTAAACGATGCAAATATGAATCATAACATACAACGATTAATTTTCAAGGATCTCAATGGGGCCATTAATCCCTTTCTGAAGTTAGGTGGGGAAGCGAAGCGCTTGAATCGTCGTCTTCTTCTTACAGGAATCAAGGATATTAACTCCAAGTTGACTGACTACGTAGAAACAATCGAGCAAAAAGACTTAATTGAGTTGCAGACACGGATGGAATTAATTCAACAGCGTTATCGTTCAACAGACTAAGGAGGCATGGATAACTTGTCAAACCAATTGGTGCAATTGAAAACAACCGATTTGCAGAAAGTAGAGCAAGAAGCCAAGCAATTACTTGAGAAAGTTTCGTCGACCGATACAATGGAATTAGAAACCTTAATGGACTCGATTGGACGCATGGGTTCCAAAACGATGGAACAAGCGGGACAATCCCTAGCGATGCTGGAACGTCCAGTGAATGAATTGATGTCAGGCAAACGCTCAGAGGTTCAAAACAACATTCTGAAGCTTCGCGGCGAAATTGATTCGTTAAGCAAGAGTAAGCAACTTGGTTTCTTTGAGAAAATGATGAAGAAGACACCTCTTAAGAACTATATTTATAAGTATCAATCCGTCAAAACAAATGTTAATGCCATTGTACAATCCCTTCGTAATGGGAAAGAAACGCTGGAAGAAAACATGGCATATATGAAGACGCTGAAGAAAAATTCAATTGAATCCGTCTATAATTTGCAAATGCGAATTGCGATGGGAGAGAATTTGAAACAACTCTTCGAAGTCGAAATTGCCAAACCGGAGAATGAACATCGTAAAACGCATTTAGAGAGAGGACTTCGCAAGGTCGTAACGCGGATTCAGTCCTTTCAAGAGATGGTAATTCTGTATCAACAAGCGATTGCCGGCACAGATATCATTAACGATAACAACGATAAACTGATTGATGCCGTAGATGCGACGATTGATAAAACACAGAATCTACTAACGGTTTCAGCGATGATCTCGATGGCGATTGAAGATCAAGTTCAAACGATTGAAGCGGTGAATTCCGCGAACTCAACGTTGAATAAAATGTTTGAGGAAAATTCGCGACTGTTGAAAGAAACAACACAACGAACGAACGATTTGCTTGGGAAACCTGGCTTGCAGATGGATTCGATTGAGCGAGGAATGACGGACCTATTCGCCGCGTTGGATTTATTCGAGCAGTCGAATCGGACAATCATCCAATCCGCAACGGAGCACACGCAGCGACTTGGTAACATCTCCCAGCAAATGACGCAAAAGCTTGGATTAACGCCTGGTAACAAAACGACCGCCGAAATAAAAGCCTCTGAACTTAGTGGACTATTAGAATAAATGAATATTGCTGCCAAGGATCTTATCTTGGCGGCTTTTTTTGTGCTTTTCTCATACCGTTTAACCCATGCCATTTCTATCTCCTGACATATGATAATTCATATATTTGAATAATGGAGATGAGTAAATGTTCATGCAAATTCAGGAGGAGAGGCATAAGACACCTCAAATTGACGTGCTAATCCCCGCGATTGAGAAGGACTTGGGTACGCTTCCCCTTGTCATTGACGCGGTTAGGAAATATGTGAAGCATCCCATTGGTGAGATCATCATTGTAGCCCCATGGAAACAAAGGATTATCAATTTATGTGAGCGAAAAGGATGCCGTTTCGTTCATGAAGACACTGTTCTCCCTATTACGAAAAAGGACATCCATTATCAATCCAAAACGTGGGATCGGACGGGGTGGCTGTATCAACAGTTACTTAAATTGAATGGAGATACCTTGTGTACATCCCCATATTATATGGTTATTGATGCGGATACTGTGCTCATTCGACCTCATGTATTCAAAATTGGCGATAAGACCGTATTCTATTGTCGGGATTGGAGTCAAGGGGAATATTTCAATACGTACAGAAAATTGATGGGTAAACATCGATCTGCTCGCTTGTCTTTCGTAACCCATTACATGCTGTTCGAGAGGTCTAAAGTCAAGCAATTGAAACAAACCATTGAGTCCAAACATAACAGTTCCTGGTATACCGCCATTATGAAAAGCATGAATAGATCCAAACAATTTGCTTTCTCGGAATTCGAAACGTATGGTAATTTTCTGTATTCAACATCTGCGCACAAGATGATATTGAAGCCTGCTTTGAATAAGAGCTTGCATCTGAGCAATACCCAAATCACACCATCTAGAATGTCTTCATTAGCCAAAAGGTACCGATCCATTTCCCTGCATAAGCGCAAGGGATATGTGAAAGCAGTTAGGTCGGTGAGACCTTGAAGCCCTACATTGTTGTCTGGAAGGGACCTATACACAAAGCGAGTGGGCTTGGTCATGCGAGTAGAACCTATGCGGCTTCTCTGAGGAGGAGAGGCGTTGATGTCAGACTTGGCCATTTGCGCATGGGTAAACGGCCTTCCATAGGCAGAAGAGTGCTTATCTATCACGATGTACCGAGCCATATACAGTGGCATAGCGAACGAAATGCGTACGATTCCATCATTCTAAATACGGTTTGGGAAACAAGTAGAACGCCGAATGCGTGGCTGTCACATATGAACAAATTTGATGCCATCTGTGTACCGACACACCATAATAAGCGGGCGCTGCTGAACAGTGGGGTAACAGTGCCGATCTACATCGTACCGCATGGTGTAGATACGAAGGTATTTCATCCGAATAATCAGAAGTTCATTCTTCCGCGTGCTGACGGCAAATTCACATTCGTGTCCGTGTTTGGCTTTCAACACCGTAAAAACCCAGAGGGCTTACTGCGTGCCTATTGGGAAGAGTTCTCCGCCAAGGATAACGTTATCCTTGTGATTAAAACGAATGGCTATGAGCCTTATGAGACTGAAAGTTGGATTCAGAGACAAATCTGGCAATACAAAAAAAGATTGGGAATAACCAAGGATACGGCACCCGTTGTTATTATTGGCAGACGATTAAGTACAAGGCAAATGAAGGGGCTATACACCCTTGGAGATGTCTTCGTCCTTCCGACACGGGGCGAGGGCGTAGGGCTCCCTTTCCTAGAAGCGTTGGCCAGCGGAATCCCCGTCATCACGACAGCTTGGGGCGGGCATATGGATTTTCTAACACACAATAACTCATTCCTCGTTCCCTATCTCCTCAAGAATCCATCCATTAGTATGAATAGTCGACATGCCATTTCACGCTCATTTAGCTATCTGTTTGCAGAGAAAGGACAACTGTGGGCTGAACCGGACCATCATAGTCTGCGAATGAGTATGAGGAAAGCTTACGAGAATCCCACTTTATGTAAACGCAAAGGTAGTCAAGGAAGATTAGATGTTCTTCCTTTAACTTGGTCTCGTGCAGGGATGTTGATGAAGCATGTGGTTGAAAAAAGCATTCGATCGAACAAATCAGAATAATACATGAGGGTGATATCTCCCAGGAAAGGAGGAATTGGCTTGCGTATTGTACTTTTGTGTGGGGGATCAGGTAAAAGGCTATGGCCTTTATCCAATGAGATTCGCTCTAAGGTGTTTCTGAAGCTTTTGAAATCTCATAATGGTGCTCGAGAATCAATGATTGAACGAATTTGCAGACAGTTGGATGAGGTAGGATTGCTTCAATCCGCCTGTATCGTTACGCATCATAGTCAAGTAGAGATCACTCGTACGTATGTTGGCGAACACATTCCGATCATAAGCGAGCCCTATAAACGAGGAACGTATGCAGCTGTCTCTTTAGCCATCACCTACTTGCATGAGCGTATACTCGTTGATTCAAATGAAACGATATGTATTCTCCCAGTGGACACGTATGCGGACTCCTCATTCTTCCAGATGCTTCATCGCTTTCCCGAAGTCCTGTCACAGTCTAAGGGGGATCTTGCACTTCTCGGAACGAAACCGACAATACCCTCCGATCAATTCGGCTATATCGTTCCCGTACTTTCGGAAGAAAACGAAGAATATGCATCTATTCATCACTTCATTGAGAAGCCGAATGAGCATGCTGCGCTTCAATTAATGCAACAACATGCGCTATGGAACTGTGGTGTATTCGCTTTTCCACTAGGATTCATGTTGAACCACTTGAAGAGCAAGGGGGAGCCGGCATTAGTCGATACATGGCTGACTTCCTATGAACAACTGGCTAATACAAGCTTCGATCGTGAAGTGGTTGAGCATAATCATAACGCCGTTGTTGTTCGATACGATGGCTTATGGCAGGATGTTGGCACATGGAAGGCACTAGCCCCTCATTGTGAGCATAGTGTTTTTGGTTCAGGAAAGATCTCGGATGATTCCGTGAATACGCATCTCATTAATGAACTGCCCATTCCCATAGAGGTCATTGGTATATCGGATCTCATTGTCGCCGCAAGCTCGGATGGTATTCTAATTTCGCATAAGGAGAAAGCTCATCTGATTAAAGAAAGGCTCTCACAAGTCGGCCTTATTCCTATGTATGGGGAGAAAAGATGGGGTTCCTATCACATATTGAGATGTTGGAAGGATGACGATCAGGGAAATGAAGGCATGGTGAAAATGGCGCAACTCTATCCTGGGAAGATGACCAGTTATCATCTCCATCAGAATCGACAAGAAAGTATAACGATTCTTTCGGGCATCGGGGAAGTTCTCATAGAGGACAAACTATATAAACTGGTTGCAGGTGATATGATGCGAATTCCTGCGGGTATGAAACATGGAATCAAAGCGGTTACCCCTCTGGAAGTCATGGAAGTCGTATTGGGGAAAGAACTGTCAGAGGAAGATTGTATTCGTTTTACGGAAATATGGTAGCGGTAAAGTGAAAACGCAAACCTAAGACAGTATAGGATTGCGTTTTCATCTGTCATCCAAATTCGGCGTGAATCAAAGAACGCAAGGGACGGAGAGTTAAAATGCGCAAGCTCAAGCTGATGCAGGGTTAAAGGAGTGACTGAATGAATGGAAATTACAATTGCAGCAGTGGGGGATTTATTGATGAAAAAGCAGATGATCGCCGCGGCCGCACGGGAAGGTGGATTCGACTCTATTTTTTCAAAAGTAAAACCTTATCTTCAGGGAGCTGATTTAACGATAGGCAATCTAGAGACGACCTTCTCTGGCAAAAGTTTCCGCGGTGAGCCTGGAAAACTATTGTTCAATTCCCCAGACAAATTCGCTGCTACGCTCCGAAATTTGGGCTTCGATGTGGTAGGTACAGCCAATAACCACTGTATGGATGGGAAACGATCCGGTTTAATGCGGACGTTAGATGTCCTCGATCGACATGGTCTGCGGCATACGGGCACGTATCGCTCCGCCAGTGAAGCCAGCCAGAATCTGATTGTTAACGTAAAAGGAATAAATATTGGAATATTGGCTTATACGAAAGGAACGAACGGGATTCCAGTCCCAGAGCCGTGGTTAGTCAATCGGCTCTATCAGAAAAAAATAATAGCGGACGTGCGCAACTTGAAAAGTAGAACAGATTTTATCATCGCCTGCCTACATTTTGGAAAAGAATTTCGACCCTATCCCGACCGCAGCCAAATTCAGCTCATGCAGGTATTGTTCAAGCAGGGTGTGAACGTCGTACTGGGAGCGCATCCCCATGTACTGCATCCGATAAGAATGTATCAAGTGAAGGACATCGACGGACACACTAGAAATCGTGTAGCAGCGTCTTCTCTAGGAAATTTTGTATCAACTGAACTTCCCAAGCATAGGGCTAGACTGCAAGGATCAATTTTAATGTTAACCTTATCGAAAGATGAAAATGGAATAACGGATGTGTCGAAGATATCCAATGTGCCAACACGCATTTTGCAAAACATAGGTAAGAAAAAAGTTTTTCGGGTTGTGCCAGGTTAAGAATATCGTTGTGGCGTCCAAACAATCAATCACAGTTCTTCATATTACTAAAAGGAATGATTCTGATCTTTGGGGTGAAGGCAGGGTGTACTGGAATAATAAGTTAGGCAAATATAAAGCACTATTAACGAACGAGGAACTAGCTCTTAATCTGCCGCCAACAGCCCTTGCAACCAAAGCAAATGTGGAAGGGATGCTGGAAAAGTATCACGTCGTCTATCTAAAGCCGAGTAATGGTACAGGAGGGTATGGTATTTTTAAAATGTCTCTTACAGATGCCCAATATCGGTTGGAGAACGGCACGCGGCTTCGTTCATTCACAACCTTTAAGGGAATGTATGCTGCTTTCCAGAAAGCAAAAAGAAAGAAAGTCTACTTGGTGCAGAAGGGCATCCCCTTGCTCCGCTATAAGGCACTTCCGTTTGATCTGCGAATTATGGTTCAGAGAAACCGGCAACGTAATTGGGAGGTAACTGGAATCGTGGGACGATTGGCCTTGCCTAATAAGATCGTGACCAACTACCATAGCGGGGGAAGGCCGATGCCTGCTGGCAAGTTACTTTCCCCTTTTATGACGAAAGAGGAGCAGGTTGCCTATATTGAATCGCTTAAGGAGCTAGGAATTAAAATCAGTAAACATATGAGTGGAGTTTTTCCGAAATTTATGTCGTATGGGGTTGATGTAGGCATTGATAAAGAGATGAAGCCTTGGATCATAGAGGTGAACACACAGCCAGATAAATATATTTTTAATGCCCTTTCCGATAAGCGGATGTTTCGCAAAATCATACGTTACGAAAAATTCACAAAATTAAGCAGATGATGAAAAGCGTTTCTCAAACACAGTATCTAGCGAAATTGCAGCCAAGAGACTTTCAGTTCTTGGCTGCTGCTATTTAATTTAGAGTTTATTTTTCTACAGCGTGTAAGGTATGCTTAAAGAGATACTTATTGAGCCATGGAGATATTTGTAAAGTAATGGTTTGATATCAAGCTGGTATTCGCAATAAAGTCCGAATGAAGGAAGTGGCACAGGTGCAAACAGATGTGATCTCCGCACTACTAGAAACAGCCGATTTGAACATTCTCAAATTTGATAGCCATAACCGAGTGGAGATGAACTATCGCAATCGTACTTTAGAAGAATTTTACATGATGACCTATATAAGAAAAGGTTCTGCCAAGTTAAAAGTGGAGGACAAAGTTTACCATCTGAAACCGGGAACGGTTATTTTTATCCCACCTCATCTCAAGCATGATCAGTATAAAGATAGCGATGAAGAAACGGAATTCCTATGGTGGCACTTTACGTATACCATTCATCGTGTGATCGATGTTCTACCTTTTCTTCAAATCCCGTACATATATTCACTTAAAAATCATATTAAATTTGAGGAAGTTTTTGACGAACTCATGCTATCCATGTCTAGGGTAGGCCACTTACCCAATGTCATTTTACAAAAGGCAAAGTCGCTAGAATTACTATATTTACTGCTGGATAATGCCTTGGGAAGCGTCATGCCAGCTATCGAGAACCAGCCTTCTCATAATTTCTTCTCCATCTTGCTGAAAATTGTAAATCAACCGGAAGCATCGTTTACCCTTGCTGATTTGGCTGCCGACCTGCACATGAATCCAACTTACGTCAGCAATCATTTCAAAGCCATGTTTGGCAAATCCCCAATTCTACTTCACCGGGAAATTAAAATTGCAAAAGCCAAGTCACTGCTCGAAATGCGAGAAATGACGATTACAGAAATTAGTGAACTGCTGAATTTTAACGACATTCAAACCTTTACACGACTTTTTAAGAAATATTCAGGTATTTCCCCCCGACAATACAAAGAACTATTTAATAGAATGCATTAAGGTGTTGAACCTGTATAAGTGTTAAATTTCAGCAAATGTTTGCTCTGTTTTCCATAAGCGTCACGCTCTACACTTATCTCAAGGGAAAAAGTTCCCAACTAAGGAGGTAATGTCATTGGAAACAGTCAGCATTGTTTTTACTGAAAAGCAGAAGGTGGAGGTCATTAAAAAATCTTTTGATGCTGCGCTCGGTCAAACTGAGATTTTATGCGCAGCGATCACCTCGCTGATAAGCACAGGAACAGAACTTCAGTGCCTGAGAGGCGTCTTTGATCCAGATACCAATTGGTCAAGCTGGGTGCAGTATCCGTTTCATCCCGGCTATTCCATGGTGGCAGAAGTTATGGAAGTGGGGGCGAATGTACAGCACCTTCAGAAAGGTGATCGTGTCTTCGTTGAAAACGCTCACACGCAATTCTTCAAAAAGGATGCCTCTCATGCTGTACTTCTGCCGAAGGAGATAAGTTCAGAAGAGGGTGCTTGGGTCAATTTGTCCAAAACAACACAGCTTGGCGTGAGAAGAGCGGAGCTGTTTCTAGGGGAAACTGTTGGCGTGATTGGACTTGGGTTGCTTGGTCAATTGGTCACGCAATATCTGTATTTGTCCGGTGCCAAAGAAATCTACGCAATGGACCCAGCAGAGAGCCGCGTCCAGCTAGTACAAGATCGGCCTGGCATTCATCGGTTGGCAATGGACGCCGGTACAGCCAAGGAGCATATTGAGAAGCAGACTAAGGGCAAGATGCTAGATGTCGTCTTCGATATTACTGGGCATCCTGCTGTATTAGCACAAGCTACTCAGCTGGTTAAACCGCTGGGACGGGTTATTTTATTGGGAGATACCGCAACGCCATCCGTGCAGGGAATGGGTCGCAATGTAGTTTCCAACTCTGTCTCCATCCTAGGCATACATGCGCTTATGAATTATAAAGGATGGCAACATCCGGAGATGGCAGATTTGTTCCTAACGTATCTCTTGCAAGGAAGAATGGATGTCACACCTTTAATCACACACCGCTTCTCCCCACTAGATGCACCGCAGGCATACGATTTACTGGTTCACAATCGAAGTTCAGCTATGGGTGTTCTATTTGATTGGACTAGGCTTGGGGAAGAAAGTTGAGGGGAAGTATAACCAATTGCGATGAAGACCGCCTCTTTGATGAGGCGGTTTTTACCATTCACTTATTTGTTGCCAAGTTGTTCCGCAAAACCGATGAGAATTCCTTCGTCTCCACGAATGTAGCAGAGCCTATACGAATTCTCGTACTGAACGATTTCGCCAACGAGCTGAGCGCCGCGCTTAGTCAGTCTGGATACCAATTCGTCAATGTCTGTAACAGCGAACATTACGCGTAGATAACCAAGGGAATTTACAGGAGCAGTTCGGTGATCTGAGATCGTAGGTGGGGTGAGAAATCGCGAAAGTTCAATTCGACTGTGGCCATCTGGGGTAACCATCATAGCAATCTCGACATTCTGTGAGCCTAGACCAGTTACGCGACCAGCCCAATTACCTTCAATCGTAGCTCGCCCTTCGAGCTTCAATCCGATCTCCTCGAAGAAAGAGATTGCGTTATCAAGGGATTCTACGACGATGCCAACATTGTCCATGCGTAGTACTTTGTTTTTTTCCATAGTTGGATCTCCTTAAGTAAATAAATTTAATTTCTGATCATCTTCGTAGTTATTCGATCAAGAATTACTATTTCCTTCCAAGGAATTGACATTCTATTCCTGTAATTATAGAACATTAGTTCTTATAAATCAAACATAATAAACAAAATTTCACAGAAGCAACCATATAAATGCAGACCCTCAGCAATGCTTCTCTTCATCGTGCTCGAATAAGGAAACATGCAAACGCGCATAATATTTTAAGAAATTTATGGAAAGGGAGGAAGGTGCAGTGCCAAGTCTACCTGTGAATGTGAGCGAAACCATACAAGTCAATCAGGATGCGTTGCAGTCCATTTTCCATAACTGTGCTGATGTCGTATTTAGACCGTTACAACTATCTGATCACATCAAAGTTCTACTTGTATATATTGATGAATTAACGGATTCGGGCAAATTGGAACAGATTATTTCAGCATGTATGATAAGCCGTGATGTGGATCGACTGACACAGTATGATAGGGCCATAAACTTCTCAGAAATTGTTGCAAAAGTCCTTAAAGGTTGTACGGTCATCTTTATTGATGGAGAAGCTTTCGCCTATTTGGCAGATATAAGTGCTTTCAAACAACGTGCGATCAATGAACCTTCTAATGAGGCATCCATACGAGGCCCTCGTGAGGGATTCACCGAAGATTTAAAAACCAATTTAAGTATGATACGAAGAAAAATTAGTCACTCAAAACTTAAATTTGAAACGCATCAGGCGGGTGAGTTGACGAATACCTCGTTTGTCGTTGCTTACGTTGAAGATATAGTGAAACCTGAATTGCTGGAAGAAGTTAGGTCAAGACTTCAATCGTTTCGAACCGATCAACTTCTGGATTCAGGTTATATCGAAGAATTTATCGAAGATAAAACCTTGTCTCTTTTTCCGCAAATTCAAAATACAGAACGTCCAGATACCGTTTCCGCGAGTTTATTGGCAGGAAGAGTGGCAATTATCGTTGACGGTTCACCTAATGCGCTGCTGTTGCCAATGACATTCTGGGCTGGGTTTCAAGCGGCGGAAGACCACTATGAACGCTTCTTATACGTCTCATCTGTCCGACTATTGCGGTTCCTTTTGGCTATAATGTCTTGTTTACTTCCTTCCATTTATGTTGCTCTGACGACATTTCATCCGCAAATGATCCCACTTACCTTGATGCTCAGCATATCAGCTTCTCGAGAAGGCATTCCATTCCCATCCGTGATTGAGACTTTGTTGATGGAGCTAATGTTCGAAGGCTTACGTGAAGCAGGACTTCGTCTGCCCAAAGCCATCGGTTCAGCTGTGAGTATCGTAGGGGCGTTAGTAATTGGGGAAGCAGCCGTTCAAGCTGGCTTTATTTCCGCCCCTATCGTGATGATTGTCGCTGGTACCGGAATTGCATCGTTCGCCTTTCCTAGCTATAGTTTGGCATTGCCTTTTCGAATTCTGCGTTTTCCTCTTCTCATTTCAGGTGGAGTCTTAGGACTGTATGGAATTGCGATTGGTATTATATTTATCCTGATTCATCTTGTGACACTCAAGTCCTTCGGCATGCCATATTTAGCACCGCTGGCACCAATTGGTTCAAATTTCTGGAAGGATACGCTGATTCGGATGAATAAACGATACGTTTCAGCACTACGAAAACAATGAAGAAAATAAGTGGTTTCATTATTTTTGTAGTACTGCTTCTACTTCTCTCTGGTTGCTGGGATCGAAATGAAATAAACGATTACGCCTTCTGGATTGGAACAGCTCTAGACATAACGGAAAATGGGAAGCTTCAGAAAAGCGCTCAGATCGCAGTTCCTGCTGATTTCAGGAGCATCCGAGGTGGCGGGGGAAAGAATGAAAGGGCAAACATTGTACTTACGGCAACAGGTTCGTCCATCGTTGATTTGACGCAGCAAATTCAAGACAAGCTGCCCCGTAAAGTATTCTTAGGGCATCGCAGATCTATTTTTGTCGGAGAAAAGTTGGCACGGCAAGGGCTCATCGATATTATGGATCAATTCACAAGAAATACGGATACACGGTTGCGAACAGATATTTTCGTGGTGAATAATGGAGAAGGAAAGGAATTATTGAATATTAACTCTCCTTTCAATCAATTTTCTTCCATCGTAGCAGTGGATCAAGATCGTTATTGTCGCTTAGGGGACACTGCTCTGCGTGATGTATTAATTGATGCGCGGCGAGATGGAATCCGCCCAGCCATGCCTATGGTTGAGATTTCCCCGATGAATAACCAAGAGAAAGACAAAATATTTAATGTCAGATCCGTCGCAATCTTTAATAAGAAATTACAAATGGTTGGCGAAGTGAGTGGAAGAGAATCTCTTGAATTATTTTGGGTAAAAGGTGTATTGAAAAATCAATTCGTGACTGAAGAGATTGAGGAAGGAAGCATAGCTTTATATGAATCAAATCTAAAACAAACCATCCGAACTAGCTATGAAGGGAACAAATTTAAGGCTTATATCAAATTAATAGGAACTGGTAGAGTACTTGAAAATAACACGGATATTGATCTATCCGTATCTAGGGATCGTCTGCACTTAGAGAAAAAGCTGAATACAATTAAAGCCAAGCGAGTAGAAGAAACCATAGAGAATATACAGTCTCAGTTTGGACAGGATGTGTTCGGAATCGGCGAAGAATTTCATCGCGAACATCCCTATCAATGGAAAGGAATTCGAGAGCAATGGGATGACATATTTCCTACAATTGAAGTCGCCGTTACGGTGAAGTTGAATATTCAGAGTACGGGAGATATCCGCAAGCGAATCATTAGGAAAGGAGGAAAAGAATGAAAATTTCAACCTGGCAGCTATTTTGGATATTTACCACATTAGAAATTTCAATGTCAATCTGGTTGACGATTTCGCCTACGATAGAGATTGCAAAACAAGACGCGTGGATCTCGCTTGCGGTTGCGGGTTTAATTGGCGTGTTCGTCACGTATATTATCGTGCGAGTAAGTCAGAGGCACGCCACACAAACGTTGGTGGAGTTTGCTCAGGGGCTTTTCGGGAAGTGGATTGGAAAACTGATTAGTCTGTTGTATATTCTGGTATGGTATTCGGTATGTGCGGATATCTTACGTATTTTTTCATTATTTATTAAGCAGATTCTTTTTCACGATACACCTGTATGGAGTATCTCAGCATTGATGATGGCGGCGATGATATACATTACCTTCGCAGGCAGTGTTGAAGCGATTGCCCGTTTCAGTGAGTTGGCTGGCCCCTTGATTCTAATTGGCATTGTAATTACGTTTGCCTTAAATATCCCCAATTTGCATCTAGCCCTGCTGCTGCCGATCTATGCGGATTCTGGTGCGATACTGATTATTAAGGGATCTTTCGTGAATGCTTCTTTTCTTGGAGAATCAATGATGATTATGATGTTAACGCCATTTATTGCTAAGCCGGAAAAGCTGCTCAAACCGATACTCTTGTCCATTTGCATTCCATCGCTGCTCGCAATTATTGCGACCATGATGGTTATTTCAACATTCGGGATACATATCGGATCAACCATGTACTTTCCCTATTTTGCCATGGTACGCTTTATTAATTATTTGGATTTTATTCAAAACATGGATGTCTGGATTGTGTTCATCTGGATTTTTTGCGTTTTAGTCAAGTTGTCAATTTATTTGTTCATCAACAGTTATGGAACTGCTCAATTATTCGGAGTTAAGAATTGGCGAAGAATGATCGCTCTTACTGCACTCATTATTTTCGCTATTTCACTCATACCTGCAAACATTTTTGGGATATTAGATTATGCGAACATCGTCTGGACTGCCTATATTTTCCCTATTTTCATCGTAGGACTTCCCTTAGTTCTTCTATTTGTTAGTCATATGAGAGGAAGAAGTGTGCAAGAGGTGTGATATTACAATAGTTCAACTGGAATTCTACCTGCTGCGAAGCGGTTTATGATTATTTAAGAATTGCTTAATAAGGAGTTAACTTCCATTGATTATCTTAGAGGTAAGAAGATAGCAGGGGGAGATTCTGATGTTATGAAAACGTTCTCTATGACAAAGAAAAAATGGATGTTGAGCTTACATATTGTATTTGCCGCGATTATGCTAGGAACCTGTGTGACGTTTCTCATACTGAGTATTACAGTCGCGAGCAGCAGTGATTCGGGGTTAATCCTTTCCTGTTACAAGGCGATGCATGTGTTAGCTGGAACCTCAGTTCGAGCATCGGTGATCGGGACCATTGTGACAGGTGTGCTATTATCGCTGGGGACCCATTGGGGTTTGGCTAAATACAATTGGATTATCGCCAAAGAAGTGCTTACTGTAGTCGCGGTCATTATTGGACCTATCGGCATGTACATTTGGACATTAAAGGGGATATCATTAATGACCGATGTAGGTGCAGAGAGTGCGTATCAAGGTGCATACGTTTCCAATATGTTCTGGTTATTTATTGGAATCGGTCTTCAATTACTTTCATTAATCGCGATGTATCTCCTATCGATATTTAAGCCTTGGGGGAAGAGAAAAAGCAGAGGGTAAGAAAAGCGAAACCCTTCTCTTATACTCTACTTAATGATGAAACTTAAACGATTAATCCGTAATGTTTCTTGTATAATATTCAATAATGTCCTTGCGTCGAATGATACCTAGGAAAACGCGATCTTGATCTACAACGGGAACAAAGTTCTGGTCAGCAGCTAGTGCTAACATATCTTCCATATGTGCATCGATGGCAACGCACTCGTTATAAATTCGTTTTCGAATGTTGGTTACAGTTACTTCATCCATGTTAACGAAGGACAGGCCGGGCGTGCACTTCAGTTTCCATAATAAATCTCCTTCGGATAAAGTGCCAACATATTTCCCTTCCTCATCGATAATTGGAATCGCTGTATAATGACAGGCTTCCAGACGCTCTATCGCTTCCTTCATGGTAGCTGATGTCGTCAGGTAAGAGACTTTATCTTTAGGTAGTAAAAACGATTTAATTTCCACTTTGTTTCGCTCCTTTTCATCCCAAATTACTTTCACTATTTAATTAAACCATAAATCCGACCTCAAAAGTGCACAATTGACCCGTGTAATAAATGGAAACATGAAACGTTTGATTTTTTGTAACATTAGAACAGGAAAGGTTTGTAAATAAATTCCCAATATTCTCATTTCACACAGAACATTCCGAAGCAGCTCACGTCTAATTGAATTATTAGTGATCCTGTTGAATGAATGTAACCGCGAGGAGTGTGAAATGAATCCTGATGACAAAAAATATTCGAATTATCCTACTAAGTGTGTTGTTCGTAGGCCTAGGATGTGGGTACTCGATGGCAAAGTTTACGAAAAAGCCGGCAGCGGAAATCACGATAGAACCAACTCCTTCATCTACAGAGGAGAGTAAAGCAACCCTAAGCCCAGCTAAGACTCATTCAAATTTGAAGGACAGAGATACTTTATTGCGCATTTTATCAAGAGTGCATGATAGTACTGAAGGTTACGACTATACAGAAGATCAGTTAAAAGAGATGCAAGCAAATCCCGATAATAAGGACTATAGTAAGGTTCTGCAAATGTTTGTCGAGTCGCGATTACAACAGGAAATCACATCATATCAAACCATAAGTCAATCTGTAAACCCACGTTCTTTGCTCATTACAACTAGTAACCAACAAGCCTACATGGTTTATATGAAAAAAGATTATTTGCATGATGGGATCTGGCTGATAAGTTCTTTTATGGACTATATGCCACAAGGAGATCAAATTCATGAGATCTATTCGTTGATTTCGCTCGCAGAAGCACCCGAGGATGTAAAGGAATGGGCGCAAGGATTATTGAAGCAGCCAGGGTGGCTAAAAGAATTTCACACATTCGATGAGCGAACGTATGCCTTCATAAAGTCGTCCTCATCGGATTCAGATTCCGTGGAGTTGGAAGAAGTCATGAATTCGGCAGGTGAAGTATTTATTTCCTATCAGTCCTATCAATATGCCGCGAATAGTCATAAAGAGTTGATCAATGATTATCTATTATTAGAATTAAAAGGTCCAAGTATTTGGGATGTCACTTTTCAAAATACCTACGCCAATTTCCCCCTTGTGGAAGCTAAATAGTTTATACCTAGAGATGCGTTAACGATCTCGCAGGTGGAGTATATGGATGAGTTGTACGGGGAGGAGATCTAGTTGTGAAAGCAGTAATTTATACGAAATATGGGGGTCCAAATGAACTTACGTATACAGAAATGGAAAAACCGCATCCTAAAGATCATGAAGTACTGATTAAAGTTCACGCGGCATCCCTTAATTCATGGGATTGGGATCTATTGCGAGGCACTCCGTTCTTAGTGCGCATAGGCGCCTTCCGCAAGCCAAGATACGCCATTCTCGGAGCAGATATTGCAGGGCGAGTTGAAGCAGTAGGGAAGGCAGTCAGGAAGTTTGCTCCGGGTGATGACGTATTCGGTGATATTTCAGGGAGTAGTTGGGGCGGATTTGCAGAGTATGTATGTGCATCAGAGGGGACAGTATCGCTGAAACCAGCTCTTATCTCCTATGAGGAAGCCGCGGCTATTCCCCAAGCTGCAGTTCTTGCCTTGCAAGGTCTCCGTACAAGAGGACTAATACAAGAAGGCAATAAAGTATTAATCAATGGCGCAGGCGGCGGTGTGGGGACGTTTGCAATTCAACTAGCCAAATTAGTTGGCGCAGAAGTGACTGCAGTGGACCGTGCATCGAAACTGCCGCAACTTCAATCCCTAGGTGCGGATTATGTTATGGATTATACGAAGAGCGATTACACCGCTAATGGGCAAAAGTATGACTTCATTCTTGATGTAGTAGGGAATCGCTCAATATTCGACTACAAACGTGCCTTAAAGCCAAATGGTCATTATGTAATGGTAGGAGGTACAATGCCCCGAATATTTCAGATCATGCTCATGGGTCCAATGATTTCCTTGTTCAGTAAGAAGAAGTTGGGACTCTTAATGCACAAACCCAATCATTTGGATCAAGAGGAATTGATGTCACTATGGCAGGCCAACAAACTAGTACCTGTCATTGATCGCCAGTTTCCATTAGGTCAAGCAGCTGAGGCGTTTCGTTACTTTGGAGAAGGAGGGCACATTGGGAAAGTACTGATTCGTGTTCAATGATTGTATAATGCCATAGGTACGAAAAAAGGCTGATCTTAGTAGTTCCCTACTTGAGATCAGCCTCATTCTATTGTTACGTCCGGCGCATATAAGCAATAACCGTAATAGGTGCAAAAATAGCGACAATGACGATAGCCCCAAAGAGCGAGATCGTGAGATCCCATCCTACCGTACCCTGATTAGCTAATTCACGAACGGCTGAGACAAGGTGTGAGATGGGGTTGATTTTAACAAACCATTGCAGCCAATTAGGCATTGTGTCTACTGGAACGAAAGCATTGGATAAGAACGTTAGTGGAAACAGGACGAGCATTGAAATCCCCTGAACACTGGAAGCAGTGCGTGCGATGACGCCGAAGAATGCGAAAATCCAACTGATTGCCCATGAGCAGAAAATGACGAGGAGTGCTGCGATCGCCACATTGGCCAAACCGCCTTCTGGTCGATACCCCATGATGAATCCCATGGAGAAGGTAAGTACTGTTGCGATGGTATAGCGGATTGTATCGGCCAATAAGGCGCCAGCAAGCGGCGCTATACGCGCAATAGGCAATGATTTGAATCGGTCGAAGACGCCTTTATCCATATCCTCTCGGAGCTGGACGCCGGTTACGATGGATGTTGTGATTACGGTTTGAACTAGAATACCTGGAATGATGACAGGCAAATAACTCACGACATCGCCTGAGATGGCTCCGCCGAAAATATAAGTAAACATTAGCGTAAAGATGATGGGTTGAAGCGTGACATCAAACAATTGCTCAGGTGTGCGACGGATTTTCAGCAGGCCGCGAAAGGCCATTGTCAGGGAATTGCGTATGGTTTGACGCAAGCTGGTGTGATTTTTTAGATGGCGTTCGGAAACGGGTTTAATGGATGTACTCATACTCTTGCCTCCTGTTTGGTACTTGTTCCAGTTGATGTGTCAGCATCGTGCTCTTGAACGCCATGACCTGTAATGGTTAAGAATACTTCATCTAAGGTGGGCTTCTGTACACTCATCTCGGCCAAGTGTATGCCTGATTCACGGAGGGAGATCAGCAGGTCCGTTACACGATCAGCATTCGCCATCGGAGCTGATATCTTACCAGATACAACCGTTGCAGTCACCTTGAGCACTTGTTCAACGGTTCTCCGAGCTTGTTCGGTATCTGAAGGGTTCTGGACGCTAAGCTGCAAGGAAGAAGTACCGACAGAAGCCTTAAGCTCATCAACTGTTCCTTCGGCGACGACGCGCCCACGATCGATGACTGCTATGCGGTCTGCAAGCTGGTCGGCTTCTTCCAGATATTGCGTTGTGAGCAATATTGTTGATCCTGTATCAACTAGTCGTCGAATCGTATCCCACATCTGAGCACGCGTACGAGGGTCTAACCCCGTCGTCGGTTCGTCTAGGAAGATAAGAGGCGGCTGCGCAATAAGGCTCGCGGCGAGATCCAGTCGGCGTCTCATACCACCTGAGAAATTCTTCAACGGTCGCTTGGCTGCCTCTGTTAATCCGAATTCTTCAAGTAATTCGTCTGACTTTTGACGTGCTTCTTTGCGGCTTAACCCAAGGAGACGGGAGAAAATCATTAAGTTCTCTGTTGCGCTTAACGATTCGTCAACGGAGGCGTATTGCCCAGTTACTCCGATCAGTTGGCGGACGATTTGTGACTCTTTCACAACATCGTAGCCAAAGATTTTGGCAGACCCTGCATCAGGTCGAAGAAGCGTTGCCAACATATTGATTGTAGTTGTTTTCCCAGCCCCGTTCGGGCCGAGAACCCCATAAATGGTTCCGGCTTTCACTTTCAAGTTCACGCCATCTACCGCGCGATTTTCCCCGAAAGTTTTGACAAGTCCTTGCGCTTCGACTGCCCAGATGCCTTCTTGCGCTATTCCTTTTCTTTGCAAAGAATCCAAAGTAATTCCTCCTAAATAACAATTGATGAGGTGATTGTAGCGTACATATTTAAACTGAATGTAAACAACAGTATATACGAGATTATAGGTCAGAAGGGCAGGGGAAATTAGCTATAGTTATCCTTTCCTTCGAATTAGTAAATCCTATTATGCTATGATGAACTCATGCGTTACGCAGGGTACAGGAGGATTTCAACATGTCATTAATCAATGTTTCAAACTTAACGTTTGCCTATGATGGCAGTTACGATAACATTTTTGAAGATGTTAATTTTCAAATCGATACGGATTGGAAATTAGGCTTTACAGGAAGAAACGGAAGAGGGAAGACTACTTTTCTAGGCTTATTACTTGGTAAATATGAATACAGCGGGCATATTTCTGCGAATGTCAGCTTTGAGTATTTCCCTTTTCTAGTTAGCAACAAACAAGATCAAACACTGGATATTATCAATGGTATTTTGCCCGATTATCATCAATGGGAACTCATGCGAGAGCTCTCCATCCTAAAGGTGTCGGAGGACGTTCTGTATCGCCCATTCGAGACATTGTCAAACGGTGAGCAAACGAAAGTGTTATTGGCTGCTTTATTTCTAAAAGAGAACAGCTTCTTACTAATTGATGAGCCCACCAATCATCTTGATATGGATGCTAGAAAGCTGGTTAGTGATTATCTCAATACGAAGAATGGTTACATCCTAGTGTCTCACGACAGAGCATTTCTAGATAATTGCGTAGACCATATCCTATCGATTAATCTGACAAATATTGAAATTCAAAAGGGTAATTTCTCCGATTGGTGGGAAAATAAACAGAGGCAAGATCACTATGAGCTCGCGGAAAATGAGAAGTTGAGGAAGGATATCAAACGATTATCCGATGCGGCTAAACGAACGAGCAATTGGTCTCATGAAGTTGAGAAGACGAAGAATGGAACTAGAAATTCGGGTTCTAAGGTAGATAAGGGGTATATAGGTCACAAGGCTGCGAAGATGATGAAACGCTCCAAATCCATTGAGCAAAGACAAGAATCAGCTATTGATGAGAGGTCTAAGCTTCTCAAAAACATTGAAAGTGCTGAAGACCTCAAAATTACCCAACTGGCTTACCACAAGAGCCAACTTGCTGCTCTGGAACACGTCTCAATCCATTATGGTGAGAAAATAGTCTGTCGAGATGTTAGTTTTACAATTGAACAAGGTGAGCGGATCGCTTTAACTGGTAAAAATGGCTCAGGTAAATCCAGTATTATTAAGTTGCTCTGTGGAGAGCACATTGACTATACAGGGACTTACCGAAAAGGGAGCCAACTTCAAATATCTTACGTCTCCCAGGATACCTCGCATTTACATGGGAATTTAACAGACTACGCGAAAATGAATGGCATTGACCAGAGCCTATTTAAAGCGATATTACGAAAGTTGGACTTTGCTCGGATACAGTTTGAAAAAGACATTTCTTCGTTTAGCGGCGGTCAGAAGAAGAAAGTGCTGATTGCAAAAAGTCTAAGCGAGAAAGTCCATCTGCACATTTGGGATGAGCCGCTCAATTTTATTGATGTGATTTCGCGCATGCAGATCGAAGAGTTATTGCTTGAATATGCGCCAACACTCCTATTTGTAGAGCATGACAAGGAATTTTGCGACAATGTGGCTACGAAGACCATCCAACTTTGAGGCGATGAAGGCTAAGCTGCATACATGCAGGTTAGCTTATTTGCTTTACTCGATTAGTTCGAAATCTCCGAACTAAATCATGGAGACTGAGGAATCTGATGAGTACGGTTTTCTGTGAAACTTTACTTCCCGTATGAAACCCTTAGAATAGAACTATACTCGAAATTTCTAAGGGAGTTGAAGTAACGTGTATTTGAGAAGACTTGAAGTTCAGAAGAATGAACATTTCGATCCTGATAAGTATCCATTTTCGATACCAGCCATCCAATCGTTAACTTCGATTTCGTTTCAGAAGAATGTGACTTTTTTCGTTGGAGAGAATGGTTCCGGCAAATCAACGATTCTTGAAGCCATCGCCTACCAATGCGGGTTTAACACAGCGAGTGGTGGGAGAAACAATATGTATGACGTCGACGCATCTCATTCTACGCTGGGAGAACACTTGCGGTTGTCTTGGTTGCCGAAAATTACGAATGGATTTTTTCTCCGAGCAGAAACCTTCTATAACTTTGCCAGCTATTTGGACACGATGCCTGAAAGTTTGCCCTATTACGGTGGCCGCTCCTTACATGAGCAATCGCATGGTGAAGCGTTTCTCTCCCTATTCAAGCATCGCTTTGGGAAAAAGGCGATTTATTTACTAGATGAACCAGAAGCAGCCTTGTCACCAGCAAGACAATTGGCCTTATTACGAGTTATTAAAGATTTGGAGAAGGAAGCTCAGTTCATTATCGCTACGCATTCTCCCATATTGCTTGGTTATCCAGATGCGCATATTCTTAATTTCGATGAGCAACCGATCAGTGACATTCAATACGAGGAAACCCTTCACTATATGATAACCAAACGATTTCTTGACCATAGACAAATGATTCTAGATGAGCTGTTCAAAGATTAACTTTGAGCAGCTCTTTATGGGTTCAACGACTTTAATACGGTCAGTGGTTCGAAATTAGGATAGACATATGGCGAACTTGGGGCTTCGATTTTCTCGATTTTTGCGGCTTTTATTTTGAAAATGTCATTGCCATTATAATGACCATGCTGAATGGTTCCTGTAACTTTCACCCACATATCTTGCGGGTAGTTAAGCGCTGTGGGGAATTCCACCATGACGCCGTAAGGAGAAGCATCCGCAGAGCAGCAACTTACCGCGAATCGGCCAACTACGATTTGATCTGCCCTCATTTTATCCTCTTCCCGATATACAAATCCTGTTAATTCGATTTCCTTTCCGATAAAGTTATCCTGAAAAAGATCAATCGTCGACAAGATCTCCATGTAGATATCGGGTTGTACAAGAATACGATCCTTTTGATATAGAATGATACCCATTTTGGCAAAGTCTTCGTTCCACTCGTCCGGTGACTGAAAGAGTTGTTCGATTTCAGAGTTGGTTTGAACCGTTGGCACAGCTTGTGCTTGATCGGCTTGCATGGTTTGGCTGCTTGTGGCCGGTTTAGGGAAACTTGGCAAATTATACGACTGGGCACGTGGCGTCGTCATATTCGTTGGGGCTGGGGAAAGATTCATCCCTTTAGCCGCGACCATGGTGCTATTTAGAGCGGTGTCTGGTAAAAGAAACCCGATCAACAATGGTAGAATGAGCAGCCCATAGGCCAATATCGTGCGGAGAATTGAACGCGGAACGGGTGGATTGCATTCACAGTCTACTGGCTTCCCCCAATAGGCACGCAGTGCCAGGAACCCTTGAAAACAAGCGATAATGTACAATACGACGGAAGCGATCTGGACGTAGATCATCATACGCGGTGCGATATATAACTGTAGTGAATCTGATTTGGATAGAACAACAATATAGCTAGAGAACCCTAGTAAAATTAGTGTGCGAAAAAAATGATGATAGCTGGTTTTGCGCGTGTGATTCAAACGAATCCCTCCTAGAAATTTCTTAGATAATGTATTCCCAAAGCAGTGAGCATAAGAGAACTGTGACGGAGATTAATAATGCGAGAAGTAATACGAATCTGATTTTAAACACGGATAGCAACATGAGTGTACTTTTGAAATCCAACATAGGTCCAAAGACAAGGAATGTTAGTAAGGAACCCGATGTAAACGAAGTTTGGAAAGAGGATGCGACGAAGGCGTCTGAAGTTGAACAGATGGAAAGTATATACGCCAAGCCCATCATGAAAAAGTGAGAAGAGAGGGGGCCTTGCCCAATGGCAAGCAGGCTCTCGCGTTGCATGAACACTTGAATGAGTGCGGTGAGTAGTGCGCCAAAGACAAGAAATTTACCCATTTCAAAAAACTCGCTTGAACTATGTACGAAAAATGTCATCACTTTACTGGAACTACTATTGTGGTGATGGTGTTTGTGATCATGATGGTCATGCTCATGGTGATGGTGATGGACCAGATGATGGTTGTCTTGGACATTATGTACAGGATTCTCAAGGGTAGGATTGTGACTTAATCTCAAAGGAATTCTCTTTATTAGTCGATAGAGAATTAACCCAATAATGATGACAACGAGGAAGGCAAGTCCCATTCGGGAGTAGGCAATGGAAGGTTGATTGCGAAACGCCATCAGTGTAGCCGCGAATACAATTGGATTGAGTATAGGGCCAGCGATAATAAAGACAATGGCGATGTATACGGGCATGCCTTTTAGGATGAGTCTTCGAACAATTGGAATCATACCACACTCACACATGGGGAAAAGAATGCCTAATACGCAAGCGAATAGAATACCGAGAACCGGGTTTCGAGGGGTGAAGCGACGGATGGTTGACTCGGGTACGAAGGTCTGCAGCAAGGATGAAAGCAGGACGCCAAGTAAAATGAACGGTAAGGCTTCAAGGATAAGACTGATGAAAATGGTTTTGAAAGATTGCAAGTGGTCAATTGTAAAAACGCGGTTAAAGAAAGTAGAGATATCAAATTGACTTAGCATGACGGAGACTCCTTCTACATACACATGTTCTTTTAAAAGTAATGTTTACGATTAAAATCATAAGCGAATTTGGTATTTCTGGCAAGCACGATATTGACAGCGAATCAAAAGCGGGATATATTACTTGGTGTAATACGTAATTTTTACTATTAGTTTCATGCGATTTGAGCGAAGATAAGGTAAGTTCGTAACAGTTGAACTTGCTACCATTCATTCTATGATGTATTCGTAAAATTTACGCATAAATAGAGAAGGAGTTGAAAAAATGTTAATTGCCTCGATGCAGCAAGTAGAGTTTGGATATGCGGATAGTCCATGTATTCAAGATGCACAAATGGACATCCATTCTGGAGAATTCGTTGCAGTTATTGGACCCAATGGCGCGGCCAAATCAACCGTGCTTAAACTGTTATTAGGTTTGATTGAGCCTTGGAAAGGTAAAGTTTTCCTAGCACAGTCGAATTCTTCAGGGGAGAAAATACGAGTTGGCTATGTTTCCCAGCAGCTCGCGGGATTCAACAGCGGTTTTCCAAGTACCATTTGGGAATTTGTGCGTTCAGGTAGATTTCCTAAGGTGTCACTGTTTAGCAAACTCCGCAAAGTGGATGACGATGCCACAGCAACAGCTCTTAGGCAAATGGGGATGTGGGAAATGCGCAAGCGTAGAATCGGCGAGTTATCAGGGGGGCAGAAGCAGCGGATCTGTATTGCTCGAGCACTGGCACAGGAGCCAGATCTTCTTGTTCTGGATGAGCCAACGACAGGTATGGACGATGCAAGTCGTCTAGGATTCTATCAACTGATGCATGCTCAAGTGAAAACGATGGGAAGAACTGTGGTTATGGTCACTCATCATCTGGAAGAAGTCTCTCCCTACATACATAGAGTCATTGCCCTAGAACGAAAGGAGGAAGGAGGATGGAGATGCTGCACTACGACTTCATGCAACGGGCATTTTGTGCCGGTGGGCTAATTGCCATCATCGCTTCGTTACTAGGTGTGTACCTGATGCTTCGCCAACAAGCGTTAATGGCTGATATGCTCTCACACGTTTCTTTAGCTGGCGTGGCCGGTGGTGCTTTTCTCCATATTCATCCGACTTTAGGCGGCTTTGTAGTTGCAACGCTTGGTGCCGTCCTGGTGGAATACGTTAGGCGGTCGTACAAATCTTTTAGTGAGATTTCGGTCGCTATCATCATGATTGGGGGGCTTTCATCAGCTGTTATTATCATGAGTTTGAGTCCCAGCATGAACAAGGGGTTATCTGCGTATTTATTCGGGTCCGTCGTGGCTGTGAATGAAACAGAACTTGTCCTCATGCTGATTGTTGCAGTAATCGGAGGCTTATTCTTCTTTCTATTTCGTCGCCAATTGTATCAAATCACGTTCGATGAAGATACCGCAAGAACGAACGGCATTCCTGTGAAGTGGATTTCACTTGGCTTTAGTGTCTTAACCGGGATGATCGTTTCGGCAGCAATGCCAATCGTTGGGGTACTTCTCGTATCTTCCCTCATTGTCCTTCCGGCAGCTTTAGCCATACGCATTGCGCGTAGTTTTACTGCTGCACTTGTAATCGCGATGGGAGTCGGGGTACTAGGTGTGTTTTCAGGTCTTACCGCTTCATATTCCTTTAGTACGCCACCAGGAGGTACGATTGCCATCCTACTTCTGTTCTTGCTTATCTTAGGCTTAAGTATTCAAAAAGCTGTAGTGAGATTCCGTAAGACCACGAATACCCATATCGTAGAAGAGAAGGTATCCGCACCCCATTTTCAAACCAATTAGGAGGAATTGTATCAATGAATATGTTAAAAGTTACCAAATCGCTAATTGTCGCAAGTGTATCAACCATTCTGTTGGCAGGATGTGCATCCAGCACTGTCTCAAGCGATGGGAAACTTGATGTTGTTACAAGCTTTTATCCGATGTATGAATTCACAAAGCAAGTTGCTGGCGAGCACGCGAATGTTATTGCGTTAATTCCTGCAGGATCAGAGCCGCATGATTGGGAACCGAGTGCTAAGGATATGAAAAAAGTGAAAGAAGCAGATGTATTTATTTACAATGGTATCGTTGAGGGATGGGCAGAACAAGCACTCCAAAGCGCTGCAAATGCGAAGCGTGTTGTTGTTGAGGCGAGTAAGGGAATTGATTTAATCGAAGGCATGCACGAAGAGGGGGAAGAGGAAGAAGATGCACATGGCCATAGTCATGACTTGGATCCTCACGTTTGGTTATCCCCATTGCTAGCCCAGCATGAAGTAGAAGCGATCGCACAAGGATTAATTGCGGCCGATCCCATGCATAAAGATGATTATCGGAAAAACGCTGATACGTATATCGCTAAACTCAAAGAGCTAGATGTAACGTTCCGTAATACGCTTGCAACTGTGCAACATAAGGAATTCGTAACCCAACATGCGGCATTTGGTTATTTGGCCAAAGAATATGGTTTAATGCAAGTCCCTATCGCCGGTCTTTCCCCAGAAGAAGAGCCTGCACCGGACAAAATGGCGGATATCATTCAATTTGCAAAAGAGAAGCAAGTGAAAACGATCTTTTTTGAAACGTTAGTTGATCCTAAGGTTGCAACAACCATTGCCAAGGAAATCAATGCCCGTACGGATGTTCTTAACCCTCTTGAAGGCTTAACCGCTGAGGATAAGAAGAATAATTTGGATTACATCAGCGTCATGACGAACAACCTTCAAGCATTGAAGAAAGCGTTAAATGAATAGATAGCTGAGTTGCAAACGAAGTTTGCTTTTTATTTTCGGTTATATCAGTAAAAATTACTATTAAATGAAAGGGGACATCGTCCATGCAGACAATCCCTGTGACAGTCCTAAGCGGTTATTTAGGTGCCGGTAAAACAACCATATTAAATCATATTCTACATAATCGAGATGGCTTGAAAGTCGCCGTCATTGTAAATGACTTAAGCGACGTTAACATCGATGCGGACCTCATTAGACAAGGCAATGGACTCTCTCGTACGGAAGAAAGCTTAATTGAAATGTCCAACGGTTGCATCTGTTGCACCTTGCGTGATGATTTGCTGAAGGAAGTTGAACGACTGGCTAAGGAGAGAAAATTTGATTACATTCTGATCGAATCTACGGGTGTTGGTGAACCGTTGCCTGTTGCACAAACTTTTACCTATCTAGACGAAGATCAAGGAATTGATCTTTCCCAGTTATGCCGATTGGACTGCATGGTGACCGTTGTCGATGCGTACCGATTCTGGACGGACTATTTCTCCGGCGAAACGCTGCTCGAACGCAGTCAAGCAGTAGGAGATCAAGATACGCGTGAAGTTGTTGATCTGCTGATAGATCAGATTGAATTCTGCGATGTTCTTATACTGAACAAATGTGATAGATTGGAGGCCGAGGAGTTGAATGAACTTGAAGGTGTGCTGCGGCTATTGCAACCTAGGGCAAAGTTTATTCGTGCTGTGCACGGTCAGATAGATCCTGCGGCAATTTTGAATACACACTTGTTCAACATTGAAGAAGCTAGTGCTTCCCCCAATTGGAAACAAGAATTAGAGAAGGAAGCGCACACGCCTGAAACGGAAGAATATGGTATATCTTCGTTCGTTTATGAAAGAGCTCGCCCTTTCGAGCCCTCGCGACTGATGTCCTGGATGGCAGATTGGCCAGCAGAGATCGTCAGATCCAAGGGGATTATGTGGTTGGCAACTCGGAATACGTATGCTCAAAGCCTCAGCCAGGCGGGACCGTCTATCCGATTTGGTCCTTCGGGCTATTGGATATCAGCGCTACCTGATGAGGAAAGACTAGCCTATCTAGAAGAGGAGGGTGATACTCCTCCACATTGGGACGACACCTATGGTGATCGGATTAATCAAATTGTTTTTATCGGAATTGAAATGGATCGTGATGCCATCATGTCATCTCTGGATGCGTGTCTCTTGACAGATGCTGAGATGACCGCAGATTGGCAGGGGTTCCACGACGAGCTGCCTAATATTGTCATGGAACTTGAGGAAGTCTGTGTGCTGTAGTAGTTTAATTTAGAAAAGCGGCTATACCGCGCGGCTTCGCCGGATTTAAGGCCCGAAAAGGGCCTTAACGGCACCCGCGGCAGTGCGGGAACGGAGATAGCGCCCCAAAAGGGCGCTATCTCCTCAAGAACGCAGCCACAGCTGCGGCTTCGCCGGACTTAAGGCCCAAAAAGGGCCTTAACGGCACCCACGGCAGCGCGCGAACGGAGATAGCGCCCGAAAAGGGCGCTATCTCCTCAAGAACGCAGCTACAGCTGTGGC
>NZ_LYPB01000076.1:376210-385421 GCF_001653565.1 Paenibacillus oryzisoli
AAGAACGCAGCCACAGCTGCGGCTTCGCCGGACTTAAGGCCCAAAAAGGGCCTTAACGGCACCCACGGCAGCGCGCGAACGGAGATAGCGCCCGAAAAGGGCGCTATCTCCTCAAGAACGCAGCTACAGCTGTGGCTTCGCCGGACTTAAGGCCCGAAAAGGGCCTTAACGGCACCCGCGGCAGCGCGCGAACGGAAATAGCGCCCGAAAAGGGCGCTATCTCCTCAAGAACGCAGCCATAGCCGCGGCTTCGCCGGATTTAAGGCCCGAAAAGGGCCTTAACGGCACCCGCGGCAGCGCGCGAACGGAGATAGCACCCCAAAAGGGCGCTATCTCCTCAAGAACGCAGCCACAGCTGCGGCTTCGCCGGATTTAAGGCCCGAAAAGGGCCTTAACGGCACCCGCGGCAGCGCTTGAACGGAAATAGCGCCCGAAAAGGGCGCTATTTCCGTTCGCTATCCTTCCTGCAGCTTTGTTAAAATATTCTCCTAGCCGTAACAAAGCGCTTCTTCCATTTCTCATCGAATGCTGTGAAGTGAACGCCAAGTTCTTTGGAGTACGTTTGAAGAATCCGACCATTTCCTGCATAAATGCCTACATGTCCAATATCGAGCCCGCGTGCTGTGAAGAAGAGGAGATCTCCTTTGCGAAGATCGTCAAGCTTGACTTCTTTCCCTTGCAGCGCTTGATCATAGGAGACACGAGGCAAATTCTTGGATAACACGTGACTAAAAACGTATTGAACAAACGACGAGCAATCGAAGGTATTCGTTTGACCTGAAGCAGCGCCGAACTCGTAAGGAGTTCCAAGGAATTTGGACCCGAAAGAAATTATCGCATCCCCCTGCTTCATAGCAATCGACGTATTCGTGTAATCCGAGTACATCGTAGCAGAGGAAATGAAACCTATTGTGCCGTCTTGTGCTTGAACTTCTAACCATTCCGGATTGATTTCACGAATAACGTGGATTTTTTCGTTTTTTGACAGCATGCGAACAATGTGGGTATCGTTATCTTTGTCTGGTGTGTCGCGTAAATTAACGCCGTATTGGATCGTGGTTTCATTGTCATGAACAGATGAGATTGTAATTGAGCGGGAGTAGTCATGCCATGCGACAAGATTGCCTAGTGCCTCGCTCATAAAACGCAATGGCATCATGGTAGAGCCATCTATAATTTTGCCAGGAAGGGGGAGCTCCAGCCGCTCTTTATTCTTATAGGCAAACGAGTCTCCGATTCCGTACGTTACCGTGATATCGTCTTTCACTGCTGTTACCGTTCGCGTTTTCTCATCCCAAGAGATTGTAGCCCCTTCCGCTTCAAAGAGAGCGCGCATCGGCACGAGGCTATAGCCTGCTTCAATGACAGGAGGTGTTTGGAAGGAGATCGGGTTACCGTCCAAATATACGGTTGGTGCCGTATTTTCCTCAGCATGAACAGTATTTGCTTGAAAAAGCATCATACCAAGCAGCGCGAAATAAGCGCCTTTATACATATATGTAGCCATTCTCATGATGGTTATCCTCATACTTTCTCAGTTAGTGCCTATATATTTCGTTCGGCAAGACTACCTTGAGTCCGTAGGAGGGAGTGGTAAAGTTTGGGAGGATTACTTCTCATTGGGGGAGAGTTCGATTGCTATATCAGCGTTATGAAAACATCTGATTGTCTTGTCAGATTGCAAAATTGAAGCAATTGCGTTATCTCACGGCGTTATTTCAAGACATTTGGCCTAAATTGCTTGTTTTGATCCAGACTACGTTATGCCATAACCTTATCTGGCCTTGCATGTGACCCCGACGAAATGAAATAAAGAAGGCTGCCCTTCAGTAGACGAATCTACTTGTTGGACAGCCTCTTCGACGGTGCGATATTGATGGAGCTCTTGCTTTGAACCTTACTTCGCTAGGTACCTACCTCATCACGTCATTGCAGTACTTCTACTACAGGAAGTGGTATGCGGCACATCTCCTCGCCTCCATATGGATTCAATAACAAATTCCCTTGTGTAAATTGTCTGCGACACAACACCTCACCACTGCGTCACCGTCATGAAATAGTATGTCCGCTCCTTCAAGTAATATACACAGTTTGATTAAAAGTAAATCTGTATGAATACATATAGAAGCAATAAGGAAAAGGGGTGATCACATGCGCCCAGGCTACGGAATGTTCCAACAGCAAGCAGCGAGGATGCGAATAACGCCTCAACTCCGTAAAGCGATTGGGATCCTCAAGCTCTCGACTCCGGAATTGATGGAAGTTATTCAACAAGAGGTAACTGATAATCTGGTGTTGGAAATAGCCGGGAATAAAGGAGGCGCGAACGACTTTACACCAACCTTTTTACGTGGAAATAGAAGTGCCGATTCCAACTATGAGCCTTTACTTCACATAGCATCGAACGAGGTATCCCTGGAGAGACATTTAAAGGAGCAGTTAGGTTTTATCCCAAACATATCGCCATCTATGCGACAAACGGTCATATTGATGGTTGGAAATCTAGACCGCAATGGCTATTTGAGATTCACTTTGCCTGAAATTGCTGAAGTGTGTGGGATGGAGATAGCTCAAGTGGAGCATGCATTACGAATCTTGCAGAGTCTGGATCCCCGCGGCATAGGGGCAAGAGACTTGAGGGAATGTTTGCTTTTGCAAGTCCAATCGCTACCGGATGGCTGCCCAATAGTATCCGAATTAATTAAGAACCATTTGAAGGATATTGCCCATTACCATATTCATAAATTAACGACATTACTTCAAGTTTCTACACAAGAAATTCAGGCTGCGATTGATGTCATTAAGGAATTGAACCCTAGACCCGGCGCAGCCTTTCATATTGAAACAGTTCCTTATATTATTCCCGAGGTCATAATTGAACGAGTAGGTGAGCAATTCTTTGTCCGGCTTCATCAAGAAGCTTCATCGCGACTCTCGGTTAATGGGTACTATGAACGAATGGCTGTATTGGATAGCGACAATAAGGAGGTGACCCAGTTTCTCTCAAGTAAATTACATGCCGCGAAGTTCTTCCTGAAGTGTTTGGAACAAAGAAGAAGGACTATATTCCGAGTAGCGCAAGCCATTGTGGAGGAGCAAAATGAATTCTTCAGTCATGGAATCGCTTATCTCAAACCGATGACCTTAAAGCAGATTGCTGAGAAATTAAGTGTTCATGAATCTACCGTGAGTCGCGCTACGGCAGGGAAATATGCACAAACCCCTTGGGGTATCTTCGAACTGAAACATTTCTTTCCCTCTAGATTGCAAACGGACATCGGGGATTCTGCCTCTTCCGAATATGTTAAATCGAGAATCAAGACGTGGATTAGTGGCGAGAACCCCAGTAAACCACATTCGGATCAAAAGCTGGCTGATTTAATGAAGGGAGAAGGCATCTCCATTTCTCGCAGAACCATTACTAAGTATCGGGAAGAACTCGGTATTTCGTCTTCTATGCGACGAAAACGCATATAATCGGAGGGAAGGTGCGAATTCGCTAACCTATCACTTCAACGATTTGGCCCACAAATTCATGTCTTCGAATTTATCATAAATATCACAATTTTTCGTAAGTCTGCCGTAATATCTGTATCCCATCTGGTAGAAAACGGCATTCATACCGAATGAAAGAGCCCTAGATAAGGAATATGCGCAAGTCACATTCCGTGTAATCAATTCCGCTTCCAATGCATGAATGAGCAGGCGCATAAGTCCTTGATTGCGATAAGCGGGAAGTGTGGCGCAGTCCGTCATCTCAGCATTCGCATAGACCGAATTGATCTCCGCGGAAGCGGCGCTTATGAGCTCACCCGACGATTCAATAAGATAATAGATCGTGCCTTCTCGCATCGTTTTCTCCACATACTTGGCATCATTCATCGGTGTCGGGTAGGTTTGGAAAATGAGGCTGTACAACTGGGAGAGCTGCATGGCATCCTCCATTTGAGCGAGACGCATGGTCATGCTGCTTGGAAGCAACGGTCGATCAGGTTTAACGGGGAGCAGAAGAACCCCCTCAAGAATGTGATCTTCTTCCAGCCAATAGTCGCTAGTCCGGCGCGTAAGGTGAGTATATATGGCCATGCAGTAAGCATCACGACCATTGAAATATCCTTTATAAATACCTTCCAGCATACATCCCTTCGATAAAAATGTCTGCCAATCCACTTCATGTGATTTGATAAACACCTTGGTTAAAGCATGTGTCTTGGCAATTTCGACCGCTCGCATGTAAATAACATCGATATCTCCTGAATAGTCATCTACGCGCAACCTTTTGTTCATAAAATCAAGGCAAAACATCATCCTATAGTCGTTACCGTTCTCAACTTCATTCGAATAGGTTGGCAGATCATTTGGCATCCAGCTTCCCCCTTTACCTATCATCTCCTGCAAAATAACACCAAACAACTGCCAAAATTTTTGCAGCTTTACCCACATCTTTAGCCAACCAATTCCGCTTTTACCCACGCTAACATGTTGGCATCTTTATTGCATTATAATCACTAAGCGTTAAAAAAGTACCATGACTCCAATATTCTGGCTGAATTCGGGAGGTTGTACGCATATGAATTGCATGTGGTGTGAGACGGAAGATATCCGTGAAAGTGCGAAAGATTGTTACTGGATTATGCCTGATGGGAAACTAGCGGTTCAAATCCTAGATATTCCTGCGCTCGAATGTACCAACTGCCGAACCTATGTCTTAGAGAGTACGGCTCAGCAAATCGAAGAGATGTTAGTTTGGCACGATGTTTCTGCATTGGGAACCGCATTTCGTTATGAGGAACTGTTAAAAGCACCGCGAGTAAAAAATTTGTTTCTCAAATAAATTCTGAGCTAGGGATACCGGGTCAATGGCCGGTGGTTATCACGCAAGAGATCTGTGGGGGTGCCTTATGAAGCGGGAATATGTCATCAAGCCGGTTATTGAACACCATTATCCCACGATTCAATATGGGAAAGGCATCTATCTCTACGATGAACAAGGCCAAACTTATATCGACGGCTGTTCGGGAGCCGTGACTGCTGGTTTAGGGCACGGGGTGCAAGACATCATTGATGCGATGATCGAGCAAGCGAACAAGGTATCCTTCGTCTATCGTTCACAGTTTACAAGCGAGCCCACTGAGAAACTGGCAGAGAAGTTATGTGAGTTAGCCCCTGGCAACGATTATTGGACCTTCTTTGTGAATAGCGGTTCGGAAGCGACAGAAACGGCGATGAAGATTGCCATACAGCACTGGCAGGAGAAGGGGCGACCCGGTAAAAATAAAGTGATCTCAAGGCGAATGAGTTATCACGGTATCACGCTCGGTGCATTGTCGATGTCAGGCCACGTGCTGAGGAGAAGAAGATTCATCCCTTTATTAGAAGATTTCCCGGTTGTGATGCCACCGTATTGCTACCGCTGTCCGTTAGGTAAAACCGCTGGGAATTGCCAATTAGCGTGTGCGGACGATTTGGCTACGGCGATTAAGCGGATCGGAGCTGAACATATCGCCGCGTTCATCGCGGAGCCGATTATTGGAGCAGCAGGGGGAGCGATTGTACCTCCAGAAGGCTACTACAAGAAGATCAAAGCCATTT
The DNA here is from genome assembly GCF_001653565.1 of Paenibacillus oryzisoli. GTDB lineage: Bacteria > Bacillota > Bacilli > Paenibacillales > NBRC-103111 > Paenibacillus_E > Paenibacillus_E oryzisoli. The sequence continues at coordinate 381,803 of NZ_LYPB01000076.1, forward strand.
GCGAGCTCTATGACATTTTATTCATCGCTGATGAGGTCATGACAGGTATTGCTCGAACGGGTGCTATGTTCGGTATGGAGCACTACGAGGTTGAGCCAGATCTCATGGCATTAGGCAAAGGTATGAGTGCTGGCTATACGCCAATGGCAGCGACACTTGTCAAAGACCATGTGATGGAGCCTATTCGGCAAGGAACCAAAAGCATCATGTCTGGCCATACATACAGCGCTAATCCGCAATCGGCGGCTGTATCATTAGCGGTTCTTACGTATATCGAAAAGCATCAATTAGTCCGTGCTGCAGAAAGCAAAGGCGTTTATTTATTGAACTTGCTGCGACAACTAGCACAGCAAATTGAGATCATTGGTGATGTGAGAGGCAAGGGATTGCTGCTGGCCATTGAGTTTGTTGCGAATCGGACTGACAAGAGCCCTTTTCCAGCTGCTTTAAGCGTTACATCTCGGATCATTGAGAACGCTTTTCAGAAAGGGTTGCTTGTTTACCCAGCTGCAGGTGCAATAGACGGAGAGGGGGATGCGATTATTGTCGCGCCGCCACTCATCATCTCAGAGGAGGAAATCGACCAACTCGTGCGGATATTGGCTGAATCCATTCGAGAAGTCATGGCGGAGATTTCCCCATCCCCATCCCCATCCACATCGGAGGAGATATGATGGTGTCAGGAAAGAACGCACGAGTGAACGAAGGTGACGGCAAAGTTAGAAGCTTGGAACAAGCGCTCCAAACGATCTCGCATGGTTGTACGTTGATGTTCGGCGGATTTGGAGGTATCGGAACGCCACCAACATTAGTGGAGGGCATCCTTCAGAAAGGGGTCGAGAATCTTACCCTTATTGGTAATGATACAGGTTTCCCCCACATTGGCATTGGACGTTTAGTCACGGCAGGACGCGTAAAGAAAGTCATTGCTTCGCATATCGGCTCTAATCCTAACGCTGGTCAAATGATGGAACAGGGCACGATGGAAGTCGTCTTTTACCCCCAAGGAACACTATGTGAAAAAATTCGTGCCGGCGGTGTTGGGCTAGGCGGTATTTTGGTTGATGTCGGTGTCGGAACGATTATGGAATTGGGGAAGAACACCGTGTCGATCAATGATCAAACGTATCTAGTTGAGCCGGCTTTGACAGCCGACGTTGCTATCGTGCATGCCAAGAAAGCCGATCCGTACGGGAATCTTATTTATGATAAAAGTGGTAGAAATCTAAACCCGCTCGTCGCCATGGCCGGCAAAATAACGATCGCCGAAGTTGATGAAATTGTCCCCCTTGGTGAACTGGATCCTGAAAGTATTGTCACACCGGGTATTTTCGTGGATATGGTGATTTTAAGCGGAGGGGTGACTTGGGAATGGGTATGGGAAAAGAAACCCGCGACCGAATAGCCAAGCGGGCTGCTCAAGAATTGAAGAATGGCATGGCCGTTAATTTAGGTATCGGTATTCCGACGAAGGTTGCCGATTATGTTCCCACAGATATTCATGTCGTATTTCATGCAGAGAATGGTATCCTGAGCGCAGGTGGGGCACCAGTTCCAGGGGAAGAAGATGCTTTTCTATGTAACGCAGGCGGATACCCCATTACGATAAATCGAGGTGCTTCCTATTGCGATAGTGCGATTGCTTTTGCCATGATACGAAGAGGCTGTATAGATCTAACGATCCTTGGGGCTTTAGAGGTGAGTGAGCGAGGAGATCTCGCGAATTGGATTGTGCCTGGGAAACGGGTGGCGGGAATCGGTGGGGCGATGGAGCTTGCGCAAAAAGCAAAGAAAGTCATCGTTCTAATGAACCATGTAAATCGAAACGGAGAGTCAAAGGTTAAAAAACAATGCGAGTTGCCCCTAACCGCAGTAGCCTGTGTGAAGTTGATTATTACGGAAATGGCTGTCATGGAGGTTTCGGGGCAAGGTTTGATTTTAAAAGAAGTCATGCTGCCCTATACAGTAGATGAGGTAGTTCGCAATACAGAGGCTGACTTACTTATTCCTGATCACATTCTTTACATTCCATAATCAGTCAGAGCAAGGCTTGAAGGAGGAGTTTCCTTTGCCTAATAAACGCGTAGCCCTGCAAAAGCAAATCCATGAATGGATTCGTCTTCATCGAGAGGAGGGCACCGATTTTCTTCAGAATCTTGTGAAAATACCCAGCACGCAAGGAAATGAGCAGAGAGCTCAATTCCTCATCGCCGACAAATTACTGGAGCTAGCGCTAGAAGTTGATCTATGGGAACCCGTTGGTGAGGCTTTGGCATCACACCCCTATTTTTGTTCCCCAAGACATCAGTTTACAGGGAGTCCGAATGTGGTTGGTGTTTTGAAAGGTGTCGGTGGGGGACGTTCGCTCTTGCTCAATGGTCACATGGATGTCGTACCAGAGGGAAATCGAGCCCAATGGAATGATGATCCTTATAGCGGTCAGGTGGTTGATGGGAAGCTGTATGGTCGCGGGGCAACCGATATGAAAGGCGGGAATGTCTCTCTCCTTCTCGCTATCGAGGCTATACAGAGTATTGGGATCAAGTTGAAAGGCGATGTGATTTTCGAAAGTGTCATTGAGGAAGAAAGCGGAGGAGCGGGGACTTTAGCTGCCATTGTAAAAGGGTATAAGGCTGATGCGGCGCTCATTCCCGAGCCTACCAATATGCGGATTTTCCCCAAGCAGCAGGGCTCCATGTGGTTCCGAATTGCGGTGAAAGGGCGTTCGGCTCATGGGGGAACACGTTATGAAGGCGTTAGTGCCATTGAGAAAAGTATGATTGTCATCCAGCATATTAGGGAGCTTGAAGTGGAACGAAACGCACGGATTACAGATCCGTTGTATGCCAATAATCCGATTCCGATTCCAATAAACATCGGAGTTATTCACGGAGGCAATTGGCCATCGTCTGTTGCTGATCTGGTTACACTCGAGGGGCGAATGGGTGTCGCACCCGCTGAGACGCTTGATAGCGCCAAAGAGGAAATGCATCAATGGGTGGCGAGACTCAGTGAGAAAGACCCTTGGTTCGAAGCTCATCCACCGAGCGTAGAGTGGTTCGGAGCGCAATGGGTACCAGGCAACGTTGATCCCGACCATGCTTTCATGCAGGTGCTTATGGCGCAATACCGCGCGGTTAAGAAAGAAGAACCTGTAATTGAAGCCTCGCCTTGGGGTACGGACGGCGGGTTGCTCACCCAGATTGGTGAAACGCCGTGTATCGTTTTCGGACCAGGTATCACACAAGTTGCCCATTATCCGAATGAACACATTGAATTGGAACGTGTGTTCGAAGTAGCTGAGATTGTCGCGTTGACCATTGTGGAGTGGTGCGGATGCGAGGGAGTGGAAGAATAGGATGGGGTAAGGCTAGTCGGTGGTGGTGGGGCTGGAGAGTACAGGATGATGTATGATTAGTTGCTGATGGGTGGGACCGGAGTGTAGAGTGATGTAATCGCAAGTTGGTGATGGTAAGGCTGGAGTATGTAATGATGCAATAGCTAGTTGGGTGGGGGAATCCAAGTTTCCTTTCATAGCTATCTAGAGTAAAGGGCTGAAATATTTCAGCCCCTCCTCATCAAACCGTACGTGAGGTTTTCCCTCATACGGCTTTCCGAT
>NZ_LYPB01000077.1 GCF_001653565.1 Paenibacillus oryzisoli
CACTAAACCTGAAACTAAGACGAACAGTCCAACAAAGAAAAAAATCGTAGTCCATTCAACTTTGGTAAAAGCTTCTTCCATCGAGTGTTCCCCAGTTAAGAGTAGTAACAGGAAAGCCCCAGCTAAGGCTACAGTCGCTGATTCAAGGTGTAGCATTTGGTGGAGAAAGAAACCAATAATTGTAAGACCCAAGATGGAAAGACTTTTGACCAGTAGTTTTCGGTCTGCGATCACCTCTTTTTCGTCAATTTGCATAATACTCATCTTTAACTCAGGTGTCGTCTGTATGTGCTTGCGGAATATGAATACGAAGATCGGAATTGTGACAGCCATAATGACCGCGACAATTGGAGCAAGATTGTTGATAAAGGCCATAAAGGTCAATTCCTTAACAGCACTTCCGATCATGATGTTAGGTGGGTCCCCAATTAACGTTGCAGTGCCACCGATATTTGATGCAAGAATTTGAGTAATTAAGAAAGGGACGGGATTAACGCGCAATTGCCGTGTGATACTGAAAGTAACAGGGACCATGAGAAGCACGGTTGTAACGTTATCAAGAAATGCTGATCCAATTGCCGTTATAAGGACGAGCGAAACTAAAATCCTGACAGGATCACCTTTTGCTTTCTTTGCTGCAACTAGCGCAATATACTTAAATAATCCAGTTTCAGCAGTGATGCTTACAATGATCATCATACCAATTAAGAGTCCAAGTGTATTGAAATCAATGTGATGTAGAGCTGACTCTTGATCAACTATACCAAGTGCAACCATCAAGACGCCACCGATCATTGCAACAATGGTGCGATGAATTTTTTCAGAAATGATCATGCCATAAGTAAGAAGAAAGATTCCAATTGCCAAGATTGCTTGCTGTTCCATAATGCCTCCTAAATGTTCATGTTTTTGTTAGTATTATTCCCTAAATAACAAGTGCTTAGAGAGCAAATTCCAAAAAAATGTATGCTTACAAAAAGAAATCAACTACTCATTGTATAAAAAAGAGTCCTATCAAGGACTCCAAGTGTCGAAAAAAGAACAAAAGGAGCCCTTGGTGACAGGCTCCTCCATAGCGCAATAATATATTGTTAGTTTGTAAATATGAATAAGTTACTGATCGTATACCGTGTATGCCTTAAATTTAAACTGCTTTCGAATATATGTCAATACGAAAATAAATGTAATTGGGGTTGTAATACTTGGCCATATAGGTATTTGTCGATATCATTTGTATTACTGAATTGGTTTGACGGATGAATAAGCATTGTGTAAGATAGACCTACGCTTAATTTCCAGCTTTTACGTAAGCTCGGAAAGCGGGGGAACCAATTTTTTGGGGCGAATCTTTGAAGTAGGGAACCATCTTTCCCGAGCCCGGCAGCTAACCTCGTCAGCAGTGGATGGGTCAAGTTTTTTTATGATGCAAATAATTGCATTTTGACCCGTATTGACGGGTTTTTATATGTATTAAGACCCGTTACAGCAATGGGACTCGTAGATTTCCTGCGATTTCTTTGCAATACGGGTCTTTTTGTTTGCTTATAGCTACCCATCCATAATTTATGATAAAAGGAGGCATATAAACGGTCTGAGCAGTTTAATTTGGATATTCCTGAAGCGGAACGGAGAAAGTTGAAAGCAATCACGGAGAAGTTTGTGTTTCGAGTTAATGATACACACTTCTGACGGGTGGAGATAGTTTAATTCTATCGACGAGTCGCCTAAGAAAAATTATTGAAGAACTGCGTAAGATCGAGCATGTGAAGATTATTCGTTTGGGCTCCAAAATACCCGTCTTTAATCCGATGCGGATTTCTGAGGATAAAGAATTACTCGAGCTGATTCGAAGCTACTCGACTGCTGAGCAAATCCCAAACATCTGGTCTTGGTAAGCGAGTAAGATTGTCAATGAGTCATACCTCTGGCAAAATTGAAATTCTAGCGATTGAAAATGGTAAGGCTTACTTGAAGTATCATCAATCAAGGGATAACCAGTATGGCAAATTTATGGTGCTAGATTGACCTAGTGAAGCAGCTTGGTTTGATGATTTGCCAGGAAGTGAAAAGCTTTGGGAAAAACCGCAGAAAATTGTGCATGACGTAATTTCTGTTAATGAACTTCCGGAATTGCCTCAAGCCACTTAACTTAGAGGGGAGAGCAGTTTCATTATGATAATGAAAACAAGCGATGGTAAGGTCATTGAAATACTTTTTAAAGATGAGAATGGCTTTTGTACATGTGATGATGGTTGGAAAAGGCCAATAAATGAGCTAACAATACCAACTAGATTGGAAGTTAATACGAAGCGTAAGAAATCTAAGAAGCGAGAAAAGTAATTATACTATTGATAATAGGGATAAGCCCGCCGAACAAACCCTACTGCAGACAGCAGGATTTGTTCGGCGGGCTATTGGCATTTAACATAAATGCTTATATTTTAGCGATGAGCGCTTCGAAGAGAGCAGAACATAATTCAACGTCTAGAAAGGTTCTACCATCTAACGAAACTTCCCAAGTATTCTCAGAAAAATTCACAGAGAACTTGTCTCCAGTTTGAGATAAACAAGCCATCATTTGACCAAGAGACAGTAAGGGAAGTGACTTCTTTTTTTGTACCCCATTTAAAAAATAAATCATTTCTTCATGGTCACCTGTGGCCATGTATTCGCCTTCTTGCGGCTCCCACAGCTCGCGCAATTTATTTTGTTGTTGCGCATCAAGTTTTTGTAAATGGGTGTAAGAAATACGTTGCTTCAATATGAGTCCTCCTAAATTAGTTGGTTAACTTACAACTGCTCGAAATGCTTCGACTTGCTCTGGCGGGCCACTAACCAATAAACGATCTCCTAACCTTATTCTGTATTTCCAATGTGGTATCAGATATGATTGGCCGAGGTATACACGTAAAATCAACAAATTTTCTAATTTTGGTAACTGACGAAGGTGAGTGGAGCGATAGGGCAGGTGTTGAATAGATACCTCAAATATCGTTCCTTCTTCTTCAGATAGTAACTTCAGGGCACCAAGGCTATCGATAAGAGCTCTTAATACAGTTCGCGCTGCATAGTGGGTGGAGAATACTTCAAATCCTTCATTCACGATTTCACGCTGCCTAAACTTTTCGAAAATATGCCGTAAATGATCTAATTAACATAATTTTAGCGAAAAATCGCCATTTATACAAACAAATATAGAATAATCACGTGATAATGAGCATTATTGCCGTTTTTCTCTCCTTTAACGATATAATTTGAATATTGCGTATAATTGAGCATTTGGAGGGATAAGCGAGTTTTTTCTTGCATATGTCATCTTATTTACGCTTAAGGAGGGACAGAGGGGCTGAGCGACTCTGAGGCAGTCTAACCAAGGGTGTGATACATAAAGGATCATGTTACACTTGTGTAGGGCCCCAAATTAATGGAAAAAAGGAGTTTTTGAATGAATAAGTTGTTTTCGTACGCGCTATGTTTACTGTTCGTGCTGACAGTGGTGGGTTGTACATCCCAAAGTACAAGCAGCCAAACAAATGCAGACGATGAAAAGTCAACGACCCAGGAGAATACACTTGAGAAAGCCAAAAAACAAGGGTTCATTACAGTTGGATTTGCGAATGAAAATCCGTATGCTTATGCAACGCCAGACGGTAAGTTAACGGGAGAGGCCGTAGAAGTGGCACGTGTTATTTTGAAAAATATGGGGATTAATGAGATGAATGGCGTCTTAACCGAATTCGGGTCTTTAATTCCCGGATTGAAGGCGAAACGGTTCGATATCATTACGGCAGGTATGTTTGTTAACCCAGCGCGAAGCAAAGAAGTTGCATTTGCAAATCCAGAGTACAGTATTGGCGAAGCGATTGCTGTTAAACAAGGAAATCCTCACAATTTACATAGCTATAAAGATATCGCTGCTAATAAGGATGTCAAGGTAGCTGTCATGGTAGGCGCTATCGAGAATGAATACTTGGTGAAATCTGGCGTGGCCAAAGATCAAATCGTTACAGTACCAGATCAACCTTCGGCTATTTCTGCTTTACAAGCGGGACGTGTACAGACAGTAACGATGACAGGACCTTCCTTACAAGCATCACTAACCTCAGCCAAAGATAGTAAGATAGAGCGGGTGATGGACTTTACACAACCAGAAATCGATGGAAAAAGCATTAGAGGTTACGGCGCGGCGGCATTTCGTATGGAGGATACAGCATTTAGAGAAGCCTTCAACTCAGAATTGGATAAGTTGAAAAAGTCAGGACAATTACTAGAAATATTGAAGCCATTTGGATTTACAGATCAGGAACTACCCGGTGATATGACGGCCGAACAGCTGTCCAAAGGTTAATCGCATGTTTAGTTCACAGACGTTCTTTTCCTTTTTCCCCTTGTTGGCAAGTGGAGCACTTGTTACGCTTGAAATTACTTTGCTTGCAATTATACTGTCAGCAATTATATCGTTCACTTTCGGTTTAATGCGCTTATCTCGTTTTAGGTTCGTACGTATTTTAGCTACGGTTTATGTTGAAGTTTTTCGGGGCACTTCGTTGTTAATTCAATTGTTTTGGTTGTATTTTGCACTTCCAATGCTCCTGGATATCCAGATTCCAGCCATGACAGCCGCAGTTATTGCACTTGGGTTGAACTATGGGGCTTACGGTTCTGAAGTTGTACGAAGCTCAGTTCTTTCAGTTCCCAAAGGGCAATATGAGGCAGCCATTGCGTTGAACATGAGTCCGTATGGAAGAATGCGTCGTATCCTTCTTCCACAAGCCTTTGTTCGAATGCTCCCCTCCTTCGGCAATTTGCAAATTGAGTTGTTGAAGGGAACTTCATTGGTCTATTTAATTACACTCACAGACCTTACCTATCAAGGTATGATATTGCGAACGTTCGACAGCTCCAAGACGACTGAAATATTCACCAGCATGCTGATCCTGTACTTTATCCTTTCCTATGCGTTAACGTTAATTATTCGTTACATGGAGCGTAGGACAATTAGGGGGCGGTATTAGCATGTGGGATTGGGACTATGCTTGGCATATTTTTCCTCAACTCTTGAAGGTATTACCGATCACGATCGGAGCGACGCTTGTAGGTTTTTTCATTGCCATCGTACTTGGATTGCCGCTAGCACTGGCTCGCCGATCACAAAGTAAGGTACTTGCTGGAACTGCACTAGCGTGGGTGGAGTTTATACGAAGTACACCATTGCTCGTCCAATTGTTTGTCCTGTTTTATGCACTTCCCTTGTACGGTATTTCCTTCTCACCATTTACCACAGGTGTTATTGGGCTAGGTATTCATTATAGTACCTATATGTCCGAAGTGTTTCGCTCTGGTATTGAAGCTGTTCCAAGGGGACAGTGGGAAGCATCTAGGGCACTTAACTTCAGCGTTAAGCATACGTGGGGGAGTATTATATTACCCCAAGCGCTGCCACCCATCATTCCTGTGATGGGAAATTATTTAATTACTATGTTCAAAGAAACACCGATTCTGTCTGCCATCACACTCGTAGAGCTTTTACAGACAGCAAAAGCGATTGGTTCCGGATCATTTCGATATTTGGAAGCATTTACGCTAGTGGGGCTGTTGTTCTTGCTGCTCAGCTATCCCTCATCACTGTTTGTTGGATGGTTAGAGAGATATTACCAAAGAAATAAGTAGAGGGGTATTTACATGGATGCAGTAGAGAAGTCAGTCGGCAACCCTATTGAACGTTTCAATACACCTGCTTCACAAGATGGGAATCCCATTGTAAAATATCGCGGTGTTAGTAAGTCTTATGGAGATATTCAAGTTCTTAAAGACATTAATCTAGATATATTCCCTAGTGAAAAAGTAGCCGTCATTGGACCAAGTGGTTCTGGAAAAACGACATTGGCAAGAATGCTCATGACGTTAGATCGACCAACAACAGGCACCATAGAGGTGGGTGGACAAATGCTTTGGCACCAAGCAATGAAGGGCAAGTTAATCCCGGCAAATGAAAAACACTTGCATCAAATTCGCAGTCATATTGGCATGGTATTTCAGCATTTTAACCTATTTCCTCACATGACCGTACTCGGTAACGTTACCGAAGCCCCTATTCATGTCCTTGGTCTGAAACGGGCGGATGCTGAACAACGAGCCATGGCGATGCTAGAGAAAGTTGGCTTAGCCGATAAGGCGATGGAGTATCCGTCTCGCTTGTCAGGTGGACAAAAACAACGAGTTGCGATAGCAAGAGCTGTTGTTATGCGACCGAAAATTATGCTGTTCGATGAAGCGACATCTGCGCTGGATCCCGAGCTTGTGGGGGAAGTACTTTCCGTCATTAAGGATCTTGCAGCGCAACGGGATATGGCCATGATGCTAATCACGCATGAGATGGATTTCGCGAGGGACATTGCAGATCGCATCCTCTTCACAGATGGCGGATCGATCGTTGAGCAGGGAACGTCGGACCAGATTTTCGGAAATCCACAAAGTCCTAGATTGCAATCATTTCTAAGTCGGTTTCGACAAACCTGGTATATGGGCGGTGTAGGGCAGGTATCGACATCTATCCAATAAGAAGGAGGATTCCTCTTGACTCTTTTAGATACGAATAACTGTGTAATTAGAAAAGCAACTGTACAGGATGGCAGGTATATGTGGCAGCGAGTTAAGGATAGTCAGAAGCTTGATGTGAATTCAACTTACTGCTACATCATGTTGAGTGAGTATTTTACTGATACTTGTTTAGTAGCGGAAATTGATAAGGAAATTGTTGGATTCGTGACCTCGCTAATTCGCCCATCCAATCCTGAGGTACTCTTTGTTTGGCAAATTGCTGTTTCAACAGAATATCAAGGAAAGGGAATCGCGTATTCTCTTTTACGTGATTTAATAACAGGAGCTTCATGCACCCAAGTACGGTATATAGAAACAACAATTTCACCTAACAATGCAGCATCAAATCGTTTATTTCGTAAATTTGCGGTGGAAATAGACGCACCTCTCTTGGAAAGCGAAGGTTTCTCTTCGCACCTATTTCCAGGAGATATACACGAGGATGAACGATTGATACAAATTGGACCTATAAATCATAAATTTGGAGGAATTAACTCATGAAAGTATTAGATCCGAGTAAACCATCCCTACATATTTTTGACATGCTGGAGTCTGAGGTTCGCAGCTACTGCCGTTCTTTTCCAACTATTTTTACAAAAGCGAAAGGGTATAAGTTGTGGGATCAAACAGGTGAAGAATATATTGACTTCTTTGCTGGCGCTGGAGCATTAAATTACGGACATAACAACGCATATTTAAAGGAAAAGCTGATTCAGTATATTCAAGGGGATGGCGTTACGCATAGTTTAGACATGGCAACAGAAGCGAAGGAACAGTTCCTTAAACGTTTTCAAAGAATTATTCTGGAGCCTAGGCGGCTTTCGTACAAAATTCAGTTTCCTGGACCAACGGGTGCTAATTCTGTAGAAAGCGCATTAAAGCTTGCCCGTAAGGTGACGGGGAGATCAACGGTTATTGGTTTCACGAATGCCTTCCATGGGATGACACTCGGCGCTTTATCCGTAACAGGAAATAAATTCAAACGAAGAGGTGCAGGTGTTCCCTTACATCATACGGTATCTATGCCATATGACGGGTATATGGGTGATGGCGTCGATACAATTGAATACATGAAAAATTATATTCAAGATACGGGAAGCGGTGTATCGTTGCCGGCAGCGATCATCGTGGAAACGATTCAAGGTGAAGGCGGAATCAACGAAGCGAGCATTTCATGGTTGCGCAGTCTTGAGACGTTATGTAAAGAACAAGGTATTCTACTCATCGTCGATGATGTACAGATGGGTTGTGGAAGAACAGGAACTTTCTTCAGCTTCGAAGAGGCAGGAATTAAACCAGATATTATCTGTCTGTCTAAGTCTATCGGTGGCTATGGATTGCCGATGGCTTTGACACTGATTAAACCTGAACTGGATATTTGGGAGCCTGGTGAACATAATGGCACCTTCCGGGGCAACAATTTGGCCTTCATTACAGCCTCGGAAGCACTTCGGTATTGGGAGAATGAGCAATTCTCGACGAGAATAATGGAAAAAGGTAAGCTGCTGAATATTCGTCTGCAAGAAATGGTAGCCTCTTACCCACAATTAATAGGGAAGGTCAGAGGAAGAGGACTTATGCAAGGTATTGTCTTTGAAATTAGTGGCCTAGCAGAGAGAATATGCGAACGTGCCTTCTCGAAGGGACTGATCATGGAAACCTCAGGAACCGACAGTGAAGTTGCCAAAATTATGCCGCCGTTAATCATTGATGAAGCAGGCTTAGTCCAAGGATTGGACATTTTACGAGAAAGTATGGAAGAAATTGCTGCAGAATTAAAGTTGACAAGTAAACAGGCATAGGAGGAGGAGACTATGATTGTAAGACAATTAGCAGAAAGAGTTGGCACTGAATTCCATGTAGATACAGATACTTGGTATAGTACACGATTGCTTGTGAAAAGTGACCAGGTCGGCTTCTCTTTGCACGATACGACGATTAAAGCCGGTACCGAAACAGAGATATGGTACAAACACCATGTTGAAGCCGTTTACTGTATTCAAGGAGAAGGTGAGATTGAAGTACTCGAAAGCGAAGAGGTTTATCCTATTTCCGCAGGAACCCTCTATGTGTTAAACGGTCACGAGAAACATCTGCTGCGCGGTAGAACGGATATGCGTATGATTTGTGTGTTTAATCCGCCTACAACAGGTCGAGAAGTTCATGATGCTGAGGGGACATACCCATTAGACCTAATCTAATAAGGAGAGTGGCAATCCATGTTGACATCTAAAGGGCAAATTACGGTAAATCGATCGAGCATGCAAGACAGTTATCCATCCAGAATCTATCAGGAACCAAAGCTGCTAGAGCGGCAGGATCCCGTGGTTTATAACCCTACAATTAATCAGACAGAAATTAGTAAGGAGCAGCTTACATTTTACGAGGAAAATGGTTATTTGTTCTTGAAATCTTTTTTTACCGAGGAGCATGTTCAATTTTGGAAACAAGAGTTAACAAGACTTTGGGAGCAAAGTAAAGAAGTGCAGAAACCAGAAGTGATCAGAGAACCAGGGAATGATGAAATTAGATCTATATTCGCTGTGCATCGTGATGATGAAGTGTTCAAACAAATGGCTTCGGATCAACGTTTACAAGGCATCGTTAATCAAATTCTTGGCAGTCAAACCTATATTCATCAATCCAGAATTAATTTTAAACAAGGATTTACAGGTAAAGAATTTTATTGGCATTCGGATTTTGAAACCTGGCATGTAGAAGATGGGATGCCGAGAATGCGAGCGCTTAGCTGTTCCATTGCGTTAGAAGATAATCATGCCAACAACGGTCCCCTTATGGTTATACCAGGCTCACATCGTACGTTTGTTTCCTGCGTAGGGGAAACGCCGGATGAGAATTATAAATCCTCACTTCGCCGTCAAGAATATGGTGTTCCTGACCAAGAGAGTCTAAAACAGCTTGCCAAACAAGGAGGTATTGTTGCTCCTACTGGGAAAGCTGGCTCTATCCTCCTATTCGACTGTAATTTGATGCACGGTTCAAATAGTAATATTACCCCTGACCCACGCAGCAATGTTTTCATTGTATACAATAGTGTGCTGAATAAACTCAATGCGCCTTACTCAGGTAAGGGACCTAGACCCAATTTTATCGCTGAACGCTTATCATGACATGATGTTTAAGGACCTTCCTAGTGGATGGTCCTCATCGGTAACCAAAGAGGTGAAGCGGTGTGTTATCCCTATTAAGCAGCATTCTAGCGATTCAAATCGTCTACGTTTCTTGTTTCACACTCCGTATGATCCTGACATTAAAAGGGGAGAAATATACAGCAGCTGCGATTAGCATGTTAGAAATTCTTATCTATGTAATGGGACTTAATTTGGTTCTCAAATATGTTAATCAACCGGCTTGTCTAGTTGTTTATGCCGTTGGCTATGGTTTAGGTGTGTTAGTGGGTTCATGGATTGAGGAGAAACTTGCTCTTGGATATGTTACGATTAAAGTCATCACAAATGAATTGCAGAGTGATATGGCGTATCACCTTCGTAGAGAAGGATTTGGTGTTACTTCTTGGCTTGGATGGGGACGAGATGGAGAAAGATTGGTTTTGGAAGTATTGGCTCGGAGAAAAAATGAAAAGTATTTGTATGCCTGTATTCGCAACGTAGATTCGAAAGCGTTCATTATTACGCTGGAACCCAAGAGCTTGCATGGTGGGTTTTGGTTGAAAATGATTAGGAAATAAGCAGGCATGGGTAAACGCTGAGTCTTGCACGAGGCAAGAGCGGGGGAACCAAGTAAGCAGGTGTATGGCAGCATGCACAGTTGGGGTGAATCTCAGATGTATTGAGTAGGGCTATTCTCAGGTCCGAATCCGACAGCTAACTTCGTAAGCGTAATTGTGTAGAGGTAACGAGGATTGGCTGGACTGGCAATTAAAGGCTAATTCTCTTGCATCTAAAAGGGGGAAATGTGTATTGAAAAACAAGGAACAGTTCAATTCATCTGAGTATGTATTAGTCAATGCTCCTAACCGAGCGGGAAAAGATTTCATTCATTTATTGCGTTCAAAAGGAATTCAATATTATGCTCTCACGAATAATAAGTATGGAAAGAAAAAGTTGGAAGCTATGGGTGTGGATTCAATTATCATGGTTGACACAGAAAATGCTGCAACTTGGGTGCTTCCCGACATCAAAATTAGTAAAGTTTATTTATTCGAAATCAGTTTTAATCTTTGTAGCAGGTATATTCAAATCTGTAAAGAGTGGGGCTCTGAGTCGATACATGTAGTAACAAAAAGGGACAAGTCAAGGAGTGCATATAGAAGCCTGGGTGCTAACCAATTTACGTACATAAACACGAATAATGAGGTAGCATCTCTTTTGCTTTAAAGAAGGCGTTGTTTATTTCTAAGTTGTTTACTAGAGATATATAATAGAGAGTAAAAAAAGTAAGAGCCCCTCAAACCATAGCTATTATGACAATAGCTGTGTTTGAGGGGCTCTATTTTGTTTTGGATCATATGAAAAGGGATTTTATGCATTATATTTCCTGATAAGGTAAATATTATTATAAAATAGGATATAGGGATGGTATAAATATGGTTTTGTATGTTTCAATTGTTATTATTTTGGCTTTTGTTTTATGGGGAGCTCTTGCCCCGAATAAACTGGCTAATACCGCGACGTCACTCTTCGATTTTTCGATTAATAATTTTGGATGGTTTTTCTTAATTTCAACCTTTAGTATCTTAGTCTTTGCTTTCTATCTTGCGTTTAGTAAGTACGGAAGGATTAAACTCGGAAAAGATGAAGATGAACCTGAATATTCAACAGCATCTTGGTTCGCTATGTTGTTTAGTGCCGGAATGGGGATTGGGCTTGTTTTTTGGGGGGTGTCTGAGCCATTATCCCATTTTTTATCACCACCCGAAGGAGCTTCGGAAGCATCCATAGAAGCGGCACGACTAGCCATGCGTTATTCCTTTTTCCATTGGGGAGTTCATCCATGGGCAATCTATACCATCATTTCGCTTGCCTTAGCTTACTTTCAATTCCGGAAAGGTAAGAGAGGGCTAATTAGCGCCGTCTTTTCTCCCATTCTTGGCAAGATATCAGAGGGATGGGTTGGAGGTGTAATAGATACCCTTGCCATCATTGCTACTGTATTTGGGGTTGCTACTTCGCTTGGTTTAGGTGCACTTCAGATTAATGGCGGATTAAATCATATGTTCGGTTTTTCAATAAGTCCATTTGTTCAAGTGGTCATTATTGCGGTGGTTACGGTTTTATTCTTGCTCTCGGCCACGACAGGATTGGACAAAGGGATCCAAATATTGAGCAATACTAATTTAATTATAGCTGTCTTGCTAATGACTTTCGTATTTGTAGTTGGCCCAACCTCCTTCATTCTAGATTTATTTACTTCTACGCTGGGGGGATACTTGCAAAATATTGTCTACATGAGCCTACGAATGACTCCATTTACACAGGGGACCTGGGTCGGTGTCTGGACGTTATTTTATTGGGCATGGTGGATAGCCTGGGGTCCTTTTGTCGGTACTTTTATAGCACGTGTTTCCAAAGGCAGAACAATCAAGGAGTTTGTATTAGGTGTTCTCTTAATACCAAGTTTATTTAGCTTCGTTTGGTTTTCTGTATTCGGAGGTACAGGGTTGCACTTAGAATTGTTTGATCATTATCCGATTGCTGCAGCGGCTGAAAAGGATGTTACATCTGCTTTGTTTTTAACATTAGAGCAGTTGCCTATGGGGGGGATAATTGCCTTTATTGCCACCTTATTGATTATTACGTTTTTTGTAACATCTGCTGACTCAGCCACTTTTGTTTTGGGCATGCTCTCGACCAAAGGAGATCCAAACCCGTCGAATAAAGTGAAAATTGTGTGGGGAGTTCTTCAGTCATCTATTGCTATTGTTCTTCTAATTAGCGGTGGCTTAAGCGGTTTACAAACAGCATCCATTGTAGCAGCCCTTCCATTTGCGATTATCATTATCGGGATGTGTGTTTCCTTAATCGTTTCCCTAAGGCAGGAGGAAAGGACACTGAGAAGTAGAGAACAGAAACGAATGAAGAAAATTGACGAACTATTAATGGAAAGTGATTCATAAAATGGAAATTGTTCCTTCTTTCGGATTGAATGTTAAAATGAATTTCCGCCAATCTCTCCGTATATTTTTCTTCGCCAATAAAAGAGGAATGGAATGCCTAATAAGCATGATAGTCGCGTGCCATGTGTTCATTTCGAAAAGAAGCGATAAACGCGTAGATAAAACGACAAAACCATTTACATGTATCAGCATTATCTTTTGCAGATGTCGCTGAGATCCTGCATTTGCGTTAGAAGCGGCTAGGATACTGGTTATGTTTTTACAGCAAAGATTCAAATTGAAGGTAACATAGTACACACAAAAAGGCAAAACCATCGCCAATTTATGGCGATGATTTTGTCTTTTGAGCATCCCCTTTACGAAACTCGCCGGGTGGTATGCCTGTTACTTTCTTGAACATGCGGATAAATGAATTCACATTATGATACCCGACTCGTTCGGAAATTTCTTGGATTTTCAATGGGGTCTTTTCGAGCATTTCCTTGGCTCTGTCCATACGATAATTGTTGATGTAATCACTGAAATTAATACCGTTCTTCTCTTTGAAATAGGTAGATAAGTAGGCGCCTGTAATATTCAGTTTCTCCGCCATCAGCTCGAGTGAAATATCCTCCCCATAGTGAGACTCCACATATTCAGTGACAAAGTCGGTGAAGTAATCGGATTGCGATTTTTTGTGTTTGTTCCGCTCGGAGGCTGCAGTCAGCAGTTTCTCAAACAAGAGCTGAAATTGTTCCACGGTATAGCATTCACTGAGTTGTTCAGATACAGGCTGCTCTCCAAGCAGCTGATCTGTTTCAATGCCCGAAGACTGGAGTAGCTTGGTTACACGAGCTGCAATGTCCTTTGCGAATTCAGTGAATTGGAAGGCGGTTGCTCGTTTCTTGTGCATTTGGATAAATATACGGTTTACGATAGTGATGACAGCAGCGCTGTTGCCGGCAGTTAGATTAGCCGTAAATTCTTGTTCTTCGGCAACACTCAGTGCGAAACTGTTAGGTGCAGGTTCATCTTCAGTTACAATGAGTGTCTCATTAGCAAGTCTTCGCTGGGAAGCACGCGCTATAACTTGTTCATAAGCTTCTGCTAAATCAACCGATTCATGCTGTAGGGGACTTGTAGCAATTGTAATTAAGCAGTAGGCCAAGTCCAGGTCAAAAACCTGTTTCAGACTATGTAAGCTTGCGTCCAGATCAAACGATCTACCGGGCTCGATAAAGAGAAGGGACAGGATTTGATCTTTTTCTATTTGAAAAGTGAGTGATTCCTCTAGGGACCTCGTGAAATGATAATGGATGTATTCCCGAATATAATACATGGCCTTATTCTTTTCCATGTCGGACTGTTCATGAAAGGCTTGCTTCATTTGCATCTGGAACAGAACTAGTTGGTAAGGTTTATCACTGCGCATGGGGATCTTTACCTGTTGCCCGCCGCCATGAATCATCTTCAGTTTGTTCATGTACATGTAGTGTTGAAGAACTGAGTTCTTGCTCGTCAAATCGTCATGAATGTCTCGGTTCATGCGTTGTAAATCGTTCAACTTATCACTAATGAGATCAAATTCCTTAATCTGACTGCGTGGCGAGGTGGGGCCGTTTATCTGGCTGATCGACTCAATGATTCTTGCGATGGGATGATTCAATTTAATCGTAAAGAATATCGAAGCTGCAATGCCAATCACAACGGACACAACAAGCAACCCGATTAATATCCAGTTCAGCTTCACAATTTGTGAGGCAATTCGCTCTAATGGAATCGTATGTATATATGTATAGCCTGTTTCGGATCCTTTCTGATAAAAGACATAACTCTGATCCATTTGACGGTATCCTTGTTGGTCCGTCATTTGATCTAGCGGTAGAACAGTCTTTGTGATATCTCCACTAGAAGAAAAAATCGGGTGCTGATCTTCGTCTAAGATGAGGAAGTGGCTGCTACCTGGAGGTTTAAGCGCTTCATACATTTTACTGCTATTGAGTAATGCGATAATGCCGAAGTTTTGATTATAAATATTCTTAATCAGAATGGGCATGAAATCGCCCTTTAGAATGGGCTTCTCAGGGCCTTTTTCAATAAAATTCGCGTTTGGATATGTTTTGAAACTGGTTGGTTTCTCAAGTTGTTCCTTCCAAAAGGCCAAACTATAAGATTCATTATAATAAAATTTGGAGAACATGATGTCAGCCGTGCTTGTGCCTTCTTTTTCAATGACATAGGAACTGTCCTTGAAGAAATAGATAATGTTGTGCAGATAGAGAAATGGGGATGTTAATGTCGACTGTAATTCTTTGCGAATTTGTGCTATCAATTCATAGTTCAACTTCGGTGATGTGCTCTTCATGATTTCGGTTTTCTCGTTGAAATAAAGACTGAAGCCCAAATTTTTAATGAGAACAAGTTGTTTCTCGTAATTATTAACAGCTGAGTTTAAGTTCAATTGGTTATTGTTAATAATTTCATTCTGGATGTTCGTCCGGAAGAATGTATAAGAGAGAAAGTTGAATGAGACTAATAATAGGATAATGATGGCAAAGCTTGTCAGCAATTTGAAAAATAATGAGTTACTTTTATTTTTCCATACGTGCGCAAATTGTGGCAATTCGGCTCCCCCTCACTGCGTCTGTTCGTTGTAGAGAAATAAATTATAACATCTGAATTTGCAATTGCCTATGGAATAGAACGGTCTTAGGCAGCTTAAGGAATATGCATTTTTATAACTGATTAACACAATTATGGATTTACATAAAAGTGTTGGACTACGTAATTAGTATCCATAACTTTTGATGTCAGAAAAAGATTGCATGAGGGGAAATGATCCAGGGCGTTGCAAGTTGGACATGGTGCATTTGGTTGGCGTAGGCAAGAATCACCGGCGGAAATAATTAAAATGGCCGTTAGTGGAGTTAGTCTTCAATTAAATTAAGCGTATGTGAAAGACGCTGAAACCTCTATTATCGCAAAAAGAAGACTCCGGTATCGATCCGGAATCTTCTTTTTGTGCTATGAATTTCTTCTATTCTTGCTCCATCAGTTTATATTGAGGTTCCCATCCTAAGAGTCTTTTCGCTTTTGCGTTGGAAATAAGCGATGTTCTTCCATCTAGCGGAGAGCGAATATCTTTGACTCCAGGAAGATATTGCTCGACTAACTCTAGGGTAAGCCGGTTCGACGAACTATCATCGGCAGCAATAATTAATGCCTCCGCGCCAAGCCCTTCCGCTTCAATGGCTTTCAGACATGCTGTAGCAACGTCTCTTGCATCAATATAAGACCAAAGGATTCGCAAGCGCGCAGCCGTATCATCGAAGTTGGCTTTTAGCTGTGCATAGCTCTCGGGGACAAGAATATTCCCTAGTCGGAAACTAACTACCTGCATACCGGTACGGCGGTTGAAAGTCTGCGCTGTTACTTCGTTCACAACCTTGGACAAGCCATAGCTGTCCTCCGGTAACTGTGGATGTTCTTCGTCGATAGGTAAATACTGAGGCTCGAAAAATTCGCTGGCAAAACATATGCCATAAGACGACTCACTCGAAGCGAGAACGACTTTCCCAATACCCAAGTTTGCGGCTGCCTCCAAAATATGATAAGTGCTCATGACATTGTTGCGAAAGCATACATCGTTCGTGTGTGTATAAGCTTGAGGAATAGCGGCAAAATGCACAATACCCGCCACTTCTTGCCGGCTCCCAGTGCTATACTGCGATAGCGCATTATGTACCTGTCCCAAATCATTGAGATCCGTAATAATCGTCCGACAGATGGTCTCCGCTGGAGCTTTAACGTCCAAATTAATGACATCGTAATTATTTTGAACAAAATGTTTTACAATCCACTGACCCGCTTTACCGCTGCCGCCAGTTATAATGATGCGTTTCTTCTCCATAAGTCCTCCTAAGGCCCAATTAGCCACTCATCAATTATGGTTTGCTTCACAGCTAGTATACAGGGTAACAATAAAATGCATAAGAGCTGAAAAGTTTGTCAGTTAGTAACGTTAGAGTAAGTAGGGACTTGTAGAAAAGATACATTCGATAAAGATGCTTAGGTTGTTACTGGAGTATTTTCCATTTAATTGTATAATTTTCGGCTAATCTACAAACAATTGAATACAATTGTCATGTTGTTTGATTAAGAGGAGGATTCATCGTGGTAGATTGGGTTGAAATTGTTTTACGCACATTTTTATCAATTGTGGTGCTTTTCCTTATGACAAAGTTATTGGGTAAAAGGCAAGTTACTCAGCTCTCCTTCTTCGAATACATAACCGGGATTTCCATTGGTAATCTTGCGGCGTATATATCGTTGGACACGGATACGAAATGGTATCTTGGGTTGGTCTCTATAGGGGTATGGGTAACGTGTACGTTAGGCATTGAATTTCTGCAGATGAAAAGTAAAAAAGCGCGGGATTTCATCGATAGCAAAGGAACAATCCTCATTAGAGATGGCAAGCTCATGGAAGATAATTTAAAGAAAGAACGCTTAACCACGGATGAACTTATGGAGCAATTGCGCAAAAGGTCGGTATTTAAAGTGGCCGATGTGGAATTTGCCATAATGGAACCTAGCGGAGAAATTAATGTTCTGTTAACCCGTGAGAATCAACCGCTGACGCCCAAACATTTAGGCATCCAGGTCGCACCCGAGAAAGAGCCGCAGGCAGTCATCATGGATGGTGTCATCATGGATGAACCATTGGCGACCTTAGGCTTCAGCCGAGGTTGGTTGAATACGGAATTAGAAAAAATAGGTGTCACGATCGAAAATGTATTCTTAGGTCAAGTTGATTCTTATGGCCAATTGTTTGTTGATTTGTATGATGACAAGATTACTGTGCCTGTCCCACAGGAAAAAGCAGCCCTATTTGCAACGTTAAAACAGTGTGAAGGCGATTTAATGTTGTATGGATTGTCCACTAACAATAAAAAGGCCAAAGACATGTACGAGCAATGCTCGAAGCAAATGGAAGAGATTATTGCACAATTGAAACCGATCTTGAAACGGTGATGCGACTTTCGACAAAAGAAGTGGCAACAACTGGGCTTTCAGCCATCTTGACAGCTCGCGAAGCAGCGTGTGAAAATAGGATTAGGTAAGATTAGGCCCTAACATAATAAACGATAAAGTGGTGATCGCGATGAAGGATCGACTGGAGTTTGATACCGGACAATCGCATACTACCCTCTTTTTAAACAAAAAGGGACCGTATGGAAGTTAACAACTTCCGTATGGTCCCTTTCTTTTGGTAAAGCGAGAAAGGAAAGGAGTCTGTGTAGACATGGCGATGGTATACAAGCAGCAAGAAAACGGCCTAGAAGCGACTCCGATTGTCCTAGACGGAGAGCAATTGATACCAGAGTTAGTAGCAGCGGTTGTGTATGATCTCGTGCCAATCGAACTTGATGCTCAGGCACTGAGGCGCGTGATGGCATGTCGCAACATGGTGGAGGAACTAGTCACAAAGGGTCAGGTAGTCTACGGGGTCACGACAGGGTTCGGGAAATTTAGCGACGTAACGATTTCACCGCAAGACGCTGTTCAGCTGCAGGTTAATCTAATCCGCAGCCATGCCTGCGCAGTTGGCAGACCGCTGCCGGAGCCTACGGTTCGTGCATTGATGCTGCTGCGCGCAAACGCGCTGGCCAAGGGGTATTCCGGCATCCGTCCAGAAACGCTGCAGTTGTTGATCGATTGCATTAACCGTGGCGTACACCCTGTCGTCCCGGAGCAAGGTTCACTTGGAGCTAGCGGGGACTTGGCTCCGCTGTCTCATTTGGCCCTCGTGTTAATGGGCGAGGGGGAGGCATTTTACCGCGGTGAACGCCTGTCAGGAGAGAAAGCGCTTGCCATTGCGGGACTGAAACCGATTAGTTTACAGGCCAAAGAAGGTCTTGCGCTAATCAACGGCACACAGATCATGACATCGATTGGTACGTTGACGTTTATCAAATCGCTGCGACTTGCGAGAATCGCCGATGTGATCGCGGCTCTAACCGTTGAATGCTTGCGCGGCATTCCCGATGCTTTTGCCGATGAGGTCCAACAAGTAAGACCTTATCCTGAGCAAATTGGTGTAGCGAAGAACTTGTGCAAACTGTTGCAAGGCAGCAAGTTGACTACACGTCAAGGAGAGCTTCGCGTGCAGGATGCTTATTCGCTGCGCTGTCTGCCACAAGTGCACGGTGCAACACGTCAGGTCCTTGCCTATGTCCAAGATAAGATTGAGATAGAAATGAATGCAGCGACGGACAATCCGTTGTTATTCGTGGATAAAGGTCTCGTCATCTCCGGTGGCAATTTCCACGGGCAGCCGATCGCATTTGCAATGGACTTTCTGAAAATCGGTATGAGCGAGCTCGCTAACATTTCGGAACGCCGTACCGAACGGCTGGTCAATCCAGCGCTATCTGGGGGACTTCCTGCTTTTCTAAGCCATCATCCAGGGGTGAATTCTGGCATGATGATCATGCAATACGTAAGTGCTTCTATCGTTTCCGAGAATAAAGTGCTTGCCCATCCATCCAGCGTGGACTCGATTCCTTCTTCGGGGAATCAAGAGGACCACGTATCTATGGGGACAACTGCAGCGCGTCATGCCTCACAGGTGATCGACAACGTGTCCAAGGTGCTGGCAATCGAGTTGATTTGTGCCGCGGAAGGGGCTGAATTCGTGGGGGCTGAGGGTCTTGCGCCTGCGACTCGGGTTCTGTACGACAAGTTGCGGACGCTCGTTCCCCCCGTCATAGAGGATCGATCAACATCTCGTGATATCGAAAACGTGGCGACTGCATTGCTGGAAGGTGAGTGGCTGCAGGCAGTTGAGGAAGTAGCTGGTAAGCTATTTTGACTAGAAGAGTAACTCAAAAGGAGATTGCTTATGATGGATTCGAATCCTCTCAAAAGAGTCATTCGTGCCCCCCGCGGTATAGAGCTGATCTGCAAAGGTTGGGTTCAGGAAGCTGCTATGCGCATGCTAATGAACAATTTGGACTCGGAAGTCGCAGAGCGACCGGAAGATCTCGTCGTCTATGGCGGTATCGGTAAAGCGGCTCGCAACTGGCCTTCTTTCGATGCCATCGTCCGCGAGTTGCAGCGATTAGAAAGTAATGAAACACTGCTGATCCAATCAGGTAAACCGGTCGGTGTTTTCAAAACGCATGAACGAGCACCGCGTGTACTCCTTTCTAACTCTGTTCTCGTCCCCAAATGGGCGAATTGGGAACATTTTCGCGAGCTGGAGCAGAAGGGGCTGATGATGTACGGGCAAATGACAGCGGGCAGTTGGATATACATCGGGACGCAAGGCATTCTGCAGGGTACGTATGAAACCTTTGCCGAGGCGGCACGCCAACATAATGGCGGTTCGCTCAAAGGTACGTTAACGTTGACCGCAGGTCTTGGTGGGATGGGCGGTGCTCAACCGTTAGCCGTCACCATGAATGAGGGCGTCGTCATCGCAGTTGAAATTGATCGAACGCGTATTGAGCGTCGCATCCAAACGCGGTACTGTGATGTAATAGCGGAAACACTGGATGAGGCCTTATTGCTTGCGGACAAAGCAATGGAAGAGAACAGGCCATTGGCCATCGGCCTATTAGGCAACGCAGCGGAGATATACCCCGAATTCGTGCGTCGCGGCATCAAGCCGCATTTCGTCACGGATCAAACATCAGCGCATGATCCGCTGATCGGTTATATCCCGGCCGGCTTCTCCTTGGAGGAAGCTGCGCGACTTCGTAAGAAAGATCCTGAGCACTATGTGAAGCTAGCCAATAGCAGTATGGCAACCCATGTGCAAGCGATGCTTGACCTGCAACAAATGGGTTCCGTTGTATTCGATTACGGTAACAATATTCGTCAAGTTGCCTTTGACCAAGGCGTTACACATGCATTCGATATTCCTGGCTTCGTTCCAGCGTATATCCGGCCGCTTTTTTGCGAAGGCAAGGGCCCTTTCCGGTGGGTAGCACTATCTGGTGATCCAGAAGACATTCGCAAAACAGACGAACTTGTACTGAAGCTGTTCCCAGACAATGATCACCTGCGTCGCTGGATCACGATGGCGAGTGAGCGCGTCGCATTTCAAGGTCTCCCAGCGCGCATTTGCTGGCTTGGCTACGGGGAACGTGAGAAATTCGGTCTGGCGTTGAATGACATGGTGCGAAATGGCGAATTGAAAGCACCCATTGTGATTGGCCGCGATCATTTGGATTGCGGCTCGGTAGCGTCGCCAAACCGGGAAACGGAAGCGATGAAAGACGGTTCCGATGCTGTTGGCGATTGGGCCATTCTGAATGCATTGATCAACACATCAGCGGGCGCATCATGGGTTTCTATCCATCATGGCGGTGGTGTTGGGATGGGCTACTCACTACATGCTGGCATGGTGGTCGTTGCTGATGGGACCGATGCAGCAGAAGAGCGACTCCGCAGCGTACTTACCTCAGATCCCGGCATGGGGGTCATCCGCCATGTGGATGCAGGGTACGACGAAGCAATAGAGACAGCAGTGAAACATGGCATTCGTATCCCCATGCGTGAGCAAGGACAGTGAAGGAGGAATGAGGAGATGGATCGGATCGATTTGCTCGTTACCGGGATTGGCCGTTTGATTACCCCTCCTGGCGATGCACCGCGCTGCGGGCATCAGATGAAGGAAGTTCATGAGATTCGGGATGCGGGGATAGCGATTCACGAGGGACGAATCCTCTTCGTTGGTACAGCTCAAGAAGTCATGAGCCTCCTTGCCAACGTAGAAATTACAGCAACCATCAACGTTGGCGGACGCATGGTCACACCAGGTCTGGTCGATCCACACACTCACCTTGTACATGGCGGTTCTCGTGAGCATGAGCTGGCGTTGAAGCGGTCTGGCGTCGCCTATCTGGACATTTTGGCACAGGGAGGCGGCATTCACAGTACGGTGCAAAGTACTCGCGCAGCAAGTGAACAGGATCTAATTACGAAGGCATGGCGAAGCCTCAATGAGATGCTGTTGAATGGTGTTACGACAGTTGAGGCGAAAAGCGGTTACGGTCTTACTTTGCTAGACGAATTGAAGCAATTGCGTGTAGCCAAACGTTTAAATGACACCCATCCGCTCGATATTGTGTCTACGTTCATGGGGGGGCATGCGGTGCCGCTGGCCTACAAAGGGCGCGCTGAGGCTTATGTAGATCTCCTCGTCAGAGAAATGATTCCCGAGGTGGCGGAAGCGGGTCTGGCGGAGTTTTGCGACGTTTTTTGTGAATTGGGTGTTTTTACCATCGAACAATCACGCCGGATTCTGTTGAAAGGCTTGGAGTACGGTTTGCATCCCAAAATACATGCAGACGAAATAGAACCACTAGGCGGAGCAGAGCTTGCGGGCGAAATCGGAGCAATATCCGCTGAACATTTGCTCGCTGCAACAGATCAAGGTTTCGCTGCAATGGCCGAACATGGCGTGATTCCAGTGCTTTTACCCGGCACATCATTCAACCTTGGCTTGGCTAAACATGCTCGTGCGCGCGAGATGATTGATACCTATGAACTGCCAGTGGCACTCGCAACGGACTATAATCCAGGATCCTGTCCGACGGAGTCGATACAGATCGTCATGATGCTGGCCTCTCTAAACTTGAAAATGACACCGGAGGAGATCCTGACTGCATGCACCCTCAATGCGGCGAATGCACTGGGAAGAGGAGGAGATATCGGCTCGATCGAAGTTGGGAAACGTGCGGATTTAACGATATTCGATGCGCCGAATCTCGCTTATTTGCCCTATCACTTCGGGATTAACCACACGTATGGGGTTATTAAAAACGGCCATGTAATCGTATGGAACCGCACCCTTGTGACGGACGAAGCCGGAACGGAGGGGGGGCGATGAGCCATGAGATTCCCTTTCTCAAACCGCCTGATCAAGCTGTGTTTAGAGATCATATGGAAACCAAAGTTGCCCATTGGATTCGCCAATGGGACGGTGAAGAGCAACTGCTTGCTGGGATCATCGGGATTCCGCTATCGAAGGCGTCGATCTCGCATTCAGGTGCTTCGACGACACCAGCGGCTGTGCGTGCCGCATTCAAATCGTTTACTACCTACTCGATGGAGTATGATGTTGACCTGCAAGACTTAGCCGTTCGTGACCTCGGCGATATTCACATGCATGTAACGGATATCGCCGAATGTCATCGACGTATTGAAGCAAGTTTACGTGCGCTTTATAACGCTCAGCCGGACATCATTCCGATCATTTTCGGGGGTGATCACTCGACGAGCTGCCCCTCCATTCAAGCCTTCGTGAGTCGTCACCCTAGTCAACGAGTAGGTCTTCTACATTTTGATGCGCATCATGATGTCCGTAATTTTGAAGATGGTGGCGTCACTAACGGTACACCTTTCCGCGGAATTCTTGAATCTGGTGCCGTACAGGGCGATCATATTGTTCAGATTGGTATTCGAGGTTTCATGAATGCCAAACCCTATCATGACTATGTGGTAAGTAAAGGCGTACATGTGTACACATCGCGGGATATACGAAGAATAGGCATGGATGAGGTGCTCACGCAAGCGCTCCAACTTGTGGGCAAGGGTACGGATGTGCTCTATGTGAGTTTCGATGTTGACGTGATTGATCAGGCCTATGCGCCAGGATGTCCAGCGATTGGCACTGGCGGGGTGAATCCATGGGATGCGCTGGATGCCCTCTATCGCCTAGGAACACTACCGCAGGTGCAAGGATTGGACTTCGTCTGTATCGATCCGACGGTCGATGTGCGGAATGTGACCTCGCGTCTTGCGGTACAGTTCATGCTTAGTTTCTTGGCAGGGGTCGCTGCGCGCTCCAAATAAAACGCCGCTAGTTCCATATTGTTGGAGCTGGCGGCGTTTGTTTGAGTGCGGAAGGAGAATATTCTTCAAGTATAAAAAGTAGAATCGTTATACTTTTTGATATTTCTATTATAGTGTATGCGTCTGAAATTATGTACGCTTGAGATACGTTATAGTTAGCAACTTCTAGGAGGAACGTATCTTGAATCAATTATTACATTTGCCAAGCACATTTTTTGTAGGTTGTAACTATTGGGCATCACATGCAGGAACCGCGATGTGGTCCGATTGGAATCCCGGGCAGGTTGATCTTGATTTGCGTAGATTATCGGAAGCGGGCATTGAGGTTATTCGCGTATTCCCTTTGTGGCCGGATTTTCAGCCCATTGAGAATATGTATGCAGGAGAAGGCGAGCATTTCGGCTATAGGTTCGGTGAAGAACGATTGCCAGATACCGAAGCGGGTAAAGCGGGTATGTCTGTAGAAATGATGGCACGCTTCCAAGCTTTCACGGACATCGCCAAGAAGTATGATATCAAGCTCATTGTCGGATTAGTCACGGGTTGGATGAGCGGTCGCTTATTCGTTCCCCCAGCGCTGCGGGGCAAGGCGATTCTGACCGATCCAGATGCCATCCGCTGGCAAGTACGTTTCGTTCAGTATTTTGTCAAACAGATGAAGCATAATGAATCCATCATCGCGTGGGATCTCGGGAACGAGTGTAATGTAATGGGAAAAGTTGATTCCCAAGAAGAAGCTTATGTGTGGACAGCCTCTATTGCGAATGCAATTAAGGCGAAGGATGCGACACGCCCGCTCATTTCAGGCATGCATAGCCTGCAGCCCAAAGGGAAATGGACCATGCAAGATCAAGGCGAGCTCACCGATATTTTGACAACACATCCGTATCCGTTCTGGACAACTTACATGGATTTCGATCCATTGACTTCGATGAGACCAACGATACATGCCACGATGGAAAGTCTACTGTACGCACAAATTGGAGAAAAGCCTTGCTTCGCAGAAGAAATGGGAACGATGGGGCCGATGGTTTGCGGTGAAGAAGTCGCTGCGGCATTTGCGCGTACAAGCATGATCTCACAGTGGGCACATGGTCTTCCTGGTCTATTGTGGTGGTGTGCGAATGATCAAACGAAACTTAACCATGCACCGTATGATTGGGTCGCTTGTGAAGGCGAGCTTGGTCTCATGACAGAGGAAGGGCGCATGAAGCCTGCTCTTCAAGAAATGGGACGACTCAAGAAAGTTATTCAAGCTATGCCGTTTGAGAATTTGCCGGCGCGTAGAGTTGAGGCTGTGTGTATTCTCAATACTACACAGGATCATTGGGCTACAGCCATCGGTGCTTTTCTATTAGCGAAGCAAGCTGGCTTTGATCTCGACTTCCGATTTGAAGATCAGCCCCTGCCAGATGCGAATTTCTATATGCTCCCTTGTGTGACAGGCGTCTTCGGTGTAGCGAAGCAGCGCTGGGAGCAACTGCTGACTAAAGTTCGCGACGGAGCGACATTGTACATGTCCTCCAATAACGGGTACATGCTCAATTTTGCTGAACTTACAGGGCTTACCGTACAGAATCGCCGTCGCCGTGCAAGTGATGCGGTTGCTTACTTACAAGGGGATAGCGGTGACATTCCGCTTACAATACCAAGTACGTTTAAGCTGGATTTCCGCAACGATCGGGCTGAAGTATTGGCAGCAGAAGCGGATGGCAATCCCGTTCTGACGAAAGCTACATATGGCAAAGGAACCGTATACTTCTGTGCCTTGCCGGTCGAGCTCGCGATGTCCCAACAGCCAGGTGTCAGCTACAATCCGGAGCAATTCCCTTATTGGAAGATGTACGAAACCATTTCCCTAGCGTCGCGGAATGCTCGTGTTCTACATATAAATGAGCCGCATATCGGGATTACAGAACATCCAACGAATCTGAACACAACGATTGCAGTCTTGATCAATTACTCTGAGGAGGATAAAGAAGTTTCCTTAGAGTTGAAGGCGGGTTGGCATGTCGAGGAGAGCTTATATGGGCAGAGTTCGCAGGATGTTAAGGGGACTTTGAACGTACATGTAGCTGCGAATGATGCTGTAATTGTGACTTTGAGCAATAATTGACCTATAAGCTCGGCATCCAATTTGGATGTCGGGCTTTTTTCAAATGAGGCGAAATGTTATAATTTCCATACGATACGCTTAACTTAGAGAGGGAGAGACGGGAACGAGAATGAGCACTCACCACATCTATTATTATCGTGATTTCATGGAGAAGGACTTCCCATTCAAAGTGGATTTCCGTCTTGAAACGTCTTTAAATCAGCAAGCTCATGCCCATGAGCATGTCCAAATTTGCTATGTTATGCGCGGGACATGTTTTCATTATACGGATAATCAGACCTTTATGATGACCAAAGGGGACATGTTAGCGATTCCGCCGTACGTACCTCATTATTTTGAACCTTACAAAGATGAGAAGGTCGAGCTTGTACAGATTGATTTCATGCCGCTGGTTATTGACGAGACGGAAACAGGTTCAGAATCCGCACTCTCGAATCAATTTTTCCCGAAAATCCAAATATCTGCCCACACGCAAGACGTTGTTGAGGGGCTTATCTCCAGCATGAGACGAGAGAATGAGCAGAAGCAATCCGGCTACCACTACTTGATTAAAGCCGATTTAATTCGATTGCTAGTGACCATTTTTAGAGAAGGTACGAAGGAAGCTCCATCATCGAAATCGAAGGATACAGCTGGAAGAAGGTTGTTTCATGAAGCGGTTAGCTATATTGAAGAGCATTACGCAGAGAATCTCCAACTGGAAGATATCGCGCAGCGAGCGGCTATGTCTCCGACCTATTTCAGTTATATGTTCAAAGTGCTCAAGGGTCAACCGTTCGTTCAATACGTCAATGACGTGCGCATTCGCAAAGCGATTGATTTACTGCGAATGACCGAGATGAGTGTATTGCAAATTTGCTTTGAAACAGGCTTTAACCATGCAAGTCATTTTAATCGAATGTTTAAAAAAGTGACGGGAATGACACCTCTGAAATATCGTCAGCAATCGGACGTACAATCCTAAAAAAGGTGTGTTTTTTCGTAAGATACTGCAAGTAATGCCTATAACCTCGAGGTATAGTAGACGTATGTCAACTACACTTGGAGGTTATTTTCATATGAAATTATCCTTTAGCACGCTGCCCTGTGAAGGGTGGAGTGTCGATTTACTCATTGCAAGCTGTCAGAAGTTTGGTTATAACGGAATAGAGCTGAAAGAGGACCAACTAAATGCCGTTAGTTTAGCTACGCCTGAGGCTGAATTAGTCCAGATTGCTGCGAAGTTTCGCGAGGCTGGCATTACAATTACGAATATAGGAAGCAAAATTATTTTTAATGGCATGCAAACGAATGAAGAGAGAGCGCTCACAGAACTTAAACAAATCATTGGGATGGCATCCATACTTGGGGCAAAAGGCGTGCGAATTTTCTTAGGTTCGTTCCTCCGCCTTGTGGAGCAACGCGTACAGCCCAAGGATGAAGTGCAAATTATTGCATACGTACAGGAAGCATGCGATTATGCCTTGGCGTATGGTGTTGAGATATGGCTCGAAACTCATAATGAGTATTCAACGGGAGCAGTTCTAAATCAATTTCTTCAGCGCGTTGATCGAACGAATTGCAAAGTGATCTATGATATCATTCATCCCTATGAATTTGGAGAAAAACCTGAAGATACGATTAGACTTCTTGGAGATCGCTGTGCACATGTACACATGAAGGATGGTGTACCATTTGAGGATGCGAAGATCCATGAATGGAAGTACACGCCGATAGGTGAAGGTCAACTGCCGCTGCACGCGATCGTTACCCTTCTACTTGAGCGTGGATATGACGGTTACTTTTCATTCGAGTGGGAGCCGAAGTGGCGCCCAGAATTAAAAGAACTCCAACTGGAAGTTCCATCGGTTCTAGCTGATTATGTAGTTTATATGAAGCAACTTGCAGTCTGCCAATAAACGATTGAAGAGGAGCAACATCATATGAAAACACTACTTGCAATTAAGGATCCCTATTTGAAAGAACTTTTTTTCCACGACGCGGTTATCGAAAAATTACAGGCATTCTCCGATGTAACTTGGTACGAATCTACGGGAGAAGAGTGGGGGAAGGATGGATTAGCTCGCCTGATCGGCGAGTATGATGCCTGTCTGACTTCATGGGGGACGCCATTTTTTACAGAGGAAATACTTGCGAATGCAAGAAAACTGAGATTTATTGGTCATGTGGCTGGCTCACCTACGTCTGTCGTTGATGAACGTGCATTCCATCAAGGCATTACCGTTGCTACTGCGAATACCGTTTTGGCTAAATCAACCGCTGAAGCTGCTTTTGCCTTGATGATGGCGGGGGCTTGGGACTTGTATGGGTATAGTACGAGACTGAAGCGCGGCCAGTGGGGAAATAACAGCAGAGACACCGTTATGGGTGTATCGAACCAAGTAATTGGCTTGATTGGACTGGGTGAAATATCCAAGAACGTCATCCGCATGCTAAGCGGATTTCCAGTTCGCATTAAGTTGGCCTCTCGTTATTGTTCGGAAGCACAAGCAAAGGCGTTAGGTGTGGAGTTGTGTTCGTTAGACGAGTTGTTGCAAACGAGCCAGATTATCTCGTTACACAGCACACTAACTCCCTCCACAGTAGGTTTCATTGGCAAACGTGAACTTGCCCTCATTCAGGATGGTGCACTGTTCGTCAATACCGCACGTGCCAAAATTGTAGATGAAATCGCCATGATGGACGAGTTGCAGTCTGGTCGTTTCTTCGCAGCTTTAGATGTGTTTCACGAGGAGCCTGTACCTGTTAATCACCCCCTTCACAGGTTGGATAATGTCCTATGTGTGCCACACATCGGTGGGTTTGCTAGGACGTTCAAAAGATCGATGGGTGAGTTTGTTGTGGACAACTTACACAACTTTACACGTGGGGAAAAAGAACTTCCTGGTGTAGTCTCTCTGGAAGAGTATGGACGTATGACAACGATTAATTTGTAATAAATGAGAAACAGAAATAGAGCCAATTACCGATCCGGGGGATGCCATCGGCCAACTGCTCGTAAACGGATTGGTGAATCATAATCTCCGTGCCTCCTTGTTAAGTAAACTACCAGAACTTAGTGTATTCACTCTCAAGTATAGGGCAGTGGTAAAGAACGCTCTATTGGGGGATGTGACCTGATTCTTGATTTTATGACTATTCGAGCCTACGAAGCAGGATCCTCTCCTCCAGATTCGCTGTATGCTAGTGGAGTGTTAGGCACGAATCTTGAATATGCCTTAGCGATGTGTGACAATAGGAGAGGTTACTCAGGAGCATGAAGAACACAACGCAGCTATGAAGGAGGATGTATTCGATGATAAAAACGATGAAGCTTGGAACCAGTTCGTTAGAAGTTCCAGTTATTGCAGTAGGCTGTATGAGAATAAATTCGCTGGACAAGCTTGAAGCAGAACGCTTTGTCCAAGGTGCACTGGATATCGGAGCTAATTTCTTTGACCATGCAGATATATACGGCGGGGGTACGTGTGAGGAGATTTTCGCCGATGCAATCCATATGAACGATGATGTGCGTGAGAAAATTATTCTACAATCCAAATGTGGGATTCGAAAAGGGATGTTCGACTTTTCCAAAGAACATATTTTGGAATCCGTGGACAATATATTGAAAAGGCTCAAAACAGATTACTTGGATATTCTGCTTCTACATCGTCCAGATGCCTTAGTGGAGCCTGAGGAAGTGGCGGAAGCATTTGATTTGTTAGAAAGCTCAGGCAAAGTCAGACATTTCGGTGTTTCCAATCAGACGCCTCTGCAAATTCAATTATTGAAGAAATCGGTCAAGCAGCCGCTAGTCGCGAATCAATTGCAGTTAAGTATTACTAATGCAACGATGATTTCGAACGGTATCAATGTGAATATGCAGAATGATTTCGCAGTGGATCGTGATGGCGGTATTCTTGATTTCTGCCGCTTGAATGACATTACGATTCAACCTTGGTCACCATTCCAATATGGATTCTTCGAAGGAGTATTTCTAGATAACGAGAAGTTCCCAGAGTTGAATAAGAAGATTGATGAAATCGCGGCGAAATATGATGTATCCAATACGACGATTGCGATTGCGTGGATTTTGCGTCATCCAGCAAGGATGCAGCCTGTTACCGGAACTATGAGTATCAATCGATTAATCGAATGCGCCAAAGCTGGCGATATTCAATTGACGCGTCAAGAATGGTATGAGATTTATTGCGCGGCAGGGAATGTTCTTCCCTAGTCGTCAGAGTTTGATTCAAAGCGTTCACTCCGACGGGAGTGAACGCTTTTTTTGTCACCTGAACCGAAAATATTCTGTACATCTCCCAGTTGTATTTGGAAACGTTTGCTTTAAACTAAATTAATTGGAGATTGTATCCAGAAGGGTTCGGACATAAGCTTCAATACTAAACCAACGCGTATCTATGGTAACAGAGACTTTATTTTCTACCATTGCAATGGCTTCTCTTGGATTCAACAGATCATATCTAGGGCTATACATTTCAGTGAACGGTGGCAGATCTGCTCGTCCTTTGGGTGCAATTGGGGTAGCGCCAAGTAACTGAGCTTCGTAGAGCGCTAAGGTGAGACTACCGCCAATCGTCACAGAGAAAGCTGCTGTTGCCTTAGATAAAAGTTGATAATACGCTGCGTGTGGAAGCCTGCCTACTTCAATACCAAGTTCTTTCCACATAGCCACAGGATAGTGAGACAACGGTGATACTGGCGAGGCGATAACGACTCGATAGCCTAATTAAGGTGAACTGGAACATAACTTCAGCTGAGAAATTTGAGAGATAGACCCTTTTAAGGAAGTATAAGGATATCAGAGAAATTCTAAATTTCATATTTGATTATTTGAAAACATGCAAGGGATAAATTTTATGAAAAAACTGCAAAATTCGACAAAATTGCTTTATAATAAGGATACTATATGCTGTTGAGGGAGATCGTAAGCATGTTTTCATCACTAGATAAGTTCCCATTAAAAACAATATTAATTTTCTTAATCGCTATATTAAGTATGAATTTAACGTATTTTCAACATTCCAAAGTTCTTTTAAACAATCATCAAAAAGAGAAAATCAAACTCGTGACCTCGACGATTTCAGCCGAAATGGGTAAGCAAAGTGAAGTTGAAGCAACCTATGATGAAATGCTTGGGCATGAACTTAGGACGGCTTCGATTGTCATTAAGAAGTCCCTTCATCCTGATTTTCACCAAGTCACGAACGAACAGCTCGTCGCGTTGGCTAAGGAATTGAACATAGGTGGGATTACGTTATTCGAGAGACAGGGAGATGACCTCATTGGGGTAAGATCCTCGGATCCCAAAGAAATCAACGCTAGTTCCAAAACGTGGGGGATCGTATATTCAGCACAATTACAGTTAACAGATCGTAAAAGTGTAGATGTAGGTACTGGCTTGACTCTTGAAAATTTCTGGAGCGGCCCCATTGATACGGCTTCAACGGATGAAGCAGACATTAGGAAATGGGGAGAATTTTACGATGGAACGACCAATTATCTTATTAATCCCTATTTGAACGTATCAAGTAGTCTAGAGCATTATCGTCAAAAAGTAGGTGTTGATGTTAGTATCCAAGAGCTTCTTGAAAATAACGAAGGAAATTTAATTGAGATAGGTGTCTTAAATCCGGAAAAGATATTCGATAAATCGCCAACACCTAATAATAGATCCAGCTGGTATTCGGAGCGATTCCTGCTTAACGGTAGCTACAAGTATCGAGATGGTATTGAAGAGAGTAAGATCAAGGAAGCTTTAGCCAAAAACAGTACGGTTTTTTACAATGTGAACTTGAATGGGACGAACATACTGAAAAGCTTTACACCAATGGTCACAACGAATCTGAAGTATAAACGTGATAGCTTACCTAAGGTGGTTATGGTTGCAACCGATTACAGCCAGATCGAGAAAACCTTGCATCATCAGTTTCGTGAGGTTTTTATATTCATGAGCATTGTCACATTACTCGTGTGCGTTGTTATTATCGTGATGTATTCAATTACGCGGAAGAAGAATGAAGGAGCTGTGAAAACAGTTCAAGATGTGTACCTTGCAAATATTAATTCGATTGTTCAGTCGATAAAAGAACAACGTCATGATATTATCAATCATATTACGACTATCTCTTGGATGATTAAACTCAAGAAATATGAAAGTCTGCAAGACTACATAGATCCTTTAATTCAAGAAGCGAAAATGATGGATAACAAAATTAAAGCGGTTGAAATTAATATTCCTGCATTAAGTGGAATTATCCAAGCAAAGTTGGCACAATCCGAACTCCACAACATTGACATGCAGGTTGATTTCAAAAATATGGAAAATTTGCGTCTTACGACGATTAAGACCACGGACTTAGTTCGTATAATAAGTAATTTGATCGATAATGCGTTTGACGCGACGATCGAGCTGCCTGCCACCGAAAGGAAAATCAATGTGGAAGGTATCGTTCAAGCCAACCAACTCACGATTCAAGTGCAGAATTCTTGTAACCCTGTTAACCCAGACATTCAAACCCGAATATTTGATTCAGGCTTCTCAACTAAAAAAGGTAAGAACAATAAAGGACTTGGACTTCATATCATTAAACAGTTAATTGAGCGCTATAAAGGAAAGATTGATTTCACTACGCAAGAGGCTGGAGTTACCTTTTCGATCATCATTCCATTAAAACATGAAAAATGATAAAAAGAATGTATAAGATTTCCTTACACTTCACATCCTAAGTTTACACCACGAGAAGGAGTGATTTACGAATGGCTAACAACAACAATACATTGCTAGTTCCACAGGCGAAAGCCGCTTTAAATCAATTGAAATACGAAGTTGCTCAGGAATTAGGAATTGCGCTGCAACCTAACGGTTACAACGGAAATCTCCTCACCCGCGATGCTGGTTCAATCGGTGGTACAATCACGAAGAGATTAGTACAAATTGCTGAACAACAGCTTCAAGGATTCAAACGCTAGTTCATTGTTCATCGGTTATAGGCAAGTTCAAAAAGACTCCAATCACTCTTCCTACTCGGGTGACTGGAGTCTTTTTTCTTTACAAACTTACTGGTTTAGGGAATTATGTAAGTTGAGACTATGTGAAAGCGAGCGTAAACAACGATGATTATACCTGGACTTGTATCCGTCACATTTCGTGAAAGATCAGCAATTGAGATTATTGAGTTAAGCAGTGAGTGTGGGTTGAAAGCCATTGAATGGTCGGAGAACGCACATGTCAGGCCAGGGGATGTTGACGGGGCACACAATCTATACGTAAGAACAATTGATGCTGGTATGGAAATCGCCGCGTATGGCTCCTATTTTCGACTACTTGCGAACCAACATCCAGCGGAAGTTTTCCGCGAGAGCCTGATTGCTGCGAAAGCGCTGCACGCGCCGCTAATTCGCATATGGGCAGGAGCATTGCCCTCTTCAGCAGCAACCAATGACGATTATACTCGTATAGCACTAGAAGCCAATCATGTGGCTGAGATGGCTGGAGCAGAAGGTATCAAAGTTGCACTTGAGTGGCACAGAGGCACGCTAACGGACACGAACGAATCTGCTATGCGATTGTTGGAAGAGGCAGATCATGCCAATCTATATTGCTTGTGGCAGCCAACGCCCGAGCTTTCTGTGAAAGAACGCTGTGAAGGACTCCATGAATTAGCGGCGCGAAAGAAGCTGTTAAACCTTCATGCTTATTATTGGGAAGGGGATCTTCGCCGACCGTTCTCTGAAGGGATTCATGAGTGGTCGCAATACTTGGCGCAGATGGACACTCGTGAAGATCGTTACTTGCTTATGGAGTTTGTCATGGATAATACAGTTGAACAATTGAAACAAGATGTCGCAGCATTACACAAATTATTAACCTGAAATATTCATTGCACTTCACTAAACTAAACATTCAATGAAACTAATAGGAGCAAGTAAATATATAAGCACATCGACGTCTATCATACAAATGGCCATGGGGATGATCTAAATGCAGTGTGTCTCTTAATGTCAATACCAAATAAAGAGCGCCTAGCTTCTCAACCCATACTTGCCAGCGTTAATGCCAAGTCATATGATCAAAACATTCGCACTTTAGAGTGTTATCTTCAATTTAACACTTGATGTAAAAGTTGGGAGAAGTGCTAAGTGTATGTCTTAAAGGGTAAGAAGATACATTCGCCTTTATGGATACCGTGTCCATATGGATACTTCATTAAGAAAGTGTTACTTGTAAAAAATGAGTAGCACTAACTTGGGTGGCCAAAGAGGTCAAACTGCAAACACTTGAATCAGTGAAGGAAATATTATACAATTCTTTCGAAATATCTGCTATAATACGTGAAAAGAAAGGATGTGCAGAAACATGTCTTATGTGACACCGTCACAAGATATAACATATAACGATTTAAATCATTTCACTGCATACAAAATCTATGAGATTGTAAAAGAAACTGAAGATACTATTTTCGTATTAAATGATATTGGGGTAATAGATGAGTTGCATAAATCGTTGATTCGTGGGAAGTATCCTACGTACAGAATAGCAGTCATACATAACAATCTGTTTCTTTGGATATTTTATAACTTTGTTGAGTCGATGTGGCAGACAATGTTGAAAAGAAAGCGTTTAAATGATATCAATAATTAGTCTTTTATATTTTTTTTAGAAAATGTAATATATATATTAACATTAATGAAAAAATTCAAATTATCTATTTTAAAATTAGGTCAATGCGCTTTCTTTCAGAGAGCTGAATGCATTCTGAAAGAAAGCGCATTGACTTGGTAGTTTACTATTCGCTTCTTTGTTTTCAAGATATCGGAGAAGATCCCAAGGATGTTGTCTAGCTATAGTTACGTATGTAGTGTAACTTCAGAGTCTAATTCTCTAGAATGTCCTTGAATAGTAGATTAGTCATCTACTAGTGTTGAGCCTCGTACATCATAATTGTTTTTTCAAATCAAGTCTCCGATTCCCCCCTTTTAGTTGGTATTCCAAGAGAAATCAACAAATTAATTACATCCGTCAAGTTTCATTGGTCTGCTTCATCCCATCCTCCAAAGCACGGCCACATCACGTGAAAGCTACTTACTGTCCAGTTTTAATAAGTTAACTAGATTGAGTATGTACAACATTATTCGACATATTTATATGTACAATTCTTTGATGTTATGTTAGATTTTAGTAGATTTATGTAAAGGAAAATATTTCTATTGGGGGAGTCAATCGAAAATGAAAAAAAAGTTAATAGTCTCATTCATATTTTTAAACTTGTGTATAACTAGCAGCATCACTTATGGTGCTACAGATGAACAGAGTCTACAACAAATTAAAATTAAAGATGAGAAGCAAATTATTTTTAAAAAAGGTATATCTGAAAGCTTGTTATTTCAATTAGGCGACGATGCTGACATAGTAGCAAATGTTATTAAAGAAGAAAAAAATATCTCTAGTGAGAAACTAAGAAATCTGGTTACTGGTTTAATAAAAGCCAAAACCTTTAAAGATGTTGGAATTAAGCGCGAAATTAATAATGGTAAAGTAATAACTAGTAAGGGTGAAGAGATTGCAGTACCGAAGTTACAGTCGCAAGATTCGTTTTCTGGGCGAAAGACTGAACCAATAAGCTCCTTATCAAATACATATTTAACTGGC
The DNA here is from genome assembly GCF_001653565.1 of Paenibacillus oryzisoli. Lineage (GTDB taxonomy): Bacteria > Bacillota > Bacilli > Paenibacillales > NBRC-103111 > Paenibacillus_E > Paenibacillus_E oryzisoli. The sequence goes on from NZ_LYPB01000077.1 coordinate 35,311, forward strand.
ACCGGACCACATTATGTTGTAAGCTCTAATACAGGATATGCTAAAGCGACGGGTTATTTTACTCTACCAACTACTAATACAGTAGGAAATACTGAGACTGCCTATGTTATTGGTGGGATTTATACTTCTAATTCTGGAGCTGATCTAGGTCTATACTCTAAAGATGACCTTACTTGGACTCCTTGTATTAATATGGGGGGGACTAACTGGGGTGGGGATGGAGGTTGGTATGAATCCACAGTACATATCAGTAAAGCTAGTGTTCCAACATTATATCTGATATGGAAAACTAATGATAATGAGGTAGAACTTCAAACATACGACGGTTATTCATTTGAGCTTTTATCGGCTATAAGTTATTATGCCCCCAATAGAGGATTTAACAAAGCAGGATCAGGAGTTTCGATTAAACGGGAACATGCACTAGCATACAGTAGTGGCGAAGGTGATCTTACGAATGGTTCATATTATCTAAACTCTCATTGGTTCAATGTTTATATTTATAATAATTATATCACCAGCCAATGGTCAGCCAATTATACAAGTAGTAGGGTTAAGGGCGACACAGCTGATGAACAAAGTACAATAACTCTAAATTCTTCAATGTATGATTATGATGATTCGGTGAGTATTATTTTCAATAAACCATGATAACTCTAACAGGATGAAAGATGTAATTTGTTACTGTTACTTGTAGGAAAGGGGTACTAGTATTCTTTTGAGCAGTGTTGTGTTTTTTATTGGTATCTTATTTGGCCTGGTATTTAATAAAGTGGCATTTAAAATAATTGAACAAAAAAAAGAAGATTCTGGTTCGCGTAGATCTAAATTTTTATGTCTATTTAGTGGTTTAATGACAGGGCTTCTATATTTATGTGTTTATTTAAAGTTCGGTGTGGATTTGCAATTTCTTATTGGCTTGTTGCTTGCTAGTTTATCCGTAATAATTGCTCATACTGATATTTTTGTTCTGATCATTCCCAATAAGGTCTTAGTTGTGTTTTTACCGATATTCATTGGTTTGAGGTTACTCTATAATCCTGAAGGATGGTGGAATTACCCTCTAGGTGCATTTACAGGGGCTGGTTTTGTTTTACTAATTATTTTTTTGACACGTGGTGGAATGGGTATGGGAGATGCTAAACTTCTGTTTGTATACGGGTGGGCTATAGGTCTAGACCATACAATAATTGCACTAATCGTAGCGAGCATATTGAGTAGCATTGTAAGTATATTATTATTATTATTAAAAATTCTTAAGAAGAAGCAACTTATTCCATTCGGACCATTCTTAGGAATTGGGACTTTAGTGGCATTCTTTTTTGGAACGGAATTAATTTCAGCATATTGGCACTACTAATTTAAGGTGAACATATTTCAAACAATAAAAACATGTAGAGTTATTGGTAAATTCAATGACACTATATGTTTTTTTTAATCATGTTTATTTACAGTCTATATTTATTTGTAAAAAGAGTGAACTTCATAATCTTAAACGCGCATTAAACCCAGCTTGTTACTCACGAAAAAAGGAGAAGTTAGTTTCCAGTCGAGTACGCTGGCTATTAGTGTATGCAGATACAATCGTAATACGTTGTATTTTGTCAAAGGGGAATTGCTACAAGTTCATACTTTTACTTCACTTTTTATCATTTTCAGTTTTTGTCGACTTAATGGAATTTTCTCTAGGGAGTTCTTTAATACCAGGTAATATCCGCGTGTTTTAAAAAACTCCTTTTTATAATCCTCAATATAGTTTTTATTAACCAAATAAGATTGATATGGACTTAATAATAGATCGGACTGTGCTTCAATCTCTTCTAATTTTGATGTAACTTCTTTATACTCCCCATTTACTAGAACGACCTTAGAATAATTTATTTCTCTTTTTATAAATAAGATATCTTTTTCGGCTAGGACTAAAGTCTCGTGCAAACCTTTCACTCTAAGAGTGATTTTTTTTTCGTTTGTTTCCGTATTTTGGGTAAGAAGTGAAATAACTCGTTCAATAGCTTTTTTAAACTCTGGTACATATATAGGCTTTGATACAAAGAAAGCAGCCTCTAGTTTATTTAAAGTGGCCACAACAATTTTCATATCGTGAGTACCGCTAACGACTATTATCTTTGGTCGTATTCCTTTTTGATATAGAAGTTCTACAGCAGTGATACCATCCAAACCAACTAAAGAGATGTCAAGTACAATAATATCAGGAGGATTGTTTATACAGGAACTAACTAAACTGCCTCCTGAGCTGACAATCTCAAGCACATGCAAGCCATTCTGCATGCATAATTTGCATATCAACTCGGCAATGTGTTCGTTATCCTCTGCAATAATTACATTATATGAATTCAAATTTGTTCTCCACCTTGTTTACTAATATTAAATATTATATTACAAAATACGACAAAATACATTAATAGTTTCTCTTGGTGGACTAATTCTTTGGTTTTATGGTCTTTCATTAGTAGGACTATAGAATGATTAATTATTCAAGATATAATACTAAATATGACAATGACTTCAGGCTAAACATTACTCTAAGAACTGACTTGGTAAGAAGATGTTACACTACACTTACGATATCTCCAATTTCAATATTATATTTGCTTATTGTGCCACTCTTACATTCGATTACTATGTATGCCTCTGAGATGACATGGCTTATCGAGTAGGGTTTCATTTTTTCCTTAATAGAAACGATTTTGTTTTGTTTATTAAGAAATAATACATCTATTTTCACTTTCATGAAAAAGGTATGAATAGAGTTACATGGTCTAATTAACAATGCTTCTCCATCATGAATGGTTTTTTTTCCAATCCAACCGACTAATTTGGTAGCGAATTTATCCGCGACTCGAACTTGATTTGCAAGTGTAATGTTCTTTGATTTTATAGTTAACTCCATTAAAAATGACCTCCAAATATTTTAAAGTAGGTTCTAAGTATAAAATGTGTTTTGAAAGAGAAAGGAAGAAATTGAAGTGTGTAAAAGAATTTTTAAGTTTATACGCAATGAAAAAGGGCAGTCGGTTGTTGAATTTGCCATTATCATGCCACTCATCTTGCTTATTATTATGGCAATGATTTATTTTGGGTTATTTATATTCAGTAAAAGTGTAGTATTGTTCTCTGCTCATCAAGGAGGAAGAGAAGCATTAAATTTTAGAACAGATCTCCATTACTCTGACCAACAAAAAGAGCAATTTATTAAGAATGCTTCTCTGCAAGTATTACAGATGCTTCCGTCAGGGGCCAGTCCTCCTGAAGTGCAAACTTTAAAGAATGAAAATACAGGCCTCATCAGTATTTCTGTTACTTACTATTTTAAATTAAATATTCCTTTTGTCAGCGAGTTTACTGGACATAATAGTTATCCAATCAATTCAGAAGCAGTTTATCGTTTCGCACCACCAAAAGAACAATAAAAATAAAATAGTAAGCGGTGAGCTAATGAAGTTTGTATCTAAGCTAAAAACAGAGGAAGGGTTCACAGCAACGTTTTTTGCAATTAGTATGCCAGTTATTATAACAATCATGGGTATTGCTGTAGATGCTTCCTATATCATATATAACAGAATTCGGTTAGATATGGTTGCCGACTCGGCGGCGAGAGCAGCAATTCACTCTCTGGATTTATCCAAATGGTATGGGGAAAGAAAGGTTGTATTGAATAGTGATAAGGCATTTCAAATGGTTAATGAACTTATGAGTGTAAATATGCCTGGTGCTAAGTTGACTAAAATGGAAATACCAAGCGAATCACCCAACATGTGTATTATTGATGTAGAAGCACAAGTACCACTATTTTTTCTCAGAATTTTTAATAAAAGTAGTTTCACGATACATGCAAATGCAAGATCTATAGGGTATGACCTTAGTCAATCATAGGAGGAAAGCATGAGTATTATTATATCATTTTGTGTATGTTGTTTATGTTTAATTATATTCGTTCCCATGCATTATACATTCATAGGCCGCCCATTCCGAAAGATGTTAAGTAGCGTTCAACTAAAGTCAGAAGTTAGCAAGTTTACATCCAATAAATTATTAAATAAGGTAGTTCCATTCTTAAATTATATAGTCAGAATCTTTAATGTAAAAGGAGATTCAATAAGATGGGATAAAAAGCGAGATATGCTTGGAGTTCTATATTCAAATAATGAATTATCAATCCAACAATTTATTGCTATTAAAATAGTTGCTTCAACTGTTGTCAGCTTGTATATGTTAATTCTAAACTTTGCCCAGCCTTCAGTCTTAATGTTGTTCTTAAGTCTTTTGTTATCAATCGTTTCTTTTTACATACCTGAACAAATATTAAATATTAAGATAAAACAAAGGAGATGGGAGATTTATAGGGAAATTCCCTCGGTTTTGTTATCACTTGCAGTCACTACTGATGCTGGCCTTTCATTAAATCAGGCATTGGAAGAGATATGTTTGATGAAGAAAGGAGCCTTTTCTCAAGAATTAAAAAAAACGTTGCAGCAAATTTCTGTAGGTATTCCACAAAAGGAAGCCTTTGAGAACTTAGCTAATCGAGTAAGAATTGATGAAATAACGCTTTTTGTCTCTGTACTTATTCAAACACTTGAGAAAGGATCTTCAGGAATTACGCATGTTTTGCGTGAACAAGCCAATGAGTCTTGGATGAAAAGGAAAGGGGTAGCGAAAGAATTAGCAGGCAAGGCGTCAATTAAGTTGTTTTTACCGATGATCGGCCTAGTTCTACCAGCACTTATGATTTTCCTCATTGTACCAGCTGTGTTTTCAATTATGAGATTTTTTAATTATTGATTTAATAGGAGTCCATATGCTAATTGTTTTAACCTTACTTCTTTGTTATGTAGTATTTATATTATTTGGTCTATTGATGGATAAATGGTTTGGTGAAATTCCAGAAAAAAATTATTTGGGTAAATATTATAAGCATCTAAAAGGTGAGGTGTATAAAAGGAGGACCTTTACTGACCGAATTCTTCGTCTTAGTAAAGAACAACGATATTATGTGTTAAATACAAAAAAATATTTAATGTATACACTTCCAATCTGCATATGTATTTTTTTGTTCATGCTATTCTTTTTTAGAAGTTTCTCATTTGCGTTTGTTATTAGCTTAGCAGGATTTTTATACCCAAGAATTATTATTCTAGGAATAATTAAGAAGAGACGAAGATTATTAAATAATCAATTGAAAGAAGCCATGTTTTCTATGGTTTCATCTCTCCGAGCAGGCGCTTCATTACAGACAGCAATTGAACGATGTGTGCTCGACTTGAAGAATATATTTCATAATGAAAAGGATGCTCCTATTATTCGGGAGTTTGATCAGATGTCAAAAGAGCTTCAAATGGGATATACGGTAGATGAGGTTCTTTATGCCTTTAGAGAGAGAGTATATCTGGAAGATGTTACGGACTTTGTGAATGCAACCTTGATAGCAAAAAAAAGGGGAGGGAATCTAACAGAAATCTTGATTAATATATCCAAAGTAATATCTGAAAAGATTGAGATAAGTAATGAAATACAAGTTTTAACTGCTGGAAAACAAATGGAAGCGAAAATGCTATCTTTAATGCCAGTTTTTATAGTAGGATGCCTTACCATACTTTCTCCAGAATATATGGAGGCAATGTACGATTCTTGGATTGGAAAATTATTATTGTTTATTGGATTCATTTTCATAATAATTAATTACTTTATTAGCAGAAAAATTGTAGACATTCATGTGTAATAAGAGGTGACTTATGGCGAAATCAACATGGTTTAGAGCAATACTAGGAGCTTTTTTATCTATAGTAATCGCATTCGTATTTAATGCTTATTTAAAGTCATTGCGAGATGAGGTTGAAGTAGTTGTAGCAGCAGTAGATATTCCAGTTCAAACTGCAATTACGTCAGAGATGTTAACAGTGATTAAGGTAAATACTTCAAGTCAAAAGCTATTAGTACCAAATGCACTAAATAATCCTATGGATCTGACTGGTGCAATAGCGATGGAGAGCTTTAAAAAAGGGGACGTTATAGTAAATGACGTAAAAAAAGTTATCCCTGGACAACAAACAACTACTGATGGAAGCAAAATTAATGTGAGTGATTTAGGCCGTTCATTTTATATACCTTCAGACAAAAAGGCTATATCTGTAAGCTTAGATGCAGAAGGAAGTTTAGGATATAGCTTAAAAAAGGGTGATAAGGTAGATGTTATTTTTACAAGCTCAAGCACTGATTCAGAAAGTTCATATTCTGCAACAATTCTACAGGGTGTTGAGGTTTTTGAAGTTGAAGCAATAAATGAAAAAGACAGAGCAAATCGAACAGTTGGGCAGAATATTACTATGCTCGTTAGCGCGCAAGCTGCCCAAGATCTTGCATTTGCGAAACGAAAAGGAAAACTCGATTTGATTCTTGACTCATCTAGAGTGGGGGAAGTATCTAATAAACCCCAAAAACCTAGTAATGCTCAGAAATTTAATCCATAGGGGGAATACTAATGAATACTTCGCTAATAATCGCCATACATTCCCCTCAAGGGGGATCTGGCAAATCGACTTTAGCCTTAAACTTAGCATTGCAATATGTCAAGCAAGGAAGAAAGACGCTTTTAATAGATATGGCAGGGTACGGGGGGGTACCGGCAATGTGTAAAATCCCTATACGTGGCAATGGAATGTCAAGTTTAATAACAGTACTTGAGCAGAGTAGTGAATTACCCCATTATGAACATTTTCAGGGTTATTTTAAAGACGCAATTGTGCAGTATAAGGAATTCAAAGATTTCCATATATTATTAAGCGCATCACCTTTAAAAATGGAAAAATTATCTAGTCAATTTACGGAATATTTAATTGAAGCAGCTAGAAAAGCTGATTATGGTGTAATCATAATTGATACTTCTTCGGAATTAAGTGAGCGTAATATTACTTGTATGGAAATAGCAAATTTAATCATTATGCCAACTCTACAAGATGTTGCATCAGGTTGGAAAATAATATTACTTAAGGAAATACTCTCAAGTCTTCATATTTCTAAGGAAAAAATATTCCTAGTTGCTAATAGGGTTACGAAATATTCTGGATTTAATAATAAGGAACTTGAAGAGGAAATTGGTTTTACTTTGCTTTATGAAATACCTGATATTGCGAAGAAGGTACAAAAACATATTAATTCTGGAATTCCAATGGACTTAGCAGGTATAGGAAAAGTATCGCGAATATTCCAACAGTTAGCTCAAAAAATAGTAGCGCAGGTGATCTAGTTGAGCATTGAAGATTTAATAAAACGCCGTCAAGAAAGAATGTTCGTTAAGGAAGCAGCTGTTGCTAATGAAGTAATAGATGTAATAAATAATAAAGCTGAAATATTCTCCAGTGTAAGGCAAAAAATCGCAGATAACAGAGAATTATTTTCGAATGATAATAAAAATGACTTACCCTATATTCGAAATGCTATTTGGAGAATTATTGAAGATGAAATTGATATGCAAAAAAAAGAGTGGCTGTTAAGTTCCTATGATCGATCCGAAATCTTAGAGCAATTAATGCACACTATGTTTGGTTATGGCATTCTTGATTCTTTAATCCACGACCCTCAAGTTACTGAAATTATGGTAAATGGAATTCATAAAATTTATATCGAGAAAGATGGATTACTCCAATTAGCTCGGGATCGAAAGGGACAACCTTTAGTCTTTTCAAGGCAAGAAGAGCTATTGCATGTAATTGAAAAAATAGTCTCACCACTTAATCGAAAAGTGAACGAAAGTGAACCGATAGTTGATGCTAGGTTACCAAATGGGTCAAGGGTAAACGTGGTACTCAACCCCATTTCCTTGGACGGACCAGCTGTTACTATCCGGAAATTCCCTGAAAAACCATACACGATGGAACAGTTGGTTAAATTTGATACGCTTCCCCTAGAAGTTGCTAATTGGATAGCAAACTTGGTTAAAGCCAGGTACAACATAATTATATCTGGTGGAACAGGGTCGGGTAAGACAACCTTTCTAAATGCATTAGCTATGTCAGTTCCACGACAAGATCGTGTAGTTACTATTGAAGACGCTGCTGAACTAAAGCTTAGTAACGCTGAGAATCTTATTCGACTTGAGACACGCCCTCCTAACATTGAAGGGAAAGGTGAAATTAAAATTCGTGAGCTGCTTCGCACAGCTCTACGGATGCGTCCTGATAGAATCATTGTAGGTGAGGTTCGGGGAGGGGAAGCATTAGATATGTTGCAAGCCATGAACACAGGGCATGATGGATCTTTATCAACAGGACATGCTAATTCGGCAGTTGATATGTTGAGCAGGCTTGAAACCATGGTCTTAATGTCAGGCTTCGAGCTTCCAATTGCAGCGATTAGACAGCAAGTTTCATCTGCAGTTGATTTTATCATTCACCTTGGGAAATTAAGGGATGGAAAAAGAAGAGTAACGGAGATTGTTGAGGTTCTAAGCATGGATCAAGGAAATATTCAGTTGCAAAGCATATACAAATGGGATAACGCCGTCAGTAAGCTTACTGCAACAGGTGCTCAAGTTCTTTCAATTGATAAGTGGCATGCATCGGGAATGGAATTGACAACTTGCATGAAAGGGGGTGAACAAGGATGAATCTAATTTATAATGCGTATTTCAAATGTTGTAACTTCGTTGAAGATTTTAGAAAAAAAGAAGAAGGACAGGCACTAAGCGAATACGCCATTGTTATTGGCGTTGTCGCAGTTATTATTATTGCAACTCTGGTGCTCTTCAGAGGTGCACTTACAAACATGTTTACACGCATTATTACCTATATGAACGGTGTTACTTAACTGAAAACAAGGAGCCAGAAGCAACGCTTAACCCGAGTACTTTGGCGAGGACTGAGTTAGGTCTCTTCCAGCTTAATATTAAGACTACGAGTAAAAACTCAATGTGTCAAGAAACACGAAGATTTGTAAATATTAGTTTTACATTTTTATAGCTAGAACTGGTTTCTCGCGTGATATTAATAGATGCAGGAGGCGTTTGGAGTGGGACTTATAAGCCCAAAACATATGCTAGCGGTTTTATTAAGCGTTGCAGTAATTGCGATCCTTCTTATAAAACCAACAAGTATTTCCGCTAGCTCAAATACCAATCTTTTATCAAATGCCAGTTTTGAAGATGCAGTTGGTAACAATCCTACGGGGTGGTTTAATGAGATTGCCACAGGAGCAACAGGTACGATTGAAACTGTGCAAACTCCTGTTGTTGAAGGGAATAAAGCAATCAGGATTACAGCTGCAGGTCTGCAATCTTGGAATTCAGCGAATGTTCATCAAACGATTAATGTTGAGCCAGGTAAATATTTTGAGTTGTCAGCAAATTATTACATCCAAACACTAAATAACTCTAACACAGAATTGTATGTAGAATTTTATGATGCTCAGGGGAATTGGATTAATGGCACTCATTCCAAGTATGAGGGTACTTCCAATGGCTACATTAAATTAGAGAAATCTGGTTTAACACCAGAAAACGCAAAACAAGCAATCGTTTACTCTATTCTTCGTGCAAAAGAAGGCATAGGATCAGGTACTCTATTCGTCGATGATTTACTCTTTACTTACAAGACGAGCGGCAATTTGCTTACGAATGCGAATTATGAGAATGTAGTTGGTACTTTGCCAATTGGGTGGGAAAAAGAAATTGCAACGGGCGCTATTGTAAATATTGAATCTGTGTCATCAACATTTTCCGAAGGTAGCAAATCTATTAAAATGACAGCAACAGGTCTTCAACCATGGGAATTCGTTAGACTTGGTCAGAATAATATTAATGTGCAGCCAGGTAAGCCATTTGAAGTAACAGGGGATTTTAAAGTAGAGACTCTGAATAACGCTTTTGTACAATTGAATGTGGTTTTTTATAATCATAATGATGAAATTATAAGTAATATTTCTACTAACTATGAACAACTAACTGATGGATTTGTCAAATTAAATAAAGTCAGCATAATTCCTCAAAATGCGAATTATGCCAAAGTTTATGCGATTTTATGTGCAAACGATGCATCTGGATCGGGAACTATTTATGTAGATAATTTGGCATTTACTTATAGTCCAAGTACCAATTTAATGACAAATCCAGGCTTTGAAAATGTTATAGGTACTTCTCTTTATTCTTGGCAAAAGAGTGTAGCGAACGGTGCAACAGGCTTAATTCAATCTGTAGCAACCCCAGTTGCACGTGGTAGTAAGGCGGCTAAGATAACTGCAACCAACTTGCCAATTTGGGACTCAGCTAGTATACATCAAAGTATAACTGTAGAACCAGGAAAACCCTTTGAAATATCTGGAGACTATAAAATAGAAACATTGAATAAATCATATGTTGTCTTGTGTGTGGAATTCTACGATGATCAATATAATTTTATTGATTCGATTCAAACAAGTTATGATGCGACTACGACCGAGTATACACGACTTTTTAAGCAAGGGATGACCCCCGCAAATGCTAAAAATGCGATTGTATATGGGATATTAAGGGCTAACGAAGCACTTGGATCGGGGACAATTTATCTTGATAATTTAAGTTTTGCTTATAGGTCAAGTAATAACTTACTTAAGAATGCGAGTTATGAAAATGCACAATTGGGTTGGGATAACAGCATTCCAAGTGGAGAGACAGGAAAAGTTGAAACTGTCGATTCACCTGTTTCGGAGGGAAGCAAAGCTATAAAATTAACTGCAACAAATCTATCACCTTGGACTTCAATGCATATTCGTCAAGGGTTAAATGTAGAACCAGGGAAGTCATATGAATTAGCAGGAAATGTGAAGATTGATGCATTAAATAACACGAATGTGAAATTGTATGTGGAGTTTTATGACAATCAGTATAATGGGTTAGGCTCAAATTATACAAGTTATGAAGAAACAACAAATGGATTTGTAGAGTTAAAGGTAACCGGAGAAGTTCCATCAAATGCAGCTATTTCTATTGTCTATATAATATTAAGCGCAAATGAGGGGACTGGAACGGGAACAATTTATCTAGACAATATGAGGTTTACAGAAGGGAATACGGTGTTAGATGTAGTAGTTCCAACAACTCCACAAGGCTTGACAGTTTACAATATTACGGAAACTTCTGCTGATTTATCGTGGGGTGCATCATCAGATAATAAAAGTGTTATCGGATATGATGTGTATAAAGGCCCAACTTATATTGGAAGTACGTCAGGGACCTTATACTCAATTAACATGTTAGAGCCCAATAAAACCTATTCCTTTACAGTGAAAGCGAAAGATTTGGTTGGTAATGTGTCATCAGAGAGTAATTCTGTAACATTTACAACAGATGTAACGGCGCCATCAGCCCCTACAATACTTCCTAGTACGACAGCGTGGACTAATGTACCGATTATTGTAACGATTACCTCTGGAGTAGATACTGGAACGGGAGTTAGAAAAAGTCAGTATAAAATTAATTCAAATGGAAGTTGGATTGATTATGAAAGTCCAGTATCGATTTCCAATATAGGTGAAACAACAATCTTCGCTCGAACAATTGATCAAGTGGGAAATATTTCGGAAGTTAGCTCATATAAGGTAAATAAATTTGACAACCAAATACCAACGACTCCAAGTATCTCATTAAGTAGCATGAGTTGGTCCAATACTCCAGTTACGGTTACTGTGCTACCAGGAAATGATTATGAAAGTGGAGTAAAGGAGACCCAATACAAGATAGGAGGAAATGGAACCTGGAGTAAGTATAACAACTCATTTGTGGTTAGTTTAATAGGTCAAACAACGGTTTATGCTCGTACGATTGATCTTGCCGGCAACATTAGTGCAGAAGTGAGTTCAATAGTCTACATCAATACACCTACAGTGCCGCCTACATCTAACCCTGATACAGATGAACCTAATGATGATTTTACGTCGGCAGCCTCAATTGTAGGGATAAAGAAATCTTATCTCTCGACAAGTAGTGATGTGGATTATTATCGTTGGACAGCAAGCGCAGCAGGGAAAGTTAAGATTGGTTTTGCATCACCTACTACTAAGAATTACAAGTTAGAGATTTATAACTCAAATCTTGAAAAAATTGGAGCTATATCTCCAGGTGGAGCTGATAGTGCATTCATTAATGTATCTCTCGCTTACACTTACTATGTAAAGGTTAGCGGGATGACTAGTGCTGATTATGGTATTGCTTCCTATACATTATCTGTTGGTGATGCGGATCCGGATGTTTATGAACCTGATAATAATGCTACAACCACGGCACCAAGCATTGGGTTTTCATCAGCTATTTCTGGATTTATTGGATCTGTAAGTGATCATGATTATTTTAAATTTGAAACAGGAACAAATGCCGGTAAAGTAAAAGTGAAGCTAGATATGCCAAGCGATGCAAATTACCATTTAAATATTTACAAAAAAAATGCCATGCTGTCTATTCCAGACTCGGGCACAGGTATTGATGAAGAGGTTTACCTCTCTTTTGATGCAGGAGAAACTTATTATATTGAAGTGGTGAATTCTGGGGGAAGTGTTGTAAGTAGCAATAGTTATACGCTTTCTATAGGATCAATTGAAGTAATCGCAACAGAGCCTAACGATTCACATTTAGAAGCCACAAAAATAACCCCAGGAAATACCTACAGCAGCTATACAATTGGAACTAGCGGAGATAAGGATTACTACAGATTCACAGCGAATATAAGCGGAAAGATCGTTATCAAACTGAATGGAGTAAGTGGTAAAAACTATGGGTTACATGTATTCCGCGGAGTAGGCAATCGCCTAGATCCTAGTAAAATATCTGGGACTGCTCCATTAAAGCAGGTACAGTTCGAGGTTGAGAAGGATCATGTGTACTATGTAGCGGTGATCGGAAATTCATCTACTGATTATGATGCAACTAACGCTTATTCGTTAAATGTTAGTTCAATTGTACCGGATGATGAGTCTAATGACAGTTGGCCAGAAGCGAAGAATGCAGCACTTGGTGTTCCGATAACCTCTTACATTTCAGTGCCTGGTGACGAGGATTACTATTATTTTGTACGTTCAAATACGGGGCTAGTTCGTGTGCAATTAGATGTTTCCCGTGTATCTTCGTTTAAGGATTACGATATTAAAGTTTACCACGAGAACGGAACGATACTCACTAGAGACAATAGAAATGCAGGTGTCAATGAGGATTTCATGTTTACGGCGCAAGCTAATGTGAAATATTACGTTAAAGTCTATGGATATAAAGACACCGACGGAAACTACGGAACGGAACCGTATGTCCTGCTCATTACACAACAATAAGACTGCTCTTTGATAACTTAATAAAAACATAGGGGGGCCAGCCATGAGCCTAAAATATAGGCTAAAAAGAAACAGAAAACGTCTCATAAGCTTTGTTGTGCTTTTGACGATGTTATTTAACTCACTATTGGCTTTTGTACCAGAAGGTAAGGTATTTGCCGCTTCTAGTTTGAATATTACAAGTATTGGTCAAACAGCGGCTCAATATTATGTTTCTAGTCTTAGTTCTTATTGGGATGACGACTATTATGCACAGATGGTCTTAACCCGAGATCCAGTCCCGTCCAGTGGCGGTATTGGAATTGCCAATTATCGCTATTATGACGGTACGTTTATTTATCCACCTGCTAATGGAACTTCGTATACATCTAGCTGGGGAGATCTAAGTGGTTTAACACCGGGCTCAAGCTATACCGTTTACGCTGCCGTTCAAGCAAAAAATGGCTATTGGTATCCAGCAGGATCATACACCTTTACGACAAGTGCGACAAATAGCGCTAGTTTACAGATCGTTAGTATCGGTCAAACAGGGGCTCAGTATTATGTCACAAATCTAAGTAGTCCATGGGATGACAACTATTATGCAAATTTAGCCTTAACACGTGACCCCGTTCCGAATAATGGCGCTACTGGAATTGCCAACTATCGCTATTACGACGGTTCATTTATTTATCCACCGACTGCTGGAACTTCGTACACTTCAGGTTGGGGGAGTCTTAGTGGTTTAGTACCAGGGACATCTTACACAGTATATGGAGCGGTGCAAGCAAAAAACGGCTTGTGGTATCCAGCAGGATCATACACCTTTACGACAAGCGCTTCTAGTGGTGGAGGAAACACAGGCGGAGGTGGAGGAAACACAGGTGGTGGTTCAAGTGAATTTCCTTATCCGGGAGTTGGCGAACCGTTCTATTATACGAACGATCATGCTTCTCCGTACAACTATGTCATTTTGTGGAACGGGAATGGTGCTAATTATTATCACGTGAATCTAGAGAAACATGATGGAACCATTCTGACAACAACACCTAACACAAATAAAGCAAATGTTACATTGACAAGTGGAAGATATACGGTCCGCATCTATGCATGTTCTTCTACAGCATTGTCAACTTGTTCTACAACACATTATCAGTTAACTATTACTACACCTGACATGAATGTGGTAACTCCTACTGTATCCGTATCCAACATACCAAATACGACGGCAGGCAAGGTTGTATCTGTGAGCGCAAGCTCTAGCACACCATGTTATAGGATGTCAGCAAAGTACACAGTTAATGGCGTAGATACGTGGTTAGGCGAGCAGAGCTCTTGCAATTATTCAGCTAGCTTTACACCGTCTACGGCTGGTGACTATACAGTAACTGTATACTCGAGGAGTTATAACGAAAGTGACCCTAGGTCGGCGACAGCTAGCAGTACTTCAACGTTTACAGTATATCCATATGTTGTAAATCCTACTGTGACCGTATCAAGCATTCCAACTACCACGGCAGGCAAGGCTGTATCTGTCAGTGCAAGCTCAAGCACGCCATGTTATAGGATGTCTGCAAAATACACGGTTAATGGTGTAGATACGTGGCTAGGTGAACAAAACTCTTGCAATTATTCAGCTAGTTTTATTCCATCAACAGTTGGTCAATATACAGTAACCGTTTATTCAAGAAGCTACATTGAGACTGATCCAAGGTCAGGGGATTCAAGTAACTCTGTAACCTTCTCAGTTACGCCGGATGATACTTATGAACCGAATGATACAATTTCAGATGCAAAAAGTGTCACTCCAGGCAGCACAACCAGTTCGTATCTTTCTACTTCGGGAGACTATGACTACTGGAAGTATACACCTTCTACTACTGGGAGTATTAATGTTAAATTAACCGTTCCCACAGATCCTGCCGGTTTAGATTACGACTTGCAGGTATACGAGGGAACAGTATCAAGCCTGGGATCAAAGATAGAAGAATCTACAAATTCTGGAAATGCATCAGAGTCTAAGGATTTTATGGCATTCGCGGGCAAGACGTATTATTTAAAAGTTTACAAAACCGTAGGAACGTTTAGTGCGACATCAGCTTATACACTGATCTTAGGTAACTTGTTCCCAGATAATAATGAAGATAACAACACCTACCTAAATGCCAAACCGATTACACCTGGTGGAAGCAGTATAAGCTCTTATATTTCTTATTTAGCAGATGGGGATGTTTGGAAGTTTACGTCGGGAGCCAATAACATTGGCATGATGACAGCACAACTCACAGTTCCATCTGACGCAGATTATGAGCTTCAAGTGTATGAAACTAATACATTGGGTGATCAATTAGCAGATTCCACAAAGACAGGTAACGGTGTACCGGAATCTATTACTTTCCCTGTAAATCCAGGAAAAGACTATTTTATTAAAGTATGGAGTAAAAATAACGCATCTCGAAGTGCTTCGGCATATACGCTATCTGTAGGAAACATGCCGATCGATTTGAGTGAGCCGAACGATGCTATCGCAGATGCAAAGAGTGTCGCAGCAGGTAGTACGACTAGTTCGTACCTTTCCACTCCTACAGACTTTGACTATTGGAAGTATACACCTTCTGCTACAGGGGAAGTTAACGTTCAATTAACTGTTCCTTCAGTTCCTGCGGGGTTAGACTACGATTTACAGGTATACGAAGGGACATCATCAAGTCTCGGGACAATGATAATAGAGTCAAAGAATGCCGGGAATACCACAGAGTCCAAAGACTTTACAGCAACCGGTGGTAAGACATACTATTTCAAAGTTTACAAAACCGAAGGCACTTACAGCTCAACTTCACCCTATGGTTTGATATTAAGTGGTGTGTTTCAGGATAATTATGAGGAGAACGACACTTACACAAATGCCAAACCAATTACACCAGGGGGAAGTACAATAAGCTCTTATATTTCCCGATTTAATGATGGGGATATCTGGAAATTCAGCACAGGAGCTTATAATAGTGGCACAATGACGGCGGAGCTAATCGTTCCAAACGATGCAGATTTCGAACTTCAAGTATATGAAGGGGATGATGCATCGAGTAATGCACTAAAAGAATCTAAGAATACTGGCAATGGCGTCTCTGAGTCTATCAGTTTTCAGGTGAAGCCAAATAAAAACTACTATCTTAAAGTTTGGAGCAAAGGAAATGCATCACGAAGCGCCAATCCCTATGCTCTGTCTGTAGGTTCGTTGCCAACGGTTATCGATAACTATGAAATGAATAACACGGACGAGGATGCCAAGGTAATATCACCCGGGGTTCCGATTAATTCCTACATTTCCTACGATACAGATGGGGATATATGGAAATTTGAGACAGGCGCTTCGAATATAGGCTCCATGCAGGCTAGATTAACTAACATTCCTGTGGGTGTTAATTATGAACTGCAAGTCTACGAAGGCAGTACTGATAATGATCAAATTGCTGAATCCAAGAATTTATTGAATGCAGAAGAATTGATTTCCTTTAAAGTAAAGCCGAACAAAAAATATTATGTGAAGGTGTATAGCCAAGGAAATCAATATCATAGTACATCTCCGTACACGGTTTCGATCGGAAGCTTACCTGTGGCACCAGACTCCTATGAATCTAACAATACTGCGGCCCAAGCAACGGTACTTACACCTGGTACAGCTATTAGTTCTTACATTTCATCTATGTCAGATGCAGATTATTTTTACTTCATGACAGATGCGACTTCTGTTGGCTACATGAATATTGGATTAACCGATCCAGAACCTTTTGCGGACGATTTTAAACCTGATTATGAATTCCAAGTTTATAAAGGTTCGGAAAGTGATGCTAATTTAGTAGGTTATTCTACAAGTAAGGACCGTTCTTCTACAATCGAAGTAAAAGTAGTGCCGAATACGAAATATTACATCAAAATCTATAATGGCGGAACTGGTTTTTCACCTGAAACCTATCAGTTAAATGTAGCTGCACTGCCACATGATGGAGAAGGAAACGATACCGAAGGCACGGCTAAGAATTTACCGCCGCGTGGTGTTGTTGAATCTTATTTATACAAAGCTGGTGATGTGGATTATTGGATGTATCGTACTGGCGCTTCCGAAACGGGAACTAAAGTTTTTGGTATGAAAGTACCTTCGGGAAGCGATTATGAACTTCAAGTTTATCCAGCTGGTGGATATGATACAAGTCTCATGAAGGGATCGTATAATAACAACAACGACTACGAATACGTCTTGATGGAAGTGAGTCCGAATACCACCTATTACATGAAGGTGTACGGTGCATTAGGGAAAGGGTTACCAGCGCAATACAGTGAAGAACTCCCCTATACAATTAGTGTTGGAACGGATCAGTACGGAGAAGGAACAACTGGTGGGAACGACAATGCCGTCGATTCCTATGAGGTCAATAATACCCGTGATCAGGCTACGCTCGTTGAAGATGGAAGAACGATTAATTCATATCTTTTCTACGATGGGGATGTTGATTACTACAAAGTAAGGTCCAAGCTGCTTGTAGGGAATATGAACGTGAGCATGGCTGTACCTGCCGGTCAAGATTATGAATTGCAAGTTTATGAGGGATCAAGTTCTAGAGTCTGGACATCGGATTTAAAAGGAAATGCCACAGAAACGATTAGCTTTCCCGTTCAGCCAAATACTAATTATTATGTCAAATTATATGGAGCATCGATAGGAAACGGTCACTCATACAGTGCTAATTTGTTAGATAAATATGTATTAACAATTGGCCAAGCTCCTAATACCACTGTAGATCAATGGGTTACGGACTTGGAAAGTACGAAGCTGACAAGTCACACGAAATGGGATGAGTCGCAGTTTAGTGAAAGTTCCGATTGGATTGATACAGAGTGGCAGGCGGTTGACGGTGTTGCCGGTGAATTGAATGATTTACATGAGTACTGGGAGAATCAGAAAGAGTATCTTTTGAACCTGATTAATACAGGGTCTAGTGGTTTGAAGGAATGGGCTCAGAATCGGTATGATTTGGAGAATGAACGAATTTTCCTTATTGAATTAATGTTAACCGGAACAGAAGGGCAACAATCGTGGGCTGATAGTCAATTATTTATCGTTAATCTTGCTTTAAATGGAACGTATGGGCAACAGCAATGGGCATTGGATCTCATACATTGGCAGAACTTATTTAATTATTATCAGAATTTGTTGAATCAAAATCCTAGTAATAGTTGGGTAGAAGAACGACGTGATGTAACAGCAGTGTTAAAGGATCCGAATGCACCCAATAAAGAGTGGGCTTTGGATCGTTGGAACTGGTTAGTTGAAGAGGATTACCTACAACACCGCATTAACGAGAACCTGGATCTTGATACCGTCAGATGGGCGCAAAGTCGAGCTGATTTGGTAAATAAGATTCTACACGGCACACAGGAAGAACAGAACTGGGCTAGAAAACGTTGGGGTTTGCTGGAGCTGATTGAGCATGGAACTCCTGCTGAAAGGGATCAAGCACAAGATGATTTAGATGAGATGGATGGGAAACATGTTCAAGTTATTACAGCTAGTATATCAACTTCTATTAATAGCGACTTTTGTAAGGACAGCGGTTGCCGTCAAGCAGTCGATAAGATGGCCGCGGCTATGTATGTTGAGCAGTATGATCGAACAAAATCTTTTACTACGAAAGAGTATGAAGATTGTCTAGAAGGCATAGGCTCTGGAACATTCTGTCGTGAAATTGCTCAGGCTGATTTATCCTATGCAAGCGACTATAACTTTGTTACAGGACAAACTCCTAACGTTGTCTTAAGTAATGTACAGACATCTAGCAATGATGATCCAGTTAAGCTCGCTTTAAGTTTCCTTAAAGGTCTTGGAGAAGGCGTATACAATACACTAATCGCGGATTTTGTTAATTCATTAAAAGACATGTGGAACATGCTTAAAAATTGGAAAGATACATTTGAAGGATTAAAGCAACTGGTACAACCGATACTGGACGCTATTCAAGGTAAGCTTAATATTCAGGAATTGTTGGATTTACTAGTTGGCGATCTGATTGATTTAAAAGATCAAATTGTCGATACCGTATATGCTTTGAGATCAGAAACTGGTGCTAAATATGCCCTTACGGAGACCTTAGGGGGGCTGGTTGGACAGCTTGTAGGAAAACTGATACAAAGATATGCAAGTGGTGCTCTAAGTGGAGTCAGCGCAGTTCAACAGATTATGTCCAAAGTGAAAGATTTTAAAGTGGTAAAAGCGCTTGAAGATGTGGGCGGTATCTGTCACTGTTTCACAGCAGGTACCAAGGTATTGACTCAAGACGGTGAACTTTCGATTGAACAGGTCAAACTAGGTGATTATGTCTTAGCGAAGAATCCAGACACTGGCGAGATGGCCTACAAAGAAGTTGACTTGCTGTTCCAGAAGGAGATCACGGAGTCGTGGAACATTACCGTGGGTAGTGAGCTAATTACGACTACGGATGAGCATCCGTTCTGGATTCACAGTAAGGGCTGGGTTGTTGCGAAGGACCTTATTGTTGGTGACTTGTTTGAGACGAGCGATGGTTCGTATCTAGCAATTGACAAGATCGAGGTTAAAGAGCAGCATACGACCGTTTATAACTTCCGTGTGAAGGACTTCCACACGTATTATGTTTCAAATTTGAAGATTTTGACGCATAATAGTAATGGAATTAATTGTGACTGGTCACAGATGGCAAAATATTTTGCCCCGAACACAAAGAAGCATATTTTAGAGGGTGAAATAAATTCAAAGGGTGACGCAGTAGGATTCCATCATGAGGGAAGTTCTTCTATTGCTAGAATAGTAGGCACTCCAACCCCTGTCAATGCTTACGGAGTATATGAAGCGACGGTAGAAATTTTTGATGGTACAAATTATGTTAGAAAAAAAGCTACCTCAACATTTTTCCCGAAAAGCTGGTCTTCTGATGATGTTCTAAATGCCATTTTCGAAGTTTACGCAAATGCTCAGCCTGCAATTAAACAAAATGGTACGGAGTTTATTCAAAAATGGCAGGGTACACATTCGAGTGGTGTGAAGATTGAGTTTTGGGTTGGTTTAAACGGCGAGATTACTACAGCTTATCCTATATTCTAATTCACTTAATGGACGTCTGTAATAAGGTTCTAATAAATTTTGAAGATTGAACTGAGGAAAGAGGGAGGAAAATGCTCCTCCCTCAAAATATAACAAGAAGAGGGGGATGAAATTGTCGAGATATGGAGAAGTTCAGAGTTACCTGAAATTACTATCAGGTAGTGCTTTAAACGATCATTTAAGTTATAGTTTTAACTTTGATCACTTTAGTGTTGATAATAATATCATCGAATCGCTAAAGAATCATATTAGAAATGTATACCTTGCAAATAAATCCGCTGACTTCCATTTTGTTCTAAATGAAGAACTAGAATGGCAGACTGTGCTTTCTGTTAGTCTTGGTGAATTTGATTTGAATGAAGAATACTTATCGAGATTTCTTAGCCTATTTGAAGATTTCATTGAAAACAATACACTTCGTGTATGGCAAATAACCTCTGATTTGTTTTGGGGAGTTTATCAAAAGGAATTGTTGTTCAAGGTCGAAAATATGTATTACTACTTGTTAATGTATATAACAGATTAATTTGAGTTTGCTTAAATTTATGAATCAATGGAGTCACGGTGCAATAAATGATGCTCTAGATAAAGGAGTATTGAATAATGACAATCGAACAAATCGTATCCCAATACCGCTTCGGCATGATCGCGCGGCGCTGGGGAGCACTATGGGTGGATGGAGTCATCCTATGGATTCTCCCAGCAATTCCTGTATTTACTTTAGGTGAAGGAGTCTATCAAAAGACTCTTTGGCTATGGGTAGCCCTTCTCTTCTCGTATATCTTCCTGATGGAAGGATTACTAGGCTGGACAATTGGTAAATGGTTATTCCGTATTCGTGTGGTGAATGTGGAAGGTAAAGCTCCAGGTTTGGTTAAAGCATTTATCCGTACATTACTAAAAGTATTAGAAGCTAATCCAATGATGTTCGGTGGCGGAATAGCTGGTATCGTAGCACTTATATCTAAGAAACGTCATCGCATTGGTGATATGCTCGCAAAGACATATGTTGTGAAGCGTGAAGATGTAAGTAAGATCACGCCTCCTGAAAAAACAGAAGATGCATTGCCAAGTTTTGTTGAAGTAGTACGTAGCATTAAAGAGCCTGAATTAACTTAAGAGAGACATATTCTAATAACAAAGAAAGCTGCTTGATTTGCTTAGTGCAAACAGGCAGCTTTCATTTCGTATAGGAATGGTTCATGGAAACCAACAATATAAAATATTCATCCACGAAGTCTATGCAAGTGTAACGGAGGTGTGCGAACAAGATGAATGGTCAAATGACGATATGCGGGGCAAGGAATAGAAAAGGCAGTTGTTGTGGCAATATTCCGATGCAGAACGGAAGATGCCGCATGCATGGCGGAAAAAGCAAAGGACCAAACAATCCTGCCAAACTACACGGTAATCTAAATGCCGTTGGCAACAAATCTAAGCTGTCCACTGGTGAATTTGAAATAATTACATGGGATAGATTGACGGACACTGAAAAGGAATGGCTTACCGAGCAATACAGGCTTAAACCCAATGAATTTATCGACGATCCATTAGAAATGGAATTTATCCGTGTAGCAAGAATGTTGGGACGGATGAATGAACTGGACAAAGATATGAATGGGAATTTTGATGACCTGATTCGATTAGAACATGCGCTGACAAGGGTGCAGATGAGAATAGCGAGAATGATTACAGGGAAGCGTTGTAAAATAACGACAAACCAACGAGAACCGGGTGCGATGAAACGCAACCTATAAGTGAGTAAGAATATAACGGACGAACATGAGCAACGTTAAGACGAAACACTCGTGGTTCAAACATTATGGTTGACCCCTGAACGAGCGTATGTCATAATCGTCATACAGCAGACAGCCTGTAAATGGTTGCGAGCAACTTGGTAAACGATAAACTTTGAGCACTTGAAACCTTCTGGGGATTTCAGGTGCTTTTTGCGTTTCAAAGGAGATAGCGACCGTGGGAATATAATTAAGTATTAGTTGGTTAAGTGTTAAATTTCTCGTGCGCGAGGCTGGAAAGTACTTATTGTAAAGGGGGAGCGCCAATGGAGATTAGCGTATCGACGGATAAGATGGTTGTCGAATATCGGGATGTGCCTATTGGTTTTTTCAAAGGATGGTGTATGCGGTTTATGTTAAGAGGTCGTTACAGGATAAGACGGACTGAGCGTAAGATTTATGTGTATCAGATGCATGTAAGACTTGAAGAAGGCGTGTACTTGCATGTATTCTATCGGAATTTTAGGGAGATTGATGGAGGCTTGTATACGTTACGACTGGAAACGCGACCCGAACACTTTGAGCGGTTTACAGATATATTAGGAGAACTTCGGCATGTGGCAAGCGGAATAGATTTTGTTAGCTGTGATTTAGCCTATGATGTTCCTTATGCGCTGGGGGATGTATTTGTAGCACCAAACGATATGCGGCGAAAGCTACGGAAGCATAACGATACTCGATATTTTGGACTTCCCCATCAGCGGAAGCAGAATGGCTATTGTCGGGTATATGATAAGGCGCTGGAACTGTGGCAGCGTCATGGTATTGAGTATATGGGTAGCTTGACTCGCATTGAGATGGTGTACAAACCTGAAACCAGAATAGAATTAGCGGACGTGGGAAGATACCCGCCAGAGCAGAACCGCCATTACTTTGCAAGTGTGGTTGAGGACTGGTCAGTGTTCACAGCTAAGCTAGTAGAACGTATACGAAACTGGCAACTTGGAGAAGAAACCTATACGAGACACGTGAGAGAAACCATAAAAAAGACACTTGCCGAGCGGTTAATAGACTTCAACCGGTTAGCAAGTGAACGATGGAAAGAGATATTGAAGCAGCCATGCGCCGCAATACTTGGACATACTGCGACATAGACGTAAGTGACGCGCATGGGTTTTGCAGGGTTCAACAGTTGAACAAGGGGAAATTACCGAGAATCCTGTTGAACGGGTGCGCAAGTGGTAATGCGAATGCGAGAAACGGGCTAACAGGGGTCGGATGGCTCCAACACGCTGAGATCACTGACAGTTATGTTCAGCGCTGCACAAATGATGGCAATGGTACTTAGATAAATACGGCTTATGTTCGGTTTGCATAGATCACTGATTGTCGATGGGCGCAGGTCCGTAAGTACGGCAAGTTGCTGTTGGGACATGCCTTGGTCTTTCAAAATGTCTTTTAGACGAATTTGAGCATTAAGAAACATAGAGTTTTCCTCCCTCCATTATGATGGTCATGCATACTATACAACCTTCACCGTTAAGAAAACGACTACAAATTTGCGGGTTGTGCAGATTGGGTTGCGGATCGTATACTACGCATCAACGGTCGACCGTTACAAGCGGCGAGTTATCCGCAGAAAACGGGTGAACGAGACATGGACTACAATTGTTGTGGTGGGAGGGATTTTCTTGAGGGAGAAGGTCGTCGGGTACATCAGGGTTTCAACGTATGGACAGATGAAAGACGGGTATAGTTTGACCTACCAACTTGAGGAAATTGAACAATACTGTGAGCGAAATGGCTACGAACTGCTCCATGTGTATGAGGACAAAGGCATTAGCGGTGCGACAGTTGATGAAGAAGGCTTGAGCATTGAACGGGAGGGCTTGCAAGAGATGCTCGCTGACCTAAAGCAGAACGAAGTGAAACGTATAATTGTGCTGAATACGTAACGACTGTGGCGGTCAGACATGGCGAAAGTGCTGATCCAACGTGAATTGAAGTGAAATAATGTTGATGTGAAAGCAATTAAACAGCCGAACTAAAGCATATATGCGCATGACCCGAACGATTTCTTGGTCAATGGCATGTTGCAATTGTTAGACCAGTACCAACGTCTGGAAATTGCACTAAAGCTAAGTCGTGGTAGAAAAAAGAAAGCTGAACAAGGTGGATACGAGGGCGGCGGAGTGTTTTTGGCTATACAGCGAAGAAAGGCTCGAAGGTAATTGAAATTGACCCTGTTCAGGCGGTTGTAGTAAGGCGACTGATTGAGTGAGCCGGATATTAGAACGCGAGAATTTCTACAGAGGTACATACCGCTATGGGAATATTGAAGCGGAGGGCAAGCATACAGCCATCATTTAGGATGAAGCAAGCCATGAAATTGAAAAATATTTTTGCCGAGCGCTTAATGTTTTCAATAGTTTTGTTTTATATTCAGATGAACGATCACTGGGATGCAGAATGTGATGCCAAGTTATTGCTTGACGAGTGGGATGGATTGCCTGATGCTAGTCCGCAGGATAACTACTGGATTCTAAGCCAATTGGTGTTGTGTAGAAATGTGCTTGCGAAGCATGAACAAGATGAATTGTCAAGTAAAGGTATGTGGGGCAAGGAATAGAGTAGGGAATTGCTGCGGTAATATCCCGATGAAGAATGGAAGATGCCGTATGCACGGCCGGAAAAGCACAGGGCCAAACAATCCTGTCAAGCTACAGGATAATCAAAATGCTACAGGAACCAAATCCAAGCTGTTGACAGGTGAATTTGAACGATCACATGGGATAGGTTGACTGGTAAGGAGAGAGAATGGCTTACCGAGCTAAACAGGCTTGAATCCTAGGAGCGCATCGACGCTCTGGTAGTAAGGGAATTTATTCGTGAAGTTAGATTGCCAAGACGCTGAATAAACGAGATAAAGATATGAACAGAAAATTTTAATGATCTGATTCGATTAGAGCATGCGCTGACAAGAATACAGATGAGAATTTTGAGAATTGTATACAGCTGGAACTAAGAGTCATAATCGTCATACAGTGGATAGCCTATCCACGGTTGCGAGCAACTTTGTAAACAGTAAACTTTAAACACTTGAAACCATTTGGGGATTTCAGGTGTCTTTTTGCGTTTTGAAGTGGATGACGACCTCAGGAATATAACTAAGCATCAGTCGGTTAAGTGTTAAATTTTTAGCGCGGGGGTGTAAAATATCTTCTGTAAATGAGGCGTCAATGGAGGTTAGCATTTATTTGACAGACACAATGGTCGTCGAATATCGGATTGTGGATATTGGCTTTTTCAAAGAATGGTGTGTTAGGCCTATGTTTAGCGATTGTTATGCGAAAGGAAACAGAACATTTTTAAAATCAAATTTAAGAAATAGCAGTTGCAAGCAAGTTGAGTTAATAACCCTTATACATATACTCGCAGTAATTATGGCAATATAAACAGGCAGCGGTTTAGCTAGATTCATATTATTTGTTTCAAGAAGTGTCAATGTGTTTGGGACTGGTATTATTCTAGTGCCGAGCATAATGGCAAGGATATGTAGCACTTTTATAAATATTTATGTCTATTGTTATATAGTTGGATTGTGTATTATTATAAAGAGAAAAGTCGAATTATGACGAAAATGCTACAAGGAAAAGGCGTAATTCGGTGCCTAAATTCTCGAAAGAAACATGGTAAGTAATATTTGTTTTAAAAAACTGGGGGGGAATTCTTGAAAAGATTGTGGGCATCGCTTTTGATTTTGCTTATTTTACTTATTTCTGGTATTAATATGACTTATTACTATTCAACCAAGAACGCCCTTGTAAAGGAACAAGAGGAGAAAGTTTCAACTATAGTAAATAGCATAACCGTAGCTATTCAAAATTCAAATACGGGAGAACAGTTATTTGAAGATATGATTGGCATCAATTTAAGGTCTGCTTCAATTGCTGCACAGTATGCACTTCCTGCTGATATTGAAAAGGTTCAAAATGAAAAGCTTGTTGAAATTAAAGAAAAATTGATGATTGACGGTATTACCCTTCTAAAGCGGGTAGATGATGATATCATTGGTTATCGATCTTCAGATCCTAAGGAAATCGGAATGAGTACAAAGGGATGGACATTTGGATGGTTTCATGCATTTAATCAATTATTAGATCATCATAATGCTCAAGTTGGTGCCAATTTAACTTTCGGACAGTTTCTTCCACACTATTGGAGTGGCCCATTTGATACCTCTTCTACGAATACAACAAATATTGATAAATGGGGTTATTATAATGACGGTGGAACGAATTACATAATTGACCCCTATGTACATGATAAGCACCTTCTTGAATTTAGAGAGACTACAGGGGTAGATTCGACAATTAAACAGGTGGTTGAAAAAAATAAGTGGATTGTTGAAATTGGGGTTCTGAACCCTGAACTCATTGGAGGTCTTATAACGCCAACTACTGAAGCATGGTATCAAGAAAGAAAAGTATTATATGGACAATATTCTTATCCTGATGATAATGAAAAGAATATTTCACTTGATGGCATTAAAGATGGTAAAGTTAAGAATTCATTTTCTGTCATTGACGGCAAAGAAATTATGCGAACGTATGTACCACTCAAAAATATTGCATTAGGCGCGTATCATTCGGATTTATTAATTTGTATAGTAACAGATTATAAAAAGATAAAAGACGCGTTGCTCAAACAACAATTAAAACTATTAATTATTATTGCTGTTGTTACTACGATCAGCCTAATTGTAATAATTTTAATAAATAGGATGGTAAAACGTTCTAAGGAATTAGCGGTATTTAATGTACAAGAGGTTTATACGGGTAATATTGATACACTCTTTAACTCAATAAAAGAACAAAGGCATGATTTTAACAATCACGTTAGTACGATTCAATCTCTTATGGAGTTAGGAAAAATTAATGATTTAAAAGCTTACACAAGTGAGATTATAGGTGAAACAGTTGCTATGAATGCTATTATTAATATAGACAATCCAGCAATATGTGCTATTGTTCAGGCAAAAGCTGCACAAGCTGCGGATAAAAATATTGTATTTGAACATAATCTGTTCAATATGGCGGAACTCAACAATAGTGCCATGAAGTCAAGTGACATTGTAAAAATAATAAGTAACCTACTCGACAATGCGTTTGAGGCAACAATTGTAGATGCTGAAGATCAAGAGAAAATGGTTCATATACAAGGTTCGATACATGGTCGTCAATTGGATATGAGTATTTATAATACTGGGAAGCCGATTCCTGATGAGATTAAAGATAAAATTTTTGATTACGGGTTTTCTACAAAAGTAAGTACCGGGAAGAATTCAGGGTTGGGCCTTGCGATAGTTAAGAAGCTAGTAGATAAATATAATGGAAATATTAAAGTAGTTAATAAAAATGAAGGTATCCAATTTACTATGCAATTACATATTTAGCGTGAATAAACGGAGCGGCGCGATTAGCGAGCTCCGTTTATTTCATTCACATACATCTTTAACAATTAGGAGTGTAGTTACCTAACAATTATAGGCTAAAGTGAGTGTATTGAAGGAAGTCATAACCGGTTATTACCAACTGAATAGGGGAGAAAAGGATGACTCAGAATTTGCAAAATTTATTACTGAATAGTGTACGCGCATCGATTGGCAACATGCTGCCACAAACTTTAGATCAGACTGAAGTGCTTACAAGCAATGAACCGATCCGAAAGGATGAAATCGGGGTCTCTATCAATTTCACGAATAGTGAGTATTGTATGATTTTAGATGGACAGCGTGTCGTATTTAGCCGAATGAGTGAAGCAATTTTCGGGATGTATATGGAAGGTGAGATGCTGGATAGCTGTGTGAGTGAAATTGCCAACATTATTGCCGGCAGAACCACTACGATCCTTGGGGAACAAGGTGTAGCCCTCGATATTACGCCACCTTCTTTATTAGAGGAAAATTACCATTTCAACAATCAGGCTAACAAGCTGATGTTGCCCATATCCATTCAAACGGTTGGAGATATCCGTGTGGTGTTATTGAAAGAGCATTGATAAGAGGAGTGATTGATGATGGCAAAAATATTAATCGTGGATGATGCAGCATTCATGCGGATGATGCTAAAGGATATTTTGACCAAAGGTGGACATGAAGTTGTTGGTGAAGCGGAAAATGGCAAAGTAGCCATCCAGAAGTATCAGGAGCTGAAACCGGATATTGTTACGATGGACATCACGATGCCCGAGATGGAGGGCGTAGAAGCGGTTAGAGAAATTAAGAAAAAAGATGCGAATGCCAAAATTGTGATGTGTTCAGCAATGGGGCAACAAGGGATGGTTGTACAAGCGATTCAAGCAGGAGCTAAGGATTTTATCGTCAAGCCTTTCCAGGGTGATCGGGTTTTGGATGCCATTCGAAGAGCTATATAATACATATAGAAGAACGCTCGTCCAGTGCTGAAGCTAGCACGCGGACGGGCGTTTTTTGTTCAAATATCAGAATTTATAAGTTTTACTTACTAATTATGCTGAATTTCTAGATAAACGCTCCTGTCCTTCAAAGGACGGCGTAGCCGTTTATTTTGAGGGCATCCATTGGGTAGATCCACATGTTCATAGATGTTTAGGATAGGAGTCATGAAATCACAAGTGGTCCATAGGCATAAAGACTTACAATTAGGATAGAAAACTTACAAACTAGGTTCTGTATCACCATTTCTACTGAAATTTTAGTAAACGTTAGCTAATTATTAGCAAAAAACATGTTTATCTAAAATCCTCGATAGAAGTTTCACAACAATTCATCGATAAGATAAAGATAATGAGAAGTACAAATTATGTTATGGAATTGCGAGGGACCCACAACTATGAATCTAATCCACTACTACCGCGAGCAATTTATCGAATTGATATCACTATTCGAGCCTACCTGGGAGGAGGATCCATTCTATAAGTATGGGTTCCGATGGAACGCAATTACGTCCAAGGTGTACAAAGAATTTTTTCAGATGACTCAAGTTCAAGACGAGCCCTTGTACTTAATGTATGCACTTGAACTTCCTGAGAAATACAAGAATACGAATATCAGTGAAGTTGTTAAGAAGGAATCTTCTTGCTATGAGCTCTCCATGTATTACTACTCATCAAAGATTCTCTTAATTTCCTGTGTATCCATTGAGAATTTGCAACAGACTTCGTTAGGTTTTTTAAATCAAGCACGTGGCGAAATCATTGATCTTGTGTTCTCAGCGATTCAATTAAAAGACATGTAACCGACAATTAGGGGGATTTTGTAATGAAAGCAACAATTAGAATGAAATTATTAGCAGGATTTATTCTTGTGCTCGCGCTTACGTTTACAGTAGGTCTAGTGGCTATTCTTAGTATGAATTCGATTCAAAAATCGGCTGTAAATGTTCAGGGGAATTGGCTGCCTAGTATTCTTAAAATTGATCAAATTAAAACGGATTTCTTCGAAGTTCGAGTGGCTTTTCATCAAATTATCCTTGAGTCAGATCCAGAAAAAATGGCAAGTGCCAAGACAACTATCCTACAAAACAAAGAAAATACCTTGAAAGAAATGAAGGCCTACGAGGAATTGGTAAACCCAGGGGAAGAGACGAAAATTTACAACGAGATACTGGCTTCAATGACTGCTTATATGAATTCAGCGGATACGATTATTCAATTAGCTACGAAGAATGAAGATCAACAGGCCTATGATGCGATTACACAAGTAAGACCTGCAAGGGCACAGACAACGGATTTGTTTGACAAATGGATTCAATATAATGAGGTAGGTTCCAAGGCAGAAGTAGATACAGCTATTTCTGAGAATAATTCAGGTACATTGACCATTATTTTATTGGGTATATTTGCAATCTTAATCGGTATTAGTGTCGCGCTGTATTTATCAGGCAGTATCTCCAGAACAGTACAATCTCTTTTATCCGTCGTTACGAAAGCATCAGAAGGCGATTTGAGAGAGAAAGCAACTTCGAAAACAAAGGACGAGCTCGGCTCATTGGCCGAGGCCTTTAATGATATGCTGGAAAATCTCCGTGTGCTTATTAGTAAAACGGTATCTTCTTCACAGAATGTTGCAGCTGCTGCGGAAGAAATTTCTGCGACAACGGAGCAAATCGCCAAAGGAAGCATGCACCAAGCCGAGTCAACGCAAACCGTAAACAGCTTGTTTAAAGAACTTTCGCTTGCCATTGACTCTGTTGCTCAGAATGCGGAAGTCGTCGCTGAGCTATCCGAACAAACTAGAAAAGGTGCCAAAGAAGGAGGCGTCGCGGTACAAGCTTCTATAACATCCATGGGGAACGTATCGAAGCAGATGTCTTTGCTTGAGCAAGATGCACAGAAGATTGGTCAAATTATCGAGGTCATTGATGATATCGCAGATCAAACGAACTTATTAGCCCTTAACGCTGCGATTGAGGCGGCTAGGGCAGGAGAACAGGGTAGAGGCTTCGCGGTTGTTGCGGAAGAGGTTAGGAAATTAGCTGAACGCAGCGGCGAGGCGACGAAACAAATTGCCATTATTATTAAGGGCATGCAAACCAATACGGATTTGAGTGTCAAAGCAGTTTCAGAAGCAGCTGATCTGTCCGAGCGCACGGGAACCCAGTTCGATAATATCGTTCGCATGGTTGCGAATACCGCACAGCAAGTAACGGAAATCGCTGCCGCTAGCGAGGAACAATCCGCTCAATCGGAAGAAGTCTTAAGTTTCATTCAGAATATTGCTTCTGTTAGCCAGCAGTCTGCGGCGGCTGCCGAGGAAACGGCAAGCTCCTCCCAATCGCTAGCAACCTTAGCAGATGATTTGAATCAATCCGTTTCTAATTTCAAAGTGTGAGAGGACAGGGTTGCACATGACAACGACGGTCACTCCCTTGTATGTTGAAGGTCAGATTGGAGAAGAACACTATGCCTTCTCTATCGCGTATATTCAGGAAATAATAAAGATGCATGACATCACGGTTTTACCAGGAAATAAGAAGAATTTGCGTGGGGTCATTAATTTGCGCGGTATCATTATCCCCATCTATTGTTTACGCGCCATGCTGCAGATGAAACCCGTGATGGATACGAAACATACACGTATTATGATTGTTCACGTTGCTGGGAAGACACTCGGTCTAGTTGTAGATTGTGTTAGTCGTGTGATCGGGTTTACAGAAGTGAAGCCAGTTTCAGAGGAATTTGGCAAACAAGGCAGCATTTATTTGCAAGCCATTGGTGAATTCGAAGGCAGTTATGTGGGGATTTTGGATATTGGCGAGCTGTTTCTTCAGGAGGTAAGAGGGAATGAGTGATTTTCAAATGGAAGTATACATGGGTGTGTTTCTGGATGAATTAAGTGAGCAACTTCTTCTTCTGGATAAAAGTTTATTGGAGCTTGAGGAGAACGGATCCAAGCCAGAAACGATTCAAACCATTTTCCGTATCGCTCATACGCTCAAAGGCTCTGCCGCTGCAATGGGGTTTGACAAGTTGAAAGAGATGATGCATAAGCTGGAAAATATATTCGATCACCTTCGCAACAATCGGATCCAAGTTCATACAGACCTGATGAATGTAATATTCCAGAGCATTGATTATATGAAGGGGCAAAGAGAGCTTTTCTTGAGAGGTCATTATGAAGAGCAAGCTGTAGATCACCTTATTATTGTTCTTGAGCGATTATCTCATGGGGAATCCATACCAGTAGAGACAGTTCCGGTTGCCCAGCAATCCGTGACATCGGGCCCAGAGCTCATATCGATTCGTATTGTCATCGAACCAGAAACCGTGATGAAGGCCGTTCGAGCGGTGCTCGTCCTTCGCGAGCTTCAGGAAATAGGCGACGTGCTATCGACGCAGCCGAACTTTCATGCATCGAGTACGGATGAAGAATTAGGTGCTCCAATTCACTTCCTGGTATCAACTGCGCATGAATGCTGCGAAGTGCAAGAGCGACTCAATCGCATTTCACAGTTGACGGAAGTCATTGTAGGGCCGTTCACTAGCCAACTTCCGAGTCAGGTTACTGAACCAGAGCGGATTGCTTCAACGGTGCCAACATCTACTGCGGAGAGTAAACCAGTTAAACCGGCTTCTACAGCTGTGAAAGAAGCTGCTGCCGTATCTCATACGGTACGTGTGGATGTACAGCGACTAGAGCATTTAATTAATTTAGTAGGGGAACTCCTCATTGATAATACTCGACTCGCTGATGTGAAGAAGAGGTTGCAAGATAAATATAAACAAGATGCTGATATTCATCTCCTTGAAGATATTACGCACCATTTGGGGAAAATCGTCTCTAATATGCGCGATGGCATGATGAAGACAAGGATGATCCCGATCGAGCAGCTTTTTAGCAGATTTCCGCGTTTAATCCGAGATTTATCTCAAACTGCCAATAAAGAGATTGCCTTGACGATTGAAGGGAAAGAAACGGAGCTTGACCGCACGTTGATTGAAGAAATTAGCGATCCACTCATACATATCCTCCGCAATGCGGCAGATCACGGATTGGAAACTCCTGACCAGCGAGAAGCAGCAGGCAAGCCTCGTAAAGGGCATATCCGGATGAAGGCGGCGCATGAAGAGAACTCCATTGTAATTACAGTGAGGGATGATGGCCGAGGTATTGATCCGGAACGTATCCGTCTGAAGGCCGTGGATAAGGGGTTTATTTCGGAAGAAGAATCTCGAGACCTGACAGAGAAGGAGATTATTAAGCTCATTTTCCATTCGGGGATGTCGACAGCAGAGCAAGTAACCGAGTTATCAGGCCGTGGTGTTGGAATGGATATCGTGCGCTCACATATTGAGAAGCTGAATGGGCTTATCGACATCGAGACGATAATTGGCAAAGGAACAACGATTACGTTGAAATTGCCTTTAACTCTTGCGATCATTCGCTCACTATTAGTTAAGCAAGGGAAGCGGACGATTGCTGTACCACTGTCGAATATCATTGAAATTTTCAGATATAACGAACAAGAAATTCAATGGTTGCACGGTCAAGAGATTTGTCATGTGCGTGGTGAAATTCTGCCCTTGCTGCGGTTAAATTCATTGCTTTCGCCTGAGAACAATAGAACGGATGGAACGATGAAGTCTAAGCAGTCCATCCTTATGATTGGGATGGCGGAGAAACGAATATGCCTCGTTGTGGATGAATTAATTGCGAACCAAGAGATTGTCATTAAATCCCTAGACGAGATCGTTGGCCACATTCCGTACATTGCTGGAACGACCATTCTTGGAGATGGTTTGGTTGCACTCATACTAGACGTGAATGCGATGATGCAGAAATCCTCGTCTGGGCATGTTCGTTTTGGTATGAAGGATCGGGCGAATAAAGGTAAGCATACGGCAAAGCGTGAGCTGGTTACTGTTCACTTTGATAATGAATGGTACGGCTTTCATCTTGAACATGTGCAAGAGATTGTGGCAATGCCGTCTCTGACGAAGATTGCCGGATCTGACCCTAACGTACTAGGCATCATGAACATTCGAGAAGAATTGCTGGTTGTTTATGATTTGCGAAGCAGCATGGGGTTGTCAAAACAATCCAGTGCTTCTAAATCTCGTGTTCTCATTGTGCGGGATGATGAACAATCCATTGGAATAGCTGTAAATTCCGTAACCGAAATAGTCACTGTGTTTGAGCACGATACCAATGAAGAGATTGTTCATAGTAGAGCCTCGCTTTCTACGATTCGGAGTATTTATAAGAAAGATGAACGGCTAATCCAAGTTTTCGATCGAGAGCAGCTCCTCTTGCAGTTGAAGACGAATACATAAGAATTAGGTGACAAGTATGAGAACAATTCGTGTCCTAATCGTCGATGACTCCATCGTTATGCGTAATATGATTGCCAAACTCTTCGATCAAGATCCGCAATTCAGGGTGGTAGGATTTGCGGTGAATGGCATTAATGCATTGGACAAAATCGTCGAACTGCAGCCAGATTTAGTTACACTTGACATTGAGATGCCAGAGATGGATGGATTAACGGCATTGAATCAAATCATGACGTTTCATCCGGTACCCGTTATCATGCTGAGCAGTTACACGGAAGAAGGCTCGAACGCAGCGATGAAGGCTCTGGAGTACGGAGCGATGGACTTTTTTCAAAAGGAAACCCTTTTTCAGAGCACGCGCAATATTTTGATGGAAGAAGAGTTTCTGTTAAGATGCAAAACGGCTATGAATAAAAAGGTATTCCTACGCAATGAGACCAACATGCTCGGGAACGAACAATCCGTCAAAAGTCATATTGAAATGCTAACTTTTCTGTTAAAAATGGAAGAAGATCTGTTTCAATTTCAAAAGGAGCTTCATCAGAAAATTAGCCAACAAAACGGACTGTTAATCAAATTTCGAAAAGATCAAGATGAATTTATTTATACAACATGGCAGGGGTGCTTGTTCGATCGAATGGGGATCAAAGAGAAGCATGCAATTGGTAAGGATCTCCATGCCATCTTCCCCCCATACATGGCTAATCACATGGAACAATACTATGAATTTGCTTGGTCCAGGGAGGAGGTTGTCGATTTTGAAACGGAATGGCATGGCTATTATTTCTTAACGGTTCTTCGACCAATCAAAGACAATGGTGTCATTCGTGAGGTAATCTCCTTAACCGTTGATATTACGGAGTCGCGCAGCATGGAGGAACGGATCCGTTATTTGGTCCTTCATGATTCCGTAACAGGTCTTCCTAATCGACAAGTATTAACGAAATGGATGGAGGACGCCATCTTCCATAAAGAATGCTTCGCTGTACTATTTGTTAATTTGGACCAATTCAAGCTGGTAAATGAGACATTAGGACACGATATTGGCGATCGTATTCTCCAGGTCATCGCGCGGAGGTTGAAGAATAGTTTTCTCACCCAGAACTTGAATGTTTTCCGAGTTGGCAGTGATGAATTCATCGGACTCGTAAAGCATAAATCTAAGAATGAGTTGGATGCCTACACGCAGAATATTACTAAGAGTATTAATCAGCCAATTCGGATCAAGGAACATGAGATTTACATGTCACCATCCATTGGAATTAGTCAGTTTCCAGAAGATGATCAAGACCCTGAAACACTCGTACGTTTTGCAGATATCGCGATGGATTACGCGAAGGAGCTTGGGGGGAATCAAGTTCAGTTTTTCAGCCCACACATCTATGCCAAAACTGTACGACGAATGATGCTTGAAAAACATTTGCGAAAAGCGCTGGAGAAAAATGAGTTTGTCCTGATGTACCAACCGCAAGTCAACGTGATAGCCAATGAAATTGTCGGTTTTGAAAGTTTAATACGCTGGGATAGCCCACAGCTAGGACGAGTGTCTCCCCTAGAATTTATTCCGATTGCGGAAGAAACAGGTCTTATTTATTCCATTGGCAAATGGGTGATCGAGAAGGCTTGTGCTCAGAATAAGCACTGGCAGAACCTAGGATTGCCGAAAGTCTCCATGGCTGTGAATTTATCATCGAAACAATTCTACGATAGATCCCTTTGTGAGCAAATCGCAAATATCCTGCAAGTAACGGGGCTTGAGCCACAGTACTTGGAGTTGGAAATTACAGAAAGCATGACGATGGATGTTCAAGTCGCGCTTGCGACATTAAATAGTTTTAATAATATGGGCTTACAGATTGCTATGGATGACTTTGGGACAGGCTACAGTTCATTGAGTTACTTGAAAGAGTTCCCAATTCATCATCTCAAAATCGACCAATCTTTCGTGAAGGATATCTCAGTAAACCCGACACACGCAGCTATTGTCAACACGATTATCACCTTGGCTCGTAATCTAAAAATTAATGTGATTGCAGAAGGGGTAGAGAATGAGGCAGATTTAAAAGTTCTGCAAGACTTTCAATGCGATACCGTACAAGGGTATTTATTTGGCCGGCCAGTGGGAGCAAGTGAAGTGCCTGAGATTTTTGCAAAGTTTGCAAGAGAATCTGTACAAAGTAGCGATGCCTAGTGGCAATCGCTTTTTTTTATGAAATTGGACTAATTCCATCTAGTTCATTGTTTGAAAGGTGAAACGATAAAATATACATTTATTTCCTAATATAATGAAAGAAATTTGTTCATTCGTCCCCTATGTTCTCCCCCAATTGTCAACTATACTGAACTAAAAATTGAATAGGCGGGCACATACAACATGAGCAGATGTCCAAGTGAGATGCCAGGCTGTTTAATACGATGGGAGGGATGAGCAGGAAGCAAGTCCGGGTTGTCATGGAGCACCAATGCAAGTAAGTCGTATGATTATTGCAAAGAAAATTAAGCGCTTACATTTAAGAGGAGGCTGGAATGATGGGATTATTTTGGAAAAAAAGTAAGAGATGTAGTGCTTTCGTCGTAACTACTATGATGATGTTCTCATTAATAATAATGCTTCTACCCGCAACTGTGTCTGCTGCTAATACCACTTACTATGTCGATGCTGGCAACGGCAGCGATTCCAACAATGGCACAAGTTCTGCAACAGCTTGGAAAACATTGACGAAAGTGAACAGCATAACCTTCCAGCCTGGCGATCGCATTTTATTTGAAGCAGGAAATACCTGGGTGGGTCAGTTATATCCGAAAGGCTCGGGTACCTCAGGGAACCCCATCATCATCGATCAGTATGGTACAGGAGCCAAACCAAAGTTCCAAGGGCAAGGAGCGGTGAAGGCTACGGTCTATTTGTATAATCAGCAGTATTGGGAGATTCACAATCTAGATATTAGTAACCAAACAACAGGTTCCGTAGGTGATCTTCGAGGCGTACATATTACAGGAGCAGATAGTGGTACGCTCAATTACTTCCGTTTAGATGGGCTCAATGTTCATGACGTGAGTGGTGAAGTCAACTGGATTGGCGGCGATGTGGCAGATAATGCAACAGGCATCAACTTCCAGACAGGTTGGGATCGTTCCAAACGAACGGGCGGCATTGTATTCGATATGTCAACGAACGTGCTAGCGCCAGCAGCAGCGACTGTAAAGAGCAAGTTCAATGATGTGGTTATCTCCAATAGTTCTATTAAGGATACTTCCTTTGGGGGGATCATTTTCAAGCAATATACGGGGGATGGGCGCGACAAAAACGGGAATCCATCCGTTTCGGTCGGTTGGGGTGTTCGGAGCTCAGCTTCGGATACGAATTGGTATCCTTTTACGAATATTACGATTAAAAATAACTTCATTAGTCAAGCGAACACGATCTATGGCTGTAATGGTATCTATATGACTGATGTTAAAGGAGGGGTGATTGAGAGTAATGTCGTTGCGGCGGCGGGAACCTCGGGGATCGAAACCTATTATGCTGATGATGTTGTTATACAGAAGAATGAAACCTATGGTGTGGTGAAAAAAGCCGGTGGCGCCGACTTTAACGGCATCGACACGGATAAAGGAACGACCAAACAGGTCGTCCAGTATAACTATGTCCATGGCAATGGGGATGGTATCCTGTTGTGTCAATTCAGCTTCGGCGACTCCATTATCCGATACAATGTGATTACAGGCAATTCACGATATCAAATTTATCTCCATTCAGATTCAGCTGCAACCTCACAAATTTATAATAATACGATCTATAATACGAATAGCACGTATTTGATTTATGGCTACGGGTCTTATATAAATGCCAGCTACAATATTCGAAATAATATTCTGGATTCCACGCGAAGTTCAGCTGTACTTACAACAGGCGGTGGTATTACATATCATACGAATAGTTACTATGGCACTGGTCTTACCGTTCCTGCAGGAGATACCAATCCGAAAACAGGTGATCCGAAATTAGTGAGCCCAGGAACTGGCGGAACGGGAACAGAAGCGAGTGGACCTGCTATGAGCACATTAGGCGGCTATAAGCTTCAAACAAGCTCGCCTATCATCAATCAAGGGGTTACGATTGCCTCCAACGGTGGGCTTGATTTCTGGGGAGATACGTTATACACAGGCGCAGCAGATATTGGTGCTGATGAAACGCAGGTTACGGGAGGCAGTACGGGACCTACTTACTTGGTAAATGATACGTTTGATACGGTGACTACTGGCAGTGCCCCGACAGGTTGGACAATTGCCAACGGCACCAGTCCGAATGCGATTACTGTGCAAGCCGTTCCAAGTTCAACCGATAAGAGCGTACAGCTAAGCAAACCGACTGCATCGGCGAAAACTTCGATGTCCAAATCGTTTGGAGCTACAAGCGGTATCATCACGATCGAGGCAAGAGTTAAACGAAGTGAAACAACGTCATGGTGGTGCTTGCCGTACCTCTATGACAGCACAGGTGTCGTTGCTGAATCCATCGCTATGGATACAGGGAATATCAAGGCGAATGTTAACGGGACTTGGACGACCATTCAAGCCTTCACAGCGAATACTTGGTATGATTTCAAAGTCGTTCTAAATACGAATACGGATACATTTGATTTCTATGTCAATGGCACGTTGAAACTATCCCAGGCAACAATGAGAGCAGCTGTTTCCAATGTGTCCAAAATCGAATTCTATGCAGATAACTCGCAAACGGGTATTACCCATGTTGATAATGTGAAGGTTTATACGCAGTAACGATGTCTTCTGAAAATCCCAAATCGCCGGAGACGGCGATTTGGGATTTTTTGTGCGAAGTGAAGCGGAATGCTTGGAATAGTGAAAGAGAATTGTTCATTTACCTACTGGTTTTAAGTCGAAAATCGATCTTATAATGTGTCATACTGAAATTAAGAGGAGGTTACACATGTTGTTCCAGCAAAAAAGATTGAAATGGTCGTCCATGTTCCTAGCTATTACATTAGTGTTTGGAATTGTAAGTTCACTTCTTCCAGTAGCTCGTGTTCATGCAGCTACAGGGAGCATCTATTACTTAGATGCGACAGGAGGTAATGATTCGAATATAGGTACGAGTGAAGGAACTGCTTGGCAAACGCTAGGAAAAGTAAACGCTACCACTTTTCAACCTGGCGATCGAATTTTGCTGAAATCAGGTGAAGTATGGGATGGTCAGTTATGGCCTAAGGGCTCAGGTAGCCCGGGCATGCCGATTATCATTGATCAATATGGCAGCGGAAGTAAGCCAGCCATTCGAGGGAAAGGCTTGGTAGAAGATGCGGTACGTTTGTTCAATCAGGAGTATTGGGAGATTCATCATTTAGATGTATCCAATGCCAAGCCAGCAACAGCAACACCGGGTGAGAACCTTGGTGATTACAGGGGCATTCATATATCTGGTGATAATAGTACAACCTTGGATTACTTCCGGATCGTTGCTGTCGATGTACATGATGTGACGGGGCAAATTAACTGGATTAGCGGTACTCAGCCGAATCCACCTCAACCGGGTATTCGTTTCAAGACGGGTTGGGACGGCTCCAAAAAAACGGGAGGCATCGTATTCGACACGACTGTTCCGAATATTTTTAGTCCTCCTAGTCAAGCGACTGTTATCAATGATGTCATCGTGGAACAATCCACAATTACGAATACTTCTTTTGCAGGTATTACGTTTAAACAATACACAGGGGATGGGAAGGACGCGAATGGGAATACCATTGCCGTATCGACGGGCTGGGGTGAACGTGCCAATGGGACCGATCCGAAATTCACACCGCATACTAATATTATTATTAGAGACAATTATATAACGCAAAAAGATACGGCCTATGGTTGTAATGCGATGTATTTAACAGATATCAGAGGCGGACTTGTTGAAAATAATGTCGTCTATAAGGCAGGGACATCAGGTATTGAAATGTACTATGCAGATGATATCGTGGTACAGTACAACGAGGTGTATGAGACCACGCAAAAAGCGGGCGGAGCCGATTCCAACGGGATCGATCCAGATAAAGGGACAACCAAAATACTTATTCAATATAACTATGTTCATGATAATGGGGATGGCATTCTCATTTGCCAATTTGTATTCGGCGATACCGTGATTCGTAATAATGTGATTAAAAGCAACACACGATACCCCATTTATTTACATTCAGATAAAAAGGCAGTAGCTGAGGTGTACAACAACACCATTTATAATGATAAAAGTAATTATTTGATCTACGGCTATGGTTCATCCTTAGATGCAACCTATAACATTCGTAATAATAATCTGTACACGACACGTGCAGGTGCGACGATTACTACAAGTGGAACAACATTCTACGAGAATAACAACTATTTTGGTTCTGGGTTAATGATTCCTACTAGTGATACCAAGGCTTTACAGGTAGATCCTAAATTTGTTAGCACAGTGACTGGCCCCTCTGGAACCATTGAAACAGGCCCAAGATTAGATTCTGCGCTAGGTTTTCGTTCAAAGTCAGGTTCAGCTATGATTAATGCCGGAATTGTAATGCCAAATAATGGATCAAAAGACTATGCGGGTCATACGCTGTATAACGGGCGCCCGGATATCGGGGCATTTGAATATTACACAGAGGCAAACAGTACAACTGAATCCGTGAACGGAAAAGTGAAAGATGGTTCTGGCAAAGCAGTTGCTGGGGCAAAAGTATCCATGGTTGTTAATGAAGTAAGTTATACGGCAACCACTGATGCGAAAGGTTCGTTCGTAATTGCCGATGTACCATTAGCTGCAGGGGTGGAGCTCAAAACTGAAAAAACGGGTTATTTGACGACGACCTCGACAATCGCCATTCAACCACCGAATATGACGACGTTGGATATCGTCATTACTTCCAATAGTCCTTATGGCAGTTTACGCGGAAGCATCTTGGACGAGAAGATGTCCCCGCTAGAAGGAGTAACTGCCAAAGTTATGTTTGATGGAGAGGAAATCGTTAGTGGTACAACCGATAGTACGGGTACTTTGCAATTAGGTCAGGTGCCAATCGGTGAGAATTACACAATAATGCTCTCCAAAGCAGGCTATTTACCTGTTTCCAAAGGTAACGTAACCATTACCCCGGAGAGTCTCACGGATATTGGCAAAGTATTGCTATCGAGCAAACAACCGCAAGTGCTTTACAATCATACATTTAATGGCCTTTCGACAGGGGCATTGAGCTCAGGTAATAATTTAACAATAAGCGCCAGTGGCGGAAGTGTTGAGGTTGCTGAAGTTCCTAGTGCGTCA
The DNA here is from genome assembly GCF_001653565.1 of Paenibacillus oryzisoli. GTDB lineage: Bacteria > Bacillota > Bacilli > Paenibacillales > NBRC-103111 > Paenibacillus_E > Paenibacillus_E oryzisoli. The sequence goes on from NZ_LYPB01000077.1 coordinate 76,589, forward strand.
GATAAAAGTGTCCTCTTAACGAGGAGCAGCAACTCTGGAAATACGAGTCTTTCTCAAACATTTGCTACACCACTAACGGGGATTGTCACCATTGAAGCCGATTTGAGAAGAAAAGACTCGTATGTCAGTGGGAATAACTGGATTAGTTTGCCCTATGTATATGGCAGTACGAATCTAACGAACCCTGGCATTAGCTTTGCTTTTGATAAAGGTACGATCAAGGGATATAAAGGTACAACGACGACTGACTTTATGAAATATGTTGTAGGCCAATGGTATAACATGCGAATGGTGATCGATATGGCTGCTCAAAGTTTCGATCTCTATATCGATGGTCAAAAAATGGTAGACCGTGCCCCCTACCGAATCGCTATGAATGATATTAAGAAAATTGATTTTTATGCGAACAGCACCAATTATGGCAGTGTGTATATCGATAATGTCCGTGTCACGCAAGGGATTGGTTATTCTAAGACAGACGCAACCCTAGCAGAGTTATCAAGTGATGCAGGCCTATTAACACGTGTGGATGGTACTCATTACTCCATGCAAGTGCCAAGTAATGTAGAGCATGTGAAACTGACGCCTGTAGCTAATTCTCCTAATGTAAAATCACTTCTTGTAAACGGCGTACCTGTGGTAAGTGGTAATAGCTCTGATTCCATTGCTTTAACTGGAGATGACACGGATATTACAGTAGTTGTAACAGCAGAGGATGGTCTGACAACGGTCACCTATACGGTTTCGATTCATCGAATCTCCGCTCAAGTTGATGCCTCTTTACTTAGTCTGCTTGTGAATGGTGGTACGTTATCACCGGAATTTGATTCTAACATAACGCAATATCAAATCCATGTGCCATATGACATTCATGACATCACTCTCGTTCCGAGGGCAGGCAACAGTCTTGCGGATATTACGATTAATGGGAAAGTGGTGCAAAGTGGTTCGACTTCAGAATCAATTCCTTTATTGGAAGGGCAAAATAGTATTGTCGTTTATGTAGTTTCACCTGATGGAACTGCAAATGAAACCTATGAGATTACCGTCCACAGGGAAAATAGTCCATATGGTCAAGTATCAGGAACTGTCGTGGATCAAAGTAATCATCCCGTATATGGAGCAAATGTAACGCTTACTAAGCTTGGTGAGTCAAGAACTACGATAACAGATGCTTATGGTGCATTTACCTTCTCTGATGTACTGCCAGATACGGATATTACGATCACAGCACAAAAAGCAGGCTATGACGAAGCGACGATGGGCCATATCACGGTGACGGTTGGACAGACTACGTTAGTGAACCCATTGTCCTTACAAGCACACGGCGCAATAGCATCTTTAACAGGCGCCGCAGAAGCGAAACCGGGTAAATCGATGCTATCCACGTTCCAAATTAACAATGTATCGAGCAGTGTGTACTCGGCTGTGTATTCAGTTGACCTCATCGTTAACTTTGATTCGACGAAGTTACAGTGGATATCCACACTTCCAAGCTCATCCCAATTGCAAATTATACAAGGGGATTCAACATCGGAGGGATCACTTGCAATAAAGGTGTTGATGGTGGATGACAGCCTAGCTATCCTGCCTGATACCGATCTATTCGTCATAAATTGGAAGGTGAAAGACACAGCTCCTTCAGGTGAAACAGTGGTTAGATTATCGAAATCAGATTTAATGAATGGTCGAGGGGATCTGTTTCAAGCGACGGCTTCAGAACATTCGTTTGACATCAAACGAGAAGTGATTATAGACCCTGATCCAACAACAGATCCAACAACAGACCCAACAACAGACCCAACACCAACATCAGATCCTGATCCGGTCACTAAGCCAGACACGGGAACGAACACGTCGAAAGATCCGTCCCAACTCTTGCTAGAGTCGAACGACCAAGGAACCGCTACGCTTACAAAAGCTAATTTAGAAAGCGCTATTCAAGCGACGCAAGAGGATCAAAATGGCAAAAAAGTAATCGTTGTAAATTTGAAATCTAACTCGTCCTTAGAACAATTTGGTCTGCTGCTTCCTGCAGATCTGTTGAACGCGAAGGAGCACGCATTTGAACTTAAACTTCAATCGGAGCTAGGCACTATTGTAATCTCTGATCACATGCTGAATGGTCTGGGTACTCTAGGTGACATGTTGGAAATTCGTTTAACGAAAGCTACTTCGATTGATAATCGTCCTGTATACGACATTCAGCTGCTTGCGAATGGGAAGACGATTGAATGGCATAATCCAGACGCACCGGTTACGATTCAGATTCCATATTTGCCTTCACAAGAAGAAAAGCAGAATCCTGATCACATCGCTGTCTTTTACATCAATCCACAAGGACAGCGGATACCTGTACCGAATGGGCATTATGACGCGGGGGCAGGGCAAGTCATCTTTACAACCAAACATTTTAGCCAGTATGCCATAATGTACAAGAGTCCGACTTTCACTGATCTAACTTCTGTGAAATGGGCACAATCGTCAATTGAAACACTTGCAGCCAAGGGAGTTATTGAAGGTAGAAACATACACGAGTTCGACCCACAAAGCAGCATTACACGAGCCGATTTCATTATTCTACTAATGCGAGCTTTGGATCTTCCAGCACGTATAAGTGATGCCTTCACGGATGTTTCCAGTAATGACTATTATTCCAATGCGCTCACCAATGCCAAGGCATATGGCATTACGACAGGTACAGGAAATAACCTATTCGAACCGAACAAACCGATTACACGTGAGGATACGATGGTTCTGACGGCAAGAGCGCTTCAAGTAAGTAAGCAACTTCTTAGTAGTACAAGTTCAATAGAGGCACAACTAGCGTATAAAGATGCATCTGACATTTCCGACTATGCCCTAGGTAGTATTGCAGCCCTTACTGCCAAAGGCTTTGTTCAAGGCGATGAAACAGGCATTCATCCGAAGCAGGACCTCTCCCGCGCACAAGCGGCTGTGTTAATTCATCGGATTGTAATGAATAAGTAATCCTATAAAGGCTTGACCCAGAGCGACAATTGCTCTGGGTCTTTTTTTCTTATCAATTTTCATCACTGTGAAATAGTGAAAGAACTTCATTCGATGCGCAATGTAACTAACCTGTGAGGCCTTTTATAATAAAACTATAAGATAACAAGCGAATCACGTAGCGCTTTGAACAGGGAGTGGAATGATTAATGGAAAGCACCGTGGAGCAAACAGACCGTTTACTTGCAAAATCGAAGAAAAAGAAAATTCCATTTCTGAGCCGATGGGAATCTCCCATGGCTGGTTACCTCTTTTTGTCCCCTTGGTTAATAGGGTTCTTCCTGTTAACACTAGGGCCAATCCTAATGTCCTTGTATTACTCGTTTACGGATTATTCCTTGCTGGACGCTCCGCATTGGCTAGGCGCACAGAACTACAAGCATATCGTGATGGAAGATGACACCTTCCGCGAGTCCATCAAAGTAACTTTGCTATTCGTCGTATTCTCCGTCCCACTGAAGCTCGTTACTGCTCTCTTGGTGGCGATGCTGCTGAATAAGAAGATCAGAGGGATCTCATTCTATCGAACCATGATCTACTTCCCATCCTTGATCGGGACGAGTATCGCCGTATCGATTCTGTGGAAAAATATTTTCAGCAAAGACGGCTTTATTAACCAAGCCTTAGCGCTTGTCGGCATTCAAGGGAAGTCATGGATTGCTGACCCTGACACTGCTTTGGGGACACTAGTGCTTCTCATTGCGTGGCAATTCGGATCGGCGATGATTATTTTCCTTGCAGGACTTAAACAAATTCCAACGGATTTGTATGAAGCCTCTTCTGTAGATGGCGCTAGCAAGGTACGACAATTTTTCACGATCACATTGCCGATGTTATCTCCAATCATTTTGTTCAACTTTGTGCAATCTACGATTAATTCTTTCCAGATGTTTACGCAGGCGTTTATCATCACCAATGGGGGACCTGTGAATTCCACCTATGTCTACGTCATGTACTTGTATGAGCGAGCTTTCTCCAAGTTTCAAATGGGCTATGCCTCAGCGTTAGCTTGGATTCTACTGGTTATTATTGCAGCCGTAACAGCGCTTATTTTCGCTACCTCTAAATACTGGGTTTACTATGAGACGCAAGGAGGGAAGGGGAAATGATGGCAAGACGCCAAGGTTTGACCCATCTTTTGTTACTGATTTCAAGCATCATCATGATGTATCCCGTCTTCTGGTGGCTAGGAGCTTCACTCAAGACGAATGATGAGATGCGCTCACCGAATTTATTTCCCGAAACATTCCGTTGGGCGAATTATACCGAAGGCTGGGTCTCCGTTCCTAACTATGACTTCAGCGTATTCTATATCAACAACTTGCAACTCATTTCAGGTGTTTTATTTACAAGTATCGTTTCTTGTTCCCTTGTTGCCTTTGCATTTGCTCGCTTGGATTTCCCGCTTCGTAAGCTGTGGTTCGGCATTCTGCTTGTAACGTTAATGCTGCCAACGCAAGTAACTATCGTACCTCAGTATGTGTTATTTAGTAAATTCGATTGGATTAATACGTATTTACCATTTTATGTTCCTCACTTGCTCGCAGGCGGTGTGGGAGGCCCCTTCTTCATCTATTTGCTCGTGCAATTTATTCGTTCCATACCGAAAGAGTTGGATGAGTCGGCGAAAATAGATGGATGTTCTTGGTTCGGTATTTACTGGCGCATCATTATTCCGTTGACCAAGCCTGCGCTGGTGACTGTTGCTATTTATTGTTTCCTTTGGAATTGGGATGATTTCTTTGGTCAATTATTGTATATCAATTCCGTTGATAAATATACGGTTAACTTAGCTCTGAAGCTGTTCATTGATTCTGCGGGAACGGTTCCATGGGGGCAAATGTTAGCCATGTCATTGGTCTCTGTTCTGCCTGCCGTGATCATTTTCTTCATAGCTCAGAAGCATTTCGTCGAGGGTATTGCTTCGGGTGCCTTAAAAGGATAAGCTTAAGAATGACCAGGAAAGCTGCTGCATTTGCCGCGGCTTTCTTTGCATAAGAGCTTAGTTTGAATCATACGGAGGGCAGACACATGCTGCAAAATCCATTCAAAACATATCGCATTATTGCGGTTTATTTCTTCAGCTCAGCTGTCATTATTACTATGTTAATCGGGATTGTTATTGCTGTTAGTTATTCGGGGACTTCAAGCGAAATTGCTTCCAATACTTCTTTTTATCAGCAACGCTTGTTGAATGAGTTGAGCAAGAAGATGAGCACAAGCTTAATTGGCATTGAGCAGACTTCAGGAACCTCGGCCAAAAACGTAGATCTTCTTTACGGTCGTTTGAAAGATAAAGACGCTTATGAGCGCCTTCAAATCGAGACGGACTTACAAAGTCAATTGAACTATCTGGTCTTCGGTACACCGATTCTGCAATCGATCCATGTCTATTCGGATTACCCATTTACATCGGATACCCAAGGTCCTGTTACGTTCTTCCCCATGTCGCAATTAGATAAGGAAGCTTGGTATCCAAGTATTCTAGAAACGGATAGCGCCTGGCTTGGCGAGCACAAAATTATGTCTAATGGACGTGAAGAATCGGTAATAAGTTTTGCCCGTAAGGTCATCAATAATAGTAATCAATATTACAGCTTAATGGTTTTTAATATTAAAGTATCGAGCATTCGGCATTTGATTTCAACAGAAGATGATACCACCAATATGGCGTTACTTGATGCAGCAGGCAGACTAATTACACATTCTGGCAATAGCAGCCTATTGCAGCAAGCGACACTGACATTGAAGGGGGAGATGGATAAGCCAAGCGGTTCCTTACGTGTGGAGGATGATTTCTTCGTTTGGGCTAAATCACCAGATTCCCAGTGGACACTCTTCGAAGCAAGCTCTTGGAGTGAAATGACTAAAGGCAGTAAAAGCATGGCGAAGCTCTTCCTTCTTCTCGGAGCGACCTCGATTGTGCTCGTGTTGTTACTTACTCTATTCCTGTCACGCCGTTTCATGAGACCGATGAATCAATTAATTCGGGCCATGGGGCAATATTCGCTTGGGGAAGATCAAGGATTACCTACCGACTATAAGAATGAGTTTGGTAAATTATTTCATGGATATCGTAAGTTAACGCAACGGATCGAAGATCTCTATGAATCTCTGCGGGAGCAGCATGTGCAGCAGCGAGCAGCGGAGCTGAAATCGTTGCAAATGATGATTAATCCTCATTTCCTATATAATACGCTTGATCAGATTAACTGGACGGCGATCGAGGCGGGGCAGAATAAAATCAGCTCGATGCTCGCGCAAGTAGCGAGTATGTTTCGATTAGCGCTCTCTAATACGAATAGTCTCGTGGCTGTAACAGAAGAAGTTGCGCACATTGAACACTATTTGAAATTTCAGCAAGTGCGTTGGGAAGATAAAATGTCGTATATAATTACTGTGGATGAAAGCTGTAAGAACCTACTAATGCCGAAGATTTTTCTACAGCCGTTCGTGGAAAACGCTTTTATGCATGGCTTTCATGGTGCTTCCGAAGCTGAGATAGGTGTAGACATCTATCGAGATGAGAGTAACTTATATGTAACGATTATGGATAATGGCAAAGGACTCAGTGCTAACTGGCAGAACAAACCTAGGAAGCGTGGTGGCTACGGACTGCGGAATGTAAAGGAACGACTGGACGCCTTATTCGGCAATCAATATAGCTTACAAATGAGCAACCGAGAGCAAGGCGGCGTTCAAGTTGATATTCGATTTCCGCTATCCGAGCAATAACCATATTCACAACATAAGGGAGTAATAAGCATGTGGAAAATAGCTATAGTGGATGATGATTTCCAGGTTTTGCGTGGTTTACGACATAGTATACCTTGGGCTGAGCTAGATGCTGAGTTCGCAGGAGATGCGATTGATGGGGAAAGTGGACTAGAGTTAATTCGTGAAGTAGAGCCCGATATTGTCATTACAGATCTATATATGCCAGGCATTAGCGGGATTGAAATGATCGAGAAACTGCGGGGGGAAGGCTTTCAGGGCAGGTTCATTATTCATAGTGGTTATACCGACTTTGAGTATGCAAGGCAAGCGATTCGCCTAGATGTCGACGATTATTTGAATAAACCAATTACGATCGAGCAGATTCGCGAAGTCTTGTTTCGTACGATTGGACAACTAGAGGATTTCTATCTGGAGAAAATGGAAAAGAAGCGGCTTGTTCGTTTTGTTCAAAACTATGAGAAGCAAATGGCAGATGAGCAGCTTGCAGCTCTGCTTAATGGTACTCTTCAGGCCAATGCAGCGGACATGAAGCTGCCGAGTGTCGAAACGTATTGGACAGACTATGATCAGCAGGTCGTCGTGTTGGAATTGGTGAAGACAGACCGAATTTCTGATATCTCCGTGGCCGATTGGCATTTATTTCGGTTTGCCATGTCTAATATCACGAGGGAGCTGACACAGCAGGAATGGCCGGAATCAGCATTTGTTTGGCTATTCGGACCGTATTCAGCACTTGTTCTACATATTCCTCGCAGCGAGTCAGAAGAGATAGCTACTGCAAGAACTGCTGATTTCCTAGAGACTTTAACTAGCAGTATGCTCCGATATTTAGGCTTAACGGTGAAAGCTGCCCTTGGTCACCGCATCACTACATGGGAAGATTTGAAGGAGTCAGCAGACGTAGCTTTTGAATCGTTGCAAGCATTTGAACAAGGACAAGGCGCGTTAGAGCTCGTCCGTTACCTCTCTCAGTCCCTGCAAGAAAGCAGTGAGGAAGAGTTATGGTCGCATATTCAGCGCTTCATTAATAGGCAAGAGGCTTCTGCACAAGGCGGAGACCGCAAGTTATTCTATCGCGTCTTGGCTACGGAAATTTGGACGCTGCTGCAATACGCAGCACAACAAGCGGACATGACGATCACTCCTACGGATGAGAATGAATTGGTGACATCAACAGATACGATTATTCATCGTGCGGATGTGGAGAGTTTCCTGCAAGCGAAGGTGAAGAGCATTGGACTCAAAAGACAGCCAAGTATTAACCAGAAGCATAAAGCGGCAGTTGATTTCATGCTGGGGTACATTCATGAACATTATGCGAAGGACATTACGATGGATGAGTTGGCGGGACAGTTATTTATCTCGAAAAATTATTTGAATCAGTTATTTAAAAAGGTGACAGGGGAAACCTTTATGAACTACGTTATTCGTGTCAGACTTGAGAAAGCGAAGGCTCTTCTCTTGGAAGGGAATTTGTTGATTTATGAAGTCTCGGAACAGGTTGGATATCAAAATGTGCCATATTTCAGTACACTTTTCAAGAAATATTGCGGAATTAACCCGAGTGATTTGCTGAGAAAGTAGAGGTTTTCCCCACTTGTTTCAAAAACTGAAAGAAATCAGTTCGATCCTCTCCTATACCGTTCAGCCTTTCAGCGATACGATAAGTGTGTGAGATCGACATATGCGAGAGGGGTAATTATACAATGAAGACCAAATTAATGACTGCTGCACTAACACTTGTTGTCATGGCATCCGTATCAGCTTGTGGATCCAAAACAGAGGAAGCGCCAGCGAAGGCTTCGGTTCAACCATCAGCGGCAGCGGCTGCAACACCAAAAGCTGAACCCGCAACACCGGTTAAACTTCGTATTGCTTGGTGGGGTGCACAAGAACGTCACGATGCGACACAGAAGGCACTAACGCAGTATACAGCGCTTCACCCGAATGTTACTTTTGAAAGCGAATTCTCGGGTTGGGACGGCTACTTTGATAAACTCGGCGTTCAGTTCGCAGCGAAAAATGCCCCTGACATTATTCAAATGGACGCTGCTTACTTGAATGAGTATGTGGGACGTAATTTGGTCGCTGACTTAGCAAGTATTAATGTAGCTGATATGGATAAGGCGCTTATCGAATCAGGTAAAGTGAATGGCAAGCTCTTCGCAATGCCGTTAGGAACTGCTGCACTTGGTATGGCTTACGATAAAACGGTGATCGAAAAGTTAGGCTTAAAAGCTCCTGCATGGGACTGGACTTGGGATGACTACTATAAATTCGGTCAAGATGCCAAGGCCAAACTTGGGAAAGATAAATACGTTTTCGTTGATCAAAGCTCCGATTTAGTTGATTATACAGCGTATCAGCTTAGCCGAGGCAAAGGGCAGTCTTTTACAGATAACAAGCTTTCCATTGATAAAGATACGTGGATTACCTACATGAACAAGCAATCCGAAATGCGCAAAGCTGGCATCGTCACGCCTGCTGATATTACGGTTACAGACAAAGAACTTGATCCGAAAATGGATAGTGTAGTCAATGGAACAGCGCTTGCTCGTCACATTTTCTCCAACCAAGTTGGTGCCATTAATGGTCTTAAACCAGATTCATTTGGGTTTACAACACTTCCCAAAGCAACACAAACGGGTGGTTGGTTGAAACCAGGTATGTTCTGGAGTGTGAACGCAGGATCCAAACAACAAGAAGAAGCGAAGAAATTCGTTGATTGGTTCATAAACGACCAAGAAGCAGGGAAAACATTATCATTAACACGTGGTATTCCAGGAAATGCGAAAATCGTAACGACGCTTGCTCCGAATTTCAGCGCGTCCGACAAAACTTCCGTAGATTTTATTAACAAAGTAGGACCGGCAGCTCAGAAATTCGTCGCGGAACCGCAAGGCTGGGGTAACTTTAAGAAAGACTACAAAACAATCGTAGAGAAAGTTATGTTCGACAAAGCAACAGCTGATCAAGCTTACGAAGAGTTAATGAAAAAAGCCAAAGAATACGATACAGCTGTAAAAAAATAATAGAAGGCATAGAATCATGGCGTAGTCGCTTCTCGACGCGCCATGATTTTTTCCTTCGATAGGGGTGTAGACATGCATTTACATGTTAATAGTAAAGCAACGTTACGGCTGGAGGGGATAATTTCCCTATGCCCGCCAGATCACTTGGCAACGCCAGTTCGTCATGCCATGAATATGCTGACGAGAGATATCCTGCATGTGCTTGGTACGGAGCCAAGAGTCGTTAAAGATCAGGCCAACGCTGAGATCGTCATTCGTTATGGGTCTGCCAGTGATGGCTGTGCAGTTCATCCAGAAGCTTTCGCTCTGCGATATACGCACGATGGTGAGAAGTCGCAGCTGCATATCGTTGCTCATGATGACTTGGGGCTCGTTTACGGTATCTTGCATGTGAGTGAAACGGTTTTGGGGATTCATCCATTCTGGTATTGGATGGATCAGCCGATTCAGCAGCGTTCTGTAATTGATGTTCATGGTTGTGAGCCGTATGACTCACCTGTTGCTAAGGTTAAATTCAGAGGTTGGTTCGTCAACGATGAGGTATGCCTTATCGGATGGAAAGAGGCTTACCCGCCTTCACGTGAAGTATGGCTGCCAGTTTTTGAAGCGCTGCTTCGCTGCGGTGGGAATATGGTGATCCCAGGGACGGATCTCCCGAAGACAGGCATTCATTTGGAGCTTGCTGCAGAAATGGGGCTTTGGCTAACGCATCATCATGCGGAACCTTTGGGAGCAGAAATGTTCCTAAGAGCTTATACAGGGAGATCAGCCAGCTATAAAGAGGCACCTGAATTATTTGAAAAGCTATGGTTGGAAGCGATTGAGAAGCAAAAGGATCAAAACATCCTGTGGGTCCTCTCATTTAGGGGGCAGGGGGATAAGCCTTTTTGGGAGAATGACCCTTCCTTTGACACGCCAACAAAGCGTGGGGAAATGATTTCCCGCGTCATTTATCGCCAATATGAGATGATTAAAGAAGCCGTAGAGAATCCCGTCTATTGTGTAGCGTTATATGGAGAAATTGCTGAGCTATACAAAGGCGGTTATATTGATTTGCCTCGCGATGTGATCAAAATTTGGGCCGATAATGGGTATGGCAAAATGGTGTCCCGCCGGCATGGGAATTTGAACTTGCGGATGCCAGCACTCCCTGATGCCGAAGATGGTGGTAGGCATGGTATCTATTACCACGTGACCTTCCATGATCTTCAAGCGTCGAATCATCTGACGATGTTTCAAGGTTCGGCTGCTTTTGTAAAGGAGGAAGTGGAGAGCGCTTTTGAAGCGGGTTGTTCCGATTATCTACTGCTTAATTGCGGGAATATTCGTCAGCATGTCTATATGCTAGATATCATTCGTGAGCTGTGGCTTCGTGGAACGATGGATACGGGGACTCATTTACATACGTTTGTTGGTCATTATTACCGGAATCATCAGGAAGAAATTTCCGATTTGTATCGTACCTATACAGAAGCATCCATCGCATATGGGCCTCATGCAGATGACTTGGCTGGAGATGAGTTTTATCATCATCCCGCGAGAAGATTAATTGGGCATTGGCTGCAAGGGCGGACAAGTGAAGCGGATCGCGGGTTGCTGTGGGCCACGGGAGAAGTAAGTTTTGCTGAGCAAATGCAGTGGTTCGAGCAGCGAGGTGAGGAGGGTCATGCATCTTGGTCGAAATGGGTTCAGAAATGTGAGGAGCTGCTGGGCAAGCTGGATGGAGATGACAAGCAACGTGTTCTAGACCATTTGTGGCTGCCAGGCGTCATTCACCAGACGGGTTCGGAAGGCTTGCTCTGGCTCTGTCGTTCCTATGCAGCTGCTCGTAGTAAGGAGTATGCGCAAGCCTTCGTATTTGCTTCCCGATCTATGTGGTGCTATGACCGAGGATTACAAGCACTTCGCTTGGCTGAGCACGGCAAATGGGCAGATTTCTATCGAGCCGACTGGCTAACGAACATCGCAAGTACCGTTAATAATGTAGACACGCTGCGACGCTTCCTGCGCATGCAGGGGGACAGTCCCGACTTTTTCCACTGGTACAAAGAATACCTCATGCCAGAAACAGAGAAATATATTTACTTGGAAAATACACATCGGAATCCACTTTCGGATGATGAGCTTGCTAACCAATTGCAGCACTATTTTCAAAAACAAAAATAGTGTAGTTTGATCCATTCTTTCATCCGACGTATAATAACAGGACTTCTAGATTAAAGGATGATGATAATGATGAGCGACATTAATGGAAGAGTTTCAATCCGATTCCTGGATGTTGGTGACACAGAGGATATGCTGAACCTCATGCTGCGCAACCGTGAATTATTTGAGGGCGTTAGTCCTGCCCGGAATGAATCTTATTATACAAGAGAAGTACAAGCGAAGAGTATTGAGAATGGTGTCCGGCAAAAGGAAGAAGATAAACGATACGCTTTCGGAATTTTTCTGAATGCAACAGGGCAACTCATTGGTGATATTTCACTTTTTGAGGTGCAACGAGGGCCGCACCAGAAGTGTATTCTAGGCTATAGCATGGACCAGGCGCATAATGGAAAGGGGTACATGTCAGAAGCAATTCAACTGGTTATGAAGTTTGCTTTTGAAGAAGTCGGCTTACTGCGCGTAGAAGCAGGTGTCATGCCACGAAATGTGGGATCGATGCGCGTCTTGGAAAAGGCTGGCTTCCAGCGTGAAGGACTCGCTCGTAAGTTATTGGAAATTAATGGCGTGCGTGAGGATCACGTCGTGTTCGCGATGTTGGCTGAGGATTATTTGGGGAAGTAAAAGATAATACTTAAGCGATATAGCGGTAGCTCTAGACTTCTACAAAGTCTAGAGCTGAAAAAGCAGCATAGGAAAAGCCGTGAAAGCCGTAAAAGTATTCATGGAGAATAGATGGATTTTCTGTAGTTAAATTGTTGAAAACTCCGACTTAATGAAGAATAGATGGAAAATGTACAGTTAATTTTATCCATTTTACCTGATTTAATCAAAATAGGCAGAATTAATATCAGTTTTTCCAGTTAAATTGAGAATTAGAGGGGATTTATTGGAAATAACTGTATATTTTCCGTTTAACACTCTGACAGCCCCATAGCCCTTATGCAACCATACAAGCTCTCACTTCACATTACTACGCTAAACAAATCGGCTAGGCAATCTGAATTTTCGCATATGCACAAGTGAGACGGCTCGTAATGGGTAAGTACATAACAGAAGGAAGTCGCCGCCGCCGCTCCAATACGGGACCAGCGAGCTTCTAAAGGGATGGATTTAGTAGGAAATTCGAATCCGATTCTGTAATCCGTAGATACATGGTTCCGCTTATCGTAGAAAAGGGTATCTTCCCTACCAATTACAAGTGTGCAAACACTGAAATTTGGATAGGGAATTGGATATCCTTTTTTTAGTGCCAACATCTGTTTGAGCTGAAGATTTAGAAAGATCGTTAATTAACGTTATATTTCTGAACATAATCGTGTAGAGATCTCCTTGATTTCATTCCTATAATGGATATGAATGTAATTACATTGTAGAAGGAGAGATTTTATGCGAGATCGGATGGCGAAATGGCTCGTTGTGTTCATGCTTTTATTAGTGGCGCTACCAGCCAACGCGGGAATGGGCGTTCAATCTGCGTATGCGGAAGGTCAAAGCTATGAAGCAGAAGCCCAGGGCAATGTTGTAAGTGGTAACGCTTCAATAGCCGAATGCACCGTATGCTCGGGAGGAAAGAAGGTAGGAGGTCTCTATCAAGGTAGCTCACTGCAATTCAATGACATTACCTTGAACGAAGCTGGAAGTTATAAGGTGTCGGTTTCTTACATATCCGGCGATCCTCGTTCGGTAAACATCCGTGTAAATGGAGGTAGTGCGGAAAACTTCGATTTTCCCAAAACGGCTGACTGGAGCACGGTTGGCACATTTGATGTGACGCTTCAGCTGAATGCCGGTACGAATACGATCGTGTTTGATGATGGAAATTGGTATTCGCCGGACATTGACAAAATAGTAATCGCTTCCAAAGTAATTCAAAATCCTGGTGGCGGTGACGGAGGCGGAACAGAACCGCCATTGGCACATAATTATGAAGCTGAGTCTGCTGTAAATATACTTACTGGCAAAGCTTCGGTGTCCAATTGCGGGAAGTGTTCAGGAGGCCAGAAAGTCGGTAATTTGTACGAAGGCAGCTCCTTACAATTCAATCAGATTCAAGTGAATGCTTCTGGTATCTACGCGGTGAAACTATACTATATCTCAGGTGATCCCAGATCTGTTCAAGTCAGTGCGAACGGAGGGACGTCTGAGTTGTATGATCTGCCGAAGACGGCGGATTGGAATACGATCGGCACGTATGACGTAGATCTTTATTTAACAGCAGGCAACAACACAATCCAGTTTGCTGATGGCAACGGCTACTCCCCGGATTTGGACAAAATCGAAGTCAGTCCTAAGGTTGAACCGAATCCTGGAGACGACGAGAACGTCGATAGCAACCTTGGCGATGCCGGCGAGTCCAAACAGTACGGCACCATTACCGTAACGCATTATACGTATGGCGCGACGTTTTCGAACGGTGACACGACCATTACGTACCATACGGATAGCGGCATGGCAGACTATGCATGGAAGGGTGCCAAAATTGTAAAAGGTGTATACGGCAGCCTACAAGTGGGCGAGCTCGTCACCAGTAAGAGTTATCCACAGCATCTCTTATCGGACGCAGCCATCGTTCCCGTTCATGACGGTTTCGGTGTAGGACTTCGTTTCACCGTTAGTAATGAATCGCCAGGCAAACCTACGCTTCATCAAGTCTATACTTTGTATGAAGGAAAGAGCTTCTTCCTGACTCAGTTAAAAGCCGTTAATTCCTCATCTATGACGACGAATATGATAGCTCCTATCGTTGTGAACAATACTGGCGGGGTGGACATTGGAAGCTATGAGGATAACCGAGCATTATTCGTCCCTTTTGATAATGATAATTGGATTCGGTATAAGGCTCAATCGATCAACACTTCGAATACAGGTTATGAAGTAACGGCTATTTATAATAACGCGAATCGGAATGGTCTTGTGATCGGCTCCGCTACGCATGATACGTGGAAGACAGGTATTACTTGGAACGGGTCTAACCATAAATTGAATAACCTCGCCGTGTATGGCGGAGCATCTTCTAACATTACGCACGACACTGAGCCTCACGGAAGCATTTCGGGTACGGAAGTAACCTCACCTACTATGTTTGTTGGCTACTTTGCGGATTACCGTGATGGTCTCGAAGAATATGGGCGTGCGAATGCCGTGTTTACTCCGCCATTAAGCTTCCAGGGCTCTGTTGCCCAAGAAGTGCCGATAGGCTGGAACAGTTGGGGAGCCTACGGAAGCGATCTCACCTACCAAGATGTCATCGATACGTCGAACTACTTCAAGGAGCACCTACAGAACAAATCTTTTAACAACAAGGGGTCACTCTACATCAACTTAGACTCTTATTGGGATAACTTAACGGATACTCAGCTGCACAACACGGTGACAACTATTAACCAGAATGGTCAGCAAGCCGGTATTTATTGGGGACCTTTCGTCTACTGGGGCACGAATATGAGTCAGATAGTTGAGGGGACGAACAATCAATATACATACGGCGACATCGTATTGAGAGATAACACGGGGCAGATTTTGCCGACGCTGGATGGTGCTTATGCACTTGATCCAACTCATCCAGGCACGAAGGCACGAATGGATTACTTTTTGGGCAAATTTAAAGGATTAGGCTTCACGTATATTAAATTGGACTTCTTAACGCACGGTTCGTTGGAAGGAAAGCATGCCGATCCGACGGTCACCACGGGTATTCAAGCTTATAATCAAGGGATGGCGTACGTGAATCATGTCATTAATGGCAGCATGTTCATTAGCGAATCCATTGCGCCGTTATTTCCTAGTCAATATGCGCACAGCCGTCGTATATCTTGTGATGTGTATGGCAAAATCAGTGAAACCGAATACGAGCTGAACTCGCTCACATATGGTTGGTGGCAGAATGGAACGATTTACCCTTACACCGACCCAGATCACATGTCGTTGTCGAGGGCAAGTTCCATGGACGAGGCGCGGAGCAGAGTTAATTCCGCCGTTATTTCGGGCACGGTTTTCTTGAATTCGGATGATGTTCATAATGAAACTGCTCAAGCTTACATGAACGAACTGTTGACCAACGAGGCAGTCAACCAAGTCGCTTTACTAGGTAAGGCCTTCCAAGCAGTGGAAGGGAATACGGGAGCGAATGCGTCCGATACTTTCGTACTGAATCACAATGGCACTTACTACGTGGCTGTCTTCAATTACAGCGGATCTTCCTCTTCGACGAAGTCCATCGATCTGACCCGTGCTGGCTTGAATGGTGTCAGTACCTATCTAAGAACGGATCTATGGACAGGATCCGAAGATAAGGTAAGTGGTATGTTGAACGTAACCCTGAAGCCTGCCGAGTCTAAACTATTCAAGCTTCAGCTAGATACGGTACCTCCTAAGACGAATATCATCTTGGATGGGTTGAGTGGGTCAGGCACTTTTACCAAGAGTGATATCAAGATGACCTTTAACGCAGCGGATCAACCCAGAGGCACTGGCATACTGTTGACGGAATACCAGTTAAATGGCGGAAATTGGGTAACGGTTAATGGACCGGTGACGCTATCCACGGAAGGTGTTTACACCATTCATTATCGTTCAAGGGATCGATACGGCAATGTGGAGGCAGCCAAGCAAGTGACAGCAGGTATCGATCGGACAGCACCCGCTGTCCAAGTCTACGGGCCATTAACCATGTGGCAGACAGATCCCTTGAACCTATCAGTTCAGATTACGGATGCGTTAAGCGGCGTAAGTAACAGCTCCATTCAACTGGATAAGAAAAACACAGGAAATCCCATTCAAGTCGCTCCTGCCGCTTTAGCTGTTGGAAACCATCTTATCGAGATCGTCGGGACGGATTTGGCCGGCAATGTGACGGCGAGCACGTATACGCTTCAAGTACAGATTGATACCAAACATTTCATGGATCTCATCAACATCGGTGTTGCGAATGGTTCAATCACCATTTCAGACAAAGGCAAGGAGTTGCTTGCCAAAGTGGAAGCGATTGTGCGCAGCCATAATAAAGAAGCGACTGTGCTGCAATTAAAAGCGCTGCGAATCTTTGTGCAAGTTGTAACCGTAGGTAAGAAAATCACCAAAGAATTCTCTGACATTCTGATTGCCGACATTGATTACTTCATCCAACAAGCCAGTAAATAGGAATAGCAAAGGGGCTCTCGCGAGAGCCCCTTTGTTTCACATTTTCAATCATACTTGAGAACTAACACCATGCAGAGGAATACGTATCTGGGCCTTCGTTCCGATCCCAAACTTACTATACAGAGTCACGCCGTATTCGTCTCCAAAAGCTAATTTGATCCGTTGGTCAACATTGGTAATCCCATACCCCGAGATGCTATCGGTTTTATTTAGCGCACATGCCATTGTATCGGCCCGCATACCCATCCCATCGTCAATCACTTGCAGATAAATATCGCAATCGTCTCTATACACCTTAATGATGATATTGATGCCGACTTCGTCGTCCCAAACAGCATGATTAATGGCATTCTCTACAAATGGCTGCAAGGCTAGCTTGACCGTCTGATAAACAAGGACAGCATCATCAATGTCATAATGGATTCGAAGCAGTCCCTCAAACCTATTCTGTTGAATGGCGATGTAATACTTCGTGAGTTTGATTTCTTCACTAATGGGCAATATCATTTTTCCTTTGTTTAATGAAATCCGATAAAACTTAGCCAGGTGCGAGACCATTTCGTTAATTCGGTTATCCCCATGCTTAATGGCTAATGAAGAGATTGAAGCCAATGTGTTATATAAAAAGTGAGGATTGATTTGGGCTTGCAACATGTTCATTTCCGCTTCTTTTTTGGCAATTTCCTTCTTGTAGACCTCATTGATCAATTCTTTGAGGCGACCTATCATCTTCTGGAAGGCAAAAGATAGCTGCCCAATTTCGTCATGTCCCATAAACGTCATGTTGACATTGAAATCTTCTCTTTCGACCCGCCGGATGACTTGAAGCAGGGATTCGATGCGTTTGGTGAAGAACCGTGAGGTGATATAAATCAAAACCACGGAAATCGCTATAGAGCTCAAAGCCATGAGTAGAACTCGCTTGGATGCCCTTTGAGCGTTCGTGATGAAGCTCTTGTAGGGGATAACGGAAATCGTTTTCCAACCATTTTTAATTGTATTGTACACGACGAGCGACTTCTGACTATTGTAAATGCTGTCGAAGCTTCCTGATTGGTTCTCACCGAAAGTACCGGGGATTAAAGTAGTGATATTTTGATTCAGAAGGGCTTTATTGCGGTTGGATAAAATAGTGCCGTTCTCATTGACGATATAAATATCTTTGTGTTTATCTTCTTTCTCCATCAACCGATAAATGTCGGCTTCGGCAATATCGAACGTAAGGATACCATAAGGAAAGTTAAGGCTGTTGTTATTTAGCAATCGCGCCAGGGTGAATACAGGCTCAGTGGCATCCGTATGTGCAGAAACGCTGTACGTCACATTGCCATGAGAGTTTGCAATAGACGCGTACCAATTGGTCGCTTTGGCTGCAGCATCAATTCGTTTAATAAATACGCTATCCGCAGGAAATGTAGTATTGCTTATGTAGATGGATACCGCTCGAATATCGGGATTCGTTGCTAATACATTTTTCATTACATTATTGAAATATATGTAGGAATCCAAGTACTCTGTTTCGTTTTCGGAGTAATCTTTGATCAAGAGCAGGCGTAACGTATTATCCAAATAAATGGAAGCTGATATTTTCGAATAGGAATCAAGCTTCGTTTCCAAGTTTGTGTTAATTTGATCGGTTGTTGCAATCATATTGGCGTAGATTTGTGTCGTTAACTCCCGTTTAGTCGTGTCATAGGAATATTTGACGAAGAATAATAATGGCAAGATCGAAACGATGCAAAAGACGGCGAATAATTTGCGGTGTAAACTGAGATTAAGAAACGTTCTGGCTATAAACCGGAAGGGCCAAGGCGATCTTCTTTGTATCATAAAAGTTTCTTCCTATATTCATTAGGGGTGGTTCCTTTGAACTTCTGAAACACGGAGCAAAAATAAGAGACGTTTTCGTATCCAACGGATACAGCAATCTCATGGATTTTTTTGGATTTATCTTTCAGCAATTCAGCGGCGTGATGAATCCGTACACGAGTCAAATATTCCAATATCGTTTCTCCTGTTTTTTCCTTAAATAAGGTTCGTACGTAATTGGGTGACAGATACACTTGTTTCGCGATATCCTCAATGGTTAACTGTCTACTGAAGCTGCGGTCGATCAGACTAACGATTTGATGAACGATATGAAGATTCTTGTCTTTGTCCTTGTCCTTCATCAAGGAGAGGATGGAATGGCAGACATCAAGGATATGATCTTTGATTTCATCTATGGTTAAATAATTGGCTATACGCTTCCAATCGTCGACATACATGGAATTGACGGAGTCACCTCCGATTACATTGGCAAAATGCTGCTCTATAGCTGTAATAAGGCGCAACGAGCTAGAGCTAACCAGATCCCGGTCGACTTTCGAGCTGCGCATTTCTTCAAAGAAGTCTTGAATCACGGAGATACATGTAGATTCCTGCAAATGGGAAATAGCATGACATAGTGAGGCGATGACTGGTTCAGTATTCACCTCTTTGTACACCGACTCCACAGCTTGATCGGCCATTATGCAAGATCCCAAGCCATAATAAAATTTGCTTTCATTCGCTCGTTTGGCGCCTATTGATAATTCGTACAGGCTATCCAATCCCATGCGAACGTCGGATACACCGATTGAAATGATGGCGTCGTTCCTGTCTTTCACATACCGAATTAGTTGCTCTGATGCAAGGTAAAGCTCTGATGACGATCCATCTAGCTTGTGACAGAGCAGTACGAATGTTCCTTCTTTGATGGGACAGAGGAAGGAATGGGGGATCTTCGCCTGCGCGTAATTGCGGATAAGCGTTACGAGTTCCACGCCATAATGGCTAACGGGGTCAACCGTTATGTAGATCATTTGATACAGACTGCTCGAGCTCGATGGTAACTGAGATGGCAGCAATAACAGTTTCTCGATCCATTGGGATCTAATCAAGGGACTATTTTCCAGGAGCAGCTCCCTTAGATAGGATTCCTTTATGATTTCCGAAGTCTGGGATGAAATCCGGAATTCCTCGCACTTTTGTTTGATTTTCTCCATTAAATGCTGGAGCTCTCCCATGTCGAGAGGCTTTAACAAATAGCCGATCGCTTCCACAGATAGTGCTGCTTTAATATAGTGAAACTCATCATGGCCACTTAGGAAAGCGATTTGGACATTGCGATTGATCTGTTTAGCTCGCCTGCTGAATTCCAGTCCGTCCATAATTGGCATACGGACATCCGTTAATATAATATCAGGTCGCAGCTCTTCCATGCGTTGAAGCGCTTCTCTGCCGTTCTTCGCTGTCCCAGCGACACGAATGCCCATGTCTCCCCAACGAACGTAATCGGCCAACATTTCGAGCTCAATTTTTTCATCGTCTACAAGTAGAATGCTGTACATAGAAAGCGTTACCACCTTTCTGAACGCTTAATCTTACCCCATGTATTGTAAAACGTATAGCTCAAATAAACAATGACTTCGCAAAAGGATCGTTCTTTTGGAATATGTTTCTGAAGAAACTTGTATAGAATTTCCTTTTGCCCATTCCTATAATGAGAATATACAAAACGATTATGGTTGTGACGGAGTGGCACACGCCGCCGCAGCCTGGAAAAGGCGGGTTATTCATATGGAAGCGCAACTTAAAAGGATGAAGGGGCAAAAGTATTTGTACCTCATGATCTTGCCGGCCTTCATCTCTACCATCTTATTTTCATATGGTCCAATGTTCGGCCTGTACATGGCATTTATTAATTACTCGCCCGGCGGAGGTTCTTTTTTTCACCAGTTTTTTACGAGCAAGTTTGTTGGTTTCGAGTGGTTTCGGTACTTCTTCACAAGCGGTGATTTTTATATCATCATGCGCAATACGCTTGCACAAAGCATCTTATCGCTGTTGGTTGGATTTCCGGCACCGATTCTATTGGCTCTTATGATCAATGAGGTAAAAACTGGTGTCTTCAGAAAATTGGTACAAACGGTATCGTATTTACCTCATTTTATATCATGGGTAATCGCTGCAAACATTATCATAACGCTGCTATCTTCGCAAGGGCTAATTAACAAGTTGTTAATGCTAATGAACATCACGGAACAACCGATACAATTTTTCCAAAATGGCCATTATTTCTGGGGGATTATCGCCGTATCTAATATGTGGAAGGATATGGGGTTTAACGCAATCATGTATTTGGCCGCCATATCCGCTATCAATCCCGAACAATATGAAGCAGCGAGAGTTGATGGTGCTAACCGCTTACGCCAAATGTTTCATGTCACACTTCCGTCTCTGCGTCCCACGATTGTCATTCTGGCCATTTTATCCATAGGAGGTATCTTGAACGCAGGGTTCGATCAGCAGTATTTGTTGCAAAACAACACCATATTGAAATATTCAGACGTTATCGATACGTATACGTACAGATATGGGCTGCAGAATGGCATGTTTTCGTATGGAGCTGCGGTAGGGTTGTTCAAATCGGTAATTGCTTTCATCCTAGTGGTCAGCGTCAACACGTTCTCCAAGCGAATGAATCAGCAATCACTGTTTTAATACGATTTAAATAGGAAAAGGTGGGTTTGAATGAGAAGAAAATCGAGTGGTGATATTGCCTTCACCGGGTTCGTTTATGCATTCCTCTTTCTGGTGTTCATTGCAACGTTTTATCCCTTTTGGAACATATTAGTGCTGTCACTGAATAGTGCGGAAGACACGATAAGGGGCGGTGTTTATTTCTGGCCGAGAGTGTTTTCCTTAACAAGTTATGTGCAAATTTTAGGCGATCAAGAGATTATTAATGGGGTCAAAGTGACGCTAGCGCGCACACTGGTCGGCACACCTCTCGCTGTGCTGGTCATCAGTCTACTTTCCTATCCGCTCAGCAAACGTGATTTGGTCGGTGGGAAATTCATCACTCTTTTCTTCATCTTCACGATGTACTTTGGCGGGGGGTTAATCCCCTACTATATGATCTTAAAGAGTCTGCATCTAATAGATACCTTTTGGGTGTACATTGCACCAGGTCTGATGAATGTATTTTTTATGATTCTCGTTCGCACATTTATTCAACAGCTTCCTGGAGAATTAGATGAATCCGCGAAAATGGACGGCGCGAACGATCTGCAAATTTTCGTCAAGATCGTGTTGCCATTGACGACTCCGGTACTTGCTACGATCGGGTTGTTTACGGCGATTGGCCATTGGAATTCTTGGTTTGATTCTTACGTGTTCACCTACAAGCCGGAGCTGAAGACACTGCAAGCTGTTCTTGTGAAAATTTTGAATCAATATCAGACCTCCTCTATGGTGTCGGATGCGCAGCAAATGGCAGATTCAGCAAAACGCCTCGCTGTATCGTCGGATTCGATCCGTATGGCTGCAACGATCGTCGCAACGTTACCTATTGTCATCGTCTATCCGTTCTTGCAAAAGTATTTCGTCAAAGGCATGACCGTGGGAGCAGTTAAGGCCTAACCCAACGTGTTCACTCATGAAAGGCGGTGGTTGGGAACCCAATCCACACGGGATAGGACGATACCCTAATAATTAAAGTAATCAGATGTATCTAATTCAATTAGTCAAGGGGGATTTTATTCCATGTTCAAAACCAAGAAGTCGTTCCATGTGCTGCTTTCAACGCTCCTTATGGGTTCAGTCATCGCGGGTTGTTCTACAAAGGAAAACACAGCCTCTACAAGCGATAAGCCAGCTGCTGCAACGGATAACAAAGCAAACGATACGACACCGATTAAAATGACATTCTTTGATAAAAATACGGGAGATGCATTCACGAACGATGTTGCGAAGGAAATTACGAAACGGACGGGTGTTACGATCGAAATTCAGCAGCCAACGGGTAATCCTTCGGAAAAGCTGAATCTAATGCTCGCCAGCAGCGATCTGCCGGATCTTGTACTCATGGACCGTGGAGATATTGTAAGTAAGTACATTGCTGCAGGGGCAATTATTCCCCTGAATGATCTCATTGCGAAATATGGTTCCAACGTGCAGAAAATGTATGGGGATACGTTAAAACAGACGCGGTTTACCGACGGGAAAAACTATTATCTGTCGAACTGGTACGGACCGGAGAATGAGCCTGTATTCGGTATTAGTATGCGCAAGGATTGGCTTAAGCAGATTGCTCCGGACAAAGCTGAAGGCGGCAAAGCGTTCACGGCAGATGAGTTCGAAGCGCTGCTGAAGGATTTTAAAACAAAGCTTGGCAAAGTGGACGGTAAAGACGTATTCCCGATGAGTTTCAACGGTGAAAACATGGGCGCTGTACTCGGAACATTTAAAGGCATGTGGGGAATGAGAACGTACTTCGAAGAAAATGGAAGCTTGAAGTATGATGTGAAAGACCCTAAATATAAGGAAATGCTTATGTACTTGAATAAACTGTACCGCGAAGGATTGATTGATCCGGAATGGCCAGTCAACAAGAAGCAAACGTGGGAGCAAAAGATTTCTAACGGACTCGTGTTTGCATCGCCAGGCGCTTATTGGGATTTCGGTACGCCAAACGGTGTGCTTAAGAAAGCAGGCGGACCTGAAAAACAGCTGTATCCGTATAAACTTGTAGGACCTGGCGTCGATCCTGCAAAAACGACATTAGGACCTAAAAGTTCGCTAGGTTGGGATGCGATAGCGATCACAAAAACGAATAAGAACCCAGAAAGAACGATGAAACTTATTGACTTCCTTGCTAGTGAAGAAGGTCAATACCTTCTCATGTGGGGGATAGAGGGTGTGCACTGGGATAAGAAGGACGGTAAGCATACACCGCGTCCAGAGGTTCTTCAAGGATTTAAAGATGATTGGGACAACTATGCGAAAAAAACAGGCATTCGCAAATGGACTTGGTTCGTAAAAAACGGTAAAGGCTCCGATGGTACACCGTTTGATTTGCCAGGACGTTACCAACGTAACGAGATCGACCAGATGGCACTGAAGAACTTGTCCGACACGGTGTGGGAAACAGCTCCTTATGATAATCTCGGGCCTGCCGGCGGCACCCCGGATGCGCTCGTCAGTCAGAAAATTTCAGATATCATGAGCCAAACAATTACGAAAGTGATCATCTCCAAGACTGAAGCGGATGCCTCAGCATTGTTCGATAAAATGCTTGCCGATATGAAGGCAGCAGGTGATGAGAAAGTAGAGAAGATCATGACCGACAACTACAAGAAACGTATGGATCTCTGGAAGTAAGAGAGGATGCAAATTAGGAAGCCGATGCACTGTTCGGCTTCCTTCTTTATGAAATAAGCATGAGGGAGAGAATCTTGATGATATCCAATACAATTATCTTTCAAGAACTGAATGGGCAAGTGGTTGTAGATAATGGGTTGTGCCGAATAATCGTCGATTTGGCAAGCGGACTAACCGAATTTGAATGGAATTCCGGAAGCCGCTTGAGCAGCGCATACAGTGCAGCCCGGTTCAAAGAACAATACGTTGTCTCGACCGAGTATTCAGCGCACAAACTAGCCGTAAGCGACACCCACATGATCCATGATGATTTCGGCACAGGCTGCCGCTTCTCTGTGGTTCATTCAGCTGAATCTCTTCCGATTATGAAGCAGACGTTCTGGCTCTATGAAGAAGCGCCCCATTTTTTCGTTCAAGTCGAGTTGGAGAGTAAATCGGAGGCTTTGGAGACGAACTATTTGTCTCCATTAACGGTGAATCCAGCCAGCGGATCATCAGCGATTTATTTGGACGGAGAGGTACATGAACTACGTGCTTTGTTGATCCCTTTCGATAATGACAAGTGGGTACGTTACCAATCAATGGCTATGCCGAATAAATTGGAAAGCTACGAAGTAACGGCTATTTTTGAACCAGTATCGAGAAAAGGGTTAGTTCTTGGCTCTGTTACACATGATACTTGGAAAACCGGTCTGCAAGTGGTCGGATGTGAAGGAGCTGCTGTACATCAGCTGGAGGTATACGGAGGTGCGGCAGGGGAGTACACACGCGATTCCTTGCCTCATGGTTCGCTGATCGGCCATACAGTTGTTTCACCGCGAATCTTTGTGGGCATGTATGAAGATTACAGAACTGGACTGGAGGAATACGGGAAAGCGAATGCTGTAATCGTGCCACCACTTCAATGGGAGCACGGTGTTCCCTTCGGGTGGAATAGCTGGTCAGCGGCAGGTGGTGAGCTCGACTACGAGCTTTATACCCATACGTCGGATTTCTTAAAAAGTTTGTACGATGGCGGTTTCCATCATCAGGGTACGGTCTATATCAACTTCGATTCCTTCTGGACGAACTTATCGCAGGAGCAGCTCCAAGACGCGGTGCGCCATGTTCGTGACAATGGACAAAAACCCGGCATTTATTGGACACCTTTTGCTTTCTGGGGGAAAGATTTCGATGGGGTTGTGGAAGGCACCGATGGCAAGTATACGTACCGAGATCTTCTGCTGCGCGATGAACGGGGACACATTCTACCCGAGTTGGATGGCGGGCTTGCAATTGATCCTACCCACCCTGGCAATTTGATGCGGACGGAATGGCACCTTGAACGTTTTGTCAGGTGGGGCTTTGAATACATTAAACTCGACTTTCTAGGACACGGTGCTTTGGAAGGCATGCACTTCGATAAAGGAATTCGTACAGGACTACAAGCGTACAATCTGGGTATGGCGTTGATCAAGACTAGGCTTGATCCTAAGGTTATTGGGCGTCCATTCTTTATAAATCTGTCCATTGCGCCGATGTTTCCACATCAATACGCGCATAGCAGGCGCATGTCATGCGATGCTTTTGGTACACTCGAAGATACGGCGTATATGTTGAATTCACTCACATATGGTTGGTGGATGAATGGCACCCTATTTCCTTTCAACGATCCTGACCATACCGTGCTTTACAAGAGCTTCAATCAGGCATCGACGATGCTATCAGAAGGCAGGAGTCGTTTAAACGCTTCGCTTATTGCCGGGACGGTTCTTCTCATGGGAGATGATTTCCGACATGAGGAAGCGAGAACGAGGGCAGGGGACTGGTTGAGCCGTCCGGAGCTGCTTACGATTGCCAAGACAGGAAAAAGTTTTGTTCCGGTTGAAGGAAATACAGATGCTGGTTCTGACCATGTGTTTTACCAAATGACAGATAAGAATTGTTGGATAGCCGTGTTTAACTTTAATAAAGATGAAACGGTTGAGAAACGTATATCGATTGAGCGCTTGGGTTTACCTGGAAATACAACGTATTGGCTGCATGATCTTTGGGAGGAAACCGTCCTTCAGTCAAAAGGGGATATAAGCGTGCGCTTGAAACCGGCAGAGTCGAAGATTTTTAAGTTGGTTCAGTAGCGGATAGAGCTGCATCATTAGCAAAGATAATATATGGAAAGCCAGGCAAGGCTGTATCTCTCGTAGATGTTTTACCGAGAGATACAGTCTTTTTACGTAATTTCAAGGTATTTTCCAAAATGATTTGTTGGAAGGTCTTCGCTTTTTTGAGATTCAGTACTATAATTTCAATAAAGTTAGTTGGAAGTATTTTACTTTGGAAGGAGAAACACAGACATGAGTTATCAGAACGTCAGTAATCCGCCATCTCTCCCATGGGACCTTGCTGCCCTCTATCAGGTGCCGATTCAAGTTTCCATGCCCGAAATGGAAGAGGACAAGATTAAAGCCATCATGTATGAAGCACTGCCGTACCAAAGAAAGCAGACACGCGTATTCGCATATTACGGGATACCCGATACACCAACAGGGACCAAGGTACCAGGCGTAGTTCTCGTACATGGAGGCGGGGGTACTGCATTCAAAGAATGGGTACAGCTTTGGAACGACCGGGGATACGCCGCTATCGCCATGGATCTGGAAGGACACCTTCCATTATCCAAGGATGAGGAAGGTGTAAGGCCAGTCCACGCATGGAGCGGACCCTCTCGGCAAGGCGAATTTGCCGATTATGAAAGCCCGGTGGAGGATCAGTGGATGTTCCATGCCGTTGCCAACGTGATTCTTGCCCATTCGATCCTGCGTTCCTTCGAAAGCGTAGCAACGGATGGAATCGGTTTGCATGGGATATCATGGGGAGGAATCGTGACCGGTATTGTTGCAGGTGTGGATGAACGATTCTCTTTTGCTATTCCCGTCTATGGGTGCGGTTATTTATTCGAATCGAGCAATAAGTATGGGGAGAGCTTCCAGCAAATGCCGCTTTCTTATGCTCAGAAGATAAAGCAACTGTGGGACCCTTCAGCATATTTCGATCGTATTAAGATTCCCATGCTATGGGTGAATTGGAGCCATGATCCTCATTTTCCGCTTCACTTATTTAGCAAATCGTATCAAGCATCTCGTAATGGCAACATGAAGTCCAGCCTTAGCATTCATTTCGGACTAAGACACTCGCATGCAGCGGGATGGAAACCTGCTGAGATATATGCCTTTGCGGATCACATAACGAAGGGCGGGCGCGCACTGCCACAAATTCTACGAGAAGAAGTGACCGTGAGAGAAGTAGTAGTCGTATTTAGGTCAGAGATTCCCATTGTGAAGGCAGAGCTGCGATATGCGACAGAGAAATCAGACTGGTTTGAGATGGAATGGCTTACGAAGGAAGCACACATCGCATGTGGTCCCAATGAAATTCGCGCATATCTTGAGGAAAATACGTCTGCGTATTTTATTCAAATTACAGATGAACGCGGTTACATCGTGAGTACTCCTGTGCATATCTTTACACACCTCAACTAACCATTTTCAAAACAAACACAAGTTAAGTGTAAAAAAATACATGTCCTTCGGTTATTTGGAAGATTAAGATGGGAATAACCAAGTGAAACTTGAGAAATTTTGAAAAAGAGGTGGGCATGTGAAACCAATATGGGGTAAAGTAGGGCTCGGTGTCTTGGCGATTAGCGTTATTTCAGGATGCAGTAGTGAGGTTACACAGAAGAGCAGTGAAGAGACTGCAAAGGTTAATGAGAAGTTGAAATTCTCCATGTCAATAACAACATCTGGGAATAAATACGCCGAGAAATCAGCAGATGTCAATAAAGAAAAGTGGGTGATGAAGCTCGAAGAATTGACCAAAGCGGACTTAGACCTTCGCATGATTCCACTCAAAGATTTTGATTCCAAAATGTCCTTGATGTTTTCATCTAATGATATTCCTGATGTCGTCCAGAATGTTGGAGGTGCCACCACAAAAGGCATGTCCGGTTCTGTGGAAGCCGGTGTGTTCATGCCGCTTGATGATCTATTGAAACAATATGCACCGAATATTATGAAAGCGGTACCGAAAGAGGCGTGGCAGGAAACGAGCTTCAATGGGAAAATATACGGCATACCCTCTTGGCTATCCAATCCATCCAGGCGTGCGACATTCATTCGAGCTGATCTGTTAGCCCAAACGGGTTTAGCGGCGCCGAAAACGGTTGATGAATTCTTGAATGTCATGCGAGCTTTTAAAAAGATTGGGGTTGAAAATCCCTACCAACTACGTGAGAACTTCAAATATGCGGATACCATACTGGGAGCTTATGATGTCTTACCGTCCCAATTCGAAGTACAGGGAGACCAAGTGGTCCCCAAATTTTTTGATGTAGACAATATGTCGAAAGCGCTTCAAGCGTACAAAGCCATGTTCGATGAAGGATTAATACCGAAGGATTTTGCCTCTATTTCCTCTACGGACTATGGCAAAAACATTGATGCCGGAAAAGTCGGGATGTGGTCCGCCAACGCGGCGGGACTATCCAATTATCGCAATAAAGTGAAAACGGCCGTTCCGACTGCTCAAATTGACATTATTTCATCGCCGCGCGGACCTGAGAATTGGGGAGGCCACATGCTGTATTCAAGTATTAACACATCCTACTACTTGAATAGTAAGGTATCGAAGGAGAAAGCGATTAAAATCATTCAATTCTTTGAATGGATGACGACACCGGAAGCTGAAAAATATTTCTCATTCGGTATTGAAGGCGAAACGTACACGATGGAGAATGGCAAAGTGAAGTTTACGCCGCCAACCAAACCAGAAGAGATCGATGAGGATGGATTCCGAAGCATGTTCTGGTTCGTCCATGACGCGAAATACAATAAGGCAAGAGAAGAGTTGACGCCCGAAGGTCGAGATATGATTCAATATTTAGATACGGTTGTCTCCAAAGAAGGTCTAGGATCAGTTCGTTTTGTACCGGGGCTTGAAACCTTCTCCAGATATCCAGATTTGGCGCCAATCGGAGATGATGTCGGTCCTAAACAGATCATTGACCATATGATCAAAATGATTTATGGCAAAGAGCCGATTTCAGACTGGCCGAAAGTCATAGAAGAATACAAGAGCAAAGGCGGAAACGAGATTCTTAAAGAAGCTAACGAGCGTTATAAAAAGGGTTCAGGTGTGATCGTTTCAAGCAATCGAAAATAGCTGCCAAAATGATGGAAAGTATTTGTTTGGTCTTCCGAGCAAGTGCTTTTTCGTTCTTAATGCCCAAAGACAAGGAGGATACATCATGAACGCGAAACATCTCATCTCAATGAACTATCCGGCTTCCTGGTGGCGTTCATTATGGCGGGAAGCACTGCCTTCCGGTAACGGTAAGATTGGAGCGGCTGTCTATGGAGGGGTTCATGAAGAGACAGTTCTGCTGAATCATGAGGACCTGTGGTGGGGTGGTGTAACGATGCCGCTGCCGGATGTTTGTGAACGGTTAGCTGAGACAAGACGCTTACTAAATGAAGGTCAGGCTCATGAGGCAGACAAATTATTGTCAAATTCGCTAAAAGATCTCGGTTACCAACCCAAACTAGCTTCCCCTCTGCCACTTGGAGATCTTAAGATATTCATGCCCACGCGACGAGCATTTCGCTCGTATAAACGAACCTTGCAAATGGAGAGCGGAGAAGTGTCCGTTAGTTGGACAGATGGGGATACCCGTTATAAGCGAAGATTGTTCGTATCTCGAACAGCGGATGCCGTCGTTATGGATATTCGCAAATGGGGGCCGCATTCGATTGAAGCAAGGTTACGCATGCAGCTTCATGATAAACGAGATTATCGGAAGTCAGGCATTGTGTTCCCCGAAGGAGAAGAAATGAAATCAGAGGGTGACACCCTATATTATGCCGCTCAACATCCGGACGGGGGTGATTTCGGAGGGGTAGCCCGCGTCATCCATCAGGGAGGACGCCTAGATTATCGTCAGGAAGGTATAACTGTTAAGAACGCGGAGTCAGTGTTGGTGGTAATCAAGCTATTTACTGGGGGAAATAGACAAGAGGAATGGCGCAGATTGGATGAAGAGCTGAACGAGCTTCCAATGTGCTATGATACCTTGCTTTCAGCGCATGTGCTTGAACATGGCCGCTTGTTTCACGCGATGGAGTTTGACATTGAAGCCTTAGGAAGGGAACTCTCCAACGAAGAGTTGCTGATGCAAGCTTATCAAGGAGAAACACCAGATGCACTTATTGAGAAAATGTGGGCGTATGGACGATATTTGCTCATTTCTAGCTCACGTGCGGAAGGGCAACCCTGTCATTTATATGGTTTATGGTTTGGCGATTATGATGCTGTTTGGGCCACATTATTCATTGGACCGGTGGAGCGGGATGGGTCAGCCAACATTATTATGATTATTACCTGCATACGGGAGATTTGGTATTTTTGCGAGAGAGGGCACTTCCGTTTATGCGGGAGGCGGCTTTGTTCTATGAAGACTTTTTTACGATGGATGATGATGGACACTGGATGAGTTCCCCTTCCAATTCACCGGAAAATACACCGGGAAATTATTGGAAGGGCCCTGGCAGCTCAATGGGAACCACGATGAATGCGACGATGGACTTTGCCATTGCCAAGGAACTTCTGACACACCTCATCGAAGGGGCGCAGCTAACTGGGATGTATCTGGAAGACATTTCGACCTGGCGGCAAATGCTTGAACGAATCCCACCATACCAGCTAACAGAGGATGGCGCCGTTAGAGAATGGATGCATCCTTATTTTGAGGAAAATGATCATCACCGCCATGAATCGCATGTATACCCTGTATTTCCGGGAACAGAGGTGACGCGCGAGAGCGATCCTATTCTTTACAAAGCTTTCGTTACATCTATTGAGAAACGCTTAGGATTGGGACTGAAAGAACAATCGGGCTGGTCACTGGCGCATATGGCGAACAATTATGCACGAATGGGTCAAGGCGATTCAGCACTCGAATGTTTGGAAACATTAGCCCGATCCTGCGTCATGAACAATCTAATTACCCTGCATAATGACTGGCGCGGTATGGGAATTGGTGTTGACATGGATTGGGCACCCGTACAGCTCGATGCCAATATGGGATGGACTTCAGCGATTCAGGAGATGCTGCTCTTCTCGATTCCCGGTGAGCTTCATATTTTGCCTGCGCTGCCTGTTCGTTGGAGAAAAGGAAAAGCGGGTCCATTGCTTGCGCGTGGTGGAGTCGAGTGCACCTTAGAGTGGGACGTTTCGAAGCAGCGGCTCGATATCATGCTTCGCTCAACCAATGGATGCAAACCAATAGATCTAGTATTGCCTGAAGCGGCTGAGGGACTAAGAGACAGCTCGGACCCATTTGAATTGAAGCTGAGGCAAGTAGCGGTCTCGGAAGCTCCACTTCATTTATCAGTCATACTTAAGCGTGTGGAGGCATGAAGGATGAAAGTACTGATTGTGGATGATGAACCGATAATTCGCAGCGGGATGATGAAAATGGTACAACAATATACGCAACCGTTTCAAACGATTGAGACAGCGAATAACGGACTCGAGGCAATCGATCGGTTTAGCCAATTTGAGCCGGACCTACTCATTACGGATATCCGTATGCCCAAAATGGACGGATTGGAGCTTTGTCGAATCCTGCATACTAGTCATCCTAATTTACTAAAGATTGTCATTTCCGGCTATAACGATTTTGAGTATGCACAGAAGTGTTTGTCTTACGGGGTTAAGCACTATTTGTTGAAACCAGTTACACCGCCTGATTTACACGATATATTCGATCAGATTCTCAAGCTGCATGCGCAAAGCTGCCTATCGATTTCAAAATATGTAGCGTGGATTGAACGTATAAAAGGGAGCGTTTGGTCGCTGCAGATGGATGAAATGTCTCGACTCCTGGCGGAGTGGCGAGAAAGCTGCAGCTTGTTAACTATCAATCAAATAAAACATCTATTGGATGAAGTATTGCATCTTTTGGATAACTATTTTCAAGAAAAGAAACAATTTAACATGCCAGGTTTGCAAGAACCGTTAAGTGCTGCTACAAGAGAGGATCTATATATCCTGTTTGAGTGTCGCATGAGAGCGTTGATGAAGGAACTGCAATGTTCACGACAAGGAAATTACAAGGATCCGATGGAAGAAGCGAAGGTCTACATCGATACGCGATTATCTGTGGAGGTCACGCTAGCGGAGGTAGCGGATTTGATCGGAATTTCTCCCTCCTATTTCAGTACGTTGTTTAGAAAGATGACGGGCGAAACGTTTGTTAGCTATCGGATGAATAAAAGGATGGAGAAAGCGAGGGACTTGTTGTCCATCCCACATAAACGAACGTTTGATATTGCCATTGAAGTTGGCTATGAAGATTATCCGCATTTTACAAAAACGTTTAAGAAGATTTATGGCGTGTCTCCGTCGGAATACCGTAGCTCCATGGGGATTAAATGAGAAATTTCAATTTATATCAAAAGTTGTTTCTATCCTACCTCGTCGTTATTCTAATTTCGTTAACCAGTGTTGGTTACTTTTCGTATATAGCCTCTTCGCGTGAGTTGGAACACATTGTTGAGAAACAGTTAACACAAGTCGTAGGTAATGCGGTGTATCATACGGACTATTATATTCGCGCCTATGAGCGCGCAATGGTGTCTCTCCTCAGCAATAATGATGTCAAACGATTCATTGATTTACCAGAAGGGGAGATTGGATATCCGTATTACGAACTTCGTAAACTGGTTAAAGAAGTTGGCATCGAACCTATTTTTATAAGAAATCCAGAAATTACTGACATCTTTTTGATGAATTTCAATGGTAACGCCATGTATGTTTACAACGGGATTAACGCGGGTTCGTTTACGAAGGAGCAAGTAAAAGAGCAGCTAGACTATTTCCGAAATAATACGACGACGGATGGGAGTTTGGTCGTACTTAATCATAGTATTTTACCGGAGCAAACCAATCAGACACTGACACTGGTTCGCCGTATTCGCGGACTTTCTTCGACTGAACTTAAGGGTGTTCTCGCCATTGAGTTGAGAGCCTCGGAGCTTTCTGAGTTATGGAAGGGTATTGATTTAGAGAGCGACGGTTATTTCTTTATTACCGATGGCAATGGGAACTATGTCTACCATCCGAATGCTGCGCAGATCGGCAAAGGGATGCAGGAAGCGATTCATCAACAGGTTGTCGAAGCTGGAGCTCATGCATTTACCTCTACGATTGATGGGAAATCACGCATGTTTATGAGTCGACGCTCCCAATATGGCAATTGGCGGCTTGTCGTATCCATGTCCGTAGATGAATTGCATAAACCAACAGACACGATACGTACGACAACGCTTATCGTTGGTGGTTTTACACTCATTCTCGCCCTATGGCTTGCCATCAGGTTCGGCAAGTCGATCACGGGCCCGATACGCAAACTAAAAAGTGCGATGCGTGAAACTGAGAAAGGAAACTGGGTCATGCTGCCGCTTCCCAATCACCGTGATGAAATTGTAGAGCTAATTAATCGCTATAATCTGATGGTCAGTCGACTAGCAGAGCTTGTTGATGAAGTCTATCAGGCCGAGTTAAGGGATCAGGAAAATCGAATTGAACGTCAGAAAGCTGAGTTACAATCGCTGCAGCTTCAAATTAATCCTCACTTTTTGTATAACACGTTAGAAACGATTGTTTGCTATGCGGTTATTAAGGATAGTAAGGAAATCTATGAGATCGTGAAGGCAATGGCCTATATGCTTCGCTATTCTGTACAAACCCATTTGGAAGAAATCACGGTAGCTAATGAACTTAAACATGTCCTGCACTACTTACTCGTGATGAAACATCGAATCGGACGAGAGTTTGATATGGAAGTGGACATTGATCCGGCGTATTTGCTGCGTCATATGGTGCGGTTAACACTTCAACCGTTAGTAGAAAATACGTTTCAGCATGCTTTTGCGGACGGAGTGGAGGACCACCATTATATACGTGTTCACGCGGGTGAAGACGATGCGCTTTTTTGGATCAGCGTAGAGGATAACGGAGTAGGGATTGAAGAAGTGAGGCTGCGAGAATTGCGCGAAAAGCTTAGTGAAAACCGGCTTGCTGAGAGCGGGCGGACGAAAGGGATCGGTGGTATTGGTATCGTTAACGTGCACCGTCGCATTCAGATGGTGTTCGGCGAGCAGTATGGGTTGCAGATCGTCAGCGAGATAGGCCAAGGAACGAAGATTATGATGTTGATGCCAAAAAAATGAAAGGAGCTAATCGAATGGCTTCGAAAACGGACATCTCTGGCGAAAAACAGTTCCAGTTTGCGAATGCGCGAGCTCAGCGGGCATTTGTTCAGAAATATTGGCCTTTGTATGTGCTTTCCATTCCAGGACTCTTGTATTTTGCCTTGTTTAAGTATATCCCTTTGTTCGGTTCCTCCATTGCTTTTCAAAATTATAATATTTTCAAGGGTGTATCCGGCAGCCCTTGGGTAGGTATGGCACATTTCAAACGATTGTTTACGTATCCAGAGTTTCTGATCATTCTGAAAAATACGCTGTTAATCGGCATGTATGACCTGATATTTGCCTTTCCAGTACCTATCATTCTTGCATTATTGCTGAATGAAATTCGGTTCAATGGATATAAGCGGTTAGTGCAAACCGTCATCTACATGCCGCACTTTCTGTCATGGGTCATTGTCGGTGGGATTATTATTGGGTTGTTGTCTCCGACAACGGGGATTGTAAATCAAGTGATGGGTTGGTTTCATATCGAGTCCATTTATTTTATGGGCGAGAGCAGTTATATCCGCTCTATTCTAATAGGATCTGGGATATGGAAAGACAGCGGATGGGGAACCATTATATATCTTGCTGCCATTGCAGGCATTAACCCAGATTTATATGAAGCGGCAGAGATCGATGGAGCGGGTAGGTTTCGTCAGGTGATGTCGATTACCTTACCTTCCATTCTCCCTACGATCACCATTCTACTGCTTCTCCAAATCGGACATTTTATGGATTTCGGTTTTGAACGAGTGTATTTATTTTTGAACCCTCTGAATAGCGAAAACGGAGAAATTTTGGATACCTATGTGTACAGATCTGGTCTGATTGACCGACAATATAGCTTCACCACCGCGATTGGACTTTTTAAGTCTTTTGTTGGTTTAGCATTGATCATGATCGGTAATACCCTGAGTAAAAAAACGTCGGGAGAGAGCCTATACTAACATTCGTCAAAAGGAGGTCAGGTATGTGATTTCTACAACTAGTCAGCGAGCTTTTCAGGTAGTTAACATGATGTTACTGTTGATGATTGGACTTACGATGCTGCTTCCACTTCTTCATGTGATCGCTCAATCCTTCAGCGACGCTGTTGCAATCAATAACAGACAGGTCAGTCTGTGGCCGGTGGGATTCACACTTGAGAATTATCATATGATATTGAAGGATTCCACGATCTGGATGGCATTCCGGAATAGTGTGACAATAACGATACTCGGAACGTTGATTAACTTAGCCGCTACATCAAGTTTAGCGTATCCGCTATCCCGTTCAGAATACGTATTTCGGAAACCTGCCTTGGTGTTTGTTTTGATAACCATGATATTCCATGCACCTCTGATTCCGAATTATCTGCTCTTGAAAAATCTGCATATGCTGAATACACTCTGGGTGTTAATGATTCCATCCGCAATCAGCGCTTTTAATCTATTCGTTATGCGCTCTTTTTTTATCCATCTTCCAATTGAGCTGTTGGATTCTGCCCGTATTGATGGATGTGGCGAGATGCGGATGATATGGAAGGTCGTACTGCCACTGTCCAAACCGGTCATGGCAACAATGGGGATTATGTATGCGGTATCGAATTGGAATATGTATTCACAAGCCCTCTATTATATTGATAAACGCTCGCTGATTACGCTCCAAGTGCGGTTACGCGAGATTGTTATTACAGATAATATGGGATCATCGGATACAACCTCAGACTTGATGCTCTTGGTCTCACCCGAGGGATTGAAAATGGCTGTTATCGTCGTTGCTACATTACCAATTCTGTTGGTGTATCCGTTCTTGCAAAAGCATTTCATGAAGGGAATGATGGTTGGGTCTATTAAATCGTAGGTTGAGCTGGGGATGGGATATAGTAAAATAAGGAATAGGATCGTAAGAAAACATAATACACGGAGGTGACGGAGAGACGTATAGTGTAGAAAAAAAGTTACTTATGAATTATCACTGTGGTAAAATATGCACAAGGATTTTATAACCTAGCGTACAGAGGGAGTGCTTGCAAAGTGAAATATATCCTCATAGTGGATGACGAACCGATGGTTCGGATGGGGCTGGCCCAACTCGTCAGACAGTGCAGCCCCTTGTTTCGCACGGTTGTCGCAGCGAATGGCATCGAGGCACTTGAACAAATCAACAAGCAACGCCCTGATTTGCTTCTCACCGACATTCGTATGCCGAAGATGGATGGTCTGGCCTTGTGCAAAGCCATTCAAGAGCTGCAAGTGAATTTCCCTGTTGTTGTTATTTCTGGTTATGATGATTTCTCTTACGCGCAGAAATGCCTTACTTTCGGCGTTAAAGAATACTTACTGAAACCGCTTACGGAACATGAGTTGTATCCGGTGCTTAATAAATTGCTCGTACAACAGGATCAGGTGAAGCCAATCTCCTTCTTTCAAATAGAGGAGTGGCTGGAACGCGTTGAAGCAACGATTTGGTCTGCGGATTTGGATGCCCTCCATGCCCTGCTAGATGAGTGGACACAAAGCGACATGTTGAAAGGGATTCAAGTTCAGCAGTTGGATCAGATGATGGCAGATGGGTTGAAGAGTGTAGTGAAAAAACTGAACTCTCGTGGCTTAGTGACCTTTACGACGCAGGCTTCGCCAGTACAATTAAATAGCTTGACGGAGGCTATGGACTATTTACGGTCCGAGTTCGTCTATTTGTATCATCAGTTATTTCAATGGCGGGGTGGGAATCAGAAGAGCTTGTTTGAAGAAGCGAAAACTTACATTGACAATAACATTTCCGAAGAGTTGAGCCTCGAAGAAGTGGCAGAGAAGATGGGACTTGCGCCAACGTATTTCAGTTATATTTTCAAGAAAATGACGAAAGAAACATTTGTGCAATATCGTATGAAGAAGCGGATCGAAATGGCTAAGAAACTCCTCGAAATGCCACACTATAAAGTTGTTGACGTCGGTGTGACGATTGGCTATCAGAACTATCCGTATTTCACTAAGATTTTCAAGAAGATGACCGGCTGCTCGCCGACGGAATACCGCAGTATGTTGGGGATTAAATAATGAGATCTAGCTTGGCATTGCGTATGTTCGTTTATTTCGTGATCGTCATTGTGATATCTTCCTCTATCGTCGGCCTAGTCCTGTATGTTCAATCCACCAAGGAAGTGGATAAGCAAACCAATGAGCTCTTAACTCAAATCGTCGATAATGCCATGAATCATACGGATATGTATTTGAAGAAATACGATCGAGCGACCGTATCAATGATGACTTCCACCAATGTGAAAGAATTCTTGAATTTGGACAGCAATAATTTCATCCCCTATTTTCTATCCATCAGGCCAATGAAAGAGAAGGTCCTTCAGCCACTTTTTATTAATAATCCTGAAATTAGTATGGTGTATTTGCTCGGATATAACGGGCTTAGCATCTATGATCATAATGCGGATACGTCAGATTTCAGCAACTCGCTCCTGTTGGATAAGCTGGACTCCTTGAAGGAAATTACAGATAAGGACGGCAAGTTAACGATTATGGATTGGAGTTTTCTAGATGGGAAGCTAGCACTAACACGGAAAATCTCAGATCGCCAGACATCCAAAATTTTTAAAGGGATACTTGGTATTGAACTTAATATTGAAGAGCTGACATCGTTGTGGAAGGGTATCCGTCTGGGGGAGACCGGCTATTTCTATATTGTGAATGACACGGGGAAAATTATCTATCATCCAATGTCCGGTATGATAGGCAAGCAGCTGGATATCAAGCTGTTTACCAAACTCCGCGAAAATCAAAATCAGATTTTCGATTATAAAGATGATGTTGAACGTGTCCATTTTAACCGAAGATCGGACTATACGGGCTTGACATTGGTAGCTTCCATGCCCCTAGATGAACTTAGAGCACCTGCATTAAATATTCGTAAAACGACGGTATACACTTGTGCGATTGCGTTAATAATCGCTTTGATTCTTGCCTACCGATTCGGGCAATCCATCATTCGGCCCATCAAAATGCTGGAAAACGGCATGCGCAAAACGGAAAAAGGAAATTGGACACATGTTGCCATTAGTGGCAGAACGGATGAAATGGACCGTCTTACGATTAGCTACAATATGATGGTTTCGCGACTTCAAGAGCTTATGGAGCAAGTGTATGCTGAGGAGCTGAAGAATAAGGAGTATTTGCTGAAAAGGCAGTCTGCCGAATTCCAAGCGTTGCAATTGCAAATCAATCCTCACTTTCTCTACAACACGCTTGAAACGATCGTCTGTTACGCTGTCGTGCAGGATTCGCAAGAAATCAAAGAGATTGTACGCTCTCTGTCCTATATGCTGCGTTATTCAGTGCGTGCCGACTTGGAGGAGATTACGCTTGCCAATGAGTTGAAGCATGTGCTGCATTTTATGAACATTATGAATTATCGATTAGGCCACGAATTCGAAATTGAAGTTACGGTTCCGCCAGAGCTTCTATTGAAAAAAATGGTGCGCCTCACCCTACAGCCTTTGATCGAGAATGTGTTTAAGCATGCATTTCCCGATGGCATCGAGAGCCACCATCAGATCCGTATTGATGCCAGAATGGAAGAGGATGATTTCATCGTAACGGTTACGGATAATGGTGTGGGTATTACGCCAGAAAGACTGGAGGAGCTGCAGACTAAGATGGCAGAACAGCACGAGAGCACCTCACAGCTGCCAGTTCGTATAGAGCGCGAGGGTGGAATCGGATTAGCCAATGTGCATAGTCGAATTCAAATTGTTTTTGGCGAGCAATATGGGTTAAGTATTAGCAACAATGAGACAGCGACAGGTGCTCAGCTTACGTTGCGCATGCCTAGTCAGCGAGAAGAACGGAGCTGTGCCCCAGTGGTTGTAGCGATTTAGAGCAATGGGATGAAGTTCCTTCTATGGGGGGGCAACATCCTATTTTTTGTTTGTACAGGGTACATGAAAACCATAAATTAGTTATCTAGGTGCTTAAAAAACTAGTATGTTGGCCTTCTCTTGAAAACGTATCATGAAGATAACAAAAGAGAGGAGGAAGCCTGGAGTGGAAATTGTCAGTAAAGTGACTAGCTCACAACATAAGGTCAGAGCGAATTTCGCTAGTAAGTTATTGGCTAACATTAGAAAAGTGCCTCAATTGTATTTACTATCCATACTGCCCATCTTGTACATACTCATTTTTAAATATATACCGATGTACGGTGCAGTTATTGCCTTTCAGGATTATGTACCTCATAAAGGTTTTTTTGGGAGTGATTGGGTTGGATTGAAGCATTTCAAAAACTTTTTTAATTCCTATGAATTCTGGAAGGTGATTAAAAATACGCTGGGCTTAAGCTTCTACAGCTTGCTTGCAGGGTTTCCGTTTCCGATCCTTCTGGCACTTTGCTTAAACTACGTGAATCGGTCTTTTGTCAAAAAATCGGTGCAGTTAATTACCTACGCCCCGCATTTTATTTCGATGGTCGTGATGATGGGGATAATCATCCAACTCCTCGATCCCAAAACCGGTATCGTCAACATGATTATTGCCCAATTGGGCTTTGAGAAAATCGATTTCTTCGGAAATCCGGATAATTTTAAGTCACTGTATGTCTGGTCAGGTATTTGGCAAAATGTAGGATTTGGCTGTATCATTTATTTAGCCGCTCTGGCAGCCATTGATCCTTCTCTGCATGAGGCCGCTGTCATGGATGGTGCGAGTAAAGTTCAACGCATGAGGCATGTGGATATTCCCGGGATTTTGCCGGTTGCCGTTATATTATTGATTCTTAGTGTTGGAAATTTAATGGATGTTGGATTTGAAAAAGTGCTGCTGATGCAAAATCCACTTAATCTCAGTTCATCAGAGGTTATTGACACCTACGTGTACAAGGTAGGGTTGCTCTCTACGGGAATTAAATATTCCTACGCTTCCGCAATTGGATTGTTCACCTCTGTCATTAATCTTATTTTATTGTACACCGTCAACAAAGCAGCCAAAAAATTAGGGCAAACCAGCCTGTGGTAGAGAGGTGCAAAAAAAAGAATGAAGTCGACCCGAATTCAAGAATCCAGAGGCGATCAACTATTTAATGTCGTGAACTACACGGTGCTTTGCCTCTTTACACTATCTGTTTTATATCCGCTCATTTATGTGTTAAGCGCTTCCTTCAGCTCATCAACGGCGGTTATTTCAGGAAGAGTATGGTTGTGGCCTGTCGATATCACGTTGCAGGGATACGAAGCCGTATTCAAGAACAATCGCGTTTGGGTTGGGTTTGCCAATTCATTGTTCTATGCGGTTGTTGGTACCATCATCAATGTAATGATGACGCTGATTGCGGCCTACCCTCTGTCACGTAAGGACTTCTATATTCGCAATGGGGTAATGGCGCTCTTTGTATTCACCATGATGTTTGGCGGAGGATTAATTCCCAACTATCTCTTAATTAAGGAACTAGGCATGCTAGATACCCGCTGGGCATTGATTATCCCAGGTGTCATGAGCGTCATGAGTGTTATCATTGCAAGGACGTACTTCCAAACGACGATTCCCGATGAAATCCTAGAAGCCGCACATCTGGATGGGTGCAGTGATTATAAATTTCTAGTGAAAATCGTGGCACCCTTATCAGGACCTATCATTGCTGTACTCTCGTTATTTTACGCAGTAGGACATTGGAATACCTATTTTGCCGCTCTGCTTTATTTGAAATCACCGGATCTGTTTCCT
The DNA here is from genome assembly GCF_001653565.1 of Paenibacillus oryzisoli. Lineage (GTDB taxonomy): Bacteria > Bacillota > Bacilli > Paenibacillales > NBRC-103111 > Paenibacillus_E > Paenibacillus_E oryzisoli. The sequence continues at coordinate 117,878 of NZ_LYPB01000077.1, forward strand.
CTTCAAATCATTCTGCGTGAAGTGCTCGTGAAGAACACATTCGATGAAGAAATCATCACGGATGTCGTAGGTGCAGCACAACGAGAAGGTATGAGAGAACTTCTCAAGTATTCATTAATTGTTATTGCGACAATTCCGGTTTTAGTTGTTTATCCTTTTATTCAACGTCATTTCGTCAAAGGGATGATGATCGGTTCACTAAAAGGGTAAGCTTATATACTTTTTTACAGATAAATAAGGGAGGATTTTCACATGCAAAGAATAAAGTTGTGGGGCCCAGCGATCAGTCTCATCTTAAGTGCAACAGTGGTGCTAAGCGGTTGTAGTACAACATCGGATACGAGCTCTGAGGCTACGAAACAGCCAGATTCAACAGCAGCAGCACAGAACGAAGTCGTGAATCCACCTGGTGTGCTTCCGATTACCAAGGAGAAAACGACACTCAAGGTATTGTCGCGAACGAATCCAGCGGTAGAAAATTTTGCGACGAACGAATTTACCAAATGGCTGGAAGAAAAAACGAACATTCATCTCGAATGGGAAGTGGCAAGCGATCCGAAACAGAAGTTAAATATTTCTCTTGCCAGCGGTGATTATCCGGATGTTTATCTAGGGTTCAACATTGATCAAATCCAATTAACCTTATATGGCAAAGACGGTGTGTTTATCCCGCTGAACAAACTCATCGATAAATATGGCGTTGAATCCAAAAAAATGTTTACAGCACTCCCGTACACGAAAGAACTTTCTACTTCACCAGATGGCAACATTTATGGTCTACCGTCCGTTAACGAGTGCTTTCACTGTACGCAGCCTACCAAATTATGGATTAATCAGAAGTGGCTCAATGCGGTTGGTATGAAGATGCCAACAACGACAGATGAGTTTTATCAGGTATTGAAAGCATTTAAGGAGAAAGACCCGAACGGCAATAAAAAAGCGGATGAAATTCCGTTTATCGGAGCCAACATTGCCAACTCTTACATTGATACTTTCCTCTTGCAAGCATTTATTGACAGCGATCGTAATATGCAGTTTATGAAAGACGGCAAAATTAACGCGGCCTTTACGCAACCGGAATATAAGGAAGGGCTTAAGTATATCAACAAGTTGTTCAAAGAAGGCTTGGTTGATCCCCAATCATTAACACAGGACCGGAATCAATTAAGAAAATTAGGTGAAAATCCGGACAATGTGATCTTGGGTGTAGTTGCGGCACAACATCCTACGATCTTCAACACATTGGAAGGAACACGTTGGTTGGATTACGTTGCTGTGCCACCTTTAAAAGGTCCTAATGGCGTCCAAGCTTCCAAATATATTCCGCAAAGTATTACATCAGGATCATTTGTGATTACGAACAAAGCCAAGAATCCGGAAATTGCCTTGCGCTTAGCAGATTTCCTGTACTCGGAGGAAGCTACTAATCGCGCCATACTGGGCAGACCGGATATGGAATGGAAAGTAGCTGCTCCTAATGAGATTGGTATCAATGGCAAGCCTGCCAAATATACGTTAATCGGTAATACTTCCCCTGGAGCAAAGAATGCAACTTGGGGACAAGTGGGTCCTTCGCTCCGAACGAATGAGTGGCGTTTAGCGCAAACGGCTGATCCGAAAAATCCACTGGAAGACATCCTGTATAAAGAAACGCTGACGAAATATGAGCCTTATAAACCGGACCCTAAGAAGATGATTCCGGCTTTAAACTTCACAAATGAGCAGACGGATGAAATTGCTAATATTAGTAAAACGATTGATGATTATCGGAAAGAATCAACCGCTAGAATGATTATCGGGGACTTGGATATTGATAAAAAGTGGGATGAATATTTGAAAAATTTGGATAATATGAAACTGCCGAGGTACTTGCAAATCTACCAACAAGCATTCGATGCCAAAAAAAAATAAGGGTAAGACCATTCATAACGAATGGAACTATGCTTCGCCTGCCTTATGGCAGGTGGGGCTTTTCTCAATTCGATAAAGGATGTGGAAGCTGTGCCCATAACAAATCCCATGTTGTATCTTCAGCTTTCGGATTTAAGAGTGAAATTACTCTATGCGAAGCATTCCGTATGTACCCGGGACTGGAAACATCTCAATTTTATTCCCGCTTACAATAAATTCTATTATATTTGTGAAGGCGATGGATGGATCCAGATTGACGGAAAGGTGTATCAACCGAAGTCTGGGCAATTGTTCTTCGCTCCAGCGGGGGTTAACCAATCCTTTTCGGTAACAAACGCTCCACCGTTTACCATGTACTGGTGCCATTTCACATCCAATATCCGTTTCAGTCAACTCTTTCGATCGATCGGAATCCCCCCTATCATTACTGTGGGAAATAGTTTGCGATTGTTGGGTTATTTCGAGGAATTGATTATCAATCGAGGTCATGTTGGACTGACATCTTCTATTAAAATCCAGGCAGTCTTGCTTGAAATGATGGCTTTTTATATCGACGAAGGATGGAAGGAAACAAAAATAAATATCAAGTTATCATCCGTGAACAAATTGGTTCACACAATCAAATACATTGATGAGAATTTGGACAAAGAATTAACCATTGGGGAGCTATCGCAAATGGCACACTTTCATCCCAATTATTTTATTCGTTATTTTAAAACACATTTCGGCGTCTCGCCAATGCGGTATATTTACGATCGAAGGATGGAGAAGGCCAAAGAACTCCTCGTGTACTCATCTTTCTCTGTGACCGAAGTCGCATATATGACAGGATTTCAAGATGGTTCCTATTTCTCAACCTCCTTTAAAAAACATGTAGGCATGTCACCATCCGATTATCGGCAGGTCTATCAATTAGGTTAGTTTAACAAAAAAAGAAGTTAGCAGCACTTATTCCTATTTTAATGAAAACGCTTTAATATGAGTGGGGGAATGAATAAGGAGGTGCTATATCTCCAACTTATGATGTTGAATGGCATGACAAGAAGTCGAGCATGATTGTCAGCAAATACCCCAGCCGATGGGGATGTGTAAAGAGGGTTGTATAATGTCAGCTTCCATCATTTCTTACAACAAGAAGAAGCCATATGGCTTTACTTTCTCCCAAAAACAACTGATTTTATTTGGACTCATGTTCGCTTTTCTCATTGGCATGTTCCAGGGAAACCATGCCTCGGCCGCCGGGCCCATGGTGGTTGACAGTTTCGATGGACCCATCACACAGAACGAGATAAACTCCTTCAAATCCTATATTCAGACGGTGGAGCCTGTTGTCTGGCCCAATACCGGCTCCATGCAAAGCGAATATGCGCAGGGTAAAAGCGGTGAGAACATCAAAGCGATGGGTCTCATGTATGAGTTAACGTATGATACAGAAATCCTCGATCGAATGATCTATTTCTGTGACGTGCTGCTTTCGCAGCGTAACGATATCCTCCCTGCTCCATATGGGCAGCGCACCGTGTGGACCAACACGATTGCGCCAGTATGGCCGGGGAATAACGCCGGTACGGCTTCTGCAGATTCAGCCAATGGCGACTCCATTGGCCATCTTGCCTACTGCGGCAGGCTGATCCTGCAGACACCGGGAATTGCGAACACGATGGTGCCCATCGGCGATGCTTATGGACATGGCGCGACCTATTTGCAACGGGCCAATACCTTTATTACAGAGGCCGATTATGTGGTTAGCCAATTCCTCTTTCCGAAACTGCTAGATCTTTCTAGAGGGAATAAACTGTATTTTCAAACGCAATCTCCTTACATGCCCGGAGGCGTATTCCCGTGGAATCAGCAGATGATGATCACTTACGGCCTGCAGAATCTGGCTGCTGCTCATGCGATCAAAGGCGATAATCCTTCTCTGGTTTCGCAATACGACGGAATTGTTCAGACGAATCTCAATTGGTTTTTCAGCGACAATTCAGCCAAACAAACCTATACAGACAGTAAAGGAAACACCGCATACAACTGGGGCTATAATCCGACCTTACTGGGAGGCGAAGATTCTAATCACGGCGCTCTAGACATATCGGGTTTTTATCGAGCGTTTCTGATCGGTCGTTATGGCATTACAGCGTCGATGATGACGCCATTTGCCAACATGTATGCTGATGTAATGATGAGGGGACCTGGTGATTACGCGGGTCGAGTTGACGGAACGGACGGAACTGGGCATGGTGCGCCGACGACTTATCCTCGCAGCGGCAATCTCCAATTAGCAGCGCTCCGCCCGGATGTTTATTACACATTGGCCAATGCGACCATGCCTAATATGACAAGTACAACGATGGCTTCATTCGCCCGTCTTATGTATGTGAAAAACCAAAGATACACGGGCAGTGATACGCAAGCACCGACTACACCGACCAATTTGACCGCAACCGCGCTATCTAGCAGTCAAATCAATTTGAGCTGGACGGCTTCTACAGATAACGTGGCCGTTACTGGGTATAACGTCTATCGTGGTGCTACATTAGTGGGTACATCTACAACGACATCCTTCACCGAAACTGGACTCAGTGCTTCGACGGCCTACAGCTATACGGTAAAAGCGAAGGATGCGGCAGCTAATTTATCAGGGGCAAGCAACACTGCTAGTGCAACCACTTTGGTTTCATCAGGGAATCTCGCATTGGGCAAAACCTACAGTGCCTCCACCACATGGAGCACATCCTACTTGGGGGATAAAGCTTTTGATGGAGATGCTGCGACTCGCTGGTCTGCATCGAGCGGTTCCTTCAACAATCAATGGATAAGCGTCGATTTCGGTGCATCAACTTCTTACAATCAGATAGTAATCAAAGAAATTTCGTTCCCAAGGGTGACCGCTTACAAGCTACAGTCCTCGACCGACGGTACCACATATACTGATATCGCCGGAACGACAGGAACGACGATTGGGTCCAATAAAACGATTAGTTTCTCTAATGTGAGCTCCAGGTATGTAAGACTGTATATCACGTCAGCCAGCAACATACCCAATATCGAAGAGATGGAAGTTTACGGCACAAGCGGAACAGATACTATAGCACCTTCGGCACCGTCCAATTTGATAGCAAATGCGGCATCCAGCTCTCAAATTAATTTGAGTTGGTCAGCTTCGACAGACAATGTGGGGGTAACGGGCTATAATGTCTATCGCGGTACCACTTTGGTCGGAACTTCGACGACAACCTCTTACAATGATACAGGACTCAGTGCTTCAACTGCCTACAGTTATACGGTAAAAGCAAAGGACGCGGCAGCTAATGTATCAGGGGCAAGCAATACAGCTAGTGCAACGACACAAGCGCCTTCAGATACACAAGCGCCAACCACACCAACGGGCTTGACTGCAACGGCAGCATCCAATAGTCAAATTAATTTGAGCTGGACAGCCTCGACAGATAATGTGGGCGTAACGGAATACAATGTATACCGGGACGGTACATTAGTTGGGTCTTCCACATCGCCATCATACAGCGATACGGGGCTAACTGCTTCGACTGCTTACAGTTACACGGTAAGAGCAGAGGATGCAGCTGCAAATTTGTCCGCAGCAAGCAATACAGCGAACGCAACGACGCAATCGGGCGGGGGCAATCTCGCGTTGGGCAGAACGTACAACGCATCTACGATATGGAGTGCCACTTATCCTGCGGCAAATGCGTTTGATGGCAGCTCAGCTACCCGCTGGTCAGCATCAAGTGGTTCCTTAAATAACCAATGGGTCAGCGTCGATTTGGGTGCCGCCACCTCGTTCAATCAAGTTGTTATCAAAGAAATTACCTTCCAGAGGGTGACGGCTTTCAAGCTTCAGTCCTCGAGTGACGGCACAACCTATACAGATATTGCAGGTACATCGGGCACAACGATCGGCGCTAGTAAGACGATCAACTTCACCGGTGTGAACGCCAGATACTTGCGGTTATATGTAACCACTGCCAGCGCTGTACCGACAATTGACGAGATAGAGGTATACAACAACATTGGGAATCTCGCTTTAGGCAAAACGTATAATGCATCTACGATATGGAATGCCTCTTATTCGGCCGCAAATGCGTTCGATGGAGATACCACCAATGCGTCCCGCTGGTCAGCATCGAGTGGTTCCCTAAATAACCAATGGATCAGCGTCGATTTGGGTGCCGCCACCACGTACAATCAGGTAGTAATCAAAGAAGTCACGTTCCAGCGAGTAACATCTTACAAGCTCCAGTCATCGAGCGATGGCACTACCTTTACGGACATTGCTGGAACATCGGGAACGGCAATCGGTACCAATAAAACGATCAACTTTCCCTCCATTTCATCCAGATATATGCGACTTTATATCAATACGGCAAGCGATACTCCGACGATAAACGAGATGGAAATGTATAATCAGTAGGTCAATTGTCTCTTTTATCTGCGAACAAACTTGAAGTGGAGGTAGTAGCATGGATGAGATCCGAGTAAGACCTGTCAAGAACAGGAGGAACAAGTGGTCAATTGCTGTGATATGCGTTACCCTTTTTATGGCACCCCTTCTTTCGCCGGCTTTCGAGCAGAGTGCCCATGCGGCAGGTGAGCAAAAGCCTTTCCCACAACAAGTCAACTATCCTGGGATTATTAAACCGGATCATATTACACAGACTCAAATGAATGCTGATGTCGCAGCGTACTATACCTCATGGAAATCAAGCTATTTGAAAAACAACTTGTCCTCTTTGCCCGGTGGATACTATGTGAAAGGGGAAATAACCGGAGACACTGATGGGTATGTACCTCTAGGCTCTTCCGAGGGTCAAGGATATGGCATGGTTATTACGGCGTTAATGGCAGGCTATGATGAGAATGCCAAAACGATTTATGACGGTCTTTTTAAAACAGCTAGAGCTTATAAAAGTGTGCAAAATGCCAACCTCATGGGGTGGGTGGTAGCGGATAACACAGGCGCACAGGGACATTTTGACTCCGCGACTGACGGCGATATGGATATTGCTTACTCCCTAATTCTTGCTCATTATCAATGGGGTTCAGCTGGAACGATCAATTACTTAGCGGAAGCCCAAAAGATGATTACAGATGGTATTAAAGTCAGTAACGTAACGACTAATAACCGATTGAACCTTGGCGATTGGGATGGTAAAAGTGTCTTGAATACGAGACCGTCTGATTGGATGCTCTCTCATTTAAGAGCCTATTATGACGTTACTGGTGATCAAACCTGGTTGAATGTCATTAATAATCTGTATAGTGTTTACAGTTCGTTCAGCACTTCCTATTCACCAAGCACAGGCCTGATTTCGGATTTTGTTGTTGGCAATCCGCCTCAACCGGCTCCCACTAATTATTTGGATGAGTTTCCTGAAACGAACGAGTATAACTATAATGCGGCACGTGTACCGCTCCGAATCGTTATGGATTACGCGCTCTATGGAGATGTGAGAGGTAAAACAATTGCTGATAAAATGGCTGTTTGGATTAAAGCGAAAACAGGCGGTAATCCGAACAATGTGAAAGACGGTTATAAGTTGGATGGAACCGTGACCGGTTCTGCTAGCGGACCAGCAGGCGTTTTCGTCTCTCCTTTCATTGCAGCAGCCGTTACGAACAGCAGCCATCAAGCCTGGATTAATGCGGGATGGGATTGGATGAAAAGTCATAAAACAGGCTACTATGACGAAAGCTATACGTTGTTAAACATGCTTTTCATCTCAGGGAACTGGTGGAAGCCAGTAGCAGGAGGCACTACGGATACGCAGTCGCCAACGGCACCAACGAATTTGACGGCATCACCAGTTTCAGGCAGTCAAATCGATTTGAGCTGGGCGGCATCAACAGACAATGTAGGCGTAACGGGCTACGATGTATTTCGTGGAGCTGCGCTTGTCGGATCTTCGACGACAACTTCGTTTACCGATACGGGACTCACTGCATCGACCACATACAGCTATACGGTAAAAGCAAAGGACGCTGCAAGCAATGTTTCTGCTGCTAGCAATACGATCAGCGCAACGACGTTGGCAGCAGGGGGTAATCTTGCATTGGGCAAAACATATAGTGCCTCAACCATATGGAATGCGTCTTATCCTGCCGCAAATGCATTCGATGGAGACATTTCCAATACGTCCCGTTGGTCCGCATCAAATGGTTCCCTGAATAACCAATGGATCAGCATCGATTTCGGTGCTGCCGCCACGTTCAATCAAGTAGTGATGAAAGAAATCACGTTCCAGAGGGTAACTTCTTACAAGCTGCAGTTCTCGAACGATGGAACATCCTATTCGGACATTGCCGGAACATCGGGAACCGCAATCGGTGCTAGTCAAACAGTGAACTTCTCCCAGGTGACTTCCAGGTACCTGAGGCTGTACATCAACACGGCAAGTGCTGTACCGACGATTAATGAGATGGAAGTGTATAATTAATATAGACATGAACGACTACAAAGCCGTAATAGGTTATGTGGTCGTTTTTTTACATAGGAACTTAATTACGATCCACGATGAATGGAGAATCATAATTTTGTTGAATAGGTGCTTAAAAAACTAGTATGCGAGCAAGTGACACAAAAACTATGATTAATAATGAAAGCGATTACAATAATGCGAAAATAAGGAGGGTACATAATGTTAGCTGCAAATCCAGCGAAAATGACGAAAGGATGGCGCAAATTACTGGTCTCATGCTTGGCGATTACGATAAGTTGCTCCGGAATATGGGCTCCTTTAATGCCAAACGCATCTGCTGCCACAGGGGTGCCTATGGTGGTTAGCAGCCTAGACGGTCCTGTCACACAAGAGGAGATTCATTCGTTTAAGCAATATATTTTATCTACTTCTGTCGGTCTGCCAGTTAGTAATATTGGCAATGATTTCGTATATGGTCCAAGCGGTCAGAATGTTGAAGCAATGGGCTATATGTACGAAATTAGTGGAGATCAAGCTATACTCGATCGGATGATTTCATTTAGCGAGAATATGCTTTCTGCTAGGAATAATTCAGTTACCGGCCGTGTTTTATGGAATGGAAACAGGGAGCTGGCATGGCCAAACAAAAAGGTTGGCGAAGTTAATAGTGATGGTTTGCTCATTGATGGTTATTCAGGCAGCGAGAATGGCGATGTGATTGGACACATTGCTTACAGTGCGGAACTGATTCTTAAGAACAAGTCATTGTGGAATCAAGTTGTTCCTTATGGCAATGGCTCTCTATACGGTGAGACGTATTTGCAACGTGCGAAATCTTACATCACCGAGTTAGATAAATCCATAGATACCTATATGATCCCGAATTTCGTGAAGCCAGATACCTTGCGCCAGTATTGGCCGAACGATGCACGCTGGAGTACAACGGGAAGTGGAGCTCCTAATTCAGCGATTCCATGGAATCAGCAAATGATGATCAATAACGGTTTTATGCGTTTGGCGGAATGTCATGAACTTCTAGCCGACGATCCGACAAGAGTAGACCTCTATGACCGCATTGTCCAAGCATCGATCGATTGGTTTACAGCTTCCTTAGAACCCTATCAAGTACAAGGTCATGATGTGTATAAATGGTGGTATGTGGCCGACTACTTCGGTAAAGTCGAGGATGCCGACGGTGTTCATGCGGCGAATGATATCATGGGCATGACGAGGGCGTATGATCGCGGGAAGTACGGCGTTACGCAAGACACATTAATTAAACTTTCCAATACCATTCGTTATGTGATCGCTACGGGTACAGGCAACTTCTATTGTAAAGTGGATGGACTCCCAACGAACTGCACGTTAACGAATCTCTGGAGTGAGTACCTTCATATTTCACCGTACAATCCAGATCCAACGGTATATAAATTGCTTGCAAATCCCTATTATATGAGTACGGTTTTAACCAGTCCCATCTATTTTGCCCGCATCATGTGGGTGAAAGACCATATGAGCTGGACGCGTCAGGTTGATGCTGAGTTATCGCCAACGTGGGAAGCGGAAAGTTACTCAAGCAGGGAAGGTTATTTTAAAAGAGGGGCTTGTGACACGTGCTCCAAAGGCGCTTTCATGCAATCTCCTGAAGATGCATCAGGCTCTCTAACGTATGCCTTGAACGTTATTCATGGCGGCAGTGTGTATCTACATGTATTAGGCTCCTCAAGTGGTGCAGCTGAAGGAAGCCTCCAGGTATCCGTGGATGAAGGGACTGATGTCCATTTACCTGCAGCTGCGGGATCGACTTGGGGATGGACGACGGCCGAACTGCCTTTTGCATTAACAGATGGATTCCATGAGATTAACATAAAATCGCAAGGAAACGGTGCCCGGCTGGATAAGCTCGTTTTGTCTAAGAGCCCCACACCGCCACTTGAATCATTATTGCCGAGATTAACGGGTATTCAAGTCAACGGTGTATCGATTGATAATTTCTCACCATCGACGTATACCTATGCTGTAGCTCTGCCGCTGGGTACGAAAGTCATACCAACAATCAGCGCTGAGAGCGATCATATTGTGGAGATTGCACAGCCGCAGCAGGTGTTCGGAACAGCTGTCATTACTGTGAAAGATCGACAAGATCCCTATTTGCAAGCGAAATATGAGGTGCAAATGACCGGATACCCGATCTATGGAGAGGTACCAGATCGTTTTATTACCTATCCGATCCAGGCTGTGTCGGCAAGCGCAGGTTATCATGCTAGCTTCCCGCCTGCGAGTGCCATCGATGGTGATTTGACGACCCGTTATGCGGCAAAGGGGATTACCCATTGGATTCAATTCGATCTTGGCGAAGTGAAGCCGATTCGATCAGTGCTTCTTGCATTCCTGAAAGGGGATGTCGACAAATATAATTTTGATTTGCAGGTTTCAGAAGACGGAATGAACTGGAAGACTGTGTATAGTGGCAAAAGCAGCGGAAAAACAGCAGGCTTAGAGATTTTTCAGTTCGGGAAAGAAAATGCGCGATATGTCAAATACAACGGGAAAGGCAATTCAAAGGATACGTGGAACAATATCAATGAAATTTATATTGGCGGAGATTCTGATGTGACCGCGCCAACTACGAAAGATGATGCGGGAAGCGGATGGCACAAAGATGCACAAACGATTCACCTTGCTGCAACGGATGGCGGAAGTGGCGTTGCACATACGTATTTCAGTGTAAATGGCGGCCTCTTCGCAGAAGGAACTACGTTACAGGTCGATGGCGAAGGTACGACGGTACTCAGGTATTACAGCGTTGATGGGGCTGGCAACGAGGAAGATCAGAGATCAACAACGATTCAATTGGATCGAAGTGGTCCTCGTATCACCTCATCAGTCTCCATGGCTGTTTACGTAACAGACACCATTCACTTGGACTTTGGCATTACGGATGCCCTAAGTGGCGTTGCGAATCAAACGATTCAACTGGACGGCAAACCGATCGATTCGCCATATGTCATTGAACCGATGTCACTTACACGGGGGAACCACCTGGTTTCTGTTACTGCGATAGATCGGGCAGGCAATACATCAACGCAGCAATTTAACCTGCAAGTTCAAATGGACTTAGATCACTTGGACGAAGTATTAACGATTGCGAAACAAAAAGGTTGGATCAAAAATGAAGGCATCTATCGAGGATTAATGACCTTGGTTAACCTCATTCAGAAGGCATCGAAACTAGACCTTAATCCTAAGCTAGATGCACTACAAGCACTTATTCAAGCACAAAAAGGTAAATTCATTGAGGAAACGTTGGCAGCCCAATTGCTGGACTGGTTAAGAGCTTTACGGAATTAGTAGTAAAGATACTGAACAAGAACCGTCCGGGTGGATGACCTAGGCGGTTCTTTGTGTCATAAACGACGCTCCATCATAAAAAAAGACATAGGGGTATAAGTATGAACAATGACAAAGGGGAACAGCGATAGTAACATCGAATCGAAGGTCGAGTATTCTCACTCTTTGGCAATTTCTGATAAGGAGGTCCTAGCATGCAGTACAGACGATTAGGCAACAGTGGCTTAAAAGTAAGTGAACTCAGTCTAGGCAGTTGGTTAACCTATGGTGGTGCGATCGATGCCAAACAATCGGAATCGATTATTTATAAAGCCTACGAGTTAGGCATCAATCTGTTCGATACAGCGAATGTGTATCATAAGGGAGAGGCAGAACGTGTGGTGGGCAGGGCACTGTCCAAGTATTTAAGGGATTCCTACGTGCTAGCGTCCAAGGTATGTGTGCCCATGGGGGACGGGCCTAATGACCGCGGATTGTCCCGTAAACATATTAGGGAACAATGCGATGCCAGCTTGCTAAGACTCGGTGTGGATTACATTGACCTGTATCAATGCCATAGGTATGACACGGATACGCCACTTGAAGAGACGCTTCGCGCCTTGGATGATCTGGTCGCGCAAGGTAAGGTCCTTTACACGGGGGTTAGCATGTGGAAATCTGAGCAACTGCTTGATGCCGTTCATATGGCCAAGGCGCTGCGATTACATCCAATCATCTCAAATCAACCCCAATATCATATGTTTCGGCGCGGCATCGAAAAGGAAATTGTTTCCTTAAGTGCAAGAGAAGGAATCGGGCAGATCGTTTTTTCGCCGCTAGCTCAAGGGATATTGACGGGTAAATATAAACCGGGAATGCCGTTCCCAAGCGATTCAAGGGCAGGGGATCCCGAGCAGAATGGCGCTATTTTTCAACTGATGAAGGATGAGCAGCTAAGTAAGGTGGAGAAGCTAATACCCATCGCAGAGCGTAATGAATTAACTCTGGCACAGTTAGCATTGGCATGGATCCTGCGGTTAGAGAATGTTGCTAGCTGTATTATTGGTGCTTCTCGCCCCCAACAAGTGGAAGAGAATGTTAGGGCGTCGGGGGTCAAACTTTCCGAAACGGATCTATTGGATATTGAACGGATATTACAGGCTTAGGCTGTTGCAGAAAAGGGGGAACTACGATGTCGACGAAGGATCATCTCATGGATAACGCAGAAGCGAATAATCTACAACAGATTCGTTTCCAAGAGGAAGATGTGCTGGCAGTTGAACAGCGCGAGCAGCGAATCGCGTGGTGGCGCGAAGCAAAGGTAGGTTTGTTCATTCACTGGGGATTATATTCATTGCCTGGCGGTGTTTGGAAAGGTGAGTCTGTGAATGCGGCTTACGCGGAGCATTTGCAGTTGAGGGCTCAAATTCCGATTCACGAATACGAGCAGATAGCCGATCATTTTCATGCTTCACGATTTGACGCTTCTGCGTGGGTTCGGGCTGCGAAAGATTCTGGTTTGAAATATATGATTTTTACAGCTAAGCATCATGAAGGTTTCGCTATGTACGATTCGCAAGTCAGCGATTATTCGATTGTTAAAGCAACTCCTTTTGGCAGAGATCCTGTGGCGGAATTAGCGGCTGCTTGTCAGCGCGAAGACATGGTTCTTTGCTTGTACTACTCGCACGCAATGGATTGGCATCACCCAGATTCCCAAGGAAACACATTGGATTATCCAGCTAATATTGGCGCTTATGATGCTCTCCACACATGGGAGAAGGATGATAACAAAAGCACCCGCTATGAGCGATACTTACAAGAAAAAGCGTTTCCCCAAGTAAAGGAGCTTCTAACACAGTACGGTCCTATCGGCATTCTTTGGTTTGATTGTGGTCATAAAATTACGGATGAACAGGGTAAGCAATTTGTGGATTTGGTTCATGACGTGCAACCAGGCTGTTTAGTCAATCGCCGAGTTCGTCGTGAGGGTTTCGGCGATTATGAGAATACTGGCGATAATCAACGCCATATGCGAACGCCAAGGAGAGACTGGGAGTCGATCGCAACGTTGAATCATTCTTGGGGTTATAACCAAACCGACCAAAAGTGGCGAAGTTCCGAAGATATTCTCCATGATATGATCCATGTCGTTAGTATGGGGGGGAATTACGTCATCAATGTAGGGCCAACGGGAGATGGAGAGATTGACGCGAAATCATTGGAGTTACTTGGCGTCATCGGCGCTTGGTTGCATGTGAATGGCGAAAGCATATACGGTTCTCAAGGAAGTCCGATCGGCAGAACACCATGGGGCCGCTGTACGTTGAAAGGAAATACGTTATATCTGCACGTTTGGGAATGGCCTGCTGGAGGGAAGCTATTGCTGCCTGGTTTGCTTAATTCAATTCAGAAGTGTTACCTCTTGGGAGATTCGCCGGAACGAAACTTACCCCATCAATTATTGAATGATTGTGGTGATCATATCATCGACCTGCCTACAGAAGCGCTTGATTCAATCTGTTCCGTAGTAGCTGTGGAATTTCAAGGAGAAATAGCAACAAATCCGAAACAAGTCGTAGTTGCCAATGGTGTGTCTCAGGTATTTGGAGTATTCGATGGTGAACTAACCGGAGAGACAGTGCGTTATGATACGGGGAAAAAAGGGAGAGACAATCTTAAAAACTGGTCTTCCATGCAAGACTCAATCTCATGGGAGTTTCGCGTGATAAAGGCTGGCGCATATCGGGTTGCTGCTGTGTATGGGGCAGGTGATGCATCCGTTGGAGGCATCTTCGAAATTGCAGCGGGTGACAATAAGTTAGTTGCTAGCGTCATGCAAACAGGTGGGGAATACGAATTCCAGAACTTTGAGATTGGGCCTTTTTATTTTGAACATTTAGGTGAATATACACTGACTGTCCGGCCTCAAGCTATTTGCGGTGCGGTATTAATGAACTTAAAAGAAATTAGATTAATGAGTGTCTAGATGACGAATAAACAATAGAAGGAGAGCGATCGTATGCTTTACAATTTCATGCCTGCACCTGTGAACGGGGGCTTCCAAATGGAAAATTACTGGGTCTGGTGCGGATCCGTAGTGCAAGGCGAAGATGGCCGATTTCACCTATTTGCCTCGAGATGGCCGAAGTCACTTCCGATGCATCCGGGCTGGCTTGTCCAGTCGGAAATTGTACGTGCTGTTGCCGATCAGCCCGAAGGACCCTTTACATTTCAGGAGGTAGTCTTACCTGCACGTGGAGCCGAGTATTGGGATGGCCGCAGTACACATAATCCGCATATCGTTAAGCATAAAGACAAGTACCTATTGTTCTATATGGGATCAACGCATCCCTTTCCAGATCCGATTGCTGGTGATGGATATGACCTCCAAGATCCGCGATGTATCGTAGCGCGAGCGAACAAGCGTATTGGATTAGCCCTGGCGAACAGTGTTAACGGACCGTGGGAAAGACGCGATGTCCCCATTGTATCCACAAGGCCAGGGAAGTTCGATAGCTTCTTAACGTCCAATCCTGCACCATGCGTAGAGGAAGACGGTTCTGTGTTATTGATTTACAAAGCTAGACAATATGAAGGTCACGGCCATGGGAAGATGACATTTGGCGTTGCGCGTGCGGCTCATTACGAGGGTCCTTACCTGGTGATGAGTGAAGAACCGTTATTCCCGCCAGACGTTCATTTGGAAGACCCTTTCATTTGGCGAACTGAGGATGGATATGAATTGATTGCGAAGGATATGGACGGCAATTTGTGTGGTGAAAAGTATGGCGGTGTACACGCGTCTTCGACGGATGGCATGAATTGGCGAATTCTTCACTCACTCGCCTATTCCCGAAATGTGACTTGGGATAATGGGGTTACACGTACAATGGGCAATTTGGAACGACCTTTTTTATTCTTTCAGGATGGGAAGCCGACGCATCTGTTTGCAGCAACATCGGATGGTACCAAGGGCTTTCATGATGCGTCGCAGACGTGGAATATGGTCATTCCGATAGGCCAAGATGAATAGCAACTGGATCAACATAAGGAGGTTGAGAAATGATGTCAAGAACGGAAGCTGTATGCGAAGCCAATCTCGCACTAGCATGTCCGGTAACATGTAGTTCTGAAAGTGCGAATGGCGCTGGAAGTCAAGCGGTAGATGGTTCCGAGAGTACCTATTGGCAACCATTAAGTGTTGATCAGAAGGATGATAACCGCGTCTGGTTAACGGTTGATCTTGGCCGAAACTTCTCGTTCAATACAATCCAATTAAAGCTGGCGTCAGGCTTCATAAGTAGTTACCATATCCATTATTCTGATGACGGTGTAGCTTGGCAGGATGCGTATAGTCGGCAGACGGATATAGGCGGAATCGGAACGATTGAAAGAGCTCTTTTCCCGGTAGTTAATGGACGGTACGTATCACTGGATTTAATACTATTTGATGCGGAAAGGGATGTTCAACTCATCGATTTCGGCCTATATGAGCAGGTATCTATTCCCTCGGGTCCCTTGTTAGATCACTTGGTATTCGATGTTGGTGGCAGGGTATACAGTCAAGATGATACGTTAGCCATGCAAGTGAACAACTATGCGCAATTGGCGCTGAGAGGGATTCTGACAGACGGTTCGGACGCTGATTTGACGAAAGCGGAAGTCATAATCAGCAGCCGCAACGAAAATGTGATGTCAGTTAATGAGAGTGGCAAACTGACCAGTCATCAATCAGGCATTACCCAGATTCATGGTGTTGTAACTTTACATGGCGTGATCAAGGAAACTAGTTTCTTCGCAGATGTGTACGACCCAACAGAGTGGTTGGTGGATCTTGCGTTAGAACATCCTACGTTAGTCTGCGAGTCGGGTCAACCTGCTTTCTTGGATAGGGACAGCCCATTCCCCATACTGCATGTGCGAACGGCTGAAGCTGTGACTTTACAAGTAACTCTATTGAATGTAACTGGGGATCAAGTGATATGCGCACATCCAGCAACGAAATTTGCAGCAGGCGAGGCATCGGTTCTTACATTTCCTGGTGAAGTAAAGGAGCCCGGGCAATACAGGATAAACATTGAGATTGAAGTAGAAGCTGGATTCTCTTACTTTGATGCGTTTTATTTTACAGTCCAGAATCCTCTGATTTCGACCGAGGGACAGAGTCGCATTGTTCATATTGGTGAGAATGGGAAACTGGTCTATGTACCTGATTTTAAGGGGAATCAGATCATCGATTTCTCCAATTGCGGATATGGTGGAGGCGGCGTAGCGATCCCAGATATCGCGCCTGTTATTTCACTTCAGCCCGTTGAGGGAGATAATACGACGCACATTCAGTCGGCGATTGATCGGGTTGCTGATCTGCCTCGATCTTCGTCAGGTTATCGTGGAAGCGTTCTTCTATGTAAAGGTGTATACGCCATCAGTGGTTCATTGCAGATTATGACTAGCGGCATTGTTTTGCGTGGTGAGGGACAGGAAGAAGGTGGCACCTTATTATATGCAACAGGGACGAAACAACGGAATCTCATCGACATTAGAGGTGAAGCCTCTCCTAGTCTTTTGCCAGATACGCTGACCTCTATTAGTGATCTGTATGTACCATCAGGTGCACGCATAATCCATGTGCAGGATGCTTCTGGTTATCGTGTAGGAGACACTGTTAAGGTGATTCGTTACGGAAATGAACGCTGGATTCATGCTATTGGCATGGATGCGATTCGCTTGAGGCCAGTTGCAGGCGGAACCATTCAATGGTCTCCGTTCCAACTGGAGTTCGACAGAGTGATCACCCACATGGTTGGCAATTGCATCACATTGGATGCGCCTATCGCGAATGCGATTGAAAGCCGCTGGGGAGGCGGAGCACTTATGAAATACGAGGATAAAGGCCGTATCGAACAGATCGGCATCGAGGATATACGGGTGGTTGTTTCGTATGATCCTAGTATTGGTGACACGAGAATCGACGGCAATGAGGGCACTGAAACCTACATGGCTGATGAGCAGCATGCGATTACTTGTATTCATCTTGATCTTGTCAAAAACGCATGGGTCCGCAAGGTGGTTGGCTTCCATTTCCAACACGCATTGGTCCAAGTTGGGCGCGATACGAAATGGATCACCATTCAAGATTGCTCCGTATTCGCCTTTATCAGCGTGATTACGGGAGGACGTCGGTATCCATTCCATCTTATGGGTGAATTAACGCTTGTGCAGCGAGCCTACACAGAAACCGCGAGACATGCTTTTGTCGTTGATGCGCGTGTTGCAGGGCCAAATGTATTCCTCGACTGCGAGTCGCAAAAAGATTACAACTCGAGTGAACCCCATCATCGGTGGTCAGTGGGCTGTCTCTATGACAATGTAAACGGCCGCATCCATATTCAGGATCGCGGGTGGTTGGGGAGCGGCCATGGGTGGTCTGGAGCAAACTATGTCACTTGGAATACCACGCATGAGTTGGTCTCCCAGCAGCCTCCAACTGCTCAAAACTATGCGATCGGACATATCGGAAGTCGAGGCAAGCCACTCCTCCCGAGTCCCTATGATCAACGGCAGCGTAAGGATGCGTACTGGGAAAGCTTCGGGAGCCATGTAAGTCCACGCAGTCTTTATACACAACAGTTAGTGGATCGGCTCATACAGCCTACTCTCACCTAAGGAGTGAAATGAAGCATGACAAACGCTGCGATGATTGACAAGTATAATCCCATCATTTTGAAGCTGATCCGACAAATGAAAAATTTACAGCCAGCATTTCAAGAAAGTGTCGCGATTGGTATTGTTTCGATGGACAATTGGGAGTGGCCGCAAGGCGTTGGGTTGTTTGCTTTATACGCCTATTACAAGGAAACAGGCAACATGGCGATCAGAGATGAGCTCATTCAATGGTTTGATAAACGAATCGCTGAAGGTTTACCTGACAAGAATGTAAACACGATGTGTCCTATGTTGACGTTAAGCTATTTGGCTGAGGAAACAAGGAATCCAATATATGTGGCGCTTTGTAAAGAATGGGTCACCTATGTTATGGAAGCTATGCCTAGAACAGATGAAGGCGGACTTCAACATTGCGTTACTCGGAATTTGAACGAGGGACAATTGTGGGATGATACGTTGTATATGACCGTTTTGTTCGTTGCACGCATGGGTGTCCTGTTACAAGATGATGCCTATTTCCAAGAGAGCATTAGACAGTTCTTAATTCATCTCAAATATTTATCGGATGTGAAGACAGGGCTATTCTTTCACGGGTGGACATTTCTCGGGCATCATCATTATGCGCAAGCCTTATGGGCACGTGGCAATTCTTGGTATACAGCCGGACTGGTCGATTATCTGGATATCGCTCCTCTACCAGTGGGTGTAAGCCAGTTCCTGATCTCGTCGCTTGAACGACAGGTGAGAACGCTTGCCACCCTCCAGCATGAAAGCGGCCTATGGCATACACTATTGGATCAACCTGATTCGTATTTGGAAACATCGGCTTCTTCTGCGTTCGCCTATGGCATCCTGAAGGCAGTACGAAAAGGTTTTATTGATGAGCGTTATCGCGCTGTGGGTCTGAAAGCACTGGAAGGTGTACTGAGCAAAATTGATGATGAAGGTATTGTCCATGGTGTTTCTTACGGTACAGGGTTAAAAGATAATCTTGATTATTACCGCAATATCAAACAATGTCCGATGCCGTATGGGCAGTCCATGGCACTGATGCTCATGGTGGAGGCATGTAAGTAATCATACGTATGTCCATCAGAAGTCCATGCAATTGAGCATGGGCCTCTTCCTATGCCTTGACATCCATATTTGAATAGCGAGTTTAGGTAATGAGGGTAATCATTTTCGATTTTGAAGATGCATTCACGATTATGATGATGCTTATTTTCCGAGATTTGTATTAAATTGGAGAAGAGTGCACGCACTCGAAATGAATGAAAGGAGTTCAAAGATTAAACTAGGATTCATGGGTTCAAACGAAAATCAAGGGAGGATGTATTTATGGGGAATGGTAAAAAAGTAGGTATTGTTATGCTATTAATTAGTATGTTTCTGACGATGATTCCTTTCGCTGGTTATGCGGCAGACGCTAAGTTCACGGTCGCGGCGTCTGGGGTGACGGCAAGTAGCGATGATGGGAATGTGCCTGCCAATACGGTGGATGGAAGCTTAACAACTCGTTGGTCCGCAAGCGGAGACGGGCAGTGGATCAAATATGATCTAGGCGCGGTGAAAAAAGTATCTTTCATTAAAATAGCTTTTATTAGTGGGGATACAAGAACCTCGAATTTTGATATTCAAACATCGACAGACAACGTTACCTTTACGACAGTTCAGTCCAATGTGACAAGCAGTTTGAATACAAGTTTGCAAACCTTTGATTTTCCTGATGTAGATCCAGCTCGTTATGTGCGAATTGTTGGCCATGGCAATTCTGCGAACTTATGGAATAGTTACACTGAGGTAGAAATTTACGGGGACAATTCTGCAAGCGCTTCCGTAAATACGAAATTCTCCATAGCTGGTGCTTCCGTAACGGCAAGCGCGGATGATGGCAACGTGCCTGCTAACACAGTGGATGGCAACTTAACCACTCGTTGGTCAGCTAGCGGCAACGGTCAATGGATCAAGTACGATTTAGGCACAAACGTCAGGGTTGGTTATATCAAGATGGCATTTGTAAGCGGGGATACGAGAACTTCTACGTTCGATATTCAAACGTCCACGGATAATGTTAATTTCACGACGGTTCAGTCCAACGTGACGAGCAGTTTAAATACAAGCCTACAAACGTTCGACTTTACGGATGTAGCGTCAGCACGTTATGTGCGAATTGTTGGCCATGGTAACTCAGCCAACTTATGGAACAGTTATACCGAGGTCGAAATTTATGGTGATGCACCAGTAGTACCGGGTGTTTCTGTTTCGACTTCCGCACAGTTAGCAACTGCGTTAAGCAACGCAAGTGCGGGTACGACAATCGTGCTAGCTAACGGGACTTACTCCCAAACAGGACCTTTCGTCTTAAGTAACAAAAATGGCACTGCGAGCAACCCTATCACGATTAAGGCAGCGAATTTAGGCCAGGCGATCATATCTGGAGGTGCTTCACTCCAAATACAGAATTCATCCAACGTTGTAATCGAGGGGTTGAAATTCACAAATTCAGGAAATACGGGACTTCTGTTGGATGGTTCCAATAACATTCGTGTAACTCGTAACCGATTTGCACTGCAAGCTACAGGCAGCACCCTCATTTGGCTTCAGGTTAGTGGCGTAAATAGTCATCATAACCGCATTGACCATAATGATTTTGGTCCTAAAAGCGATACGGATCCGCTTATTGCTTATCAAGGCGATGGGAACGGCAATATTTCTCAGTACGACGTAATTGAATATAACTATTTTCATGATGTAGGTCCATGGGTGGCAAATGGCAAAGAAACAATACGTCTGGGCTTGTCCGGAATTTCCTTGTCCAATGGGTACAATACGATTCAGTACAATCTGTTTGAGAACTGCGATGGCGAGCCGGAAATCGTTTCTGTGAAAAGCAGTAACAACACGGTTCGTTATAATACCTTCAAAACTTCCAAGGGGGGACTTACTTCCAGACATGGGCATAACAACTCCTTCTACGGCAACTACTTCCTCGGTGATGGTGTAGAATCGGAACAAGCGGGTATTCGCATTTATGGAAATGATCACAAGATTTATAACAATTACATGGAAAATCTAACAGCCAATGCGATTATTCTTGATAATGCTGATTATGACGGTGGTACAGGTGGTTACCCTTCCAACCCTTCAGCAGATGACTTGAGAGAACAATGGAAAATTTACCGAGCACAGGTCGTTAACAATACGATTGTGAATAGCACGACGGGGATTATTGTTGGTTCTGGTAAACCCTTAGCTCCTCAAGACAGCAGAGTGGCTAATAATATCGTGAAAAATTCCACAGGCACTTTGTACTATGAAGTTGGCACCACGAACACAGTATTCGAGGGGAACATAGGTAGTGGCAGCACAGTTAGCAACAATGCTTCAAGGACGACTGCCCAAATATGGAGCACGAATCCGTTGCTCACAACAGTCAATGGATTGCAGAAGTTGTCTTCAACTAGTCCGGCGATTAACGCTGCTGTGGGTTCCTACGCCTATGTGACCGAAGATATGGATGGAGAAGCACGTTCCACCAATGACGTTGGAGCGGATGAGCGCTCTTCGAGCACTTCCTTTGGAAAGCATCCATTGGTAGCAACAGAAGTTGGACCGAATGCACCGTAAATAATACCATACTATCATGTGAGGCTGTCCGATTAGGGCGGCCTCTTTCTCATTTGAACTATTTCATGTATTCATTGTCAATTATATAATGCCTTGAATACCATGTTATAGATGCCTAAGCCTACTGGATATAAGAAGAGAGGATATGATCGTTAACAGATGAAAAGGACATATAAGGTCAATGAGATCGCACGTATGATTAGAAGAACACAAGCAACAGTCGTAGAATGGACCAAACAATACACTCAATTTCTTCCGACCATCACGGTTGGAGGAAGCTTACGATATACAGATGAAGCAATCGAGATCTTCCGTGTCATTTCAAAAATGAAAGATGCCAATAAATCACTTAAGATGATTCACGAACATTTACAGGAGTTGAGTCAGAAAGGAAATCGTACGACTAGTAGTGAAGAGAACCTTGTCACGGCTACTTCTCCGGCAATTGTGCCAGAACCCAACGTACCTCTTGTAGAAACTAAATCTAATCCGCTTGCAAGTGATGAAACCTTGGAATTATGGAACCTGGTACAGTTGTTAACGCAGAAAATAGAAGCAAATAAAACACCTAGACGGTTAAACGAGCAAGTAGATGATAGTCAATTGGTTAGTATAGCTTCCCTTTCAAGTGGTAGACAAGTAGCACCAACTAAAAATTATGTAAACGTCTTGTTCGACGAGCTTACCAATGAAGTCGCGGAGCTTCGAAACATTGTGCTTACCTTTATGGAGAAAATGATTGTTGTCACAAAGGATGCTATTCAAGATGATAAGTATACGAATATGGCTGAATCCGTAAACCAGCAATTTCATGGTATTACCGTTGAAGTTGCGGAGCTGCGTAATATTATCAAGATTTTTACTTGCAAGCTAACCGAAGTGATTGAACA
Organism: Paenibacillus oryzisoli; assembly: GCF_001653565.1. GTDB lineage: Bacteria > Bacillota > Bacilli > Paenibacillales > NBRC-103111 > Paenibacillus_E > Paenibacillus_E oryzisoli. Next base: position 140,739 of record NZ_LYPB01000077.1, read on the forward strand.
AGATACTAGCAATGAAATTACCGCTAACGTGGATACACTAAATATACAATTCAAAGGTGTAGCCGAACAGGTGAATGAATTACAGCATGTGCTTTATAGCGTTCAGCCTAAGTTAATTGAATCTCTAGAGCACGATCTCAGAACTGAAATGGCTGCATTGACAAGGGAACTGCAAGAGCAGCAACTTGAAAGTGTCGCGAAGTTAGAAGAAGAGCTTCAAGAACTCATTACGGTCCAGCCCAAGCTGGCCAAAGTTCTGGAGCAAAATCTCAAGGTCGAACTGCTTTCTTCGACAACAGCATTACAAACGCAACTTGATGAAAGTGTCGCAAGATTGGAACAAGAGCTCCAAGGACTTACATCGGTCCAATCGAAATCGACGGAGGCATTGGAACACAATTTCAAGAATGAACTACTCGCATCGACGAATGAGCTACAAGCGCAACTACATGATAGTGTCTCGAAGTTAGAATTAGAACAACAAGAACTTAATACGGTTCAGTCTAAGTTGAGGGAATCTCTTGAACAAAGTCTCCGAAGTGAACTGCTTACTTCAACAAGTGAGTTACAACAGCAACTTCATGCAAGTGTCCTTAAGTTAGAACAAGAGCTCCAAGAAATTCATACCGTTCAGCCCAAGTTGACGGAAGCGTTGGAACAAACACTCAGGGGTGATCTACAGACAACGACAAGTGAGCTCAAGAATCAACTTCATGAAGATGTCTCGAAGATGGAGCAACAAATTCAAACGATTCAACCCAATATTATAGAAATTTTGGAGCAACATCTCAACAATGAAATGCAAGCAGTGACCTATGAAATGCGGAAACAGCATAAGGAAAGTATTACGGAATTAGAGCTAGAAATGCGTAATAATTATGCGATCAACACGGAGAAACTAAATGGACTAATCGAAGAAGCAGTTAACAAACTAGTTGTTTCCAATGATGAAGTGCTGAACAATCAATTTGACAATATATCCATAAAATTGTCTTCCCAACAACGGTTGCTTGATAAACTCGCCAAATTTTTGGGAATATAAATAAGGTTAGAATAAGAACGTTGCACGAACTATCGTGGCGTTCTTTTTTTCTAACTGAGTAAGCATGATTCTTGCTCGAAATTTGTGAGTGACAGGCATGTCCTAGCTCCTAGCTCCTAGCTCTCTAGAGTACGAAATGGTAAAATGGTTGCGTGTACGGAATATAAGATTGATGGAGGAACTATCTGTGCAAGTGACCATTGGTAAAATAAGTGAAATTAATCGGTATCCTGTGAAGTCATTCGCAGGTGAGCAATTGGCATCTTGCGAGATTGAAGACTATGGAATGGTAGGGGATCGGTTCGTGTCCTTCTATGATGAATCCAAATCGGGCTGGCGGCGGTATGTGACGGCACGTAATATCCCTAATATGTTAGCCTATCAAGCAAGATATCACGATGGAGATATCCAAATAACAGCAGGGGATGGGCGAGTATTCAGCTGGGACGATGCACTGTTGAAGGAGATCCAAAGCCAAACGAAAACTCCCCTTACCATGTCGCGGTTAAAAGAACAACATCCTGAACATCCGCAACTGCTTTCAGTAGATGGCGCCAGTATTCTTCTTGTCACCGATGCTAGCCTAAGAAAACTAGAGAGCATGCATGGCAAGGACTTGGATTATCGTCGGTTCCGTGGCAATTTCGTAGTCGCGTTAGATGATGAGTCTTGCACCGAAGGAGATTGGATAGGTCGACAGATTGCCATAGGCGAAGTACAATTGCAGGTAGATAGCTACTGTCAACGATGTGTCATGATCACGATTGACCCAGAAACGCTGGAGAAGGATCCTTCCCTGCTCAAAAAAGTAAACGAAGGCTTTGACTTGCAGTTTGGCGTCTATGCATCAGTTGTGAAAACAGGTCAAATTCGACTGGGGGATTCGGTAAAGTTACTGTGATCCTGCATCCGTTGTAGCGGTTATAGACAGTTAAGGTTAAGTGAGGTATACACATGGAAAGAAAATATTGGGTTCCCGCACTGGAAAGGGCACAGGATGTTCTACAGCTTATTGCGGAACAGCCTTCAGTACTTAGGTTAATGGACTTGAGCAGTGCAACGGGGATTAATAAGAGTACAATGTTCTCGCTTTTACATACGATGGAGACGTTAGATTGGGTTGTCAGAGAAAAAGGAGATACCTATGTGCTCGGCTCCTTCTTCGGTGTTATTGGCAACGCTTATTTCGCTGGCATGTCGCTGGTGAAGTTATTTGAGGAAAAGGTTGCTCGTTCCGTAGAACGACTTGGTGAAACTTTTCAACTGGCAAGATTGGAGAAGGGGGAGCTTGTGTATTTGGCCAAAAAAGAGGCGCCAGCACAAGTTCGTCTTATCTCTGAACCTGGCATGCGATTGCTTGCTTACGCAACTGCTATGGGTAAAGTATTGCTGTCAGCGCTGGAAGATTCACAGGTGCTTGCCCTATACGAAGAGGGCAGTTATCAGGCGTTCACGCCGAATACCGTTCGAAGTGGAGAAGAGCTGCTGGAACAGCTGCGCATGATAAGAAAACAAGGCTACGCGGTGGATCAAGAAGAAATCGTGCTTGGCTTCTGCTGCTTGGCTATGCCGATTGTTGATCGTAACGGTCAATGGATTGCGGCTGTAAGTTGCTCGATGCCGGTACATCAATGGCCGCACAAACAAGATCTAGCGAGGGAAGAGATTCAAATTCTCGCACAGGGGTTATCTGCAATAATGCCACTGTAGTCATCATAATCGCGGTAAACCAGTTAACATCCGGCCATCGGGTTGTCTCTGGTTTATTTGGCATTGACGCAAGCTTTAGCGGATGATAGACTTAGTTTGTCTTAATTTATAAACTAAGTTTATTATAATAAACTATGAGGTGAAACCAAATGAGATTACAACATAAGGTAATCCTAATTACAGGTGCTGGATCAGGCATTGGCCGAAGCACAGCGTTACTTTTTGGTCAAGAAGGCGCACATGTGATCGTCAATGATTTGGATGCGGTCAAAGGTGAGGAAACAGCCTCCGAAATTCGAGCTAACGGTGGAGAAGCGCTCTTCCTGCAAGCTGATGTGACGGATCCTGATTCTGTGAAAACGATGGTCGACCGAGCAATTGAAGCGTGTGGACGAATTGATGTTCTTTTTAATAATGCGGGGATTAGCGGTGTTGGTGCTTTGCATGAGCTTGAGCCAGACCAATGGGATCGTGTTATTCGTGTCAATATTCGCGGCGTTTTCCTGCCGTCCAAATACGTTATTCCGCACATGATGGAGAAGCGCAGCGGTTCCATTATCAACATGTCCTCCTGCATAGCGGAGATTGGGTTAGCTAGACGTGCCTCCTATGCAGCTACCAAAGGAGCAGTGCTTGCATTGACGAAATCGATGCAGGTTGATTATGCCCCCTACCAAATTCGAGTGAATGCGCTGCTGCCTGGCACGATTTTGACACCTTTTGTTGAGAATTATTTGAAAACCTCTTATGATGATCCTGAGGCCGCAATTGCTGCGCTGAAAAGCAGACAACTTAGCAACGAACTCGGAACACCGGAGGATGTAGCACAAGCTGCCTTATTCCTTGCATCAGACGAATCCAAATTCATGATGGGCTCACCTTTGTATATTGATGGTGGCGCTGTGTTCGGTAAGAATGCGTAAATAAAGAACCAATTTTCCTAAGTATTGATAAGAGAGGATGTTCATTTTGAAACTAGTCACAATTAACCATCCAGGAAGTATTCATCTTGGTGTGAAGTTGGAGAACAACGTATTCGATATTACAGAAGCATTGAAAGCGTTCCCTGAGGATGGGATTCCAACCGACATCATGTCCGTTATCGCTCATTCAGAAACATTAATTCCAGCGATCGAGCGTTATGTGGCGAGGGTTCTTGAAGGGGAAACAGCGGAAAATCCGTACCTTCTTGATGAATCCCAAGTAAACTATGGTCCTTGTGTCACCCATCCAGGTAAAATCATTTGCGTGGGCTTGAACTATCGCAAGCACGCTGAAGAAACGAATGCGGCAATTCCGCAGTATCCTATCCTGTTCAACAAATTCAGTAATACAATTGCTTCGCACGGGGATGATATTCCGCTTCCGAATCGTGTCACGAGTCAGGTTGATTACGAAGCAGAGCTTGTAATTGTCATTGGGAAACAGGCGAAATATGTGTCCAAAGAGCAAGCTTTAAGCCATGTGTTTGGCTATTGCAATGTGAACGATTTATCCGCGCGTGATCTTCAAATGCGTACGCAACAATGGCTGCTGGGGAAATCCTGCGATAAGTTCAGTCCACTCGGCCCCTATTTGGTAACGGCGGATGAAGTTGGGGATCCCAATCAGTTGACGATCAGTTGCACGGTGAATGGTGAGACGAGACAGAATTCGCATACATCGGATATGATTTTCCACTGTGATGAAATCGTCAGCTATATTTCCCAGCATATGACGTTGTCGCCTGGTGATATTATTTTGACAGGAACGCCTGAAGGCGTTGTGCTTGGTAAGCCTGTAGATCAGCGTGTGTATCTGAAGGATGGCGACGTCGTCACGATTGCGATTGAGAAATTAGGCGCGTTGACAAATCGCATGGTGGATGAGCAAGTATAGCAGCTTTCGGTGATCGTTGGTATCATAAAAGCATACCCTCTCTAGTGAGAGCAAGAGACAACCTGCGGGTTGTCTTTTTTTTCAACGAAAGGATAGGATGACATTATTCTTCATAATCAGATGTCACCTGTAATCGTTCTCTGCGATAGCGTTTGGGAGATACCCCCTTGATACGCTTGAATTGTTTAATGAAATAGCTAGTATGATTAAAACCAGTTTCCAAGGTGATTTGCGTGATACTTTTCGTCGGGTCGAGCAGTAATTGCTCGGCTCTTCGTATTTTGATAAACAAGACATATTGCGTGAACGAGGTATGCATGACGCCTTTGAAGAAGCTCGCAAATCGGCTGTAGCTCATCATGCACAGTTTGGCTGCTTCCTCTGCTGACATGGATAGCATGCCCTCTTCATTAATGGTAACTAAGAGCTTGCGAAATGCGGCCATTTTCTTCGTATCTTCAACGGCATCATCGGTAAAGGTAGACGAAAGGCGTGTTCGCTGATAGCGCAGCAACCATAGAATCAACTTAAATAGAGAAGAGGATACCGCAAGCTCGAAACCGAAAGCTCTGATCTGATACTCTTCGTACATCTCTTCAATAAGAGTGTGAAGGAGAATTCCGTCCTGTTCCCCTGGCGTCAACCAAGTCGTCAAACCATGAAGCGGCGTTGTATAAGGTAAGTAATACTGGAGTTCGAAGGCCAGTTGCGGCAAGGGACTTAACATGTCAGGATCAAAGCCAATGACATAATGCTTGGAAGGTTGAAGAGGCTGAACCGTAACGCTATGCACCTCACACGGATGGATGAGAATGAAAGCACCTTGTTCCGCTTCAAAGCTATGATTTCCGACTGTAATCGAGGCTTTACCATATGCGATATAAATAATTTCCATATGGTAATGCCAATGCGAAGCAATCTGGTAGCCCTCATGAACCGTGGTTTGGGAACCCACATAGAAGGGTCTATCGATGTCGGTTAGGCGACTTTGGTTTTTATTTTGCTCAAAATAAGGCTGTTGTGACATAGGTGTTCATGCAGCTCCTTCATGTTAATTGTTGCAGGCGATATCGACGAGGAGAGTTTCCTGTTGCTTGTTTGAAAAGGGAACAGAACTGGGTATCGTTGGAGAAACCACTTGCATGAGATACGGCGGAGATAGAGAGATCCGTTTGTTTCAACAGCCGTTTAGCCAGTTCAAAGCGCTTGGACATCACGTATTGCATAGGTGAGAGACCGTATTCTTCTTTGAATAGATGGCGGAAACGATCATAGCTGTAGCCAACCAAATCTGCTAATAGGTTAACACTGATTTTCTGCCCGACATTCTCATCGATATAGTTTTTAGCATAAATCACCTTATTGACAGATAGCTCAGAGGTCGTGAATTCATCATAACGAAGAAGTTCAATAATTAATTCCCCAATTAGATGATTCAGCTTAGCCGTGTAGAACGAGCGCTTATTCTGCATCTCGATAATCATTCTTTGCAGCAATACAAGAATAGCTCCTTCCGAATGATCGATATAGATGCCTTCTCGTAGGGGATATCTGCCTAGGTCGGCTTGAAATCCGACAAATAGAACTTCGCTGTCAGTCGTATGTGTTTCTTCATGCAGGGTGTGTGGCTTAATTAATGTGAAAGTGTCAGGGTGGAAGAGGTGCGTATACTCGCCTACTCGAGTTGAGCCACTTCCTTGCATATAGTAAACCAATTCATAACACTGGTGTCTATGGGGATGGATTGTTGAGTTCTGAGGCCTTGTTGTTCGAAAAAGAAAATCCAAATGTCCATTCATTGGAGAACGCCCTTCCACACATGATTTGAGATAGATAGCCGAATCGTATAAAAAGTAAGCCAATCTATGATAAAAATATATCATGAATGAGGGTAAAATAGCTCTATATTCTCATGTGTTGAGTTCATAGGTAAGCCAATTCATGATATAAAATGTGAGGAGTTGCCCCATGCTGTACCCAACAATAACGGAAGCCCAACGAATGGAACGTTTGACTTCAAGAACGGGTAGGATAAGAATGGTATTGGATACAGATACCTTTAATGAAATTGATGACCAGTTTGCTGTTGTATATGCCTTGCAATCGCCAGAAAGGCTTCAGGTAGAAGCATTCTATGCAGCGCCATTCTTTAACGACTTGTCAACGGGGCCGAAGGATGGGATGGAGAAGAGTTATCACGAGTTGCACAAAATTCTGAAACTGATGGGTCGCACCGACATTCCTATTTACAAAGGGTCTGATGCGTATCTGCCAGGTTCAGAAGCACCGGTCGAGAGTGAAGCAGCCCGCAATTTGGTTGAACGAGCAATGGCTTCCTCGCCGGAGGATCCCTTATACGTTGTAGCCATTGGTGCGATTACGAACGTGGCTTCTGCCATTCTGATGGAGCCTCGCATTATCGCGAACATTGTTATCGTATGGTTAGGAGGGCATGCGCTCCACTGGCACAATACGCAAGAATTTAATTTGGAGCAAGATATTCCGGCAGCGCGCATTATTTTGGATAGTGGTGTCCCCTTAGTATTAATTCCATGTATGGGCGTCGCTTCGCATTTGAAAACAACCTTATCCGAAATGAGAGACTTTGTGAAGGAATCCGGCGTGATTGGCGAATATCTGTACGAGACGTATCGACAAGTTCACCCCGATCATTACGCGTATTCTCGTGTGATTTGGGATATTTCAACGATTGCCTATCTTGTGAATGAACGAAGCACTCCGAGTGTGCTTCTACCAAGTCCAATCGTATCTGAAGAGGCAAGATGGAGCCAAGATCCGTCACGTCACCTCATTCGATATGTTACCTATATTGATCGTGATGGTGTATTTCGCGATTTGTTCCAGAAGTTGAGTAAGGGTGCAAATTAGTTTTTGAATTTATCACACTATGATACAAGAAAGGATCTATCCTATATGAAGACAGTACGCATAGCCGTAGTGGGCAGCCTCAATATGGATTTAGTCGTATCCATGAACCGAATGCCTAAGATTGGCGAAACCTTGCAAGGCGATGAATTACATACAATCCCGGGAGGCAAAGGGGCCAATCAAGCCGTCGGGTGTGCGAAGCTTGGTGCACAAGTGTCCATGATTGGCGCGGTGGGCCAAGATGGTTTCGGTGATGTGCTCCTTGCTCAAATGGCCTCTCATGGTATTCACACAGATGCCATAGTTCGTAGAGACGATTGTTCTACGGGAACGGCAACCATTTTACATACAAGGGATGACAATTGCATTGTCATTGTGTCAGGAGCAAACGGTAAAGTGACACCGGAGCAAGTACGTCAGCATGCAAATCTCATTCGCGAAGCAGATGCATTGCTCGTACAGCTCGAGATTCCGCTGCCTGCGGTGCAGGCGGCACTTGAGATTGCACGTGAAGCGGGCGTTCGTACCGTACTTAATCCCGCTCCGGCAGTAGCGCTTCCTGCCGAGTTGCTACAACTCGTTGACTTCATTACACCGAATGAAACGGAGTTTGAGCTGATTAGCGGGGGAACTTACGCGAACGAGCAGGAGCTGCTGGCCGGCATGCAGCAATGGGAAACTGAAGGACCTCGGTTGTTGCTTACACGAGGTGAACAAGGCGTTGCCATGGTGGCCCGCGGGGAACTGGCCACAATTCCAGCACCGCGTGTCCAAGTTGTGGATACAACGGGCGCAGGCGATGCATGTAATGCAGCGTTTACGGTTGCTCTAGCTCAAGGCAAAGAGGTGCTGGAAGCAGCAACGATAGCGGTTAAGGCCGCTTCGTTGTCAGTGACGCGCTTTGGCGCGCAAGCGGGGATGCCTCTGCTTTCGGAATTAAACTAAATAAAAGCTCGGCACGCATGTGATTCTGCTGTCGGGCTTTTTCCTGTGCGTTACTTTGAGCCAGCGGGGAGCGGGCTTACTTGTTGAGCTGCAAGGACTTCCAGTCCTGCACGAAAGCAATGTAGTCCCATTTGGCCGAACTAATTGAAGATTCGCTGATCGGAAATGAGCAGTAGTCCGATTTCGCCGAACTATTTACCCCTTCTCCCTTGTGGGAGGGGTGTTTGGGTTGATTTAAGACGGGTATTTCGGACTAAATGGTGTTAAGGGTAGATATCCTGATTAAAAGACATAATAACGATTTGTCTTTTAGTCGTGAACAGGGGTATACTTGTTCATATTGATGATGATGCAAAGGAGCCGTCACATATGGATATTCCGAATCGAATTGCCATTGGGATATTAGGGCCAGAGGCTCTGGTGAATAAAGTACTGAGCGTGATTGCGACATCTTTCCCATCCTTCGAGCCTATCGCACGGGCATGTTCGGCAGAAACAGCACCAGAGATGGCTGAGGAGCTGCTCCAAGAGGTCGAAGTGCTGCTAGTAACAGGACCGACACTTTATCGCCGCGTCAAAGAGAATGTATTAACACATTTGCCCGTGCATATGATCCCGTTGACGGACACCGGGTTATTTAGTGCGTTATATCGGTTGCGCAGCAAGCCGGAGCTTCAAGCGGTAGATGCGATCTTTAGTATTGATTCGTTTACGTCCTCTACGTTAAGTAGACATGTCAAGGAGATTGGTGAAACCTCATCAAACTTCCTGATCTATGATGGCGTACCATACCCGCAAGTCGAGACGATGACGCAATTCCATGAGGATGCCTTCCGTAGGGGAGCGACGAAAGCGGCACTTACCACAGATATTCAGGTCGCTGACACGCTGAATAGGTTGGGGATTCTGTGCGAATGGATTACACCGACCGATCAGAATATTACGGTTGCATTGGAACGTGCCCTTCTATCCACGGAAACTCGGCGTAGTAAAGAAGCGCAAATTCTAGTAGGCATGATTAATGTGGATGAATTCGGCAAAAAACTGCAGTTGCAAAGCACAGAGCATGATATTCAACGCTTTAAGCTGGAAGTACATAGAAAACTGATTGACTACGTTGAATCACTAGATGGGTACTTAACACATCTGGGTGCGGACGAGTATTTGTTTTTTACGACACGAGGGATTTTCGAGCGGGAGACGGTGGGGTACAAATCAGTCCCGCTTGCACGGGAAGTATGGAAATCACTAGGCTTGTCTCTTAGTATGGGAATCGGTTTCGGTCGCAGTGCGAATGAAGCCGGTACCCATGCTCGCCTTGCCCTTCGAAGATGCAAAGAAGCGGGAGGTAACACGTGCTTTATCGTGCGGGAGGATAAGACGTTAATCGGCCCATTGGAGATGGCAGATCCTCTTAGCAGAGACTTGTCGATGACAGATCCCGAACTCCTGAAGAGTGCGGAGGATGCAGGGATGACATCGACATATTTGAGTCGTCTAATGACGACCGTGGCACGCACGAGCAAGTTGGACTATGAAGTGCACGAGTTGGCGAGCATCCTGGGAATTACGGTCAGGAGTACACATCGACTTCTGCTGCAATGGATGGATCACAACTTGATTTCGAGTGTTGGTTATGTCAAAGTGCCGAAAGGAAGGCCGAAACAAACGTTCCGACTTCACTTTCTAGAGAATTTGGCTGCGGATCCTAGCCGAGTCTAATTGCAATAAGTGAAACCGTTCCAGCGCTGGCTTTAGCGAAATGGAACGGTTTCTTCTTTTATTTAAAGACAATATAAAGATTTGTCTTTTATGTTTGAGAGTCCGTATACTACAGTCAGGAAGCTTAAATTTAGATCATGTGAGGAGATTGCGAGTATGAGAACATTAGAAGATTTGGATAAAGTCATGTCAACACCTTCCCCTGCATTAATACAGTTTATGCAAGAATTAGAGGGAGATATTATGCTGCTTGGTGTCGGTGGGAAAATGGGCCCGAGTCTAGCTAAGTTAGCGATGAATGCCATTCAGGCAGCAGGCGTAGATAAGAAGGTGTATGGGGTTTCGAGATTTTCCGAAAGTGGTTTGCAAGAAGAACTACAATCATTCGGGGTAGAAACGATTGCTTGTGATCTGTTAAATGATGGGGCTCTTCAAGCTTTACCAGAGGTTCCAAATGTCATTTACATGGCGGGCACCAAGTTTGGAACGACGGGCAAGGAGCATTTCACATGGGTGATGAATGCCTATCTGCCAGGTCGCGTTGCTGAGAAATTTAGCAAATCCCGAATCGTCGTCTTCTCAACAGGGAATGTGTATCCATTCACACCAGTAACGTACGGTGGAGCTCATGAAGCGATTAGTCCAGCTCCGATCGGGGAATATGGTCAATCCTGTCTTGGCCGCGAGCGGATGTTCGAGCATTACAGTCACAAGAACGGCACGCCAGTCTTGATCTATCGCTTGAATTATGCCATTGACTTGCGGTATGGCGTTCTGTTGGAAATTGCGAAGTCCTTGAAGGAAGGGCGTGCTATCGATCTTTCCATGGGGCATTTCAATTGCATTTGGCAAGGGGATGCGAATGAAATTGCAATCCGTTCGCTAGCAGCTACACAAAGTCCAGCTAATTTCTTGAATGTAACGGGTCCAGAGACCGTATCCGTGAAATATGCGGCACAGCAGATTGGCCTAAGACTTGGTATTGAACCAATCTTCAAAGGGCAAGAGTCAGAAACGGCGTTGCTTAGCAATGCAGCGAAGAGCATGCAGTTATTTGGATACCCGCAAGTATCTTTACTCCAAATGTTCGACTGGGTTGCAGAGTGGACCCTTCATGGGGGCAGCATGATTAATAAACCTACTCATTTCCAAGAGCGAGAGGGGAAATTCTAACGATGACACAACGTAGGGAATTAAGTAATGAGCAACGTATCGCGTTGCATGAGGGGCTCGTCATTCCTGCACATCCATTAGCCCTAACCGCAGATCGTCAGTTGGATGAGCAAAGTCAACGGGCATTGACACGTTATTACATGGCTGCGGGTTCTGGCGGAATTGCCGTTGGTGTGCATTCCACACAGTTTGAAATCCGCGATCCCAAGTACAATTTGTACGAGAAAGTGCTTCGAATGGCTGCGGAAGAAGTGGATCGTGCTGGTCTCACACGACCGTTTATCAAGGTTGCTGGGATTTGTGGTCCTACGGAACAAGCGGAGAAAGAGACAGATATTGCAATCTCGCTTGGCTATGATGCTGCCTTATTATCTATGGGTGGTTTGAGCGGCTGGACAGAGGCGCAAATTTTGGAGCGGACAGCTCGAATTGCCGAGAAAATGCCTGTTATTGGATTCTATCTTCAGCCATCGGTTGGCGGTAAGGTATACAGTTTTGATTTCTGGAAGCAATTCGCGAACATCCCTGGCATTGTTGCGATCAAAATGGCCCCTTTCAATCGTTATCAAACGATCGATGTTGTGCGTGCGGTCTGCTATTCGGAGCGACGCGATGAGATTGCCCTGTACACAGGGAACGATGATAACATTATTACTGATCTATTAACTGTTTATAAATTCCAAGTCGCGGGTAAGAGCATAGAGAAAAGAATTGTTGGTGGTTTACTTGGACATTGGGCAGTCTGGACGCAGAAAGCGGTAGAACTCTTAGACGAAATTAAGGGAATAAGAATGAACCCTACGCTTGCATCGGAATGGCTTACCCGTAATATCGAAGTAACCGAAGCGAATGCGGCATTCTTCGACCCCGCAAATGGCTTTGCCGGATGCATTCCAGGCATTCATGAAGTACTTCGTCGACAGGGCTTGATGAAGGGAACATGGTGTTTGAATCCGCATGAAGAATTGTCCCCAGGACAATCGGAAGAAATTGATCGTATGTACAATGACTATCCTCATCTAAATGATGATGCATTTGTGAAAGCGAACCTATCGAATTGGTTAGCCGAGTAATGAGGAAAAGATAGCCGAGTAGAGTAGTTTCTGTTACATTGATAGAATGTAATAGTCATATATTCTGGGAGGTTTGCTATGCGTATACGATTAGATCGGTTTCCACAAGGAGTCACCAAAGCTTTAACACTTAGTTTCGATGATGGGAAGGACCATGATCGCAGACTCGTGCGTATCTTGAATGAATACGGGCTTAAGGGAACGTTTCACTTGAATAGCAGTTTTCTGGGAAAAGAAGGCTATATTGAGGCATCCGAGGTGGCATCGTTGTTCGAAGGTCATGAGGTATCTGCGCATACCATTGATCATCCCTTTTTGGAGCAGTCGCCAATGGATCAAATCGTTCGTGAACTCTCGTTAGATCGCGAAGCATTGGAATCGTTAGTTGGCTATCCTGTGCGCGGCATGAGCTATCCGTTCGGAAGCTATTCAGACCGCGTCATCCAGGCGCTTCCTACTCTAGGTATTGAGTACGCTCGGACGGTTGCGAGTCACGGCAATTTTCAAATGCCCCAAGATTTCTTACAATGGCATCCAACGTGTCACCACAAGAATATGCTAGAGCTAGCTGATACGTTCGTACAGTTAGAACAAAGATTTTCACGCTTGGCGTTATTCTATGTATGGGGACACAGCTACGAGTTTGAGAACGATAACAACTGGGAGATCCTTGAGCAATTTGGTGAGAAAGTAAAGGGAAGAACCGACATTTGGTTTGCCACCAATGCTGAAATTGTGGCTTATATGAAAGCGTTAGACAGTCTGCGTTTCTCTGCCGACTGTCATATCATCCATAATCCGTCAGCGATCACGGTTTGGCTAAGTGCTGAAGGAGAAATAGTGGAGATTCCTGGCGGACAATTGATCAAAATTTAGCGCATTTCTGTAAAAATTCGTAAAATCATGTACTTTGCTAACATTTTCTTAACAATAATCAATTATGATGTAGGTAACAAAACGTGTGAGTTATCCACAGTAGGAATTTCAAAATCGGAGGGATCAATATGGGACATCGTTATGAGTTGGAAGAAAAGATTGAGGCATTACGCAATGAACTGAATCTTGCTAGTCAAACATACGGCCTATTGTCTGACACGGTATTGAAACTTTCTATCGAATTGGATGAACTGTTGAATACCTATTATCATTCTCTTTTTCTCAGAACAATCGCATAAGCATAAGTAGATTGGATTAGAATGACCGAGTTCACACTTTCGAGTGTGCGTCTCGGTTTTTTTTATGTTTAAACGAAGAAATTCCCCAAAGGAGAAGCGGGATTCCGAGCATATGGATTGGGAAGATGTAGGGAACAGCGATTTTTTGTGGGAAAAATACCGAACTATCAAAATAACTACGTGGCACCATGGCAATCAGCAGAATGATAGGCGCTACAATCCATAGCATTCGCGTCCATTTCGCAATCTTGAATATTTGTGCAGTACCGTAGGTACAGACAAACAAGTACAGGGATACCTTCATGAAAACCCCTATAATCCAGATCGGAATAAGGATAGCGTCTAGGTTCTGGAAGAAGTTGTATACCGAGATATAACGAACGAGATTGAAATAAGGATAGGTTTGTCCTGCAGCCATTTGACTACCGAAGAGTGTAACGAGTACGAAAGAGGCTGCACTAGTGAGCAAGCCGGTTGTTGCAACACCCAATATCGCGGGCTTCGTACCCTGGTCTGGATGGCGTAAGAAAGCAAGCAAAAAAACAAGCATGACACAATCTCCTAGAAATGTACTGGTTGGCAGCGAGCCTTTCAAAATAACTTTCCAACCAGAGTCCACATAGAAGGGGAGGATTTGCTTTAGTTGGATATCTTGGACACTGAGCAGTAAACTTAAGATAATTATGAACAATAGGAACGGACCCATTACTTCACTGCAACGTCCAATCCCTTCAATACCCGTTTTAGTGACATAGATAGCAACAAGCAGCATGGCAATTACGGGAACGAAAATTGGCGTTCGTGGCAAGATAGTGGCGAGGATAAAGTCGGCATATTGCCGTAAGACCATGGCAAGTACAGAAAACCAGAATGCCCCGTAGATGACAAATAGGAAACCTGCCAACCATTTGCCAACTAAAGGGGGAAGATAGTTAACAAAAGTTTGACCTGGATATTTCCGATTGATTCGTGTGCAAATGAAGGCGATGAACATGCCAATGAGTGTTGCGCTTAACATAGAGAGCCAAGAATCTTGTTTGGCTGTCATTAGCGCAGGATGAATGGTAAGCAGAATGGTCATGCTGACTTGCATCGTTGCTATCATCCAAAATAATTGTTTGCCGCTAATCCGCATGTCCATTCTCCTTCATTAATCAATCAATGATCTTCCCTAATGGTTGAAAAACAACGTTCACCCAATCCGTAGGACCTGGGAGACTTGGATGAAGGAAGAGCATCACAGCCAAGATCCAACACAAGCAAAGAATAGACCAATAGGTCACTTTTTCTTTAAATGGTGTTTTTTTATGAATCCAATGCCATTGTACCCCTGTGATGACTAAACAAAGAGACATAACCCATAGAATAGATTCCGATGTCATTTCCGCGGCTTCTCCTCTAATTCGACTTCTTTGATATTCGTAAGTCCAGGCCGTTGAATCGTGGCATGTGGATGTATCGTAACTTCTATTTTTGGAAATATTTCTTCCCAATGTGCTTTATTTTGTTCCCATTCCTTGGGGTAAGCGCGATGAAAAGCGCCGCCAAAATCGAAGATGTCTGCTTTTAGCTCTTTTTGAATGCGGTTCAAAGCGATACGGACACGGTCTTCGATATCTTTATTCATTGCAGCTTCAATAATTGTAACATCTTTGAGATCCGCACTAATCTTTAGTGATGTTGAGTTTTGCAGAGCGCTATTTTCTGTTCGGATCTGGATATCCAACGACCAGATACCGTTCTTAATGACAGGTTTAATCTTGGTACTACTTGATATTAATCGGAGTGAAACAGAGCTGGGGCTATTTTCTTCTGGATTCACGGTAACGACTGCTTGATTAATTTCATTGCGAATCCAGAGAACACCTCTGGTTGTAAATTCATCGACGACACCAACCAGTTTGCCATGGAGGAAAACAGCCGTTCCATTTACTGGAGTAGGGATGTTATTATAATTGTTTGGTGCGGATACTGGCAGCATTTTGATCCATGGGGTTGCTGCTGCGCCAGTCTCATCGACTAGCATTCGAGCAAGATCAGCTAGGGTTGTACTCAGAGAGAGTTTACCTTTTGATATTTCCCTCATAACCTCTGCTGAATTTCGTTCAAGGAAGGACTGTGTAGTTAACATTTGCCTTGCCATGCCTTTGACTACATACATATAGGCACGTTCCCGCGGCTGGGGAGCGCGCATTAAATAGTCAATTTCATCCCGAATACCATCCTTAGCAATATCCTCGCTAAAAAGAAACACTTCCGAATGTCCCCAAAATAGCTTCCTTGGCAGCTTCTCTTGAATATGGGATAGTGCATCAGCAATATTTTCCCCTGTGGCAGAAGTGACGATAGAAGCTTGGTTGCCTACATTAGCTCCTTGATCACTCATTGCATTGTTAGAGGAACTTCTTGGAACGAAAATTTGGACAGATAGCAAAATGGTATTTGGGCCAATCTTATCTACAGCCGCGCCCGTTATTAAAGCGACATCATTAACTTCAATGCGATCCCAACATCCTGTGAGTAAGATCATGCTTAGGGCTAGCGTTAACAATAATCCGCGGTGACGTGTAGGAGCACTCATCGCCGAAGTATCCTCCCTTTGACTACGACTGTAACAAGCAGACAGGCCGGAACGACCACTTGCATCAACAGTGAAAAGAAAGGGATGCTCGTGCTAAGCGCATGATTCATTTGCTGGAAATCAGGAGCAATCCAAATGCTGCAAAGTATGATGAGGAATCCCATAGGTATGATTAGAGGGCGATAGTCTGAGAGTTTAAACAATTGGGCTGTCCCCTGCAAAACCAAATAATAAACCATGGCAATTTTCACGAAAATGCCAAGTAACCATATGGCCATAAGCAGGGATTCAAGATGCTCCGCAAAATCAGAGAGTGATATGTATCGTACAGCGACTAGAAACGGATAATTCATCGCTGGCGTAAGTGCGCCGAAAGTTAGCAAAATGGGAAGATTAATTGCTAACATCGTAATCATGACGGCCAACACACTGTAGATGCTCCATTTCATTCCGAGTTCCTTTTTACTCAAGTATGGATATAGGAATGACAGAATGAAAAATTGGGAGAACCAAGAGGCCGGGACAATAGATCCTAGTAGTGGAGGCAACGGACCGTTCCCCAAAATAGGATGCATTTGTTTTAATTGAAAGTCCGGAATTAAGGCAATGACCATTGCGAAAATTATCAAAATCGCTACCGGAATCAGGATTTGTGTAGATCTAGCAAGAACTTCAATACCTTCATATAGTGCATAGGCACATACAGCAATGATGGGCGTTACAACGAAGAGCATCGGGGTATTCAGCAAGAAATTACCCGAAATAAACTCACCGTACTCTCTTACGGTTATGCTTGCGGAATATAGAAAAGCTAGGACATACATAAAGGAAACTAACGCGCCTGCAAATCGTCCCACAATCCGTGGCACGTATTGCACGAAAGTATCGTCTGGAAACTTCATATGCAAGTGATAAACAATATAGATCGTTAATAAGCCGACAAGTGAGGACAGGATTGGCGCCATCCACATATCTGTTCCTGCTACTTTCATTGTAATAGAAGGGACAGAAAGCGCTGCTGTAGCCAGTATCGTCGGGTGCATGATGAGAGCCATCTGCATAGGAGAGATTCTAACTTTTTCGATCATGGGCATCATTTCCTTCGGAATGCTCTGGTTTTTGCCCCTTAGGTTGCCGAATAGAGTTCGTGCTGGCCGTAAATAAAGGTCTGCGTCTCATTGACCAAATCGGAGCACGAACGAGTACATCTTTCAGTTCACTTCCTTTAATAGGAGCCAGTGGCTGAAGATAAGGTACACCTAGGGATCGCAATGAACATAGATGAATGACAATCACAATAAATCCTAGCATCAGTCCTAATAAACCTAAAATGCCTGATAAGAACATAATTGGGAAGCGAAGCATACGCAGCGCAATGCCTGTGGCATATTGCGGCATCATGAAGGAGGCGACGCCTGTAATCGCAACAACCATGACCATCGGTGCAGAAACCAGTCCGGCTGAAGTCGCTGCTTGACCAATAACAAGTGCACCAACGATACTGACGGCTGCTCCGACTTGTTTGGGCAGTCTAACACCTGCCTCACGCAGGGCTTCGAATGAAATTTCCATAAGCAAGGCTTCTACAAGCGCAGGGAACGGAATATCCTCACGGGACTTTGCGATGCTCAACAATAACGAAGTAGGAACCATCTCCTGATGAAAAGTCAAGATAGCGATATAGAGAGATGGCAATAAAAGCGTCGTAAAGAAAAATACATAGCGCATCCACCTGATTAAGGTGCCGATGATAAACCGTTGGTAATAGTCTTCTGGCGATTGCAACATGGAAAATAGAGTCGCAGGTGCAATTAAGGCGAAGGGGGTGCCATCGACAAGAATGGAGATTTTACCTTCTAGAAGTGCTGCACTAACGACGTCTGGACGCTCAGTTACTTGAATTTGCGGGAACGGTGAGAAAGGACTATCTTCAATTAGGCCTTCAATGTAACCACTCTCCAAAATACCATCAATTTGAATGTCGCTCATTCGCTGATGAACTTCTGCAATAAGAGATTCTCTGGCGATTCCGTCCATATAAACGACATAAACATAAGTTTGCGTGTGGGTACCTATTGTATAAGAGATCATTTTCATAGCTGGGCTTTTGATTTTCCTGCGCAACATCGAGGCATTCACAAGAAGTGTTTCGGTAAATCCTTCTCGCGGTCCTCGAACGACAGATTCAGCGCTTGGCTCATTAATCGCACGCTTCTCCCATTTCGCAATGCCAAGAGCAAAGCAAGTGGGAACACCATGAACGAAAAGCCCAACACAACCGCAAGACAAATGGGAAATTAATTCGTCCATATGTACCATTTCAGTGATATTCGAGATCGAAACAAGAGCAGACAAATCCTTGACCGAGTAGTTCCAATCGGCCTCAGGTTCATTGATTAATGGCGTGAGGACATCTTTATTTAATATTTCCAAATCAATTAAGCCTTCGACATAAATAACAAAAGCTTTGGTAGTCTGACCGATGTTGAACGTGTGAATGTGAATGTCATGACAATTATGATAAATGAGTTTAAGTTCATGTAAGTTATCTTCAAGTTGGTTAGAAACCAATGTGGGTGGGACTGCAGACATGGCATCCAATAGCAAGTCTCCTTGTCCAAACAGAAACACCTGTCCGAAGCGGAAGGCATCGTCGTTTAATTTGGTAATACGTATCTTTTTGTCCAAATTTGTCAGTATTTAAACGCAGGTGCGTAAAATGCATCACAACTTTGAATGATATTAGTTGTACACTCACTTCCTCAGACATGGTATAATTTGTGTGGAAATTATAGGTATGTTAGTAGAGGCAGAAGTGGAGAATTAAAGGAGGATTCGTTCGAATGGCAGTGTGGTTAGAGCAAGGGGATATTGTACTATTTCAAGGAGATAGTATTACGGATGCTGGACGTATTCGTGACAATGGTAATGATTTAGGCAGAGGTTACGCTCTTATGACAGCTGCTCAATTCTCAGCGAAATACCCAGAGAAACAAGTTAAATTCTTAAACAGAGGGATATCTGGCAATCGTGTGCCTGATCTTCAGGGGCGTTGGCAAGAAGATTGTTTGGACCTGAAGCCTAATCTCGTTTCGATCTATATTGGCATTAATGATACTTGGCGCAGATATGATCAGAATGATGGGACTTCTACAGAGGCATTCAAAGACGGATACCGTCAATTACTAGATCAGACAGCAAGCACAGGAGCGAAGTTGCTACTTATTGAGCCGTTTGTTCTACCTGTACCAGAGGACCGTAAGTTGTGGAGAGAAGATTTGGATCCGAAGATTACAGCAGTGCGTGAATTAGCAAGAGAATTCGGCGCGCGTTTATTATGTTTAGATGGCTTATTTGCGCAAGCATCAACCCAAGCTGACAGCGCTTTCTGGGCACCAGACGGGGTACATCCATCAGCAGCAGGACATGCCTTAATTGCCAATGCATGGCTGAAAGCAGTCGGGGCAGCAGAGTAATTGATATGGTTTCAAGAGGAAAGCTTCCGCTTAATGCGTGAGGCTTTTTTTATTAGCCGCAAAGAGGTCAAATTATGACCGATATAGGTAAAGATAATGACTAGATCGTTGTCAGCATTTACGGTTATATTTAAAGGTAAACAAATTCGTATGTATGGGAGGTAGTACCATGAATAGTCGCTATATGTTAAATGCTTTACTTGATGCTGAACAAGAGCATGGCCAATTGTTCCACGAAGCTTTGGCGGTGGTAACAACACCAATTAAACGGACGGAGAGTTCACTCCTTACTTCTGTCTATAATGAGATTTCGCCACTGGTGAAGGAATTCGCGAGCAAGCCAATCGCGGCATTACCGTTCAGAGAGTGGGATTTGTTCCGTTCCAAGGGAACCCGAATCGAATTCGAGGCACTTTATTTCGATCGACGGAGACGGTTGGCTGCTTTGGTTGTGGCAGCATTGAAGGATGGTGTTGAATCGTATTTGCCCGCATTAGAGGATACGATTTGGGCAATTTGCGATGAATACACATGGTGTCTGCCTGCGCACTTAATGAATCATGATGCGGCCACAGAGGGTGAAGAATATAAACATATTGATTTATTTGCTTCAGAAACCGCACATGCGCTAAGCGAGACTTGTCATATCTTCCGAGGCCAGTTAAATGGTCTTGTTGTGAGAAGAGCGCAACGCGAGATAATGACGCGGGTTCTCGAACCTTACATGGCAATTAAGAGAGCCTATTGGTGGGAAACTTGTGATATCAATTGGTCTGCTGTTTGTGCAGGGAATATCGGTATGACGGCCATTTATCTCATTCAGGATTCGAAAGCACTCATGCCTATCCTTGCACGAGTGCTAGCATCGATGGATTGCTTTCTTGAAGGCTTTTCGGAAGAAGGTGCCTGTCTGGAAGGCTTGGGTTATTGGTACTATGGGTTCGGCTATTACGTGTATTTCAGCGAACTTCTCAAGCAGCGTACAGGCGGTAAAATAGATATTCTTCAATCAAATGCCAAAGCACGTAAAGTTGCCCAATTTCCACAAAGTTGTTTCTTGCAAGGCAATCATATTGCTAATTTCTCTGATTGCTCGCGGAATAATGGTATTCAAATGGGTATCTTCAGTCGTTTGTGCGAGAAGTTTACGGAGATACGCATACCCACATTGGACAATCGGCCAGCTTTGATTGATCATTGCGGTCGTTTCGCTGGAGCCATACGGAACGTCGTGTGGTTGAATGAGGATTTGCTTCGTGAACGTGAAGAAATGCCCTTGCAAACGGATTACTTGCCAGAAGCACAGTGGATGGTGAGCCGGGCGAAGATAGCGGGCAAGCTCGTTAGCTTTGCAGCCAAGGGCGGACATAACGACGAGCCTCATAATCACAATGACATCGGACACTTTATATGGATCGTGGATGGGGTCAGATGGTTTGAAGATTTGGGGGCAGGATTATATACGAAGCAATACTTTGGTGACGAGCGGTATTCCATCCTTTGTAACAGTTCTGCAGGACATAGCGTTCCGATCATCAATGGTACCTATCAGGAAGCGGGCATCCAGCATCGTGCACAAGTACTTGCAGCGGAATGTACCGACGCTAGGGACGGATTTAAGCTTGAACTAAGTCAAGCCTATGCTATGCCTACACTAGAGAAGCTTGAGCGCAGTTTCGATTTCGATAAGGTGCAAGGCAAGCTGACGATATCGGATTCCTTTGCATTCCGTGAGTCAGGTGGTTCGATAACAGAACGCTTCGTTACCCTGTACAAGCCAGTTATCGTGAAGAACGGCGAGATTCGGTTGTCTGGGACAGATCACCAACAATTATTACGCTATGATGCGCAACAACTGAAGGCCTCGATTCAAACCGTAGAGCATCAGAATCATGAAGGCGGGACAGAGGTTGTCTACTTGATTGATCTATTAGCGGATGAGGTAGGAGCTCAGGGGAAGATAGGGGTTACGTTGGAGATGGCGTAGATTAGCTCCATCCTAGATTACCTATGGCAGCTAATTTGCTGGAACTAGCTATAGATGATAGCGGTAATTGATCAGGTTCACCCACGTAAAATATGTTTAGATGAAAACCTACAGCTAGTTACCGAATCTCTACTGTACATGCAGGGATCAGCCGGTATTAGCTGTAGGTTTTCAGTTTTTTCAATACAAGGCACTTTCCACGATCTGATAACATATCCTAATCATTCAACCATAGACTAAACTGCTGCCTATATTGCAAGGGAGTTAAGTTGGTTTTGAGTTTAAACATGCGAGAGAAATAATTCGCATTCTCGATGCCAAGTTCATAGGATATTTGCGAGATGGGCTTCACACTAGTAGCGAGAAGCTTTTTGGCTTGTTCAATTTTGATGCTGTGCACGAAATGGAGCGGAGCCTGTCCCGTTTGTTTGATGAACAATTTGCGCAAATGGGAATCACTCAGCTGAACAAGTTCAGCAAGCTCCTTGATTTCAGGCATTTGTTTCGGATGCGTGTGTAAATAATGAATGATCGTATGAATCCGCTTATCCATCTGCGAAAAAGTGGAGTTCCCCTCCGGCACACCGCCATTGCGGAGCAGTTCATAGAGAATTCGAAGCAAGGAAGATTGATGCCGTACATGCACATACGCTGTTGCTTCTTTTTCATGAAGGAGCATGTCTTGAACGATTTGTTCAACGCGGTTAGTGCTATCATCCAATAGATTCGGAAGATTCAATAGCTGTAACCAACTCCGATTACTGACTAGGGAGATCTCGGCATCGAAGTTAATGCTCGTTAGCAGTATTTCATTCGAAATGGCATGAAAGCTAATTGCGCTATGAGCAGGCAGAATTATGACCTGTCCTTCTTGGCAGCGATAAGAGATTTGATCAATTTCAAGTTGGAAGCTTCCCTTATGCGCATACCACATCACGTAGTGCCGTAGCTTGCGCCCACTGGCTTGCCAACGATAATCTAATTGATATTGTGTAATATGCAGAAAGCGAATTACTAATGACTCGATCATCATCTGAAAAGAATTCAATACCCATCCCTCCGCACCACGGATCTCTTCTGTTCCTATTATTCTAACATGCCTGGATGCAGAGGGGGCAACGATTTCCTATCTAATCCTGAGGCACAATGCCCTGAATATCTTCGTTTTGTTTGAAGCGATCCTCACCATGGACAAGAAAAGTTCGAATGCGCGTGGTATCGCCGCCCCATTCGTCAATCTTGAACTTGACCTCCGGTGTTGTATAGCGAACCGAAAAGGCGACACGCGGTATATTCGATTTGTTATTTTCGGAACCATGAAAGGTTGCTTCATTGAAGAAGGCAATCTGACCTGGAGACATCTCAAGATCTATCGCTAACGATTCATCAATCGACTCTGGGGGCAAACCTTGCTCGAAAGCACTTTGATCTGTTCCTGTTGAAACATGCTTTACGATTGATTTGTGTGTGCCAGGAATGACACGAAGACAACCATTTTCACGTATCGACCATCCTAAGCTCACCCATGCGGTTGCATTGATCGCAGGCTCCATTGGCCAATAATTGATGTCCTGATGCCAAGGAATGAATGTATCGTTATTAGGCTCTTTGTACCAGAAATGCATCGCCCACAAGACCAAGTCATCCCCAAGAATCTGTTTCATTGCGTTAACAATGCTGGGGTGCGTAGCTAGTGTATAGGCCCATTGATGGCGCTGATGCCAAGCGGACAAATTCATTTTGGTAGGACGAGGCTCATATTTATTCTGTTCAATGACCTCAAAGAAACGATTATAATACATATCGGACTCTTCAAGCGAAAGTCCTTGCATTGGCCCGCTATAACCTTCGTCGACATATTGGGTGAGTGAGAACGGATTTCCTTTTGTTATCATGGGTGTTACCTCCCGTTTGTGCTAGTTTATTTACTTGCTTAAGGTAATTGTAAGCTACGCGGTACTTTCGAATAAGGAGGGAAAACGATTATGAATAGCACAAAACGATTGTTTTGTAGACACTTCTTATTTTGGGGGATAGGGCTAAGTGTGGAGTTTGTAGAACTACATTAGCAGGGATAAGCGAACAGGATGTCGAATTGATAGTACAAACGGCCCACGACGGGCTTAACGCTTAGGGTATTCGGATAAAGGAGTCCAACCGATGACATTTCCTGCAACGACAACATTAGATTTGAATTTACTGCAAATGATGCTGGATGATATTGAAGACTCTATTTACATTATGAAAGTAACGGGTGCGGAGATCACGTACTATTACGTTAACAATGCCGCAACAAAATTTAGTGGTATTACGATGGAACAGATGGGGACTACTTTTTTTGAATCGAATCCGGGCCATATGGCAGACTACTTATATAAAAAATATGCAAGAGCAGTCAATGAATGTCGGACGATTCGTTACGAGGATGGGCTTCTATTACCAAATGGGATGCTAAGCGGCGAGAGCATCTTAACGCCAATCTTGGATGAACATGGGAAGGCTAGTTTTATTTTTTCGGTGACACGTGATATTACAGAGCGCAAACAACATGAGAATATCCTGTACAATTACGCTTATCAAGATGATTTATCCAACCTCTTCAATCGCAGGTATTTGTTAGAGAATGTGTTGGAGCCGCCAACGATTTATTTAATGGACTTGGACAATTTCAAAAATATAAATGATACCTTCGGCCATCAAGCTGGAGACTCGGTGCTTGTTGAAGTCGCTTGTCGGCTGATTGAAGTATTTGGAGATAGTCGTTACTCACTGATTCGCTTAGGCGGTGATGAATTCGTGGTTGTGGATTTAGGACCTTCTTCTCAAATTATAGAGACGGCGGAGAGGTTGAGCGCCTTATTCCATCAACCTTTCCGTGTAGATGAGCATGCAGTGAAAGTGAATGTGAGCATTGGGATTGCTGAGCGGAAGCATGATGAAACGATTCAAGATCTGCTTAAACAAGCTGATATCGCATTATACACAGCCAAAGGAGCAGGTCGTAAGCGTTATCATTTGTACGAAGCCTCTTCTAAATATGATCATGTCGAAAATTTCATCCATGAGTTAGGCCTTTCACAAGCACTGGATAAGGACGAACTTCAGTTGCATTATCAACTTATTTATAATCCCGCTTCAGCGATGGCGATTGGTGCGGAAGCGCTGCTAAGATGGCATTGTGAGAATGTGGGGTATATCCCGCCTGTCGATTTCATTCCTGTTGCGGAGAAAACAGGGCTAATCGTGCCGATCGGCTATTGGGTTGTTCGTCAGGCCTGCAAGGATTGGCAACAGTTGAAAGAAATATACGGTCCTTTGTTCAAAATATCCGTCAACATTTCACGCATCCAACTCAACGAAATGAATTTTGTTGACCAAATCTTGCAGATTCTGCAAGAGGAAGGTGTGGATCCAACCGCCATGGAGCTTGAAATTACAGAAAGTACAACCTTGCACTCGCTGCAAGATGTACAAATCATTCTGGGCAAGCTGCGGAAGACAGGTTTCACCATCGCGTTGGATGATTTTGGGACGGGTTATTCATCACTTAGTATGTTAACGCAGCTGCCGATTGACAAGTTGAAGCTCGATCGCATTTTCATTGCAGATGGCAATGTGCCTTTAATCGCGGCAATTCTTGCTATGGCGAAAGCATTGCAGTTGCAAGTTGTTGCAGAAGGTATTGAAACGAGTGATCATTTCCATATGCTAGCTGAGATGCAGTGCTGGGGCATTCAGGGATATTACATTAATAAACCTATGCCATATCAGGATTTACCTACTCATCCTACGTTTTAGAGCCTCTACATACCAAGTGTCTCCACGATTCGCTGAAGAGCGTGTTTGGAGGCACTTTTTTATTCTACGATGGCGATGCGGCCGTTTATTTTGGTTCTACCTTCGACTATGTTAAAATAACCACGGTCAATTATGCGTGGGAGGTTGCTTATGAAAGCATTAAATTTCGAACAATTCGGTGGTCCCGAAGTTCTCCAATATAAAGAGTTGCCAGATCCTATCTTGGATGGGGAGCAGATTCTGGTTCGCACGAAAGCGATTGGTCTTAATTTCGCAGACGTCTATCGTCGTAAAGGGAATTATCATGTGGCAGGGAAACCGCCCTATATCCTAGGGTATGAAGGTGCCGGACTCGTCGAGAAAGTGCCTACGCATATCCAACATATTCGAATCGGGGATCGTATCGCGTTCGCCGACGTTCCGTTTGCTAATGCGGAATTAGTCGCGGTTCCAGTTGACCGAGCAATTCCGCTACCTGCGGATGTTTCGTTTGAGCACGCGGCGGCCCTGCTTCTTCAAGGTATGACTGCACATTACTTGGTGAACGACAGCTACCGAATTCAGGCTGGAGATGAAGTTCTGATCCATGCCGCTGCTGGCGGTGTGGGTCAGCTTTTGGTGCGCTTGGCAGCGCATCGTGCTAACGGGTGAAAGTCCCGAGTACACCGCGAGATGGCGGAAGTACATAGTTGA
>NZ_LYPB01000078.1:0-753 GCF_001653565.1 Paenibacillus oryzisoli
CACTAAACCTGAAACTAAGACGAACAGTCCAACAAAGAAAAAAATCGTAGTCCATTCAACTTTGGTAAAAGCTTCTTCCATGGAGTGTTCCCCAGTTAAGAGTAGTAACAGGAAAGCCCCAGCTAAGGCTACAGTCGCTGATTCAAGGTGTAGCATTTGATGAAGAAAGAAACCGATAATCGTTAGACCCAAGATGGAAAGACTCTTGACTAGTAGTTTTCGGTCTGCGAGCACTTTTTTCTCGTCAATTTGCATAATACTCATCTTCAACTCAGGTGTCGTCTGTATGTGCTTGCGAAATATAAATACGAAGATCGGAATTGTGACAACCATAATGACCACGACGATTGGAGCAAGATTGTTGATAAAGGCCATAAAGGTCAATTCCTTAACAGCACTTCCAATCATGATGTTTGGTGGGTCCCCAATTAACGTTGCAGTGCCACCGATATTTGATGCAAGAATTTGAGTAATTAAGAAAGGGACGGGATTAACGCGCAATTGCCGTGTAATACTGAATGTAACAGGTACCATCAGTAGAACAGTTGTAACGTTATCCAGAAAAGCCGATCCAATTGCCGTGATAAGGACGAGTGATACTAGAATCCTGACGGGATCACCTTTTGCTTTCTTTGCTGCAACTAGTGCAATATACTTAAATAATCCAGTTTCAGCAGTGATGCTTACAATGATCATCATACCAATTAAGAGTCCAAGTGTATTGAAATCAATGTGATGTAGAGCTGACTCTTG
>NZ_LYPB01000078.1:906-28572 GCF_001653565.1 Paenibacillus oryzisoli
GACGCCACCGATCATTGCAACAATGGTGCGATGAATTTTTTCAGAAATGATCATGCCATACGTAAGAAGAAAGATTCCAATTGCCAAGATTGCTTGCTGTTCCATAGTTCCTCCTGAATTATCATAATTTGTTAATACGTACTATTCCCCTAAATTACAAGATACATAAAGGGTAAATTACATACAATTTTCATTATTACCACTGGGAAGCCTTTTTTTGCATACAAAAAGAGCCCTACCAGGGCTCTTGGCTGAAAAGAACAAAAAGAGCCCTTGGTGACAGGCTCCTCCATAATGCAACAATATATAGTTTGTTTATAAATATGATCAAGAAAACGTTGTATACCGCGGTGCTTTAAATTTATACTGCTTTTTGATTTATGTCAACAAGGAAAAGATAGAAAGGGAAGTGATTGACTTTTTTAGCACACTGTTGTCGGTTATGGTTTGGTGTGTTGGTGGGCTTTTGGATATGTCGGGCGGGATCATGATTCCGAATTGAAAAGGTATAGGAAAAGCAGAAAACCCCTCAACTCTTAACTGAGTTGAAGGGTTTCTTTCATGCCTTGGTCTTACTCTACATCTATAGGATGTTGTATACCATCGTCACGATAATCGAAATATAGTTGCCCATTGCTCCCTCTCACGGAGTAAAATACATCTTCGGCTTTTTTATTGCGGAATTCGAGCTCTTTCAGTAGCCAACTGTGAGAGATTTGATTTGCATCCAAGTTTCCATACAGAATACATCCGTCCATAATAAGTTCAAGTGGGAATTGTTGAGTACTGCTTCCCGTCAACTTTAAATCCTTCAAGGTTGTATTTTGATATTCCTTTTTCTTGTTGACCGATAACTTACCATTAATCTCTAAAATGGCATAATCCACTTCATTAATATCAAAAATGTCTTTTTGCCGGAGTAGTTGGTTCAACGTATCTAGAGTCAAATTATTCTTCTTCAGGTTGCCCTCTAAAATTTTCCCCCCTTCGATTAAGACAGAAGGCGTGCCCTCAGTCCACATACGCAGCTTGCGAAAACGAAGGAGAAGTTTTGATAGGAAATATGAGGTCAAAGTAAATACTGACAATGAAATCATCAAGTGAATAACTTGGATTTTCTCATTAAATGCAAAGTTCGCTCCAATGGCTCCGAGGATGACTGCAGTAATAAACTCAAGGAAATTCATATTGGACAACGTTTGTTTACCTAAGAGTCTGGTAATACACAAGAGAATGAGAAACGCAGAAATGCTTCGAATAAGGATGATATAATGCTCGAACATTTTCGTCTATCCTCCATTATAGGTATTGACACTTTTTAGTAATAGATAGTTATTACTATGAGACAAATATCAAAAGTATATACATACTGGATATTGAAAAGTTCATGTGAGCGATGTAGTACTTTCATTTCATTTTCAGAAAGATGGGGTATATTACAACTATTAAATGAGTTGGAGGAGTTTAAATGAGCTCGCAGCAAAAACTGAAAATAAATCAATCATGGATTCCAAAGAAAGAACGCATATGGGTAGCTAGTGCAACGGTAATATCAATAATCTACATGATATGGCAGCTTTGGAGTCTCTTTCATTTACCATCTACAACTTTGCACGATCGACGTTTTGAGCATACTTTCAAGGATTATGGTTCCATTGCTCGAATAGCTTTATTCGTAGTGTTAGGGAATTATGTTTTAGCTTTTATCATTAAACAGCGCATTTGGGGGAAATTAGCTCTCATCAAAAAAGTACTGGTTATGCTACTTCGAATTGTCAAAAAATATCACACTTCGATTGCTATTCTCGCTATTTCTCTCATTACCCTCCATACGGTTGCTGTATTTATGTATGGTTTTAAGTGGGATTTCAATAACATTAGCGGGCTTCTTGCATTAATCGTATTGTTACCAGTACCAGTTTCGGGTTTATTCCGTTACAAGAGGCTCGATAAGAAGTGGCATTTAAGATGTGGACTTGCATTTGCAGTATTGTTTTTAATTCACGCATTTCTATAATCGTGAATCCGAAGGAAGGGGTGTTGGAATTATGCATATCTTACTGGTTGAGGACGATGTGAAGCTGGGTGAGCTGATTCAATATAAACTTAAAAAGCAACTATACCAAGTGGAATGGGCACTAAATGCGGAAAGTGCGCTGGAATTCATTGAGAGAGCAACTTTTGATATTTATATATTAGACTGGATGATTCCACATAAAACCGGGATTGAGTTATGCAAAGAAATCCGAATGAACAAGAATCGAACACCGATCCTCATGCTAACAGCACGAGATTCTATTACAGATCGTGTTCAAGGCTTAAATGCAGGAGCAGATGATTATTTGGTGAAGCCATTTGCTTTCGAGGAATTGATTGCTCGACTTCATGCCTTATATCGTAGAAAAGAAACGAACTGGGAAGCGGATACCAAAAAATTCGGAGACACGCTTATCATTGACCATAGTACCTATGAAGTGAGTAGAAACGGAGTGTCGATTCTTTTGTCACGTCGTGAATTTCAATTGTTATCGTTTATGTCACAACATCCAAAACAAATTTTAAGTAGGGAGCAATTGATTGATCGCGTATGGGGTATAGACGCTGATGTTACACTCAATACAGTGGATGCCACCATTAAATTGTTGCGTAAGAAGCTTGACGACCCATTTCCAGATAAAATTATACAGAATGTACGTGGACTTGGTTATCGCTTAGTTGTAGAAGGAGGAGAATGATGTTCGAACGAACAAGAAAGCAACTGACGCTATTCTTCGGTAGTATCCTTGGCGTTGTTATCATTCTAATCACTGCTTTTTTTTATCTGCTATTACAGGAAACCCTACAACACAATGAAATTCAGAAATTAGATGATCTCAAAAATAAAATGTCCCAGCAATGGGAGCATCGCATGGAGGAGCAAACAAAAGGAATTCGACCAATGGACCATAAAATCAAGAATGTTGAATGGATATTCCTACTTACAGACGAATTAATTGTTTGGGTGAGTCCGGATCAGAAACCCCAGATCTCACCTACTCGTTATGCAGCAATGTCTAATCAACTCTTAAATTGGTCACAACGAAATGAAATGAAACGTGAGAATGGTGAACGGTTTTATGAGGATGAAAGTGGGGAGAGGAAAATATTTCTAGTTAGTTCTCAAATTTTAAAGGACGATGGAGGTAAATATTGGATGGCCATAGACATATCCTCAAATGAAGCGCTCCTGCGTACAATCAGGCTAATCCTAATGCTTTCTACCGTTGTTTTATTATTCATTGCGATCTGGTTAGCTTATTTCTTTGCTGGCAAAGCAATGGTCCCTATAAAAAAATCCTATGCTCGCCAGGTTGAGTTCACAACGAATGCATCTCACGAGCTAAGGACACCGCTGAGTGTTATTCATTCATCGGTAGAATTACTGGAGGAATGCAAGGATGTATTGCCCGAGTTTGAACAGCATATCCTGGATAGTTTACAGGATGAGGTTACAAGGATGATCCGGCTTGTAGAGTCATTACTAACTTTAGCCCGAAGCGATTCGAAATCTCTGCCAATACAGATCGAAAAGGTTGATTTAGTTCAAGTTTCTCATCAAATTTATCAGGCGATACAACCGCTGGCACTCGTGAAAGGAATTATTTTGAAGTTGCAAGGCCCCATAATGGAACATGAACTTACATCATTTATTCATGGAAACATAGATCAAATAAAGCAGTTAATTTATATCATACTTGATAATGCGATTAAGTATACACCATCTGGTGGACAAGTAACGATTTCATATCGCACTTCACAGGACGGTAGACCAACATTACAAATAGCTGATACGGGTATTGGCATACCGAAAGATGAACTAGCACGCATATTTGAGCGTTTTTACAGAGTGGACAAAGCACGTTCACGTGAGTTAGGTGGAGCTGGGTTGGGACTTTCTATTGCAGCAGATATCTTAAGCAATCACCGCGCTTACATTCATGTTACAAGTGAAGAAGGTAAAGGAAGTGTATTTGAAATTGAATTCCAGTCAGAGCGGATTTCAGTTTAATTTCATTTACTTGATGTATTATGAATGAAGTAGATGAAAGGTGAGCCGGATATCACAAGTATTTCTTGCGTAGGTTGGAGGAATGAATATGGCCAAAATGGATAAAAAATGGGTTGTGCTTTGTACTACGGCTATTGGCGTCATGTATGGTGCTGGTTATATAACGACAGAAACGCAAGCTACTCTATCGCAGCCACTGCAGCAAATACAAACCAATACTCATGTAGTCAGTAGCCAGGTCAAAAGTCAATATAAGAATGGCACCTTCGAGGGAAGTGGAAGCAATCGGCGTGGGTCCATTGGAGTTAAAGTGAGCATTTCCAATGATAAAATAACCGACGTTGAAATCAGCCACTTTGCCATGCATTATTCCGAAAAAGACGTTGTAGGATTACCTGAAGAAGTAATACAAAAGCAAAGCGCTCAAGTTGAGAATGTTTCAGGCGCAACGTATAGTACACAAGCTTTTCAAGATGCTATTGAAAATGCACTTACACAAGCGCGGAATGCATAATGGTTCATATTGTAAAAAGAACCAAGTTATTTATGGATACCGTCGTTGAAATAAAGGTCGTTAGCTCCGATCCAGTGACTGAGATCGAACCTGTGATCGAGCAAGCTTTTTCTGCATTTCGGAATGTGGAACTAGCTTGCAGTCGCTTCACTCCTGATAGTGAATTAATGAAAGCCTGTCAACAGGTTCGGACCCATGTTCCGATCAGTTTTTGGTTATTTCAACCCTTGAAATTCGCCTTGGAAATGGCAGAATCGACGGAAGGAATCTTTGATCCATCAATCGGAAATACAATGGAGTATTATGGATTTAATCGGCATTATTTAACTGGAGAAATCAGCTCGAATCTAGCTTCAGATAACGCGACCTATCGAGATATCGTCTTACGAGAGCAAGACAGCACGATGTATTTGCATAAACCAATGGTAATTGATTTAGGTGCGGTTGCGAAAGGATTTGCTATCGATATCGCCTCCCAGACCCTGCTTCGTTTTCAGGGCTTCGTTATTAATGCTGGTGGAGACCTTTTTGCTGGTGGGGTGGATGAGGTGGGCCAAGCTTGGCGAATTGGAATTCAGCATCCAGAACACAAGGATCACATCATAGACACCATTGAAGTATCCAACTTTGCCGTATGTACATCTGGCGGCTACGAACGCAAAAGTAAAGTCAGACCAGATATCCATCATATTATTAACCCGAATAGCAAACAGTCGCCCCAAGAGTTGATCAGTTGCAGCATTCTGGCCCCTTACGCCATGATGGCAGATGTATTTTCAACGGTCGTTTGTTTATACGGTTTGGATCATGGCAAAAAATTGATGATTGAAATGGATTTGAAGGGAATTTTGATTACATCCAAGTTACATGTGGAAAGAGTTGGAGGGATTTAAATGTCTACTCATCCATGGCATAAAAAACCAAAGAGCTATGTTATTATCTGCTTGGTAGCTTTTCTAGTTATAGCTGAGGTACTATCTTCAGATATAAAAGGTATTTATAATGTCAGTATTGCTATGGTTATAGCAGTAGGGATGGATTGGATCTGTTTTCTGTTGGGGAAAAGAAAGAAATGGCTAGCAGATGGTGCTATTATAACAGGGATCATTATCGGCTTAATTTTAAGCACAACAACCTCGTGGTATTTGGTAGCTATTACAGCAATCATGGCTATTTTATCTAAGCACCTTATTGTTTTTAAGAAAAAACCGGTATTTAATCCAGCCGCCTTCGGTCTACTCTTGACTATTCTCTTTTTTCAAACTGGGCAGAGTTGGTGGGGAGCATTTGGCGATCTTCCATTTTGGACAATTGGATTCCTTTTATTAGGGGGTTACTTAGTTACCAATCGTGTGAACAAATTCCCACAAGTGTTTGCATTTCTTAGCGTATATTTTTTGTTATTGCTCCTAATGGGACTTATGCATGTCGAAGAAGCCGCCGATGCATTTCGACCTCCTTTTATAAACGCTTCACTGTTCTTTGCCTTATTTATGTTGACAGATCCACCAACCTCTCCCGTTTCCAATAAGGATCAAGTCATTTTTGGTTTGCTGAGCGCACTAGTAGGTGTTGTTATTTATGGAGTTTTTGGTGGCTTGACGTACTTATTTATCGGACTTCTCGTTAGTAATACCTATCATGTAGTTAGATCGATTAATAGAACATTTTCTGTGGTGGAACCCAAAAAATAACTTTATCGGTACAAAGGCCAATAAAATTTAATATGAAAAAAGCCAATATCGGTAGCCTTAGGCATTCGAATTGGCTTTTTATTTTATGTGCGAATATCCCGTATTGTTCTAAAGTACCTCCCCATAGCTAAAAAAATCTTATTATACGTCAGTAAAAACGATTGATCAGGATCTGTTACTTGTCAGATCCTCTTTTCTATTTAAAGGGTTAGGAAGAATTGTGAAGGAATCGCTTAATAGAGAGCCAATTCCACATCATATGGAAAATTTGTTAATTAATTATTTTAGAACCATTCTGAACTTTAGCAGCTTGAGCCCAGTCCTTTCATTTTGTAATAAGAGAAAACAAGAGAGAAGGCCACGAAATTGGTTCTGTTGGGATATGTTTCAGCGGTATTACAATGCTTAACTCGATAAGAGAAAAAACGGAATGAGGTTTGAATAATGAGAAGAATAATCGAAGGTTCCATGCAAAGGGCAATTCTAGTTGTAGTCTGTATGCTGCTTATTCTGACATGGGGAGGGATCTCTGCCTTTCAAATGCAGCGTGATTATCTACCAGGGATTAATAATACAACACTGCTTGTTTCAGTACGGGCATCATCTTACCAGGCAGATCAAGTCAAGCTAAATGTAACACCAAAACTAGAAGATGCTATTAGGTCCTCTGATGGTTTGATGAATGTAGAAACGAATTCCTATGATGGCGGTCTTTTAATGAATCTGTACTATCCAATGGATTTTGATATGAAACAAGCAGAGAGTGACATTAAACAAGCGTTATCAAGCACAGTGCTGCCATCTGACGTTGGGGCTCCGGTTATCACGCGTGTAACGACGAGTACATTTCCAATTTTGAGCTATAGCTTAACTTCAAACAGTACAAACATTGACGAAACTACACTTCGTTCTTCGGTAGAGGCTGATATAGCTAAACAACTGAAGTCCGTTCCGGGCGTCGCAGATGTGCGTGTCACTGGAGCAGCAAACAATGGTTATGTTTTATATGTTAGGATGCAGGATTTAACAAAGAATGGTTTAACCATGGATGATCTGAATCAGTCACTAGCTGCCGCGCTGCCGAATTGGTCTACTGGTAAAGTGTCTAACAATAAAGACTCGTTTCCATTGACGGTAAATGGATGGAACTTAACAGACCAAGAGTTAAGCAATGTTCCGATAAAAAACAAGCAAGGCACTAACGTCCCGCTATCTAGCGTGGCTGATCTATCTCACTCCCTGACTGACATTAAAACCGTATCCCGCACTAATGGAAAAGTAAGCATCCTTCTAGATGTTCTCAAAACACCGTCATCGAATATTACGGATGTAGCAAAACTAGTCAAAGAGCGCGTCGCGCAAATAGCACCAATTAAAAATAAAGATGTTTCGTTAACTGTGATGCTTGACCGCGAACATGAGTTAAATGTTTCCTTACTAGGACTTGTACGCGAAGGACTGTTGGGTTGCCTGTTCTCTATGTTGTGCGTTTTCTTCTTCTTCCGGAATGTACGTTCAACACTACTCATTGCTGTATCGCTGCCAATTTCACTGCTTGCCACGACAGCTGTCTTGAAATCAATGGGGATTACGCTTAACATTTTGACCGTGTCCGGTTTGATTGTTGCCATGTGAAGAATTGTTGATGATTCCATTGTTGTTCTTGATAATATGTATCGCAAATATCAGGAGAATAAGGACCAATCAACTCTACATGTGCTTTCATCTGCTGTAAAAGAAATGCTGCCTGCTATTTTTGCTTCTACCGCAACAACGATCGCTGTCTATGTACCTATTGCCATGGTTGGTGGTGTCATTAGCGCATCTTACTCTGGCTTTGCATGGTCTGTCGTCATTGCTCTTATTGTATCTTTCTTTGTTGCGATGCTAGTTGTTCCAACTTTTGCATTTATGGGTTGGAGAAATGACACATCCAAATCTGTAACACTTGAGCCGATGATGAAACCGATTCTGCGTTTTGCATTTAGTCATAAGAAATGGATTACTTCGATTTCATTACTTTTTTTCGTCGTTGCTGCGATATTTGCAACTACGCTTCCAGTTAGCCTGCTGCCTACGGCAAATTCAGGAGATGTAGCGATTCAAATTGAACTACCGAAGGGCAGCGCACTTCCTGAAGTGGATATAGAAGTCCAAAAAGTTGAAAACGTGCTGAGTGTAAATCCGAATGTTGCTTCTTATTCAGCCAATTTCGGATCAACCATGATGCCACAAGCCGATGATGTATTTGATGCTGGGGGTGGATTTATTCAGCTGCCGAACATAGCCAATATGACTGTTGCATTAAAGGATAGAAATGACGTAGATGCTGTCATTTCCGATTTGCAAAAATCATTACCCCAATTAAATCAAAAAGTAGTTTATACCGTATCGAATCAAAGTATTGCTGGTGATGATAAACAGATGAAAATTATGCTTTCCGGAGCAGACCAGAAACTACTTGATGACGCTGCGCAACTCGTTAGAAGCAAGTTAGTTGAAGTGCAAGGTCTTAGCGTACAAGGGGCAACTGATCTAACAAACGGAACACCTAAATATGCAATTACACTCGATCGAGCAAAAATCCAGCAAGCCGGAGTGAACGTTCAGGACGTTATGAAAGTAATTGGGCAATACATGATTGGCGGTAAAGACTTTGATATTCAGGTAGATCATAAGTTGATTCCAGTGGATCTGTACATCACTCGCGTACCCAATACTAATGCAACGTCAACTGATGTACTTGGAGCACTTGCCTCTGAAACAGTAAGTGGAGCAGATGGGCACAAATTTAGAATCGATCAATTGGCAACCATTGCTCCTAATCAAGCTCCGTCATCTATTCAGGAACGTGATGGGCAATCCTTTTCAACGGTTACCGTACAAATCACTTCAACTGATATCAGTAAAGTTTCAAGCGCTGTTGACCAGAAACTGAAAAGCATCGGACTACCAAGTGGAGTAACGTACTCGACAGGTGGTATCACGGAGCAAGTAAAACAAATGATTGTGGATATGTCCATTGCCGTTGCTTTTTCCATCTTACTTGTATTACTGATTACTAGCGGAGTCTTTAAGGGGTGGAGAGCCCCTCTAGCCGTACTGTTAAGCATTCCACTTGCTCTTAGCGGTGTTGTGCTTGCCCTTATGCTCTTTGGCGGGGTATGGAACTTAGCTGCGCTTATCGGTGTCTTGATGTTAACCGGTATTGTCGTCACAAATGGCATTGTATTGATTGATAAAATTGAGAGAAACCGTAAAGAAGGTATGGCTATCAAGGATGCAATTATGCAAGGTAGTCTCTCGCGGATAAGACCGATCTTCATGACTGCAGGCACAACTATCTTAACGCTATTGCCACTGGCATTGACGCATAGTTCGGATACGGTTATTTCGCAAACACTGGGTATCGTCGTGATAGGCGGTATGATCACTTCAACTTTAAATAGCTTCCTTGTTATCCCTACGTTTTATGAGTGGTTAGTAAAAAAGAATCCTAAGACCACAATCGATCAATCTTAAGGGGAGATTTATGGTTTGACGAATACCCTTGAGTATAAAGCTCAAGGGTATTTTTTATCAAAAGTATGCAAAAAGTAACAACGTATAAGACGAACTTCTCTAAGCTATAATAAATTTTTTTGCTATGATATTCGTGGGGGTAAACATGACACACTTCATTCAAAATTTAGTGGATCAGTATGGGTATTTTGTCTTAGGAATTGCTCTTCTACTCGAATTTCTGGCCTTGCCATTACCAGGTGAAGTTCTTATGACATATGTAGGGCTTATGGTATTCCAAGGAGACATGAATTGGACTTTAAGTATTCTTACAGCAGGAATTGGTTCGACAATCGGTATGACATTATCTTATTGGATTGGATATCGGTTAGGGATGCCATTTATCAATAAATATGGTTCGAGATTTCATTTTGGACCTGAGAAGTTAAAAAAGACATCGTTATGGTTCGAGAGCTATGGAAATAAACTTTTAATAATTACAGCTTTCATCCCTGGTGTTCGACATTTCACAGGGTATTTCTCTGGAGTTACGCGCATGCCCTATCGAACATATTTAGCTTATTCCTGTATAGGAGCATTTGTATGGACGGGCACATTTATCTCACTTGGAAAAATTCTCGGTCCCAAATGGGAGCAGTACCAGCATACGATCACGAAATATTTGCTCATTGCTGGGATTATTGCGGCTGTGATTTTCATTATGTTCTATGTAGTTAAAAAATATAAAACTCAACTATTTGAAATTCTTATAATTGGACTAACCAAAGGTGTAAAAACGTTCCGTTCTTTAGGTAGGGTTAAATTTCTAGTATTAATATCTTTTGTCGTGTTTCTCACACTTTTCATTGTTATGGCGGGATTAGTTCAAGACTTTTTAGCAAAAGAATTTGCTGATTTTGATGAAGTCACACGCTATATTGTTCACGCGGTTTTTGATGAAGCTTGGGGAACATGGATGAGTGGTTTCACATCTTTATCATCGTTACAAGTACTCCTGACAATATCGGCGTTATCTCTTATTTGGATAGTGATAAAAGGGAAAGACCGTATCTTAGAGACTAAATTCTTAATGCTTGTTTTAATTGGAGGAGAAATTTGGGATGTAGGGTTGCGGAGGATTTTTCATCGTGTAGGACCTAATAACCTCTTAAATTCATTCCCAAGTGAACAAACGTTACTTACAATTATATTCTTAGGTTTTGCTACCTACCTATTGGTTCGACACGTCAGTATTACATGGGTTCGCACTATTGCTTTTCTCCTCGTTATTGCTGTCTCATTTCTCGTTGGTATTAGCCGTATTTATTTTGACATTCAATATCCAAGTGACGTAGTTGCGGGATATGTATTTGGAGGGGTTTGGCTAAGTCTGAATATTTTAATGTTGGAAATTTATCGCTTAATCCGAAACAACAAGGTGAACTTTTTAACTTGATCTTAAGTCTTTTGTATCGATGGATGGTACTGCGGGGGGAAGAGCATGCGTGGATCAAGAATTATATGATGTAATCACTAAGGCGAAAAGCGGTGACAAAGAAGCATTCGCCATACTCGTCAAACGTTATAAAGATATCGTTTTTCGTTATTCCTATGGAATGCTTGCGGATCGTATGGAGGCAGAGGACGTTTCTCAAGAAGCATTTGTTAAAGCATTTTACTCACTTTCTAAATTAGATAATATTTATGCCTTTGTATCGTGGTTAAAACGTATTGTATCCAATTTATGCTTTGACCGAATACAAAAACAAAAGAAAACGAATTCAGTATCTGGCGAATTGATCGAAACACAGATTTCAAATAACGATATGGAACGAAGAGATCTCCGAATGACGATTGAAGAAGCGATGGGAAATTTGAGTCCTGAACACAGAGAAGCCATTGTCCTTAGAGAAATTGAGGGTTATTCTTATGATGAGATTTCAGGGATGTTAAACATTCCTCTCGGTACTGTAAAATCACGTATTAGTGCAGCGCGACTATTGTTACGTAAAGAAATGATTCGTGAATTGGAGGATTAAGATGTCAAACCATATAGAGGATCAGCTATCTGCCTACATGGATAACGAATTGTCTGAGACTGAACGACGACAAGTCGAAGAACATTTGGATACATGCCCGGAATGTAGTGAATTGCTAAGCGATTTATCGGGAATTAGAACTCAAGTATTTACTGTCTTTCATTCGATTGAGGCTCCAGAAGGATTTGAAAACAAGGTAATAAACGCAATTGCGTTGAAAACTACACCCGAAAATGTTTCTAAAGGAAGCAATTGGCTGTTGTTTCCAGTTATAGGTCTTTTGTGTTTCATTACAATCGTTTTGGTAGTTATGGGATCTTATCTATTTAAATTTGGTTCGATCATGCTTAAAGTTGCTTATAATTTAATTCATGTATTCGGAGACATCTTAGGCTCGCACACTTATATCATTGCTGGCTTAATCGGGCTTTCGATCGTTCTCATTGTTGCATCGAGCATTTCAATAAAACAAGTGCTAAAAAGAAGTGGGTTTAAGGGGGCTAATTGGTGAAGAAGAAAAGGTTATTTTTCATTGCACTGATGTTTTGTACCCTTTTATTTACAATACCGACGAATGCTATGGCAAAAGGGATTTTTGAACATCAAGATACGGTTGTGCCTGCGAATCAGGTGGTTGATGATGTAGTGGTTGTCGGTGCAGATACGACCATATGGGGAACTGTGAACGATTCAGTTATTGTTTTTAACGGAGACCTACATTTAAAATCATCTGCAAAGGTAAATGGTTTTGTTTTAGTTGTAGGTGGAAAGATACAGCAAGAGCAAGGAGCATTCATATCTGATGAGATCATCAATTTATCCTTCGATAAAGCTACTCAAAATAGTCTGTTGATTGGTGGAGGACTAGTCATTGGGACATGGTTATTGCAATTAACCATCAGTATAATTTTGATTTTACTGCCCTTATTGACAATACTAATCCTTAAACAGCGGATACAACCATTCATGACACATGCGCGGCAGTCACCTGGTCGCTTATTGTATATAGGTTTTTTCAGTAGTGTTATTTTGGTAGCACTAACCGTGCTTTTACTTGTTACAGTCATAGGGATTCCATTAGCAATTTTATTACTCGTTTTAGTATTGTTAGCTTTCATTATCGGTATGGCAGCCTTAAGTATTATTGTAGGCGAAAAAATTCAAGGTACGTTTGGTCGTTCAAACTGGTTTATTTCATTAACGGGTTTGATCTTAATAGTCGCTCTCATGAACATTCCTCTTGTTGGGATGATTTTATTCTTTGGAATATTGCTTTTTTCTATGGGGGTCATAACTTTATGGGTTTTGGAGAAAGCAAACAAAAAATCCATGGTAAGGTAAGGAAATGCTACAACCATATGAAATTTCCACTAAGTATTCGGATAACAGTGACCGCTGCTTAGAAATATAATTAGAGAATCTTAACCATAGTAATCTATGAAACCCGCCCTCACATCTATGAATCTAGAGAATAAGATATATTAACTCATTTGAAAGGAGTTGATATATGATGCTTTTTGTTAACCAATTTTATGGCATAGTTTATAGAAACGCCAATGGAACAACCACCGTTTTTAATGCGCGCGTCGTGGCAAGAGGGTTAAACAGAATAAGGATTAAATTCATGAATGAAAGAGGATTTATCGTGTTTAGATTTCTTTTTCTTCGTCAAATTCTTAGATTTGTCTTAATCTAATCGCATGTTAAAAACTCCAATCCCATGTTAAGATGCATTGGAGTTTTTAGTTTACTTACGTCGCAGATGTAAAAACCGACCGTTCGCTCGCGCGTAATACAGAGCTTTGAGGAACATCTTCATATCTTGTAATTGGTTGAAAATATAGGGATCCGGTGAGGTATTCACTTCAAGCACACATAGTTTCAATTTTTTATCGATGCCAATGTCGATACCAAACTCTTAGTGGCTTGAAAGTGGTTTTTATCAGTTTTAGAATCGTTCAAGAATGAGAAATCTTGTTGTAATTAAAAAATAGACTTCTAATCGACTGCCCCCGGGGGCAGTCATTTTTATTTTTGGGGAATGGGAGAGATCCGGTTAAAACAAGCTTATTAATTTATTTGTCGAGTTGACAAGAATTTGTTCCGACATGGTTGCCTAAATGACCGCAAAGTTGACTTTATTTAACGATTATAGCCTCAGAACTATTAAGAGCCGTTTTACGTTGTAAGTAGCTTGAACTCACTATTAACAAATTAACTTGTAACCTATTTTATAATATGACACACTGTTGTCCAATTCAAAAGGTTATATTATCTGTGAGATTGCGAATAAAACGCAGTCCACCATTGATAAGGAGGAGAAACATAATGGAAAATATTCAATCTAAAGTAGTTATTATCACTGGAGCATCGAGTGGCATAGGGCAAGCAACGGCTCTTTTGTTGGCTAAAAACGGAGCAAAAGTTGTGCTAGCAGCACGAAGGGAAGATCGGTTGAAGTCGATTGCTGAGCAAATACAACAAAGTGGCGGTAGCGCGGTATACGTTAAAACAGATGTTTCATCAGCGGGGGAGATGCGTAATCTCGCCAATTATGCAGTACAAGAATACGGACAAATCGATGTTCTTATTAACAATGCCGGAATCATGCCGCTTTCGTTTCTTCATGAATTGAAGATTGAGGAATGGGATATGATGGTTGACATCAATATAAAGGGTGTTCTGTACGGTATCGCTGCAGTGCTGCCTAAAATGAGAGAGCAGAAATCTGGACATATTATTTCCGTGTCGTCTGTCTCCGGTTACAGGGTAGATCCTACGGCTGCTGTATATAGCGGTACCAAGTTTGCCGTCAGGGCTATCTCCGAAGGGGTTCGTCAGGAGGAAGGACCAACCTCCAACATCCGTACGACGATCGTTTTTCCGGGAGTTACGGCTACGGAATTGACTGAGTCTATCAGCAATAATGAAATTAAGGGTTGGGTTGATCAAATGAACCACTTCGCTATTTCGCCGGATAGCATTGCCAGAGCGATCGCGTTTGCGATTAATGAACCGACCGATACGAGTGTTAATGAGATGATTGTTCGACCAACTGTGCAGCCTTCCTAACGGAACATAATC
Source organism: Paenibacillus oryzisoli (assembly GCF_001653565.1). Lineage (GTDB taxonomy): Bacteria > Bacillota > Bacilli > Paenibacillales > NBRC-103111 > Paenibacillus_E > Paenibacillus_E oryzisoli. The sequence continues at coordinate 15,787 of NZ_LYPB01000078.1, forward strand.
ACTTTGATAACACGGGACTAGTATATTTTGCCTGATAGTCGACAGAATTACGAGGTGAAAGGCAATGGCGGTGAGCCGACTTTTTGAAATCTTGTATATACTTTTGAGAAAGAAAACAGTAACCGCCGGCGAAATGGCCGCGCATTTCGAGGTATCCACCCGCACGATCTACCGGGATATCGATGCGCTGAGTGCCGCCGGCATTCCTGTGTATGCCAGCAAAGGCAAAGGGGGGGGAATCTCGCTGCTTGAAGGTTATTCCTTTCATGCTTCTATGTTGACTGACAGGGAACAGGAAGATATTCTGGCTGCGCTGCATAGTCTGGCTGCGGCAAGTTATCCGGATATTCATGCGGTGTTGCATAAAATGGGCTCGTTGTTTAAAAAAGATGGAAGTCAGTGGCTTGAAGTGGACTTTTCGCCATGGGGAAGCGAGGAACAGCGGCGGCAACTTTTTCCGCAGCTTCGCCAAGCGATTACCGATTGTCGACTAATTGAATTCCGGTATTATAACGGTGCAGGCCATGAGAGTCTCCGAAAAGTAGAACCGGTTCAGCTTCTATACAAGAGTAAATCGTGGTACTTGTCTGCCTATTGTTTGGCGAGCGCAGGTCACCGTGTATTCAAAATAAGTCGGATGAAAGATGTCATCGTCATGGACAGCCACTTTATAACGAGACCAGTTGTAGCGGCTATTGAGTTGGCGGAAGAACATGCGGTTCGTGAATCGGTGCTAGTGACAATAAAGATATCAGCCAAAGGTGCATACAGAGTGTATGACGAATTTGACGCGGCGGCAATTACTGTGAATGATGATGGTTCGTACACCGTTTCAGTCGAGCTTCCGGAGGGAGCATGGCTAAACGGCTACTTGCTTTCCTTCGGCAGTCTGCTGGAAAAGGTTGAGCCTGAACGTGTGAGAACCAGCTTGATGAGACAGATTGATATGATGAGATATAGGTTAGAAACAGTTAAAGAGGGCAGTGACCCTACTTGTGCTGATTTTAAGGGGGATGTGTAATGACTAAATCGGTTTTACCAGCGGTTGTAGTGGAATACTTAAAAGCTTCGAACCGGCACGATGTCGAAGGATATGCTCGGACGTTCTCTAGCAATGGACGGATTGAGGAAGATTCTTTAGGACGAGATCTTGTGGGCAAGAAGGAGATTGTAGACTACTTTACTACTTATTTCGTTGGAACGAACACTCATACGGATATTATTGAATACACCGTCAACGACGTTGTCGTCGATATGCGCGTTTTGTTTAAAGGAGATTTTGCTGGTAACGAAGTAATCGGGCTGTATAAGTTCTTTCTGAATAACGGTCAAATAGAAAAATTGAAGTGCGACTTAGAATAGCCCGATTGGGTATAGACATAATTCTTTTTTTATTCATATTAAAAGTAAACCACCTTTTTAAGAATTAGTTAGATCCGTTAATGACTTATTTCAAAAGAGGGGTTGTTTTTCCGGTATTCCAATCTTTTTTTGGTATTTTTACTTGTCGGGTGATAAGAACATTGTCCCATTTATGGCCGTGTAAATCGCGTGATTTTTTATAATATGTGATCAATAAAAAAGCGGTAGTCAAGGACTATGTTCACGTCCAGGGCTACCGCTGACCTAATCATAAGAGCAGTCTAAGAAAAAACTTTATTTTACCACAACGAAGTACTTGTTTAACTAGTTATACAGATAACGCTTAGATAACTCTTGAAATGCAATCCGGTGGAATTCTTTCTTTTCAAGTATCAATTTCCGAGCCATTTGCTTGTACATTTGCTTATACTGAGGGTTCGGTGAGCTGCCCGCCGCCTGTTCCAAAGCAATTGCCATCATGGTTAGCTCCTGACCATCGAAAGTGTCTATCACATTTTTGTTTATCATTTTTTTCGCCAGCTCGCGGTTCATTCTGGACTGAAACCGACTTCCCGTCTTCTTTGACCATTGTACCAAAGCATTCACAATAATCAGTTTGTCGTTTAACGTTAACTTGATCTTGGCTTTTGTGCATCTCATTCTTAATTACACTCCTTTGTTCTCGATTGGCTGAATCAATAATCGAGAGCAGGAGCGACAGGAGGACGGAGCGGCGGAGCATGAGACCAACTTAAATAATGTCGGATCCGGCAATGCCATGACATTCGGCTATACGGTATCATAGGATCGGATTTATCAATCAGAACCGCTTTGAAATCACTTCCTGCATACGAAGATTTCGCCTTGCCATTTTTGGCACTAGCAGGCAAAGGCAACAGCGAGTCTACATTTGATGCAGATGGTGGCAGTGTAGGTTCTGATAACGGTATAGTCGGGAACGGTTCTCTTTCCGGAAATTGACTTGTTTTTGCAGATATAAATTTATTTGACGAATTCACGATTGCCGTTTGGTGACCTTTTTCCATGGATAAAAGCGGCGTAGGCTTCGGTATCGATTGAATTGCTATGGTATATGAACCTCCCGCAGTTTCTAATTGGCTCTCAACAGGCAATAAGGGAGTGGGCGAAGGTATTATTCCCAAAGGACTATCTTTGAGAGTCGATGATTTATCCAGAGAGTCATTCCCAGGGGGCGAACTATCCAAGTACAACACCGACTGCACACCAACATCTTCCGCGAACGGCTTCTGCGGTTCTACGACTGGTTGTACAACCGCATTCGTTAGCTCTTCTACCACATCAGTGATAGGCTTCAGCGTGTCAGTCACCGTTTTTGCGGCTGGCTGAACAAGCTTATCTGTCAGGTCCGATGCCGCATCCGTGACCGGTTTCAGCGTATCAATTAACGTCTTTGCGACTGGCTGCACAACTTTATCCGTCAGTTCCCCAGCCGCATCCGTGACCGGTTTCAGCGTGTCAGTCACCGTTTCTGCGACCGGCTGCACAACTTTATTTGTCAATTCCCCTGTCTCATCCGTGACCGGTTGCAGCGTATCAGTCAACAATTTTGAAACCGGTTGCACAACTTTATCCGTGAGTTCCCCAGCCGTATCCGTGATTGGATTCAACGTATCAGTTACCGTTTCTGCGACCGGCTGTACAACTTTATCCGTCAGCTTCCCAGCCGCATCTGCAATAGGATTCAGCTTATCAGTTACTGTTTCTGCTATCGGTTGAATGATTTTATTCAATGACTCGATACAACAATTCAAGGTTTCCTTCGCATGAGCTGAATGGATTCCCGCCAAAAAAGGAAATATAAGCAATATTAATGTAATGACGAGGCATTTCAAGAGCTTTCACCTCACTTTACAGTTAACCCTAACCTCATATGGAAACATTCGCCATTTAATTGCAAATATCCTGTAAAATCCATTTAAATTGAGCCTTTCGATCTAGATGTAGCACTTTTGTGCTATCAGTAAATATAGTGCAAGAGAGGTTGAAACTGATCCCATCAAAGAGTGTTTAAAGATTATGAAAGATTCGATGGAAAGTTAATATTGGAGTATTTTGGGATTGATTATAGTTTTTCATAGGAATATCATTCTAAAATGAAATAGGGTGGTTCTTATGAGAGTGGGGGATCGGAAACATTTTCTCGGATACGATGATATCGTAAATTACAATTTCAGGTTAATAACAGTTTTATTGGGTTTTGGTACTTAGTCTGTTTAGCGATTGATATAATAATACTAAAAATTATCAAAATGCAATCGCCTTTCCGCTAACGAGTGAACTATAGGTCAATAGAACATGCTATTTTTAGAATTAATAATTAACTATATTTGTTAAAAAATGTGTGTTTTGCGTGGTGAAGCGCAAAAATCCCCTATTGTAGAGAGGTAGATGCGTTGTCCATAACTCTCTATCATAGGGAAACGAATGTTGGCGAGAAGCTGTTGGAGAAAATCTCAAATTTGAAGAAACTCCTGAAATATCGCTATATGAATTGAAAATTTATCAAGTCTTTATACTAGTATTACCGAAAAAGGCTCTTGACATTCTATCTACTGAAAGGTAGAATCCATACATGAACAAAAACAATACAGTTTTTCGCATACTGAGATGAAAGTCGACATACGCACCAACTCGAGTATTCATTAGTATTTTGCGAGTAAAGAGAATGAGATTGATAGTTTTTATGTTTAATCTACCTTTTAATAGGTAGACAGCAAGTAAGAACATTTTCAAAAAATCTATGAATTGAATGGAGCTAATCATATGAAAACACTCGTAATCGTAGCACACCCTAACCTGGAATCATCCAACTGGAACCAAGCATGGGTTGATGAACTAAGGGAGAATGGTGATATCACAATCCACGAGCTGTACAAGGAATATCCAAGCGCCAACATCGATGTTCAGCGTGAACAACAGCTGGTCGAAACGCATGACCGTATCATTTTCCAATACCCGCTTTACTGGTACAACATGCCGCCGCTACTCAAAACATGGTTCGATACAGTTCTGCAATACAACTGGGCTTATGGTCCGGAAGCGACAGCAACAACCGGCAAAGAAATTGGCGTAGCTATCTCAACTTATGGCACAACAGAATCGTATCAACCTACTGGATCTAACCGTTTAACATTGGAACAAATTTTGGCTCCGATTCAAGCCAGCGCGCGTTTCATCAGCGCCGTGTACTTGCCGCACTTCTCGGTTAACGACACTTCCGACGTAACGCCTGAGCGTTTGGCACAAAGCAGCAAAGCGTATGTAGAGCACATTAAGACAGTTAAACCTGTGGAGGTGGCGTAAATGAAAAACGTAACGATCGACGTATATATGGATACAGTGTGCCCATGGTGCCGAATGGGTGATGCTAGCTTGAGAACTGCTTTAAAAGACCTGCCTGAAGGCATGAATGCTACAGTTCGCTATCATGCGTTTCAGCTGAATTCTGGTATTCGCAAGGAAGGCGAAGATTACCGTCAAGTTATGATCGGCCGCTTAGGTGGAGAAGCCCAATTCGAAGCAAGAATGAAACAATATAATCAAACAGGCGCTCATTTTGGCCTGAATTATAATATGGATTTGGTCAAATATACGCCGAATTCCGTATTGTCTCATCAACTGATTGCCATTACGCCGGGGCATCTGCAGTCACAAATACTCGAGCGATTATATACAGCATATTTTGAGGAAGGCGTTAATATTGGCGATGTGGACAAGCTTGTGGAAATCGCGCAAGCGACTGGGATCATGAATGATCCCGCGGCACTAAAGGCAAGGCTCCTAGACGGAGAAGGACTTGACCATGTGGAAGAAGGACAGCGCGATGCGCAGAAGCTTGGTATCAGAGGCGTTCCTTATTACATCATCAACGATAATCACACATTAACTGGCCTTCAGTCGCCTGCAGATCTGATCAATGCATTCAAACAGCAGTAAGAAACCGTCCTATAAAGGCAGTTGAGCATCAACCCAAACGTTTTGAGCAACAATAATAATAGAGCCCGGGAGGAAAATAAAATGAGCAATCAAGATAAAGTATATGTGATTACTGGTGGCAGCAGTGGACTGGGTAAAGCAATGGCAGTCGAATTGGTGAAGCGCGGTGCAAATGTCGTAATCAACGGACGACGTGAACAAGCGTTGGCCGATGCCGCGAAAGATATTGATCCTACAGGCAAGCAAGTGCATATCGTAGCTGGTGATGTCATGGAGTCCAATGTCGCTCAGCGTCTAGTCGACGAAGCATTGGCTAAGTTCGGCCGAATTGACACATTGATCAATAATGCGGGCATTTTCATCGCGAAGCCGTTCACGGAATACACGGAAGAGGAATTCACGCGATATATGGGCACGAACGTCGTCGGTTTTTTCCACCTGACCCAGCGCGCACTTGTGCAAATGTTGAAACAAGGTGCAGGCCATGTCATCAATATCACGACTAGCCTGACGGATTCGCCATCGGAGCAAGTGCCTTCCGCGCTTGCGAACTTGACGAAAGGCGGCGTGAACTCGACGACGAAAGCTTTGGCGATCGAATATGCGAAACGTGGCATTCGCGTAAACGCGATCTCCCCAGGCGTAATCAAAACGCCAATGCATGCTCCTGAAACATTCGAATTCTTGTCTAAGCTGCATCCAATGGGACGCATGGGTGAGCAGCAAGAGATTGTTGATGCCGTGCTATACCTAGATTCAGCGAAGTTCGTAACTGGTGAAATTCTTCATGTTGATGGCGGTCAAAGTGCGGGGCACTAATTGTAGATGAAGAAGTGAAGCAAAAATACGATAGTAAATGAATGGAGGAGACTATTTATGCCGATCGTAAACATTCAAGTCACACGAGAGGGCACGACGCCGGACCGAGATTCAGTGACTGCCGAAGAAAAAGCAGCTCTTATCAAGGGCGTAAGCGAATTGCTGCTTAAGGTGCTTAATAAGCCGTTGGAATCGACTTTCGTTGTGATTGACGAAGTAGACACGGACAACTGGGGTTGGGGCGGATTGCCGGCATTGGAATATCGCCGAAAGGTTGCTGCTCAGAAGGCAGCTGCTGAAAGCTGACAGTACATTGAAAGAAACGAAGCGCACTTTTTGTGTGCTTCGTTTTTTTATTGGGGCACCCACTTCAATGGCTATCCATTTTCGAATCGATACCATTATTCATTTTTATTGATCAAACGTTCTTGAAATGGTATTGTTTCTTTTGGAAGGCATAAAGATAGAGATTTTAACAGTTTTGTTCTACTAGCACCATAGTTCATAACCATGAAACGTGCAAAGAATCTTGAATCAAGGCAGCATAAAGCCATTGAAGAAAAGTCAGCTCTGCCAAAAAATGTGGAAAAAACGGAGTCCTTAGAATTAGAGCCCTTAGCATTTAAAACTAAGGAACTCGTTCTGTTGACGGACGTGTCTGTCATGTGAGCAAAAGAAAAAGTTGCAACGAAAACGGTAACCCTATAAGTAACCGAAAAGAGATGTTGGACTTTATGTTCTAACATCTCCGCAAAATGAATAAAGGCCAAGAACTTCCTATACGGAAAATTCTCGGCCTTTATGTTTAACGTAATAGTTTCGCATGGTTATATGCGATTCCGCAGGAGCAGCGGTGAGTGCCAAACATGGCATCATAGGAGGGAGGGAATTCCGAGTACACCCGGATAACCTGTTGTGCTAACTCCTTGGCATCTTTGGGTACAGCAACTAGCGAATCCGCCTTAGCCTGGGTGTCAATATGCGCGCCAGGAGGGACAAACCGGTTAGGGGCTATCCGCACTCCGTTGGTCAAAAGCGCATCGTTCGAGATGTAGGAGCCTCGGCCAACATACGCATTAAAGACAATAGCCTTGAAACCGACGAATGCATCATCTTCAATCAAGCAAGGCCCGTGAATAATAGCCCCGTGAGCTATAGAGACTCTGTTGCCAATAAAGATAGAATACGACTTGTTTGCCACCTGAATCGTTGTATTAGCTAAACCGTGTAAAATCACGCCATCCTGAATATTAGAGCTCGAACCGATAAAGAATGGTGTTCCCTCATCACCTCTAAGCGTTGCGCTAGGCGCAACAAACACTTTATCGGAGATATGTACATCGCCTATAACCGTAGTGAACGGACTAAGAAAAGCCGTTGGATGGATGGAAGGATACCGCGGTACGGGATTCGCCGCTGTTATAGGATTGGGTCCAATAAATCTTGCAAATAGATTAACAGGACCTCTAGGAAAAGAATCGGAACCTTGCCCGCGGATTGCTTAGTATCAGGAAGAGTAGGATTCTCTCCAAAGGAAAATTAGGATTCGATAAATGTTACTATTCGTTCTTTTGATGTGTTCGTATGGTTAAGTTCCTTTGCAATGTAATCATGAATGATTCGATTGCATTCATCGAATGCTAATAGAGCCAGTTCTTCTTTATCTTTAAAGTGGTTATAGAGCCCACCTTTTTGCATGCCAGTAACTTCAACAATGTCGGAGAGTGGGGTAGATAAAAAACCCTTTTTATTCATCAGAATCGCTGTTTGCTCATTATTATGCAACTTCGTTTTTAAAATTAAGGCATTAGCATTCACTTTGTCAATTATTGTGGAGTACTATAACTTGACAAATCATACTGTAATCAATAAAATTACAGTAATAAAATAAGAATAGAGGACAGAACTATGAAATGTAAAATCAATCGAAACGCTGCAACTGTATTAAACAATATGCTGAATAGTGAAGAAGCGGTTGGTGGGAAGATGATTCGTGTGTTTATAACTCAGAATCATGGCGATCATGGTCATTATGATATAAAGCTGGATACACCTACTGAACATGATGAAATCGTGAAAACAGACAAAGATATTGATATCATCTTAGATAAACGCGAACCCCTGTTAGATGGCGTTTGGATTCAGTATTTCTATGTACCTGATCCAGGGTTCTTCATAACAAATCCTTCTACTGGTTTTCTTGAAAAATAAAGAAGCGCATACAGTGCTGGCTAGGACTTTATCTAATCAAGTCTTAGCCCGTCACAATTGGTCCAAAACTCCACTAATTGATTTTCCTTATACTCGATCGTCCCCCCCTCAACATGACGTTTGCTCATCTGCTTCCGCTTCTTTCCAGCTAACCGCGGAGGTCCAAAACCCTTTATTTAACCAATAAAAACTATACCTTAATACGTATCAGAAGAAGGCTGTCTTCATGGGCCGTTATTTTTGTGTACATATATTCTTAGTTAATAACCCATTTACTGGGTACATTAAGATACGTAAGAACACAAAGGAGATATACAGTTTGAAAGGTGAGCATATAAAATTTAACCCGAAATAGGTAAGGAGAGATTCAAACTAATGCCAGAAGTAGAGATATTAGAAACAGAGGAACTAAAAAGAGAAGATTTTGAAAAGCAGTACAAGGCATATATGGAAGCGCAGTGCACGAAAGAGTTTGGGCTAAACAATGAATCAACATTGTACGTTTGCAAGATCGGATTAGCACAAGGAACTGTTACGAATGGTGTTGAAACCGGTGAAAATTTCAATACAGGTAACATTGCTTTAGGTGTTGAGCTTCAGCCAGGCAATAGTAGTACTGTTAATATTGTTGATAGAAACATTGCTGCAAATACAGCAACTCTTTCTATCATATACAGAATAATAGCAACTGGGGAAGAGCTGGTAACGGAATTTGATGAAGTTCGTGTACCAGATGGCGAATATATAACTACCATTATGTGGTCATTAAAGGATCCGGAGAATATTGAACAGGAAGGTTATCCAAAACCAGAAATTGAAGTGATTATTAAAACAAATATTCGGGGAATAATGTATTAATTGGAGGGGAAAGTAGTGCTTCTTTCAATTGTCATCGAGAACAACAGGTAAATGGAGGATGAGGAATGGGTAAAATTGCAATTTTTGGATTTGGACGCATTGGCAGAATACTCTTGCGTGTAGCACTTCAGGATAAGCTCTTCGTTCCGGTTTCAGTATCGGATATCAAGGATGAGGGAACGCTTGCAGCACTGTTTGAAGTGGATTCAAACTATAAGCGTTGGCACGAGGACGTATTCACCAAAGAGGGTGTAATTGTCATCGGCGGACGAGAGATTATTTATATAAATTCTTCGCAGGAAGTGCCAGATTGGAAGGAGCTCGGTGTGGAGCTCGTCGTCGATTGTACAGGCCGCGCCGTTGTTCGTTCCGTCGCACAGATGCATTTGGACCGAGGCGCCAAACGTGTGCTAATTAGCGGGCCAAGTAAAACCCTCGATGATTGCGACGCCGTATTGCTGAAGGGTATTAATCTTGACAGTTTCGATCCAGAAAAGCACCGAATCATCAGCGTGGCTAGCTGCACGACTAACGCTTTGGCTGCTGTCATCAAGCTGGTCAAAGAAAACTACGGAATCAAATTCGGACTGTTCTCAACAGTCCATTCCTATACGAACACGCAATCTTTGACGGATCAGCCGATGCGTGATCGCCGAGACTCTTGGGCGGCGGCTGAGAACATCATTCCGTCTTCGTCCGGCGCGGCCAGGGCACTTAAGTTCATCTGGCCGGATCTGCAGATCACGGGCAAAGCGTACCGTATACCGACCCGCACGGGCAGTATAGCTGAACTTAACCTGATCACGGAGAAGCCGTGCACTGTGCAGGAAGCGAATGATATGTTTCGCCGCGCCTCGAGAGAAGGCGATCTGAAAGGCGTTATGGATGTGCTTGAAGGAGAATGGGCGTCTTCGCGCATCGTCGGTGATCCGCATACATCGATCATTGATCTACCGCTCACTCACGTGGAAGGTGAACTCTTGTCTGTCGCGACATGGTACGACAATGAATGGGGCTTCGCCACGCGTCTGGCGGAGGTTGCCGCTTTCTTGGTGGGAAAATAACGTCCATCGAGGTCTCTAATTTAAATAACCATTCGTCAATAATGGACGAATGGTTATTTAGTTTAGTTTGAATTCGGATCGATCTACAGCAGCGAGACATCAAAGTCACAGGGTTTCCAAGCTAGTTCTAATTGATGCCCAAGCCCCTGGCTCTGGCCAATTGATTAATAACACTTGGATCCGCGTATTACTTACTGGTAATATCCGGATTATTTCTTTTAATCAATTTTTTTTGATAAATGTATTGACTCCACAATTTAGTAGTGGTAAATTTAGGTTGCAGATTAAATCAAAAAAAATTGATTAAATGAACGAGAGGAATGACAATGAATTTGAACTTTTACTCGTTGGAAAGCGAGATGCTGCAGCGTAAACTGGAAATCGAAAAAGAAGCAGTTGCTGCTTGGCAAGAAAGTAGTGACAGAGATCAGATTCAAATATTCAAATCTCTTATTTCAAAGTTTAAAGCTGCAGTTAATACTACTTCAACAGATGTACAAACTCAAGCAGTTTGCTGCAACTGCTGCTAAAGTACGAAGAAGGGTTGGAGACCCAATGATTAAAGAAATACCGCTTAAGCAAGCCAATGAGCCGAACGTATTCTTAAAAGAATACGAGTCCAAATTTAAAGCACTTGCTGATGAAAAGCGATTACAGATCATGTATGAGCTTACTCAACGCGGAAACACCTGCGTCTGCGACCTTACAGAGATCGTCGATATGCCACAGTCTAAACTCTCATATCATTTGAAAATTCTGTTGGATGCAGGAATAATTACAAAGGAAACGCGCGGAACCTGGAGTTATTACGAGATCAATCAAACAGAAGTAAGTAGAATCCTGTCTGAGCAGTTATGCTGCATTTTTAAACCTGCCCGGAATGATGGTAGCGATTGCTGCTAAATTTTTTTGAAAAATAAATCAATTTTTTTTGATTTAATGTTAAGAATGAAGAAGAGGCTACTTGCAGTGGCCGTTATGGCTCTCATATATACGTTTGGGCATATTTCAGGTGCTCATTTTTACTCCCGCGGTTACAATCGTTTTTATGGTGCGTGGCGATATGACGGCAAGAGATAGCCTATATTATATCGTCATACAGTTTGCCGCAGCGAATGCCGAAAGTTACACACTTCGTTTGCTATTTGGCAATATTGCGAATTTAAGTGCCACACTGCCCAATTCAACTGAGGGACAATCGTTTATGGTAAAGCAGTCAAAAGCTTCGCTGGTATGGCAATTGGAGGCACAGTTGGACTCATGGCAATGTTTGCTGGTCCTATAAGCGGAGCCTCCATGAATCCAGCACGGTCGTTGGGACCGGCTATCATTTCAGGCGTAACGCAACATTTATGGGTGTATTTAGTGGCAACTGTTCTTGGTGCTATAGCTGCTTCACTGACATATAAACTATTACATGAATAGGAGAATTGATAGCAAATGGAAAAGAAACTGGTGTATTTTCTTTGTACAGGAAACTCCTGCAGAAGCCAAATGGCAGACGGGTTTCTGAAAGCGTTGGGTAGTCACAAATATGAAGTTAGGAGTGCTGGATTGGAAGCACATGGACTTAACCCTCGAGCAGTGGAAGTTATGGAAGAGGCTAACGTTGATATTACCAATCACACATCAGATGTAATTGACCCTGAAATCCTTCAAGAAGCCGATTACATCATTACGCTTTGCGGCCATGCAAATGATAATTGCCCAGTCGTACGTAATGATAAAGCAGAGCGATGGCACTGGGGATTTGAAGATCCGGCAAAAGCAACTGGTACAGAATTAGAAGTAATGGCTAAATTTCGTGAAGTTCGAGATTCCATTAAAAACCGGATAGAGCAGTTTGTGAAAGAGGGGAACTGAATATGATAAAAAGAATGCACGTAGCAGTAAACTGTAGTGATCTCCAGAAATCCCTGGATTTTTATAAAGCTTTTTTCGGAACAGAGCCGACTAAAATTAAAGAGAATTATGCCAAATTTGAGCTTGAAGACCCAGCATTACACTTTTCTTTAAATGTTCGTTTATTCGAAAAAAGTGGGGTTCTTAACCATTTGGGGTTTCAAGTGAATGATACTAAAGATGTACTGGCAATTGGAGAGAGGCTCCGTCAATCAGGTTTGCTTCTAATTGATGAAATGAACACAACATGCTGTTATGCAGTGCAAGACAAAGTTTGGGTTTATGATCCTGATGGAAATGCATGGGAAATCTTTTATACAAAAGAAGATTCGGAATTTGAAAGCGCAGGACCACGAGATGATATTTCGCTTTGTTGTGTTCCAACTGAAACTACTGCAGCAACAGCTGAATGCTGCACAACAATTCCAACAGGTTCGACCACCATTAAATTAGAATCGTTCAAGAATGAGAAAACTTGTTGCAATTAAAAAAAAATGACTGCCCTTAGGGGCAATGTCATTAAGTTAAGGCGCAATACCAAAATTCAAGAGAAAGAGCAGGTTATCGAAAGATAGCCAGCTCTTTTTTTTGC
>NZ_LYPB01000079.1 GCF_001653565.1 Paenibacillus oryzisoli
GGTACAAATACCATACCGAATGAGCGGCCTTTTTGGCTACCTTTTTTTGGTTAATCAACAGGCCTGGAAAAAGTACAGTTAAACGTCCCCAAGACGTGGATTTCCCGCGAATTAGCGGGAGGAAATCCAGTTATTTCGCATAAGGGTGCAAAGCTGGGCTGTTAGGTAGCTATAAACTGTTTAATGCTTTCTTTTAGTGAAGTGACGGGGCCTCCAATTAATTTCTCCAAATCTGATGAAGTAGAGGATGTATTAATCTTGCCCAAGAACCCATATATCCAGTTTTGAATCTGAGGATTCTGGCGAAGGGAAACTGGCTTACACGAAAGATCAGACAGAGCTACTGCTAGATCATTGAAAGTCCATGAATGAGGAGCAGTAAGTTCGTACGTCTTATTCTCATGACCCGATTCAGTAAGAACTGCTGCTATTCCTAAAGCGAGATCATGGCGAGTTACCGTATTAAATTTCCAATCTCCAGGGTAAACGCTCAGTTCACCTCCAGCTATTGCAGCATCCAAACCAAGCACTCCGACAAAATCAGTGTATAAGGCATTCCGCAGAAAAGTATATGGAATTCCGGTTGTAAGAATGGCATGCTCCGTAGCCAAATACAGATGAGTTGGTGAAATCAAGCCCTTACCAGGAAAAGCAAAGCTCGTAAATAGTAGATGCTCCACTTTCGCTTTTTTCGCCGCTTCTATGACATGGGCATGTTGTCGTAAGCGAATCGTATCATCGGTATTAGAGCTTGAAATGAATAAAAGTTTGGAGGCTCCAGCAAATGATTGATCAAGTGATTCAGGTTTATCGTAGTCACAGAATCGCACTTCAATGCCTTGCTTCAGATATTCTTCTGCTTTATCAGGTTGGCGAACACAAGCAATGATTTGATCGGCTGAAACTTTCTTAAGGAGTTGCTTCATGATTAAGCTTCCTAATTTACCATTAGCCCCTGTAATGACAATCGACATTGGATTATCCCCTTCTTCCTAAAGTTGTAATTTTAGTTAAGTGCTTAACTAAATAAATAAAACTAGGTTATTATCACCGTAGTTTATTTAATAAAACAAGGAGTTGTTTCATTTCTTGCTCTTCTAACACTTTCATTTTTTCGGCAATTCTTTGACGATTTTCAGGTAAATATTTTAACAGTAAGCTCTGACCTTCACTGGTTATTGAAATCACTGTTTTTCTACCATCCTTGGGATGACTTGCCCGACGAATTAAATCTTCATTCTCTAATGGGATAAGTAAAAGGCTAATATTCGGTTTCGTAACGCCAATTTTCTTGGCGAGCATCGAGGGTAGCATAGTTCCTCCTTCCTTCATAAGTTCAACCAAGATTCGAATTCTTGCACCATTCAAACCTTTGGATTGCCAATATTTTTCGGAGACATCAACTAAATTTGCCGTTGCTTCCACCAGTGAGAAAAAAACGCGTGTATGCATCGGTAAATCATGAACGTATTCTTGCAGCTCTTTCATATGTCACCACCACATTTAGTTAAGCACTTAACTTATTTGATATAAAGTTACTACAGATACGAGGATTTTGTCAAATTCAAATCCCCAAGGATTCGCGTTGGAGGCAGCAGAGCCCCAAAGAAACAAAAAAGCGAATCCGAAGGATTCGCTTTCCATACAACCACACAACCTACAGCCCCGCCGCCGCATATACCTTGTCGAAGCCAGCTTTGGACCGCTCCGCCAGGCTCTCCGGAGAATCTGTCGGCGCTTCGGCCGTCAGAATCTCCTGCGACACGGCGCCGGTGTAGCCAATACGCTGCAGGCCTTGCAGGAAGCCTGCCAAATCAATAACACCCTCGCCCGGATACACGCGTCCGTTGTCGAGCACGTCCTCAACCCGCACATCCGGCGCATCGTTGATGTGCACATGTACGATCTGATCGACGCGGAGCTTCTCGATATCCGCGACAGTCCCGCCATTCGTGTACCAGTGGTACGAATCGAACAATAATCCTACGTTGCTCTCGCCGATCGCATCGATCCAATCCAACGTTTCATCGATTGTCCAGATGAACGGGTTCTGCCACCGTGTCCGCAGGTGATGCGGACCGACGAACTCCAGCCCTAGGCGGATGCCGTAGGCGCCTAGGATCTGGGCGCACGTGCGCAATCTGCGCGTCGCGAGCGCCATGAAGTGCGCTGCCCCGAGATCTGTCGAGGGCAGCACATACGTGCAGCAGCTCGTGCAGCCAAGCGCTGCTGCCGCTTCCGCGGCTTGGGCTAGCTTCGGCAGCCCCTCGCGGAACACCTCTTCCGTGGAACGCCATTCCACGGGCAGACCAATGGACCCGACGACGAGTCCATTCTTCTCTAATAACTCACGAGCACCAGCTACGGTGTGAGTCTCTACAAGGCTCAAAGCGTCGATATCGACCGCTTGGAAGCCATATTTTGCCGCTAACTCGATGAACTGCTCGTTGCTCTCAATCTTGCCAAGCCCTGCTCTCGTTAATCCTCTAAGCATTGAATAATCCCTCCGAATGATGGTTTGTTTCCCGACTAATCCCAGTTCAACTTCACTTCATTACCCGTGCGCGAAGACTCATAGATCGCATCAAGAATCAAATTGTTCGTATAACCGGAAAGCGCCGATGTGATCGGCTGTTTGCCTTCACGAATACAATCTAGGAAATGCAGGCTAAGACGCAAGCGCTCGCCTTCATCATCCTCAGGCTTTTTCAAATCCGTCTCGATTGGGCGGTTAAACTTCTCCATCAACAATTTACCTGTAGCACCCTTGTAACTAGCTCCGCCGTCCGAACCCATGAGGTGTACGAAAGGCGTATTGTCCGTATCCATGTGCACGGCCCAGCTCACTTCAAGCGTCAGCGTGCTGCCATCTTCCATACGAATCAGCGCAGTCGCCAAATCCTCTACATCATACGTACCGCTCCAATTCGGCTTGCCCCATGTGCCAATCCCTTTGCGACGCGGCCCGAATTCGGCGTACGTTGCACCAACAACAGAAACTGGTTTCGGATTCCCCATCAAATAGAGGGCAAGATCCAGCATATGAACCCCGATATCGATCAACGGACCGCCACCGGATTCATCCATTTTGGTGAACCAGGTTCCCCAACCTGGTATGCCTTTGCGTCGGAACCAGCCCGTTTTGGCTGTATAAATTTTACCAAGCTCGCCCGCATCCACCTGCTCCTTGATTTGTAAAGGAACGGATTCCCAGCGCATTTGGTGGCCGATCATCACGATCGTATTCGCCTTTTTGCTTGCTTCATATATTTGTTTAGCCGCTGCGGCGTTAATGCCCATTGGCTTCTCAATAAGAACATGTTTGCCAGCTTCAATCGCTTGTACAGCAAGGGAAGCATGATATTGATTCGGTACCCCAATAATGACAGCGTCGACGTTTGCGCTTTGAATCAGTTCTTCCGGTGTGGCAGCCACATGAGCAATGCCATGTTCTTGCGCTCTCGCTGTTGCTAAAGGCAAGTACGCATCTGTAATCGCCGTAATTTCACAGAGTTCCGCCAGCTTTGAAAACTCCCGAATATGAACCCCGCCAATATTGCCTGCACCAATAATACCAATTCTGATCTTGTTAACGCTTTCCACGGTTCGTTCCTCCTCATAAGTGGGCTGTTGCCCCAGTGCTTTTATGATAAAATAAGATCACGAAGAAGTCGTACCGTATATTCGGAAAACGTCCCATTTTTTCGAAGGAGCCCTGACTGAACATGACGTATTTTCCAGATTATCTGAAAACGTATCCCAATATGCATTCCCCCTTCCCGTTTCACCTAAGTAGAAATACATTGGAACATGGTTTTCGCGCCCACCGCCATGATTACCTTGAGTTCTCGTATGTCGTGGAAGGACACGGGGCAGAATCGATAAATGATGTGAAACACCCGATGGCA
Source organism: Paenibacillus oryzisoli (assembly GCF_001653565.1). Lineage (GTDB taxonomy): Bacteria > Bacillota > Bacilli > Paenibacillales > NBRC-103111 > Paenibacillus_E > Paenibacillus_E oryzisoli. Next base: position 3,909 of record NZ_LYPB01000079.1, read on the forward strand.
CCTGGCACTTTCACTTTCGTTCTGCCTTATCAGGTGCATGAGATTTTTACAGACCCGGGTCAAAAGCTAGTTCTCTTCAACGGCATGTTCAGTATGGATCTGCTCATGGAACCAGGTAACGATCAAGGTCTCTCGGATCTGCTCAATGATTCCAATGGATTACCTGCCTATGTACAGTTCGAAGGCGCTGAGAAGGAGATGATGTCCGCTCTTATCGAAGAGATCGTGAAGGAATATCACGGTGATGAGCGCTACAGACAGACGCTTCTGAAGTCCAAATTGAAGGAAATTCTAATTCGCTTTGATCGACATCGCTTTCAGCATGCAGGACAAGAGGAAGAAGCTGCAACATTATCCAGATCCTCCTCAAGATCTAGTCATGCGGTGTGGCCAATCATTCATTATATCCATCGGAATTATCAAGAGGATCTGGCTCTGTCCGATCTGGCAGCTCGCTTCACGATGAGCGTGTCACGCATTAGCGAAGTGATTAAGCAAACGACAGGGCAGACCTATGTCCACTTCCTGCACGATCTGCGCTTGCGCCATGCCTGCAGTCTGCTGGTCTCCACCGACATGAGTGTCACGGAAATTGCCTTGGAAGTCGGTTATGGTTCATACAAAACCTTCTCGCGGATATTCCGAGAGAGCAAAGGCATTGTTCCGAAGGAGTACAGGCGGGTTGAGCATGGGCGTGCGGTGACTTAAATTGCGATGGTGTTCCGTAGAGCGGCAATCCTCTCCTGCAACCTGAGTACGAGATAAGCTGCCATTAGGCGGCTTATTTGCATTTCAACTAGCCTCCGTCAGACAGGGTACTAGATAATGTTAGTACTTATCCTACTGAACTTCATTTACTAAACTATGGTTAATGAAGGGAGATGTCGCGTATGGAGAGAGTCATTATTTATACAAAAGTTATTGATTTTATAGGTTTAATATTACTCGGTATATTTCTAGGTTTCACTTATTCAATCGTATCCATCGTCATTTTGGCTATATGTTCACCTTATTTGGAGACGTATTACGAGATGTTTACCCAAATCTACACGTACTTTTTGCCATTGGCGATCTTGCTGACCACCATCGTTTTCAAACAAGTTAAACCTTTCATCCTGATACTCGTTGCCATCCTGACAGGAACCTATTTCATGTATTTGGTATCACAAGTTGAATTTTTCTAAGTCTGACCCCTATGACCAAAAAAATGACCCACAGCAACGGGCCGCAGGTCTCAAGTTATCTATATTTAAAAAGGGGGTTGCATTTAGTATAGGCTCGCTTCCTTAAATCTACCTGAAATTAAGATTTCAATCTCATTACATTTACATAACAGCATATTGCCATCTGCTTATTTACCCAAAACACGGTTGGACACATCGCTGATTTGCTTCAATTCCTCTGCGGTTAGTGTGAATTGCATAGCTTTCACATTCTCCTCCGCATGATGCGTTTTCGACGCGCCTGGAATGGCGAACACTGTCTCCCCATGCGCATGAATCAACCAATTCAACGCGATCTGCGTCGGTGACGCATCATATAGCTGGGCAAGCTCGTCTAACTTGTCAATGAGTGGCCTTGATCTCTGCAGCCCCGAAGCCCGAAAAGCTGATGTGAATTTGCGCGGACCTTTAATCGCTTTCACCAACTCTGGGTTTTTGTGAAACTTACCGCTTAATATCCCTTGTTCCAGCGGGGAATACGCGATAATCGCGATACCAAGCCCCTTGGCAGCGTCCATGATGCCGTTGTGCTCGATCCTGCGATCCAGCAAGCTGTATTTCACCTGGTTAGATATGAGTCGGAGTCCGTGCTCGCGCAGGACGCGGTCGGCTTCACGCATTTGGTCCGCAGAAAAATTACTGACACCAACGTTCTTGATTTTCCCTGACTTCACGAGCTCAGCCATCGCGTTCATTTCTTCTCGAACGGATGAAAACGAATACGGCTGATGCACTTGATGCAGCTCGATCGTCCGATTCTCCAGCAGACGTATGCGCTCATCAATCGTACTCGTGATGCTGCTTGCCGTGCGAAGGACTGGCCACCATTTCGTCGCAATGTGCGCCCCGTCTGCCAAAGGACCCGCTTCACGCAACGCTTCAGCCAATATGCGCTCAGACTGACCTTTTCCGTAAACCTCCGCTGTATCGAACCAATTGATCCCGCCCCTGAGACTGGTCTGAACGATGCTGCGCACATCCTCTTTCTTCAGGACCGGCCAGAACTTACCTACCATACCTTGACCATTGCTGAATTGCCAGCAGCCCAGTCCGAGTGGCGATAAGGCTAAGGACGAACTGCCCATCTGCCGGATTACTGCTTTCCCCACCATACGTTTCACCTATTCCTCGCTAGCTATGATGTGATTCCTGCCATGATTATACACGATATTCGTTAGAATCACCCGATTCACGTGAGAGGTGAAGTTTGCGCTTATGGACGCGGAAAACTCAAGCTATCGAGAACGTCTCGACGACTTGAGTTTTCATCAATTGCTGAAGTAAAATAGCTATCTCTTATTTCAAATTCAACCAATTATCTATTGGTAATCTTTCGCTTTCTTCACCAATTCATCATATGCCGCTTCTGGCGTAATCTTGCCGAACATGATTTTCTCACCGATATCCTTAAAATCCTTCGCTGTGTAGTTGCTCCAGCCTTTAGCGCCAGGGTTGAATGGCTGCGCATCCGGAGCTACATTCTTGATCAGCTCAATTTGCTGTTTATCCGCTGGAGTCAGCTTCGGAGTCAAATAGTCGAGCACCTTTTTGGAAACGGGCACACCACGCGTTGTCGTCAAAATATCCGCGGCTTCCGTATCGTTTACAAACCAATCAATAAACGCCTTGGACGCTTCAATGCTCTTGGAATCCGCACTAATCGACCAGAACATGGATGGTTTCAAGAAGCCACTAGCCTGCGCACCCTTAGGCTGCGTAACAAATTTATATGCTCCCGGCTTCACGCCCTCATAGCCAGGCAACAGAGCCGCAAAACTCCGTTTGATCAAGACGGTATCGTTATTCATCAAATCCATCTTGGCATCCGATTCTTTATCGGTCGTTGCAATATCTGGCGGAGGAACAACCCCTTCTTTGCGAAGCTCAGCATATTTCTTCGTATAGGTGAGATACGTATCCTTATCCAAATTGAATTTACCATCGACAGTAACTGGGTAGCCTTTACCTTGGCTGGTCTGGTAGGAAGCATACACGGTATAATCATTCGTTGCATCCATCAACGCATATTTATCTTTCTCCAGCTTCGCTTTCGCATCCCTGCCGAATTGGAAATATTGATCCCATGTCCAACCATTGGCCGGAGGTGTAATGCCAAGCTTGTCCACGGCATTCTTGTTAAATAGCATGCCCGTAGCGTTATTTCCTAGTGGAATCGCATACAGCTTGTCTTTATATTTACCGGAGTCGACTAACGATTTATCGATATCCGCCGTATTGATGCCTTTGGACAGGTCCACGAGCTGGTTTCTGCCGCTATATTCGGCTAACCATGCCGGATCCATCTGGATGATGTCAGGCGCGTTCTTCGCCGCTGCTTGTGTAGCCAGCTTATCCGCATAGCCATCGAATCCGGAAAACTCCGGTTCGAAGGTGACGTTCGGATGTTTCTTCGTATACGCATCAAGTGCCTTCAAAGTAGCGTCGTGTCTAGCTTGTGAGCCCCACCATACGATGCGCAGCTTCACCGGTTTATTATCGACCGCTGCGGTTGCTGCTGCCCCACCTGTACTTGGTTTGGCTGTTTCGGTTGTTGGAGTCGTCGTATTGCTGCCGCAAGCGGTCAAGCTTACAGCTGTTAATGCTGTAACTGTCAGTAAACCCCATCTTTTTATCTGCTTATTCATCATTCTGTTAACCCCTTCCCGTATTCAGGTCCATGTGTCAAAGCTTTCCGATAAAAGGAACGAAGGTACTGTGGCAACTCCATTCATCAGCAACGCTTATAACCTCATTATATAAAGGGCAAGACACATTCAAAATAAGGGTAATGAACACATCTCTACCACAATCGAGCACAACTTATTTCTTGCCTAGCTCGCTGGGGTTCATACCGTAATGTTTTTTGAAAATGGAGCTAAAGTACGCTACATTTTTGTAGCCTACCTTTTCGGCGATCTCGTAGATCATGTGTTTGCCTTCTGTCAGCAGCACTTTGGCCTTCTCCAGCCTTACACGGATCAAATAGTTCGTAAATGTTTCTCCCGTTGCTTTCTTAAACATCCGGTTCAAATAATTGCGTGTTAGATACAGCTGTTTCGATAGATCTTCCAAAGCTATGTCCTCGGCATAACGCTCATGGGCGTATTGAATCATGAAATCGATGGCTTCCTTATGTTTGGAATGTTCGCTCCATCCACGCTGTGAGCAAATGCCGGAGATTTTGTTTTTGAGCCACTCCCGGAGCTCCTCCATCGTTTGAATCTTGGTAATTTCCTGGCTTGCCGGCAAGCCGGGAAACAGGTCATCAAGCACGACGCCAGTGTTATACAGGGAATAGGCTAGAATCGTCCAAAGCTCCGAGCATNCATCCACGCTGTGAGCAAATGCCGGAGATTTTGTTTTTGAGCCACTCCCGGAGCTCCTCCATCGTTTGAATCTTGGTAATTTCCTGGCTTGCCGGCAAGCCGGGAAACAGGTCATCAAGCACGACGCCAGTGTTATACAGGGAATAGGCTAGAATCGTCCAAAGCTCCGAGCATAAGTATTGCAGATACGCCGGTGAGACGGAAGGCATCTGACGGAGCTGCGCCAAGTAGTCGTCAATAATCGCAAGCGTCTCCTCTTCCTTCGCATAAACGATAGCCTCCGCCAACTCTTGATAAAACTTGATGGGGCGAATGGTGAAATCGGTCTCTGCTGCATCTGTATGGGACAAGCGAGTTCGATCTTCGCTCAGTGTTTGCTGCAAGAGATCTAGGAAAGCCTCCTCTGTCGAGTCGGAGAGCTGTCGCCAGTCCTCCTGCATACTGCCAATTCCGATACGGATACTCAGCTTCAAGTAGGTCTGGGTGCACGCTATGATATACTCGCCAATACGCCTAATGATTTCCATAGCCTCAGCATCCTCTTGCTCTAAAGGGATATGAAAGACAATGGCAGCATGATGACTATGCAGCTCGATAAATTCCGACTGCGGCCAATCCCGCTCCAGCACCTCACAAATGATATTCACCAGGGCGAACCGGAACAAACTCCAGTCCATTAAGGTGAGATTCAAGATACGGTTGGTACCCATCAGCTCTATCCCCATGATGAGATGTTTCTTCTTTAGCCACGCTTTCTCGTCGATCGGCTCCATACTTTCCTCTGCCATAGCTCGGCCCAACGTACCCGTGACGACCGATTTCAGCCATTCCTTCTGCACGAAAGGCTCATACATCGTTAACCTGCGCCGCGTCTCTTCCTGCTCTAGCTTCGCCAGTTCCTTGGTCTCCAGTTCATGAATCGCCCGCTCTAACACACCACTAAGCTCATCCATCGTGACCGGCTTCGACAAGTAATCACTTACCTGCAGTCGCAGCGCCTGACGCGCATACTGAAAATCGGAATAGCCACTGAGAATAATGATCTCTCCCGCAAATCCTACCTGCTTCAGCTGTTCGATCATCTCAAGCCCATTCATCACTGGCATATAGATGTCGGTAATAATGATGTCTGGACTCGTTTCCTTAACCTTCTGGATCCCTTCCTGTCCATCCATCGCTTCGCCTACCCATTCCGCCTCTAACCGCTCCCAAGGAATAGATTTCTTCATCCCTTCCAGCACTTGGAAATCATCATCAATAATAAGTACTCTCCACATGAAAGGCCTCCTCCACTTCGGCTTTATTAGGCAGAATAGGGAGACGCAGAACCACTTCCGTCCCGCCTTCCGCTCTACCTTGCATCGTGACTCCGTAAGGCTCCCCGAAGTAGGCAGCAATGCGATCCATCACATTCCTAACGCCGTAACCTCCTGTTTTGCGAGGCTTAGGCACATCCCATTCTGGTTTCAGTCCTACGCCATTATCGGAAATAATAATTTCCAATTCGTTCTCCTTGCGCTTAAGGGTGATACCAATCTCCCCAGCCCTTCTGCCATGAAAACCATGAATAAACGCATTCTCGACAAACGGCTGTATCGTTAAACGCGAAATATACAGATCTTTCAGTTCCTCTTCCGCTTCAATGCTGTAGGTGAGACGTTCTCCCCAGCGAATCTTCTGAATTTGCAGGTAGCACTCTACATGCGTCAACTCATCCCGAATTGGAATGACCGTCTCTCCATTGGAAAGGCCAATACGAAACATTTTGCCCATTAACGATACGATCGTACTGATCTTCTCTTGTCCAGAATCAATAGCGATCCAGTTCAACTGATCCAACGTATTGTATAAAAAATGGGGATTAATCATCGCTTGCAGCGCCAGTATCTCCGCTTCTCTCTTGCGCTTGTGCTGGGATTGCAGCGACTGGAGTAACTCTTCAATTCGCTCCATTTGCCGGCGATAACCATTGAACAAGCTCCCGAACTCATTCTTGTAATCGGTCGGCAGATCCAGATCCATGCCAGACCCTGTCGCTGGCACACGTCCCATTCGCGCAAGCAGCAATCGAATCGGCTTCGTAAATTGCCTAGACAGAAACAGTGTGAAGAAAGCAGTGATGCAAATGGCCGTCAGACCGACGGAGACTAGAATATAAGCCAGGCGGATACTACCGTGTACAATGTCTTTCCATGGCGTGATTTCGATTAACATCCAATCTGATCGCACTTTGCTCCATACGAGCAGAGCTCCTTCGCCTCGTTCGTCGGGAAGATGTATATAATTCGATGCGATGTCCTTGCTGCTGATTAGCCCAAGTTCCTCTTCGCTCAAAGTCGGCTTTCCAATCGTAGCGATGGTCCTGCCGCTGGCATCCAACAGCAACCGATTCTTCTCTCTACCCTCGGACTCCCCGCGAACCATGCTCTCAATTGCTGAAGCCTTCACATTGAGCATCAGCATCCCATAGTATTTGTCCGAATTGTTATATAGTTTGCGGGCGAAACTGATAAATTGTTGTGGCCCCTTGTTCGTAGGGAGCGTCCGTTCGCCGATCCAGGCGAAGTCTGAATTCTGGATTTCCGGATACCATGGTTCCTCCCGAACATGCTTCATATCCAGAATTTGCACAGGAGCCTGGGGATCGGTCTTAGTTGGATTGTCTATATATAAGTAGATGGACTGCACCATTGTCGTACTGTACGTGATGCTTGCCAGCATCCGCAGCATATCGTCCCTTCGATGAAATAACTCGAACGGATCCTTTTCGAAGGGATCATAGCCAATCGTATTCATATTCCGGGAGGCAGCCAGCGACATTTGTTCGATCGATTTCAGTTGGATATCAATCTGCTTATTCAACTCATTGAGCATATCTTGTTGGTAGTAGGATGACGTATCCGCCAGCTCCCGCGACGTTACATTGTAGCTGATCCACGTAAAGACGAGCAGCAAGAGCGATAAGAAAGAAGCGAAGCTCCTAAAGAACAAGCGGTCAATTCGCACGCGTTTGAATAAATTCATGGAGAATCTCCCTTCGGGCAGTAATCCTAAAAGCCAAAAAAGCTGCACAATATCGCAGCTTTTCAAGCAACTCTCCAAATTCTACCCCTTCACTGCACCTGACGCAATGCCGTCCACAAAATGACGTTGAGCCATAAAGAAGATAATTAATGAAGGAACGATGGATAGAAGTGACATCGCCAGCAATTGCCCCCAAGGCAAGGCTGATTGGCTATCTACAAACAATTTGAGCGCGAGCCCTACCGTATATTTATCCACCGAGTTGATATACAGCAAGTGGCCGAAGAAATCGTCCCAGTTCCATAGGAAACAGTAGATTGCTACTGTAACTAACGCAGGCTTGGTAAGCGGCAGGATGATACGCCAGTAAATACCGAACCAACTGCAGCCATCGATTTTGGCCGATTCATCCAGATCCTTCGGCAGTCCGCGAATGAACTGAATGAGCAGGAAAATAAAGAAGGGGCCACCGATACCGCCCGCCAAAGCATGCGGGACGTAGAACGGCAGATACGTATTAATCCAACCGAATGTATTGAACATAATATACTGCGGAACTAACGTCACCTGACTAGGCAGCATCAACGTAACCATTAGGATAGAGAACCAGACATTTTTGAGCGGGAAGTCAAGTCGGGCAAATCCGAATGCGACGAGACTGCAAGAAAGCACGGATGTAACTAGCACACCTGCGATAAGCTCGAAGGAGTTCATATAGAAGTGCATGAACGTAAATTTCGGAAGCGCAACCCAGCCGTCGGTAAAGTTGCTCCATAACCATACTTTCGGGAACAAATTAGGCGAGCTCATCTCATCATTCGATTTGAATGCGGCGCCAACCCACCACAAGATGGGATAGACCATAACGATACTGAATAGGGCCAAGAAGATATGGGAGCCGAGAGTCCGGCGTTGTGTGACTGTCATTTCTTACGGCCTCCTTCTGTCTCATAGAATACCCAGTAACGGGATGATGCGAAGATTAGGGCAGTCGCGATGCCGATAATAACAAGCAGTATCCAGGCTAGTGCGGAAGCGTAGCCCATATCGTAGCGAGCGAAAGCTCTTTCGTACAAATACAGTGCATACATATACGTGGAGTTGATTGGACCGCCTTTTGTAATAATGAATGCCTGCGTGAACATTTGGAAAGAACCGATCGTCTGCAGTACCAGATTAAACAACAAAACCGGGGAAAGCATCGGCAGTGTGATATTGAAAAATTGTCTGAGCTTGGACGCCCCATCAACAGAAGACGCCTCATAAAGCTCCGAGGGAATTTGTTTTAACCCTGCAAGGAAAATGACCATCGAAGAGCCGAACTGCCACGCCACCAGAATAATTAACGTGCCAAGCGCTGTACCAGGGCTGCTGATCCAACTGATTCCTTCAACGCCGAAAATGCCTAAAAACTTATTGATAAAACCATCGATCCCAAAAATGTTTTTCCATAGAACCGCAACGGCAATGCTGCTTCCGATTAGGGATGGCAAATAAATAAATGTACGGTAAATCGATATACCCTTGATGTTCTTGTTGAGCAGCATAGCAACCAACAGGGCGGTCACCAGTTTGAGCGGCACAGAGATAACAACGAACAACAGCGTGACCGTGAGGGACTGTCTGAACGTTTCATCGTCGGTGAAGATGCGTTCATAGTTTCTCAAGCCGATCCAATCGGGAGCATCCAGCAGAGTGAACTTAGTAAAGGAATAATAAACCGATCGAATCATAGGCCATAAGGTTAAGAGCAAGAAGCCAAGCAGCCATGGGGAGATGAACAAATACCCTGCTGCAGGCGATTCCCAGCGGCCCTTCCAGCCCTTCCAATTGAAGGCGGAGAACCGCTTTTGTTCCTGCTTACTGGAATTTGTCGTAGGTTGTGTTCGCATATTGGGGCTCACCCTTTTCTAATAGTAATTTCATCTATCATCAGTATAGAAGAGCTCCCTCCCCAAGAAAATGAGAGGATTGAACACAACATCATCCCAATCGAACACAACCCAGACAAAAAAAACCTCCTAGCCTATTAGGCTGAGGAGGGTTGTCTATAGCCATACTTGGACCTTCAATAACGATTACTTCCCTAACATACTGATATAAACCGCCTTGACCGCTGTACCTCCTCTTTCTCCCACTAATCCCATTCATTATCAACAATATCACTAGGCAGCAGATAGGGACTTAGCTCCTGTATTTCCCCTGACTACGTCATGAAGATTTATGAACTCGTCACGATTCCTGCAATGACTTGTCATAATGTTCCGAATGTCCCACTATTCCGTAAGTTGAGCTATGCTATACTGTCCTCATACCTATTATCGAAGGAGACTCGCTCGTTGAACGTGCTATACAGGGAACAAACCGCCCACCACGACATCTCTATTTATGACACTACTACCTTTGCAGATGAAAAAGGCAGCTTCCGCGTCTTGGAGTTTTCCAATCAGGCCATGCAAGGTGCGATGGATTTGGCTCAGCCTGACCGCCTTCTCTTCGAATATCCGCGTGCCATGATTCACCTGATGGGTGTGAACGCGCCTCAATATGAACGTGTCTTCCTTATCGGTCACGGAATCGGCACGATCGCTTCTCACCTGAAAGAGAAACGCTTCACTGTTGCGGAGCTGGATGAACATATCGTGGCGCTGAGCAGGCGCTACTTCGGCTACAACCAGGACAACGTGCGCATCGGTGATGGCAGGCAGCTCCTGGGCAACGAGCCTTCACGAACGTATGATTACATCCTTGTTGATGCTTTTACAGACAAGGGCACACCCTTGCCGTTAACGTCATTAACCTTTTTCCAAATCGCCCAAGATAAGCTCGACGAAGGAGGAGCCATTCTTCTGAATCTTATGGGCAAGGGTGAACATGACCCTCTGCTCGCCGCTATTCACACCACGCTTAGCGAAGTATTTCATTACGTTAAAGCATTCGCCTTACCTTCCGAGGGGCGCCGCGATCTCCAGAATATCATTCTGATGGGTCAAAATAAGCCGATCACCTGCCACATGCGCCATATGGCTGGCTTCGTCGAAATTGAGCCAGGCTATGGGCATATCCTGATGGATGAAGCTTAATTTCCTTTTTTTATTGGCTTGGGGGAGTTGTTTGCCCCCTATCGTTTATAATAAAATGTAAGAAGCTAGGGATAAACGGCTGCGCCGTCTTCCACAAGACGGTATCCGTTTAACAAAAAAGTTCAATAGAAAAGGTGTCATTCATGAGCATATTAAACGTAGAACGACTTAGTCACGGATTTGGGGATCGCGCGATCTTCAACGATGTATCCTTCCGCTTGTTGAAAGGCGAGCACATCGGACTTATTGGCGCAAATGGTGAAGGAAAATCTACCTTCATGAACATCATTACCGGGAAGCTGCAACCGGACGACGGGAAAGTTGAATGGTCCAAGCGCATGCGCGTTGGTTACCTCGATCAACATGCGGTACTTAGCAAAGGCATGACGATGCGCGACGTGTTGAAAGGCGCTTTCCAGTACCTTTTCGATATGGAACAAGAAATGAACGATATGTATGGCCGTATGGGCGACGTTACACCTGAAGAGCTTGAGCGTTTGCTCGAGGATGTAGGAACGATTCAAGATACGTTAACGAATCAGGATTTCTATATGATCGATGCCAAAATCGAAGAAACGGCCCGCGGTCTGGGTCTGACAGATATCGGCTTAGATAAAGACGTGAATGATTTGAGCGGTGGGCAGCGTACGAAGGTGTTGCTCGCGAAGCTTCTTTTGGAAAAGCCAGACATCCTGCTCCTCGATGAGCCGACGAACTACTTGGACGAGCAGCATATCGAATGGTTGAAGCGTTACTTGAACGATTATGAGAATGCCTTCATCCTCATCTCACACGACATTCCGTTCCTGAACAGCGTAATCAATTTGATCTACCACATGGAAAATCAAGCCTTGAACCGCTATGTTGGCGACTATGATCATTTCCTTGAAGTTCACGAAATGAGAAAGTCTCAACTGGAGTCCGCGTATAAGCGCCAACAGCAGGAAATTTCGGAGTTGAAAGACTTCGTTCAACGTAACAAAGCGAGTGTCGCTACGCGTAACATGGCGATGTCCAGACAGAAGAAACTCGACAAGATGGAAGTCATTGAGATTGCCAAAGAGAAGCCGAAACCGCAGTTCAACTTCAAAGAAGGACGTACGGCAGGCAAGCTGATCTTTGAAGCGACAGATCTCGTTATCGGTTACGATTCACCGTTATCCCGTCCCCTTAACCTGCGCATGGAGCGCGGTCAGAAAATTGCGCTCGTCGGTGCCAACGGGATCGGGAAGACGACGTTGCTGCGCAGCATTTTGGGCGAAATTCCAGCATTGTCAGGTTCCGTGCATAAGGGCGAAAACCAACAAGTTGGCTATTTCCAACAGGAAATAAAGGAATCCAACAACAATACGTGTATTGATGAAGTGTGGAATGAGTTCCCTTCCTTGAACCAGTTCGAGGTGCGCGCGGCGCTGGCCCGTTGTGGACTGACCACCAAGCATATCGAGAGCAAAATCGTTGTGCTCAGCGGTGGTGAGAAAGCGAAGGTCCGCCTATGTAAGCTGATTAACCGTGAAACCAACTTGCTCGTGCTCGATGAGCCTACGAACCATTTGGACGTTGATGCGAAGGAAGAACTGAAACGTGCACTGAAAGCCTACAAAGGCAGCATCATCCTGATTTCCCATGAACCTGACTTCTATCGTGATGTCGTGACAGAAACTTGGAATTGTGAGTCGTGGACAACAAAGGTATTCTAATCAATTTGTAGCGCGAGTGCTTACCTCATTGCTGTGGGGTAAGCTTTTTTTATTTGTGTGAGCGGCCGGGGGGTAGAGGATTACGCGGCAGATGCTAGGAAATAGATTGACCCAATCTCACGCGGCATGTTACAATGACTTAATCTTAGGTCCGTAGCTCAATGGCAGAGCAACCGGCTCTTAACCGGTAGGTTGTGGGTTCGACCCCCACCGGGCCTATAATAAATCCCCCGCGATCTGCATCGGATCGCGGGGGATTTTCTCTTAGAGGGCTATGGACTGGACAAACCGCCCTCGCGATGATACATTATGTATCACAGGCGAGATTCGTCCTCAACACCTCTGACCTGCCCGATGCTCGGGAACGCATCCGAATGAAGCCACGGAAAGCGAGGAACCGTATGCTTGTTTTGCGATCCATGTTTAAGAGCAAACTGTTGATATTGCTGCTCATTCTCTGCTTTTTCGATGCGCTATTCACTGATGTTGGCTTACAGCTAGCCCTCATCCAAGAGGCTAATCCGTTAATCCGCCACCTCTATGAATGGCATATCGTTGCGTATTATCTCGTGAAACTGATATTCCCGCTCGCATTAATGTTCATTTATCCCTATATTCGGCAGAAATTATGGGTCCAGCCCTGTTTAACCCTTACCGTTATCGTTTATGCGGCCGTCAATGTGTATCATTTCGTCTGGCTCTCTTACGGACTCACATATGTCGCTGGTCATGCATAGCGTATGGCATAGTAGCCCGTCCTATTAGGACGGGTGTTTTATTTGGGTATAGACGCGGAGCTCCGCGGCGGGGTTGGGGTTGGGGTTGCGGTTGGGGTTGCGGTTGCGCGATTAAAGGTTTGGAGGGCACACTGCCGCTGCAATTATATTAACTGGAAAATGTACAGCTATTTATGAGGAATTTCTTCCGAAAATCGATTTAACTGGAAAATATGTAGTTAAAATCACGCTTTTCTGTTCATATTGTCCAATCGCACTATATTAACTGTAGGTTTTCCATCTATTACAAGTTTGAGCGGAAAATCTTAACTTTTAACTGTATAAAATCCAGTTATTCTCCTGGAGCAGCGTATACTCACAAAACTTTCAGCAATCCATAGCTGTATTTCTACTTTTAAATTAAATCTATTCACTCTTCTGCTCTTCTACTACTTTTCTATTCTGCTATGTGCTCTTCTACTCTTCTACTCTTCTACTCTTCTATTCCTCTGCTCTTCCTCCCTTCTGTTCTCTCCTACTTTCCTCTAATCTCCCCCACTCTCTCCTACTCTCTCATACTCTCTTATACTACCCTATACTCTCTCATAGCGACTTCTCTTCTCTCCACTAACTGCATCTAATCTACTTCACTTTACTCCATGTTACTCCACTCTGCTCACCATTTTTACTTCACTCTTTTCTACTGTACTCTTATCTCCCCAACTCTACTCGCAACCAGCCTATCCCGCCCTGTCAGTAGAGTAAACTTAGGGGGGATTCAAGTGATTCTAGGGATACATCTGCGCCTCATCTTGTGAATTTCTACATGTTGTCGACTTAAAACTCTCGCGAAAAATAGAGGCCTGATGCACGTCAACCATTTCCATCGGTCAACGTTACATCAGGCCTCATCGTCCACTTTCACTTTTAACATGTTCTACACGTTCAGTTAGCTTCACCCACCATTACGTTGGAACTGCTCTGTCCAAGAATGGCGTCGATCTCATGCTGAATCTGCTTCAGAATATGTACAACCTCGGATGGTTGAATGCCATTCTCCAGTTCCTTCTCCATAGCGAGCACTTCTGACACCAGCGCATCTGCGTAGAAATTCACAGCGATTCCTTTCAGGGTGTGGATCTTTCTTTTAACCGCAACATGCTCCCCGCCCTCTATAAATGGAATCAGCTGATCATAGAAATTATGATAATCTTGCTTAAATTTATCCATCATATACTGGAAAATATGTAGTTTATGATCAATGTTCCGCAGCAATTGCTCCACCCCAATACCTGGGTATTGCTTTAGCAAGCTCAGTTGATTCCATTTCCCTAACATATCTGTCAGCTGCCGGTCCGTAATCGGTTTAATGAGCAAATCATTCATGCCCAGCTTCAGCAGCTGCATGTGATCCTGCATAAGCATATTCGCGGTGAGTGCTACGATCGGCACGAGGTTCAGGTGCTTACGCTGTCTAAGCTTCTGCGTTGCTTCATAGCCATCCATCTCTGGCATATGGATATCCATGAGAATCAACTTCCACGGCTGACTGTCAGCTAATTCTAAAGCTTCAAGGCCATTCTGAGCGATTACCGTGTGATAACCCAATTGCTTTAGTTGCTCAGAGATTACAAGCTGATTAATCTCATTGTCCTCTACAACAAGAATATTCCCTTTGGACTCCGTCCCCAACTCCACTTCCGTTTGAGTCATCGACGCAGTTCCCTCTACGACCGCCCGGATCTCCCGCTGAGCTAGTCCCTCGATAGCCAGCTTCAGGTTCGCTCTGCTTACTGGCTTCACAAGCACAACATCCGCTTGCAGAGCCGCTGGCAACTCCGACATCCATTCCCTTCCATCTAGTGTCGTATAAGCGATTATCTTCGTGTGTGAACGGTCTATTGGGGCAATTACACGCTCTAACCCAATCTGGTGCTCGAGATCTTCCATTTGCATATCGAGAAGAACATAGTCGACTGGCGAGCCATTCCACGCATCCTTTTCCAAAGCAGCTACTAAATCCGATGCTGTCGCTACGCGATCTGTCTCCAAATGCATCGCTTCCAGTAATTCAGCGATATGCTTCGCAACGAGCGAATGATCTTCGGCGATTCGGATGCGCTGATTCTGATAAAAAATAGGCTTCGGGTGTTCAGTATCTAGCTGTATATCCTCCTCTGAACGAGCCTTCCCCAGCATCAAGTTGAAATAGAATCGACTTCCGTAGCCAAGGGTGGACTCGACTTGCAAGACACCGCCCATCGACTGGACCAAGTGTTGGCAGATAACAAGTCCTAAGCCTGTCCCTCCATAACGTCGAGTCATCGACGTATCTGCTTGTGAGAACGGTACAAAAAGCTTCGAGAGCTGCTCCTTAGAGATCCCGATGCCTGTATCCTCCATGGCGAAGGAGAGTAAGTAACCCTCATCAGTTGCTTCCTCCAGAGCGACTTTCAATCGCAGATGGCCTCTCTTCGTAAACTTAATGGCATTATTCGTTAGATTAATGAGCACTTGTTCTAAGCGAAAGGGATCACCGCTAACGAGATCAGGCAAGTCC
Organism: Paenibacillus oryzisoli; assembly: GCF_001653565.1. Classification (GTDB taxonomy): domain Bacteria; phylum Bacillota; class Bacilli; order Paenibacillales; family NBRC-103111; genus Paenibacillus_E; species Paenibacillus_E oryzisoli. Next base: position 19,541 of record NZ_LYPB01000079.1, read on the forward strand.
TCCGACGTTTCGAGTATGATCTCAATTCGGTTCTTCCCTAACGATACACTCGCAAGATCAGCTACCTTTTGGAGGGATGCCTCCAGTGAGAAATCCACCGTTTCCAGTGTCATTTTACCCGCTTCAAGCTTCGAGAAGTCAAGAATATCATTAATCGTAGCCAGCAGAACGTTAGAAGATGAATCGATTTTGCTCAAATAGTCTTGCTGAATGGTGGATAGCTCTGTCCTCTGTAAAAGAAGAGACAACCCGATGATTCCGTTGAGCGGCGTACGTATTTCATGACTCATCCTAGCTAAGAATTGACTCTTGGCCCGATTGGACTGATCCGCTTCTTCCCGCTTCTTCAGATCCGTAATATCGTGGACTGTCCCCGTCACACCGTCGATTTCCTTCTCACCTTCCGTAAACAAAGGAGATAACGTTACATTATAAGCATGCTCAGAACCATCCGGATGCAGGAGGTGAATACCGAACTGTTGCGTTTTCCGCTCCAAAATGGTTTGTTCGAACCCCATTTCCCATGCCTCTGGATCATCCATTTGAACCAATTCCGTTAACAGCTTTCCTTTCACTTGGTCGGCATCCATCGCGTACGTAAGATACATCTTACTGTTGGACGAGGCAATTGTACCATCTAGTTGAAAGCGAAAGATGAAGTCTTCTGAGTTTTCTACCAAGGTCCGATACTGTTCATCCCTTGTTCTTGCTTTAATTATAGCAGCGCGTTGCTCCGTAACGTCACAAGCAGAGCCAATCAACTCAATGACATAACTATTTTTGTATATGGGCTGTAGACTTACTAGGATTGTAAATCCGTTGTAGTCGTACTCGTAATTTACACGCTCCCCCTGCCAAGCCCTCTCATAATATTGCTCGATACGAGCCGCAAAAGCTTCGTTAAACACATTTACTTCACTTATTCTCTTGCCAATAAACTGACTTGGTTTCAGCCCAAGCATTTGCAGCAGTTGTCCTTCAATCACAATATACACGAATTCATCACGGTGCTTATGGAGCTTAAACGTGAATCCCGGTTGAAAACGCAGCATATCCAGCAGTTCTTCCTCCACCTGTCGGATCTGCCCTTTATACTCCCGATTTCGAAGCAAATATCGCATAAAGCAAGCGATTACAAAAACACACATGAACTGATAGCTCATGTATTTCAATATAACAACTAGCGATGTCTCGAATACCAACCATACCATCGAATAATAAAAGACAAAAAAGAACATAGAAGCATACAACCAACTCATCCAGTAGGCTTTTACCCGGGTAAAAATGATGCCAGCTCCAATTATCGTTCCAAGGCCAATTAACAAAAGCGGCAAAGAAATTGCGCCTTCCACAACAAATCTAGCTACCCACACACAAACAAACGTAATGAATACAGCCAGCATTCCTCCCATGTAGGCAGCTAGCAGCAGACCGACACCACGGAAATTCAAACTCAACTGTGGGGCCATTTGAATACTGAAATTCATTAAAACGACTACAAGCGCCCCATGAGCCAATCCGATATACACTTTATGTAACCAAGTTGGTCGCTGATCAAGTTTCATGACAAGGAAGAAATGTTCCACGACTACCACAAAGACCGTTATTAACGCAAAATTGACAATCAAATCACGTAACAGAACAATCACCAACCCGTTTCTGACTCTAGTGCGGATACGCTTCTAACCTATCCTTCATCATTCTATCATTCAGTTAGGCTAGTTGATACAACATTTCTTCAATATGTCTAACTTCGACTGGTTTACTATAATAATACCCTTGAACGAAGCAGCAGCCATACTCGCGCAGCACTTGCAGCTCCTCTTCGGTTTCAACACCTTCTGCAACCACAGCGAGGTTTAATTGCTTGGCCATAGTGAGCATGGTGCTCACGATAATTGCGTTCACTTGACCATGTTGCAACCCTTTAATGAACGATTGATCTATTTTTATTTTATCCATAGGAAGATCACGCAGGTAGCCAAGCGAGCTATAGCCTGTCCCGAAATCATCCATAGCAATGCGAAGTCCTAACTCTTTGAGCTTCCCTAATGTATCCGCAGCTAACCTGGCTTCCACACTTAAACTCTCTGTAATTTCAAGCTCTAAGTATTTCGGCTCCAAGCCCGTTTCCTCTAGAATCGCCGCGATCGTGCCACTCAAGCGACAATCATTGAATTGCTTACGAGATAAATTGACTGCAACAAACATAGGGGGAAGTCCAGCGAGCTGCCATTTCCGGTTCTGTCTGCACGCTTCTCGCAGCACCCACTCCCCAATCTCGTGAATAAGTCCACTTTCTTCGGCAATCGCAATGAATTCCGAAGGTGGAACATAGCCCACATTGTCATTGTCCCAGCGAAGAAGACATTCCAATCCGACTACACAATTCGTACTGATATCTACAACAGGCTGATAGACCAGATTAAATTCCTTCTTCATAATGGCATGGCGAAGATACAATTCAATATCCATCCGCCGCTGTAGCAAAGCGCCATTGATTAAGGGAGCGCCAGGCTGCATACTATCCATGTATCCGTCAGATTGCGTGCTCGCGGGATACACGCCTTTTACCCCATTTTGGATAGCAAGCTTGCAACGTTCAAGGAAATAGGTGACTACCCCGTCACCCGAAAGTTCTGAAACTAACATCTCTTTATGGAAATAATCGACTGCGCCAAAACGCATTGCTTGAATCGTTTGAGCGGAGCCTTCTGATGTAAGTGTGCTTAGTATGATCACAGGAATAGGACTATGGTCCATGATGAGTTGAAGTGTCGAAAGTCCCGATAAATCAGGTAAGTCCATATCAATGAGAATTAAATCCGGCCTGTCACGAAACACATATGCCAATACCGCACTGCCATCTGCTATAACGCCTGACAGGACAAGCTGTTCATCCTGTTTCAAGATGGTCGTAATGACCCCTTCGGTTTGTTCCGATTTACTCACTACTAGTACTCTATGCCTGCCTATCAGACTCATTTTTCCGCCACCTCTTCAAACCTATCTTACTTATGTTACCATTATACTTACCACTTATTAGGACACTTCCTTAAACTTCATGAATTTTACAGCTCCTTTTCGCTAATATTTTACTAACATTTTTTTGGAATTCCTAGATGAAAACGGTTTACTCTTAAAATTCGACAGCGTATAATAGAATTATTAGCTAAATATTAGCAACATCACTCACCTCATCACTATTACTAATTTCAAATTAGAAACTATGCGTTAGGGGGAACTTCTAATGGACAGAGTTCTATTAATTGAGGACGATGATATTATCGGTGAGATGATCTGCATGTATCTGAAAGAGGAAGACTTCTTAGTACTCAGGTGTCACAATGGACAAGAGGGTCTCACAGCCCTGCACAATTTCCAGCCAGATCTGATTCTACTTGATCTTATACTCCCAGACTTCGAAGGTACAGAGCTATGCAATTCCTTACGCGGGCTTACTCCCGTTCCGATTATTATCATCTCCTCTAATTCCAAAGTCAGCGAGAAAATCGAAGCTTTCACCGTTGGAGCCGATGATTATTTATGCAAACCATTCAGCATGCATGAAATGAAGGCACGTATCCAAGTACTATTACGCCGCTTCAAAAAGGAACTACCCGCTGAGCAGCTAGTTGCCGCTCCTACCCCGATCCGCCAACGGATAACCGTTCCTGCTATGGAGCTCCAAATTAATTTAGAGAAACGCACCTTGCATGTACGAGGTGAATCAATCGAAATGACCTTCTCTGAATTTGAGCTCATTCGATTGCTAGTGGAACATCCTGAACGGGTTTACCGTCGCGAAGACTTGATCAATGCTTTACGCGGATTCGACTCCTACATAAACGAGCGTGCGATTGATGTACATATTACGAATTTGCGCAGGAAAATCGAGATCAATCCCAAAGAACCAAAATATATTAAGACCGTATGGGGAGTAGGCTACAAATTTGTAATCTAAGCCCATTACATATCGACCTGATCCTAGATTGGATTCGGTCTTATTTTTTGTTCATTGTTTTTAAAAAAAAGTAAAAAATGGGTTGACCTTCCAGTCGTATTCCGTTATCATTTGAATTCTGAACACCGCTGCCGCGGTAACTATTACTATGTAACTTACAGGTGAGGTATTCGTATGCACAATGATAAGTACATGAGGAAACTAGGTACGTTAGGCCAAGGGAAGAACGAATCATGCGACACGTTAACAAGCAACCCAGAGCACGTTGAGCATGGAACGGACGATCATCTAGTCACTCTTAAGCAGGGTGTCTGGTCCACGAAAGTCCCGAACCATCTCGATATCATTCATGTGGGGGAAAATCATATTCATATCTTCAGTTCCTCCATTGAAACCCCTTATGTCATTCCTACTGGCATCCTCGATCTGAATCATCAATTTCACTTACGGAAAGCTCCAAACCAAAGGCAAATCGCACTGTGTATCAAATGGCTGTCCTGTCGCCTGCCGCCTACCCTACAGACATTCGCTTGTATCGGGAGAGGTCTCCATGCGCTGCAACAATCACCTATCGAGCTTGAACAAGATCTCTATTGCTTACGCGAGGATTTCCTACTATTTGCGCAGCAAATCGCCCTCCAGGAGATTCATGCCTTGGCTGCTGAATTCGCTCAAGAGGTTATAGCCATACACTGTGTTATTCTGGCGGGACTGTTTAAAACAGGGGCATCTAAATTCTTGCCACACATTTAATAAGCTGATGTACATGAGCTAATTCAGACTAATCTACCATAAAAATTGTGTGATAAAGTCACTTGCCAAGGTGGCTTTCTTTTTGTATGTATTGAGAGTTCAACCTACTCTACGACAGGTGATTAATTAGCCAGATATTTCTCTATTCATTCATTTATTTAGCCAAACTAAATAGTATTAAGGATACTAGGCTAATTATTAGTGATCTTAATGGGGAGGGGACGTCAGGTGAAAGTCCAAAGAGTTGTTACAGGTGTTTATTGGTTACCACTCGGGACTGTTAATGCTTATATCATCGAAGCGGAGGATGGTCTTATTCTGATTGATACCGGCACGCCAGGAAGTGCCCCTGCAATCGTAGAGGGCATCCAAGCCATCGGTCACAGCCCATCTGACTTGAAGACCATTCTACTTACCCATGGTCATCCCGACCATGTCGGTGGTACCGCTGCACTGAAGCGCGAGGTGCCGCATGTGAAGATCTATATCAGCGAAGTGGATGCGCCGATTGTAGAGAAAGGGCAGCCGCAGCGCCCGCTGACCGCAACGCCTGGATTCATGAATAAACTATTATTTCGTTTATTCATCAGGGAAACGCCGATAGAAACTTTTCCTATCGACGGCTATCTGAAAGCGAATGACACGCTTAGTTTCGCAGCTGGTCTGCAAACGATCCCTGCTCCCGGGCATAGCGCAGGACAATTCGCCTTGCTGCTGCCGAAACAAGGCGGCGTGATGTTCGCCGCGGATGCAGCGGCCAATATGATGGGCCTTGGCTGGAGCATCGGCCACGAGAACTTCCCGCAAGCGAAGCAGGACTTGATCCGCCTAGGGAAGGCGGAGTTCGATGTCGCTTGCTTCGGCCATGGCAAGCCTTTGCGCGCGAAGGCATCGCAAAAGTTTCGAGCAACATGGTCGTAGCTGGCGACTCGCTGCCCTTGAGGGGCCTGAGAGATAGTCGATTTCTTCGACTATCTCGTGCCCTCTCCCCGACACCATCATTTAATTCGATTTTGCCGAACTAATCTCGCTGCGTGCACCTATTTATCTTAATTAGTCCGAAAAAACCCAACTAAATCGCTCCAAATACCTTTCACAGCTGGGAAATGGAGAATTAGTTGGATATAAGAGTCGATTTCACAATTCAAATTGAAAAATTGGTTAGAGTTCTTACGTGGCCTAAGCATTCATTTTTTAAAATTATGCA
>NZ_LYPB01000080.1:0-11447 GCF_001653565.1 Paenibacillus oryzisoli
TAGCTACAAAGGTGGCCTGGCCCCTCCCTTGGTTGGACTTTCACCAACTAGATAATGCGTGCCTCTGGGCACGCCACACAATAAAAGAAGCACCCATGCCGGGTGCTTTTTATATAGATTAGCTAAATATGCTGGTATGAGCAGTGTGTTTAGCACTCGGTAACATAATAAATGGAAAACCTACAGTTAAATTCGTTCCAAACCCGCCAAATCTAAGTTTAGATGGAAAACCTACAGTTATTTCAGCTAAGTTAAGGACTTCTGGGGGGAATATTGCCAAATTAACTACAATAAATCCAGTTATTTGCCCATGATGAGTAGAGGTGTAGCTCATCCCTGAATTCCTCGCAGGAAATCTAATTAGCTGCGTAGAATTCATTCCGTGAATTGCTATTTGAACTCTAGGAACACCAACTATTCAAAGACCGCCCAGTCTCACTCTCCTTCCTATCCTTCAGTCGTGTTCTCGTTCTCGTCATTCTCTCGCGCTCTCGTTCTGATCCTTCAGACTCGCCATCGTTCTTGTCATTCTGTTGCATTCTCGTTCTTATTCTTATGCTGCGCCTTCATCAACTTATCCTTCATTTCATCCCGCTTCGGTCGACGATCCTTCAGTGACAAGTGTTCTGGCGTTTCCTGATACGCTTTCCTTCTACCAATCCGGCGCAAATTTTCTGGCACTAAGTTGAATTTTTCATCTTTCATGAGAGCAATGATGCCGGTGCTTTCCGGCTGTTTTTGGATGCCATATACCTCGTTGAAATATTCATCTGCACGGCCTGGTATATAATTTTTCGGCTCAGGGTAGCCGACGATCACACCTTCATAATTGCGCAGAATCACTTTATCCTGACTTTGTGAGATGAGATAGTTGGGTTGAAGTGCGATTTTGCCGCCACCACCAGGCGCATCGACAACGAAGGTAGGTACCGCATACCCCGAAGTGTGACCACGAAGGGACTCAATAATTTCAAGCCCTTTGGAAACAGGTGCACGGAAATGTCCGATGCCCTCGGATAAATCACACTGGTAAATGTAGTAGGGGCGTACACGCATTTTTACAAGATCATGCATGAGCTTCTTCATAATGTAGGTGCTATCGTTAATGCCTGCGAGAATGACGGATTGATTACCCAGCGGAACACCAGCGTTTGCAAGCATTTCGCAGGCTTTTTTCGCTTCGTCCGTTATTTCCAGAGGATGATTGAAGTGCGTATTCAACCATATCGGATGATATTTACGGATAATATTGCACAAATGCTCTGTAATTCGCTGCGGGAATACAACAGGAGCTCTCGTACCGATCCGGATAATTTCAACATGGGGGATCGCCCGCAAATTTTTCAGAATATACTCCAAAATATTGTCGTTAATTAATAAACCATCCCCACCAGATAGCAGAACGTCTCGTACTTCTGGCGTATTTCGGATATAGGCAATCGCATCATCTAACTGCTTCTTCGGCACACCCATCCCAACCTGGCCCGAGAAACGACGGCGCGTGCAGTACCTGCAGTACATGGAGCACTGATTCGTTACCAAGAATAGCACTCGATCCGGGTAGCGATGTGTTAATCCAGGTGTAGGGGAGTCTTCATCTTCGAAAAGCGGATCTTCAAGATCGTATTTGGTTTTCAATAATTCAGCAGAAATCGGAACAGATTGCATACGAATTGGGCATCGGGGGTCATCGGGATTCATTAAGGATGCATAGTATGGTGTAATATTTAAGGGAATGGTTTGCGTTGAAATGCGAACGCCTTCCTCTTCCTCCGGAGTTAACTTCACGACCTTCTTCAGATCATCTAATGTTCGAATCGTATGTGTCAGCTGCCACACCCAATCATTCCATTGCTCATCTGTCACATGCTTCCATAGCTCAATTTGCTTCCAGTTACGTTGTTCCATCATTGCACCTCCAGCATGGATGTCTTCTCAACCCTAGTAAGATGCAAGAAGGATGCCAACATGCCACTTTCCATTAAAAAAAGAAAAAAAACCCCATTCGGAGTCATGCTGGTACACTTTGATTTTCAAGGTTTTCTACCGATCCCATAACGGTTCAACTTATATTGCAGGGCTTGCCGCTTAATACCAAGCGCTTGTGCGGTGAGCGTGATGTTATATTGATGTGAAGCTAGCGCATTCGTAATCGTTTCTTTTTCCAATTGTCTCACTTTATCCGTTAATCGACTGGTCGAGATTTCTTCAATAGGGTCACTCCGAGGATTGGATCGAAGCGGCGTCGGGATTACATCACCCAAGAGATAGGCAGGAAGATGGTGATCTTCAATCTTTTCACATTCCAGTTCCATCATATTATAGGTGGATTCGATCGCATGGCTTAATTCACGAATATTACCGGGCCAATGGTAGTTCGCTAAAACGGCCAAGGCCGATGGGGATAACCCCATTACTTTCATACCGAATAAATGATTGAATTTGTCAATAAAATGGGAAGTAAGGAGCGGGATATCGTCTATTCTGTGCGTTAGAGGAGGCAAGTGTAAATTCACGACATTAAGTCGGTAATAGAGGTCGCTTCTTAGAACGCCTGTAGCTAATGCTTCTTTGGGATCGATATTCATGGCGGTAATGATGCGGACATCCACTTGTTGCTCCTGCGTTCCTCCGACCCGACGAACGATGCCGTCTTGTAAGACTCGTAATAATTTGGCCTGCAGAAATAAATCCAAGCTATTCAATTCATCTAGAAAAAGCGTTCCCCCATTCGCTTGCTCGAATAATCCTGCGCGATCTATCGCACCAGTAAACGCACCTCTAGCCGTTCCGAACATAATGCCTTCCATCAGCTCATTAGGAACTGCGGCACAATTCTGAGCAATGAATAATCGGTTCCGACGGGCGCCAGCATTGTGGATGCTTTGGGCGAACAATTCTTTCCCGGTGCCGGTTGGTCCGGATATCAGAACAGGCGAGCTTGTGCGGGATGCCTTTTTGGCAAAGGCAATGGTTTGCAGGAAGCTTTCACTTTGTCCGATTAAATCACTGAAATGGAAGCGGGCAGCGCTCGCATTTTTTTTATCCTTAGATGGGGATTCAAAGATCTGATGTCTTAGATCCAAGATTTGATCATGCAGATGAACGATACTCGTGATATCCTTGGCAACTTCCAAGGCACCGATAATTTCGCCATCCTCCAAGAGTGGGTAAGTGCTATTAATGGTTGTGATCCGTTTCCCTGTAACATTCACATACGTTTGAATTTTTTCGCGGATGTCATTACCTGTTTGCAGTACTTTCATGAAAGTACTCGTTTCGTTCGTCAGCGAAGGGAAGAGATCGAAGAAGTTTTTCCCCACAACCTGTTCCTTCTTTAAACCATCCGTCTCCGCCATCTTCTCATTATAAAAAATAGTAATTCCCTTATTGTCAATCAGGTGAACACCGACATCAATGATCGTCAACATCTGTTCAAAATATTTAGATCCATGATCGTTCTGCTCGGACATTTGGTTCACCCGCCTCACGAAGAATGTGGAGTGGTTCAATTAACAGCTTATGATGAGAGATATAGAAACATGACTCGGGCATGATTTGCAGTTCACTTCCATATAAATCGAGTGAAACACGATAACTAAGCTTGAAAATGTATCATGACGACATGAGAAAAGGTGGGAAAGCAGTGAACACACGCATCTATCGGCCTAAGAATCCAGTGCGATTTGTCACGGCGGCAGCTTTGTTTGATGGACATGATGCGACCATTCATATTATAAGAAGGATTTTACAAGCATCAGGGGTTGAAGTAATCCATCTGGGGCATAACCGCTCTGTTCAGGAAGTTGTCCATGCTGCAATCCAAGAGGATGTGCAAGGGATCGCCATAAGCACCTATCAAGGGGGACATATTGAATACTTGACGTACATGTATGATCTTCTTCAGCAAAAAGGTGCCGGACATATTAAAATATTCGCTGGTGGTGGTGGGGTCATTATTCCAACAGAAATTCATCATTTGCACCAATATGGGATTGCCAAGATCTTCTCTCCCGACGATGGAAGAGAACTTGGTCTTCAAGGCATGATTAATCACATGATTCGCGAAGTTGACGCTCCTACGCCAAGGAATCTTCCGAGTGATATAGCTGATCTGCACATTTCGAATGAGAATCATTGGAATCGGATAGCAAGCTTAATAACTGTGGCGGAAGAGGGTGCTGGCAGTGAACATGCAGAGCAATTACTTTCGATTTTAGCAACAATGCAAATTTCTCAGGCACCGGTGATTGGCATCACAGGAACAGGAGGCGCAGGAAAAAGTACACTCACGGATGAGCTGGTCAGACGCTTTCTTGCCCGATATCCAGAACGCAGCATCGCCATAATTTCAATCGACCCTACCAAAATGAAAACGGGTGGTGCACTCCTCGGTGATCGTATCCGCATGAATGCCATTAACAGCCCAAGGGTTTATATGCGCAGCTTAGCAACACGGGGGGCGAAGTCTGAGTTGAGTCTTGCGACTAAGGATGCTATACAAGTAGTTCAAGCAGCTGGCTATCAGCTTGTGATTGTGGAGACAAGTGGTATTAGACAAGGCGACTCCGCGATTGTAAATCTATGTGATGTGGCGATGTATGTGATGACAAGTGATTATGGCGCAGCAACGCAGCTGGAAAAAATAGATATGATCGATTACGCTGACATGGTCGTTATCAACAAATGTGATCGACGTGGGTCGGAGGATGCTTTGCGAGACGTGCGTAAACAATTCCAAAGAAGTCACGGCTTATTTGATAAGCCTGTTGAGGAAATGCCGGTATTCGGCACGATAGCTAGTCAATTTAATGATAGTGGAACAAATGTTCTATTTGATGAGGCGATTAAGTATATTGCTCTGAGAAAGGGTGGAGATTGGCTTATTGCTGAGGATAAGAACCCGCAACAAGTTGGCATCAAGCATGTGATTATTCCACCCAATCGTACAGGTTATCTCGGCGAAATTGTACAAACAATTCGTCAGTATAAACGATTTACAACGGAGCAGGTCGACATCGCGCGTAAGGTTTATCAGCTTAAGGGGACGAAATCACTGATGCTGGATACGCATCCTGATGTGTTTAACTCCGAGGAAGAAAGGGATGTACTCGTAGGCAAAATCAATGATTTGATAGCTCATTATCAAGGAAATCTCCACCCAACATCGCTCAAGCTGCTTGAGGAATGGCCTCAAATTCGTGAAGCGTATACACAAGATGAATTTGATACTCGCGTGCGCGATCGTGAAATGAAATTTGCCTTGTATACTGAATCACTGTCCGGGAGTAAAATTCCCAAGATCAGTTTGCCCAGATATGAAGATGAAGGGGAAATCCTTCAATGGCTGCTGAAAGAAAATTTGCCAGGCTATTTTCCCTACACCGCGGGTGTGTTTCCTTTTAAAAGAACGAATGAAGAACCTAAACGCCAATTTGCTGGAGAAGGGACACCTGAACGCACCAACCGTCGATTCCACTATTTATGTCAAAATGAGGAAGCGAAACGATTGTCGACTGCATTTGACAGCGTTACCTTGTATGGCCATGATCCCGACTACCGACGAGATATTTATGGGAAAATAGGCAATAGCGGCGTAAATGTGTGTACCCTAGCTGATATGAATTCATTATATGCCGGGTTCGATTTGTGCCATCCGTCCACAAGTGTATCTATGACCATTAATGGACCTGCACCAATGATCTTAGCGATGTTCATGAACACCGCAATTCAGCAGCAAATCGATAAATTTGTTGGGACACAAGGCTGTGAACCTTCTGATGAGGCATATGCACAGATGAAAGCTTGGACGCTGCAAACCGTTCGCGGTACTGTGCAAGCAGATATTTTGAAAGAGGATCAAGGGCAGAACACGTGCATTTTCTCAACAGAATTCGCGTTGAAAATGATGGGGGATATCCAACAATACTTCATCGATCATCACGTACGAAACTACTATTCAGTCAGTATTAGCGGGTATCATATTGCGGAGGCGGGAGCAAATCCCATTACGCAATTAGCTTTTACATTAGCAAATGGCTTCACATTTCTAGAATATTACCTGAGCCGCGGTATGCACATCGACGATTTTGCGCCGAATTTATCCTTTTTTTTCAGCAATGGACTGGATCCGGAGTATACCGTTATGGGTAGAGTGGCGCGTCGCATCTGGGCAACGGTAATTCGAAATCAATATGGCGGCAATGAGCGCAGTCAGAAGTTAAAATACCATATTCAAACTTCAGGCCGCTCCCTTCATGCTCAGGAGATAGATTTTAATGATATTCGTACCAGTTTGCAAGCGCTTATGGCCATCTACGATAATTGCAATTCCTTACACACGAACGCCTATGATGAGGCGATTACGACACCAACAGAGAATTCCGTTCGGAGAGCGATGGCCATTCAATTAATTATCAATAAGGAACTGGGCTTGGCGAAGAATGAGAATCCGCTGCAAGGAGCCTTTATTGTGGATGATTTAACCGATCTGGTGGAAGAGGCCGTACTGGCTGAATTCGAGCGAATTCATGAACGAGGCGGTGTGTTAGGGGCCATGGAAACGCAATATCAACGTGGTAAAATTCAAGAAGAATCTCTCCTGTATGAAGGTAAAAAGCATTCCGGAGAGCTGCCGATTATCGGTGTGAATACGTTTGTTAAGGCGAATGATCATTATCCTGCTGCAGAAATTGAGCTCGCTCGTTCGACAAGCGAAGAGAAGGAAACGCAAATTGCTGGGCTTCAAGCTTTTCATGAAGGGCACAAATTCGTCTGTCCGGAAGCTCTAGAACGATTGAAGGAGACGGCTCGCAATAATGGAAATATTTTTGAAGAACTGATGGAAACGGTTAAAGTCGCTTCGCTTGGTCAAATCACCGCTGCTTTATATGAAGTTGGCGGACAGTATCGCAGAAATATGTAGGAAGTTAATAGATTGTTATAGCTCATTCGTCCATTCCATGATATATATGGAGGGAGCCAAATATTGTTGAATGGAGTGAGAAGAATGAGAATCGCCACGCAATTGTATACAGTCCGTAACTTTTTGCAAACACCAGAGGATATTAGCGAGAGCTTGAAGAAAGTGAAACAAATGGGGTACCACTCAGTGCAAGCGTCAGGTGTTGGTCCTATTGGTGTTCATGAATTTAAAGCGCTTACGGATCAAGCGGGTCTGAGTATCTGTGCGACGCATATCGGCTATAACGATTTGTTAAACGATATGGATTCTGTCATTGAGAAACATTTGGCCTGGGATTGCAAGTATGTGGGACTTGGTGGATTACCGCCAGAATTCCGCGAAACAAGCCAAGGGTATGCTGCATTTGCAAAACAAGCTTCCGATTTTGGCAGACAATTGAAAAACGCTGGTTTGCAATTCATCTACCATAACCATGATTTTGAATTTGCGAAGTATGATGGGAAAACAGGTATGGAGATTTTGTTTGACGAGTCTGATCCAGAAACTGTAGATTTTGAGCTAGATGTCTATTGGGTCCAAGCTGGCGGAGCCGATCCCATTGAATGGATTCGCAAAGTAGACGGACGGATGAAAGTTGTCCATTTCAAAGATATGTGCATAACGCCAGACCGACAACAGCGTTTCGCTGAAATTGGTGAAGGCAATATGAATTTCAAAGGCATCATCCAAGCCTGTGAGGAAATTGGCGTGGAATGGGCGGCCGTCGAGCAGGACGACTGCTATGGACGCAATCCATTCGAAAGCCTGGAGATTAGCTTCGCTAATCTTGCTCGCTTAGGGATGAAGGGATAGATTTGTTTGCTGGAACAAGGAGCTAGGCGCATTGCGCTTGGCTCCTTTTCGTTTTGGTGGCAGAGAAGGGGTTGAGCGAGCGGAGTGAGCGAAGTAGGGGGGCGGTATGGGGAGTGAAGTAGGGAGAGCGAAGTATGGGGAGCGAAATATGGGAGCGAAGATAGGGGACCTGTAACTCGATGAAGTCGAGTTACAGAGCTGAAATGGCGCCTCCGCGGCGCCCCCGTAACTCGAAAAAGTCGAGTTACAGAGCCGAAAGCGCCCCGTCGCGCATCACCGACACACCATTAGTCCGATTTTGCCGAACTAATTTCACTGAACGCGACACAAAAGGTTAATTAGTCCGACTTTGCACAACTAAATCGACCATATCGACTTAAAGACACGAAAGCCGGGGAAATAGGTGGGTAAAATCGGACTATTCGACAATATGAACAAGCTAACCTCCATTTAGTTCGGCGTAATCGGACTATTGGTCATAACCTCCGAGTGTATCTCATTTTAAGTCGGCATAATTGAACTAATGCTACTCTCGGCCATATGCTAAAGATCGCAGTGTTGTAATTAGGTGAAGCAGCTAATGCAGACGCGTTGACTTAACGTTCTAACTGTTATCTTCGTGAGTATATTGTAGGGATGGTACAGGAGCTGTAGGGAGGTCGATCATATTTGCCTGTATACTTCATGCTCATGCTGCTGCTCACTGGGGGCTGGATACACACTGAACAACATGCAAACCCACTGGATTCCCTATGCTCGGCTTCACAAATAAACGCAGCCACAACAGTCAACATAGACACCAAATCCATTCATTATAGAAATAAAGCCTTGTTTCTAACCTATCATCATCTCGATGATCAGGAATCTTTCATCACAATCACACCAGCCAAGTTTAAGCAGCATCTGCAGGCTCTTAAAGAGAAGCACTATAATGTTGTTTCCATCGAGGACTACGCTTGTTTCCATGCACATCGGACCCCATTGCCTCCGAACGCCGTGGTGATTACGTTTGACGATGGCTACCGATCATTTTATGACAAAGCCTATCCGCTGCTGAAGCAGATGGGATATACGGCGACGAATTTTCTTATCGTGAGCGATGTAGATTCTGATAATCCATCTTTGCCTTTTCTGACATGGAGTCAAATCATTGAAATGAGACGCGATGGTTATAGTTTTTACTCACATACCTATGATTTGCATCAGAAAAAACGGGATGAGTCTGGTAACCTAACACCTCCGCTGTCGAATCGAATCTGGTTGACTAAAGAGAAAAGATCAGAGACGGATGAAGAGAGGAAGCAGCGCGTGAGAGAAGACTTGTTGTTAGGTGAGGTGTTTATAAAGAGCAAGCTTCACAATCAGTTCTCATTCCTTTGTTTCCCATTAGGGGAATACAATCAGTCTGTAGTTGAGGAAGCTAAAATGCTTGGATTTTCTTTGTTTTTTACGACGAGGGAGGACATTAACACAGGGGACAGTGAGGAAATTTCACGTATAAGTGCAGGAATGCCTTATGTCTCTTCCGATGTTTTGCTTAAAAAGTTGAAAATGTACGATCAGAAATAGTCTGTAGGTATAGTACATTCAAAATATCTAGCATATCCTATGTTAGGTTTATTCACTCATTCCTTATAAATGAAACTATATGTTTAAAATTGTCGAAAACTGTGTTATATTATCTAACATAAAAAGTTTTCTAGGGTTCCGCGGCTTCCCGCTGGTCAGGTCCGAGAGAAAACACACAGCGCGCTGTGTTCACGGAGGGATAAAAGCCCGGGAGGTTATCGATTCTGATACCTTTCGGGCTTTTATTTTATCTTTGGATAAAGTGACATATTGGAGGGGTTCAGATGACGATTAGAAGAAAGCTTTTGTTAGGTTTTGGCGTTATTGTTGGTTTATTTTTAATTTCGCTTTCCATTCTCTATACGTCACTTCGTCAGACATCTTCCTCATTTGAACGATTTGCGCATGATGATGTTCATTTACTTAACCTAGCTAATCAAATACGCTACGAAGATATCCGGTTAACGGATTCGGTGAGAGGGATTATTATTGATCCTGGAAACCAATCGGAAAGTGATACTTATAACGATTATGCGGTTCAAATCGATAATCATATCAAAGAAACGGTCGGTCTACTACGGACAGAAGAAGAGAAACAGATCTTCCGTGATTTGGATGCAGGTAATGTGAAATTGGTTGAGTTGGAAACCAAAATGATGGAACTCGCAGCTAGCGACAAAGCGCAGACGTTACGTATTTTTGCAGGTGAGTATGCGGAGCTTCGGATACACTTTGCCCAATTATTAAACCGATTTCAACAAATGCAGGAGAGGCATATTGAGGAACGTTCCCTTCAAACTGCAACGCTTGTGAAGCAACGATCGGCAATTGCACTGGTGGTGCTTGCATGTACGATTACAGCTGCGGTGCTTATTGCATTATGGGTAACTAGGCACATCCTAACTCGGGTGCGCCAAGTGAAATCAAAGCTGGACGAGCTGTCTGGAAGTTCAGGTGATTTACGTGAACGCATTCAAATCCAAGGCAAAGATGAAATTGCCCAGTTAGCGCGATCTTTTAATGGGATGATGGATATGATTCAAGGACTCATTTATCAAGTCAAGGAATCAGCCGACAGAGTTAACGTAGCAACCAAGTATCTCGTCTCATCTTCTGAGCAAACGTCAAAGATTACTCGTGATATTGATCAGAAAGCCGTGAATATGGCGGAAGGGGCGGATTCACAAGCCAAAGGGATCGAAGAGAGCTCGTTTGCCATGGGGGAAATAGCTTCAGACATCCAACGAGTCGCTGATCATATGTCAACGATGGCTATGCAATCAGAACAATCCGTTTCACTAGCGACGATGGGAAGCAAATCCATTGCAACTGCAGTAGCTGGTATGTATGCACTTACGGAATCGGTACAACATGCGAATCAAGCTGTGAAGAAAGTGAACGCGAAATCACAAGCCATCTATCAGGTGATTGCATGGATGCGAGAGGTAGCCGATCAGACCAATCTGTTGGCTCTTAATGCTACTATAGAAGCTGCCCATGCTGGAGAGCACGGTAGAGGATTCGCTGTTGTTGCTGACGAGGTTAGAAAGCTTGCTAGCCAGAGCGCACAATCGGCTGAACATATCACGCAATTGATTGGGCAAATTCAAGCGGACTTAACCGAAGCAGATGTTGCCATGGATCAAGGAGGGGCAGAGGTTAATACAGGACTGGCGAGCATGGAGCATGCGGGGGAATTGTTTGAGCAAATTCGCAACGATATCCAGCTCATCTGTCAAAATACACTGGAAGTATCCGGCGTGTCGCAGCAGATGGCCGCGGGCTCAGAACAAATCTATGCATCATTCAGCGAAGTAACTGAGATTAGTAAGCACACGGGAAGAGACACGAAGTTTGTGTCAGAGATGGTGCAAAAGCAATTAGAAACGGTAGAAATCGCAACAGATCATGCGGCGACACTAAACAAGGTTGCGAGTGAATTGCATACACAGATTCAACGCTTTCATATTTAAAAGAAGGTTACGAGCTAACGCATATTGCGTTGGCTCGTTTTTTTAAAATATCAGAATTTATAAGTTTTACTTACTAATTATGCTGAATTTCTAGATAAACGCTCCTGTCCTTCAAAGGACGGCGTTGC
>NZ_LYPB01000080.1:11616-117235 GCF_001653565.1 Paenibacillus oryzisoli
GCGTTGCCGTTTATTTTGTATCCAATGTTAAAGCAAGAATGTTCCAAGGAGGAGTCATATCTTTTTCTGTTGAATACAAGAAGTATCGGATACGTGCTTAATTTCAAAATATGGAGTGTGATTGCGATGCAAATCTTACTGAATGAAGTGCAGTACTATAAAAATTTTGATGAACTGGCTAGAGATGTGCTAGAAATGGCAAAAGAATCGATGCCAGATCGTTTGATTTATTTGACTTCGTTGACGAAACAACAACAAATAATATTAAAACTGTCTGAATCACATCCCGATATTCGTATTCATGAAGGAATGGAGATAGAAGTGAACGAGACCGTTTGTAACCGAATCGACTTTGTGAACAATACACCTTTAGTTCTTGAAGATATGAGTTTAGAAACCAACTTGGATAATTTAAGGGCCGCGCTTGTTGCAGCTAATATTAATTCTTACTTAGGGATTCCTATTATTTTATCAAATGGAGATACATTCGGGACGTTGTGCGCGGTTCATACAGATGCCATGATCATTAACAAGAAGTGCGTAACTATGCTCCAAAGAATAGCTAAATTATTTTCGTATTACTTAGATTTGGAACGACTGGCTTATCGGGATTCCTTAACAGGGCTCTATAACCGGCAGTTTCTATATAAATATTTTGAAGAAATCTCCACCACTGGAGGCGCTTTGTTGTTTCTAGATCTGGATGGATTCAAGAAGATTAATGACTTGTACGGCCATGATACAGGGGATTTAGTACTGCGGGAAGTTGCATTAAGACTAGAAAGTTTCGTTCAGACCCATCATGGGTTTGCGGTTAGACTTGGGGGCGATGAATTCATCGTAAATCTGGTTGATATCTCGAATAGAGAAGACATCCGTGCATTAGCCGATATGTTGCTTTCAAGGTTATCCTCTTGGGATACACAGTTGGAAGCGTTCAATTTGTCAGTCAGCATTGGGATTGTGCTTTATCCACCCGAAGAGAACAACAACTTGAAAGTTTTACTTAAAAATGCTGACAATGCCCTATATCGTGCGAAAGCAAACGGAAAGAACAGCTATCAATTTTTCTAAAAGAGTAGAGCCGTACGTTTCAGCATCATTTTACCAAAAATATGTGTAATAACTCCTATTCCACGCTTTGTGAGAGATATGCTATAATTCACGGAGTCATAATACCTGGCTTACAACCTCCCAATGTTGTAGGTCTTTTTTGCAGGAATATACGAGATATCGCAATAACAACCTATGAGTATGCGGAAATTAGTAAACAATTGTGATATTGAAAGTAGGTTCATGTATGAATTTTATTCTAATGGCTGCTATGTCGTTGGTACCTCTGTTTTTAGGGTTGTCGTGCAAAATGCTGTTTAAAACAAAACTAACCAATGCCATGTTAATGTTCATGATATTCATGAGTATTTGGCAGTTAGATGTCAGTGTTTTATACAGCAATGATGTGATTGAAACGGGATTGATTTTGTTTCTCTTTCAGCTCTTGCGAATTGGTTCGATTATGCTTCCTCCTGCATTTCTGTATGTTGGTTATATCTCGCTCAAACATCTCTCCAAAGACCAAGCGAAATGGATGAATCTTGTCATCAATAAATATACGCTGATTGTGTATGTATTGTGGTCTCTCTTTATTTATTGTATCAATTGGACAGATCTTGGTGTACTTGGGTTAAAGTCGATACAAGGCATTGGTAACCAAATTACCGTGTTGTACCCGATCTATGGTGCGTGGGGCACTTTATTTGTTAACCACATTAAATTATTAATTGTTAGTATACTGTTGACGTTACTTGCAAGTCGAAAAGTTACAGATAAATATGTGAGAAATTTCCTTACCTTATTCAGTCTTACTTTCCTTCTAACGTATATGATCGGTGTCTTGAATTTACAGGCAGGTACGTTCATCTATTCCAGTCAAATTGCTGTCATGTTGTTTTCGATCATTATTTTCTTTATTTTTGTTCAGATGAGCACAAGAATGATCAGAGACACCTCTCAAATTTTGAAGAGGAAAGAGAAGGAAGAACAAATTGCAATCTCGACTTCTGGACTCATTCATGAAATTAATAATCCGCTTACAGTTGTTAAAGGATATTCCGACCTCTTATCCCGCTATGAGCAATTGGATGGCAGTGCCAAAGGGATGGTAAGTCATATTGGGATTGCTGGTGACCATATGAACAGTATCCTTACGAACTATCATCATTTTATTAAAAGTGGAAGTATTCAAACAGAAGAAACTGACATGATGGAAGTTCTTCAAGAATCAATTGCATTGACTTCCCTTAGAGCCAAAGAGAAGCATGTAGTTATCGAATTCAGCCAACATAAGCCTATTAGCGTCTCGATAGATCGAGATAAAGTAAGACAAGTGTTTATTAATTTAATAAATAATAGTATGGATGCCATGGAGAATTCAGCGCGTAAAGTTCTCAAGATTGATTACTATAAGAAAAATAATGAGATTCATATCCTGTTAACCGATACGGGTTCCGGTATTCCTCAGGATGATTGGGATCACATTTTTACACCTTTCCATACAACCAAGAAAACAGGAATGGGTTTAGGATTGTCGATTTCGCAACGCATTATTAACTCACATGGCGGATATATTGAAATTGTAAATAGTACAGAAGAAGGCACAGAACTGAGGATAATCATGCCTCTCTGGTCCGAATAAACGCTAAAAAGCTTAGTCCGAGACAAACGCCTCATAGACTAAGCTTTTTATTATTGGCTGACGGCAATCTGCTCTTCAGTCGAAGTATCATGCATGAGAGGTCTGCTCTTCGTTCTGTAGACACCAAGCATTAATCCTGCACCTAGTGCTGTGCATTCGAGAGGATGTTCTGCACGATGCACCGAAACCCCCGTTTCAGCACGAATGCGTTCATCAATTCCTTCTAATAATGCACCGCCTCCACAGAGCAATATGCCCTGTTCCATGACATCCCCTGCAAGCTCTGGCGGACAAAGTTCTAACGTAGCTCTAATTGCATCAATCAAAGCATCCAAGAATTCATTTACTACCGTGTATATTTCACTTGAGACCAAACGGATCGAACGAGGTAAACCGTGAACCAAATCACGACCACGGACTTCAATTGAACGTTCTTCCGCTGTAAGGACGGCCGTTCCGATTTGCATTTTAATCTGCTCTGCGGTACGTTCACCGATTTCCATGTTATATTGACGTTTCACATAATCCATAATATCTCGATCAATCGATAGGCCACCCTGGTTAATCGTATGACTTGCGACAATGCCACCTAAGGACAATACTGCTACTTGACAAGTTCCGCCACCAATATCGAGAACTAAGTGACCGATGGGTTCGTCGAGCATAAGGCCAGCTCCAAGCGCAGCTGCAAGGGGCTCCTCGATGGCGATCGCTTTTTTGGCTCCGCGATGAACGATGGTTTCTTCAATTGCGCGTTTCTGCACGTTCGTAATGCCACATGGCACAGTAATATAAATTTGCGAACTACGTAGAAAAGAAGGTCTGCCTTGAATTTTTTTTATAAAATAGTTCAGCATCTTGCTGGTTTTGTCGAAATTTGCAATGACACCATGGATTAAAGGATAGGTGATATCCACATGGGCGGGAGCTCGTCCAATCATCGCTTGCGCTTCGGATCCTGCGGCTAACAATTCACCTGTATGGTTATCGAAAGCGACAACAGAGGGTTCATTAAGCACAATGCCTTTTCCCTTTTCGAAAATTACGGTGTTGGAAGTACCTAAATCAATCCCAAATAACTTATCAAACTGTTTGAACATTACTTGTTTCCTCCTTTGAGTTGTAATTAGGCATAATGGGGAGGTGGCATTCACGTCTGTATAGTATTCTTGACCTATTGCAGATTTAAGGGGGCTGTTCACAAGGAAATATTTGTGAGACCACGAATACATAATTAAACTCATGATACGAAATTCAATTAAACGCACGCGAATAGCATGATGAATATTGCTTAAGGTTGAAAGCACTACACACTTAATTGATAAGAGGGAGTAACAATGCGCGTAAACATACAAACAGTAATCAATAGGTTGATATCACCGATCGCGAAGCTCGAGCAAACAGTCGATACCTTGAAGTTTGGCCATCCTGACACGGAAGTGACCAGTATTGTGGTCGCTTTTATGCCGACGCAATCCGTCATTGAGCAAGCGATTCAGCGAGGAGCTAATCTAATTATTGCTCATGAAGGCCCCTTTTTTTCGCATCATGATGATACGGTATTACGGAAAGATGATCCTGTTTATGAAGAAAAGCGACGACTGTTGGAATCATCGGGTATCGCGTTATTCCGTTTCCACGATTATTTGCATCGCTATACACCAGATGGTGTCATGGAAGGTTTGCTTCAGAAACTCGATTGGATGCCTTACGTTCAGAAGCATCAGCCTGCCTACTCCATCTTGCAAATTCCAACGGCAACTTTAAGTCAAATCGCAGAGCATGTGAAGAGGCGGCTTGGTATTACATTTGTAAGATCACATGGTGATCGTGAGCTGTCATGCTCGACAATTGGTTTGCTTGCAGGTTATCGTGGCGGTGGTCAGAATGCCATTCCGTTATTCGAAAAAGAGGAACTGGATCTAGTTATGTATGGAGAAGGACCTGAATGGGAAACGCCTGAGTATGTAAGGGATGCAGTCTATCAGGGAAGACATAAGGCACTGATCGTGCTTGGTCATGCGGAGAGTGAAGAGCCTGGTATGGAATTGCTGGCAAATAAACTTACAAGCATGTACCCCGAGGTTCCTATTCACTACGTGAAAGAAAGACCGATTTTCAATATTTTGTAAGTTGTCATCGAACCTTATCATTCGGAATGGATCCAAGAATTTGAGCGTGAACATGTGAGGATATCGCAAGTTTTATCAAGCAATGCCAAGATCACACCTGACTGAGGAGTTGATTTCAAATGCCTGTCTACAATGCAGCTTGTGATGTAAATCATCCCCAACAAGGGCTTCGACTATCAGAGATTCCTGCGCATGACCCTTTCGTTTTTGCCGATCGACGGAATGGTGTTTATTATTTATACACGGGAGGATCACCGAGATTACACGGAATGGATAAGTACGGAGTCCTCACATATAAAAGCACCAATTTATCCGATTGGGAAGGACCCTATATCGTATTCACCGTTCCTGAAGGATGTTGGGCACATCCGCAGCATGGTGCTTGGGCACCAGAAGTTCATGCGTACAAGGGGCGGTTCTATTTGTTCGTCACTCTGCATAATAACGACAGGCGATTAGAGGGAGAGCCGATTCAAGGGTATGCCAAGCATTGGAGAGGGAGCGTAACCGCTGTAAGTGATTCTCCAGAAGGACCCTTCTCTTTGTTGCAAAATGAATCCCACGTGCTCCCTGAAACGATGATGACACTGGATGGTACATTATTTCTGGACGATCAGGAACGACCGTGGATGGTATACTGTCATGAGTGGATTCAGACCATAGATGGTACAATTGAAGCTGTTCGATTTACAGCAGATTTAACTGAAAAGGTTGGAGAACCGATTCATTTATTCAACGGATCGGAAGCGCTGTGGGACAATAATGAGGCAATTCCCGAAGGCGACATTCGTGTTTATATCACGGATGGTTGCCAATTGTATCGAACTTCAGGTGGACATTTAATAATGCTTTGGTCCAGTTATCAGGGGGGCAGTTATGTACAGACCATCGCTCGCTCCCTTACTGGACATTTGGAAGGGCCGTGGGAACAACTTCCTCCTCTTGTGAGAGATGACAGCGGCCACGGCATGATGTTCCAGTCTTTTGATGGTACATGGCTTTTAATCCTTCACCAACTTTTCGAATGCCTGAATCGAGATGCAAGATGTTCCAAATGGAAGATACAGGCGACAGCTTCAAAGTGGTTCGTCAAATTGAATAAATAGGACTGAAGGAGATGCTTTTATGATGAAATTACACTGTGCCATACTAGATGATTACCAGCAAGTAGCGTTGACTTCTGCTGATTGGTCGCAGGTGCTAGATCAGGTGGAAGTTACTCGTATCGATCGGCATATCGACAACATGGATGAGCTTATCGAGCAGATCGGAGACTGCGAAATTGTCGTTATTATGCGAGAAAGAACGCCGTTCCGCGCGGCTTTACTCGCAAGGCTTCCAAAGTTGAAGCTGCTCATTACGACAGGCATGCGCAATGCCTCTGTCGATATGAAGGCTGCTGCGTCGCAAGGCATTATCGTATGCGGCACGGGTGGCGCTGGCAATGCAACGGCTGAGCTCACGTGGGCGCTGCTATTAGGACTGGCTCGCAATATTGTCACGGAACACAATGCGATTCGTCATGGACTATGGCAAAGCACGGTTGGCGCGGATTTGTACGGCAAGACGCTTGGCGTTATTGGACTTGGTAATTTGGGTTCGAAAATTGCCAAGTACGGCCATGCATTTGGTATGGATGTAGTGGCATGGAGCCAGAATTTAACGCAAGAGCGGGCTGACGAAGTTGGCGTACGACTGGCTGCATCGAAAGATGAGCTGATGGCGAATAGTGATTTTGTGTCGATTCATCTTGTTTTAAGTGATCGGACACGCGGATTGATTGGTGCGGAGGACCTGAAGCGAATGCGGTCATCAGCCTATTTAATCAATACGTCTCGAGCGCCAATCGTAGATCAAGATGCACTTGCGGAAGCCTTGCAGAGCGGATGGATCGCCGGAGCGGCGGTGGATGTGTTCGAAGTGGAACCATTGCCCAAGGATGACAGCTATCGATCGCTTCCGAACCTCCTCACGACACCACATATCGGCTATGTGGCGAAAGCGAATTATGAAGCATTTTACAAGCAAGTGGTTGAAGATATTGAAGCATATTTAGCCGGGTCGCCCATTCGAAAATTGAATTAGTTAATCACATTAACTATGGGGGCAGCGGAAAATCTCGATACGATTAGGTTCGAACGAGGAGGTAGGCAAGTGGACTATGTGAGGGATTATGCTATGTATGCTTCCGTGTTTGGTATGTTCAGCTTTATTTGGTTCGGCTGGGCACAAGAAAATCCGAGAGCTAGCTGGCGATTATATCTGGGCATTGCTTCTGGGATTGCACTTATCACGTGTTTGATTGGCGTATTTTTAAGCGTAAAGAACTGGGATGCACCTTCGGCTTTGGGGGAAGCATCCGCCTTCCGAAATTATCTCATTTCGTTTTATGCGGAGTTTGTTCTGGGGGGTGCAGGTGCATTTGTGTTAATCCGGAAAGGGCTCAAAACGTATGTCGCCCCATGGATAGCTTTTATCGTCGGCATTCATTTCATTAGTTTGAAAAGTGTGTTTGAGGATGCCAGTTTGTGGTTGCTTGCGGTTTCGATCATAGCTATACGAGTAGCTCCCAGACTTCAAGTGGCGCATAGTGCGATTACAGGCATTGGAGCTGGCACGGTATTGTTCGGCTTCGCTGTATTAGGGTTGATTCGATTTATGTCATAGTTGGGCTAGGACCGGAGGCGCTCGAAGTGGATGCGAAGATCTAGCAATTCATTGCTGTTGAAAGTGAGGATCCATGTGGAACGGACGTACGAAGTGGACTCCACTCATTGCTTGTGGAAGCGTTAATCGATGTGGAATGGACGAATGAAGTGTAGCCACTCATTGCTTATGGAAACGATAACTTTGCAGAACGGATCCCACTGCACGCAGAATGAGTTAACTGGAAAATATACAGCTATTTCCGCGGAATTTACTCGAAAACTCAATTTAACTGTAAAACATGTAGGTAAAATTGTTATTCTAGCCCAAATTAGATGATCTGGTTGAAAATAACCACATATTTTCCAGCTATTCTTAATTTAGTGAGAATATCTCACAAAATAAATGTAGAAAATCCATCGATTCAACAGTGGCATAACAGAAATTCGAAACGATTACCGCTGGCGTACAAAAATAACCGACTGAGTACCCGCTCAACCGGTTATTCTATGTTGATTTCACTTTAGATGCAACCGTTCCGTCGGTTACTCTAAGTTGTCATCCCTTCACCTATGTTCTAGTTGGCTTCACTTCAACTGCCGCATAGAAGCTCTATACGAGGTTGGTGAAATCTCTACAAGTTTTAGGAAATTACGACTAAAGCTGGCGAACGATTCGTAGCCGACTTCAAACGCGATATCTGTTACCTTCATTTCGGTGGTAGCTAACAAACTACACGCATGTCGGATCCGAGTTTCCTGAAGCAGGGTGACGAAGGTTACGCCGAGATGCTGCGATAGGATTTGTGTTACCCTAGTAGGATGACAGTGGAAATGAGCGCCGATTATCTCCAACGTGAGCGGGTCGCGGTAGTGAGTATGGATGTAGCGTAGGATGGCCCATGGTAAAGCGGTTTTGGCAGGTAATTCGGAACCATTCGGTCTCGGTTGAACGACTACGTGAAGGGGATTAAGTCGGTGAAGAAACGCAAGTATGCGTTGGAGCTCACCTTTCAAGAGAAGAGGCTGCCATACATCAGCGGGTTGCTCATATTCATGGAGCATGCCTTGCAACTTCACTCTTACAGTTTCACTTTGTTCAGCATTTAGATCATAGTGTGTCTGAAATGAATTATGATCCGACAGCAGCAGACGCTCCGCGGGATCCCCAAGCAGCTCTAAGCCAAACATACAGTTGAACAGAATGAGCGGGCTTCCCGGGTTCGCAGTGATTTCGTGTACTTGATAGGGAAGAAGTAAAGTAAAGGTTCCAGGTTGCATGAGATGTACATCACCATTCACGGTTTCATATCCATAGCCCGCAACAACCAGAGAGAATTCCAAGAAATCATGACGATGGCTGGGAAAGTGCTGGTCAACTCGATTAATGGATAAATGAAAGGGAAATGCCCCGATATTGGGATAGTCCGATAATTGCTTATTGATGGGAAATGTCATGAGAATCACAGCCTATTCAAGAAATGAGAGGTTTGTTAAAGGATTGATAGGTATAGTAAGCACACCTATTGTAACCTATTGATAGATAAGATTGAAGGAGGAACTCTCATGACATTAACCATTGGTTCATTAAAATCAAGTTCTGTTATCACAAGACATCCTGCTAACCCAATCCTTACAGCAGATTCCGTGCCCTATCCTACAGCGCTTACATTCAATGCAGGCGTTACCAAGTTCCAAGGACAATATATTATGGTATTCCGGAATGATCATGGATCTATCCAAGATCAAACGATAGAACCTTCCCATACAACAGATCTAGGCCTTGCTTACAGCAAAGACGGCATCCATTGGGACGTACAGTCGAAACCATGTTGGAAGTTATATGACGAGGAAATTACACGCGTGTATGACCCTCGACTAACGGTGATGGACGGACGCGTTTACATGTGTTTTGCAGTCGATACACGTCATGGAGTTCGAGGTGGAATTGCGGTAACGGATGATTTTGATTCATTTGAAATCTTGTCCATGTCAGCACCAGATAACCGAAATATGGTTCTGTTTCCTGAGAAAATTAACGGCAATTATGTACGCCTAGAGCGTCCTTTCCCGGTTTACAGCCGTGGCAAAGATCAATTTGATATATGGCTTTCACAGTCGCCTGATCTCAAATATTGGGGAGACACGGATCTCGTCCTAGGTGTTGAGCATGTACCGTATGCGAATGACAAAATTGGTCCTGCAGCGCCGCCGATTCGTACGTCCAAAGGATGGTTAACGACAATCCATGCTGTTGATATCGATCCCAATCGTGGGAAGAATGGCTGGGAACCAACGTGGAAAAAGCGCTACACAGCCGGTATTATGCTGCTTGATTTGGATAACCCGAAGAAGGTTGTCGGTCTCTATAAAGAACCATTACTTGCCCCTGAGGTTAGCTATGAAACAGATGGCGGCTTCCGTAATGACGTTATTTTCCCAGGCGGTATGATTCTAGAAGATGATGGTGAAGTGAAAATCTACTATGGCGCAGCGGATACCGTTGAATGTTTGGCAACTGCGCATGTTGATGACTTGGTGAAATTATGTTTGGAAGGAAATAAATAGCGCCTGTTGACTTTTGTCGATGAAGATGCAAGAATGAGTTAACTGAATGTTCGAATTAAATTCATTGACGAGAAAGAGTATAGGGAGCCCTTGATCCACAGAGAGTTGGCGCAGAGCTGAGAGCCAATGTTCAAGACTTCGTAGAAAATCCTCTCCGAGAAGGAAAGCTGAAGTAGGTAAGTAAGCTGACCCGGGTTCCAGCCGTTACTAAGGATGCGTATGATGGTACGTAGTTAGAGGTGTCGTAGGATTATGGTAGTCATAATCCCTACGGAACTAGGGTGGTATCGCGAGATGAAATCTCGTCCCTTATGGGACGGGATTTTTTGTGTTTTTCTAAGAACTTTCTCGTTAAGGTATGAACATGAAGTGGAATGAATGAGAGGATGAGACCCATGAGAAAAGTGGATGTGAAAGAGAAAGCAAGGACGCGAGAACTCCGAGTTCTTGAAGAGTGGAAACGTAACGATACATTTCGCCAATCGATTGCAAACAGGGAGGGGAGTCCCAATTTTGTTTTCTATGAAGGCCCCCCAACAGCGAATGGTGAGCCGCATATCGGACATGTGTTAGGCCGCGTGATCAAAGATTTCATCGGACGTTACAAAACGATGTCAGGCTATCGTGTCGTTCGCAAAGCGGGGTGGGATACGCATGGACTTCCCGTAGAGCTTGGTGTTGAGAAGAAGCTTGGTATCTCTGGCAAGCAGGAAATCGAATCGTATGGGGTCGCTGAATTCGTGGAGGCGTGTAAGCGCAGCGTTTTCGAATATGAGAAGCAGTGGCGTGAATTGACCGAGGGGATCGCTTACTGGACGGATATGGAGAATCCCTATGTCACATTAACCAATGATTATATCGAGAGTGTTTGGCACATTTTATCTACCATTCATGGGAAAGGACTGTTGTACAAAGGGCATCGCGTAAGCCCGTACTGTCCTGATTGTCAAACGACGCTAAGCTCACATGAAGTAGCCCAAGGCTATGAAGATGTGAAAGATTTAAGTGCCACTGTGAAATTCAGGAGTAAGCACGGGAATGAACATTTTCTTGCATGGACGACAACACCATGGACGTTGCCTGCCAATGTCGCTTTAGCCGTCAATAAAGATCTCGATTATGTCAAAGTCAAACAGGATGGCGAAGTCTACATTGTTGCAAGCAATCTTGTGAGCAAGATCATGAAGGGAGAGTATGAGCTCCTATCTACGCATAAGGGGTCTGAATTTATTGGGACACCGTATGAGGCACCATTTGGTTATGTCCAAGTGGCGAAGGGGCATATCGTCATAGATGCCGATTATGTGAGTGATTCCAGTGGTACGGGGATCGTGCATATTGCCCCAGCTCATGGGGAAGACGATTATCGCACCGTACGTCAGCATGAATTGGATTTCGTGAATGTTGTGGATGCGAGAGGCCGTTATAATGACCAAATTTCAGAATTTGCCGGTCGTTTCGTGAAAGATTGTGATATCGATATTGTTAAAAGCTTAGCTGAACGAGGTTTGTTATTTTCTAAGGAACGTTACGAGCATAGCTATCCATTTTGTTGGCGTTGTAAATCACCGCTGCTCTATTACGCGACGGAGAGTTGGTTCATTCAAACAACAGCTATTAAAGATCAACTGATCGCAAATAACAGTAAAATCAATTGGTATCCATCCCACTTGCGAGAAGGTCGATTTGGTAAGTTCTTAGACGAGTTAGTTGATTGGAATATCAGCAGGAATCGCTATTGGGGGACGCCGCTTAATGTTTGGGTTTGCGAAGACTGCAACGCCGAATATGCACCTCACAGTCATAAGGATCTTCGCGATCGCGCTACCGATCCGATAGCGGAAAATATGGAATTGCATAAGCCTTACGTGGATCACGTAAAGCTGCGCTGCGCTTGCGGTGGTACGATGCATAGAACCTCGGAAGTCATCGACGTGTGGTTCGATAGCGGATCCATGCCATTTGCCCAGTATCATCAGCCATTTGAACACAAGGAACTGTTTCAAGAGCAGTATCCCGCGGATATGATCTGTGAGGGGATTGATCAGACGCGCGGCTGGTTTTTCAGTTTGTTGGCGGTCTCGACCTTGTACAATGGGCAAATCCCATATAAG
Source organism: Paenibacillus oryzisoli (assembly GCF_001653565.1). GTDB lineage: Bacteria > Bacillota > Bacilli > Paenibacillales > NBRC-103111 > Paenibacillus_E > Paenibacillus_E oryzisoli. Next base: position 23,771 of record NZ_LYPB01000080.1, read on the forward strand.
TCCGTATTATCAACGGGGCATGTGCTCGATGAGAATGGACAAAAGATGTCCAAAAGCAAGGGCAACGGGATTGATCCCTGGGAAATCATTAACGAATTTGGTACAGATGCATTTCGATGGGCGTTATTATCCGACAGTGCGCCATGGAGCAGTAAGCGATTCTCTAAACAGATTGTCGCAGAGGCGAAATCCAAAGTTATCGATACGATCAACAACACACATGCCTTCTATGCGTTGTATGCACAAATCGACCAGTATGAACCCGATGACTTTCCGCAAATGACCTCCGTGAATGTGCTAGATCGGTGGATTTTGTCTAGGTTAAACAGCACCTTGCAACACGTTGTCAAAGGTTTGGAAATGAACGATTTCTTGAATCCCGCGAAGCAAATTGAAACTTTCGTAGATGAGCTCAGCAATTGGTATATCCGACGTTCGCGTGATCGCTTCTGGGGGAGTGTGTGGACATCTGATAAAATTGCAGCCTATCAGACCTTACATCATGTACTGTTAACACTCGCGCGATTAATTGCTCCCTACACACCGCTCATTGCGGATGATTTATATGCCAACCTGGGTGGCAAGGGAAGCGTGCATTTGACCGATTATCCGAGTATGGATGAATCGTTACACGATGTATCGTTAGAGAAGGAAATGGAAACGGTAAGGCAAATCGTAGAATTGGCTCGTAATATCCGGAAAGAGACGGGGATCAAAACCCGAATGCCGCTGTCAGCGTTATTGATTTCGTTGGATGGTGCGTCAAACATCCGTGGATTTGAAGATATCATCCAAGATGAAATCAATGTGAAGTCGATACAACTCGTATCGAGTGATGCCGACTTCGTGCGCGTTACGTTGAAATTAAACTTGAAAGCAGCTGGTAAAAAGTTTGGGAAATTTGTAGGGCCGGTGCAAGCCTATCTGAAGCAGTTATCTGCGCTAGAAGCGCAATCCGTGGTAGACAATGGCTTCCTGGATATAGAGGTCGATGGTGAAAGCCTGCATATTCTGCTTGAGGAGCTTCTCACCCAGAAACAAGCGAGTGAAGGCTATGCTTCAGCAAGCCATAATCAAATGACCGTTGCCCTGAATACAACCCTGACTGAAGAGTTGGAACAGGAAGGGTTGGTTCGAGAAGTTATTCGAGCTATTCAGGATTATCGTAAAAAGAAGGGCCTTCCGATCGAAAAACGCATCGATCTTGTTCTGGATGTAGACGCACATGTTCATGCTGCATTAGTACGATTTGACCATGTTTTACAAGAACATGTCCTACTGAACAGTGTTCGTTATGCAACTGAACCCAATATGGAATCCGTTTCGTACGGTGAAAGCAAGTTCAACCTGCTAATTGTATAATGTGATTGTAGGAATAGGGTAGAACGCCAGCGGCGTCTGCCCTATTTCTGTTTAGTAGAGAGCGTTCGACAATGACTAACTCTCAGATGCTCTATGTCCGCGAGTTGCCGTAATGTAAATTGAGAATGAAAATGTTCATGAATGTAGTGAGCAGATTTTCCGATGCGATTGTGATGGGTGGACAAAGCTGACTTGGTTTGATGTACTGTTCGTCCGGTCAGCGTGAGTAATGAGATCAAGTGGGGAATCGCATCTAGTTGGAGAAGATTAAATCATCGTTTCGCGGCAACTAAGTCACATTTCCACTTCACCTACAATATGATGGGTCTAGACATATACTCAATTGAGGTGAGCGAATGGCAGTCGTAAAAGCTAGAAAGCAGGATATTGATATGTTGGCAAGGTTGCTTCGAGCAGAAGCGGAGACTGAAGGCGAAAACGGTATGCTGCTTGTTGGAAATGTTGGGATAAATCGAATAAGAGCCAATTGCTCTGATTTCAAAAATCTCCGGACTATTCCCCAAATGATCAATCAGCCGCATGCGTTTGAAGCGTTGCAGCACGGTTTGTACTATCAAAACGCCAGAGAAAGAGAGCGGCGGCTTGCACAAAGAGCTGTAAATGGGGAGCGGATATGGCCAGGTAAGTTCTCCCTCTGGTATTTCCGCCCAGGAACGTTCGACAATCCTGGCCCATGCCCGGATACATGGTATAATCAGCCGAAGGCGGGACGCTATAAGAAGCACTGTTTCTATGAGCCAACCGCGAAAGAATGTTCAAATGTCTATAATACGTTCTAGGGATGGAAATAGACTCATACGACATGAAGAAAGAGCTGCCCATGGACAGCTCTTTTCGTTTTTCACTTATTATTTAAATGATGTTGCTCCGCGAGATAACCTGGGTTGTCATAAGCACCGCCGGGATCAATGTCGGTTACACCATCCCAAATATTCTCAACTTTAACCTGATCCGGGTGTTCAAAAATAAGAAGACCAGAAGGCAGTCTTCTTTCGCCATAACGGCTGGATGGATGCGTAATGAGATCATTCCCGACAACCATCTCCGAAGAGGCACCACCATCTAAGAAACCGGCATTGACACAGCCTTCTTTCAGTAGAAGGTCTTGAACATCTTTGAGAGAAGCGCCAATACTTTTGGTTTGACGTCCGTCAATAACGATCATGATAATTACGCCATCCGCCCGTTGTCCAATGGCTGTCCGCGGGTTAAGACCATCACCAATGATGGGAAGTGCTTTCCCATTAGCAATAATGCGAGGATAGAAGGATACAGCGTCAGTCACATGCAAGGCTAATAATTCATCAATCGAATATTTCCCTATAAGTAATTTCCCCTTGTCGAACGCCACGACTTGTTGAGGAACAGTCCCGTCAACGCTTGTATACAATATTTGGCCTCCAGACATAATAACCCCAATGGGAGCAAATCCGTTGCCGAGTCCTTGCGGGTCATCGAAACCTCCACCGTTGATACCGGCAAGCGCTCCAGTACGATTCACCATCGAGCTGATCGTTTCTCCTTGACCTACTTTACTAGGAACTACTACACGAATAGCCCTTGGATCGTAGACAATCATTTTTTTACCGATCCAGCCACGACCAGCAATATCTTCAACATCAATGAGCTTACCATCTTGTTTCTGAATCGTAATGGCATTCAAATCCTGCTTTTCAATAGCGTTATTTTCACTCATTTGTTGGACATTTTGAATCATTTCATCCCGTTTCTTCACTCCTACAAAAATCCACGCCCACTCCCGATGCTGGGTAGCGATAAACGTATCAGCAAGGAACAGGCGGATTCTCGATCCTGGTGGAGTAAAGAATAGAAAGCTTAAGGATAGCGATCCAAGAATGATACAAATGAATATGGAACGTTTCAGCCAGCTCGCGCTTTGCTCATGTTTGTAAGTAATTCCTGCTAGCTTCATGATAATAAGTGCCTACTTTCTGCATTTTTCGAATCGGATAAGGCTAGTATAAGTATACAAAATGAACCTGTAGCAAAGCTGAAAATAAGCTTAAAAACCACCATTTGAAGCCGAGTAAATAGATCCAATTATGCCAAATCATTCTTCAACCGCGTTGTAAGACACAAAAGGCCACCCTGATGGGCAGCCAATCCGGCGTACTAACCTTTGTTCTGAAGCTGAATTCGACCTGAAACCTTGGTTGCTAATTCTTGCGACGCCTGGTTAAGATATGTTAGGACAATATGTTGGAGGTCGGTGGATATACGAGCTAGATCGGCAGCAAGATTCTCTACCAAGTGTTCTTGTTGAATAGGTGGAAGGGAGTTATAATACTGACCTGCTTGTGTAAAATTATCTGGATTAGGTATATCCGATCGAATGAGGCGACCTTCAACATATCTACCCTCACCACTGGTCTCGAGCGAACGGGGAGTCCAGTTGGTCTGATGGTTAATGGGAAGCTTACGGAAATCGGATCCCAGGCGATGACGCTGTGAATCCCAGTATATATTCGTGCGTCCTTGCAGCATTTTATCGTCCGACAATTCGGCTCCTTCTAATAGATTCGCGGGAGAAAAAGCAATTTTCTCGACTTGCTCCATATAGTTATCTGGATTACGATTCAGAATAAGCCGCCCTACAGGCATTAATGGGAACTGTCTTTCATCCCAAACTTTCGTATCGTCTAGCGGATCGTAGGACAACTTGGCACCATCGTCCGGGTTCATTAATTGAACATACAGCCCATATTCAACCGTTCTACCTGAGGCTAGCGTATCAAAGAGGTCCTTACCAGCATAATCGGGATTTTCACCAGCTAACGTAGCCGCTTCGCGGTTATCAATAACCTGTCTGCCTGCTAAAGGGTACCAGTGATATTTCACCAATGTACGAATGCCTAGTTCGTTTCGCCAGACATACGTGTTAACGCTATGACCTGGCATATGGCGGAAACTCTTGATGGTTCCAGCATCCGAATATAGTTGAACAAGGAAATGAGTCGCTTCTGGCGCGCGTGCGATGAAGCTCCAGAATCGTTCAGGATCAATCAAATTATTAACGGGTGAAGGCAAGAAGGCTTTGATCGACTCAGGAAACCGAATTGCATCCCGAACAGAGAACACAGGAATATGATTGCATAACAAATCGAATACGCCTTGTTCCGTATAAAACTTCGTAGAGAAACCACGTACGTTGCGAGACGTATCCGGTGTACCTTTATTGCTAACTGCAAGGGAAAAGCGGACCGTAACAGGAACTTGCTGACCTGGTTGTTGTAGAAAGTGAAGCTTCGTATAAGGTGTCATTGCATTCACAGTCTGAAAGTATCCAAAAGCACCATAACCTTTCACATGAACAGGTCTTTCTAGAATCTTGGTATGTACGAAAGTCTCTAAGGTTTCATGTAAGATACTATCTTGTTCCAAGACAGGCCCTTGATAACCAACGCTTTGGGAATGAAATTTCGCAGGTGCGTCTCCTGACCATTCAGAAGAACCGTTAGGGTGTATAGGTTTTGGCGGCAAACCTCTGTTATCTTCCATTATTCAACCTCCTGTTATTGCACTGATTTAGATCGTTATGCGGGCATTTCAACATTTATGCCAATCACCACATACAATTTGTTGCTGCTGCAAAATTATAGGTTGACATCCTATCTACTAAAAGGTAGAATAACAACATGACCAAAACAACTAACAGCAAAAACACGTCAGAACTTATTCTTGACACAGCACAAGCGTTTGTCCAGCAGTATGGGTTCAATGGATTCAGTTATTCGCATATTGCGGAAAAAGTAGGTATACGTAATGCCAGTATTCATTATTATTTCCCGAATAAGGAGGATTTGGGAGAAGCTCTGATTGCTCGTTATCTCAGAAATTTCAACCATTTCGTTGCTGGAATCGATGCTGAAATAACGAATCATATCGAGAAGTTACGCAAATTCATCTTACTTTACAGTGGACCTGTTCAGGCTTATTGCGCTTGTCTGAGTGTCATGTTATCAACAGACTTAGCAACATTATCAGGCAAAGTACAGGTCGGGCTATCCCAGTTCTTCACGGCTAATCTAGAGTGGTTGGCACGGGTGTTAGAGGACGGACGGCGTGAAGGCCAACTACATTTTGAAGGGGCCGCGGATGTTCAAGCACACCAATTTCTAGCTGCGCTTCAAGGTGCGCAACTATTGGCAAGAAGTTTCCACGATATAAGCAAGTATGAGAAGATAGCAGCAGGATTACTATCCGCTTTAGTTTGAAAAAGAAGGCGGATTATTTTTTGAGAAATGTCTACCTTTTAGTAGGTAGATGGATATATCAATAGAAATTAGAGGATACAATATGAGTTTGCACAAAGTACAAGATAGTGTTGACGCGATTGTGGTAACACTATAATAAGGAGGTGAGAAGACATGTTATATGAACTACGAATTTATCATGTAAACCCTGGCAAAATGCAGCTTCTTCATGAGAGATTCAGAGATCATGTGACCGATTTATTTTTGAAGCATGGCATGAAGATTACGCATTATTGGGAAGATATCAATGAGTTAAATAACCGACTCTATTATGTCGTTGAGCATGCCAATATGGAAAGTCGTAATCTGAATTACGAACGTTTCCGAAACGATCCAGAATGGCTTGAAGTGAGACGGATTTCAGAATTAGACGGCCCTTTTCTTAAAGATCAAGAGAGCATATTTATGCAAAATGTAGCCTTTTCCAGAACCAATTGAAACCGAACAGCCCAAAAACAACACCTAATACAAATTAGAAACGGAGCAAACCTACTATGAAAACATTAGTCATTATCACTCATCCGAATATCGAGCAATCCCACTGGAATAAAGCTTGGCTGGAAGCCTTACAAGAACAAGGCGAGTACACGATTCATCAATTATATAAAGAGTATCCAGACGAAAATATCGATGTTTCCAAAGAACAGAAACTTATTGAAGCACATGATCGGGTTATTTTCCAATATCCGCTATTTTGGTACAGCACACCTTCTTTGCTGAAAAAGTGGTTTGATACTGTTCTGCAGTATGGCTGGGCTTATGGTCCAGATGGCAGCAAAACGGCAGGCAAAGAAATCGGTGTAGCGATTTCGACATATGGTACAGAAGCTTCTTACCAGGCTACAGGCTCTAATCGTTTCACACTTCAAGAAATACTACGCCCGATGGAAGCACTCGCTCAATTTATCAGCGCTTCTTATTTGCCACACTTTGCACTGAACGATACGTCTAATGTTACGGATGAGCGGATAGCGCAAAGCAGCAAAGATTACATTCATCATCTGCAAACTGTAAAGCCGGCTCTGATTACAAAATAACATGCCAGTTGTTACGATTAAAGTAACCCGTGAGGGAACCAGCCAGAACATCAGTCGGTTACGGCTGAGGAGAAGGCAGCGCTTATTAAAGATGTCAGTGAACTGCTTCTTAATGTGCTAAACAAGCCATTAGATTCTACTCATGTTATTATTGAGGAAGTCGAATTGGACAATTGGGGATGGGGCGGTTTACCAGCACTTGAATACCGCAATCAGCGATCCTCTCTCAAGTGATAGGAGGCAGAAGATCATTCATCTGAATACAGCACTTTGCCGCATATTTGACATTCGTTATCCGATCTTCCTAGCGGGTATGGCAGGAGGACCTGGAACGGTCCGCTTAACGGCAGCCGTATCCCATGCAGGCGGGTTAGGTACGCTCGGAGCGGCTTATATGGAACCAGAAGCGATCCGTACAGCCATTCGTGATATTCGTAAATTAACGAACGCGCCATTCGGTGTTAATTTATTCGTTACGCGGGCTCCAGATGATAATACGAGAACACGGGAAGTTCAACTGGAACTGAACGTGATGAGAGCCAAGCTCGGCATACCGCAAATTGTGGCGGAAGAGGTAACGACCCCTGATCATTTTGAGCAACAATTCGCCGTTCTGTTAGAAGAACGAGTGCCGGTGATCTCGACGGCTTTCGGCGTACTTCCAGCTCACATGACAGAAGCAGCCAAAGCGGTTGGGATTCGAATTGTAACGATGGTGACAACCGTGGAAGAAGCGATTCTAGCTGAGCAAGCCGGATGTGACGCGATAGTTGCGCAGGGGAGCGAAGCTGGCGGTCACCGCGGGACATTCGACATTACCAATCGGCCTATGGGCGCAAACATAGGCACAATGGCACTCGTGCCGCAAATCGTTGCACATGTTGGCATCCCTGTTATTGCAGCAGGAGGAATTATGGATGGTCGTGGACTTGTTGCCGCGCTGGTGCTCGGGGCTCAGGGGATTCAGATGGGGACGCGGTTCCTCACTTCAATTGAATCAGGCGCTCATCTCGCATACCAACAGAAACTCCTTGCAAGTACCGAAGAGAGTACAGTGATTACGAATGTATTCTCTGGGCGACCTGCCAGAGGGATCGTGAACGAATTTATTCATGTCTGGGATGGGAATGGGGTACAACCGCTTCCGTTTCCGACTCAAAATACGGCGACAAGAGATATTCGCAATGCAGCGGCGCAACAAGATAATACCGACTATATGTCGTTGTGGTCAGGGCAAGGCTTGCGGTTGCTTACAGCTGGCCAAAGTGCAGAGAGCATCGTGGAGGAGACCATCCAACAGGCTCAAGTGATTCTCTCCCAAATTAAAAACGCCTAATTCAGTCAATGTACCGGAAACCTGCCCAAGTGGCAGGTTTCTTTTTTGCTTTTCAGAGAGCGAGATCAGGTTATTCAGAATATTTTTGGTGAAAAAATGGAAAATTAATTCTATTCGTATTTCTTTGGGAGGGCGTATTCGGTGAAATGGTTTAGGAAATGGCTATATACGAAACCTGGGTATCCGATTATACCAGAGGATCATCCATCTGAAGACGAGAATTCCGAATTAACTATGGATATAGCGCATAATGAAAACATATTTCGAGATATATTCCAGAAGAGTGATGATATTGTTTTTCGCAGAGTTCAAATATGTGGTCAAAATTATTGGTTAATCATCTACTTTGAAACACTGGTTGATGAAGTCTTGATCGATGATTATGTATTGAAACCTATGGTAGCTCATTCAGACAAACAGGAACAAGTAGTCATTGAGAAAACAGACGCGTTGGATGATCATATTATTTCTACAGGATTAACATGTGTGACATCCAAGATAAGTGAAATTGTCAAACAAGTATTAAAAGGCCAAGCAGCTGTTCTTACAACTGGAAACTGTGATGCTATGCTGGTCAAAGTAAATAGCAAATCACACCGCAGCCTTGAAGAACCTTCATCGGAGCCAGTCATTCGCGGACCGAGGGATGGGTTTATTGAGAATCTCTCAACGAATATTGGGTTAATTCGCAGTAGGATTAAGTCGTCAAGACTTAAAATGGAATGCTTTACCATTGGCGAGTTGACGCTAACTGAAGTCGTTATTACATATATTGCGGGAATTGCTTCTGAAGGGGTCATTGAGGAAGTTCGTGATCGCATATCTCGGATTCGTATAGACGGAATTATTGACTCCGGGTATGTGGAGGAATTTATTGAAGATAGTCCTTATTCTCCTTTTCCGCTTGTACATAGTACGGAACGGCCGGATGTTGTCGCTGCTGAGTTACTGGAAGGAAAAATAGCCATTATTGTCGATACTTCACCGTTTGTACTCATTGTTCCCATGACGTTCTGGACGGGGCTTCAAGCCAGTGAGGACTATTATATTCGTTGGCCGATTGCAACATTTGTCCGGTGGATTCGATTTCTTTTCATCTCTATCGCGATATTAGCTCCACCGCTATATGTGGCGATTACGACTTTCAATCAGGAAATGATTCCTACCAATCTCGTGTTAAGTATTGCCTCGTCTAGAGAGCCCGTTCCTTTGCCAGCTGTCATTGAAGCTTTCATCATGGAAATTATCTTTGAAGCCTTAAGGGAAGCAGGAATTCGATTACCGAAGCAAATCGGTCAAGCAATTAGTATCGTTGGCGCATTGGTCATCGGCCAAGCAGCAGTACTCGCGGGTATTATTTCCGCTCCTGTCGTTATTATTGTATCGATTACAGGGATTGCCGCTTTTACAATTCCGCGTTATAGCTTTGCTAATGGTATACGGTTATTGCGGTTTCCGATGTTATTTCTGGCGGGCACGCTAGGATTATATGGCATTGTAGTTGGTTTGATCGGCATTGTGTTACATATCACATCGCTTCGATCTTTCGGTGTCCCATATTTCACGCCAGCAGCTCCGATGAATTGGTCGGACTTGAAGGATGTCATCATTCGTGCGCCGATATGGGCCAAAACGCTGCGTCCACAATCAACAGGATCAAACAACCCGGACAGTGAGCCGGCAGGCCAGAAACCAAGACCAGGATATGTTGGGAGAAGGAAGGGGAACTCAGAATGAAACCATTCCTTTTCATTGGCTTGTTGGTCACTCTATTAGTCACAAGTGGATGTTGGGATCGTACGGAGATTAATGATCTTGCATTCATTATGGGGACGGCATTTGATATAACGGATGATGGGGAGTATCTCTTATCTCATCAAATTGCGATTCCTTCTTCTGCCCAAGGAGGGCCAGGGAGTGGTGGAAGCGGCAATGAGAAGTTTTTTGTCATATCTGCTGTTGGTAAGAGTATTAATGAAGCTTTCTATAGGCTCCAGAAAAAGAGTTCACGCAGGTTGTTTACGGCACATCGCGTTGTTATTTTTATTGGTGAGAAATTGTCCAAAAGCGGAATTGCAGATATTCTCGATATTTACACGCATGATTCAAAACAACGTTTAAAAACATACATGATGGTCGTTAAAGGGGGAGAAGGGCGTGACATATTTAAAGTCAAATATCCCTTTGAACAAGTACCCAGCGAAGCAATTAAAGAAATGGAAGCTTTAAATAGCGAGTTGGCGATTACCTTGCGCGATTTTTTTCTGGCTTCATCCGGGGAAGGAATCAGTCCTGTATTGGGAGTTATAAGCCCTGAGGGCGTAACCGAAGGACTAAAAGAAGGCCACATATTTAAACTTGCCGGATCCGCCATATTCAAAGAGTTCAAATTAGCCGGATTTCTAAATGAGAGTGAAACGAATGGGCTGCTATGGGTGACAGATCGAATGAAATATGGCAGTCTTAACGCCAGTTTACCAGATTGTCGTGGAACGGTGGGGATGATTCTGGCCAAAGCCAATCGAAGAATTACGCCAGAGATCAGTGGTGAAAAGGTTACTTTCAAGATTGAGCTGCAAGGGGAAGGAAACATATGGGAAAACACGACTTCATTAGATATTCGTAAACCAGATAACATTAAGCTCGTCCAGAAGGCATTGGAGACTTCTGTCGAAAAGCAAGTTAAAGATACATTAGTTAAAGTCCAGTCACAGTACAAGGTTGATAGTGTAGGGTTTGGAAGAGAAATATACCGCAATAAGCCGAAACAATGGAAAGCATTAAAAACCCATTGGAATGATACGTTTCCTGAGGTAGACGTTTCTGTGAAAGTGTCAATTAATATTCTGGGCAGCGGGATGGCAGGTCCTCCTTTACACTTAGAGCAAAAGGAGATCACAAAATGATATTCTATACCATTGTTTATGTAAGTTTCCTGCTTGGATGGTCTTTTGTTAGAATTCGTTCTTTCCTGAGCGTGCAAAAAAACAAAGAAGCAGCTGTATTCGGCTCTTTAATGGGTATATGTTCTGTTGTCGGTTCTTTATTAATTTTCCGGGTCAACCTACCGAGCATGGTTGTCCCGTTCAAATTCCTATTTGAACCTATTGGAACTATGCTTTTAATGCAGTGAACGGTTCACTTTCCCTTTGATCGAGTCGGTTATAAGAAGAAGCAGAGGGATAAGACTTTGAGTGACTAAACCGGTGCTCGGGTAAACTAAAGTCAGATAGGTTTGAAGTTCCGCACCATTTTTGAAAACCCAGACGGATCCAATAAGGCACAATAGGGTTATTGGTGCAACAAGATCACGATAATTTTGGATGCGAAATACCTGGCTTATACTAATACATAATATAAACAACGACACGGACACTTTTGAAAAACTTCCAATTACCCATATCATGACCGCGATGGCCTCTAGACGTTCAAAGGATCCTTCTATGCCGATGTATTGCATAACACTTAAATACGAATAGTTAAGTTGACCTGTTAATGAACCGAGAATCATAATCGCTGAAAGGACAACGATGAATACAAAAATAAATATACCTAAAAGTGCAAACAGAGAGACTTTGAGTGCTTTGTTCGGTTGATTCAAATAAGGTAGAAGCCACCCTAGAATAAATAATTGATTCATAAATGCGCCTCCAGGAAGGATTGCTCCTTGTAATACAGGAAGAATCCCGTCACCCAGAATGGGCTTTATCTGTTCAGGATCTACAGACCCAATTGTCAAAATTAACAGCGGAATCAAAAATAACATTTTCATTGGAGTCAAAAACTCTGTACATCTTCCTATGACTTCAATTCCCATATAGACGGCTAGTCCGCAGAGGATGAGTAACGTCAAACTACCTATGATGGACGGACTTCTTGGTAATAACAGCGCTTTAATAAAAAAGGTATGCTGTATGGTCATTATTGAAATCGACATGACCCAAAAATAGATATAATATAACCCTAAACAAGTTCCTAGCCATTTTCCCAGAATCCTTTGACTATATTGGATTATTGTTAATCCAGGATACCGTTTCGAAAGCATAATCATTACCCAAATACTTAATAATCCAGTCAACGTGGATGGGAATACTGAAATCCAAGCATCTTGCTTGGCATACATAGCCATTAATCCGGGAAGCGTCAAGATGATCGTAGAAGCGACAAATGAGAATAGAATAATTCCAAGTTGATTAACTGTAATTTTCTCCGTAGATTGCATCCTGTACACTTCCTCTCCTAACCTCAGAGAGGTTGCTCCAAGTATTGACGTGTAGAACCCAAATTATACAAATGAAGCCCGCTTTAATCCCTAAAGTTTAATCGGTTTTTTACCAATAATGGGTGGAGCAACGGAAAAATAAACGCATTGTAATAACCGCGGTGCATCTGATCCATAATAATGGCGTTACTACTGCAAAGGAGATGTTACGATGATAAAAATGGAAAAGAAATTGTACACGGCTACGGTAAACGTTGAAGGTGGAAGAGAAGGTAAGGCAGTTTCGAGCGATGGCAATCTTAATTTGGACTTGAGATATCCGAAGGAGTTAGGCGGCCCAGGTAACGGTGTTAATCCGGAACAACTATTCGCTGCAGGATTTGCGGCATGCTTCGAAGGTGCAATGGGAACTATAATCAGGAAAAAAGGAACGAAAACAGAAGGAATCTCAATTGTTTCAAATGTTTCACTCGGTAAGGATGCAAATGACGGTTATGTACTCGCCGTTCATTTTGATATTACAGTAAAAGGTGTAGACATCAGTATAGCTCAGGAAATTGTCGATGAGGCCCATACGGTTTGTCCATATGCGAGAGCAACACAAGGCAATATCGAAGTCATAACGAATGTGATTGGCTAACGTTCATGATATTTATCAGGGAAAGGAACTTGGAGCACAAGATGGAGTGTCTAGTGTTCCAACCTGATGCACTGTAAAGAAAGAGTTTCACCATAAAAGTACGAGCAGACACGTTGGGCAGGGATCCTCATTAAGGGATTCCTGCCTTTTTTGCATGTTGACGAATTCTTGTAATAGGATTATATTGAATACAGTTAGATTAAATAATTATAGGATATTAAATTAAGTAATCACTATACTCGATTAGACAGGGAGAAATTTTTATGAATATTCAAATACTAGGACCCGAACAACAGGGGAGAGAAGAATTCGACGGAGGCAAAATTAGAGCTCAGAAACCATTAGGTTTCTCGGGTCAAGGGGCAGTTACAGTTAGACTTGGTCCATTATTTTATTGGGCATGGGGACAAGCAGAAGCGGCAGGCGGGATTGGGTTTCATCCTCATCAAGGGTTCGAGATTCTTTCTTATGGGATCAGGGGGCAAGGCTTTCACCGTGACACGCTCGGAACGGAAAGCACGCTTCAGCCTGGGGACATTCAACTCATGCAAGCAGGCTCAGGCATGCAGCATGCGGAGAGTGTGGAAGCGGGCTTCGAGAGCTTTCAAATTTGGCTTGAGCCTTACTTAAATGATGCGGTCCGACGTGAACCATCTTACTCACTTTACAAGGCAGAAGAATTCCCTCAGACAGAACAGAATGGCATTAAGATCAAGACCATTCTAGGTGAAGGATCACCAGTTCGCCAGCTCGTTAGCGATGCGAGAATGTTTGACATCGAAGTAGAAGCAGGTGTATCTTATGTTCACCGACTATTACCGAACCGCACACTTGCGGGACTTTCGATTAGAGGGAACGGGGGTTCCTTTCTGATACAGGGACAAGAATCCATCCCATTTATGAATAAAGACTTTGCTATCGCGCAAACGGATAAGGAAGACGATATCATCATTCGTGCGGCTGGAGAGACACTTCGAATATTTCTAATTGAAGTTCCTACCGAAGTCGATTATCCTTTGTATAACAAAGCTAGATAAGGTGGTTGACGAATGATAGAACGAGACGCAGAGGGGAAGGCACTTGATTTAAGGCTTACTCGCGTACTAAAAAACATGGTGAATGAACTGTATGGAAGCTTAGAACGCGATATTGACAGCTATGGTCTCAGTAGAGAAACCTTTCAAATTCTTGAACTGCTCTACAATAAAGGCCCGCATCCTATTCAGAAAATAAGTGATATTTTCGCCATTCCAAGTGGGAGTATTACGTATGTGGTTGACAAGTTGGAAAAGAAGGCGTTCGTGGAACGACTTCCGATTCCTGGAGATCGACGTAAAACGAATGTGGCTTTAACTATAGCCGGACGCGATTACTTTGATACGATTTTCCCCACCCACGTGCAAACCATTTCCAATAATTTGTCTTATATAACAGATGAGGAAAAGCTCCAACTCATTGCGTTATTGAAGAAGATAGGTTATGGAATTAAGAATGCGCAAGATGGACAAACGGATAAAGGTGAGTAAAGTTCGGTTTCTTCACGACAATTAAAAATCCCTATCGCAGTTCCTTAATTGCGATGGGGATTTTATGTTATAGGGTATGTTTTATGGGGGATGTTAAAGTACGAAATTTGCTTGGATAATGGGTACTTTATTAAATGGTAGGCACTGTACCGCCATCAATCACATACTCGCTTCCTGTAATGGAAGCTGCACGATCCGAAACTAGAAATGCTGCAAGCTCCGCGACTTCCGAAGGTAAGCCAGGACGTCCAATGGGTATCCCTCCTAGGGAACTCATCAGTTCTTGCAGCGCAGCTTCGCGGCTTCCAGCAACAGCTGCAATGCGATCAATTAATCGATCTGCGGCTTCGGTCTGAATGAAGCCAGGTGCAATGGTGTTAATGCGGATCCCTTTGGGGGAGAACTCCTTAGATAAGCCTTTGCTGTAGGTCGTAAGGGCAGCTTTGGAAGCTGCATACGCTAATGTCGTTTCGTATAGTGGCATGGTTCTCTGAATGGAGCTAATGTGAATGATTGCGCCTTTACCTTGTTCGACCATGAGGGGGAGCAAGTTTCTGTCCAAACGAACGGAACCAAGCAAATTCAAGTTTAAGGTCTGCAACCAATCTTCCTCTGTTAATGCTAACGCTCCGCCAGGTGGGGTGGACGATCCTCCAACGGTATTGATAAGAAAATCAATACCGCCTAGTTTTTCTTTAACGGCCTTAACGATTAACGCTGTACCTTCAGGCTTCGCGACATCTCCTTGGACGAAATGGACATTCGGTATATGATAATCCGTGGGAATCGTGCGTGCAGTTGTTACTACTACGGCACCAGCTTCAACGAACCTTTTCACAATTGCCAATCCCATTCCTTTGGTTCCACCTGTTACTAATGCACGTTTACCTGTAAATTCATTCTCATACCCATACTTCATAACAAATCCTCCGATATCTCAAAAATATGACTTACATTCAATCACAAGTGTTAGCTTACGCTTAAATGATATATACGTCTAATTCATAATTGTAATAAATATCATTATTATAATTTATGATTAGAAGCAATCTGAATGATTCTTGATCCATCCATTATTAATAGTTATGATATAGGTATATAACATAGATGGAATGAATGAGGGTTAGCGTGTGGAACTTACGCAATTAGAGTATTTCTTAAAAGTTGCCCAGATGGAACATCTGACGAAAGCTGCCGAGGCTCTGTCTATTACGCAGCCTGCGCTGAGTCATGCAATTTCGAAGTTAGAAGTTGAGCTTGGCGTCGATTTATTTGAAAGGGTAGGCAGGAACCTCCGAATCAACCGATATGGTACCTTGTTCGCGAAGCGAGTCGAGAAGATTTTGCAAGAAGTGGAACGAGGTAAGAATGAAATCGAAGAATATACGAATCCGGATTCAGGAGTTATCCATCTTTCTTACTTAAATATTTTGGGAGTGGATTTAATCCCTCGTTTGATACGTGAATATCAACTGGCTAATCCGAAAATAAATTTTGAACTAACACAAGGGGATAAAGGAGCTATTCTAGAGCAGGTTGAACAAGGGTATGCGGATATTATGATTACCTCTGAAAGACCTGTCAGTGAAACATTTGCGTGGTTGCCAATGCTGTCCCTTCCATTGTACGTCGTAGTCTCCATTGATCACCCGTTTGCGGGTAAAGAGGTAATTTCTTTAGAAGAAATTGCAGGAGAGCCATTCGTTGGTTTGAAGCATAACTGCTCTTTGAGGGATTCGCTTCTAACCCGTGTACATCATATGAATTTCACGCTTGCTTCCACATACGATGCAGAAGATCTCCCTACAGTGGCAGGTTTCGTGGCAGCAGGACTTGGTGTCTCTGTGTTACCGTTAACAGCTGGACTTAAGCTAGAGGGATTGCAATGGATTCGTATTCAAGACGAAGGGTGGAAGTGGGAAGTCGGCGTGCATGTCAAGAAAGACCGGTTTCTGTCCCCTGCAACGCAGAAATTTATTAGCTTTATTGAGACAAAGTATATAAATGTAAGTTGAATGAGTTAAGTGTATTAACCGCTACATGACATGCTAATCTAGGAGGAGTCATTATGACAACAACCATTATAAACGCAGAAGTAGTCATGCAAGAACTTGAAGCTCTTGGTAAGGAACGAATGAAGAAAATATATATATCGAACGGTGCTCACGAGCCGGTATTCGGTGTAGCAACAGGTGCAATGAAACCGTTAGTCAAGCAAATTAAAATTAACCAATCGTTAGCTGAAGAACTTTATGCAACAGGGAACTATGATGCTATGTACTTTGCTGGCATCATTGCAGACCCGATAGCAATGACAGCTTCGGATTATGATCGTTGGATCGATGCCGCTTATTTCTATATGCTGTCTGACTTCGTCGTGGCTGTAACGTTATCGGAGTCCAATATTGCACAGCAAGTAGCTGATACTTGGATCGCAAGTGGTGAAGAGTTGAGAATGTCAGCGGGGTGGAGTTGCTATTGTTGGCTTCTTGGGAATCGAAAAGACGTTGAATTTGAGGAAAGCAAGATTTCTACGATGCTCGATTTGGTATTAAATAAGATTCATGATGCACCTGAACGTGCGAAATATGCGATGAATAATTTTATCTACACAGTAGGACTATCTTATAAGCCACTGCACGAGAAGGCGATTGATATCGCAAAAGCTGTAGGTCTAGTTGAAGTCAAACAGGAAAAGACGAAAAGTAAATTTCTGAACGCGGCGGACAACATCCAAAAAGAAGTCGATAAAGGACGAATAGGATTCAAACGCAAGCATGTAAGGTGTTAATACTGGAACACAACTGTACAAGCGTAGAAATAAGTCCGTGTATCTCACGGGCTTATTTGTTGTAGTGAACAGAATAGTCATACCATCGTCTAATATAAAGGGGATATGTACCCATCACAGCGGAGTAATTGTCATGAACACAGACGAGCACGTAGGAGAGTGGCATTGATAATGGAAGGGAACTATTGGAATCACAATACGGCTTTTCACAATGAGTTGATTGCAGATGCTAAGCTGCGCGGCGGACGCATACTTGATATTGGATGTGGTGACGGATTACTAGTACAACGCCTTGCGCCATTCGCGTCACAAGTCATGGGGATCGACCCTGATCAAACAGCTCTTGAGCTTGCCCAAAGGCGACTTGCTGCGATTTCGAATGTGACACTTATGAATGACGATTTCCTTGCGTTGCCAGTCCCAATCCAAGAAGAACGATATGCAACGATCGTTTGTGTGGCGACTTTACATCATATGGATTTGAGAAGTGCGCTTCTACGAATGAGCCAGTTTCTCTCTCCTGGGGGGCGACTTCTTATCATAGGACTAGCAGAGGACAAGTCGATACTGGACTTGATAATATCTGGTGGATTGCTTCTCCCGATCCGTATCATGGATCGACTTCATGGTGGGATGGGGAACCCCAATGTTCGCATTGCAGCTCCCAAAGAAAGCATACGGGAAATTCGTCAGGTTACGAATGAAATTCTTCCAGGAGCAAAGGTTCGACGACGCTTCTATTATCGTTACCTTCTTTCATGGGACAATCCCTTAGTGTAGTCATAACGCATTTAACGCAGCGACTTGAATCCTGCGCGGAGTTCAGCAGTGAATAGTTCTGGTTGTTCCCAAGCTGCAAAGTGTCCACCCTTATCGAGCTTGTTGTAGTAGATCAAGTTAGGGTACGCCAGTTTACTCCAACTGAGTGGAGCTTGATAGAGCTCATAAGGGAATACACTCACGGCTACGGGGATCGTGACGCCTTTGGCAGCAAAGAAGGAAAGCTTGTTTTCCCAATACAAACGTGCAGATGAAATCGTAGTTTGGGTTAACCAGTACAGCGTAATGTTATCAAGGACATCATCTCGTGTAAGTCCTCCGGGATGTCCTTGAAAGGCCTGTGTAATCAGCTCCAAACTACATGCATCATGATCCAGCATGAAAGCGGCCAAGCCAACAGGAGAGTCTACCAGGCCAGTCAGCGTTTGTGGGCGAGTGCCCATCATTTCAGCATAACCGATGTGCTTATACACGAAACTCAATTGCATGCATGCACGCATTTCTTCGTCTGAGAGTCCTGAAGGAAGCGGGTTACCAGCTTGTATTGCCTTGTCAATCGCAGGGGGAACAGCGCCAGGCATATTCATGTGTATGCCAATCAGCCCTGGTGGTGACTGCAATGCCAGCATATCGGTGACAATAGCTCCCCAGTCGCCGCCTTGTGCCACGTACCTCTTGTAGCCAAGTCGATTCATCAGAACGGACCAGGCCTGTGCGATTCGGACCGTGTCCCAACCAGTGGTCGTTGGCTTCTCGGAGAACCCGTAGCCTGGCATCGACGGGATGACTAAATGAAACGCATCTGATGCCTTTGCACCGTATGCGGTTGGATTCGTAAGCGGCTCAACAATCTTTAACATCTCAATGATCGAACCAGGCCATCCATGTGTGATGATAAGTGGTAATGCATCTTCGTGCTTCGAACGAATATGCATGAAGTGGATGTCCAGACCGTCAATGTGTGTAAAATAGTGTGGAAAGGCGTTAAGTTTCGCCTCGCACTTGCGCCAATCGTACCTAGTTGTCCAATAGTGTGCGAGTTTTTGAATCGTGGCCAGTTGTACGCCTTGTGAGGCATCAGCTACGGTTTCTTTATCTGGCCATTTTGCCGCGTTTACGCGACATCGCAATTGTGCAAGTTCGATTTCCGGATATTGTACACGAAACGGTCCTCGAATAGCGATGTTGTCCGCTGGTTGTTCCAAATGTCGTTGACTTGCATGATTTGGTGTCATGTGATCTCCCTTTACAAAAGAAATTGGATAGTGAAGGATTCATGTGAACTGTACTACACCATATTCATACTGATTTCTTATCGTGCCTAGGTTTAATGGAGGCGTCAGTGGTATTTCATCTAATCTAAGCAGGAAAACACGCTGTGCCTATCGAACAAAATGGCTGACAGTAGAGTTGTTACACAAGTAGCATCTCTTCTCGGAAGGGGGCATTTCTATGAAAATAAAGGTGATTGGCAGATGGGGCGCTTATCCAAAGCGAGGGGAGGCAACTGCAGGCTTTCTTCTCGAAGTAGGCACTCATAAAATCTTGCTCGACTGTGGCAGCGGTGTACTGTCCGTCTTACAAAATTACATCGAACTTCATGAATTGACGGCGGTATTTGTTTCGCATAATCACTTCGATCACATGGCGGACTTAGGTTCTCTTCAATATGCTTGTTTAATTGATATGGATTTGAAACAACGCGACATTCCATTACAGATGCTAGTTGCTAAGGAATCAAAAGCCGATTGGACAATTCCTACTTTGAAAGGAACGATCGAGCAACTGATTAACCAAGATACAATTATATCGTTCGAAGATGGCTTAACTTTGACTTTTTTTCAAACTGACCATGATGCATATTGCTTAGGCGTGAAGGTTTCCTATGGAGGAAAGAAGTTGGTGTATACGGCGGATACTCGGTACGATGAAACGCTCATTCCTCATTTGCAAGATGCAGATCTGCTTATGACAGAAGCTTCCTTCTATGCGAACTTCGATGCAGCTCGATATGGCCATATGAATTCATCAGAAGCTGGGCTGCTAGCATCGAAAGCAGGAGTAAAGAAACTACTCCTAACCCACTTGCCTCACTTTGGAGATATTCAGTTATTGAGGGAAGAAGCCTCACGAAATTTTAGCGGCGAAGTCGTTCTAGCTGAGTATGGCTTACAAATCGTCCTATAAAACAAGGAGGAAACACATGTTGAATATGAATCATATTTATCTCATAACAGACGTTCCAGGTTATTCGCCACAGATTAGTCGATTACTCTCGATGATGAATTATGTCAGGCATGTAACGCTAGAATCTGTCAAAAATTTAACCGTTCATGAATTAGATTTTCTGTTAGATGAGGAAAGTAATTCAATCGGCGCCTTGTTAATGCATTTCGCGGCAGTTGAATACGCGTATCAATTGGAAACTTTTGAAAAACGAGATTTGAATGAGGAAGACATGGCAATTTGGGGGCCTGCTATTCATTTAGGTGCAGAAGGGCGGGAAAAGATAAGAGGAAATGATTTAACCTATTATCTAGATAAGTTAAATGACATTAGAAATCGTACATACGAATTATTCAAAACGGTGAATGATGATTGGTTATACCTCGAGGAAGAGTTCTGGTATAAGAAACAAGCGAATCATTATTTTATGTGGTTTCACGTGTTTGAAGATGAAATCAATCATAGAGGCCAAATTAATTTGATCAAGAAAAGAGTAAAGGCATAGGTATGGACCGTCAGGATATATCCCTGGCGGTTTTTCTTTTGTAAGCCTATGTTCTCAAGTATGCTTGTCAAAAAAGTGCTATTTGAAAGTCAAATCACTCCTCTATGAATAGAAGATCAGATCCTTAATAATTAAAAGCAAAAGAGAGCCATGCTGGTTATGAGGTTAGTGAGTGAGTCATGTAATGTGTGCCCAATCGAAATGTGAAAGGTGTGAAAGAATGAAAAAGTTGTTAAGTTTACTCCTGGTCTTTGTTTTACTGATTGGCTTTATCCCAGTTTTCTCAGGAACGGTGTCAGCAGCAGAAGCGGAGCTAACGAATGGAGGTTTTGAGGACGGATTGACAGGATGGACGCAAACGGTTGGAACTACAGGTGTTACGGTTAGTAGGGAACAGAAAGTCTCGGGCACTAGCAGCTTAAAAGTTGTAGATGCAAGCGCCGGTACAACCGTGGCCGTAGAAAGTACAAGGTTTGATGCCGTACCGGGGAATTTCTATACTGTGACGGGTCAGGTTTACCTGGTATCTGGTACGACGACAGTTAATCTCCGATTCTATGATGGCGCCAATAATGTGATCGGAACGCCACAACTGGCTTATGTGTTTACTCCGATCGGCGCATGGACGGGCATTAACATTGCGGGGGATGCCCCAGCTAATGCCATGAAATGGAGTATTTATTTGAGCACAGGAAATTCCAATACAGGAACAAGTTATTATGATGATTTCCGTGTTTATGAAAGCGCTCCAGCGGTTCTGCCGTTTCACGATACGTTTGACAACGAGTCCATAGGATCCCAACCTCATGCATACACAGCATACGGTGCAGGCGAAGTGGCTGTATCGGATACACCTGGAGGAGGGAATCGTAGTTTAGCGCTTCATGACCAGCAAGCGTCAACTGCTGGTGTTGTGGCAACTCGCACTATACAGCCAGTTACGAGCGGGAGTTATGAATTCGAGACGAGGTTTCGTTATGGGTCCGACTCTTCGGTGACGAACCAAGTGCTAGCTGCTAGCCTGAAAGTGATGGGTAAAACCGCTGCAGGTGTATTGCAACCTGCAGCCCAGATACGAATCGTAAAGGCTGGTCCAGCCAAAGTGGTAAGCGCCACAGCCTTTAACGACATACCGAACGGTAATGGGCCCTTGGCTTCGGACAAATGGTATACCATCCGTTTTGCCATTGATCTGGATAACAAGACATTCGATACCTATATGACGAGTGATTTCATTCAGACAGGTACATATATTAAACCGCCGGCGATAAGGGTCGATGCGAATACGGCAGTTATTAAAGATCAGACATTTTCGACAAGCGGTCTTGTCAGCTTGAATAATATCACATTCGAGACAATAGAAAATACGGGAAATATCGATATTGATTATGTGAAAATGGTTCGCAAGTTCAGTGGATTTGTAAAAGACGCTGGAGGGACTGCTGTTTCAGGCGCAAATGTGACATTGTACAATGCCGGTGATACAGGTTTGCTCAACCCGATAGGCACTGCTAGTACGGGAGCGAACGGGAAATACGTTTTTGCAAATTCCATTGCAAACGGGAGTTATATACTGCGGGCGACAAAACCAGGCTTTCTGGAAGTGACCAACCCCATTACGATTTCAGCATCCGGCCTAGGAAATACGGATCTAACTATGCTAGTAGATTCGGGATATGTGGTACTACCCGTAAATGGAAATGTAACCTTTGCCGGTTCCGGATCTCCTATTTCGGAAGTCGAGGTGAAATTGTATGCTGTAAGCGATACAAGCTTTCTTAATCCGATCGCCAGCAGCGTAACTAGCGTGAATGGCAGCTACACTTTGAACGCTATTACGAGTGGCAGTTATGTACTGCGAGCGGTAAAAACAGGACTTATCACGGTGACGAAGCCGCTTTCGGTTACAACCGCAGGCGTAGGAAATGCAGATCTGACGATGTCTGAAGATCCTGAAGTTAAGTGGTATACCATCGGCGGGAAACTGTTTGAGGCCGGTTCCAAGTCACCGCTATCTGGGGCAGTTGTGAAATTATACGGCGATACAGATCTTGCTTTTGCCACATTGCTAGGCACGGGTACGACGTCATCTGATGGATCCTTTACCATCAACCCTCAGGTATTTAACGGTCGCTATCGACTGAAAGCAGAGCTGACGGGTTACATATCAACAACGTCTCCAGTTGCTGTATGGCAATCTGACATGACGGACGAAGTCATTGCAATGCCGGTGAAAGAAACGGTATCACTGGCATCCATGCCTAAACCTCCATTGAATGTTCATCCGAGATTGTACTTAAGAGAAGGGGATAAACAGGGCATCAAGGATAAAATGAAAGATCCACTTTTTCAAAAAGTATGGGATCAAGTGATCATTAAGAGCGAGGCAGGTTCCTATACAGCGAAGAGCAGCGGTACGTCCCAAGAACTTGAAACGTATGAGTTGCCGAGCGTGCAACAGGCTCGCTATGTACGAATCGTTGGAAGAGGCACCAGTCAGGGTGTTTGGAATTCTCTACTAGAAGCTAAGGTATATGGACAGAAGCAAGGGAGCGTATTCACAAACCTGCCGATTCAGAGTGTTCAGTGGAGTGCATCCAATGGCAGCGACTATGACGGAACGAAATCGATCGATGGAAATATGTCAACCTACTGGACAGCAGAAGGTTCAGGCGTATGGGTATCGTATGACCTAGGTTCTCTACAAGACATTCATGCTGTTGCCTTGGCTTGGTTTAGAGGCAATATACGCAATGCGTACTTTGACATTGATGTATCGACAGATGGGGAGCAATGGACACGGGTCGATCTAGGAATGGGACCAGCTAATGTAGGTCAACTGCCGTCCGTTGGACCTAACTACAACAAGTCTATTCGTGAGGCAATCGAGGCTTCAGCTTTACGATATGTCGTACTAGGAGACGTGCAACAAGGGAATAAAGCCATCTCCATCATGAAGAACTTTCTGAACTCGATTATCTTCACAAGCCCTGAACAATATAATCAAATCGGAAGTACGATCAATGCAATTGCCATCGTATATGATTGGTGTTATGATCTGCTGTCCGAAGTGGATCGGAAGGCATTTAGAGATAAGATAAAGGCTATTGCAAATTATTCGGAAATTGGATACACGAATTTGATCACGAATGCCGTTGAAGGCCATCCCAGCGAGAGCATGGTGATGAAAGATCTGTTTGCGGCAGGTGTCGCGGTTTATGATGAGGATACCGAAATTTACAATAAAGCTGCGGAACCCATCTTCAACAAATATGCTCCTGTACGTAATTTCTGGTATGAATCTGGCATGCATCATCAAGGTGACTCTTATGGCATGCAAGGGCGATATGAGCCGGAGCTCTATTCGCAGATCATTATGCGACGTATGGGACATGAGGATATATTTTCAGAAAAGCAAGGGGAAGTTCTGATGAGAGCTATCTACACTCGCCGGCCAGATGGACAGCTGCTGCGGGATGGGGATTCGTATCAAGACCTCTATACACTTCCGAATACGACTTGGAAATATCAGAGTCAATCGATGCTTGCAGCTTCTCAGTACGATAATCCGTACATTCGGGATATGTTCCTCAAAGAATATGTGCCGGGAACGATTGATCCCGTTATGGAGATGCTGCTTTTACCTCAAAATCTAGTAAGCCGCCCTGTTGATGAATTGCCGCTTACCAAATATTTCGGATCGCCGATGGGCTCGATGGTGGCGCGCACAGGATGGGATAACCCAGTCGCTATTAACAAAAATTCACCATCTGTCGTTGCCGAGATGAAAATCGGCGGTTATTGGTTCGGGAATCATCAGCATTTGGATATGGGCAGCTTTCAGCTGTATTACCAGGGAGCACTTGCGGTGGACAGCGGCATGTATCGAGGTGTGCTAACGCCTGGAGCGCAAGTTACGCAAGATTATATGAGCGCGCATGACCGCAATTATTATAAAAGAACGATTGCTCATAATTCAATGCTTGTGTACGATCCATCTGAAGTTCCTAGCTATCGGGGACAACTGCTGGACAATGACGGCGGGCAGCGCTGGGCGAATAGTACTTACGCTGAAGCCAAATCGCTTGATGAGCTCGTGAGCAAGGATTACAACAGAGCGAAGGTAACGGGGCAAGAGTATGGAGCCGACCCCCTTGCACCTGAGTACAGCTACATCAAGGGAGATTTGACGCAGGCTTACTCGGATAAAGTGAAGCAATTCGAACGCTCGATGATGTTTCTTAATTTGAAAGACAGTACGCATCCGGCCGCTATGGTTGTCTTCGATAAAGTGGTATCGGCGGAGGGCAACTTCAATAAATATTGGCTGCTTCATAGTATGGAGAAGCCTGTAGTGAACGGTTCAACTGCAACTATGTCAACGAATGCAAATGGTTATTCTGGCAAGCTGGTCAATGAAACACTGCTGCCGTTGAACCCTTCCGTGAAAGCGGTTGGCGAACACGATTATAACTTTGAGGGGTTCGGCAAGAACTATGACCAATGGCCATATGTGGCTACGGGTCAACCAGCAGGTCAGGATACGACTGAGCAAGGAGCATATCGTGTTGAGGTTACACCGACAATTAAAGCGGAAACGGACTATTTCCTCAATGTCATGCAGGTGATGGATAGCGGAGAAACAGTGACGTTGCCTAGCCAACGGTTAGAGTCAGAACTCATGACCGGCGCGCAGATTGCGGATCGTGCGGTTTGGTTCAGTAAAAGTGGCAACAGGTTAAATGAAACGGTAACACTATCCACATATGGCTCGCAAACGGACATGATGTTGACTGTGGCCGATTTGCAGCAGGGAACATGGCGAATTTCCAAAACGGGTCAACCTGATCAATTTGGCGAAGTAAGCGATGAAGGCGGCGTGTTGGCCTTCCATGCAGCAGCGGGCAGCTATACGCTCGCACCTATGGGCATGATCGACAATGTCGCACCATCTACAAGAGCAATTATTTATGGAGATGGGGGAGTAGGGACGTATAACAACCATGCTGTAACAGTAAAATTCGAAGCGACTGATCGTATTTCTGGTGTAAAGAAAACAGAATACAGTTTAAACAGCGGAGCTTGGACTACGGTAACTGACTCCGTATATGTAAGCGGCAACGGGATCCACACGATCGACTATCGCTCCGAGGATAACGCTGGACATATCGAGTTAACGAAGCATGCTATCATTGCGGTTGATACAATCAAACCAACAATCGCATGGAGTGGCGTCACCGGAGGCGGTGCTTACAGCAATGCTGTCACTCCTTCAGCAGTGGCAACCGATGAATTAAGCGGCATTGCCAGTGTAACCTACAAGTTGGATTGAACTGCATGGATTGCGGGAGGAACAATCAGCGGATTAGGCAACCATAAGCTGGAAGCCACGGCAACGGATCAAGCCGGTAATTCGGCAATTTCGACCGTGATGTTTACCATATCGGGTCAAGTGGCTGGTGCGACTTTATCGGCTGTTGGTCCCGTAAAACCTGGCGATTCTTTCACAATTGAACTAGGTGTTCAGCAAGTAGCCCATGTTTCGGCGCTCGACATAACAGTCCAATATGATAAGAATGTTTTCGACTATGTTGACGCTGTTAGTGATCGTTCAGGAACTGTTATTGCGGATTCGAATCACGACACAGAAACGGGAACCGTCCGTTACATCATTGCCAATTCGGGTACTTCAGGCGTTATGAATGGCGAAGCCTCCGTTATGCAAATGAATTTCCAAGCCAAAGCAGGATTGCCTGACGGCAGCGGCATTATATCTGTCATTAGAGCAGTTGCTGCGGAAGGCAATGGTCAAGAAACAGTTATAGGTCATTCTTTGCAGACGATAACCATTCTGAATGCAGTTTCGAAAGAAGCATTACTTGCAGCGATTGCACATGCTGAATCCATCAGCAATAGCGCAGTCGAAGGGATTAACAATGGTCAATTCTTTCCTGGTACGTTGGATTCGATGAGAGGGGCACTCCAATTGGCGATGACTGCAGCACAAGCGGTAGCGGGTAATGCAGGTGCAACTCAACTCGTCATTACGCAAGCTGTTACAGATTTGGAAGCGGGAATTGCAGCTTTCGAAAGCGGCAAAATTACAGTCAATACTGGGAATGTGATTAACAAAGAAACGACAGGCATAACAATTGGTGATATTGCTAATGTGGCATTCAGTCTAGGGACTGATAACACAAGTTCGACATGGAGCTTGCTGGTGGCTGCGGATGTAAATAGAAACGGTACAATCGACCTGATCGACCTTGCATTCGTGGCGACGCGAATCGAATAGAACGACATGAGGTGAGGACTTGAATTGGAAAAAGGTAGTGCTGCTAGTAACGGCAACGATGACGTTGCTGGCGGCTATACCGGCTCATGGATCACTCGCAGTTGCTGTAGCTGCGAGCGATCTCCAGGCCGATGCCGAGTGGGGTGCTGCCCCCACCGAGCTGCGAGTTGGCGATACAGTTACGCTTGCATTGAAAGGCATGAGGTTGTCGAATTTGATTGCATTCGAAGCATTCGTAGAGATAGATCCTGTTCAGCTTGCTCTTGTTGAAGCTAAGGCGGGATGGCATGGATTTGATGCCCTCCAAGAGGAGGGCACAGTCCTTCACTTTGCCTCAACCCTGTTGGGAAAGCAAGCGGGAGTGAGCGGCATTCGAACGTTAAGCGAATTTAAGTTCAAAATTAAGCAAGCTGGTGATATCACTTTGAAGCTTAAGAAGATTATTTTCGTTGATTCGAGTTTTCGAAGTGTGGCTATCGAAAAGGATATCGAGTTACACTTGTCCATTGTAAACAGTGGTACGACTACACCAGAGGCACCGGTAACACCGATACTAACACCGCCAGTATCACCGTCGGTTACACCAGCACCGTCTGCAGTCGTTCCGAACACACAGGTAATGCGCGTAGTTGTGAACCAGGAAAAAGCGGATGAATATTTACGAATTACCGCTTCCCAGTCTGGGCTGCCGGGTACTTTACGACCAGCAGGTGAACTTGTTGATGTTCAATTTACAGCGAATGAGTCAACAGAAATTGTCCTTCCCGTCAAGAATGTAGACAGCAAGGATACCCATATGCTTGGTGTATATTTTTTGGATACAAACAGCCATAAGTGGGTGTATGTCGGGGGCAAGCTTGATAAGGATCGCATGGAAATGTCGTTCGAAGCGAAGCAATCTGGGATGTACGCCATTATGGCATACGATCGGTCTTTCCTTGATGTGTCGGGTCACTGGGCCCGCGCGCTCATTGAACAAATGGCAGCCAAACATATCGCTCAAGGCACAGGCATGGATGCATTTGAGCCGGACGCTGCGGTCTCGCGTGCAAGTTTCGCTGCTTTTCTTGTGCGTTCTCTTGGTAT
Organism: Paenibacillus oryzisoli; assembly: GCF_001653565.1. Classification (GTDB taxonomy): domain Bacteria; phylum Bacillota; class Bacilli; order Paenibacillales; family NBRC-103111; genus Paenibacillus_E; species Paenibacillus_E oryzisoli. Next base: position 51,872 of record NZ_LYPB01000080.1, read on the forward strand.
GACCTCGCAAGACATGAGTGCTCTTTCTTTTCCTGATGTGAAGGAGGGGACGTGGTTCTACCCTGTCATCGCAACCGCCATCCATCATGATATTATCGATGGTGATTCGGGGACTATTCGGCCCGAAGAGCCCATTACGAGGGAAGAAATGATCGTGATGCTGATGCACGCCTATTCGAAAGTACAAGGAAAGGTAGATCCACGGCCAAGTACGGTTGTTGGCTCGCAAGAAAGGGAATCCGCGTTTGATGATGCTGGAGATATTGCCGCCTGGTCATTGGCAGCGGTGAAGCAGGCCAGGGCACTAGACATCATTGAAGGGGCGGAGTCCAACCGCTTTTTCCCTAAAGAAAAAGCAACGAGGGCGGAGTCAATGGCTGTCATTTTACGATTATTAGCACATATGTAGGTAAAAAAAGTACCAATTGAATGTCAAACTGCTCATCTATGAATCCAAGTGCTCTTGAAGGATAATAAACGTAAGCGAATACAAGATAACAACTTTGGAAGGTGATGAAAGGTGAAAAAATCTTTACTTGTTATACTAACGGGGTTATGTGTGTTAACAACAGCGTGTTCAGAGAACAGCAAAACAACAGAGACAAGCAAGCCAGCCCTAAGCAGTGATACGAAAGCAGCGACAGAAACGACGAAACCAGCCAAACTTAGTCTCCGCTTCATGATTCCGGTCGGAACCGAGTTTGCCAATGCGACATTGCCTGCGGCTGACAAGGACTTTGTCAAAAAAGCCATCGAAGAGAAATTTAATGTAGATCTGAAGCTCGATTACTTTGTTGGTGGAGAAGATTATAAGAATAAAATGAATGTTCAGCTGGCTGGTGGGGATATTCCAGATATTTTCATCGGGGATGCCGCTGCCTCGCAAAAGTATGCGACAGATGGGCTGCTGGCTGACTTGACCACCTATTTCACGCAACAATCGATGCCTAATTACTTCAAATGGGTGAAGCAACAGGAGTTGGAGTCGTTCCAAATGAAAGGGATGAACATCAACCGTGGCATTCTACCATTTTTGCGAAATCAATATCCAGCTTGGTATGTGCGCCAAGATTGGTTGGAAAAGCTTGGCCTGAAAGCTCCAAAGTCTTACGACGAGATGCTCGAGGTTATGCGTAAATTCACGAATGGCGATCCGGACGGAAATGGTAAAAAAGATACTTTTGGTTTCTCGGTTTCGGGTAATGGAGCGAGCGTACCCTTTGATTTCCCAATGTGGCTGGCAAACGGATTCGTGGCTGATTTTCAAATCGCCAACAATACGTTCGTCGATAATCGGACTGACCTAGGTGTTCAGAAAGTGATTCAGGATATTATTAATGTGACGAATGAAGGCATTATTGACCCGGACTGGTTCTTGAGTAAATCACCTGGACATTTGGATAAAGCAGTTCAGAATAAAATAGGCATTTTCTTCAGTGGTACCGAGAATGTGGCGCTGGAAGGCACTCCGAACAGTGTGCAAGCCCGAACGAAAGCGATTGATCCCAAAGCGAACTGGCAGCCGTTCAATCCGTTCCCGGATAAACCAGCAATTTGGAAGAATGGTGTTCCAGAAACATCGGTTATGGCCGGCAAAACGGTAGCCGAGAAAAAGCCGGAAAACATAAAACGATCTTTCGAGATTTTGAACTGGTTAGCAAGCGAAGACGGATATTTACTGACGCACTATGGGCAAGATGGAAAGCATTATAAGCGGGATGGCAAGAAAATTACACTTGTCCCTGAAGCCTTTGATGCAGATATTGCGAAAGCGGGCAATTGGCTGGGTATTTATCGATTCTTTACACCAGAAGAGCCGGCTGTTCTCGGTTTTGAGGTTAACGATCCACGGGTTTCCCCACGCGACCAAGCGATACTGAAAACGGTGGCTTCATTCCCTAAACATGACGCGCTTCCACCAGTTTCGCTTCAACCTCCACAGGGGATGAATATCGGTGATTTGCGTAAGGAAATGAACAAGCTGCATATCAAAATGATCTTTGAAGACAAGAGCGCCGATAAATGGCCGCAATACCGTGAAGAACTCATGACAAAGTTCAGTGGAAGAGCCATATTCCAAGGGTACACGGATCAAATCAATTCGGTTATGAAAGATAAAAAACTGAACGATTTCAAGTAAAATAGCGGGAAGAAGACCCTGGTGAATTCAGGGTTTTCTTCTTCTCAGAAGCATCTGACAAGAAAGGGAGAAATGGCAATGAACCGAAGTATAACGGCGACGAAGCAAACGATTGCCACCCCGCGAACGACCGGATTTCGTAAATCACTAAGAAGAATATACCGCAGCAAATGGATGATCATCATGATGATTCCCGGTCTGCTTTATTATTTGTTATTTCATTATGTTCCAATGGCGGGAATTCTGATTGCCTTTCAGGATTATAATCTCCTGAAGGGAGTATGGGGGAGCCCTTGGGTAGGATTAGATAATTTTATGACTGTGTTTAAGTCCCCAGATTTTCCGCTCATTATGAAAAACACGCTGTTAATCAGCGTCTATCGGATTATGTTCAATATGCTGCCGGATATGTTATTAGCTCTCATGCTTAATGAGATTCGGTCTCCTTGGTTTAAGCGTGTTGTACAGACTATTACGTATGGTCCACACTTTCTATCGTGGATCATCGTTTACGGCATTGTATTTTCCTTCTTTGCTCCTGGAGCGGGACTTATTACTACGTTTGTACGAGACATGGGATGGGGAGATCTAAACCTGCTAACGGATGCAGACTATTTCCGCCCCTTGTTGATCGTCTCGGATTTGTGGAAAAATATAGGTTTTGGTGCCATTATTTACTTGGCCGCGCTTGCGACGATCAATCAAGAATTGTATGAAGCTGCTGTCGTGGACGGGGCGGGAAGATGGCGGAAAATGTGGCATATTACGCTGCCCGGCATACGTTCGGTATTCGTTCTGCTGCTTATTCTGCGAATGGGGAACATTCTCGATGCAGGTTTCGATCAGGTTTATATATTCCTAAATGCAAGGGTATATGATGTTGGCGATATCATTGATACGTGGGTCTTCCGACAAGGACTTGAACAGCTAGATTTCAGCCTAGCAGCGGCAACTGGGGTTTTCAAATCGGTTATAGGTTTGGTCTTTATTCTAGGGGCTAACAAAATAGCCAAAAAAGTCGGAGGTTCAGGCATATGGTAACCAAGGTAGATCGCCTTGTCGACATTGTACTTTATACGGTACTGGCATTGTTTGCTTTATCGACGTTGTTTCCACTGTATTTCGTGTTTATTATGTCGGTAACACCGTATACGGAGGTTCTGCGTAATGGCGGGTTTATTGTATGGCCGAGTTCGGTTACGCTGGATGCCTATAAGCAAATATTCGCAAGTAGAAGGATTCCAGACGCTTTACAAATTACGGTTTTCGTCACTGTCGTAGGTACGTTCTTGAATCTGCTTGTGACGACGCTGCTTGCCTATCCACTTTCTAAGAAAACTACACCATGGCGGAACGGCATACTGCTCGCGATCATTTTCACCTTGCTGTTTAATGGAGGATTGATTCCCACTTATCTCGTCGTAAGGGGACTTGGGTTGTACAACACAGTCTGGGCGCTGATCGTGCCTGGTATGGTATCCACGTTTAATTTTCTCATTATGAAAACGTATTTTGAAGGAATTCCACAGGAAGTTGAAGAAGCTGCGCGTGTTGACGGATGCGGCGAATTAGCCACATTATTTCGCATTGTACTTCCACTGTCGGCTCCCATTATGGCAACGATCGGCCTTTTCTATGGGATCGGTCACTGGAACGAATATTTCAAGGGCATTATGTATGTAACGGAAAAGAGCTTGGCTCCCATACAGGTTGTCTTGCGTAATATGATTCAGACACCAAGCGTGAGTCAAGAGCTATCACTGAACGCGACGAATCTGTCGCAACTACCGCCGGAGACGATCAAGATGGCGACTGTAACGGTTGCGATCCTGCCCATTATACTTGTGTATCCGTTTCTGCAGAAGTTCTTTATTAAAGGTGTCATGATTGGTGCGATCAAAGGATAGGGAGATAACGGGGCTCGGCAATTCGGAACATTCTGAATTGCCGTAGCCCTATGTGAGTTATATGTTAAAATATGTGTATACGTATTCGGTATAATCCACCCTTCCAATCGGAGGTATTGTCACTCATGGCCGGTTTACTCACAAGGATAACAAAGGCTTATAAACGATCTGTCCAGTTTCGGTTAACGAGTTATTTCCTGATTATTCTTGTCCCGTTAGTTGGGGTCAGTATGTTTGCCAGTCTTCGTTCCGAACAGATTCTAGAGCGCAAGGTAAATGAACAAACGACGGTCGCACTGTCATCGGCTATGGAAGCTATTGATCTGACAATGGATAATATCGAGAACATGTCGATGGTTCTTGCGACAGATACGAATCTAAATGAACTATTAAATCGCAAGGAATCACAATTGACTGCGGAGATGACGTTGGATTTTCAGAAAGTGCTATTACAGCTGTCAAACATGAATTCGGTCAACACCTACCTAGCACAATTATCCATCTATCATGCCTATTCTCAAACGGTTCTTTCTTCTAGATACGGAGGCAGGAGGATGGATGAGTTACCGGATCAGTCTTGGTATCAGAATTTGTTAAAAGCGGGAGGCAAGAGTCAGCTCTTACTTCCGAGAATAGGTGAATTCAATTCGTATCAACAGTTAGACCCAACGTTTCAACCAGGCTATGTCACTTTGATGCGCACGATGGACCCGTTTAAACCAGGTGACCGTAAACATGTACTTATGATAACTTTGGATGCCAATCATATAAAGAAGCATCTCGATACGTTAATTCATAACAATAATGAAAGCGTTTATCTCATAGCTCCTGACAACCGTTTGATAGCTGGAACGAGTACAAATGAGGTTCCTCTCTTATGGTCATCTGGCACGGAAAACATGTTGATTCGAGATTCCGAGCTAACCGGTGAATCAGAAATGCTCTTGCGTTACCGATCTGCCTTTTCAGGATGGACTGTTATCGTGGTGAAACCCGCTGCTGCTATGTACGCTGAGCTTAACCAACTAAGGACATTTATGTATATCATCATCGGGATGAGTTTCCTATTGACGATATTAATTTCGTGGATCGTCTATCGGGGCATCGCATCGCCATTAAGCTCGCTAGCCTATGGGATGAAGCAGGTGCGGCTAGGGCGGTTGGATACGAATTTACCGAATAAGCGAGAGGATGAGTTCGGTTATTTGATGAATGCGTTCAACGATATGGCGTTGGAGCAGAAGCATTTAATCGAGAACATCTATGAGCAGCAACTGCTGAGGTTAAAAGCAGAACTCCGTGTGCTTCAATCGCAAATTAATCCACATTTTCTATACAATACACTGGATACCATATATAGCATGGCTGAAAATTATGAAGCCGAAGAGATCACGGAAATGGCGCTTAATTTATCCAAATTTTTCAGATTGAGCTTAAGTAAGGGGCATGACGAGTTCACTGTTGAGGAAACAATCGAGCATCTTCAATATTATTTGCGGGTTCAAGCCTTACGTTTCATTGATAAACTCTCCGTATCCATCAGTATGGATGATTCATGTAAGTCTTATCTTGTCTTGAAATTGTTACTGCAACCGATTGTAGAGAACGCGATTTTACATGGACTGGAGCAGCGAAAGCGTGATGGACAGGTGAAGATCGACTGTCGGCTGGATCAGGGCAGGCTTCGTCTGGAAGTGACCGATAACGGCAAAGGTATTCAAGCAGACCGACTCAGTTATATTCGTGATGAACTTGCGAAGGTTTCCGTATATACAGGAAAAGCATGGGTACAAGAGATAAGAAGGAACGATCTCTATGGCTTATGGAATGTAAAAGCAAGGCTAAAGCTGTATTATGGTGATTCGGCAGATTTGACAATCGATAGTGTAGAAAATGAGGGAACCACAGTTATTCTATGGATCCCAATCGGAGGCGCTTATGAATCTGATGATCGTGGAAGACGAACTGCGGCTTCTTAATAATATTGCTCACAACATTCCTTGGGAAGAGCAGGGGATTGAGGTTGTTGCCACGGCGGATAATGGAACCGATGCCATCAGGCTGTTCGAGCAAGTGAAACCTAATATTGTACTCATGGATATTCAAATGCCGGAATTAGATGGTTTATCTTTGGCTAAATATATACGGGAAGTTGATCCTCTGGTGAAAATTATTGTGCTTAGTGGTCATGATGATTTCACGTATGCGCAGACAGCCATTGAGCTTCATGTAGTGAAATATTTGCTGAAGCCTTCCAGTAATGCCGATGTACTCGAAGCGGTATTAGATGCACGCGAAATCATTCGTCAAGATCTAGAAGCCAAGTATAACCAGGAAATGATGCAGAAGAAGTGGATGGAGCATTTGCCAAGGCTTCAGGATTTATTTTATCAGAGCTGGACAACGGGGAAATATTCGGAGTGGGAAATCGAGCAACGTAGTCGTGAATTGATGATTACACTTCCATACAATGGATTGTGGGCTGTAGCAGTCGTGGATCCGGATCCCTTAACAAGTTCAAATGGGAGATTTACCGCTGAGGATATCACCTTACTGAAAATTTCGTTGCTTGGGATGGCAAAAGAATTTCTGGATAAGGTACCTTGCTTTATTTTCTCCGATGATAATGGATCCACGGTACTCGTATTCTTCGATTGCTCGAATAAGGAGAAGGAACTTCGTCCAATGAATGATTTCATGGCGGAAGTTCACTTGCATATGACGAGGCTGTTGTCCGTATTTAAGGAGTATTTGAAAACAACGGCAAGCGCCGGTATCGGCCGAGCAGTAGATAAGAAAATGTCAGTGAGCAATTCTTACAGAGAAGCTTGCCAGGCTTTGCATGAAAGAGTGGTTCATGGGCACGATATCGTCGTTCCTTATCGAGACGAGCATCAACCCCATAATGCTGTAGCATCGGATATCCAGATGGAGAAGGTGCTAGCTCATGCCTTGGAGTCTGGGCAACGAGAGAAAGCCATTGCGATCATTGACGAGTGGTTCAAGGTGAATGTGGAACAGGCCAAGTCAAGCGGTGAGGTGCACGAAAATATTTTACTCCTCAGCTCATTGATCGTTCATCTCATTCAATTACAAGCGTGGCCTCTAAAGGAAGTTGTCGGGCATCATTTCGATTATTTTCACAATCTTCGTGCATTAGTGACCAAAGAACAAACGCTGCAGTGGCTTTATGGGATTGTTGATCATATTTGTTTATATGTGAATGATAGTAAGAATAAAAGCAGGCACGAGCTCATCAGTAAAATGATTAGTCTGGTTGAAGCGAGTATCAACGAGGATGTTGGTCTGCATGAGGTAGCAAGTAAGTTATATATTAATGCTTCTTATTTATCTCGCTTATTTAAGCAGCATATGGGGCAATCTTTCACTTCGTATATCGTGGAGCGCAAAATGAAACTGGCTATGCAGTGGTTAACCGATGGCTTGAAAGTATCTGAGACGGCAAATCTTCTGGGCTATCGGGATTTTAGTTATTTCACGAAAGTATTTCGGAAACAATGGGGAGTTACACCTGCTGAAGTGAAGAATAAGAAAATGATTACTTAGTTGCATCCCAATACTGTATGTGTGCTAATATGGAATCGACAAGATTAACCAAGAGAAAGGATGTACACATGCAGATCGTTCAATTAATTTCGAACAACATTAACAAATTAGATGCGCGTATACCCGTTGATAAATCATTAGGAATTGCTGGTTTATCGGGATCAGGTAAAACAACGTTCTGTCAGACCATAGGGGAAGAATCCAAGAAGCGTCTTGTATCTTTACTGCCGAAAGCAGAGTATCAGTATTTATTTCCAGAAATTATGGAAACCAATTTCAGTGCGATTAAGATGGAGGACATGCCGCTAGTCCTTTTTCTCGGCAAATCATCCATCTCATCGAATCCTCGCTCAACTATTGGCACGCATACAGGTGTTTTCAAAGAGATCCGTGATCGTATGGCCGAACAATTCAATCTATCTCCAGAAGTGTTTTCCTTTAATAACGCACTAGGGTGGTGCCCCGATTGTAAAGGGCGCAGCACGACACAAAATGTAGAATGTTCGAAATGTAACGGTAAGCGATACAGTCCTGAGGTTGAACAATATAAGCTGGAATTAAGGAATCAACCACATAGCATCTCGGATATCAATAACTTAAGCATTGAAACTATCCTTATGCTTGCAGAGGAATTACATATTAGTGAAGCCAAGCAACATATACTCCAGAATTTAATCAACATGAATATTGGGTACTTAACTTTAAATCGGATTATGGGTTCATTATCAGGCGGGGAATTAACACGGCATTATTTGGCTGAATTCATGGCTACGAGTGAAAATACCGTCATTATTATTGATGAAATTTCCGTAGGTCTTGACCATGAAACTCTCCTCAAAATTCTCGATCAAATTAAGCAATTAGGGGTTAAGAATCAAATTTGGCTCATTGATCATTCAGATACAGTGTTGGATGCAACAGATGAACAGATATTCTTCGGCCCAGGCAGCGGTAAATATGGCGGGAAAATTGTCGAAGAATCCCCACGTCCTAAACCAGTCCTATGGGAACAAAATCAGGCAGAACCGACCGCGTATTATCAGTTTCTAGATCTGCATTGTCGGAATATTCAAATGGCGGAAATTCAGATTCCCAAGAATAGACTGGTAACCTTTACAGGTGAGTCTGGATGCGGAAAATCAACACTTGTGAATGAGTGTATGTCCAAAGATTTTCAGAAACGCTACCCCAAAGATAAACTGGTCATGGTTGGACAAGATCGTAACCAATCGATTACAAGCCGCTCAACCGTCGCTACCTTCCTTGATATTAAGAAGAAGCTTAATAAAGTTAATGAGGATACCGCGGATGATATTTTCCAACGTTCCATCGAAGATATTATTGAAGAATTGCCTAACGAAGATATCGTCCATAAACGCTTGAGCTTATTGAATAAACTAGGACTTGGCTATCTAACCTTAGAGCGAAAAACACAATCCCTATCAACGGGTGAGTTTCAATGCGTACATTTAGTTTCTGAGTTGTTTGCGAATGCTAGGAACCCGCATACTCTGTTTATTTTTGACGAACCTTCCAAGGGGTTATCGCAAAACATTTTAAATCAATTCATCGACAGTGTCAGGGTCATTCTGGAAGATGAATCGGTCTCCATTCTCATGATTGAACATAATGCTTATATGCTGGAAAGCTCTGATTTTATCGTTGATTTTGGCAAAAGACAGTCGGAACCCATTCGACATTTGGATGTTGTCCCTCATGAGGACTACTATCGTCTAAAACATAAGGATGATCATACAGCCCCTGTGCACATTGCCTCCTCGTTGAAACAGCAAAACGGTATTCAATATATACAAGAAAATCAGATTGAATATTTTAAAAAAGCAGAAAATATCTATAAAGGCGGTATCCTAAAAAGCTTATCTTCCATGGCCCGCTTGATCTATGGGGAATACGAGTCAGATAAGATTGCTCCTGTGATCGCGATTGATCTTGAACGACACCTGTATAGTCAGTATAGCTTTCTCTATGAAATCGGTGGTTTGATCAACCATATTGTAGCTTCTCATCCTACTAATAAAGATACAAGAAGTTTCGATTTCTATTATCAAGATAATCATTGTCCATGTTGTTCTGGTCGTCGTGTCATCGAGAGATTCGATATGGATGTTCTCATTCAAGATCAAACAGTCCCGTTCTGGGATGGCTTATTGTTGCCTGAAGTGATGGACGTCTTGAAATATTATCAACATGCTAAGCTGCACTTCCTTTTTGAAGAGATCAAGAATGAACTCGGTCACGATATAAGTAAGAGTTATAATGAGATGACAGAGGAAGAGAAGAATACATTCCTATACGGCTATTGGGAAAAGTCATTCTATGATAAGGCTGGTAAGGCGTCGCGAACGTGGGAAGGCTTTAATCTCATTCTTGGACGCTATATGGTCATTTCGAAGAATCTGACGATTAAAGAGGCAATGAAAGCTTCAAGAGAAATGATTACTTGTCCCGTCTGTCATGGCACCGTGTTAAACCATCATAAGAAAATGAAATTCAATGGCACGGATATTCGCGAAATCATTGGTCAGCCGCTGGATCAAGTCATTCAAACCGTAGGGAATTTGCCGGAATTAGTGAAATTAAAGTCCATTGTTGGCGGCGATATCTCACTTTCGGAAGATGTTTCTTTACTGCCTAGAGAATCTCAAGTAGCGCTGAAAATGTACGAGTTGGAGCTTGCTAGCTTCGTGGGCTATGAAGTGGTTTTACAAAATGCAGTGCCTTTCTGGGATGGGATTGCAGGGAATCTTGATGCGATCAGCTCCAAAAACATGATAAGCATCTGCGATTTCCCCGATATTACGGAAACCAGAGAGAGCATTATCGATAAGTATTTCACCAATGGCAAATATAAAAAACTGACTTATGTCTATGAAGCCTTTGGTTATAGTAAGATTGTTACCCAAATTAATAAGGTCAAAGCCAGTCATCCCTGCCCATTCTGTGGAGGGAAACGAGTCATTTCAGAAGATGGACTTCATGATGGTGTACAGAAATTGTCCGTTCCTTGTGTTAGCTGCTATGTCAGCGGCATTAATGATGAGGGACGCAAGGAAGTCGTCGAGGGTGTTACGGTGCAAACATGGCTTACTGGCAAAGTAAGTGATGTTGTGGATGGGAGCAAAGTGGCTGAGTCAGTTGCCAATATACCGATCTATAATCGAATTCGTGAATTGAATAAACAAGATATGATGGCCGTTTATCATAGCTTAAAGTAACGAATAAGCGCTGACCCTCGGGTTAGCGTTTATTATTTATTTACAATATTCACTTGCGAGAATATTCCCCGTGTGGTATATTGAGTTCGGTAAGTGAATCAATTAATCACAAAGAAGAGACACATGTAATTACAGCAAGAGGACGGATGATGTGCATGGATCCTAACGTCATGAGTGCACTGGCAGAGCCTAATCGCATGAGGATCGTTGATCTTTTGCGTGAAGGGCCACTCACAGTAGGAGAAATTGCGGAACGGTTACAACTGCGACAGCCTCAAGTATCCAAGCATCTGCGCGTACTAAGTGAGGCTGCCATCGTCGAGGTAAGGGTGGACGCAAATCGTCGTATTTATAAGCTACTGCCTGATCCTTTCCGAGAGTTGAACGAATGGCTGGAGAACTACCGTGTCATCTGGGAGGAGCGCTATAACCGACTAGATGATTATTTACAGAAGCTGCAGGGCAAGAATGTACAGAATGAGCAGCAAGACTGACAATTACAGGTTTATGTATACGAAAACATACAATTCGAGGAGGAAGTTACACATGGCTAATCAAATGGTTTCAACTATCGAGGACAAAGTTCTTATTCTAGAACGTGAATTCAATGCACCGCGGGAACTGGTTTTCCAGGCATTTACGCAGGCGGAACATCTAAAGCATTGGTGGGGTCCAAGAGGCTGGACACTTCCTGTCTGTCATGTTGATTTCCGTGTTGGTGGCGTTTGGCATTATTGCATGAAGTGCGAAGACAAGAATCAAGGTGATTTCTACGGCATGGAATCATGGGGCAAAGCTGTATATAATGAGATCGTAGTACCAGAGAAGATTGTCTATGTGGATTATTTCTCCGATGCGGAAGGGAATGAAGCGGCGAATATGCCATCCACACGTGTAACACTGACTTTCCTCGAAACTGAAACAGGGACTAAAGTCATAAACCGTGGAGAATACACTTCAGCTGAAAGCCTGCAGCAAGTGCTGGATATGGGCATGATGGAAGGTATTACGGATACATGGGATAGACTTAGCGAGCATTTGGCATCCTTATAAAAAGTTCATAAGTATTGAAAAAAGGCCGCTGATTAGCGGCCTTTACATGTTTCAAGTACAAATAAAAGTAACACTTGAACCTGACGTAACGTCATGTTTTATAGTATAGTTACCGGTAAACAGCTTGATCAGCTTTAAGGAGATGATTATGAAGCAGCTTTGGAAAGTAGGAGAGCTCGCTAAACTCACAGGACTTACGATACGAACCTTGCGATTTTACGATCAAATCAGCTTGTTCTCGCCGTCGACGCATTCCGAATCGGGACACCGCATGTATAATGAGGGGGATCTCTCGCGGCTGCAGCAGATTTTATCGTTGAAAGAGCTCGGATTATCACTAGATGAAGTGAAGTCCGTACTGACTGGCGAGCAATTCAGTCCGCTGGAGATCGTTTCGTTGCAAATTGCCCGTCTGAAGGAGAACATTCGGATGGAGCAGAACCTTCTGCTTGAACTGGAGTACGTGTCGAATCTCATGTCCTTGCAAGAACCGGTGACTGTTGATGATTTTACCAAGTTATTGGAAACCATGAAGAAGAGCCATGAAAAAGTGATCATCGAACGTCGGATGTCGTGGGAACGACGATTAGATCTGCTAGGTGAACTCCTAGACGGCAAATCCGATGATTCAAATTAAAGGAGCTGACTACTATGAAAGAAAGAGTTGCCATTGCGAATACCTTCGTTGTCGAACGCGTATATAATGCCTCGCCGAAACGTGTTTTTGCCACTTGGGGAGATCCCAAACTGAAAGAGCTGTGGTTTTCCAAAGCAGATGAATTCGACTTCCGCGTAGGTGGAAAGGAAATGAGTCAAGGCGGCCCTCCAGGAGGACCCATCTTCACTTTCGATGCCACGTATCAGGACATTGTCCCGAATGAGCGAATTGTATACAGTTACACATTGGATATGGATCAGACGCGGATTTCGATTTCTGTGACAACGGTAGAATTCAAACCGGAGGGAACAGGTACGAAGCTGATTTTCACGGAACAAGGCATCTTCCTTGATGGCCATGATACGCCAGCTCTACGTGAACACGGCACGAAGGAAATGCTGGATAATTTGGGCAAATCGTTGGATAACGTGTAAACGTAAATAAGGAATACCACAACCGGCCGATATAGGCCGGTTGTATTTGTTTAAAGAAAAAACTTCACACAAGTGTGAAGTTCTTAAGGAATTAGATTTTGAATTCGATTGAGTAAGAGGGTAATATCACTAATTGTCGCGAGTAATTGTGAATTCTGAAGCTTATCAAGGGCAAGATGACCATTAACGATCACTTTATTAATCTCATCTAATAACACTTTGTTCTTTTCTACGACTTGCTGATGAATATCCTTTGCAATCGCTGGCACACTCTTTAGGTTGAATTGTTCAATTTCATTCCTTATCACGATTAATTGATTTTCAAGTTCCTGTTTAGTTTCTGGATTTGAGGCGGCATCTTTGATCATTCGAGGGGCTCGTTCTGCGAAATCACCTAAGGTTTGGATGTGTTCTGTAGTCTGAGTGACGTAGTCGACAGAACTATTTACTTTCTCTACTAACGTACAGGCACTCAATTGAAGGGTGGATACAGCTAGAATGAGTAGCATTAGTTTCTTCATATGCTTGCTCTCCTTTACGGTTGGATGTTAGGAATAGTTGAATCTGACGTAGTAATTAGTACGTTCATTTAGAAAAAGGGTTTCATTTCCACCTCCAACTGTGTTACTATTTTATCAAATCGTGTTACTGCACACGTTAACATTGGGGGAGAGTGCCTGAATTGAAGTATCGATTAGTTATGATTCTGATTATTTTAACCGTATTAACTTGGGTAACTGCTTGTACGAAACAAAAGCCTCAGCCATTGGCGGATTCGGCGAAGAAAGAGATTGTTCTAGCCATTGGCGGTGAGCCTGAGACAGGTTTCGACCCGACAACAGGTTGGGGGCGCTACGGTTCGCCATTATTCCAAAGCACCTTGCTCAAACGAGACAAAGATTTGAATATCGTTAATGATTTGGCTATAGGGCATGAGGTAAGTCAAGATGGCATGGTTTGGACAGTTAAGCTGCGTAAAAACGCCAAGTTCAGCGATGGAAAAGCACTGACAGCTACAGACGTACAATATACATTCCAAGCTGCTGCAACTAGCGGTTCGTCGATCGATCTGAGCAACGTTAAAGGAGTAGAGATCATAGATGATGCGACAGTAAAGTTTACACTAAAAGAACCGCAATCTACTTTTGCACAAATGCTAGTAGCTACAGGAATTGTGCCTAAACATGCGCACGGAAAAGATTATGCCCTTAAACCAATTGGATCAGGGCCATATAAAATGCTTCAATGGGACAAAGGACAACAATTAATCGTGGAAGCTAATCCAGATTACTACGGAAATAAGCCTTTCTTTCAAAAAATTACGTTCCTATTCTTAGGTGAAGATGCTGCTTTCGCGGCTGCGAAGGCAGGAACTGTTGACATGGCTGCCATTCCAGCAGCATTCAGTAAGCAAGCGGTGAGCGGGATGGAACTGAAAGCCGCTAGAACTGTGGACAATCGCGGCATTATGTTTCCCTATGTACAATCTGGCGGTAAAACCAAAGAAGGCTATCCGATTGGGAATGACGTTACGGCCGATTCAGCCATTCGCAAGGCCATAAATATCGCCATAGACAGAAAAAGTTTAGTTCAAGGTGTTCTTGAAGGTCATGGTACACCGGCATATACGTTGAACGACGGTCTTCCGTGGTTTAACCAAGATTCGGTGTTTGGGGATGCAGATATGAATGCCGCTAAGAAACTTCTGGGAGATAATGGCTGGAAGGATACGGATAACGATGGGGTTGTCGAAAAAGGCGCATTGAAGGCAACTTTCAATCTGTTGTATCCATCTAGTGATGTCACTCGTCAGTCACTTGCCATTGCCACCGCGGATATGTTGAAACCCCTCGGAATTCTGGTTAAGGCGGAGGGTAAAAGTTGGGATGAACTTGAGAAACAGATGCATGCGAATCCCGTGCTGTTTGGCTGGGGAAGTCATGATCCACTTGAAATGTACAATGTGTACAGTAATAAATTTGGCGGTGTTGAATACTACAACCCGGGCTATTACAACAATCCGAAGGTTGAAAATTACATGACCCAAGCCTTGCGAGCAACGAACGAGAATGACGCATGGGCATTCTGGAAAAAGGCACAATGGGATGGTGAAACGGGGTTAAGCGCCAAAGGTGACGCTCCATGGGCGTGGCTAGTTAATTTAGATCATCTCTATCTGGTTAAATCTGGTCTTAATATCGGGAATCAAAAGATTCATCCACATGGCCATGGTTGGCCAGTAACCGATAACATTGAGGAATGGCGATGGAACTCTTAAAGCTGTACCCATGGATTCTTCGCAAAGGACTAGGCTTATTGCTGTTGTTGCTTGCTGTGAGTGCCATTTCATTCATGCTTGTTCACTTCTCTCCCATAGATCCTGTTCAAGCATATGTTGGCGCGGATATGATGAAGGTTAGTCCAGAACAGCGTGAAGCCATCGTACAATATTGGGGATTACATGATCCCCCATTGGTTCGTTATTGGCATTGGTTGCGTGCGCTGGCTAGTGGGGATTTAGGCACATCTATGATTTACCGTCGACCCGTACTGGAAGTGATCGGTGAGCGTTTCGCCGCATCACTTGCACTTATGGGTGCTGCCTGGTTGTTGTCAGGGCTGATCGGATTCGTGTCTGGTGTATTGGCCGCCATGAACAGGAATAAGTGGGTCGACACTTGTATCCGATGGTACTGTTATACCCTATCATCCACACCAACGTTCTGGATCGGCTTATTACTCATGCTAGTGTTTGCAGTATGGCTAGGCATCTTGCCCGTCGGACTTGCTGTTCCAGCTGGTACAACATCCGACCAGGTTCACTTCATAGATCGGATCCGACATATGATCTTGCCCGTTTTGACGCTGAGCGTAACAGGAATCGCCGCAATTGCCCTGCACACGAGAGAGAAACTTATTGACGTGACTGAGAAGGAGTATTGGTTGTTTGCAAGAGCTCGCGGCGAGCAAGGTTTCACCCTCTTCTGGAGACATGGGCTCAGGAATGTGGCGTTGCCTGCTATTACACTGCAATTTGCATCATTCAGTGAACTGTTCGGTGGGGCTGTATTAGCGGAACAAGTATTTTCATATCCTGGTTTGGGACAAGCAGCTGTGGAAGCAGGGCTTCGTGGGGATATCCCACTATTGATGGGAGTTGTATTATGCAGTGCACTATTCGTATATGTAGGGAATGCGATGGCTGATTTAAGTTATCGGTGGATTGATCCGAGGATGAAGGAGGGAAGTCGTCTATGAAGGAACAAATGCGCGTTGAAATAGGGCTTCCCAAGCTTCATCATCAACAGAAATTATGGATTTCAACTACGATAGCCCTAGGTATATTACTAACATTGATTGTTATATCCAATGGATTGGGTACCACAGGATTAACCACCAACTTGAGTCAGCGTAATCTAGAGCCATCCGCTTCACACCTATTCGGGACAGATTGGCTTGGCAGGGATATGTTTACCCGCACAATGAAAGGGTTGCTGCTCAGTCTGAAAGTGGGGTTAACTGCAGGGATTTCCAGTGTTGTAATTGCAAGCATGATGGGCCTTGCAGCTGCCCTCACGGGTCGAACAGTGAACCGGTTTATTAATTGGTTGACGGATTTATTTCTGAGTGTGCCTCATTTAGTCACGCTGCTCTTGATTTCATTTGTGCTAGGTGGAGGTGCCAAGGGCATTATCATAGGGGTCGCATTGACGCACTGGCCAGCCTTGTCGAGAGTGATTCGCGCTGAGGTTATGCAACTTCAAACGGCACCTTATGTTGTTATCTCGCGGAATTTCGGCAAATCCCAATGGTGGATCGCATCTAGGCATATCATTCCTCATCTCGTTCCGCAAATAATAGTGGGCATCATACTAATTGTTCCACATGCCATCTTACATGAAGCTTCCATTACCTTTCTCGGCATGGGTCTCTCTCCCCATGAACCAGCCATTGGTATTATTCTGTCTGAATCCATGCGCTATTTATCCTCAGGGATGTGGTGGTTAGCCGTGTTTCCTGGCTTGTGTTTGTTAGTCGTGGTAAGAACGTTTGCTATGCTAGGTGAAAACTTAAAACAGTTCGTGAATCCACAACATGCTCATGATAAATAAGGATGCAAATAGAATGGAGAGGAGCTCGCTTATGCTAGAAATTAGCAGGCTGTCTATCCGGTTTCATCGGCTGGATCGTCGCTTGCGACAGGTACATACAGAAACGATTCATAATCTGCATCTCACTGTTGCAGCGCAAGAGATTCTTGCCGTCGTAGGCTCCAGTGGTTCTGGTAAGAGTCTACTTGCACATGCGATATTAGGCATTCTCCCTAGTAATGCGCAAGTAACAGGGAGCATTCAGTTTAAGGGGGAAGAATTGACCCCAGACAGACAACGTCGGATACGAGGGAAAGAAATCGCGCTTATTCCACAATCTGTCGCATACTTAGATCCATTGATGCGTGTCGGGGAGCAAGTTCAGCAATCCGTTCGTCAAGGTGATCCTGAGAATCTTAGGCGGAAGGCTTTTCATAAATATAATCTCGCTGAATATGTGGCCAAATGGTTTCCCTTTCAGTTGTCTGGTGGTATGGCGCGTAAAATTTTAGTCTCGACGGCAACGGTTAGCGGAGCACAATTAGTTATCGCCGATGAGCCGACACCAGGCCTTGATGCGTCGGCAATGGTTGAAACATGGAGTCGATTCCGACAGTTGGCAGATGATGGATGTGCAGTAATGCTGATCACACATGATATTGAGGCTGCTTTGACAGTTGCAGATCGAATAGCCGTATTGTACGCGGGAACCGTTGTGGAGATTGCGCTTCGCAGCGATTTTGCGGGAGACGGTGAAAGACTGCGACACCCTTATTCGAAAGCGTTATGGAGAGCTCTCCCTAGTCAACAATTTAGGGCTATCCCAGGTTATCAACCATTACCAGATGCTTTACCAAAAGGGTGCGTGTTTGCACCGCGTTGTTCGTCTGCTACGATCGAATGTGAAGAGGTTCAGCCTGAGCCGCGTACATTACGGGGCGGAGAAGTGAGGTGCTTGCATGCCACTTGAGGGGAAATCTCTTGGATATTGGTATAACAAAGGGGCATGGGTTATGCAGCAAACGACGATTCGTTTGGAAGCTGGCGAGGTCGTTGGGCTTGTAGGGCCAAGTGGCTGCGGTAAATCTACACTGGGGAAGGTACTTGCTGGACATCTTCGACCCATTGAAGGCCATGTTCTTCTGGATGGCAGTCCGATTCCCACAGGGGTTCGAAACCCAGTTCAATTAGTCCTGCAGCATCCTGAACAAGCGGTGAACCCCAAATGGAAGCTGCGAAGAACTTTGGCGGAGTCAGGGCCCATAAACAACAACTTACTTAGTGAACTAGCCATTGAGGATGCGTGGTTAAACCGTTACCCTAGTGAGCTTTCAGGTGGCGAACTGCAGCGAATATGTGTGGCAAGGGCCCTCGGATCAGGAACACGGTATTTGATAGCAGATGAAATGACCACCATGCTCGATGCTATTACACAAGCACAAATCTGGCAATCGGTGCGGAACTGGGCTGAACGGAATCAGACAAGCATACTCGTTATTAGTCATGAGCAACACCTTGTGAATCGATTATGCAGTCGAGTCATCGAGTGGCCGTGCATCTAAAGAAGATATCGTGATGCTTATTCTCAAATGTTCTTATTTGGTTAAATCGGAGAGAAGCCGAAAGCTTAAATGTCGTGTAAAAAGGTTGCCATATGCAGCCTTTTTTTATATTTATTTACCTTAACGTATTAAAAAAAAATCAAGAATAATAGTAGCTTTCAAACGTCAATATGATAAAATTTAACCATTATGCTGTATTTAATTCGATCCATTGTCAGATGATTGATGCCACAAAAAATAGAGAATTTTTCAAAAGTGGGGGAAGATCCATGATCTCAAGAAGACAGTTTATCAAAAGATTGCTTGCAACCGCATTCGCAGTAACGGGTGTCGGTGCGCTGCTCAAACAAACGTTAAAGGGACCGGAAACGAATGCAGTAATTGCTGATGCCTCAGAGGGGCAAATTATTCCGCAAGTATCCCCACATCCCGTTTCGGTTGACGCCAGTACAAATCGATTATTGCTATCATTTTTCCTACTTAGCGATGTGCATATTTCAGACAATGGTACTTCCACCATTACGGATAAACTTCATTCGGCCTTAAAGGATATCAGCCATTTCAAAACGCCGGTAGATACGATTGTTTTCGGAGGGGATGTCACGGATGTAGGGCGCGAAGTGGATTACAAACTTTTTCGCAAAGTATTGGACAAATATAAATTACCTCCTATTTATGCGAATATGGGGAATCACGATTATTACGACATTTGGATAAGCAGCAAGGGAGATTGGTCCGCAGATACTGTTCCCAATGGGAAAACTGACGCAATGTCCCGCGAACGCTTCATGAAATTTTTCGGATATAAGGATAAGCCCTATAAGGATGTCTGGATGAATGATGTGCATCTGATTATCATGTCTCAAGAGACTTATGTGCAGGAGAAACCAGAGGTAGGAGAGGGCGCGTGGTATTCGGATGAGCAGCTAGCTTGGCTTGAGAATACGATGAAATCTCATGTGGATGGAAAGCCGGCATTTGTCTTCATCCATCAACCGCTGCCAGCGCCAGATTTGGACGGGAAACCGCCTCAATTGCTCCGAGCGAAGGAGTTTCGTGCCATTTTGGCACCGTATAAGAATGTATTTGTGTTGTCTGGACATACTCATCGTAATTTTGCAACGGAAAATCACTATAATACACAGAATTCCTTTCACTGGTTCAATAACGCCTCTGTCGGCAAAACGCGGAGCTCAGACAATCCCAATTGCGCGCAAGGCATGTATGTTCAAATCTACAACAACGAAGTGGTGGTTCGCGGCCGCGAATTTTCCAATCAGACTTGGATTGAATCCGCTACGTACAACGTACCTATCGTTCATGCCAACCAAGCGTAGGAATGTAGCGGTCTAAATGTAACCATGCAAAGAAGATTCTGAGGGGGCATCTTAGTTGGATATTCAACGAGTTATCGTGACGGGGCGCATGTATAAAGAATTAACTAAACTAGCCCAAATGGACACGAAGAGGGAGTATCTGTTTCTACCAGAAGAGGAGGTACGTTCAAGTCACTTCGACTGGGGAGATGGTTATGTGGCATTTAAGCCGACGGCGTCGTTTCATTTCGGTACGTTGAAATGGGTTCATGCTCTTGGAGCTGGTGTCGATGCCTTTCTATTGAATCGGGAGTGGAACAAGGATGTCGTGTTAACGCGTACGATCGGCAGTTTTGGGCGGAAAATAGGGGAGTATTGCTTAAGTTACCTACTCGCCGATCTACAACGTCATGACCATTTTCATCATGCCCAGGCACAACGCCAATGGCTGCCTTCCCAGCAGAAGCTGCTTCATGAGATGACCGTTGTCATTTTTGGAACGGGCACGATTGGCGAGGAAGTTGGTAGAATGCTGCGAACATTCGGCGTAAGGGTATGTGGCATATCTCGCAGCGGCAATGCGAACATGCACTATGACAAGGTGCTTCCGATGACCGAAGCGCACACGGTGCTGTCTAAGGCCGATTGGGTCATAAACACGTTGCCTTTAACCGTACACACGGAAAGCTTATTTGATACACGTTTATTCTCCTACATGCACGGATCAGGATTTATCAATGTTGGGAGGGGAGGTTCAGTGAACGAGAATGCCCTGTTGGGGGCCATTGAACACGGACAGGTACGTAAAGCGGTTCTGGATGTGTTTAGGGAAGAACCTCTGCCCGAACATTCGCCGTTATGGGCTCATCCGAACGTGGTCATAACGCCACATATATCCGCAGTTACGGGGGTGGATGAAGCCATCGAAGGACTGCTCGAAGTGCTGGAAGAAATGGACCATGGAGGGGAACGAATTAGCCATTCCGTCGATGTCAGTAGAGGGTATTAGATCTGTAGGGTTGACGGAACCAGCCAGAT
Organism: Paenibacillus oryzisoli; assembly: GCF_001653565.1. Classification (GTDB taxonomy): domain Bacteria; phylum Bacillota; class Bacilli; order Paenibacillales; family NBRC-103111; genus Paenibacillus_E; species Paenibacillus_E oryzisoli. The sequence goes on from NZ_LYPB01000080.1 coordinate 72,874, forward strand.
TAACGAACCCTTCTAAGCTATATAGCTGCATCGTTATGGAGCTCTGTTTAGGGCTCTTTTTGCTAACCGCTTATGAATATATTGGACAAGAATCGAAAGCTGCTTTGCTTGAGTTGACGCCAGGAAGAGAGGTCATTCCAGATACGACGGCTCCTGCTGTACCGGTAGGTTTTGCGGGTGCGACTAGCCAAGATCGGGTTTCCGTGGTTTGGCAGTCGAATAAAGAAAGCGACCTTGCTGGATACAATCTCTATGTCTCAACGGATAGTGGAAGTAACTGGATACTTGAAGGGCAACTATATCCCAATCTCACTTCCTATACGTTTACAAACTTAAGTTATGAAGTGAGTTATAATCGACTATCTCGGGCTAAACGGGCGCCGCACGTAACCCCCCGCGCCTCCCACGGCGCGACACTCACAAAAAAGGGTCCCTCACCAAATTGGTGTAAGGGACCCTTTTTGCACTGAACGGCATTGCCAGCAACTTCGTGCTGCGAATGCCTAATATCTTCAACCTTGAGCTGCCTGACGATCCAGCTCTTTGCGAACGATCGGTGCGACTTTCGTGCCGAGCAGCTCGATCGTGCGCAGCAATTCATGATGCGGCAAGGTGCTGACGTCTGCATGCAGCAGGAAGCGCGTTATACCGAGGTTCTTCTGCAGCAATATGATCTTCTCAGCGACATATTCTGGATCGCCGACATAGAGCGCGCCGCGAAGACTGCGTGCAGCATCGAACGTGTCGCGTGTGTAAGGCGCCCATCCGCGCTCGCGGCCGATGGTGTTCATCATCGCTTCAGTTGCAGGGTAGAACAAGTCGGCAGCTTTCTCACTCGTATCGGATATAAAGCCATGCGAATGCGTCGCAATTTGCAGCTTGCTCACGTCGTGTCCCGCCTTAGCGGCGGATTCCCTATAGAGGTTGACTAGCGAAGCGAACCGCTCCGGCATGCCGCCAATAATTGCAAAGACAACAGGCAATCCTAGTATCCCTGCGCGAATCGCGGAGTCTGGATTTCCACCAGTACCGATCCATACAGGTAATGGCTCTTGTACGGCTCGCGGATAGACACCTAAGTTCTTGATAGCAGAACGATGACCGCCTTTCCAATTTACTTTCTCCGATTCGCGGATTGCGAGCAGTAGCTCTAATTTTTCCTCAAATAGGCTGTCATAATGGTTCAAGTCATATCCAAATAGGGGGAAGGATTCGATGAAAGAACCACGACCAGCCATAATTTCCGCACGTCCGTTAGATAAGCCGTCTAAAGTCGAAAATGCCTGGTACACACGGACCGGATCATCGGAAGATAACACCGTCACGGCGCTAGAAAGTCGGATTCGTTTCGTCGTGGAAGCAGCTGCTGCCAGAATTACAGCTGGTGCAGAGCTCGCATAATCTGCTCGATGATGCTCGCCAATGGCATAGACATCCAGGCCAACTTGATCGGCCAAATTAATTTCCTCTACGGCTTGTCTGAGCCTTTCCGCATGTGTGATCCCATTAGCTCTAGGAGCAGCTTCAAGAAATGTACTTATTCCTATTTCAAAAGTAGAAGTTGTATGATTGGACATAATAAATCGCTCCTTTCAAGATATATCCAGTATACTATATATTTTAATGTAACTCAACAAAAGTAAGCAAATAATTCGAAATTGAAAACCTCCAGCTCACAGTTTTGACAATCACCGTTTGGCAGGCATTGCATGTTGGGGGTTCTTTGCGGAGTGGACTTTTACGATTGTAGTATATTTATCTAACTTTAGACTTCCCGAAAAGAAGATGTACTATTTGCATGGTAACAGATGAAATTGTCATGTGGTATATCCTATTTTTAGCGAGTTAGTAACAGACGGAAGGTGCGACCATGATGAAAACAAATGCTTGTCGAAAATTAGATGTACTTAAAATTCCTTATACTATATTGATGTTTCTGCCAAACCCATGGATCTTGTTAGTATTAGCGCTGGACGGCGCGGACTACAAATCTTTCTAAGCGGTGAGGATTTACTTACGGCAACAGAAGCATCCCTTGTAGATATAAGAAGTAGTTAAAAAGCAAAAAAAATCATATCTCATTAAATAAACACAATGTAAGCCCACCTGCACAAGTGTATATTTTACATAGAATGTGAAGCATGCGTGAAAGGTTGTGGCATTGGATGTTGAAGACATTGGTGGACTGGCCAGCATTTATGGCGAGACATGATCTAACTTGGTCCGTTAAACCAAATTCGTGGAACGAGGGAGCTTTTCTAGGCAACGGATTCATCGGAGCCATGATATATAGTGAGGAGCATAGGGAGAAACGCAACGTGCTGCGATTTGTACTGGGATGCACAGATGTCACAGCGCAGAAACCTGGAGGTGGATTTCCACCACGTGTGCCCGTTGGGGAATTGCACCTGGAGCTTGCTGGATGGTATTATCAACCGTCAAGTATACGGATTGACTTGTGGAATGCGGAGATGCGGGCAGAGATCACGACAACTGTAGGTACAGTAAAGCTCCGCGCTTTTGTTCACAGTCAAGATAAAGTGCTTGCTGTTGAACTGGAACCAAGTGAAGGCGAGAAAGACGCACGTATAATCTGGCATGCATTCAGCGAAGTTGACCATGTATTGAAAAATGCGGATGGCTTCAATCTTAATCAATACCTTCCACAATCAGAAGTCGACCGACACACGAATGAGGATGGGTTGACAGTTGGCGTACAACGGTTTCACTATGACGGTGGTTGTACGACCGCATGGATGGAGAGACAGGTAGAAGAGGGCGTAAACCTGCGCCGATTTTGGCTTTCAATAGGGAATGGTTTCGATACTGAGGTGAAACAAAGGATAGAATCGAATGTTCGGCTTGCATCGAGTCAGCAATGGGAAGCATGGGTGGACGTTCACCGACGCTGGTGGCATGATTACTATCGCCAAAGCTTCATTTCCATCCCGGATACAATACTAGAAAGCTTCTATTGGATACAAATGTACAAGTTGGCCTCGGCAACCCGCTCTGACGGGATGATCATGGACAATCAAGGGCCGTGGCTCACGACTACGCCATAGGCAGGTGTGTGGTTCAACATGAATGTACAGATGAGTTATTCACCGGTCTATACATCCGGTCGTCTGGAACTTGGCGAATCGCTCGTTCGCGCTTTTCAAGACAATATGGCACAGTTAATTCGTAATGTTCCTGAGAAATATCGCGAAGATTCTGCCGGATTGGGCCGAAGTATGAGCTATGATTTAGCCGGAAGTGTCGGTACGGAGGTTGGCAATCTAACGTGGGTATGCCATAACTTATGGAGGCATTACCGCCATACAATGGATACTGCCATGCTACAGGATCTACTGTTTCCATTGTTGAAACGAAGTGTACAATACTATTTGCATCTGCTGGAAATCGGCGATGACGGCAAATTGCATCTACCCCCAATGATCTCACCTGAGTATGGGTCATTCCTGCAGTTAACCGTGCCAGATACACATTATGATCTTGCCTTGCTCCGTTGGGGTTGCCAAACGTTACTCCGAATTTGCAGCATTCTTGAGATAGAGGACTCCGGATCTGCACGTTGGGAGGCAACATTGGCGCAATTAACACCGCTGCCCGTCGACGAGACAGGCTTTATGATCGGTGCCGATCAGCCTTTGGAATTCGGACATCGACATTTCAGCCATTTGATGGCGATCTTCCCACTTCATTTAATCAGTGGAGATACGCCTGAGGAGCGAGAGCTTATTATGCGTTCGCTTCGGCATTGGTTTGCTCGTGAAGGTGACTTGCGCGGCTTCACGTTTACTGGTGCGGCATCCATAGCTGCAGCGATGGGGGAAGGCGACGAATCACTTCAATATGTGAAAACGTTGATCCATCTTTTGAAGCCAAACACGATGTACAGGGAAGCAGGTCCAGTCATCGAATCACCGCTCGCAGGCGCTGAGGCCATCCACGATATGCTGCTGCAAAGCTGGGGAGAAGAAATTCGAGTTTTCCCTGCCATTCCATCCACATGGAAGGATGTTGTCTTTCATAATTTGCGAACCGAAGGCGCATTTGAAATCAGTGCGACTCGATCCGGAGGGGCAACTCAGTGGATTCGAGTAAAGAGTTTGGCAGGACAGCCATGCCGCATTAAAACCGATTTGCCGGGAAATGTTCGGTTGTCTGCAAGTTCATCCCTACAACTTCGATCTCTAGGCGGAGGCATTTACGAGTTGGATTTGCCGAAAGGTGAGGAAGCTGTTCTTTACAGTGCAGAACATCCTGTTGCAGAGGGGCATGAATGGGAAATCGCACCTGTGCCTGCAGAGAGTCACTTATGTGGTTATTTCGGAGGAAACAAGCCTTGGCGCTTGTACGGGCTCCCCATACAATAAATGCCATGTACAGCTTTATATTCAAATAGAAAAGGGCTACTCGGTAACTTGCCGGGTGGTCTGTCTTTATTTTGCATACCGATTCACCTTATTAAAGGTTGGCAGTTTCGATTTTGATGATGTTGTTCCAGTTTTGATGGGTATCCAGACGCACGGGAATCAGAACATAATAAAAGCATAGCCCTCTTGTCGAGGCGATCGAAGGTTTTCATTTTTTGAAACACGAGGGGGCGATGGAATGGCTAGAATCTGTATAGTTGACGATGAACCGATCATCGGAGTTGGCCTTGGGATTCTGATTGACGAATATAAAAGGTTTAGTGAGATCGTGACGTTTACGGATGGCGAATCCGCTTTGTCGCATATTACCGCTAACCCTCCTGACGTTGTGATGACAGATATTCGAATGCCGCGAATGGATGGTCTAGAGCTGTGCCGACATATTCAGGGGCTAAAGATCCCCACCAAAGTAGTTGTGCTTTCCGGGTACGGCGATTTTGCCTATGCACAGAAATGCATGTCGTATGGTGTTCAGGAATATTTATTGAAGCCAATTACAGAAATTGAGCTGTACCCCGTCTTGGATAAAATGCTTTCCATGCGGGAAGCTGCGCTTGTTTCCTTTACTCATTTTGAGTCATGGATTGATCACTTAGAAGAAGCCATTTGGATCATGGATAAGGTTCAGGTCGATGAATTGCTTGAAGAGGGCAAGCTGACATTGTTCCATGTGGATACGGAACTCCAACTCCACCAGCGTGTATCTGATGCAATAAGACTGCTTCTTAAGAAGCTGAATGCGAGAGGGACGTACAGAATGGAGGCGAAGCCGTTTGCAGATGAGAATATGGCTATCGCGATTACGTATGAGGGGTTTCAGGCTGAAATCAGGTGCTGGATTGGGCGACTGAGCGAGTACCGCAACCATGAAAGAATCGATGTTCTGGAGGCAGCGATTCAATTCATTGATGAGCATCTGTTCGATGAGGAACTTACACTCGATAAGGTTGCAGGGAAGCTAGGCTTAACGCCAACCTATTTCAGTCATTATTTTAAGAAACATACGAACGAGACCTTCGTACAACACCGGATGCGCAAACGAATCGATCGAGCGAAACAACTACTTGCCGTGCCGCATTACAAGATTATTGACATTGTAGCCGAGGTTGGCTATGAGAGCTATCCCCATTTTACGCGCGTTTTTAAAAAGGCAACAGGCTATTCCCCCACAGAATATCGCGGTTTACTCGGAATTAAGTAATGAAAAGCAGACTCGTTCGCAAGGTGTACATTTACTTCGTTGTGATTATTACGATGGCCTTAGTGACGGTGGGGGTCACAGGTTATTGGCGGTCATCCAATGAGTTGGAACATCAGTATGATGGTCTATTAACACAAATCGTTGACAATGTGCTGCATGAAACCGATTTATTTCTCAAAAGTTACGAGCGAGCAACGCTGTCTATTCTGATATCACCTGTGGTGAAAGAAGCGTTGGATCTTCCAAATCGTGCAACTGCGGGGTTCTATTCTGCAGAGATCGCGATGAAAGGGGTATTTCAACCGGTTCTCATCAATAATCCGGAAATATCCATGACCTATATTGTCGGTTATAACGGGTTTAAAGCAACCGATTTTAATGTCCATATTGTTCCTTTTAACTACAAAGGGTTTGAGGAATATGTGGAACAGATGAAAGAAGACGAGACGATTAACGCGAAGCTGACGATCCGAGATTCTGGCTTTCTGGATGGCCATCTTACTCTCATTCGCAAATTGGCAGATCGGACATCATCCTCTCAATTTAAAGGCATCATGGGTTTTGAGCTCAAAATCGAAGAGTTAAACACGCTTTGGAAGGGGATCAAACTCGGGAATACGGGATATTTTTTTATCGTGAACGATCGTGGAAAAATATTGTATCATCCGGATTCGAGTCGAATCGGGAAACAGCTAAATGGCCGGCATTTTAATACGGTTGAGGCCAAAACAGATCAAGTATTTGAATTGCCAGGAGAACCGGGAAGAGTATTCTTTAGTCGAAAGTCGGATTACTCCGGATGGACGTTAGTGGCCAGTATGTCCACTGCCGAGCAGCGACAGCCTATCTCCGATTTACGGCAAACCACGCTACTCGTAGGCGTCGTCACTTTAATTCTAGCGATATTTCTAGCATATGGATTCGGTCGATCTATCATACGTCCGGTTCGATTGCTTGAGAATGGGATGCGACAGACAGCCAAAGGTCAATGGACTCGAGTCCCGCTCACGGGGAGCTTGGATGAAATGGATCAACTTATCATCAGCTACAATACGATGGTCTCTCGATTGGAAGAGCTTGTTGAGCGGGTTTACGAGACCGAGCTGCGCAATCAGGACAATCTAATGAAGAGACAGCAGGCCGAATTTCAATCTCTGCAATTACAGATTAATCCGCACTTCTTGTACAACACATTAGAAATAATAATTTGCTATGCCGTAATTCAGAAATCAAGTGAGATCAAAGACATCGTACGTTCGTTGTCCTATATGCTGAGGTATTCGATCCGCACAGATTTGGAAAAGATTACGGTGGCCAATGAGCTTAAACACATTCTGTATTTCATGTCGATTATGAAGTATCGCAACCAACGCGAATTCGAGATCGATGTCCGAGTCTCTACGGACTACTTGCTGGACAGTATGGTTCGCTTGACGTTGCAACCCTTGGTTGAAAACGTGTTTAAACATGCATTTCCATATGGTATTGAGGATAAGCACACAATCATTATTGACGCATGGAAGGAGGATTCTGATTTCTATGTCGTCGTGCAAGATAATGGCTGCGGCATCGGTGCGGAAGCTCTGCTGAATTTAAATACACGACTCATGAACAGCCGACAGGAGAAGCTAGTGGATACACAACCCACATGCGAAGGCAGCATAGGTCTGCTGAATGTCCACAATCGGATTCAGATGGTATTCGGACAGCAGTATGGACTTTCTGTACAAAGTGAGCAGGGGGTCGGCACGAAAGTTACGATTCACATGCCAACTTCCAGTGCAAAAAAAGTCATAGCGGTATAAATGAACACAATGCTCGCCCTACCTTGCTTTTTGTATGATGATGACAGAAGTACATTACTCACAAGAAGTCATGGTCATCGAACTAGGGAGGGATTTATGGACATTTCGGCTAGCAAGCGTAACACATTGTCTACAGTTGTCGTAAAAAAAGAAAATTATTTATTTAGATTAAAGAAAAATGCATCTAACCATTGGCAACTATATCTACTTATGCTTCTGCCGATTATTTATTTGATCATTTTCAAGTACGTGCCCATGTATGGCGCGCTGATTGCGTTCAAAAATTATCTTCCAACAAAAGGCGTATGGGGCAGCGATTGGGTAGGATTGAAGCATTTCGATCGCTTCTTTCACTCCTATGAATTCGTTCGTATTATGAAGAATACGGTCTTGCTCAGTATCTATAGCTTGTTTGCTGGGTTTCCTTTCCCGATCATACTGGCGCTCTCATTGAATTACGTCAATTCTCGTTTCTTTAAGAAATCTGTGCAAATGATTACTTATGCACCGCATTTTATTTCCGTCGTCGTTATGGTAGGTATTATTCTACAAATGATGGATCCACGGGTCGGACTTATTCAGAAGATTATGAAATTCATTGGACTACCCACCATTAATTTCATGGGTATTCCGGAATGGTTTTCACATGTTTTTGTCTGGTCGGGTATTTGGCAGAATGTCGGATTTTCCTGCATCATTTACTTGGCAGCGCTTGCAGCCGTTGATCCTTCTCTTCATGAAGCTGCTGTAGTTGATGGCGCCAATAAAGTGCGGCGTATGTGGCACGTTGACTTGCCGGGCATTATGCCGGTAGCGGTCATTCTGCTCATCATGAACACGGGTCACGTACTGGATATTGGTTTCGAAAAGGTGTTGCTCCTGCAGAATCCGCTGAATATGAGCTCATCCGAGGTTATTGATACTTTTGTCTATAAAGTCGGATTGGCATCGACCGCAATTAATTATTCGTATTCGTCTGCCATTGGATTGTTTAAATCAGTGATTAATTTAATCCTGTTGGTTCTCGTTAATCGAATCGCTAGACAATTAGGACAAACCAGTTTGTGGTAAAGGAGGCACGTCAATGACGGGAAGAATTAGAGAGAGTGCAGATGACAGGATTTTTACAATACTGAATTACATTATTCTATTTATTTTTACAATTACGATTTTATATCCGTTGATCTACATTGTTAGTGCTTCTTTCAGTTCATCCACTGCGGTTATTTCTGGCAAAGTCTGGTTGTATCCGATTGAGCCAACGCTTGCTGGGTATGAAGCGGTATTTAAACATCGGTTGATTATGTCGAGCTTCTTGAATTCCGTATTCTATACCGTCGTAGGAACAACGATTAATGTACTGTTTACACTCATTGCGGCGTACCCGCTTTCGCGGAAAGACTTTATGCCACGCAATGCCGTCATGGCGTTGTTCGTATTCACTATGATGTTTTCAGGCGGATTAATCCCTTCCTATCTGGTTGTGAAAGAGCTCGGGATGATCGATACCAGATGGTCATTAATTATTCCTGGAGCACTAGGCGTCATGAATATGATCATTGCCCGCACCTATTTCCAAACGACTATTCCAGATGAATTGCTCGAAGCAGCTCAGATGGATGGCTGTAGTGATTTTACGTTTGTACGGAAGATCGTACTCCCTTTGTCAGGTCCAATCATTGCTGTGATTTCCTTGTTCTACGCCGTAGGGCATTGGAATCAATACTTTAGCGCATTGCTCTATTTGAAACATCAGGAGTTGTACCCAATTCAATTGGTGTTAAGGGATATTTTGGTGCAAAACGAGGTCGACGCGTCGATGATAACCGACATAGCTGATCAAGCGGCAAGGGATGGTTTGCGGGAATTGTTGAAGTTTTCCCTTATCGTCGTTTCTACGCTGCCCGTGCTCATCATTTATCCATTCATACAAAGGCATTTTGTCAAAGGCATGATGATTGGTTCATTAAAAGGCTAAAGGGAGGTTTTTTCATGAAAAGAGGGTTCCAAGTTTTAGCAGCAATCACGGCGACATCCTTAGTACTTCTAAGCGCATGTTCAGACGGTGGTTCTAAGGAGACGGCTAAACAGACAGACGCGATTGTTGATGATCAAGTAACACCAGCAGGCCAATTCCCGATCACGAAAGAAAAGACGACACTGAAAGTGATGGTCAAAGGCTCCAGTATTGTTGAAAATTTTGCAACGAACGAATTTACGAAGTGGCTGGAAGAGAAAACGAACATTCATATTGATTGGGAAGTTGCTCCAGAAAAAACATTTGCAGAGAAGCTTAATGTTTCGCTCGCCAGTGGTGATTATCCAGACGTCTTATTGAATATGAATGTGACGCCTGTTCAGCAGTCGATCTATGGGAAAGATGGCGTATTTATTCCACTGAATCCCTATATCGATAAATATGGTATTGAGATGAAAAGAATGTTCGAACAGGTTACCTATGTCAAAGATTTGATTACGATGCCTGACGGTAAAATCTATTCCGTACCGCAGGTGAATGATTGCTATCATTGTTCACTTGGTCAGAAAATGTGGATTTATAAACCATGGCTGGATAAACTCGGCTTGAAAATGCCAGAAACGACGGAAGAATTTTATCAAGTCCTCAAAGCTTTCAAAGAAAAAGACCCTAACGGAAACGGGAAAGCAGATGAGATCCCGCTGGTTGGTGCAACGAATGGGCCATCTTCGACGTTAGACTTATTCTTGCCTAGTGCTTTTATTGAGAAGGATTTCAATCTCCGCTTTGTGAAAGATGGGAAGGTTCAACTTGCCTTTAATCAACCGGAGTGGAAAGAAGCGCTGAAGTACATGAATAAATTGTTTGCTGAAGGTCTAATCTCACCACAGACGTTTACGCAAGATAGAAACCAACTGAAACAAATGGGGATGAATCCAGAAATTTCAATATTGGGTGCAATTGCTTCACAAAATCAAACGGTGTTTGTCGAAGTGGATAACGCGCGATTCAAAGATTATGTTTCCGTGCCTCCGCTCAAAGGGCCAACAGGCATACGTTCCACAGCCTACAATCCTTATGCCGTTTCAGCAGGTCAATACGTTGTAACGAATAAAGCAGCAAATCCTGCTGCGGCATTCCGCATGGCGGATTTGCTGCTTTCGGAAGAAGCGACACTGCGGAGTACGCAAGGTCGTCCAGATCAAGAATGGGTACGTCCCGCTCAAGGCGAGCTTGGCGTGAACGGGAAACAAGCGGTATGGAAACCGATTGCCACATTCGGCAAGCTGCAAAATATCCACTGGGCACAGGCAGGTCCATCTCTCAGAACGAACGAATTACGATTAAGCGTGGCAGCGGATCCGAAAAACTCGCTTGAACTTGTTCTGTATAATGAAACGAAAAAGTACGAACCATTCGGAACGAATCCAAGCAAAATTGTACCGCCATTATTCTTCACCAACGAACAGGCTGAAGAGCTTTCAACGCTGGAGAAGACATTGACGGATTATAGAACTGAATTTTTCGCCAAGACCGTTACAGGCTCATTGGATGTTGAGAAGGAATGGAACAACTACTTGAGCACGTTGGATAAAATGAACATTAAACGCTACTTGGAAATTTATCAGCATGCGTATGACCAATTTAAAGCCAAGAAATAGATGACATCGCAATCATACTGAATGATGTCGTATAGGAGTGAGTGTTTAACATGAAAGAAGAGATAAGTCTAACGGATTTAGCAAAACGACCCCATGTCGTATTCCTCATTGCAGACGATCATCGCGGTGAGGCTATCGGAGCTTTCGGCAATGAAGCTGTGCAGACACCTGTGCTGGACTCGCTGGTTGTCAGCGGGACAGCATGTCGGAATACGCATATATTCGGTGCCCTCACCGGAGCGGTTTGTGCGCCGAGCAGAGCATGCGTCCATACCGGCATTCCGCTCTTCCGAGCGACGATCGGCAAGGACATGAGAAACCGAGAACATTCGAGCGTAATTCGCTCGGATGTTCGTCTTATGGCAGAGACGATGCGCGATGCGGGATATCACACACATGCGGTCGGCAAATGGCATAACGATAAGGCAAGCCTCTCCCGGAGTTTCGAAGGGGGAGATAAGCTGCATTTTCACGGGATGAGCGATCATAACCAGGTTCCTGTGTTTGATTATGACCCGACCGGTGTGTATCCGAAGGAAAATGAATATATGGAACATACGTTCTCGACGGCGTTATTTTCCAATGCAGCTCTCAACTTCATTGAGGATTATCAAGAGAACAAGCCATTTTTCCTCTATGTCGCTTATACAGCCCCTCATGATCCACGTATCGCGCCTGAGCCTTATGCGAGTATGTATAAGAAGTCAGACATCACGCTGCCTCCGAACTTTGCGCCTGAGCATCCCTTCGATACTGGGGATATGGTTGTACGCGACGAGAAACTTGCAGGATGGCCGAGGGAAGAGGACGAAATTCGGCAGCATATGGCCGATTATTACGGCATGATAACCCACTTGGACGCGCAAATTGGCAGAGTCATCGATGCACTGAAGGCCAAGGGGATCTATGACAATACACTGATTGTGTATACAGCGGATCATGGCTTGGCGGTTGGACAACATGGATTAATGGGCAAACAAAACCTTTACGAACACAGCGTGCGAATCCCGCTTATTTTCCGAGGTCCAGGTGTTCCTGCAGGTAAGGAACTGCAAGCACTTGCTAGTAATATCGATATTTTCCCAACGGTTGCCGGGTTATGCAATGTTGATTTGCCAGAGGAAACCGAAGGGATATCGCTGCATCCCCATATATGTGGAGAGAGCGATGGCGTCCGCGGTATTGTTGCCTCTGTGTATCGAGATTTGCAGCGAATGGTAACCGACGGGCGGTGGAAGTTGATTCGCTATTTTCGTTCGCCTATCACGAACACAGGGTCGGAGCGCATCCAGTTATTTGATCTGCTGAATGACCCCTGGGAAACGAATGATTTGTCAGGGGATCCTTCACAGATTGCGAATATCGAGCGACTTGCATCAGAACTAACTTCATGGATGCAGGCAAGCGGTGATATTTTGCAAGATAAGAACGTAATTCCTGTTAGCGTGGGGACGGAAGGTGAATGACAGCATGCAAACCATTGAACTCAATAACGCATGGTTTCGAGGTGCCGTTTCCATAGAAACGAATGAAACCGGCATCCGACCATGGCGTTTACCTCACGATCGACTTAACTTATTTGCAGCTCAAGTCGTGCAGAGAGCAGGGGATGCAGCAGGGGTAAGATTAGCGTTCTTAACTGACTCTACATGTGTGGAACTGTGTGTCTCAAAGTCAGATCAAGATAGGCAATTCGATCTAGTTGTCGAAGGCGTACTAAGCGAAACCGTGATCCTCCTTATAGGGGATGAAGTTTGTCTATTTACAAACTTACCTGACAGATTGAAGAGGGTTGAGATCTATTTTACGCAAAATGCTGCCGTCAACGTAAAAACGTTAAAGGTCAAGGATGGGGCATCGACTATGCCTGCGCCTAACAATCAACCGCGGTGGATTACATACGGCAGCTCCATCACTCAATGCAGCACAGCGGAGAGTCCCTCTCAAACGTGGCCGGCAATCGTTGCGCGTCACAAAGGTTGGGACCTTACCTGCTTGGGGTTTGCGGGACAGTGTCATGTGGAACCCATGGTTGCACGCGTCATTCGGGATCTGCCAGCAGACATTATTTCCTTGTGTCTCGGCATTAATGTGATGGGTGGCAATACGTTAAATCTTCGAACATTTCGATCTGCCATCTTTGGCATGATATCGATTATTCGGGAGAAGCATGGTGATACGCCTATCTTTGTAATTTCTCCTATCTATTGTCCTCATAGGGAGACGGATGCGAACGTAATAGGAATGAATCTGGTTATCATGAGGCAAGAGATCCAAGAAGCGGTGGATATCCTCACGTCTTATGGGGATGCGAATCTTATTTATGTGGACGGATTGGACATTATGGGTGAAGCGTATGTAGAGCATCTCCCAGATCACCTGCATCCGAGTGCAGAAGGTTACAAAATGATGGCGAATCGGATGCTGAGTAAATTAAGTGATAGGAGTCATACGAATGGTTAGAAAAATGTCGGTTCCACCGATGCAACTTGTCGAGTATGATGGCGAGGGTACGCAGTTATGCGCGGTGGTGGAAGAGATTGGGAATATCACATTAAAGAGAGCTCTAATCCCCGAGCCTGCCGAAGGGGAAGTACGCGTAAAAGTGAAGTGGGTTGGCATATGCGGGAGTGATGTCGAGGTATTCCGTGGGGCACGCGAGCCGGAGTTTGTCTCCTATCCAACACGGCTTGGGCATGAAGTTGCTGGGGTTATCGATAAAGTAGGACCGAACGTGATCGGTTTAAAGGTGGGAGACCCCGTTGCCCTGCGCTACATATGGGGGGCCTTTGCGGAATATGTTTGCTGTACGCCTTTTTCTGTCAAAGTCTTGTCACAGTCCCTGCCGCTCATTGAAGGTTCGCTTATTGAAGTCCTTCCTGGCATTATTCATGCAGCAGAGCTTGGCGATATTTCTCCTCACAAAAATGTCCTAATTACCGGACAAGGCGTTAGTGGTCTAGTGATGACACAGATCGTAAGCTTGTATAGTCCACGTAATCTTGTCGTAACGGATCTGTTCGATGAGAAGCTGGAACTAGCCCGTAAGTATGGGGCGACACACACATACAAGTTACCCTCGTCGGACACGAATACGATGGACATTGTAGGCAAAGACTTCCCGGATGGCTTCGATGTTGTCATTCCTTGCTTGCTTGAAGGGGATGGAATGGTTGACGCTATTGATGCGGCTTCCCAGAATGGCCGTATTATCATGTACGGGTGTATTGGGACATGCCATAAGCCGGTCGATTTCTTCAAAGTTCATAAGAAGAGACTAGACATCCTATCCACCGAGCCGAAGCGAGATATTGACAATCGTCATTATTTCGATAGAGGGCTCCAGCTTGTCCTGGATGGTTTGGTTAATACGGAGGAAATGATTACGCATGTCGTTCATTTGAGCAACATTGCCGAAGCGTTCAAGCTACGCAATGAGCATAAAGGGAACACGATTCATGTCATGATTGATTGTGAAACCAATGGTTAATGATGTTATTCTTTAAGAAAACAACAATGATCATCATGCAACGGGCTGCCGGCACATTCGGCAGTCTTTTTTCATTAAACGGGCAAATGAACACTACACGAGAATGAAACTTTCACATTTTAAAAACGTATTAAGTTGTAAAAAATTTCAAACGTAGTCTAACGTTGAGCCGTGAATCTCGAATCGAATCAACAACTAGGAGAAGATGTACATGTTTCTAGATTGGAAACAAGCTGAGGAAGCATTGAAGGATGTTGAGATTGTTGGTTATGAGAACAATAAACCTGTTTCCGTCATTCGGCATTCCGAAGATTTGCGTTGTCTAGGCATTGGGACAGATGCAGCGGTCTTTTATTGCGCGTACACACCTGATTATGCATATAAAGTTTACTCGGATAAAGCTTTGGAGAAAAAGGATGTGGAAGCAGGTATATACGAACGTTTAACGGGATCTCAGTATTTCCCCCGATGTTATGGAACTGGACCCAATTATTTGGTATTAAGTTATGAGAAGGGTGTTACCTTATTCGATTGTCTTCTGCAAGGTATCTCAGTTCCAACACAAGCCATCAAAGATATAGAGGAAGCTCGCGAATTCGTTCGAAGTCAGGGACTGAACCCAAGGGACATTCATTTGAAAAACGTACTTTTGCACGAAGGTAGAGGCAAAGTTCTTGATGTATCGGAATATGTCAAAGAAGGCAGCGACAATCGAT
Source organism: Paenibacillus oryzisoli (assembly GCF_001653565.1). Taxonomy (GTDB): domain Bacteria; phylum Bacillota; class Bacilli; order Paenibacillales; family NBRC-103111; genus Paenibacillus_E; species Paenibacillus_E oryzisoli. The sequence goes on from NZ_LYPB01000080.1 coordinate 88,167, forward strand.
GGGAGCACTTAGTGTGGGCATATACGCATTTTTATCATCTTCTTAACGATGTTCAAGTGCCATTGTGGATCTTGGAAACAATAACGAATTGGTATAACCGTATCGATACAGCAAATTTTCGGATTGAAGACTTTTCGAAACGAGTGAGTCGGCTTTTTCTAGGGGAACGCAAATAACAGATGAATTCTGAATAAAAGTTCTATGTAGGAAGAAGATGTTTCCATTGTGAGAATGTGCTAATATATGGATAGGGCAACTTTGTGCTCTGCCTTTCCAAGCTCTCTGTGATATCCAAACCATTAATTCGGGAGGTAATAATATGGATGATTATTTTTTGGTTAAAGACGGACGAATTGTACGCTGGGACGGGCTTACATTAGGGGGGACTAAAATCCTCGCCGACGAGCTTGTAGAATCCTTTGGACGTAAGGCTCTTGAAGAAATTGAACGGTTTGGATTCTTTACTATTAAGAAATCTTAACAATAAACGGAAAGAACAATAACTTTAAACAAAGCCGCGTGCAACGCGGCTTTTTATTATGACATTAGATGACATATTCGAGGTCTATACTAAGGGTAGATCAACGAAGGGAGCTGCAACTCTTGAAACGAAAAATAATATTAGATTTAGCCGTAACGTTAGATGGTTTTATTGAAGGGAAAAATGGGGAAGTAGATTGGTGTATCATGGACCCTGATATGGGATTTGTTGATTTCTTGCACCAAATTGATACCATCTTGTACGGTAGAAAGAGCTATGATTTATGGGGACAATTCACACCTGAGATGGAACAAACTGATGACGATCACGAAATGTGGAACTTAGTTCATAGTAAAGATAAGTATGTTTTTTCAAGAACGCAACAAGCCGCTGATGATAAAGCAATTTACATTCATGATCATATTACTGAAGAAGTAACGAAATTAAAGAATAAACCAGGAAGAGACATTTGGCTCTATGGCGGAGGGAGCCTGATTACAACTTTTATAAATTTAGGACTCGTTGATGAGTTTCGATTATCAGTTCACCCCGTTATTCTGGGAGAAGGCAAACCGTTGTTTACTGATATTAAACAGAGATTGAATTTAGAATTAGTGAATACGAGAACATTCTCTTCCGGGGTTGTGCAAATGGTCTATCGATTGAGATAATTTGAGTGGGGCTGCCAGATGGCAGCCCTTTTTGGATTCAAAAATGAAATCATGATAAAATTTACATATGGAATATTTTGAGAAGGAGACTAATCTTGGAAAAACTAAACGCATTACATTACCCTGGGAAAATATATCTTGTTATTGTCCTGAGTGTTGCTACGTTACTTAGTTTAATAAGTGTCTATAACATTCAGACTCCGGAAGGAAGTAGACCGTATTTATTTATCTTTTGGGATACATTTCTGGCTTGGGTTCCTGTTGGATTTGCCGTAATGCTGGATGTACTATTTAGCTATACCCGTAAGCGGGTTCGTGCGTTACTCCTCATAATCGTCGGTGCTGCTTGGTTGTTTTTCTATCCCAACGCGCCATATCTTGTGACCGATTTACTGCATGTATTCGCGCGGTACAGTCTTGACCCTACAAAGCGGTTCTGGTCAGATATCGCATTTTGGCAGCACCTATTTACTATATTTACAATTGCGATGTTAGGCCTTTTACTGGGTGCATATTCACTTTTCTCCGTGCAGCATTTGATGAGAATATCATTTGGCGTTATGGCTAGTTGGATCTTTGCAATTCTTGTTCTCTTGCTAAGTAGTTTCGGTATCTACATTGGCAGATTTATTCGATGGAATAGTTGGGATGTTATCATGCGACCAGGTCATATTTTACAGGAATTAATTGTTATGTTTACGGATAGGAGTAAGCTTTATCATATTGTATCTTTTTGTAAGTTCATGTTTATGGTTTTACTCATTAGTTACGTACTGATATATGTCATAACCAAAGTTAGGAAAGTATAGATTTCGAGGTGTGGGAAGAGGGGAATTGAAATGACAATATAAGCCAGATTGCGATATAATATAACCCAGATACATACCAGTTTAGAAGGACCCGGAGGTTCGTAGTTTCATGATGGAGAAACCTAGTCGATCTACTTTTCGAACAAGATTGGAAGAGATGGTTGCATCCTTGCGCCATAATATTGTATCTGGAAAACTGCAGCCAGGTGATTATTTGCCATCCGAATTAACGCTTGTGGAGCAGTATAACCTGAGTAAAAACTCGGTCCGCAAAGGTTTGAACCAGTTACTCGCACAAGAAATGATTGAAAAAGTGCCTCGAATCGGCACGCGTGTCGTAGGAGCAGGGTTATGTGAGAAGCTCACTTTGAAGTTTGGCTATTACCCAATGCTAACAATGGAAGTTAATCTTTTAGAGCTAGTCGATATCTTTAAAAGTCTGAATCCTCATATTGATCTTCATATGATTCCACTCTCGAGCTCATTTTTTTCGCAAAATATGCAGGAGGTCATGGAGCGAGATGCACTGGATGTGCTTACGCTTAACTTACAGAACTACGAGGCTTTTACGGATCGCGGAGACGTAGCGAATATGTTGGAACCGCTTCACCCACGAGAAGGTGTTTATCCTTTCCTACAGAGGCCGTTTATTAGTGATGGGAATCTGTATGTGCAACCATTCACATTTTCTCCGATTATCTTGTGTTACAATAGGGCTCATTTCAAGGAAGCCAATCTCCCTGAACCAGACAGCGGCTGGAATTGGGATGATGTACAGCGCACGGCACGTGTCTTGTCGCAAAAAAATGAGAGGTTCGGACTGTTTTTCCATTTGCAGTCTATCAATCGGTGGCCGCTCTTCTTGTTGCAGAATAAGGTCGTATTTGAACGAGATGACAGGGGCAAGCTCATCCTTGACAATGAACCTTTTCGGGAGTCGATGCGCTTAAGTCTGCAATTGTTCGAGGGGTTGAATCCAGAGAGCTCCTATTTGTCTGAACAAGACTCCGATTGCGAAATGTATTTCATGCAGCAGAAAGCTTCCATGATTGTCACGAGTTATTATAGTCTTAATCATTTGCGAAATGCCGGATTTGATTACGATATCGCACCGCTGCCTTATTCCGAAGAAGCAAGAACGCAGCTGGTCATGATTGGACTTGCTCTCAACAAGCACAGCAAACAGAAAGAAGCGGCACAGGCGCTAATTGATTTCCTCCAATCGGACCAAGCGCAGCTTCATATTCGAAGGCATACGCTTGCGCTTCCGAGTGTTCAAGCATTGTCGGAATGGAAGGGACAGGCGGAGATTTCCCGGCCGAGCAAGTTTATGATGTATCGGGATATCATTCCTACATTCCGCCTCTATTCCGACATGAATGTCACCTTCCGTGAGTTGGAAACGATGAGACGAGTATTCAAGCTGTATTGGGCGCGACTCGATGATTTTGAAACTACTTTTCGTAGATTGAAAGAAGCTCTGCAGTAAGATGAATTAGGATACAAGGTAGAAAGGGTAGGGATCATGAGATCCGCTACCCTTTTTTTAAATTTAGTATTGAATAAGGACATTAGGGTCTGTGACCGTGTTAGCGACAATTTCTTTCCGAATTCCTCCGGAAATGGCACTCAGGGTATACGTCCCAGCTAACAATTCCTTGTTTGATTGGCCATTCGTTGTTACGCCAAATGTCCGCCAGCTCCCCCCGTAATAGGAGAGGGTACCTTCCTGGGGAGTTCCTTGGGCGTTCTTTAATTGAACGTTAACAAGGATCGTTTGGAAGGAAACGCTAGGATCTGCCCCTACATGCTGCACTTTCTGGTTCAACGTACCTTCATAATTCATTGCGAACGTATACGCATTCGCCAACATTTCTTTACCAGCCTCGCCCTCGCTGTTCGTCACACCTAAGGACTTCCAGCTTCCTGCGTAATAACTGATAGATCCGCCACTTAACGGGTTACCTAAGCTATTCGTAAGGTTTACATTTACAGGAATCGTGTGGAAAACAAGTAAGGGATCTGTACCGATGTTTTGAACTTTCTCATTCCTTGCTCCATCATAGGTAATTGCAAACGTGTACGAGCCTGCTAACAATTCTTTGTTGGCTGCGCCAGCAAGAATTGAACCGAAAGTCCGCCAACCTCCGCCATAATAGGAGACAGTTCCTTCTCCGTGCGGGAGACCTTGGCTGTTCGTAAACTGAACACCGACGTTAACGGTCTGAAACGCAACATTAGGGTTTGTTCCTGTGTTTTGAGTTATCTCATTGCGCGTACCTTCGTAAGTGATTGCAAAGGTATAGCTTTTGTTGGCTATCGGTTTGCTGACAGAACCAGAGGCGTCGGTGACCCCAAATGTTTTCCAGCCTCCGTCATAATAGCTAACGGAGCCACCGCTGAGCGGATTACCTGCACTGTCTTTCAAGATTACCTTAACGGCATTCTCAGTCGGAGTTTCATTGCCCGACGAAGCGCGTGTTACGGTTACCGAATACACGTTCGTTGATCCGTCGAGTGCGGTGACGGTGAGTTTAATCGTATTGACTCCTGTGCTCAAAGGGATGGAAGAACTCGCCAAACCGCTCGTTAAGTTAATCGGACCTTGCACAAGCGTGTTGCTGCTGTTGTACACGCTAGTGGTTACCGTCGCGTGTGCGGTGTCATACACGGTCGCTGTCACCGTTAGTGCCGATACGCCTGCAGCTACGTTGTGTGTATAGCTAGTCAGTTCCCGTGAGAATGGCTCACTAAGCGAACCACTGCTTAAAAGAATGGAACTTAAATCTGCCGACGGAGGAAGAGGTTGGACCGTGACATTAATTGTATTCGATCGTTTGGTTCTGCCGTTTAATGTGATATCCGCATACACACTAGCCGTTCCTTCTTTGATCGCTTTCGCCTGGCCGTCTACGATGGATAGTACCGTTGGGTCGCTGCTTGTATAAGTAATGGTGGTTCCTGCCAGAATCGCTGGCATTCCGTTCTCAAGCTGACCGGTAGGAAGTATCGGCTCACTTGCTCCTTGCGTCAGAGAAACATCCGCCATCGAAATAGAAGCTTGAGATAATCGAACAGGTAGTCTGTATAGATTGGGTCCCGAAGTATAATAGATACTGCCATCTATGCCTATATCCATTAAATTCGTTGGGGTATCCGAGAGCGTACGATAATTGAGTGTGTTAGGATCAATTACGGTTATATAGCGTGCGATGGTTGTATAGAGTAAGCCATCTTGCCCCCAGCGTAAATAGAAGGCTCTCCAGGTGCTGCCACCATTAGCGTTTGAGAACATCAGCTGGCTTTTGACAACCTCAAGGGTGCTCGGGTTCAATGCATAAATGGCATAAATGTTAGTGCCGTCCATACCAGTTCCCCAAGCAATTCCCCATAATAGCCCGTCTGGTCCGAAAGATAAGCCTCCAAATAAGCGGGGGGAAGACAAACCTGGTATGGAAGGTTCAAATTCGTTCAGTTTGGTGTTCGTATTGACATCCCACTTAAATAATTTGGCATGTGTGGCGGCTGGTATGGAGCCGAGACCGCCATCTATGGACGTTCCACCAAAGAGGATCCCATTCTTATAAGCAAGTGAGATAAGGGATTGATCGGTAACCACATTGCGTGTGGATTGCCATAATCCTGTTGTTTCATTGTAGATCGTTAGACTGCCGCCTAAGTTGCCATAACCAGGGATGGTTCCGATGAATAGCCGATTGTCCCCGGAAGCGAACGCGTATGGCCGATCTTGAAGGTTCGGAATCGTGTAAACAAGTTTAGGATTAGACGTAGGTGTATCTCCGTATTGATAAGGTTGGGTGGCATCATAGGCATAGATTCTTGCTCCGCCGTAAGCACCGAAATAGGTTTTGCCATTCAAAAAGCCGATTTCTTCCACTTGATGTGGGGAATAGGGGGAAGATACCTGCAAGTCGTAGGTTTGTGTTTCTTGATTCAACACACTCAAACCGTCAATAAAGCCGCCAAGATATACCTTCTTGTCAGGACCTGCTGCCAAACTTTGAATATTGACACCTTCCCTGGCAAGGGGAACTTGGATCAATTGAATCGAGTTGTCGTTAGGGTTATACAGGGTATACTTGCCGTCCTCGTAAAGGGTTGCTAAAGCCTGCTCACCACTCGAGAGTGTCACCCAGCCGTAAGCTTTTGTTCCCTTCTCAGGCAGCGTATTTGGCTGTGTTACTTGTTGAACGGTATTCGTTGATACTTGATAGGACCATAAGTTGTTGGAAACTTTGTTACGGTAATAGAGCAGATTCGCGTTATAAGGGGACGGGGGTGAAATTTTGCCGTCGTACGCTTCAGGCGAGTCATAAGGTACACTTTTTAAGACGCTGAGTGTTTGCTCGTTCACAATAACTAATGAAGTACCGTGTGTGACATAAAGCAGCCCATTATACGGGGTGATGTTATGAACAAAATCGTCCATGCCCGTGAACGGCATTGGGATTTCTGTTTTGACACCCGTGCTTCGATCCATGCGAATTAAATGTTTCTTGGAGCCGATGCCGACATATAAGTATTGGTCAGTCACACCAGCACCACGAGCATATTGCTCTTTGTCGTGCATTCGGCCCAAATCAGCAAATTTTTGGGTATGCGTATCATATGAAAATACTTTGGCATTGGGACTGGTTGAGCCATAAATGATACCGTCTGTGCTGGCATCCAAGTCCCATACGAAATTGTCAACAGGATTGGTGTCGATCATGGTGATGTTCCGATAACCGGGCCGAGTGTCAAATTTCCAAAAGTTGCGGTTGGCTGTTGCAGCGAAATAAACATTGTTGTCGGCTCCGACCGTCACAGCCCACGTTTCAGTCGTACCAGGAACTGAGATTTGGGAGTTGATGACACCAGTCGCTGCATCAATGGCATAGAAAGTACCTGGATTGCCATTGGTAACGAAATACAATTCGCCATTCCCGATCGCGCCTCCAAGCGTCGTGGTTGTCAGCGTCGCTTTACCTAAATTGATCGCATTCTCGAACGCATATGGCATTACGAGTGCTTCACCTTTATACCTAAACGAGATATCGTCAAAATACACGTCGCTCAATGTGCCTACGCCTGAATACAATAGCACTTTTGCTTTGACTGCTGATTCAGCTGCAATACCTTCTACTTTGAGCACATCGCTCCAAGTATTAATAGGTGCGGTAAAAGAGCGTGAGGTGGTGCCGACTTCTTTGTCCGCTCCATCGTAAAATTTAATGTACAGATTGACGCCACCCCCAGACACTAAGTAAACATTCGCTTTGGCTTCATATCTGCCATTCGAATGAATTCCAATGGCTTGGGTACTAAGTCCGACTGGTTTATCCGTGTAAGTATCTATCAGCTGAAGACTGGATAAACCGCTTTTCTTCTGAGTGCTGGTGACGGACACAGCAGAGGGAGGCGTTCCCGGATATAATTCCCAACCAGGAATGAGAGCACCTGAAGCTGGTTCTTCGAAGCTTGGGTTATACACACTGACTTCATTTGGATCGATGCGATAGAATTGCACGTCATCCACATAAGCTGTCATTAGGACACTGGAAGCAGCATAGGGAAAGACTGTTGCATAAGCGGCTCCTTCCGGTGCGGTGCCGGATACACGAACGTCAAGCCAAGTATTTAAAGCAGGATTGGTTAGGTAAAATGTTGCCTGCTTGTTCATAAATTGACCTGAAGCATTATACCAACGTATCCACAGACCTGGTGTACCGCCGCTATAATTTTCTAGATTCAATTTAATTTTTGCTTCATAAGCTTGGTTTGCTGTGACCGCTAGCTTCGCGCTTTCGGCACCGAGTCCACCAGTGCTGGGTTTGCTCATCTTAAGACTTCTCGTACCTACAAACAAAGTTGACTCCGATAAGGATAGACTGGATGCTAATCCGAACGCGCTCCAACTAGGAATTTTACCTGCGATCAAATTTTGCTCGAATCCGCCGTTAGGTACTGGAATCATCTCAATCGGTTCGGCTGCCCGTGAATGAGAAGGAAGTAGGAAAGCTAAGAAGAGTATAGCGATGAGCCCAATCACCCCATGCTGCCATCTGAATGTTATGCCTGTGTACGTATTCATCAACATCACCTTCTTTCCATTTTCTGCCCATAGACAGGTTGATGTCATTCTTGTAGTTAACGCTTACATCGTAGGTAATTGTAAAGATTAGTACGCGCTGATCAACTCCTTTCCTTTCCTGGCTGAGTGCATGTATTGGTATATATCTGGTTCACAATGTTCATGTTATGCCAATCAAAATCAGCTGTCAACACGAAAAATTTAGCTCCTTAAATATGAAAAAAGCACCAATTTTTAGCTGTAAGTTCTTGAAAAGAGACACTATTTCTTGAATGCGTGTGCTAGTTATGTCATTGTGCAGCACCTATAATTAATCCGAGTATATTCCACACCAATATGTATCTATGAATCGTCCTACTGATCATGAAATGCCAATCAGTAGAACGATTTCTTTGTATTCTCGGGGAAAGGAGGTGAGATTAGTGAAATCCCGATTGAGTCTCACGAACAACCGCAACTAACTTTCATGCGAGGAGTGGTAAGAATGAGTCTAGGGAAGCATCACCGATTGTGGGTTCCATTCATCTTTACGGTTTGGAGCGTTGTCATGATTGTAAGTATGTTCGGCAACCGAGAAGCACATGCTGCTGGTATTGCTATGTCGCTACCGAATTCTTCATTCGAGGAGGAAGGAGCAAGTATTCCGAATTGGAACACCCATCCAACTTTCGGAACGTCAACAGCAACGGTTTCGAACGTAAGGGCTTACACGGGATCAAAAAGTATGAAGATGGTGGATGCCAGCTCTTCAAGTTCGCTTGCACGCGTGAGCGATAAAATCAGCATCTCGCCAACGGAGCAAATTGCATATACCGCATCGGCCTATGCGTATATCGAGCAAGGATCCGTTGAAGTTTATTTGGTTTTCTATAACGGCACGACAGAAACTCGCGTACCTCCCGCAAGCGTCACACCAACGGTAGATCAGTGGAATAAACGCACGATAACGGCAGAGGCACCAGCTGGTGCAACAGAAGTGGCAGTGATGATCTATAGTGGATTAGCCAGTATTACAACGGCCTATATCGATGATATATCCATCGGGAAGACGGTGAAGAATCCTGGCTTTGAAACGGCAGACTTAACTGGAAATTGGACAGTATCAGGCGCAGCGTCATCGACCACGGCGAAAAACGGTGGAGCATATAGTCTCAAGCTGGATGACGCAAGTTCGTTGGCAGCGAGCTATGCGGAGAGCAGCAATGTTCCTGTCACATCCAATGCTAGGGTTTCCGCAGCAGCGAAAGTATATATTGCGAGCGGGAATACAGAAGTAAGCATGCACCTTCTTTTCAAGAATGCAACTGGCACGGTAATCAAAGAAGTTGAAAACACATTCAGTGGTACTACATTGCAATGGATCCCGCTTACGATTTCAGCAACGACTCCGAACGTAACAGGAGCCAAAACCGTATCCGTCTACTTCACGACGAAAACCACGGCAGTAACGGTTGCCTATGTTGACGATGTGACGCTCGATACGCCGATCGAATACAACTTGGGCACGCAGATTGTGAACAATCCGCTTGACGGAGCCGTATTCGGCAAAGATGCAAGCAGCAGTTATGATCTTATGTATGTCGGATCCAGTGGTTATCCATCCAAGTTCGTGGTGTACGATGCGCGAACAGGCGAACTTCTGGATGATCACGATCTCGATCAAATTGAAGCGGTCTGGGGCATGACTGTCGCTTCAGATCAATCTGTTTATTTGGGAACGGCTAACAAGAGGGCACTCTATCGCTATGTACCTGGAACAGTTAGCGTTAACGGAGGTGTTAAGACCATCACGGGTAGTTCCTTGCAGAAGACGACCTTGGACGCAGGCTTGAACGTCATTTGGGATGTGACAGCGGGGAGCAGCGGGAATGTTTACGGCGGCACGGCCACAGATGGCAAAGCATTCCTGTACAATCCAACGAGTGGTGCTACCGTTTTGAACGGCAACCAAGCAATTGTCAGCGGTTTGGCACATGTTAGATCGATTGCTTATGGAAGTGATACCGAAGTATTCATGGGAATGGGACCCACTTCTAATGCCACGATCATTCGATTTAATCCAACAACGGGTACACAGTCCACGATTTCTCCCAGCGGTTACGGCAGTACGTACGTCCTTGGGCTCGATTACATCCCGAATGGGTCAGATTCGAAACTTTTCGCCAAATTGTCGAGTGAACCTCTGATCGTCATCAATCCGACAACAGGGGGAGTCGATGCTTCTCTAGGCAATGTGGATTCGATCGGTGTGTCGAGTAAGCATCCGACGGATGATAAAGTGTACTATACCAAAGGGACTCATTTGTATGTCTACGATATATCTGCAAAGACACAAACTGACCTCGGTGACGTAGGGGGCAAGGCGGCTGGCTATACCTTTGTAACGGAGGCCGGCAATACGTATCTGTATGCTGCACTATCCTCGGGTAAAATTCTGAAATACAAACTTGGAGCAACGCCAATAATTGACACGTCGATTTCATTCACGATTCCGGATTCTCCGACTAAGATCCGCTCACTCGTGAAAGGTCCGGGAGATCGCATTTATACTAGCGGCTATCTTCGCGGTGGTTTAAGCGTCTACCAACCAGATACCGGCAAGCTAACTCGAAATAGAGGTGCGGGTCAGGCAGAGAACATGACGACAATTGGCAATAACTTGTATCTGGGCATCTATCCTGGAGCGTGGATCAAAAAGTACGACACGAACTCATCGTGGAACGATACGACGAATCCGTCGCTTCTTTTTCAAGATATTGCGGGCTCGCCTAATTACCAGGACCGGCCCTTTGGGATGTTGGCAGACCCTGCATCAAATCGACTGTATGTTGGTTCTGTCGCAAGCTCTGGTAAACTAAGCGGCTCCTTCACGGTGTATGACTTAACGACGTCAACGAGAGTTACGACTGTGCCGGACATCGTTGATGATCAAAGTATTATCGCGTTAGCCTACAAAAATAATAAAGTATATGGAGGTTCATCTGTATATGGAGGGATTGGAAGTACAGCAAATCCTAGTGTAACCGAGGGAAAAGTATTCACATGGCAAACGACTAGCTCAAATTCACTTCCCGTTCCTCAGTTTGTGCCAGTTGCGGGTAGGAAGGTTATATCTGATCTTATCGTCGGTCCAGACGGTAACATTTGGGGGATCGCCGAAGGAAACTCATCCACGGATCCATCTCGGAATCTGACGGCGGATCTATTTATTTTTGATCCGAATAATCCTGATGCGGCTCATACGACGATTTATGCTAACAAATTCACGTCATCCGGGAATGTATCCTGGCAGGGCGGGAAGATGGTTGTCGGCAGAGACGGCAATGTTTACGTTACTAACGGAGGCAAATTATATGCGGTTGATGCGAGTTCGACTACGAAGGATGCTGTTATGTTGGTCTCAACTGGAGTGTCATTGCTGACAGCGGATGCGAATGGTGATCTCTACTATGTGAAGTACGAAACCAACTTGTACAAATACGATAAGTGATCAGTTTGACGTCTAAATGAACGGAGGCCAGGGAAGCAAATCTTCCCTGGCCTTGAACTCGTTGTTCATATAGTTAACCTACTCCTGAATACCGAAGAACTGTCTCATTACTTGTAATTCATGATGAACACGCAGTGGAATTTCCTCAAGCAGCTCAGTCCATGGTACGAAAAATGACGCTTCCCAATTGAAAGGAATAAACTCCATCGTGGGGCGAAACCGCAATGTCTGCAAATATCGTTCCACTAGTTGATTCGTTTCTGAATCTGTCGACATCTTATCCTTGAGCATATCAGGGACTAGTAGACCTGCGCTGCCAGCTGTCTCATAAGTACACGTATGTAAATTCGGAACGAGTTCAAACATTGCAAGAAGTGGAGAAAAGGCATGCTTACCTGGCTGTGAATACAGTGTTACTTGGGTAGGATTAGTATCAGGTACATTGCTTCGATCCTTCAGAATTCCTTTGAAGTATTTGCCATGAAAGCTGCACTCACAATTGATGACACTGCCGTCATGCCCAACATAGATCCATATATGTTCCAGCTCGTACAAATGCTCGATATCATAATCCCAATAGATAGCATATTCAATTACTTTTTCAATACGAGTATCCGACTCGAAGCTGATTGTACGACGAAAAGAGGGAGACGGACCGTCTTGATTGAAGATCGTTACCCCAACACGAACAGGTAAGAATGGTTCCAAGCGATCAAATAACAGTTGTGGTGCATACATCTGAACAAGTGCCAAGTCGAAAATTCCTTGCTGGTTCTGCATCGTAGCTTCCTCCTATTGGACTTGATGTACTATACCTTTCATTATAAGAATATCTGAAGGACAAACCTTAAAATCTCCTAGAAAAATCTATAGAATTATTGTGAACAAAGAGGATTACACGAAAGGAAATTACAAACAATTCTCGAATAAGTAGTCTAACTAGATGGGTAATTATTTTAATCAAAGATAGGAGATTGGTTCAATGATAAAGGGCTTCGGAGGCATTTTCTGGAGAACAAAGGATATAGAAGTTATTAAAAAATGGTACAGTGACGTACTGAAGATTGAGATAGGAAGTTGGAATGGAACTGTAATCAAACCGGAAGAAGGGAATGAGACGATCTTTTCTTTCTTTACCGAGAATGACAGTTACTTTCCTGCAGATCAGCAAGTCATGTTGAATTTCCAAGTTCATAATCTTGACGAGATGATTGAACACCTTGCACATATTGGCGTACCGCTTGCCAAGGAGAAAGAGAGTAGTGACTATGGAAAATTTGTTTGGATTGTAGATCCAGACGGCCGACTCATTGAGCTTTGGGAGAAATGAGAAAAAACAAGAAAAGGACCTGATAATTAATCAGGTTCTTTCGCCTTGCATATAGATAAACGAGATGGTATAATCGGTTTGCGACTTTATTTTATATAATATGACATAAATATTCTATCTTACATTTTTATTGTAGCATGAGGACGAAATACTTGTCAAATGGTTTTTATTACTTATATGGATAGGAGAGATCTTGCATGCGTTCTTGGGTTCTCAGTTTTGAGGAAATGGATGTCACACAGCTCTCGCTCGTAGGTGGAAAAGGCTTGAATCTAGGGGTATTATCAACAATTGAAGGTATCCAAGTGCCAGAAGGATTCGTGGTTACGACGGAAGGGTTTCACCAAGCCATGGAGTCAAATGTGTCATACCATGCTTTATTGGACCGACTCTCCATGCTAAGAGTAGATGATCGAGTTCAAATTGGTGACATTAGTAAACAGATTAGACAAGTCATATTGGACGTAGAAATTCCATCCGAAGTCGTCAATGCTGTTGCGCACTATCTCTCCCAGTTCGGTGATGAACATGCCTATGCCGTGCGCTCTAGTGCGACCGCAGAAGATTTGCCACACGCCTCTTTCGCAGGGCAACAAGACACCTATTTAAATGTTATCGGCAAAGAGAGTATCCTGAAGCATATTAGCCAATGTTGGGCTTCTTTATTTACAGATCGCGCGGTTATTTACCGATTGCAAAATGGTTTCGATCACAGCCAAGTATATCTAGCTGTTATCGTGCAGAGGATGGTTTTCCCGCAATCTTCGGGGATTATGTTTACCGCGGATCCAATGACTTCCAACCGCAAGTTGCTCTCCATCGATGCGAGCTACGGACTTGGTGAAGCATTGGTTTCTGGTTTGGTATCTGCGGATTGTTATACCGTACAGGAGGAGCAAATCGTCAATAAACGTATAGCATCCAAAAAAATAGCTATCTATCGTCGAGAAGAAAGCGGCACAGAGACTAAGCAACTTGACCTTGATCAGCTCAATTCTCAAACCTTGACAGATCAACAAATTCTACAACTAGCACGCATTGGTAGAGGGATTGAGGCTTTTTTTGGCAGCCCACAAGATATTGAATGGTGTTTGGCTGAGGATACATTTTATATCGTCCAGAGCCGTCCAATCACGACGTTATTCCCGATTCCTGAAGCGAGTGATGATGCCAAACACGTATATCTATCCGTTGGCCACCAACAGATGATGACGGACCCCATCAAACCAATGGGATTATCCTTCTATCTGTTAATTACGCCTGCACCCATGCGTAAAGCTGGTGGGCGGTTGTTTATTGATGTTGCCCCTAGGCTAGCTAAAGCTGGCGACAGGGAAACTTTGTTAACTACCATTGGAACCGACCCGCTCATTAAAAGTGCACTCATGACCATCATTGAGCGAGAGTACATCAAGTTATTACCAAGTGAGCAAACACCTCCGATTCCGGCAAGAAACATTCCTGATTTCCTTGCAGAAATTGAGAACAATCCGCACATCGTTCCGGAATTGATTCAGAGCAACGAGGCATCGGTAGAAGAGTTAAAACAACGCATCCATACGAAATCGGGATCAGATGTAATGGATTGTATCCTGGAAGATGTCCAGCAATTGAAGAAGATGCTATTTGACCAACGAAGTACGGCTGTATTTATGACTGCCATTCAAGCTTCATTATGGATCAATGATAAAATGAACGAGTGGTTAGGCGAGAAAAATGCAGCAGATACGCTTTCGCAATCGGTACCATACAATATTACTTCGGAAATGGGTCTGGCATTAATGGGTGTTGCAGATCGGATACGGCCGTATACCGGAATCGTTGATTATTTGAAACATGTAAAAGATGATAACTTCTTGGATGAACTGGTTAAGTTCGAAGGTGGAGAGGAAGCTCAAGAAGCCATCCAAGCGTATCTTGATAAATACGGTATGAGGTGCGCAGGAGAAATCGATATTTCTAGAACACGTTGGAGTGAAAATCCGAGCGCATTGATTCCCATGATTCTAAGTAACATTAAAGCCTTTGAGCCAAATGCCGGTCAACGGAAATTTGAACAAGGACGCCAAGAAGCGTTGGATAAAGAGCAGGAGTTAGTAGCGCGATTACGCCAATTGCCAGATGGTGAACACAAAGCGGAAGAGACCCAACGAATGATTCGCCGAATTCGCAATTTCATCGGTTATCGTGAATATCCCAAATACGGTTGGATTAACCGCTATTTCGTTTATAAGCAGGCTTTACTGAAAGAAGCTGAACGTCTCATACAAGCAGGTATCATTGTTGAAAAAGAAGATATCTTCTATCTCTCTTTTGAAGAGCTTCGCGATGTGGTACGTACGAATCAACTGGATTATCGCATAATCAGTAAGCGGAAAGAAGATTACAAATTATACGAGAAACTAACGCCTCCGCGCGTCATCACATCGGATGGTGAAATTATTTCGGGTACATATAACCGAGATCATATCCCTGCTGACGCTCTTGTGGGTCTCCCAGTATCTTCTGGCAGTATAGAAGGACGTGCTCGTGTCATTTTAAACATGGAAAAAGCGGATTTAGAAGAAGGAGACATCCTAGTCACGTCCTTCACGGACCCTGGTTGGACACCTTTGTTTGTATCCATTAAAGGATTAGTCACCGAAGTGGGTGGACTGATGACCCATGGCGCTGTTATTGCACGTGAATATGGCTTGCCGGCCGTTGTCGGGGTAGAAAATGCCACCAAACTAATCAAAGATGGGCAACGAATTCGTGTGCATGGCACGGAAGGGTATATTGAGATATTATAGGAGGTATATATGTGTGCTGGCCGATTCCGTTCGGTCTCAAGGTGGGAAGGAGAGGCTATGAACAAAGAAGATCAGGTCATCAAGGGTTTCAGGGATTTATATAATAAAATGGTTTGGCTCAATAAAGATAAGATGGAAGACAGTCTAAAGGGGTATACGTCATCGGAAGTCCATTGCATCGAATACATTGAAAATAATAGAGATGCCAATGTGACGAAACTTGCCGAAACCTTTTATATGACTCGCGGCGCATTTAGTAAATTAACTCAGAAGCTCATAAAAAAAGGTCTTATTGAAAGCTACCAAAAGTCAGACAATAAGAAAGAAGTGTATTTCAAGCTTACTCCACAAGGGAAAGTCATTTATAACATCCATAATGATCTGCACAAAGAGTTTCAAGAGCGGGATAAAGCCGTATTTGAACAGGTATCTGAGGAACAATTCGATAGTGTGCTTAACTTCGTGGATAAATATAATAGACATTTGGATGCAGAGATAAAGAAAGTAGGTATAGTCATTAACTCGGAATAAATGTGAATAAGGCTATTAAAACCACAACAGGCAGTCGCGCTCATTAGAGAACGACTGCTTTTTTACTGCGATTATTTTGTTGACAAGGAAACAAAAAATCGATACTATGAATTATGTTTCCAAGGAATCAAAATTCAACATATAAGGAGAATAACCATGACTATAATTCGCTCACACAATAAACAAAACCCAAATCCAAGCATAAATAAACACGCTTTACTATTCGGCCTTATCTCTGTATTTCTATGTGGAATTGGCTTCAGTATTATAGCCCCTGTCGTTCCATTCTTAGTGCAACCTTATATCAACAATCCAAGCGAACAAGCAATCGTTGTCACGTTGCTGACCTCAGTGTATGCTGTCTGTGTATTTTTTGCAGCTCCTGTACTTGGTGTTCTCAGTGACAAATTCGGGCGTCGTCCGATACTCTTACTATGCCTATTCGGTTCTGCCATCGGGTACTTCGTTTTCGGGCTTGGAGGAGCATTATGGGTCCTATTTGCGGGACGGATCATAGAAGGTGTAACTGGCGGAAGTATAAGCACGATCTTCGCATATTTTGCAGACATCATTCCGTCGGAACAGAGAACCAAATATTTTGGGTGGGTGAGTGCAGTTGTTGGGATAGGTACTGTCATTGGCCCTACGGTAGGCGGTTTGCTTGCTAAGTTTAGTTACGCAACACCGATGTCTGTTGGAGCACTAATCACTTTATTAAATGTGATCTATGGCTGCTTTTATATGCCTGAGAGCCTTAGAGAGCAAAATAAACGGCTAGTGATTAGTATTGGAAAGCTTAATCCATTTGGGCAGCTTGCAAACCTACTTTCGAAGAAACACTTACAACGACTGTTTATCACGGCATTTTTACTTTGGATTCCCAATGGATCGTTACAGGCTGTTTTTTCACAATTTGCAGTGGATACGTTTAGTTGGAAACCTGCACTCATTGGACTCCTGTTTTCAATTATTGGCGTCCAAGACATCATTTCACAAAGTTTGATCATGCCTAAGCTTCTGATGAGATGCAGTGATAAACAAATAGCGATATTAGGGATGGCTTCCGAGATAATTGGCTACGCCTTAATTGCGCTAGCTGCATTGTGCTCATTCTATCCGCTATTGATCGTTGGCATGTTTATTTTTGGTTTTGGTGATTCGATTTTCGGGCCTTCTTTCAATGGGATGCTCGCCAACTCAGTCGATTCTAGTGAACAAGGAAGGATTCAAGGAGGCAGCCAAGCCATTCAAGCTCTAGCAAGAATGATTGGGCCAATCGTTGGCGGGGGGCTCTATGTTTCAATAGGCCATGCTGCACCCGCTTTAATGGGAATTATTCTGATTGGAGTTGCGATAGCCGTTTTAAATAAGAGAAGGGTATTGTTATCAAAGTGACATGTAAAATTATAATAAGAAAAGGAATCTACCTATGCGCTCACGAATAGTTGCTGGAGGTCATACATACTTGAAGAGGAGAGGGACAGGTTGACACAGACACAAGAGTGGCAGGCAAATTGGCTAATGGATCGTCCTTTTATGCAGTTGGACAAATTATATCTCTACCATAAAGAGCATGAAACGGTAGCAAACGAACCGTACCAACCAGACTTACAGCATCACCATTGGTATGTTAGAAATGTATTTATGTTGGATGAAAAGGTGATCGATGAGGGTAAGTTATGGCTTCATTTGACAGCGGATGATTACTACAAATTGTATATCAATGGTGAATTCGTTGGTCAAGGGCCAGCGCAAAGTGATGCGAATCATTATTATTACAATCGTATAGATGTAAGTCCGTTTCTATGCGTTGGAAAAAATGTGATTGCTGTTCATGTTTACTACCAAGGGTTGTTAAACCGCGCCTATAATAGCGCTGACAATCGGCAAGGTTTTATCGCAGAACTGTGGTCCGACGAACATCTATTGCTCAAGAGTGATCGTACTTGGAAAGCGAAACGGGTTCATGATAATCGGCCTGGCGTGACATTTGGGTATGATACGCAATTCACAGAGCATCTAGATGCAAGGCAAACGGAGCGCGGTTGGATGGATGTAAATTTCGACGATTCTGCTTGGGCACACGCGGAAGCCGCGGAGCATACCGATTATACCTTTGTTCAGCAGCCAACTCCGTTGCTTGACGTCTATAAGAAGCAGCCTGCACGTGTCGAACGTCTTGCACCTGGACATTATCTAATCGACTTCGGAACCGAGTTGACGGGTCAATTCGCCATGAATGCTCAGGGACAAGCAGGCGAAAATGTACATATTTGGTCAGGGGAAGAATTGATGCCAGGGGATCAAGCCGTTCGCTATGAAATGCGCTGCAATTGCCTATATCATGACCAATGGACATTATCCGGTGATTTCGACGATTATCAGACATATGATTACAAGGCGTTCCGCTATGTGGAAGTGCAAGGGCCTGAGGCATCACTGAAACCGGAATCCTTCCACGCGGTCGTCAGACACTATCCATTAGATGACCAAAGTTGTGTACTTCATAGCTCGGATGAAAGAATGAATCAAATTTTCGAAATTTGTAAGAATGGCGTCCGCTATGGATCTCAGGAAAACTTCGTGGACTGTCCAAGCCGGGAAAAAGGGCAGTATCTAGGTGATAATACGATCATAGGTCACTCCCATATGCTGCTCAGCGGGGATTTGCGACTGGTTCGTAAAGCGATTGAACAATTTGGGCGAAGTTCGTTCGTCTGTGATGGGATTATGGCCGTTGTACCCGGTCATTACATGCAGGAAATAGCTGATTTCTCCCTACAGTGGCCGATGCAAGTTATGACGTATTATTGGTACAGCGGGGATACAGCATTTCTTCAGGAGATGTACCCGTATGCGGAAGGTTTACTACAACATTTTGAGAAGTTTGAACGCGAAGATGGATTGATTGAGAATTTCACGGACAAATGGAATCTGGTTGATTGGCCGCAAAATTTGCGTGACAACTATGATTTCGAACTGACGAGACCCGTTGGCCCTGGCTGTCATAATGTCATTAATGCGTTATATATCGGGTGTGTACAAACGGTATACGAGATTCGCAAATTGCTCGGAGTTGAGTTCGAGAATCGACTGCCGCGATTAACTAAGAGCTTCTTAGATGCTTTCTATGATGAGAAGGAAGGGCTATTCAGGGATGCAGAGCACAGTACACATCATGCTCTGCATGCCAATGTACTTCCTCTGTTGTTCCATATTGTTCCGAAGGAATCTGTCGGTCCAATTGTCGATATGATTCGGACCAAACGGTTTGCATGTGGGGTGTATTTCTCTTACTTTGTAATGAAGGCTCTTGCAGAGGTCGAAGAACATGAATTCATCTATGATTTACTTTCAGCGGATGATGAGCACTCTTGGGGGAATATGCTCAAAGAAGGAGCGACCACTTGCTTCGAAGCATGGGGGAAAGATCAGAAATGGAACACAAGCTTATGCCATCCATGGGCAAGCGGGCCGGTTCCTATTCTGATCGAGGATATTATTGGTCTGAAACCATCGAAGCCTGGATGGCAAGAAATCGCATTTTCGCCGAAGCTTCCTGCATCCTGGACTTCGTTTTCGCTGCAGTTGAATGTGCCAACAGGCACGATACGTCTCCAGTATGAGAATGGGGAGTGGCGTGAAAGCTTTCCGCCGGGTATCGCAGTGATACGGCATTAATCCAATAGGGAATATGAGATTAGCCGGCTGACGCCTAAGGGTCAGTCGGCTTTGGTTGCTATGACGTACAGGGGAGAGATCGCTTTGAAGATTCAGCGTTTGCTTGGCATTACAATGCTACTATTAAGTCAGCGGCGGATTAATGCTCCTACACTTGCGGATAAATTTGAGGTCTCACTTCGAACAATTTATCGCGATTTAGAGACAATTAATACTGCGGGAATTCCCATCGTTTCGTTCGCAGGAAACGATGGGGGATATGAAATCATGGAGCAATTCCGAATTGATCGGCAAATTGTGACGTTTGATGATTTGCAATCCATATTGGTTGCGTTAAAAGGTGTCCAAGCTTCTCTTGACGACAAGGAGATGGACGATTTATTGACCAAAATCAAAGCGCTCGTAGTCAGGTCAGAGCACAATCAAATGGAAGAGTCAGGTGAAACACTGCTATTTGATACGAACCTTTGGCATGGCGGAGGATTAAAGGACAAGTCTATGCTTGTCTCGCTACGTCAAGCTTCTAAGCTTAGAAAGGTTATCTCCTTTTTATATACGAACACAGAAGGTGTTGAAGAACAGAGAGAAGTCGAACCCATTGGGATAGCCTGGAAAGGTTATGCCTGGTACTTGTATGCCTACTGCAGGCTGCGTAGCGACTACAGGACCTTCCGTCTCTCAAGAATAAGCGGTTTACGCATTCATTTGGAGCACTTCACGAACAAAGGTGTTCACATGAGCGAGCTTGATGCGCGATGGGGGAATCAAGAGTTGGGTCCATCCATTCCGCTCTTGCTGTTATTTCAGCCACGATTACGAGTTCGGGTGGAGGAAGCCTTCGGCTTGGACAATATCGAAAGGCAAGATGATGGTTCCTTGCTCGTCAGCACCAGCTACCCAGATAATCACTGGCTGTATGGTATGCTTCTTAGCTACGGTTCGGATGTTCGTGTACTTGAACCTGCCTTTGTAGCCGAGAAAATTAGAATACAAGGAGAGCAGATTGCTAGTAACTATTCAAGACCAGCCATACCGATTGAACCTTGATCGCCAGATACTTTGAAGTGACCTAGCCAATTAGCAGCAAGCAAGACTTCACATGATGCCTAGGGACTTCAAAGCTTTCAAGGTGACCGTTTTAGCTGTTGTGCCACTGCTGTCTACATTAGTAGCGAACACCCAATCTGTTTTACCACGCTCCACATAGCCCACATACCAGCCAAGTCCCATATCGGATAACCGCGTGCCTGTTTTCCCATGAACGGTGTAAGCATCCTGGTCATTATCAATCATCATTCGTTTCACAGTTTTCATAGTCTGCTCTTGGAACGGCAGCGTCTCTTCCACCAAATCTTCCATGAAATTGATCTGTTCCTCCGCGGAGATCTTGAGCGAACTATCCAACCAAAATGTATCAATGCCCCCGCTAATATCCATATTCCCGTAATGAATTCGTTCTATATTGCTCTTCATCCGAACTTCCCCAATATCCCTGGCCATCGCTTGGTAATACCAGATTGCAGAAGCTCGTAATGCCGATGCTAGAGAATGATCACGGTTCCATGATTCGAACGGCCGGACGATTCCATCCCATCTCTTCACGTCGTATTCGTCAATCACGGCACCTTCCTCAAGTCCGATGAGTGCATTCGGCACCTTGAAGGAAGACTCTGGCGTGAACCGTTGGCGGCTCCTTTCAGGATTGCAGACGTACACGTGGTCGGTCTTAAGATTTTTGACAATCAGAGTTCCCTGATTGTCTTGGAACATCTCCGCACAGGGGAGCTTCGTATCTTTCGATGCAGCATTGACAGAGAGTGCAGCACCTCCTGAAGTACCTACGAACAGTAAGGCGGCGGTCGCCAGAATGACTCGGTATTTCCTTTTTTTAGTAAACAAATTGCATTCCTCCTCAGGCTTATTCATAATGGAGTAACAGAAAAGCTCGTGTCGACAACACTGAGTATAGAGGAATTAACGGAGGGGCCACAGTGCTGTTTGCGGTAATTGTACCCGTACAGTTGGCATGAAGGAGTGAAGAGGAACATGCTATATGAAAGGATTGTGGAACAACTCTTGCAGGAGATGAAGGACGGCAAGAGGAGACCGGGGGACAAGCTGCCTTCTATTCGGGAAGGAGCGGAAACCTTCGGCTGCAGCCGAAATACGATTATTCGGGCGTACGGGGAACTCGAACAGAAGCACCGAATCTATGTTGTGCCACAGAGCGGCTATTATGTGGCGCATAGACGCGAAAGCGTAGAGCAGGTAAGAGGCGCAGAAGAAGTTATCGATTTCGTGTGGGCGGGGCCAGACCGGAGCGCCATGCCTTACCGGGACTTTCAACACTGCATGAACGAAGCGATCGAGCGGTACCGCGAGGACATGTTCACATACTCGGATGGGCAGGGATTGCCTTCCTTGCAACAACAGTTGGCTAGACATCTTCGAGATTTACAGGTGTTCACGGTGCCTGAACGAATTTATGTGGTGACTGGCTCCCAGCAAGCGCTGAATTTGCTTGTAGGGTTGCCTTTTCCCAATGGTAAGAGGAACATCGTCGTGGAACAACCAGTTCATGCCGGCATGATCGAATCTCTGCGGGGGTATAGAGGTAATGTGTATGGAATTGCATATGAAGAAGGTGGGATGGACCTAGGTCGTTTGGAGGTACTATTTCGAGATGGGGAGATCAAGTTCTTCTATACCGTGTCGAGGTTACACAATCCAACTGGGTACAGCCATACGAACGAAGCCCGTAAGCGCATGGTGGAATTGGCTCAGCGGTATGATGTCTATATCATTGAGGATGATTACATGGGCGATTTAGACGGTGATTCAAAGTATGACCCCATGTTCGCGTATGACCCATCTGGGCGGGTGATCTACGTGAAGAGTTTCTCCAAGGTCATGCTGCCAGGCTTGCGCCTTGGGTTGGCCGTTCTGCCGGATGGATTGCGGGAAGAGTTCTTACGCGCGAAAGCTGCTGCCGACGTGCATTCGCCACTTCTGACGCAAGGGGCACTCGAGGTATACCTCGAGTGCGGTATGTTCGCCGCTCATATCGGCAGAATGCGAGAGATTTACCGTCGTAAGGCGGTGCTGCTCCAAGATGCGTACCGCAAGTATCTGCCAAGGGGGACCACGTACACCAAATCTTATTCTGGATTCTATACGACGATTGGGTTGCCAGCACCACTTCGGGCGCAGGCAACAGCTGATTACCTGTTGGAGTGCGGCGTGGGAGTTGACCCGGTTCAGCGTATGTACCTTCCGGAATTTAGACAGGAAGGTGTTCTTCGACTGAGTGTTTCGCAAGTGGATGAGAGGCTCATCGAACCTGGCGTTCAAGTCATAGGTGACGGCATCCGAGAGTTGCTCCGTCAGCGCACGGAAGTGAGGTTTGTGAAGACTGTATAGACTTAGTCCGATGATTGGAGCTGTTGCAATAGATGAATAAATGGATACCCGTTACTATTCTTGCTGTACTCCTTCTTAGTTCTTGCTCATCTCCAAAGGAGGAACTATCGAAAGCAGCGAATGCTGTTACGGGAGGCAAATCTAGCAGACAACAATTGGTTCTTGCTGAAGGTACAAGCGTGATGGAACGAATAGCCGTTCCTAAGGGTTATGAGAGGGTTCCAATCGAGCATGGGTCCTATGCAGATTACTTGCGTAAACTGCCTCTGAAACCCCCAGGTTCCAAGGTACATTTGTTTAATGGGGAGCTTAAGGCTAAGGAAGTTTACGAAGCTGTCCTTGATGTGGATGTCGGAGAGCGGGATCTGCAGCAGTGCGCCGATGCGGTTATGAGACTGCGAGCGGAATACCTGTATGGTAGTGGCAATTATGATCAGATCCACTTCAATTTCACCAATGGCTTTAAAGCTGATTTTGCAACTTGGAGGAAAGGGAATCGGATTGACGTTACCGGCAACAAGGTCTCATGGGTCAAACGGGGAACGGCTTCTAATAGCTATGAGGTATTTCGAAGTTATCTAAACATGGTATTTGCGTACGCAGGAACGTTATCCTTGTCGAAGGAAATGAAGCAGGTGCCGATAGCAGAGATGCAGGCTGGCGATGTATTCCTTGAGGGAGGTTCGCCGGGACATGCCATCGTCGTATTGGATATGGCTCAGAACCCCAAGACGGGCGAAAAACTATTCATTTTAGCTCAAGGTTACACCCCTGCGCAAGATATTCATATTCTAGTGAATATGGGTAACGGGGAGGGGAATCCATGGTATTCCACTGCGTTTGAGGGGAAGCTGCACTCCCCGGAATGGACATTTACAAGGGAACAACTGTATAGGTTCACTGATTAATTTTTAAGAGAAGACCCAATGAATGGGATCCTTCTCTTTTTTATGTGAGTGATGCGGCATGTTGATGAGCCCATGGTTTACATTTCAACGGATTGGAATTGCCTGTGTGTCTGCTCAATCAACTCTAGGGTGTATCTTTTCGCTTGGTCTAAATCACCTGCTGTAAGCGCCTCGTAAATACGTTTATTGGATTGGCCCGATTGCTGCGGCTTCGGTAGCGTATGAACGTGCAGCTTGCGATATGAAATGATTTTGAACATAAATTTCCCTTTCATTTGCTCGAGAACATGCAACATGCTTGTATTATTTACGACCAGCAGCATAGTTTCAATAAATAGGAGCCCGCTTTCATAATAGGTACGGTAATCGTCCTTTTCCGAAGCGTGCAACTGCCTCATGAGGTGATATTCCAACTCAGGCAGATTGAAGCGTAGCTTCCGTATTGCGGCAATTTCTAGGCTATATAATTGCATGGACGCCAATAACTCAAACATGTCGTGAAACTCGCGAAATGAGATCTCTTTGACGAATACTCCTCGTCCCCGGATCGATTCCACGAATCCCTCTGTCTCTAGGAGCGAGATCGCTGCTCGAATTGGCGTACGGCTCATGCCGAGCTGCTCAGCAAGCTCATTCTCTGAAAGCAGTGTGCCTGGCAGGAAATGCCCATTAATCATATTCTCACGAATTTGTTGGTAGGCTAATTTCTCAAGTGAAAGCTTAGCCGTACCCAGTAGGTTTGTTGCGTTTCGTGCATCGGGTAGAAGTGAAGTCATGATAAGCCGCCTTTGTCTAAGAGTTAATATGATCTATTATGCATGTTGTATGTAAGCTGAATATTAAGTTAATGAAAATAATGTGGAGATGGCCGCGACAATGGTAGAGCGCTTCTTCGAGAAGTAGAACGACACCCCAAACCGCTGTTAAGGTAACGAACGTTCCGCGCATAGCTTTATTTGTCTGATAGCGGTGTTCTTGCCGTTGGCTCAAACGTAGCATTTTCGTTACAGGGCTATGTCGTGATTTTCCTATATAGCTGGAGAGTAGTTGCGAGCCATTTAGGTTAGGTTAAAGAAGTATTCAAATAATAAGGCAGTGGGTGTTGCAAACTGAAAATAATCGGCGTTTTTTGGGTTGTATTAACCTGTAGTATTGTTTTTGTGATTCTTATGGATGTATCCCTAGGTTTTAGCATTCATCGCGCACTGAATAACATTGTGGAGCGTTTTCGGTTCTTTTCGCCGATTGAATATGCATTTCTATTCACTTTGTTCTTGCTCTTGTTTGGAATTCCGATCAAAATGTTTTCGAATAAGAGCGATAAACAAAATCAATAAAGGTATCCCTGTTTGCAGGGGGAATTGCACATATTTCGTTAATACTTGCATCCCTTCTTGAATGTGCTCGATATAGTTGGTCGCCATCATCACAGAACATAAGAGGATGATGATCCCCATTGGCAAGGCCAGCTTCCCATAGTTTCTTACATGAAATAAATCAGAGGCGGCAATGACTGCAGCAAGAAAAAAAGTGCCAATTTTAAAGAAACTTGTGACGACAAGCAGTAACACGACAAGAGAGTCCAGACGCTGCATAAATTCGCCGATATTGATTTCCCCAATCGTCTCAATTAGCGGAAATACAGCGGTTTGTGTTTGAAAGACACCGAGTGTTGCAACGTTGAGAACGGCAATAATACTCAATAAAATGCCAGTGCAAATTATACTTACTAGCCCCACTTTGACAACGGATTTGTCATTCTGTAAGAAAGGTAAGAACATCGTAAAAGCAATCATTTCAGCAAATGGAAACGTATACACGAAAGGTACAGCTTGCATGATTGGTTTCATTCCGTCATCGATAACGGGTCTAAGATTATCTCTCTCCATTTGCCCAGAAATGACTAATAATAGGAATCCTACGATAAATACGAACATAAATAACCCAAAAAAGATTTCAGCAGATCGTACATACACTTCTACGCCTTTACGAAGGCCATATACAAGAGCAATGATCATTATGCCATTAATCACGAAGACCGGGGTCTGATCAAATGAGATCGTGGAAGTTAATGTTCCGAAATCTAGCAAGTCTCTACCGGAAATATAAGTAAAGTATATGAGATAAAGAAAACTAAGCGGCCAGCCGATGTACTTACCCACTATGATTTGGGTATAGGTTGTAAAGGTATGTTTAGGGTATAAGCGAAAAAGCGGAAAATAAATCAACCCAAATGTACCTAATCCTGCCACCATAGCGATAAGAATGGCTATCCAAGCAGCTTGTTTGGCCTCTTCTCCAAGGTTTACGATAATGGCGTTGCCGAGCTCAAACATCATGATCCATGCAAACATTTGTCCATTATTGATTTTTTCTTTGAACATTGGATTTCCCTTCTGACATTCGGTTCTCTTGTTTTAATTATTGCCCATTTGGAAAATTGTAAAAGCTGTTTTTAAAAAAAGCGTTTATGGTGATAATGGGTAATATGTACTTCTATGAGATGAGAGGATGTTAGGATGGACTTCTTTAAGAAATTAACGAAAAGCAGGATTCGTCATACTTCTTCCAAGCAGATCATTTCAGGTATTGATTCCTCGTTAGGCCGCCTACATGTGAATCTTCAAGAAAATATACAAACAGTTAAGAATAAACTAGGAAACAGTTCAGATATTATTGTTAGAGAGCTCACAATTGGTCGTGAAGTGAAGTTTAACGTGTGCATGCTATTTACGGATGGGCTGACCGATACGTTATCCGTTCATAATTTCATCATGGATTCCTTATTATCAGAGGCTCATCATGTGCAAGATGCAACGTCGAATCATCAGGAAATCTGGTTAGAGAAGTTAAAAAAACAAATCCTCGCAGTTAGTGAAATAGAAGAAGTAACTGAATTTAACACCTTATTTAATTGTTTATTATCTGGCGATGTTATTCTCTTGCTGGATGGATACTCACAAGGTTTCATTATCGGAATGCGCGGTTGGGTTGAACGTGGCGTAACGGAATCGAATAATGAAACGGTTATGCGAGGACCAAGAGAAGGGTTCTCCGAGAATCTTAGAACGAACACAGCCTTACTCCGCCGTAAGATCAAAGATCCTAATCTGTGGTTGGAGTCGAGAAAGATAGGTCGAGTTACGCAAACCAATGTTGCCGTTATGTACATCAAAGGAATAGCGGACGAGGCTATCGTGAACGAAGTCCGTCAACGGTTAGAAGATATTGATATTGATAGTATTCTGGAAAGCGGATATATCGAAGAATTGATTGAGGATAAAACGTTCACTCCGTTTCCTACAATTTATAGCTCGGAACGTCCGGATGTGATAGCGGCTGAAATGTTAGAAGGAAAGGTGGCTATTCTGGTAGATGGCACACCTGTCGTCCTCATCGTTCCTGCCTTATTTGTATCCTTCTTACAGGCAGCGGAAGATTACTATCAACGTTGGGATATTAGTACTTTACTCCGAATTCTACGGTACACCTCTTTTCTGATCGCATTATTAGGCCCGTCATTATATATTGCGGTAACGACATTTCATCAGGAAATGCTTCCAACTCAGCTTCGAGTTAGTTTAGCAGCACAACGGGAGGGAGTTCCCTTTCCAGCATTTATCGAAGCTCTGATGATGGAATTGACATTTGAAATCGTTCGTGAAGGTAGTTTGCGAATGCCCAAAGCAATTGTGAGTTCACTAACGATCGTCGGATCGCTAGTTATGGGGACGGCAGCTGTAGAAGCCGGTATTGTATCAGCGGCGATGGTTATCGTAGTTTCGATCACCGCGATTGCCGGCTTCGTTGTTCCTGCCTTTACGCTTTCCACGTCGATTCGGATGCTTCGTTTCCCGATGATGGCTTTGGCTGCATCTTTTGGGTTATATGGCATTATCATTGGGATTATTATTTTGGTGCTTCACTTGTGCAGCTTACGTTCATTTGGGGTGCCTTATATGAGCCCGATTGCGCCATTTCAGCTCAAGGATAACAAAGATACACTCATTCGAGTACCTTTATGGGCTCTTTTTTCTCGCCCACGAATCATTAATAAGGTGAACATCGTGCGTGAACAGACGGATGCTCCAGCTCCACCGAAAAGGAATGATACAGGAGGTTGACCTATGGTAAGGAGGATCGTTATACCCCTCTTTTTTATGGGTATATTCATGATGCTTACTGGATGTTGGAATCGGAATGAGCTAACCGATTTGGCTATTGTTGCAGGTATGTCCATTGATAAAAGCGGAGAACAAATCGAGGTATCCATACAGGTCATTGAGCCGCAACAAGTAAATGCGAAAGGAACATCATCTCGTATTCCTGCCACTACATATATGAGTAAGGCGACTTCCATATCAGAAGCGCTGAGAAAAATGACAACGATCTCCCCGAGAAAACCATATATGTCTCATTTACGCGTGCTCTCCATCGGCGAGCCATTAGCACGAGAAGGAATCGCTGAAGCGTTAGATTATATATCCCGGAATCATGGGTTTCGGAATGACTTTTCGATTGTTATTGCCAAGGGAGGCAAAGGGGCGGATATCTTGTCCATCCTGACAGCGTTGGAACCACTTCCAGCTAACAGTCTCTTCGATACCTTGAAAGTATCCTCTAGAGAGTGGGCGCCAACTACAAGTATAGCGTTGGATAAGCTGATTACTGATATGGTGAGTGATGGTAAGAATCCAGTTCTTTCTGGCGTACAAACGATCGGGGATAAAGAAGACGGAAGATCATTGAAAAACCTGGAAACAACAACCCCTCATGATATCGTTTTTTTTCTACGACTGACCAATCGACTAACAAGGATTTCCAGATACCTCTGTTGAAGTATATAAGACATACTTTGATGG
>NZ_LYPB01000081.1 GCF_001653565.1 Paenibacillus oryzisoli
GTACCCCCTACTTTCCTCCTTAGTACAAATTCTGCATGGCAATTTCCAATTTGCATCATCCTAGCCTACCTAAGTAGTAACTGTTCAGGGTGACTATGTTAAAATGTTAATAAATTTATGATGACGCTGGAGGATAACGATGATGAATGAACAACGCAACTGGGCCGGTAATTATACATACAGCGCCTCGAATTATTATGTTCCAGCGAATGTAGAAGAAATCCAAGCGTTGGTGGCTCGGAGTCAACAAATCAAGGTGCTTGGAACGCGCCATTCATTTAATGGTATCGCCGACAGTACAGAAACCTTAATCTCCCTTCAGAACTTGAATCGCGTGATTGAACTGGACCGCGCGAACAATAGGGTAACGGTTGAAGCGGGCATTCGCTATGGTGAGCTAGGCGAGTATCTCTATGCGAATGGGTATGCGCTGCATAATCTTGCATCTTTACCTCACATTACAGTTGCAGGTGCATGCGCTACGGCTACACATGGTTCTGGTGATCGCCATGGCAATTTGGCGACAGCCGTGTATGCCATGGAAGTGGTCACAGCGGACGGGCGTATCGTGCAGTTCTCCCGTGAAGATGACAATGGTCACCTTGCCGGTGCAGCCGTAGGACTAGGTGGATTAGGTGTTGTTACGAAAATTACCTTGGATGTTGTCCCATCCTTTCAGATGTATCAACATGTATACGACAATGTTCCCTTGGCACAGCTTGAAGCGCACTTCGATGAGATATTCTCCAGTGGTTACAGCGTCAGTTTGTTCACAAACTGGCAGGAATCTTCCTTTAATCAGCTCTGGAAGAAACAGGCAATCACGGATTCATCCTCCGCCCCTGTGCAGGTGGAACCTGAATTGTTTGGAGCGAAACTAGCGGATACACATCGTCATCCCGTGCCAGGTCACACTTCCGAGAATTGTAGTGAACAGATGGGAATACCCGGTCCTTGGCAGGAACGTATGCCCCACTTCCGGATGGATTTCACACCAAGTGCAGGAGAAGAATTGCAGAGCGAATACTATGTGCCTCGTCAACATGCGTATGCGGCACTATGTGCGCTCGACAGTATCAAAGAACTCATCTCGCCACTGTTGTATGTGTCTGAGGTGCGTACAATTGCAGCAGATGATCTATGGATGAGTCCCTGCTATAAGCAGGAGACGGTGGCGTTTCATTTTACATGGAAACCGAATTGGGAAGGGGTTGCGCAGCTACTGCCTACAATAGAAGAGAAGCTGGAGCCATTTGAAGCTCGGCCGCATTGGGCCAAGCTGTTCACGATGTCGCCGGAACGCGTGCAGTCATTGTATGCGAAGCTGCCTGAGTTTCAACAACTGCTCCGCCAATGCGATCCCCATGGCAAGTTCCGTAATGACTTCTTGAAAACGTACATATTAGGAGACTAACGATGTTAAGAATCGGATGCTTCCATGCTCATTATTCAAATATTGAACATATTGACATTGCCCTGCGCAGCTTGCATGTGGAACTTATTCATTATGTCGATCCCGGGCTGGATCGAATCAAGCGAGATGCCGATTTCACGGCCGAAATGGCTCAGAAGAAAGTGCTAGACACACTGAATTGGATAACCAGCAATCACGTTGACGCAATTTTAATAACCTGTACTTTTTTTACAGCTATTTATAATGAAGACGTTCATCACTATTCAATCCCTATTATCTCAATCGATGATCCGCTGTTCGAAGAGATTTGTCAGCTGGATCAGCCTACGGTTGTAGCTTTTACGAATCCAAGTACTGTGCAAGGAACGATGAAGCAATTAGCGGCGTACGCCGCTAAGAAAGGGATAGCGCTAGATGCGGCACCTGTCTTACTTGCGAATACGTTTGATCTCATCATGCAAGGTAAGAAACATGCGTACATCGAAGCAGTCACACAAGGATTAATCGATGTGATAGAGGCGAATCCAACGAAGCGCGTGGTCGCTGCCCAGCTCTCGATGGTTCCTGCCGCGGAGGCTGCTGAGGATCAAACGAAGCGCATCGTTGGGAACCAACTCGTAGCGTTAGCCACGTATATGAAGGCGGCTTTGGGCATATAAGTTGGCCGAGTCAAACCGTCAAAGCCCCGATCCTATGTGGATACGGGGCTTTGTCATCGCCAGAGCGCTCGGCGGACCTGAGCTTCTGGTCGCTCGGTGGACCTGAGCTTCTGGTCGCTCGGTGGACCTGAGCTTCTGGTCGCTCGGTGGACCTGAGCTTCTGGTCGCTCGACGGACCTGAGCTTCTGAGCGCTGGGTGGACCTGAGCTTCAGAGCGCTCCAGTATTCCTTCTCCCGCGCCCTTCGGCAATCCCATTTCCCCGCGCGCGCCACAAGAATAAATGGATTTTATACAGTTAAATCTTGGTATTCTCTGTTCAAATGCCAAATAGATGGAAAATATACAGCAAATTGTACACATTAGACTCGATATGGACAAAAGAGGCGGATTTAACTGCATATTTTACAGTTAAATCCAATTATCGCGAAGATTCCGCGAAAATAGCTGTATATTTTCCCGTTAATCCCACCTAGGAATTCCACAGGAATCACGGATCGGAGAAATCTCGACCAGTATGTGCATCAAGCTTCCATAGCGAGCTTTCCCGCATATTTAATTCTCCAATATGTGCCTCAAGCATCCAAACTTTCCTGCATATTTCATTCAAGTGCTTAAGGAATAACGACTTCGTTCTTTTCCTCTAGTGTGTTCAGGTCATTTGCTTTAATGAATCCGTTCGAGACGGTATACAAGGTATCACCAATATAGAGAACGCGCTGCACCTGTTTATCTCCGGCATAGAAATGCTGACCCGCTTTGCTCAGATCTTCCTGCGAGAGGTGGGTGATGCCGCCGCGGAACTGGAAACCTTTTACCAAATCAAGATTATAGACGTACGCCCCCTGGAAAGCAAAACTTCCGTATGAACTAGCCGAATTCTTCGAATTGCTGGTCGCCGGATCGAGTTTCATCACCGTAACAGGGAAGGACAGCAGATGCTTCTCCTTGTTAAAGAGCAGGGCACGGTGATTGTTCAGCAACTCCGAATCCGTTCCACGATCCCCAATCAACTGAGTAAATTTCTCCTTCGGATTATTCACATCAGATACATCGAACAGAGCCACTTTCATGCCTTGATAATAGGCAATGGATGATGAGCCTGCCATGCTTTTGTTATCGACTTCAACTGTATCTTTGCCGAAGCCAATAATATGGTTCTCATCATAGGGATGCAGATAGTTGCTGTAGCCTGGGATCTTTAATGCCCCTAATAATTTCGGTTGATCGGGTTGCTTTAAGTCTAAGACGAATAGTGGATCCGTATTTTTAAAAGTAACCATATAAGCGCGGTCGCCCATGAAACGGGTAGAATAGATGCGCTCGCCGGGCGCGATGTTTAAGATTTTGCCTACTTCTTTCAGGTTTGCGTCAAGGATATAGACATGGTTTTTCGAGGTACCTTCATCTGTCCGCCAAACTTCTCCTGTGGTCGTAGCAAGACGGAAGTGTCCATTATGCTCATCCATCGAGAATTGGTTTAGGAGATGACCTGGCACTTTACCGGTATTTTTGTACACCGCTTTCCCCGTGTTGAGTCCGAATTGATAGAGTATAGTGTCCTGTTGTTGATCTTCATAGGTCGTAGCTGCCACATAGAGATTCTCTTCCGAAGCGTAGACATTCTGCCCTGAGCCGAGGTACGAGGTGACATTCATCGTCTGCGTCAGATCGTTCAGATCAAGACTCCCGACGAGCACATAGTTAGGTTCAAGCGCTTTGGGCAAATAGTAGATGTGATCCAATGGAATTGAAGTAAAAGCATTCCCTGCCGAGGAATCTCGGTAAGCTGGGGCTAGATCTTTCATGGCATCTTCCGTTTTTGCCATTTCCCGGTAATGATAGTAATTAACATATTTATTGGCGATAAAATAGAGCGATGTTCCGATTTTGCGGGATGACATGTAGTTGCCTTCGAGTTCAACCTCTTTGACTAGCTTCAGGTTACTGCGATCCTTGAGATCGTAAACCATAACCTTCGTCGTTGCCTGCATAGGGAACGGGGAGATCCTTATTTTATCTGAGATGCCGATCATCTTGCTGCTACTGCTGCTGGCATCTTCGTTATATGGCACAGGTTTAAAGTTCTGATAGGATTGCCCCACAACGATTAGGTGGGTATCGTCTACGTAGATTTCGCTCGGTTGGAACTGTGTGTTTGCGGTGTTGGCCGCGGTGGAGAAATCCAACATACTCAGCACTTTCATCTCATCTGCAGGATATGCCTGCGTGACGACGATCCGCTGCTTGTTCACGGTATAGATGTACGTGCCATCTGATTTAACGACATCTGATTCATCCACACCCTCTACTTGCACATTCGTTCCCGAGTACTCGGGTGATACGGATTTGGCTGAGTCTTGGGTGGTGACACTTATACTGCCGGCAGCTGCTGGTACGGAGGCAGTTGTAGAAGATTTAGAGAGAGCTGATAGGGACGTAAGCCTTACTGCGTTTAGTTGGTTGCTCTCATTCTGCGTCAACAGGGTAATTAAGTGGTCATAAGTACCGACAACCGGCAAGCTATCCGTCTGCTTCGTGATGTTAACGGAACGGGTTGCTGAATCCCAGCGAACGACATGATTGACGCTTTCCATAAAGAACCGCAGCGGAACGTAGAGGGAGTCGTTTACGATTTGGGTGACACCGTTCATGGTGGTTGCTTGCCCATTGACTTGGGCATTGTCGGAATTAAGGGGAAGCTTCAGCTCGTATCCATCGCGTGTAACAATGGCAACTCGTTCAGCTTCATTCCAGCTAATTTCCATGTTTAAAGCGGTTGCAAGATCGCGAACAGGCGCCATTAGCATGCCATCTATCATGCGGGGCTGGTGGGAGAACGCGATAGATTGGCCTTCAAGATTAACGATCGTTTCCTGACCAGCATTCGTAGAGACCGGCGTAAAAGCCGATGTTAAGAGAATTGCGGTCGTCAGGAGGCCTACGGCCATAACCTTTTTCTTCATATAGCTCATCCTTCGCTAAGTTATTGTCGGTTTCCATTATTGTATCTGTATCCACTAAACGGATGGTGTTGAGGATTTGTTGCATGGAACTGGAAATATTTCTCTAAAGGTGGTCGGAGGCTCCTCTATTATCACAAATCGCCCTTTGCAATCTTGCTTTCAAGTCGAGTCTCCCTTACAAGGCTAGCTAGGTTTGGGTATACTGTGTGTATAGAGGACTTATTGGCTACAGATGCGGATTGGTAAATAGAGAGAGGCTGCTAAAGCCGGAGTAAGCGCTGCGTTTGGTGTGAGCTGCGGAAACGATGTTTATGGATAAGATCACATGTCCAGCCGTTTTGTGCTACGCTAAAGCAAGAGACAGAAGGAAATGAGGGATCGGCGATAGATGATACCCTAGAAAGTTGGCTGCCGCTGGATAAAGTGGCGCTTAAGCTGCTTCAGATTCATTATCATCGTTTGGACACGGATGGATTCATCAAGCTGCAGATTCCGCATGCCTATAGAATGCTTCTTATCTTAGGCGGAGAAGGCAAATGTATGGTGGATGGCGAGTGGATTCCTCTTCAACGGGGGAGTTGCTGCCTGCTGCGGCCAGGGACGTATACGGCTGCGAGCTTGAGTACAGGAGAAGGATTGGCCTGGTACGATTTCACCTTCGAGGCTTTTCCTTACGACCAGAAGCCGGTAGGCGGGTCAGGCGATGCGGGCCAAGGCGACAAAGTTTGGTGTGGCGCTATCCCAGAGCATTCGCTGGCTCAAGCAGCAGATCTCACCAAACGGCTGTATATGGAGCGCGACAGTCAAGAACGCGTTGAATGGTTCCGTTTAAATGTAGTTTTTCAAGAGCTCCTTTACTGGGTGATGAAGGATTTGGGCAAGGAAGCTGTCGGACAAGCGAAGGAGCGAATTACCCGAATAATCGACTATATGGAGCGCCATTTTCAGGATAATCTTACACGCGACATGCTTGCGCAACTGGCTGGCATGAGCCCTGAATATTTCTCCCGTGTATTCAGGAAAGAGACTGGAAGGACGCTAGGCGAGTATTTGACGAACATTCGCATCAATCATGCCAAACGCGAGTTGATTCGCGGTCAAGCGTCGATTGGTTGGATCGCAGAATATGCCGGTTATGGCGAGCAGTACTATTTTAGCCGCAAATTCAAGCAAGAGGTTGGAATGTCGCCTACAGTCTATATGGAGAAACAAAGAAACCATGTGGCATGCCTCTTCCCGCCGTATGTAGACCATATGCTAGCATTGGGGGTTATCCCTTACGCTTCTATGATGGATAGAGATCACCCCTTGTCATCCCAAGTGCAACGATCGATTCATTTAGGAGAGCAGGAAGCTGAACTGGGCGAACGCAACTTGAGCCAACTGCTGCAGATTGAGCCGGATTTGATTCTTTGCAGCCAATACATTGATCCGAAGCTGGAAGCCAGACTGAATCGAATCGCACCGACGTTTACGATCTCCTATAAACAGGAGTGGAGGCGCGTTTTGGGTGAAATTGCTGTTTTACTGGGCAAATCGGAAGAGCTGGAAGAGGCGCTTCTCCGTTATGAACGCAAATGCCATGAAACATCGACACAGATCAAGTCAGCTATCGGTGAGCAAACGGTCGCCTTGCTGCGAATCCATGCGGATCAAATTCGCTTGTATGGCGGGTCCAGGCATTCGTATACGGCACCTGTGCTGTATGGGGACTTGGGACTAAAGGCGCCAGATCTTGTACGCCGCTTGGCTTGGGACGATTACTGGGCAAGCGTATCGATATCCCATCTTTCACAGCTCGATGCGGACCAACTGCTGCTTGTCGTCGATCCAGGTTGCGAAGACCAACTGCAGACGTTGATGGACAGCCGAAACTGGCATGACATACCCGCTGTGAAGCGAGGGAATATCTATCACGCAGATTACTATACATGGATGAGCAGCGGTATTTTGATGAATAGCATGAAGATGGAGGAAGCATTGCGATTCCTGGGCCCATAGATGTCACAATTGTCCATCTCCATGAACGGTTTTGTCCTTGGCAGTCGAAGAGGATCACGATACAATTGATAACGATTCTCAGTAAAGAAAGGCACAAGGAGTGGTAATCGACATGAAGAAAACTCGTTTATGGATGATGGGGGCACTGGCTGTCTCATTGGGGGTATCGCTTACAGGTTGTGGGTCAAAGGATACGAATGCAGCGAACACTGGGACCGCGACGGTCAGCCCAAGTACTGTGAAGGAAACGGCGTCGGCCAAGCCTGCAGCACAGGAGAAGACCGTCAAGGATGAGATCGGTCATGAAGTGAAGATTCCCGGGGATCCGAAGCGGATTCTCGGAATTTATTTGGAAGACGAACTGCTGTCGTTGGGCATTCAGCCGTTCAAGCAATCGAAGATCGGAACATGGAGCGGACAAGATTATCTGGGTCTTGCGATGCCAGCCATCGATGTGAGTGGAAGTGTAGAAGCCGTTTTGGAAGCGGCGCCTGATCTCATTTTGGAGAATGTATATGATGAGAAAAGGTACGGTCAATTCTCCAAAGTGGCTCCGATGTACGCCTTTAAAGATGCAAGAGCAGATTGGAGAGCGACGATTCGCACGCTAGGTGATCTGTTTGGCAAGACAGACAAAGCGAAGGATGTCATTGAGAAGTATGATCAGAGAGCCAAGCAGGCTGGAGCGACCATCAAGCAAAAGATTGGCGATCAAACGGTTGCAATCGTTCGTGTTCATACGAAAGAGTTCCGACTCTATGGCGGCCCGGGATATGCCGGACCTGTTGTTTATCAAGATTTGGGACTTACGCCATCGAAGCTTGTGAAGGAACTGATTTTGGACAAAAATGGGAAAGTTGTGCCGATATCCTTGGAAATGATCCCTCAGTTGGATGCCGATCACATCTTTATTACAACGGATACAGGGGCAGAGGACAAGACCAAGGAATTGCTGGCTAATCCGCTGTGGCAGAGTCTTCCGGCTGTCAAAAAAGGGCATGTGTATCAGGTTAATTTTGAAACATGGATGAAAAGCGGTCCAATCGCTGATGGCAAAAAGATTGATGATGTGCTTGCTGCTCTTGCAAAATAAGCGTTGCCCTAGAGGCTGTTTCTTCAGCAGTGTTCATCTGCCGGAGGGACAGCCTTCTCACGTTGCAGGTCATGTTATATAATTGTGATATGGAAAATAAAGAGAAAATAACACGTCGTTCCTTTTTGAAAAAGTCTCTGCTGGTAGGTGGAAGTTTACTAGCCATCCCTCCGTTAAGTTATGGGTATGCCACGTGGGTAGAGCCCCGTTGGTTGCAAGTTGAGCGTATTTCATTGGCTTTTCCTTCACTGCCAGAAGCATTCAGGGGATTGCGGGTTGTGCAATTCAGTGATCTTCATTTCGGATTCCATTTGGATGAACAGCGATTAACCAAGGTAGTCGAGGTCATTCGGGCACAAAACCCGGACATTGTCTGCTTTACAGGCGATCTCGTCGATTATGAGATTGGTGGGCAGGGGCAAGCTATTCGGGAAGTGTTGAAGACGATTGCCGCCACATACGGCTGCTATGCGGTACTCGGCAATCACGATTATTATGGCAATGTGGAAGAAGTGGCAGATGTGTTAGAGGGTGGTGGGTTTCAATGCCTCCGGAATCGGGGACTCCGCATTCAGAAAGGGAGTCAATCGATATGGATCGCCGGCGTCGAAGATATGTGGGAGGGGGCTCCTAACCTTAAAACGGCGCTGCAATCAGCGAAAAAAGATGAATGGGTACTCCTCCTATCCCATGCACCAGATTATGCCGATGTTGTTGCGGGCGATGGAGCTGTCCATTTGCAGCTATCGGGGCATTCCCATGGCGGTCAAGTCAGACTTCCGATCATTGGGCCACTGGCTTCCGTACCGTATGGGGTCAAATATCCTTCGGGACTCTATCAGGTAGGGGAAAGTAAGTCGCTCACTCTGTATACGAATCGAGTTATCGGTGTGTCCGTACAACCAATTCGGTTCATGTGTCGACCTGAAATTACGGTGTTCACGTTGGTGTAGAGGTTAGATAGCTGTTAGTGACTGCTAGTGAAGAAATATGTAGATAGGCGCAATAAAGCGAAAATAGCAGATGCTCGTAATTTAGCTGCATTTTTTCCAGTTAAATCTGTGAGCAACTCTCTCTTCCAACAAGCCTCCTATAAAAAGGTAGTGAATTCATGCCAAGTGCTAGGCTACACACGCTTCTCAACTATCTCATATTCCCACCGACGAAATTAAACAGACAGAAGCTAGAGCGCCATCTAGCAGGCAAAACCATCCTAATCACCGGTGCCAGCTCCGGAATCGGCGAACAACTTGCTTATCTGTTATCCGATATGGGGGTTCATCTCATTCTGGTAGCTAGACGAGAAGCGAAGCTCCTAGCCATGAAGCGTGAAATCGAAGTGAAAGGGGCAGCCCGCGTAAGTGTGGTCCCTGCGGATCTTCGAGATCCGCAGGACATGGAGGGATTACTTGCTTTTCTTCATCAACGGCCAGAGGGGATAGATATCGTGATCAGCAACGCGGGGCATTCGATCCATCGTTCCATTGGGCAGTCATTGGACCGTTATCACGATTTCACGCGTACGATGGGGATTAATTATTTCGCTCCGGTTCAACTATTGCTCTCTCTCATACCGCTGCTCGGGCACAAAAAGGGGCAAATCATTAACATTTCGACGGTTAATGTGATGCTAACTCCTTTGCCACATTGGGCGGCGTATCAGGCATCGAAGTCTGCTTTTGACACGTGGTTTCGGTCTGCTGCTCCTGAGCTCAATAGGATGGGGATTGCCACGACCTCGATCTATCTTCCGCTTGTAAGAACGCCGATGATACTGCCAACTGCAGCTTATCGCAAATTACCGGCCATGTCCCCAGGGGATGTCGCCAAGATGATCGGTAAGGCTATCTATACCAGAAGGCCAACGTTCAAACCGTGGTGGTTGATTTTCGGAGCGTTAGCCTCCGTTTTTATCAGAACCATGCCTAGTAGACCAAAGAAGGAAAAGGGTAGAGACCATGAGGATATGTAAGCTGATCTATGTGTTCTATCAAATTAGGCTGCTCTCGCTGATCGCCTTGTTCCGACTAGCCTCCGCCATCTACACATCGGGTACGAATCTGATGGCACTGTTGCATTTTGCGGCTAGAACGTATGGAGACCAAATTGCGTTGGCAGATGAACAGGAAACCCTCACATATCGCCAATTGTATGAACAATCCAAACAGCTTTCAGCGCATTTGAAGGTGAATTACCAGCTCACTGGCGGTCAGAGTGTTGGATTCCTATGCAAAAACCACGCCTCTCTGGTGAAGGCTATTTATGCGGTGTCTTTGACAGGGGCGGATATCTGTCTGTTGAATGCGGAAATGAGCAGGGATCAATTGCAAGGGTTTGTGGAAAGTAAAGATTTTCAGCTTATCATCTATGACGTCGAACTTAGCGCTTTACTTGCGCAAACGACGTACAGGAGCGCCAAACTGCCCAGCTATCACCCTACTTCTTCTGCGGTAAATAACATAATTGGTGCAACTGTTTCTATCAAGACAAAACAACGTCGAGCTTCCTCCGGGAAACTCATGCTGCTCACAGGTGGAACCACGGGCAAAGCCAAAGAAGCGGCGCATCAGCCATCGCTATTTAATTATTTGGACCCTTTTGCAGGATTCTTGACGCGATTGCAAATCTTGAATAAGCAGACAGCCTATATTGCGACGCCTATTTATCATGGTTATGGGGTTGCGGTTCTGCTCCTTTTCTGCGCTTTGGGCAAAAAAGTCGTGATTCAACGTGGATTTGAGGCAGGGAAAGCGTGTCGATTGATTCGCGAGCATCGGGTAGATATCGTAACGGTCGTCCCTCTAATGCTGCATAAAATGTTACAAACGAACGCAGACGCTCTGAAATCCTTGTCCTGTATAGCTTCAGGCGGGGCTGAGCTCCATCCTAAACTGGTTCGAGAGACGCAAAGTCGATTAGGCGAAGTGTTATACAATCTGTACGGCACGTCGGAAGCGGGTTTGAATATCATTGCAGTCCCGCAGGATCTAGTCTATTCCGCACACACAATTGGCAGAAAGATTAACGGTGTTCATATCAAAATCATGGATGATCAGCAACAAGAAGTTCCGATGGGCAGGGTAGGTCAAATTTGTATACGCAATCCATGGTCGATGCGAAACAAGGTTAGCAGTTGGATTCAAACCGGCGATTTGGGCTATCGGGATGAGAAGGGCTATTTCTTTTTGCATGGAAGAGTAGACAGTATGATTGTTTCAGCTGGGGAAAATGTGTATCCGTTCGAAGTAGAACAAATGCTGCGCATGCACCCATGTGTGGAAGAAGCTGCCGTTATTGGCGTGGCGGATGAGTTATTTGGACAGCGATTGAAGGCATGGGTGCAGTTGATACCAGATTCGAAGACCACCAAGGACGAACTCCTAGATTGGCTGCGTGCTAGATTGGCACGATACCAGATGCCTAGAGAGCTCAGTTTCGTCGAGCATATGCCCTATACCCCTTTAGGAAAGTTGGATAGAAAGGAGTTACCTAAGAAATGACCCTCACAGAATAGCTGTGTGGTGGTCATTGACATATGCTTTGGCGTGATATATGATTAGAACGATCATTCGATCTAATATGTGAGAGGGGAGGCAGAACATGTTCGAACGATACAACAAGGTTCAGAAAGCTGTTTTGGAGACAACGTTGCATCTGATTATCGATAGAGAGTTGCAGGCTACATCCATGTCGTTGATTGCCAAGGATTCCGGTGTTTCAACAGGGAACATTTATCATTATTTCAGTAGCAAGGAAGATATTATTAATGAGCTTTACAAGGCTATCGTCCTGTTCAACGGCGAGTTCGTAACGAAAGACTTGAACCAGGCTGATTCTGTAAAGAAACGATTCAATCAGGCTTGGAGAAATGTATTCGAGCTAGGAAGAAAGTACCCGAAGGGTTTCCGGTTTATTGAGCAGTACTCATTTTCGCCCTATATTTATGAGCAGACCAAGCAGGAAGCTATTCAGGCCGGATGGTGCGGGCCACTTGAGAAGCTGTACGAGCAGGCAGTTAATGAAGGGATCTTCATTGCTCTAGAGCCGCGCATGATGGTTCAGATGCATTACGGTTCTATTGTGTATCTTCTGAAATTATATCAGGGAGACTCGCAGAATCTTACAGATGAAGTCGTCGATCAGGCAGTTCTTGCCAACTGGAACGCGGTAAGCAAAGAAAAAGGTTCGAACAGCTAAGTTCAACCTACTTCTTTTGACCACATTAGATCGAACGTTCGATAGAAACTGTTGTAGTACTTCGTTTATTTACAAGAAGGACAATACACACGTAATAGAATGAACGTTCATTTTAAATGACTGAAATATGAGTATTGGAGGAATTAGTATGCCAACAAAAACAATTTTTATTACGGGTACAAGCACAGGGTTAGGTAAGCTCACAGTCATTCATTTTGCTAAACTGGGGTGGAATGTAGCTGCGACGATGCGCACCCCGGAAAATGAAACCGAGCTGACTGCCTATAAGAATGTGAAGCTTTTCAAACTGGACGTCACGAACTTAGCGGAAGTCAATGCTGCTATCGATGATGCCATTGCGGCTTTCGGGAAAATCGACGTCGTGGTCAACAACGCAGGAATGGGTGCATACGGGGCACTGGAATTGGCTTCGGAAGAGACGATCGATTGGCAATATGATGTGAACGTTCGTGGGCCTATTAATGTCATACGCAAATTTGTACCACATTTCCGAGCTGAAGGCGGAGGCATGTTCATCAATATTAGTTCATTCATGGGTTTCACAACGGCCGTACCACTCGGCTCCTTGTATAACATGTCTAAATTTGCGCTGGAAGGCTTGACGGAAGGGCTGTATTACGAGCTCAAGCCGTTGAATATCGAACTCCGGCTTATCGAGCAAGGTGGTTCTACAGGCAACAATTTTCAGAATAATATCCGATGGAACAAAGATGAGAGCATTACGGCTTATGATGAGCTAATGAATAAAATTACGGCGTTGATGAATAATAGGGATAACAGCAGTTTGGATGATCCACAGATCATCGTCGATGCCATTGCGGCCCAAGCACTCGGGGAAAGCAACCAATTCCGGACGGTTATTGGCGAGATGGGTAATCATTTATTAGCGATGCGGAAGTCGCTTCCCATTGAGGAATACCTGGACACGATGTTACAAAGCTATAAATAATAAATAAGAAATAAGAAATGACCATCACAGGATAGCCGTGTGATGGTCATTTTTTTAGATAAATGGTCTGAACGGCGAACATGGTCTAGATTCCACAAGAAAAATGGCTAAGAGATCAAAGAGAACTAAGGGGAGGAGAAAGGGCAGGAACGAAATATGTGCTTTCTTTCCTGTACGTGTTTGTTTCAAATAGACCTTGTGGCCGTCGACTTTCACAATCGTTCCACGGTAAGTACCGTGTGTCGTGTTTATCATAACTTCTCGATGGAGGTACTTTGTGCATATAGCGTAAGAATCCGATCGTTTCAAGGGAATACCCCCTTTCTAGCTGTATTAATCTAGTATATGCCCGTCCCATAGAACAAGTGCGAGTGTTGGTCAAATATTCTTGTGAGAGTGGATCAGAGTCCTATGATGTTCACTGGAAAGAGATCAGGTTATAATAGAAGCAATGCATGTGAGATCAGAGAGGGGGAATGGTCTTGAGCAAGCTAAACGTCAGGAAAATCGGGGGCTCGGTTCATGGTCGACGTTTCACACAGGTTGCGATTCTTAGCATTGTCGCGGTCTTGATGTTAGTCGCGAGCGGCTGCACGAAATCGGACCTTGAAGGCGATGGTGTCGGTGAGATGGACGAGCTGATCTGGTATTACCCGCAGAATAAACCGAATGCCGACTTGCATCTCGTGAATGCCGAAGTAAACAGGCTGATAGCGGGTAAAATTCATGCGAGCGTTAAGCTGCAGCCCGTTGATTTCGCTAACTATGAGCAGAAACTGAATACGCTCGTGGCGGCAAGCGATCCGATGGATATCGTCTGGACCTCGAACTGGCTGTTTCCGTGGGACGCGAACGCCAGAAAGGGAGTGTTCCAGCCGTTGGACGAGCTGCTAGAAC
Source organism: Paenibacillus oryzisoli (assembly GCF_001653565.1). Classification (GTDB taxonomy): domain Bacteria; phylum Bacillota; class Bacilli; order Paenibacillales; family NBRC-103111; genus Paenibacillus_E; species Paenibacillus_E oryzisoli. The sequence continues at coordinate 14,196 of NZ_LYPB01000081.1, forward strand.
GCCACGGACAGAAGCTTCGGGCCTCGATGTCTCCGCGATTCTGGAACGATGGCAAGTTGGATGGCAAGCAGTTGGCTGTGCCGAACTACCAAATTGCTGCTATGCGCCCGAGCTTGGTCATCCAGAAGCGGTTCGTCGATACATATAAGCTCGATTTAAGTGCGATCCGCAAGATTGACGATATTGAGCCTTTCTTGAGGCTGTTGAAGGAAAGGGAGCCGGGCATCGTCCCGTTCGGTACGACACGAGGCTTCTTTATGAACCACATGTACGGCATCGACTGGCGTGTGTCCGTATATCAGGGCGATGCCAATCACCGAGTTCTTCCGGATGTCACGCCGGAAATGAAACAGAACTTTGCTTTGGTTCACTCCTGGTACGACAAAGGATATATTAATCAGGACGCCGCTACATTGAAGAACGCTGCGGACGTCTACAATAAGGGGAATACGGCTGTCTGGTTCGATTTTACGGGGAAACCGGGCTCCGAAGCGGAGTTTAAGGCTGGCGATGGCGGCTTCGACGTCGTGCTCGTGCCGCTCGCGAAGCCGTCGTTCAACGGTGCAGTCAGCTCAATGAACGCGATTAGCCGGACATCGAAGCATCCAGACAAAGCGATGCAATTGCTCGAGCTGGTGAACACCGATAAGCAGTTGTACAATACGCTCGTCTATGGGATTGAAGGCAAGCACTATTCGCGAGGTGACGGAAATTACATCAAGCTGAATATGGATTCTGGGTATTTTACAAACACGGACTGGGTATTTGGCAACATCCGCAACGAATATCTGCCGGAGGGAGCGCCCCCTGACAAGATCGAACAGACTGTTCGTATCAACGAAGACGCTGAGGTATCTCCTTATTACGATTTCGTGTTCCGAACCGATGACTTGAAAGCTGAAATTGCCAATGTGAAAGCAGTGAACGACGAGTATTATGCAGTGCTCGCCACCGGAACGGTCGATCCTGCGAAGTATCTGCCGATTTACGAGGAGAAGCTGAATAGAGCTGGAAGCGAAACGATAAGATCTGAGAAGCAGAGGCAGTTGGATGATTGGTTGAAGGCGAAGGGAAAGAAGTAAGCATAACTGTATAAGCAAAGGCTGAGAACGACGGTGCATAACAAGCACACCGTGCGATTCTTGGCCTTTTTGGCGTTTCCACCAAACGATCCAGGTACTGACCTTCGCGGCGTTCTGCGCCCTACTGGAACTTCAGTTAGTAAAATGCAGATCGTTTACTTCAACCGGCGACAAAAGTACAGTTTTTACACTGTTTTATAGATGAGATTTCAGCTAAATTGATCTCAGGCAGCAAGCCAAGCAAATCGTTACAGGCAAGGAGGAAGGCATCCTATGAAGCGCAAGAAGGCATTCCGGTTTTTCGGCAGGAATATTGAACTGTTTACGCTCTCGCTTCCCGCAGTCATCTATATTTTTATCATGGCGTACATTCCGATGTTTGGCGTCGTCATCGCATTTAAAAATTATAAGTATGACAAAGGTATTCTGGGCAGTGATTGGATCGGTTTCAAAAACTTCGAGTTTCTGTTTAAAAGCGAAACCGCATTTCGAATTACCCGCAACACGGTCGTGTATAACCTAGGTTACATGGTGTTAACGACGATCGCTGCACTCACCGTAGCCATTCTTCTCAATGAAATTGCAAAAAAGTGGCTTAAAATTTATCAGACATCGTTGATATTGCCCTTTTTCCTCTCATGGGTCGTTATGAGCTACATTACTCAGGCGTTTCTTGATCATGAAAATGGATTTATCAACAGCTGGCTGGCTTCAGCCGGTATGGAAAAGATTTCGTGGTACTTCGAATCTAAGTATTGGCCCTACATTCTAAACATCGTGCATTTGTGGAAAGCGATAGGCTTCTCGGCGATGGTGTACTACGCTGGTATTCTCGGGATTGACGGAGAGTTGTACGAAGCGGCTCGAATAGATGGAGCAAAGCGGATGCAGATGGTAACGAATATTACGATCCCGCAGCTGACGCCTCTCATTATTATCCTGCTCATCCTTAGCATCGGGAATATGTTCCGAGGCGACTTCGGCTTACATTTCTTCATCCCGAACAACGTCGGGGCGACGTATTCGACCACCGATATTATCGATACGTACATCTATCGGGCGCTTAGTGAACTTGCGGACGTTAGTATGGCATCGGCCGTAGGTTTGTACCAGTCTTTTGTCGGTTTTGTTCTCGTCGTCAGCGCCAATTTAATCGTTAGGCGAATTAATGAGGACAATTCTTTGTTCTAAGGAGGGAACATTTCGTGGTAGTCCAACAGTCCAAAGCGGTATGGAGCCAACTCATCATACATACCATATTCATTTTGCTCACGATCGCAATGCTGGTTCCATTTGCCCTCGTTATCGTTATCTCGTTTTCTGATGAACAGTCGATTCTCCATAATGGCTTCCGCCTTATTCCGGATCAGTTCAGCGCTGCGGCTTACCATTATTTTCTGAAAACGCCAGAGACGATTCTACGGGCCTACGGTGTGACGATTCTCGTCGCTGTCATTGGCACATGCATCAGTCTAATTCTAACCTCTACAATGGGCTACGTCCTGTCCAGAAGGGATTATGGTCTGCAGCGAGCAACGTCCTTCTACGTGTTCTTCACAATGCTGTTCAACGGTGGTCTTGTGCCGTTCTACATTATGATGACCCAGATATTGCATTTAAAAGATTCCATATGGGCACTCATCGTGCCTGGATTGCTCAGTCCCTTCTACGTACTGATTATGAAGGGTTTCATGGCCAAAATCCCGACCGAGATTATTGAGTCGGCGAAAGTGGAGGGGGCGCGAGAGTGGCGGATTTACACGGCGCTGATTCTTCCGCTCTCGAAGCCAGCACTTGCGACATTGGGATTGTTTATCCTTTTTAACTATTGGAACGAATGGTTCAACGCACTTCTGTTTATCAACAACGAGAAACTGGTTCCACTTCAGTTGCTGCTCGTGAGGACCATGAACACACTTGACTTCATCACATCGCGTCCCGAGTTCGCCTCAGCGTTGGTTACGCTCAATGTTGATATGGGTGACTTTCCGAAGACGTCAGCTAAATTTGCTGTAGCCGTTCTATCAGCTGGTCCGATGTTGCTGGTATTCCCATTCTTTCAACGGTTTTTCGTTAAGGGTCTGACGATCGGTGCCATTAAAGGTTAAGTTGTAAGCCTCGGATGGGAAAAGCTTGAAAGGGGGCGAGCCGGAGTTGTAGGAATAGCTTTTCACATCCGCTTTCATAAATAAAATTGATAATCATTAAGGGAGGTTTCTTCATTGAAAAAGATCATAAAATCACGCTTTCAGTGGATGTCCACGCTCGCAGTTAGTTCCGCACTTGCCATTGCCGTAACCGGCTGCGGCAGCAGTACAGACAATACTAGCACGCCTTCCCCATCCAGCAGTGGGGCACCCGCAGCATCTGCATCCGATGCGCCCAAAAAGCTTGATCCGGTCGAATTGACGTGGTACTACCCACAGAACAAAGCAAATCCAGATCTACAACTCGTGAATGATGCTGTTAATAAGATTACACAAGAGAAAATTAACGCAACAATCAAGTTGATGCCGGTTGACTTCGGTACGTATGAGCAGAAGTTGAACACGATTGTAGCTGCTAACGAAGTAACCGATATTATCTGGACGTCGAACTGGCTTTTTAAATTCGATCAGAATCAGAAGAAAGGTGTATTCCAGCCACTCGATGATTTGTTGAAGAATCAAGGTCAAAAACTATACAAATCGTTAGAAGAGAAGTTCTGGAATGATGCAAAGTTAGACGGCAAAATCTATGCGATACCGAACTATCAAATCTCCGCAACTCGAGCAGGACTGGTCATGCAGAAGCGTTTTGTAGATAAATATAAATTGGACGTAAGCACGATTAAGAAGTTGGAAGACCTCGAGCCGTACCTGAAACAGATTAAGGATAACGAGCCTGGGATTATACCATTCGGGACCCAGCGCGGACCTTACCAAGGATCTCTCTACAACATTGATGTGAAGGGACCCGTTTACAAGAACGATACGACCTTCAAAGTCCTGCCAGATGTGACAACTGAAATGAGAGCCAATTTCAAACTAATGAACTCCTGGTACACGAAGGGTTACATCAATAAAGATGCTGCAACGATAAAAGCTGCAGCAGACGCTTACAACAAAGGCACAACTGCAGTCTGGTTCGACCATACCGGCAAGCCAGGATCTGAGGTTGAGTTCAAAGCAGCGAACGGTGGTAATGACGTCGTGCTCGTGCCACTAGCTAAAGCGGTATTTAGCGGTGCAGCAAGCACGATGAATGCAATCAGCCGAACTTCCAAAAATCCAGAGAGAGCGATGATGTTCCTTGAACTGGTGAACACCGATAAGCAATTGTATAACACACTCGTTTACGGTATTGAAGGTAAGCATTATACGAAGACAACAGGCAATTTCATCAAAATTAATCAGGATGCAGGCTACTTCACGAACACGGACTGGATCTTCGGCAGCATCATTAACGAGTATTTACCGGAAGGCTCACCAGCTGACAAATTGGAGCAAACAGCCAAAGTTAACGCTGAAGGTGAAGTTTCCCCGCTTACTGGATTTGTCTTCAATTCGGAACCAGTCAAGACTGAAACCGCGAACGTCAAGGCTGTAAACGATGAGTATTATCAGGGTCTCGGAAGCGGTACGCTCGATCCGGAGAAGTACTTGCCGATTTATGAAGAGAAATTGAAGAAAGCTGGCGCTGATGTGATCGTAGCTGAGCGTCAGAAGCAGCTTGACGCATGGTTGAAGGCGAATGGCAAGAAGTAACATGTGACGCATAAATCCTTGGAGTACCTGGTCTATCTCCTGAATACAGCAATGTATCTCAGGGATAGCCCAGGTTTTATGGGCTTTGCTTGATTGGTTGCAGCCATAGGTACAGTACTGAGTATGTGGAACACAAGAATGAGGGAGGACTTTTCAGTGAAAATTGCCATACTGCAAGGAAAAGACAAACGGGAGCGGATCTTCGGGCCAGAGCATCTGGCTCAGCTCCGGGAATTAGGTGAAGTTGTACTCAATGAGGACAATGGGAACCCATCGGAGGAGCAAGCGCGCACCTTAATTGCTGGAGCGGATGTGGCGATCACCTCATGGGGCTGCTGTGCACTGACAGAACGCGTGCTGGAGAGTGCACCGAATTTGAAGCTCGTTCTTCATGCAGCCGGCACCGTCAAGCCGATTGTTACAGAAGCGCTGTGGCAGCGCGGAGTTCGTGTAGCTAATGCGACAGAAGCGCTTGGCCAAGGGGTGGCGGAGACTGCGCTCGGCTTTACCATCGTGTCCCTCAAGGACATGTGGCGGCTTAGTCGGGAGACGGCGGCTGGCGGCTGGGGTGACGGTTCGCGCGTGCGCGAAGTGTACGGTCTGACGATCGGGGTTGTCGGAGCAGGACGTGCAGGTTCTCACTACATTAAATTGCTTCGCCAATTCGATGTCAAGATTGCGCTTTACGATCCTTTCGTCAGCGAGGAGCGCGCTAGGGAAATGGGCGCGCAGAAGCTGGAGCTGGAGGATTTGCTGCGAGTGAGCGATGTTGTATCTATTCACTTGCCGTCGTTGCCGGAGACGTATCATATGTTTAACGCGGATCGGCTGGCGATGATGAAAGACGACTGTGTGCTGATTAATACAGCTCGCGGTTCGGTCATCGACGAGGTGGCACTCGCAGCCGAATTGAGCAAAGGGCGACTGTTCGCATGTCTCGACGTCACGGATCCAGAGCCGCCGGAAGTGAACCATCCGCTGCGCGCGCTGCCGAACGTAATTCTGACCCCGCATATTGCCGGCGCCGTCAATAATGGCTTGGGGCGCATCGCGAAGGCGGTAGTGAGCGACTTGCGGGCTTATCTGGAGGATCGCCCCTTGAGTGGCGAAGTCCGGGCGGAGCAGATGCATCTGCTCGCTTGAGGTTGAGCTGCTATGTTGGATTTGCGTTAGCTCCACTGCATCAAAATAGATGGAAAATGTACAGCTAATCGTGGTCATTTGCGTGAAATGGAACAAGTAACTGGATTTTATACAGCTAATTTCAGGCGAGTTGCCCATTTTCGTGAAAAGTGTGAAATTTAACTGGATGTTTTCCAGTTATTGGCCTCATTCTCGCGATTTGAACGAAAATAGCTGTATTTTTTCCAGTTATTCCTATATGGGAATACTGGGAGGAGGTGCTGCCGTTACGTGACGCAACATGTCGAAGCGTTCTGCAAGGAAATAGCCAGGCTTGCAGGTTTTTGCAATCATTCAACAGAAAAAGGAGAATGTCAGCGAGTATACAACACAATATTAATCGATAATAAGGAGGCTAACTGATGAAGGTAAAGTCTACATGTCGTTTAGGTCTTGCTGCGATGATGAGTTTGGCAATGGTGATGGGCGCATTGCCCGCTCAGTCCGTTTCGGCAGATGCAACTACCTATTATGTATCGCAGGCAGCAAGCAGTAGTGATACGGGAAATAATGGGAAATCTTTAGGGGCTGCTTTCAGAACCATTCAACGCTGCGTGAACGCTTTGGTACCAGGAGACACATGTGAAGTGTCATCCGGTATTTATCGCGAGACCATTACGCCGCCAACCGGAACGGCGGAGAATTCTCGTATCACGATCAAGGCGGCAAACGGAGCGAACGTCGTGGTCAGCGGCACTGATCCGATTGCGAGCGCATGGACATCTGCAGGCATTACGGGAATGCCTGTCTATAAGACTCCTTACACAAGAAGTTCGCTGCTTGATGAGACAGAGGAGCAGTTCTTTGTCGTTCCGAAGGATACCAATGGCTATTTGTCCGCGGACCCTACCCTTCTATGGGAAGCTCGTTGGCCCAATATCAGTTCTTACAACTTGAACGGATTGAAAGATAACATGGCATTCATGCAGTCTGCCTCTAACCTGACAACCTCCTATACAGTCACGGACAGTACGTTGCCTAACATTAATTGGGTCGGTGCGACTATATGGGAGCGGGGAGGGGACGCCTACACTGGGCAAACCACAACCATTACTGGCTTCAATAACACGACGAAAACCCTGACGATGAATCCGGTCACAAACGATCAATCGTATTACTCGCCACGACAAGGAAATACCTATTTCCTCTCCGGCGTATTGGGTGCACTCGACGTGGCCAGCGAGTGGCATACGGATGCGACGCACCTCTACTTGTGGGATCCGTCTGGCGGTGTTCCCGCGAATGTGGAGGCTAAGACCCGCCAAACGGCTTTTAATCTGAAAGGCAAATCCTACATCACCATCTCCGGCATCCGAACAATGGCGGCGAACATCTTGATGGGGACGGTTGGCAGCACCCCGTCCACACATAATGTGCTAGACAAGATCAAAGCCGAATATCTGTATTTCTCCGATTACAGCCATGGCACATCGATTGAGAGTCAGCGCGAGCGGGGCATCAACATGGTAGGCGACTACAATGAGTTGAAGAACAGCACGATTGCCTATTCTACTGGAACGCTGATTCATATAGCGGGCAAAGGCAATCGAATCTTAAATAATAGCATTCATAATGGTAGTTACATGGCTACGCACGATTCGCTGATTCGATTATCAAGCGGAGCTGAGAACGTCATCGATCACAACGAAATCCGTGATTCAGGAAGAGGACTCCTCTCCATCTACCAAGGTAGTGGAGTGATCAGTTACAACGATATGTATCGGGGCATGAAGCTCTCCCGTGACGGCGGTCTGATCTATGCTTGGGGCTCTGACCTTGGCAACAGCGAATTCCACCACAATTGGATTCACGACAGCAAAGGAGACGACACGAGTGTCGGCATGTATTTCGACAACTACACGGAGAACGCGATCATCCATCACAACGTCATCTATAACAATGATACGGGGATTCAGATGGGGGCGCCAGGCAATTTCAAACTCGTCCACAACAACACGATCGTGAATAATGATAAGAGCGTTGGGTTTCACGGAGCGGCCGGTTACCCCGACGATTTCTACGGCACTCGTTTTTATAACAACATCATGACGGATAAAGCTTTCGCGATTGATTCGGACCGCAAGCTGTTTCCTACAACCGTTTCCCAAGGCTACAACACCCTATCGCCCGTTGGTTTGAATTTCATCAATCCGGCAGGCGGCAACGGGAACGACTTCAGGCTGCAATCAGGCTCCACTGCAATTGACAGCGGGGCGGCCATCGCCGGCATTACCAGTACATACACTTGGGGCGGGAGCGCTCCGGACGCTGGTGCCTATGAGTATGGAGGTGGCTCGAACAGCTCCAACTGGATTCCGTCTTACAATCACTCCAATTATCCGGTTACACCGACTTGGCAGTTGATTGACACACCCTATATGAATCGGGTTACGAATAGCGCCTTCGAAAGAGGGCTCACGGATTGGCTAACCTGGTCGACAGCGGCAACTGAAGTAACGGTCGGTTCGGATACGCAATTTGCCGTTCCAGCTTCACCGATGCCAGCCAAGCCGAATTGGATCAACCGGGGCAAGAATAACAAGCTTCGGCTTGGAGATGGGAACAGTCCTGCAGGAGGATCGACGGTAGGCGATGGGATCGAACAGTCCATCTCAGGTCTGAAGCCGAATACAGCGTATACGTATTCCGCTTGGATCTACAACATTCCGCTAGATCCCAATATTACGACACCGGTGTCGACGGAAACAATTTTACTTGGAGCGGAGAATTACGATGCGTCTGCATCGACCATGCCGAAAGTATCGGTAGCTTCGAGCAGTGGGAAGTACGTGCGCCAGGAGCTGAATTTTACAACAGGCTCGCTTACTGCAGCGAACGGAACGCCGATCAAACCGCGTGTGCAAATATTTAAAAACAAATCGTACGCTTACCATTACTCCTTCGCGGAAGACGTCGGTTTAGTTGAATCATCGCCGTTTAATTCAGGGCTTAGCGACGCTTCTAACCTGAAGGATGTGGCATTCGTTGGAGCGCCGGCTACAAGCACGACCGCGGGGGCAACAGGAAGTCTTACCTTGAACGGCACGCTGCAGAACGGTAGTAGTGCTAGCTGGACGGGTGCGACGATCACGTTTACTTCGAGCGATCCTAGTGTCGTAAGAATTGATAGTTCCACTGGTGGGGTGGTTTCCTACACGGCCATGGGTCCCGGTCAAGTGACCGTATCTGCCATTGCAAGAAAAGGAAACATCGCCAAGGCAACGAGTCAGATCGTCACTGTGTATCCGGTTGGATCGCCACCTGCGACAGACTTCACTGCCAAGGCATACGGAACGAATGCAAGTGGGTTTACGACATGGAACAGCACGACAAATACGTATATACTTGTCGGCAAAGGGGATAATGTCTGGGGCACTTCCGACGACTTCGTCTTCTTGAAGAAGTCCGAACTTAACTCCAATGCGGCCAGTTCCAAACTGACACTGAAAGCGAACATCGAGTTCAGCGCTTACGATCCGGCTTCCATCGGCCTTATGTTGCGAGAGCAGGATACGGCGGGTTCCGAGCATGCAGAGTTCCGAATGGACGGAGTAGGCGATATTCTCCGACTCGTGTTCCGGAATTCAGCATCGGGGTCCACCGATTTGATCAACCATTACAAAACCGGTGTGAAGCAAATACCAGCTTCCACAGGTGTGATTCCTCGCCTGCTGCCAATCATGCTGACCAAGGAAGGAAACGTCGTGAAAGGCTTCTATCTGGACGGCAATCAATACGTTCTATTCGGCCAAACGACGGTCAACTTCACGGATGGAGCCAACATTCTCGCCGGGATAGCACTGTACTCCGGCTCTGGGCGGCCTGAGGCCAAGGCGGTCATTACGGATCTGCAGCTCATACGCAATTACTAAGCCCAGGTCCCGACACACAATCGTACACCCTTCGGATATCCGAAGGGTGTATATCTACGAAGAGGAAGTATGCACTTCATGTTGAATTATGTAAAGGTAAGGCAAGCCGTAGACTAGATGCAGGAGCGATTGGCACTGTAAAGGAAGTCGTGAATGAGGGGATGTAACGATGAATAACTACTTGCGCAAATATCGAGAACGGAAATATTTCATGCGTATCATTCTGTCAATCAATTTGCTTATTATATCCGTTATGCTGGCCTCATTGCTGTCTGCTTTTCTATATTCGAAGAAGATTAGCTTGGATTCGCAGCAAGAAGCCAATGAGAAGGTACTTTCCCAGATCAACTACAACATCTCTTATATGAATGACACAGTGAAAAATTTCGCTATCTCCATGTTCTACGATACCGATATGGCGCATTTGTTATTCAGCGGGGAACAAGACACCTTTGAAGATACGGACCGCATAAACAAGTTGTCCAAAACAATTGCATATAACTCCTTTATCCATTCCATCGTTTTCTACAACAGCAAGCGAAACATGTTTTTTACGAGTGGTGACGATGCAATCACGAGCTCAACCAGTAACCTAATGAATCAAATCGGTGAATTTCTGAGTGGCGGCAAGCCGATTTACAAAATGCAGATGATGCCGCTCCGTTACGTTCCGGATCTTAAGCATCCAGAGCGTTCGCAACAAGTATTTTCTTTGTTCTTGTACGACTCGCTAGACGCCTATACGAAGAAGGAAAGCGCTCTGATCATCAATGTTAAACCAGAATGGCTATTTGAGAAGCTGGAGTTGATGAATCGACAGTCCTCGAATCGGTCCAATCGGATTTTCGTTCTGGATCAGAATAAAGAGATGTACAGTCCAGACGTTCAAAACAGCCAAGACTTAGGAGATCTGAAGGAACAGGTGTATCAGCAAATTGCTTCCTCGGGCCGTCAGGTATCCCAATTTACATATATAGCTAACGGAGAGAAGCAAATCGTCAATTATATCGTGAACCGCTCTGTCAACTGGGTAATCGTCGATGTTGAACCATATGTCGGTGTACTTGCTGCGGTAGATAAGCTGAAGGTTGTCTTCGTTACGGTCGCTGCCATCTGTCTCGTTCTCGCCGTTGTTGCCTCATTAATCATCTCGAACCGTCTGTATTCGCCGATTAATGTGCTGCTCAAGCAGACAAAGCGGCTGCCCGGCGGTGAGCAGGACCGTATGAATGAGGGGGACGAGATCAGCTATATCTCGCATAGCTATAACCATTTGATCGAGAAGCTCATGAGCGAGCAGACGAAGCACGACAGCAACGAAGCCATTGTGCGTTCTTACTATTTGCGTAAGCTCGTAACTGACAGCCGATCCTTCACGTCTGAGGAATTGGCCGAGTGTGTGCAGGGCGGATATATGAACATCAACTTGGAAAAGGAGAGCATCTTGGGGATCCTGAAATTTGATCGTTACCAAGACTTGAAAGAAGGAAGATTTGGTGTGGATATGAACCTGCTGACATTTGCCGTATCCAATATTATTCGCGAATTTGTAACGGATGAGCTGCGAGGGGACGTCGTTGATATTCGTGGTGAGCATCTTGTTCTAATCTTCGAAGCGGGTACGCGCCCGAAGGAAAGCTATTCGGCAATCATGAAGTTGCTGCAGCAGGCACAGCAAGTTATCGGCGATTATTACCACATCACCTTCACGGTAGCGCTGGGGGAGGTCGCCTCCCACTATCACGAGTTGACGGATCGCTATGAGAAAGCACTTGATTACCATCTATATAAAATGAACTTTGGTCACAACTCCGTGATCACACCTGAGATGGTACGGAGCAACCTCGCCAATCCTAAGGCGCACATTCCGCTTGAGCTCGAGCGGAAATTCGCTGAGGCGATTAAGGCGAGTCATCCGGACAGCGTCTTCCAGGAGCTGGAGCATTTACACCGATTGATTGCGGGTATGAGCTCCGACGCCGTCGTGCAATCGGTCATTCAACTCGGCATTCTCATCAAACAGACGGTCCGCGAAATTAACCAGAATAAGCTGTCGCCTCTGCTTATCGACCTTCGCTCCATCGATCGCCTTATATTCGAGAAGGAGACATTGGACGAAATTTTTGCGGAGTTCGGCGCCATCCTCAGCGCGATCTTCGAGGATCAGAAACGCGGGACAGAGACGAAGGACCATTTTATCATCGATACGATTAAAGACGTGATTCAAGCCAATTACTCCGATCCGAACCTAAGCTTGCAGGAGATCGCGGATATGCTGCGGATGTCCTCGGCGTACGTCGGACGCATTTTCAAGAAGCAAGAGACAGTCTCTGTTGCGGATTACATCAACGAAATACGGTTACTGAAATCGGTCATGCTGCTCGAGAATAATAACCTGCCTGTGAACGAGATTTCCGAGAAGGTTGGTTTCAGCTCACCGAGCTACTTCTTCAAGCTATTCAAGAAGCGCTTCGGCACAACACCGAAGGAATACCGCATCAAGAAATCACTGTCATTGTAGGTATACCGTTCCCTAACTTCATCGTGCATAAAAGTTCAAATTGTTCATTGATTTGGTGAAAGAAAGTGCGAATCTTGCACTTTCTTTTGCTTTTTCCGGGGGTTACGCTGATCCTATGTCAAGAGAACAAAGGGGAATACATATGCAAGATGTTTTTGTGTTTGAGACACAGTGTCTTCATTCCTTGGTAAAAGTGTTTCCGGACGAGGAACTTCGGGATGGGTCCTATACACGGGGCTCCGCTTTGCGCGGGGAAACCTTCGATTTCCAGGTAGCCTATCGGGCACCTGCTTTGACCAAGCCGATCCGAGTAAGCGTTACTTCCACTTCGCAGGCGGCCATTACTTTGCGGGAAGTAGGCTTGGCACCATCGGAACTGCCTTGCCAGCGCCGCCATGATGACAATGTGCTGCGTGTTACACCAGGCCTTTATCCTGACCCGCTTCTCCCTATCGACGAAGAGCAGGGTATTGTGGGAATCCATTATCAATGGCGAGCTGTCTGGATTACTGTGGAGCTGGCCGAGGAGACGCCTGCGGGCGAATATGACATAACAGTCAAGTTTGCCGCCATGACGGGGGAGATGCTTGGTGAAGAGAGCTTTCACTTGGAAGTCATCTCAGCCGTATTGCCGCCACAGACGTTGATTCATACGGAGTGGTTTCATGCGGACTGTTTGGCGAATTACTACGGGGTCCAGGTGTTCAGTGACGAGCATTGGGGGCTGATCGAGCTATACCTGCTTACCGCTGTGCGGCACGGCATGAACATGGTACTTACGCCCCACTTCACGCCACCGTTGGATACCCAAGTCGGCGGTGAGCGCCTGACGGTTCAACTGGTGGATGTGCGGAAGGAGGCAGATGGCACGTACGAATTCGGCTTCGGCCGTCTGGTCCGTTGGATCGAGCTGTGCGACAGGGTCGGCATCCGCTATTTTGAATTCTCGCACCTGTTCACTCAATGGGGCGCAAAGCACGCTCCGAAGGTGGTGGCGGAGGAGCGGGGAGAACTGCGTCGCATTTTCGGCTGGGACACGGATGCGACCGGTGAGGCATATAAGTCGTTTCTAAACCAGTATCTGCCCGCATTAATGGTATTCCTTCGCGAGCGTGGGCTTGAGAATCGGTGCTATTTCCATATATCAGACGAGCCTTTGTTTGAACATATGCCTTGGTATCGAAGTGCGAGCGAGCTGATGCAGGCTCACTTGGGAAATTTCCCAATTATCGATGCGCTGACGAACGTGGAGTACTATGAACAAGGGCTTGTCAAAGGGCCCATTCCAGCGAACGATCACATCGGGCCGTTCCTCGAGCGACAGGTACCTGAGCTGTGGACGTATTACTGCTGTGTACAGTACAGGCAAGTATCCAATCGCTTCTTCAACATGCCGTCTGCCCGCAATCGCGTGATCGGCGTACAGCTATATAAGTTTCAGATTGCCGGCTTCTTGCATTGGGGCTACAACTTCTGGAATACACAGTATTCGCTGCAAGCGATCGATCCGTATCGCGTGACGGACGCAGGTCGCAGCTTCCCATCGGGCGACGCCTTCCTTGTTTATCCAGGGGAGGAAGGGCCAGTAGAGTCCATCCGAATGGAAGTCTTCTATGAGGGATTGCAGGACCTTAGGGCGCTGCAACTGTTAGAAAGCTTAGTCGGGCGCGAACAGGTGCTGACCTTGATCGAGGAAGGGCTCACGGAACCTTTGAGCTTTAGCCAGTTTCCATCAGATGCGGAATGGCTGCTCGGGCTTCGGGAAAGGGTTAATCGGGCAATAAGTGGTGCATCTGCATCGGAGTCAACCAAAAGGGGGAGATTGTCATGAAAGCTGAGAATAAACCGATAGAGGTTATTATCGTTGGCGCAGGCAGCCGCAGTATGAATTATGCGAGCTATTCGTTGAAGCATCCCGAACAGATGCGGATAGTTGGAGTGGTGGATCCGAATCCGCTCCGACGTACGCATACGGCTGAACGTTATGGGATAGCGGAGGACATGATATTCGCGGATGTAGAGGCACTTGCAGCACGGCCGAAGCTGGTAGATGCCGTGATTAACGGGACCTTGGACGCGCAGCACGTGTCGACGAGTCTGCCGCTGTTGCAGAAAGGCTACGACTTGCTGCTGGAGAAGCCGATTGGGATCACAGAGGATGAGGTGCTGGAGCTGCACTATACAGCGCAAGCGTACAACTGCAAGGTCATGATCTGCCATGTGCTGCGTTATGCCCCGTTCTACGTGGAGCTTAAGCGTGAGTTGGAGGCGGGGACAATTGGGGACATCCTCCACATTCAGACCGAAGAGAATGTCGATTTTCACCATATGGCGACGGCCTTCGTTCGCGGTAAATTTGCGAATAAGGAGCGCGGAGGCTCGTCTTTCCTCATGCAAAAATGCTGCCATGACCTCGACCTCATCACCTGGTTCCAATCGGGAGTACGGCCGGTCAAAGTGAGCAGTTATGGCGGCCGCTCGTACTTTCGCGAGTCGCGGGCTCCTCAAGGATCGGGCAACCGCTGCCTAACCGATTGCGCAATAGAAGAGAATTGCGTGTACTCAGCGAAGAAGCTGTACGTGGACCAGCCGCTGTGGCCGGTTTATGTCTGGCCACGCTATCTCGACGGTGTTCGGCTCAGCGACGAAGAGAAGCTAGAGAGCTTGCGCACAGACAACCCCTTCGGCCGCTGCGTATGGAGGTGCGACAATGACATCGCCGATCATCAAGCGGTGATGATGGAATTCGAGAACGGAAGTACCGCCGTTCACAATCTGGTGGGCGGAGCAGCGAAGGCCTGTCGAACCGTGCATATTACGGGAACCAAAGGTGAGATCTACGGGGAGCTCGAGGAAGGCTCTTTCGTGGTGCGTCTCCCGCATCTGCGGGAAGGCGGCGTTTATAGCGAGCAACGTGTCGAGATTCCGGTTAGTCGGGATATGCATGGCGGCGGCGATCACCGACTCGTCGAAGACTTTGTGCGTGTCGTGCGAGGAGACACTTCCGCACAGTTCTCCACATCACTCGAACATGCACTCGTCGGACACCTTGTCGGTTTCCGCGCGGATGCATCCATGGAATCGGGACATTCGTTGGGGATTGATTGGAGCAGCTTAATGCGAACGTAAGACGGATAGAAACTCACTAGTGCCCGTTGTTCCATCATAACGCACCGAGAATGGGGCAACGCAGCCCCAAAACCAAAAGGAGCTAAGCATGTCATTCGCTTAGCTCCTTTGCTATTTCCTACTTCTTAGTTCCCGGCCATATCGTGAGGAACAGTGACAACGCTTGTAACAACGGTTTTATTGCCAGCCTTGTCAGTAGCTGTGTAAGTGATGATATAGTCGCGAACCTTCTCGGCTTTCAGACTGAACGTTGTAGCTGAAGTGCCGATTGCCGCTTGAATATCGCTTGGGCTGCTGGTTGGATCGCTGCACGTGATGGAGGTCAAGATGACTGACGCCACGCCTGAATCGGCATCGCTAGCGTTCACAGTGGCTTTAATAGCGATCATCTTTTTGTTTGGCGGCCAAATTACTGTTTTGTCTAAGGTTACGGACAAAGTAGGAGCAGTTACGTCTAAGCTGCCTATGATGATGGTTTTAATCGCTTCAGCATTGCCAGCTCTATCGACTGAGCGATATTGGACTGTATGGGTGCCACCTTGGGCGATGACAATAAGTCCCGTATACGTGTTCCAAGCTCCGTTGCTTCCGACTCGGTATTCAGTTTTCGCGACGCCGGAGAGATTGTCAGTTGCCGAGAGGGCGATAACTGTCTGTGCACCATAGACAGCTTCAGCTACCGTGGTTGGTCCACTGAGATCAGCTATGAACCCTACATTCGCTTCTTTCGTTACACCTCCGAGCGTAACGGATGCATGTACCGATGTGACACCTTCTCCAGTCGCGGTTACGATCCCATTAGCATCAACGCTCGCAACGGCGGGATTGTCGCTTTTGAACACGAATGTCGCCTGGCTCAAATCCGCTTGATTCCCATCGGATACCGTACCGGTCACCGTTAATGCCGCCGAGTTCCCTGCACCTATATACATACTGTCCGCTGTCATCGCAACGGAAGAAAGAACTTCTTCCACTTGTACGTCCAGTTGCGAAATGACCGCTTTAACTGGCGGCTTCCCGCTTCCCGAGAACATTCCGATACCAGCCAGGAAGTCAGTTCCCTCGAATTCCACTATCGTAGAACCTATGGACAGCCATTGTCCTTCTTTAAAGTAATAGCCTGTGACCTTGTTGCCTTCCTTAACCAGCTTCATCTGGAATGGGGAATTGATGCTTTTGCCTGCATAGTCCAAGAGAAGACCAGTCGACGAACCCCAATACTGTTGCTGAGCGGGAGGCTTCTGAGCATCCAGTATGCTTTCATTATTGCGGAAAACGTATCTGAGCACCTTGCCAGTTCCATCCGTTCGGAACTGAACATGCTTCGAGTCTGCTGCATCTTTGGCGCGTAACATTAATCCTACCGATGCTGGATCTGCAAAATCAAAGTTATCAATAGTAGCTGTTACCGTCACTTTTATATTGGGGTCGGATACATGGACATTCTTGCTAAGGTAGACAAAATCATCCGTTTTGTCCCACACATTGTCCCCAACGCCAACTAGCGAATAGCTGCCATCGGTACCAACTGTAACGAATCCTTTGCTATGAGGGCCGTATTGTTTTAACGTCCAACCTGTCGCTCCTGTATCCGAACCACCCGTAGGGAAGACAGTCGAAATCTGTGTTGCTGCTTTCGTAATCCCATCCTTGGAGACTGTTGCCGATACGGTAACTTGGCCTTCCGAAAGGGCTGTCACAGATGCGGTGCCATTACTGATGCCATTTATACGAAGAACCTGAGGGTCGCTGGAAACTAGCTGAACATCTGCATTGGAGAGGTCTGCCGGCAAACCGTTTTGCAGTGTTCCGTTAAGACTCAGCGTACCTTCCTGTCCGACAGTGAAAAGATTAGTAGGTGACGTAAACTGTACGTCTTTCAAAAGGCTTTGGCTTACGCCAGCATCGAACGGCGTGTTTTCAATCAGACCTGTATCATCTGCATAAGAAAGGCCGACAGCTGATCCTGGCTTATAGATGCGCACTCGGGCATCCGTATTCGTAGAACCTGTTCGGAACGTAATCTCTTTGCGAACGAATTGCGTATCCTTCGCAGTGATATCAATCGCGTTTCCGCCATAATTGAACACACCGAGAACGATGGATTCACCAGGCTCATTGTACACCCAAGCTACAAATTTATATTCGGTATCCGGTTTAAGACCTGTTATTTTCTGCTCCACACCAGCTCCGCCAGGGCCCAGCTTCAATCGGAATTGTCTTCCTCTGACCTGCCAGTCAGGTGATGCAGGTACAGATTGGACATCAGTGGTTCCGTTGGTCGTCCATTTGAGCCAGTTATCGGTAGTCCCGTTGAAGCCGCTGTTCTTAATCAGGTTCATATAAGGCGTATCGAGCTGGGTGTAGGTCACGCTTGGCGGATTGGCGAAATCCGGCCCTGCCTTCCAATTAACCCCACCGAACTCATAAGCTCCTGCATCGGGTGCTGGACCTACGTAACCGTCCGTGACTCCTGCAATGACAGCCCCGGAGTTAATAGCTGTCGAACCAGGATTTAACCGGTAGTCGTTAGCAGAGGGATTTATAAAATTCACGCCAGTACTCGATGTTGTATTATAGCCATTTACTGTATCTGTGGTTAAGGAGACACTGTTCGTAAAAATGTTGTTATACACCCTAGATCCAAATAACTCTTGGTTATACGGTGGAGATCCCCAGAAGCCTATGCTGCTGGTTCTATGATTCACAACCGTGTTGTTATAGATAAGTCGGTAATTACCCGGCGTATTCATCTGAATTCCTACATCGTTGTTGTAGATGACGTTATGATGCGCTACCACATTGTTCGCATAGTTATCGAAATAGAGGCCGACGCTCATATCAGAGCCTTTGCTGTCGTGAATCAGATTGTGGTGAATGTCGCTGTTGCCCATATCGAGACCCCAACTATATAGCAGGGCTCCGTCTCGGGATAACCACATCCCATTAGAGATGTCGTTGTACGAAATCTCTCCGCTGCCGGATCTCCAATAGATATTGAATCTTCCGGAGTCACGAATCTCGTTGTAGCTGATCAGGTTGCTGGTCCCGCTAGAAAGCTTAACCAGGGGATCATAGGAGGCCATATAGCTGCCGTTATGAATGATGTTGTTCACAATGCGGTTGCTATTCCCCTCAATATTAATCAACGTTCCCGAAGAGTAACCAATCTTACTGTTCTTGATTTCGTTGTTATTTCCGACGATGCTAATTCCGCCATTAAGCTGATCGGCATTCGTCGTATTCTGTGAATAGTTCGAGAAATACACGTAATCTGCCTGTATACCATCTAAAACGTTGTTGCTCGAACCATTCATCGTAATGTTGGCAGCGAAAGTACGAATTCCCTTCATTTGAATGAAGGATTTTCCGTTCAAATTGAATGCAGTCTTGCGCTTTTTAACCTCGACATTGGACGGAACACCGCCATCTGGTGCCCATAAGTAGACCTTTTGAGCAGCCTCATCCACATACCATTCATTGGGAGCGTCCAATGCGCCGAGAACCCCGCTGAGGAAATACGTGCTGCCGAGTCGAGGATACAATTCCTGATAATCACCTGTAATCGGTTCGTACGTCAAAGTATGGGTCGCACTATTGTAGCCTGTTACCTTGCTGGTCATGCCTTGGTATGCGTTCCCGCCTCTTTCCCATACTAAAGCGTTCTTCCAAAAGTCGGTAGGCTGCGTCAAATCTGAATCAACAATCGACGTCGCCGATCCTGCGTCGGCAGTAGCAACTCCTGCTTTTAGACCTGGCAGCGTGTATTCGCTGATATTTGGCCAACGTGCTTCCCATAGAGGAGCAACAACGGAACCATTATTGACGAAAAGCTGATTTTCTTTCCCAAGACTCCAAGTTAGATCGGTTTTATAAATCTGTCCTGTGTGTTGCGTCCAGCCGCTAATTGGCTCGGTACCGCTTACAATTACGTTAGCGCCAGGGGCTGGCTTAAAGGTAATGGGTTGGCCGTTAGTTCCAGATGCAGCTGGAGTAACTGTCTCGCGATATGTACCTGATGCGATAACACAGGTGTCACCGGGCAGCATGACTTGGGCGCATTTATTGATGGTTTTAAAAGGGGTCGCCTCAGAGTTTACAGCTGCGGCGTCATTTCCGTTCGTAGCCACGTAGTAAGTCGTTGCAGCTGCAAATGCGCTTGGTACAGGCAGTAGCCCGCCGACAAAACCTAGCGTCATTGTTAACGCTAAGCCATAACCAAGCTTCGTTTTTTTTCGCATTACACAGTCCTCCTTGAGTAATTAATATGGACATTATCCATACTTCTACCTTATCAATTGGGCAAATAATAAAAAGTCAAATATCCGTACTTTACTCCTAAATCGTGCTGAATAATTTATATTTTTGTGAACCGTGGTTTCTGGGCAGTACGAATTTAAAACATAGAGTTCCATAAGAGAGAAAAGTGCAGATCTTGCACTATTCTTTTGTTTGCATTCCAGTTTATGTTGGAAGAGTGTATGAATGGGGGGCATGATCTTGCAGTTATTCAATCAGTTTCAATGGAATCGGGCAACATTGCGGATCGAGTGCTCCGATCGAACATTCAATGGTGAAGACGCACTTATGGAGGAAGATGTGGAGAGGGGCCAACAGACATGGCGATGGGATGCTATGGCTGTCACTATGAGTTGGAGTCCCAATCAGGTGCGTAGCCTTACGTTTCATAATTATGGTGTTCATGACATTCATTTGCGCACAATTAGCATGGAATGGAAACCGATGGCTGATTATCCTTACCTAGATGCTAGAAACTATGTTCAGCTCCATCACTCTCAATGTTTTGAGAAACTTGCGGGTGTACGTCCTATTCATCGTCCCAACGATTGGTCAGATCCGACTGAAGCGTCTTCCATGGTTACCGTAATATCTCACAGACTCCCTGGCGAAGCACTGCTGCTAGGGGCTGTGCCTCCATATGAAGATTGCTTGGTTAGCTTCCCAATTTCGCACGAGAGCGCGCATCGAGACGGCGCTTTCGGCATAAGCGTACATTTAGCTTCACCTCGCCGAATACGTGCAAATTCAGCAGCGGTGCTGGCCAACTTGATCATGCTTCACGGCAAGAACGGGATTACCTTGTTAGAACAATATGCGGAACTCATCCGAAATTGTCTTCCCCCATCCCTGCTGAGCAAGGGGCGGGTAACCGGCTGGAATTCGTGGGATTATTATGCTGGAGCTGTCGCAGAAAGCGATATTATTGCGAATACACGTACATCGCGCGAACAATGGGCAGACTCGATTCGCTATATTGTGGTCGATGAAGGATATCAGTCCCAATGGGGGATTTGGGAAGCAGGTTGGAAATTTCCCAACGGTCTTCCTGCGCTTTGTGAAACGATTCGTGAAGCAGGCTTCGAGCCGGGGATATGGACGGCACCGCTCATGGTGAATTGTTCTACTTTCTTGTATAGGGAGCATCCAGATTGGTACGTCAGCGATAAAGTAGGCAACCCTTATATATTGGGTACGGTTCCAATGCTTTACTCGACATCACCCATCCTGAAGTGAGGGAGCATCTACGAAAGGTATACACCCAGTTGCGGCAAGCGGGATTTACGTACTTCAAGTGCGATTTCACGCAGATGCTGCTTGGCGCTTCCCGTTTCTCACGTGATGATATAACACCCGCTGGTATGCTTCGTGAATTATTCCATCTTATCCGCGATACGATTGGGGAGGATGCCTACTTACTTGCATGCGGCGCTCCTTATGAGACGGTCATCGGTATTGCCGATTCGCACAGAACGACAGGAGACATTCACCATTACTGGAGTCATATTAGGCAAAATATAAGGTCTATGTTTGCACGCTGGTGGATGCAAGGTACGGTTGGCAATACCGATCCTGATTTCGCTATTGTCAGGTGTGATTGTACGACGGACGATCTTCTTTTGAGTCGACGCCTGCCCAAGAAGCCTTGGCATTCGGGGGCCAATTGGTATGCCGGACGAGAAATGAATCTGGCTGAAGCGCAGACACTGCTGCTAGCCTGTTATTTGACCGGTGGTGATATGGTTCTCGGTGATGCATTGCACCGCATTAATGAAGCCGGGTTAGCTATGCTTACCACAGTTCTTCAGAAACCAGTTGAACGTGGAGTGCCGATCAATCTTTTCGATTACGATGGGGATGAGATGCCGATCGTAGTTGCACAGGGGGAGGGCCGTAAGCTTCTGGCCGTATTCAATCTTAGCGATGATTATAGGCCGAGGAAGCTGCCTCAGCCGTTTGCCGGGTTGCAAGGATCACACGAAGAATTTTGGAGCGGGAAACCCGTCACTATTTTAGAAGGGGAAGAAATCATTATGGAGCCGCATACAGCGCTAGCTTGGTGGGTCTCCAGCATATAAATCTAACCTTTACTTATAGTTGGGTTCAATATTTCACGTAAGGTGGAGAGCGATGATGGCAAACTATGTAACCATAAGTTGTTTAGGTCCTAGACCTTTGGTGATCGAAGCCGATGTGACTGCTCAAGAAGCAGTTGAACGGATGATCGAACATTGGCAGAGTCAGCTGGACCAGGTGCTGCCGGATCGTCCAGATTTGATTGTATTGCCTGAAGCCTGTGACAGGCCCGATCAAAGGAAATACCCACAAGAGCATAAACTAGCTTATTATCGGGTCCGAAAAAATCAAATTCGTGATTTCTTCGCAGGCGTTGCAAAGCAGCACCGCTGTTACATTACGTATCCCGCGCATATAGAAGCGGAGGATGGCAGCTGGCGCAATGCGATGCAGTTGATTGACCGCGAAGGCCGGGTGATGGGTGCCTATCATAAAAACCACCTAGTTCCTGATGAATATACCAAGAATCATATTCTTTATGGGAAAGAAGCCCCCATCTTTGAATGTGATTTCGGGAGAGTGGCATCAGCAATTTGCTTTGATTTGAACTTTGATGAACTTCGGCAGCAGTATGCGGAAGCAAAGCCAGATCTGATCGTATTTCCTTCCATGTATCATGGTGGGCTTATGCAGAACTATTGGGCTTATTCGTGCAGATCTTATTTTGCCGGCGCGATATCCGGTTTACCTAGCACCGTTATAACGCCATTGGGAGAGGTTGCTGCGATGAGCACGAATTACTATTCCTTTATGACAACCAAGATTAATTTGGATTACGCAGTTATTCATATTGATGAGAATAGCGCACATTTTCTTAAGATCAAACAGAAATATGGGGCAAAAGTTAAGATTCACGATCCTGGTTTTCTGGGCTGTGTACTGTTGACTAGTGAATCGGAGGACTTAACTGTGAAAGAGATTATGGCCGAGTTTGGACTGGAGCTTATGGATGATTATTTCCGCCGAGCTGAAGAGTCCCGATGTATGCCTGGGCGAATGGAACCTTGATTTGGACGTCTATAAGGAGTGAGGCATATGGTCGACTATCGTCAAACCATACTGGATGGCGCGCATCAAGCGATAGGAAACACACCAATGGTTAGACTAAGTCGTTTAACCAAGGAACTCGAGGGAGAAATCTATGCCAAGCTTGAATACCTCAATCCTGGCTTTAGTAAGAAGGATCGAATTGCGCTTCAAATCATCGAGGAAGCAGAGCGGGATGGCACGCTTACGCCAGGACAGACGGTCGTGGAACTGACTAGCGGCAATACTGGAACGGGGCTTGCTATCGTCTGTACGGTGAAAGGGTACCCATTTGTTGCGGTTATGTCAAAAGGGAATTCAATGGAGAGAGCGCGAATGATGCGTGCACTTGGTGCTGAGGTCGTACTAGTTGAACAAGCAGCTGGCTCCGTGCCCGGTCAAGTGTCGGGTGAAGATCTTGCGCGAGTAGATGCAGCAACTCTCCAAATCGTTCACGAACGAAGCGCATTCCGTGCGGATCAATTCCATCATCGCGGGAGTTTGCTTGCGCATGAATTGCATACAGCAGAAGAGATATGGGAGCAAACGAAGGGCGAATTTGATGTATTCCTTGACTTTGCAGGGAGTGGTGGAACGTTTGGGGGCTGTGCCAAAAGGTTGAATGCCTATAATCCTGTCATTCGCAGTTATGTGGTAGAGCCGGAAGGGGCACCTTATCTGGCGGGTGGAATGCAGTCCAATGCGAGCCACAGGCTGCAAGGCGGCGGCTATAGTATGGCGTTGCCATTGGTTGATCGAAACTTGATCTTTGGTTTCTTGACGGTTACCGACGAGGCTGCGATGGAGGCTTGTAGGAGATTAGCGCGCGAAGAGGGAATTTTTGCGGGTTATTCGTCTGGGGCCAACGTTGCTGCGGCCTTACAATTGCTGAAGTCGCGAGAGAAGGGTGCACGGATCGTATTGACTATTAACGACTCAGGACTGAAATATTTAAGCACCGATCTATATGCGTGAATGAATAGTTGCGGCACAAGCATAGGCCAGAAACCTAGAAGAATAGAGTTTGGAATAGGAGGATTGAGAATGCAAACGCTGCGAATTGGTATTGTAGATTTGGACACTTCACACCCCGGCAATTGGGTACCCATTATTAAAGAATTAGGCCATCAAGTAGTTGCCGTATTCGACGGGGGAACCGTCCACGAAGAAGGATATGCCTTACAATTTGCCGAAAAACACGAAATCACGACAGTTTGTGAATCGTTAGAAGACATGGTACCACTCGTAGATGCTGTAATCATCCATAGTGTGAATTGGGACTTGCATGTGGAGCGTGCACGTCCTTTTGTTCAAGCGGGCAAAGCCATATTGCTTGATAAGCCGATGGCAGGGAACATGCGGGACATTCAGCAGCTCTTGGAATGGGAACGAACTGGTGTTCGTATAATAGGCGGTTCTTCGTTAAGTGTCTGCGAAGAGGTCAAAGAATGGCATCAGCAGCATGATCTGGACGACCCCATCGTGACTATGTTGGCGGGTTGTTCTGTTGATGATTTCAATTACGGCATACATGCTTTCTATTTGCTGCAAGCTATCATGGGACCGGGAATTGAAAGTGTACGCTCCACAGGTATTCATCTTCAGCATCATATTGAACTTAATTGGCAGGATGGGCGCAAAGGATTCCTTAGCATTGGTGCGACACAAGGGTATTTGCCCTTCTATGCTACGATTGTGACGGAGAATACGGTTAAGCATCTGCAGGTGGATAGCAAGCGACTGTATCGTTCTTTCTTGGAAGCAAGCTTGCCATACTTGGCTGGAGATACAGGACCTTTCCTAGCCATTAATCAACTGCTTGAGGGGGAACTTGCTGCACTGGCTGCTAGAAAATCGTACTTGTTAGGCGGCGAACAGATAGCCCTAAAGCAATTATCAGAGGAAGATCAAGGTTACGAAGGGGCTGCTTTCGCAGCACAGTATCGAATGAAAGTAAAGGGGCACTAAGATGATAATGATTAAGAAAACGAATCTCACGGTTGAACGTGAACCGTTACTTGCCCCATTCGGTTTCAAAGGTGGCTATGTGAATGAGCTCTGGCAGTCCTTCGTTTCCTTGGAGGATACAGAGGGGGATGTTGGTGTGGGCTTAGGTGTTCAGAGTATTCTGTGGTCTGACCCACAGGTGTACACGGGGTGGGGTAATGAACGAGGTAACGTATTCATGAAGGAGATCACCCAACATGCATTGTTAGCCGCTCAGCATATGACATTTGAGACCCCAATGGACATCTTGGATCCGCTAGTAGCGCAGGCTTATGACTATGCTTCCCGTGTATGGGAGGGGAACTCACTCCGAGTTACCTTTGCGCTAAATGCCTTAGTTCCTGTTGACCATGCAGCTTGGATGCTGCTGAGTCATAAAACACCTGGCGCTCGCTTCACGGAGCTGATTCCAGAAGAGTACAGATCCATGCTGGTTGCTCGGCATGAACGGCTTGCATGTACGCCAGTCGTTTCGTATGGGATGACAGAGGCGGATGTTGTGGCGCTGCTTGATGAGGGTTATTTTGTGCTGAAAATTAAATTGGGCTCGGATCCTAAACAGGACGGAGATCCCGAAAAAATGATCGAATGGGATATACAAAGATTGAAAGAGATTCATCGTATAGCAGGAAACCGTAACTGCCTCCACACAGCAAACGGACGCATTGCGTATTACTTAGACATCAATGGGCGGTACGAAAGCAAGGAGCTCCTCTGGAGATTGGTGGATGCGGCAGAGCGAATGGGGGCTCTAGCCCACATTTTATTGGTGGAAGAGCCATTTCCGGAGCATATTCACGAGGATGTTTCTGATCTTCCAGTCAGGGTGACAGGTGACGAAAGTGTCCATAATGAAAAGGATGCGTTGGAGCGAATCCAAATGGGGTACGGGGCTTTTGCCTTAAAGCCGGTAGCTAAGACGATGAGCATGAGCTTGAGAGTGGCGAAGCTAGCTAGTGAGTATGGCATTCCTTGCTTCTGCGCTGATTTGACTGCGAATCCAGTAATGGTTGATTGGAATAAGAATCTGGCAGCGCATCTCCTGCCTGTTCCAGGACTGTCCATGGGTTTGATCGAATCCAATGGCAAACAAAACTATACCAACTGGGAAGTCATGAAGGAAAAGCATCCCATGCCTAATGGCAGCTGGATAGAAGCCGTTGATGGGCAATTCCAATTGCTCCCTGAATTTTATGCGCATAATGGCGGTGTATTCGGTCGAGGTGGGAAGTAAATAAGGAGGCAGTGATTTGTTTGGATATGTGGCCGTTCTTGGCGCGGTATTGATCTGGGGGCTATCCTACATCGTAATGAAGTCCACGACCGCTGAGTACCCACAGATGCTGTTTCAATTTTGGCGGTATGCTGCTGTGTCCTTGGTATATTTCACGATCTTCCATCGATCACTTCGGGCAATGCCGAGGCGAATCTGGAGAGTGGGCTTGGTCCACCTCGGATTGTCCAATTTCGTGTTGAGCTTCTTCTCGATTTACGCAGTACAGCTCACGACCCCGACGCGCGTTGTGGTCATCAACAGCTTCATCATCTGCGTGGTGCCGCTATTGCGCTGGGTGCATGACCGGTGCAAGCCAACAGGGCAAGAGAAAGCGGCCATTGCTATTGCGATTGCCGCCATTGCCTTTTTGATCGGGCCACAAGAACAAGGCATGAATCTTGGCGATGGATTAGCTTTTATCGGCATGATTGGGTATGCGTATTCGATCGTCTTGACCCATCGATTGCTAGCGAAGGAGGGGGCAACCGTATCGCAAGTTTCCGTGTTGGGCATCGTGGGCTGCATGTTGTTTTTCGCTGTGGCGGCAGCGATCTATGCTTGCTTCAACCAAGAAGCGGCAGCACTATCGGCGTTGACCTCCCAACCAGAGACACTCGCAGGCATTGCCTTTATGGTCGTGTTCGTATCGCTCGCAGCGAATCTCCTGCAGGTGCACGGTCAACGCCGGCTGCCGCCGGTCACCGTCTCGATCCTGTTCTGCTTGGAGCCCGCCGTAACGGCGGCGCTTGATTATGCACTGCTCGGCAATAAGCCTTCGATCCGCGTGCTGCTCTGCGGCTTGCTGCTAATCGCGGCGACCCTGACGGCAACTCTGCCATCCAAATCCAAGAAACGAAGCAAAGAAGCTACGCTTGATTTGTAGAATGCCTTCCTATCGATATCAACTTCATGTAAACTTATGGGTAGCATGTATCATCGATGGAAATGGAAGGGACGGGTGGAATCTGATGAAAATGAGCGGCAATACCGTTCTTATTACTGGCGGGTCTTCCGGCATTGGCTTCGAATTTGCAAGTCAGCTGTTGGAGCTTGGAAATACGGTAATTATCACGGGTCGGGATCAAGTTAAGCTGGATGAAGTTAAGCGAAAGCTGCCTCATGTACATACCTTTCAAAGCGATGCGGGAGATCCTGGGGCGATTGCAGCCTTGTATACTGCGGTGGTGAAGCAATTTCCCAAGATCAATGTCTTGATTAATAACGCGGGTCTTATGCGAAAAATAAATCTGCATGAAACGAATGCCAACCCAGCGGATTTGAACAGCGAGATTGCTACGAACCTCAGTGGTCCGATCTGGATGGTACAACAGTTCCTGACGCATTTGAAAATGCAAGAATCGGCTGCGATCGTAAATGTCTCATCAGGTCTTGCCTTCGTGCCTCTTCCGATCTCGCCTATTTATTGCGCAGCAAAGGCCGGCGTTCATTCGTATACGTTGTCGCTCAGAGCACAACTAAAACATACCAAAGTCAAGGTATTCGAACTGGCTCCGCCATTGACGGAAACACCCCTGGTGGATGCATTCGACCCGACTGATATGTCAGGTTCAAAGGCGATGCGAGTCACGGACATGGTGAGTTATGCAATTAAAGGAATCAAGCGTGACCAATATGAAATTAGACCCGGCCAGAGCAACGCTTTGAAAATGATGAACCGAATCGCGCCGAACTTTATCTTTGGCCAGCTGAGTAAAACGGTTGACCGTATGTTGGGTGCGTCCAAATAGTCATAACTGAACATAGGTCTGAATGAAGTCCGCGTAAATCGCGGTCTTTTTTGATTTGTAACAGCTCGATGAACTGCCTCCATCCAGCCATTTTAAACGAAAGGATCTATGTAGTTCCTGTATATAATCTCCATAATAAGAAAAGATATGAAAGGATATGGATATGATAAATGAATAGGGGGATTAGCAATGTCTCATCAGGCAATCTGGTATATGGGACTGAGTGTACTATTCTTGATTTTACTTGCCCTTGTATTTTATAAACAAAGAAGCATGCATACTTTATTACAATTTCTAGTCCTTGTTGAAATGGCATATCTGATTGAGGCCGTCATCTATATTTTCTTGGGAAGCTATTTATATCACCCGAAAATCATTAAATACAATACCTATTACGATAGTCATTTGGGTGCCATTGCTTCGAATATGCTTGCTGTTCCTGTGGCTGCATTAATTTTATCCGTTTTTCAACTAAGCTGGGTTTGGATTATTATGGCGGTCGGATTGTTCGCTGGAATTGAGTGGTTATTCGTGGAGCTTCAACTCTATACGCTGCATTGGTGGCGAATTGTATATACGGTTATAGGTCTTCTAGTCTATTTCCCACTCTCCAAAATCATATATCGACGGATAATAATTTCCTTAGATGGTTTCCTTCATTCTCTATTTTTATTTTTGTGCATCGGCCCCTTATCGGGTACGTTGCATTTTCTCCCCATAATGTTATTTTCAAATAGAATTTACACGCCGGGGTGGTATGAGAATCCATCCTATGATACAAGTGCTTTTTCGGTTGTGTATTACATAAGTATTTGTATAATTATAGTTGCTTTGGTGAAGATGAGCAGGATACAGAAGTGGTTCAAAATTGTAATCCTACTAATGGTTACAGTAACAGTGACATTTGCTTTAAAAAAAGTTGGAATTTTGTATAGTACAGTTTGGTGGGATTCATGGTACTACATTTTGTTTCCCGTAGCTCTTCTAAATGTAGCTGAAGCGTTCAGTCAACGTTTATATCAGGGGCGACGGTGAACGTAGTTTAACGGATGTCGCACGGGCGTAAATATTTGTTACAAGATTGAAATCTAATTTTCATCTGGCATTAATCATTCAGGATTATAATAAAACTCGACCCCCTTTTAAAATATATAACTTAGACCCGCAGCCCGTTGCTGTGGGTCTCTTTTTGATCAATTAGCTACCGTTTAGTCATCGCCAAACTTGATTTTGTAGCTTGTTCCGTCGTAGAGCTCAATCTTAAACTCTGCTAGGGCTCTCCATTTGATGCTGTCTAACCACGCTGATAACATTACTTCTCTTTCAATTGGACTCTGGGCTACTTCAAATGATAATTTCGTTTCTTTCCCATTAAAATATTCCGCTTTGATCTTCTTAATAGTCTCGATATCAAGTAACGACAATATACTTTCAACTAAGGAACGCTTTAACATTGTAACACCTCCCATAATTTGGATGTGAAGTCTTTATATAGTATAAGGAAAAATTCTAATAGTGATTGTACATAGATACTGGTAGATACGTGGATTTTTTAATAGGGAAATAAAGGGATTTGATTGGATGCATGGAAGGGTATGGGTATTCGTATTGGAGGTAGATATTGAAGGATAAAATGAAGAGGAGGGGGAAGGATTTTCAAAAAGAAAAGTTATGTAGTAATCGTAATCATTATCGCTCTGTTCTTGTTCGTGATGGCTTTGACAAGACCGAGCTCTAGAGATTATCGAATGTATTTGCTTAACGTCCAGAAGATTGATTGCGAACCTGC
Source organism: Paenibacillus oryzisoli (assembly GCF_001653565.1). Classification (GTDB taxonomy): domain Bacteria; phylum Bacillota; class Bacilli; order Paenibacillales; family NBRC-103111; genus Paenibacillus_E; species Paenibacillus_E oryzisoli. Next base: position 43,949 of record NZ_LYPB01000081.1, read on the forward strand.
TGAAAGCACGAATTGCTTTCATACTAAGAATGATTTGATGACCTCAAAACTAACCCATCTTATTTTCTATATGACAGCGGAATCTTATATTTTCGGAGATGAGGGCAATCAAATACGTGTAATAGGTATGTTCAATCATTTCTTTGTCATCGAAAACCATCTTCACCATTAGTGATGGAACAATTGTAGCGGAGTTGAAAGTGATGATGTTTAGAAAACGAAATCTGATTTCATTTATATTATTTGGTGTATTTTTAATAGCGTATATCTATCTGTTTCTGCTTGTATTTCTTTTTAAGTATGTTTCGCCATTCGACTTATTCAGTCCAGACAGAATGTACCATAGATCTGTAGATGTAATCCCCTTTAATACGATATATAATTATCTATTAAACGAGAAAAATGTTTCGCCTATTATCGTAATGTCGAATATACTGGGCAATATTATATTGTTTATGCCTTTGGGCATGTATCTACAATTACTAAAGAGGAACAAGAAAATATCTGTCAGTATAGGTATTGTTTTTCTAGTCAGTGTACTTGTTGAGATGTTCCAATATGTATTTGGCATTGGGGCAACAGATATAGATGATATTATTTTGAATAGTGTAGGTGGATTCCTTGGAATTGTAGTATATAAAGGTTTATTATTACTCTTTAAAGATGAGGGGAAAGTACGTCTGGCCATTGTAGTAGCAGGACTCATGGTTATTTTGATTGCTATTACATTTAAAGCGATATTATTTTATACAGCGGGTATTAGAATCAGATTGTTGCCGTAGTTATTGGTGGCGTTATTGAAAGAGAATCTAAGCTTTTATTACTTATAGCAGGGGGTGAAGACTTGAATCCGAAATTTAACCATCACAAGTTCGTGATTAGAAAACAGATCCTCTCTCTAGTCGGCGCTAAAATTGACATATTCGACGCTAATGAAAGGGCAATTCTGTTCTCAAAGATGAAAGCCTTCAAGCTGAAGGAAGATATTCGAATATATGGCGATGAAACGATGCAAACTGAGTTGATCAGTATTCAAGCACGAAGTGTTATTGATTTCTCAGGAGTCTTTGACGTAGTTGATGTAGAAACTGGGCAAAAGGTAGGCTCTTTGCGACGCAAAGGGTTGAAATCAATTTTCAAAGATGAATGGATTATTATGGGCCCGAATGATGCGGAGATCGGATTAATGAAGGAGGATAATTCGCTGCTTGCTCTTCTGCGAAGGTTTCTAACGAATTTGATCCCGCAACATTACCACATTGAGATTGGCGGAACCAAGGTGGCGGAGTTCAAACAGAATTTTAATCCTTTTGTCCAAAAGTTAAATCTTGATTTCTCTGCTGACGACAAGAAGCTAGATCGCAGACTGGGGTTAGCTGCCGCGATTCTACTGATCGCTGTAGAGGGTAATCAAGGTTAGGTTTCATGACGCTTACACTGAATAGGAGATTAATGATATGGCTTTCGGAGTATCCCGACAAGAGCTGAATGAATGGAAAAGCAAATGCTTACAGGGGGAAATTGCCTTCTTGACGCATTATTGGATAGAACCTCGCTTTCCAGGAGTGAAGACAATCACTAAGGTGGGATGCTGTGATCTTGAACGCTTGAAGGCATGGTGCTTGGCGAATGGCTTAAATCCAGATTACATCCATTATCGTGATGAATATCCACATTTTGACCTAATAGGAAGCAAACAGATTGAAATCTTAGAACGCGAACATTTGACCGATCATCTGGTCAGATTTAAACTTCGGTAAGTCGACAAGGTAGTTAAGTTCAGACCTTGCTATCCAGAAGAGTTTTTTAAATAAATAAGTCATGTTTAAATCGTGTTTTGGAAAAATAGAGGGATTCATTAGGGCTTGCCATGTGGCGGCTCTTTTCTTATGCAGTTGAGCGTTAATAAGTTGCAAATAAGTGAACATATATAGGACATTGGTTGCATAATTTCGACAAAAACTATTATAAAATTAATACTTTTCTAAACATTAAATGATACAATACCGATATAAACATTATTAACATCGACAAATTTCCACAAGAAATAGGTAATTAGGAGTGGTGTTTTAGGACTATACTTGTGCATTTGTTGATGAAAACCAGGAAAAGAGGTATAAACGTTGAATAGACGTCGCAAAACCGGATGGGCCAAACTATTAATTGCTGCATTGCTATTCCAGTACATACCGTTTCTGTACGGCGGTTCGAGTGTAGCTCAAGCTAAAGATGTGGCTCCCGGGACTAACACAGTGCTGCAGAATACATACGGTCCTGCAACAAAAATTACGGATTATACTTGGCAGAGAGTAACAACGAATCTTGCACCTGATGCTAGACAAGGTGCATCCATGGTTTTCGACGAGATGGCTGAGAATGTAGTCATGTTCGGAGGTCAGGGGAATAGCGGCCTTTTCGATGAGACTTGGATATGGGATGGCTATGAGAAAACATGGCAGGAACTTCAACATCTAACTCCTTCTCCATCAAAACGCAAAGGCGCAGTCATGGCCTATGATCCAGCTACTGAGAAAGTTCTTCTATTCGGAGGCGAGGGTCAGTCTGGCACGTTGCTAGGTGATACTTGGCTGTGGGATGGTATGGAAGCCAAGTGGGAGCAAGTTCAAGGACTTACTGATTCACCAATAGCTCGCGGAGGAGCTCAGCTTGCCTATAACGGCGATCAGTTGGTCCTGTTCGGCGGATATTCAGGCAGTGGAAGTTCTAAGCATCTCCAGGACGATACTTGGCTGTGGGATGGAACCGGCTGGACGCAGGCTACGCCTGATGACAAGCCCCCTGCTGCATATGGCGGGCAGATGGCTTTTGACGGCAAAACTGCTGTGCTTTATGGTGGAAACGCAGGTTCTATTACGAAAGAGTATACGAGTGAAGGTACGAAAACAACGAAAACGATCACGCACGATGACAGCTCTCCATTATTATGGAAATGGGACAGGGAAGCAAAGAATTGGAGTTCGACACCTGGTCCAGAGGGTTACGGACGTTGGGGGCAGGCGATGGCCTATGACGGACGGCGTGTTGTCTTTTTTGGCGGGGAACGCGATTATGTTCATACTTACAATAACGAATTGGTTCCGAAATTAAAGCTGCCATCGAGCACATATCCACCTACGAGGGGGAGTATGGCCTATGGCTGGAATGGAACTAAGTGGGAAACTGCTCCATTGAAATTTTCTACCGGAGTTATGTATAAAAGCAATATGGACGATAAGGGAAAGGTTTATGAGGTCCAGGGGCAACCCAATCAGGTGCCTTTTCCATTAACCAATGCCAACATGGCGTTTGACGGCAAAAATTTCGTCATGTTTGGCGGAAATCGTGATGAAATTGATATTATGAATAAAGTTTTCGGATCTGTAGTTGGGTCTGAGCCCGCAGCTATTAAGAACGAAACTTGGCTGTACGGATATACGCCTCCGACAGCGCCAGGTGTTAAGCTTACGGTGGATCCGATTCTTCAGTTTGATCCAAAGCATACGAATGATATCGTCAGTGTAATTACGAATGTTTATGATGATGGAACGAAAGACATTACAGCACGAGGGGGAGAGTACCGAGAGTATTTTCCAAGTGATGGAGTGATACCAGAGAAATTCGGCCCTTGGGTTCAAGTACCGTATACGGGTACAGAAGAAGGGACGAGCTCCTTTACGGTAGAATTAAAAGGCCTTACGTGGCATCAAGAATATGAAACACGTGGCTATGCAACAAATGAAATTGGTAAGAGCTATACGGAAATAAAACGATTTATTATGAAAGATGATCCGAGTATGGTAAAACCGGATGTCGATATTGATCGCGTAGGCGCTTCGGTTCTGCATGTGAAAGATAAGATGCGATTGGTCGCAATCGGTGTAGGTATACCTAATTTACTTCGTAAACCGTTAGCAGATATTCATTATTATTTGCAAAGTAAGGACGGCAAGCAATATCCCCTTATTTACAATGTTATTAATGAACGCCAGTTGGAATTGACATGGAAGGATGAATTGCCGCCGGGCAAATATGATATACACCTGGAGCATGATTTCTATGAAGATTATGTATTTACTGAAGGTTTGATGATAACAGCATTAGACTTCTACAAACCAAGAAACTTCGCTAGAGTAGATGTGCCGAGCTCGTCAGCTAGCAACGAGGCAAACAGTCTTGGTCTGCAGGGGCCGTTTACGGAGAATCCGAATAGTGCTGGTCTCTATACACTTAATGACACTACCGAACCGGTAATCATTAATGACTCAGTAATGTTCAAAGGGACAAGTCTTTCCGTGGACAAAACAAAACAACCAGCGACAATAACCGGCGATGGCCGCTTATATGTCAACGGCGGTGGAGCACTCGGTTCGAATGTGTCTTACACGATTCATGAGGGGCCATTTACCATCACGTCAGACAAGTTCGCTTTGGATTTGAGCGGCTCGGCAGCGACAGACTACTTGAACATGGACATGCCGGTCAAAGCAAGCTCGTTTATTTTTACAAAGGACGGCCTGCGTTTAACGGGTGATTTAGAAATCGGCTTGCAAGTAGGAACTCAAAAGGCTAAGGAAACGGTGCCGTTTGATAACCTGATATTCCGAAATAACCGCTTTGATTTGTCGGGTACTTACACGATGAAGAATAGCTTTCAGGTGGGCCCAATCAAAGCAAGTGATACGAAATTCGTTGTGGAAAGCCGCATTCCTTATGTCGGTGTTCAGGGAACAGGCAGCTTGCCAGATACGAACTTAAGCTTCGACTTGAATATGAAAACCAAACAAGGACGTTTGGATGGCGTAAGTTTTGGCATGTACAAGAAAGTGAAGCTTGCTTCGACAGGTCTACAAGTCAATTATCTATTCGGTAACGTGGACAAACTTGCAGATAAATCGCAGATTCCTCAGAAGTTCAGTGTCACTGGATCTGTGAACGATCTCATTGTTCCTGAAATGAAGCATCCGCAGGCCAATTACAAGTTTAATCTAATTGGTACCGATTCCATTGATATGAATCTATCGAACTACGGCTTTAACGGCAGCGGAACGGAATACTACTATTGGCTGCCAGTGAAGAACATGGACATGCAAACCGTAGTGAATCCAGCAACCGCTGGCATCAAAGGATTTTCCGCGCCGGGCTTTGCAACGAAAGGCGATATCAACCTTTTTGAAGTCGTCAAAGGAGCCATTGGCACGTACTCTTTTAATCAAAAGGGATTCAACGGTGCTATTAAAGGAACGGTTTATGTTCCAAAAGGAATTCCGCGTATTGGCGGAGCGACAGTGAGTAACGTTGCACTTAGTGTAAATGAAAAGGGCATTAATGGTACTTTCAGACATAACGGGGTAGGCGCTAATCTGAAGTATACGTTCAATAACAATACGATTCTGTTCGAAGTGGAAGCAGAGCCGCCTAAGAAGTCGTGGTGGGAAAAAGGTCTGGATTTCATGAACAATGTCTCTGATTTTATGGACGCAGCAGAACCATGGCTGGACATAGCGGAAGAATTGTTCTTAAAGAATACAGATTCGGGCAAACAGCTTAACGATGTCAGAATTGCTGCTGCCAATCCGCTGAAGCGCGTATTTGACCTAACACCGGTAAGTCTGTCTTTCCAACCGGATGATTCGGTCCATATCGATGCGAAAGCGCGCATTGTGAATGGACAGCTCACGTCAGTAGATCAAACACCACTGATCACAACAGAAACCAATGCTTCCAGTGGGAAGTCGACGGCTTCTTTTACAGTGGATCGTTCCTACACGGCACTTATTGCCTTAACAGGAGATCAACGAACTGCTGCATTGAAAGGTACTGCATCTAAACAAAGTTATGAGCAGACTGTGTATCCAGAAATCAGTTATGATGCTGACAGCCAAATGACTTATATGCGTGTATCGTTGTATGCAGGCAAATGGAGTCTGACAACAAGCGGTAATAGTCACATTCAAGTGAATGAATTGTTATTTGCCAGCGATTCGCTGAAGTTGGATGAATTGGCGAAGCTGTGGGCGCAAACACCAGATCGCTCGGTTACTTCTCTTACAGTGAAAGAGCGTGGAAGTTACGTCCTTAAAGTTGGTGAAGCTCAAGGCGATATTATTGTCTATAAGCCGGATGGACGGCCTTATAGTTTACACACAGCACAGAGCGATCCGGATTGGAATGCTTTCGACGATAAGGGGTACGTGTACACGTTGGTGGATGCGGTCGAGGCAGGAACTTGGATGATCAGCGCAGGCACAAGTCCAAGCGCCGTATTAAACAGTGTTCCGTCCAAAACAAAAATAGAGGATGTCATGCAGTGGGTACAGGATCAAGTTTACCCTACCGTGTTTGACATGACTCAGACAGATAATGGCCAAGCAATCGTAGAGATTTATGGCGCAAATGAACAGACAAAACTGTATACGCCCAAAGGTGATCTTTACAAGCTTCAACCTAATACGGGTCTGCCAGGAATGAATGTTCTGTATGACGAATCGCAGCAGAAGAAAACGATTTTCCTAGACGATGTTGATTTGAAGGGACAGTGGAAAGTTGTAAGCAGCTCTTATACAAGTGTTATTGCCTACAAGTCAACTAGGAAGTTCAAGTCAATTAAACCATTGGGGATGGAAGGCCGATTCAGCAAATATCTAGAAATTGCTGAGAATGGCAATTACATGCTAACGGTTAGCGGCGGCAATGCTAATACCGTCATTACAGCACCTGATGGTTCACCGTACACGCTGAACTTCGATGCTCCTGATGGTAACGCCTATTTACAGCCCGCATCAGATCGAGTATCAAGTGCAAGCTCAAGTGGAGATCCACTAGAACAGACGAAGATCTCGACACCAAATCCAGTGAATGATGGCAGGGATACACTTTATGTGTCGCTCCTGAATGCACCAGCTGGCAAATGGATGATTCAAAATGCTACAAAAGTTGATCTGCAAATTCAGAAATTAATTCCTCTGCCTGATATTAAAGCTTCGGTAAATGCTGTAGCTGGCGTGGAAAATCGTATTCAAGTAACGTGGTCTATGGAGAATGCATCGTCTGATGCGCAAGTAACCATGATGTTAACAGACAGTGCTGATCAGTGGGTTGGAGAAGTTATTCAAAGCGGTTTGCCTTCGTCCGGAAGTAAAGCGATTGATCTTCCGACTTCCTTGCTGCCTGGAACTTATTATCTTTCTGTTGTAGGAGAAAGTGCAGATAAAGCACCTATTCATGTTATTACGGATGCAACTGTAGAGGTGACTGCTCCTATTACGCTGGGTACACCTGAGCAACTTGAGGTGCTTTCTACTGGAAATGGAGAAGTATCCTTGCGTTGGGCTTCGATTGCAGGTGATGTGACAGCTTATCGCGTTTGGGCTAGTGAAAGCGCGAGTGGTAAAGCTGCAGTTCCAATCATGGATCTGCCGCCTCAAGCGGGAAGTGAGCAGAATGCTGTTATTACCGAGTTAACTCCTGGTAAAAAATACGATATCTCTGTCTCAGCTTTTGGCAATGAACAAGGACGTATTGTGCTCAGCCCGACGTCTGCGAGTGTATTGGCAGATTTGCCAGTTCCACAACCGCCAACGTTGTCTGTGGCGATTGATGCTGGCACAAAAGCGGTTATTGAACAAGCGTATACGTCATATGACGGTAATAAAGAGAAACTGATGCTTACTGCGGCAGAACAAGCCTCCTTGAAGGTGACTGCTGATCAAAACGCTACTTTGACTTTGTTCATAAACGGACAGCAGCTTGGCAGCAATGAACAAGTAGCAGCAGGAGGAACTGCCGCATTCGTTCTTCAAGATCTGCTTGGAGTTGCGGTATTGAAAGAACGAGAATATAACGTGTTGGTTGAATCTGTGAATGAGCGCGGTGACCGCTCTACGGCATACCGCAAAGTGTTCGTTGACCGTACTGGACCGATGTTAATCGCTTCCGGTGGCAATGATGCGGAAGGCAAGCCGATTTCACTGAATGGTATTATCACAGATATCAGCAGAATGTATATTACTGGTCAAACAGATGTGGGAGCTAAGCTTGTGGTGAATGGTACGAATGTTCCCTTGGATGATAAAGGAAAATTCTATTACTACGCACCATTAGCGTGGGGAGCATCGACGGATCGCGTACAGTTTACGATGACGGCTACTGATGGAGTTGGCAACAAAACCGAGTATGGATTTGAAATCATCCGAGGTATACCTGAAGCGATTCCGGCAACTCCTAGCGATCTTGCGGCATTGACAACGGGCAATGCGCAGATGAGTGCGCCGTATCAATTTGGTACAACCGTATATCAAGCAGTAGCCTATTCAGACAATGTTCGTGTGTATGCAGTTCCGATGGCTGCTACTTCTGTCGTGACGATCGACGGCACGATAGTTCCTGAGAGCGGTTATGTCGATATCACCGTACCTGCTACTGGGAAATCAGTATCTATCAACGTACACTCCGTTAGCGCAGGAGACAAGTCCTACACGCTGAATCTTGATGGAACAGGTTCCAAAGAAGCATTATTGACTACATTGAAGCTGAATAATGCCACGGCTTCGCAACCGGGAGATGTACTACCGGCGAAAGCCTTCACTGGGACGGAAGAAAACTATGCCGTTTATGTGGATAATACCGTGGACACAGTAACCTTGACACCTGGTGCAATCAAAGCCGGTTCGGGCATTAAGGTCAAAGGTCAATCCGTTCAGGGCGGGCAAGCTTCTCAAGCAATTCAGCTGCAAGTTGGCGAGAATCAAATCCCTGTGGTTGTGACCTCACCAGACGGATCAGAAACACGTAACTACCAAGTAACCGTTGTTCGAGAACTAAGTGGCAATGCGCAACTGCAAAGCTTGGGACTCGCTACGGACGGAGCTCAGTTGTTAACTGACTTCAACCCGGCAGTAGCAAATTATGAGGTTCTTGTACCTTATACAGCTGGTGAGTTTAAGCTTCTACCAGTTGCTGCACAATCGGATGCTGTCATCTATGTTAATGGTCAAAAGGTAACGAACGGAACTGTCATGTCACTTCCATTTACGAAGGAAGCACAAACCTTTACGATTAAGGTGGAAGCTCAAGATAGCACCGCACTCACCTATATTGTATCTGTATTGCGTAAGCAGACAGTGCCTGGTCAGCCGCCATTACTGGCGAGCTTAGAGGCAGATACCCTCTTGGATGGTGTTTTTACGCCATACAAGCTGAAATACGGAACGATTTCAGTTACTGAAAACTATAGCGCCACAATCAAGGCGATTACAAATGATCCAGAGGCGACTGTAACGGTGCGCAATGTAAAACGTAAAGGCGGCGGCACTTTTACACCTGTTATTGAAATTGGAAACAATACGATTATCGTCAATGTGGAATCAGCCGATCTTAAGTCTTCTCAGACATATTCCATCGACGTAAAACGTGTACCGGAATCTAGTGATAATGGAATCCGCCAAACGACGGTTGCGGGAAGTTCGGGAGGTTGGACGTTCCAAACCAACATCGTGCGAACCCAATCGGTAGATCGCAAAGCGCTAGATACCGTGAAATTGAGTACTTCAGATGCACGTAAGATCTTGGAAAAGGCTACAGAGAATAAGGATCAAGTTGCTCGCATCTATGTAACAGACTTGCCAGATAGTCCTGCAGATGAGCGAATTGTCAGCTTAAATGCGGAGACGGTAAGTTTGCTGGCAGATGGAGGAATGGCGCTGCAGTTGGTGCTGCCTGATGGGCAGATCACCGTATCAGTAGAGTCCCTACAGCAAATGGGCAAAGACGGAAAAGATGCTTACTTCCGAATTGTTCCGGTCCGTGCTGAGGCTGAGCGCAGTGAAGTAACAACACGCGTGCAATCCGCTGATCTGGTTCTCAAAGATGCAGAAGGTAGATCGGTCACCATTATTGGTCAACCGCTTAAGATTGAGACCAACTATTCGGGATACAAGACGGAAGTCGTGTTCCCACTGAATAATTTGAGTTTGCCAGAAAACGCAGCAGCGGCGAAACAAGTACTGGATGGACTTGCTGTGTATATTGAACATAGCGACGGCGAAAAGGTGCTTACGCAAGGAGAAATCCGTTATGATGCGGATGGTAAACCAATCGGAATTGCTATTGAGATCAGTAAATTCAGTACATTTACCATTATTCAGAAAAATGGAGCTGGAGCTCTGAAACCGTATTTGTCCGGTTACCCAGACGGCACATTCCACCCAACGCAAGCCATTACGCGTGCGGAATTGGCGACAATTTTGAATCGTATTGGCGCTGCTAAGTCGGACATTGCATCAGTTTCGGCACAACCTAGTGGTTATCCGGACGTTGCCAAAGGACATTGGGCTGCTGAAGCTATTGCCAACATGCAGCGCGCAGGAGTGATGCTCGGGGATGATACCGGCTTCCGTCCTAACGATGCGATTACTCGCGGCGAGATTGCTAACATTGCTGCTAGACTGCTTCCAGTTGGAGCAACTGGAAACACTGCTTATGCAGGTTACAGCGATACGCAAGAGCACTGGGCTTTCGAAGCGATTAAGCAAGCTTCGCAAGCAGGCATTTTACAAGGTTATTCCGATGGTACCTTCCTCCCGGATAATCAATTGAATCGTGCGGAAGCAGTGACGATATTAAACCGATTGTTCGAGCGACCGACAGCCGACGTGAAGTCATCAAGCTGGCCGGATGTTCCGCAGGAGCATTGGGCACTTCGTGAAATTGAATCAGCTTCGGGCACTGTACAAGTGTTGTCTGATGGCAGTGTATACGTAGTACCTAGTCACTAATAAGTTGTAAACACGAAAGCCCATGAGTCTAATCAACTCATGGGCTTTTTCTAACGTATTTGGCCCTATAGCGAGTGGTACAAAGAGGAATCGATTGGTGTATGATGGAAGTAATCATATTTGTATAAATTTCCTTCGACTTTATGGGAATTTATGGTAGTAAAAGTGGGCTGCCTTCTAGCAGCATTGGTATGCATAGTACTTGGGATTAGCTCGAGATGCCTATTTCCGTGCAGCATTTACATTGAAATAAAACTGCCCTCGGCCCTTGCTTCAATCCACCCTGGAGATATCGCATTGACGCGAATATCGTAGCCCCTAAACTAATGGCCATCGCATGGGTTAGTGCAGAGATACCGCCTTTGGAGGCCGAATATGCCTCGGTATTAGGCTAGTGGATCACCTCTATCTCAATTTTTCAACAGTGTAACACAATTGCTGCTCCAACATACGCGGCCCCTCTTGACTCTAACACTAATGTTAACGTTTATACTGAAGTTATTCCAAGTAGAGATCTATCAGAAAGGAAGTCTGATTACGATATGACGATTACGCCACAAGAAGAAAACATGATTAAAGCTCTTCGTGCAGCTGCATTGCCTCCATTATTTGTGCTCATACGAATTAGAAATGATATTGCAAATGACACTATAAATGTCGAAGAGGGTCGTAGAGATGCCGTTGTGAAAACTTTAGAAAAGTATATCGCCCCACTATGGGAGGATTATTATAAAGCTTGAAAATAAAGCTGCCGCGGAAAGATGTCGGCAGGATCAGATAGTCCCGGTGAGCTCGTACAGTCACTGGGGCTTTTTCTATTACCCAATCATCCCTGATGGACGAGTCGATCAAATGATCAAAACGGGTTAGTTATACGCGGGACGCAGGATGATAACCCATCCTGAACAAATGATTATAGACGGATATTTCCTCCGGTCACTAATATGAAATTGTAATCGTCGCTCCGGAAGGATGCGGCGGGCATGATTCATTAGACAGAAGGAGTGAACGACATAATGGCTGCAATCGATTATTCAGCACATAAACAGGCTGACGCACTTGCTAAAAGGAGAAGATTGAATCGCCTGACGGGAAAGCTACTCAAGGATCGGTGGCTGTATCTGATGCTGTTGCCGGGGATTGTCTACTTTTTACTATTCAAATACGGTCCCATGTGGGGAATTGCGATTGGGTTTCAGGATTACTCTCCGTTCCAGGGGATATCCGGTAGTAAGTGGGTAGGTTTGAAGCATTTTATCCGTTTGTTCAGTGAACCTACATTCTTCAAACTACTGAAGAACACGCTGGTCTTGTCTCTCATCCATCTGATCGTTGTCTTTCCGATGCCGATTATTGTAGCGCTTATGCTCAATGAACTGAGGAAGGAAAAGTTCAAGAAAGCGATCCAAACGCTGATCTACATTCCACACTTCATGTCTTGGGTAATCATTATCGGTATGTTCTATGTATTGTTTGAGTCCCATGATGGCGTATTTCAGAAGTGGATCGTTTCACTCGGTTTTGAACCTTTTACGTTTATGATGGACCCGGACAAATTTATCCCGATGTATATCCTGCAAAATATATGGCGCGATACAGGATGGGGAACGATCATCTTTCTCGCTGCACTGGCAGGGGTGGATACGCATCTTTACGAAGCGGCACGTATGGACGGGGCAGGACGTTTGCGGCAATTGTGGCATATCACACTGCCGTCGATCCGGAGCACCATTCTAATTATGTTTATTTTGCAGCTTGGTAATATTCTTGAGCTTGGATTCGAGCATGTCTATTTGCTTCTTAACTCGCTCAACCGTGAAGTAGCTGAGATATTTGATACGTATGTCTACACCGCTGGTATCCTGAACGGGATGTATAGTTATTCGACGGCCATAGGTGTGTTCAAATCAGTCGTTGGCCTTATTCTAGTCGTACTCGCCAATCGGTTATCCAAAAAATTTGGAGAAGAAGGCATATTTTAAGAAGGGGTGAGACATATGATTCACGATCGAAGTTGGGGTTCCCGTCTGTTTGACGTTATCAATTATACAATTCTGATCTTATTTGCACTGAGTACGCTGCTTCCCTTTGTCCATATTGTTAGTTCATCATTCGCTAGTCCAACGGAAAAGCTTACGAAAGATTTCGTATTGTTCCCAACGCATTTCACGCTGGATGCATACCGTTTTATTTTCTCCACGGACCGCATTCTGAATAGCCTTCTGGTCACCGTTCTGATAACAGTCGGCGGAACCATAGTTAATCTAATCATGACTTGCTTGATGGCTTATCCACTTTCCAGAAGAGATTTGATTGGACGTAGACCGATTATGATGATGGTCATTTTCACGCTCCTATTCAGCGGAGGCATGATTCCTACGTTCTTGATTGTGAAAGCCTTGGGACTGCTGGATTCCATGTGGGCGCTCATTATTCCGAGTGCAATTAGTACCTTTAATCTCATTATTCTCAAAAACTTCTTCCAGCAGATGCCAGATGGCATTGAGGAATCAGCCAAAATCGACGGTGCCAATGATCTTAGTATCCTTATACGCATCATACTTCCGCTCTCGCTGCCGGCGCTTGCAACATTCGGTCTATTCTACGCAGTTGGTCATTGGAATACGTTCATGTCTGCCATTCTGTACATCCGAGATACGGACAAATGGCCAATTCAAGTGCTGCTGCGCTCCTTTGTTTTGTTATCCGAGGGCCGGTTAGACGATGCAGCGAACCTAGACGGGGATATCCAATTGCCGCCAGAAACGGTGAAAATGGCTGTCATTACGGTGGCTACGCTTCCAATCTTATGCGTTTATCCTTTTTTACAAAAGCATTTCGCGAAAGGTGTTATGATGGGTTCTATCAAAGGTTGATGATAACTAGAACCCATTTAACCATAGCATTCTCAACTATTATAAAATGGAGGTCTTGAACACATGGCTATGCGTAGAAATATGGGAGTAAAAGCAGTGGTGGCAGTTAGTATGGTTGGTTTGCTGATGACAGCTTGTTCTGCGGAGAAGCAAACATCTGAACAGCCAACGTCTGCGCAGCAAACGGGAACATCGAAGGACACACAGCCTACGACAATTGAAATAATGAGTACGTTGCAAGGCGTAGCACCGAAGGAAACAAGTGATGTGCAAAAAGAACTAGAAAAACTTACGAATACGAAATTGAATATCACTTGGGTACCGGAAACGGCTTATAAAGAGAAGTTGAACGCCACAATGGCTTCTGGAACGCTTCCGCAAGTCATGTTCACGAATGAAACCAAATCCGCCAACATCATTAATGCAGCTCGGTCAGGAGCTTTCTGGGAAGTAGGTCCTTATCTGAAGGACTATCCGAATTTGAGCAAACAAATGGACCCAGAAGTGTTGAAAGGAATCGCGATTGATGGCAAATTCTACATGCTTCCCCGTCACAGGGATGCTGCCCGCCACGTCATTACGATTCGCAAGGATTGGCTGGATAAATTAGGATTAGCGATGCCAAAGACGTTAGATGATTTGTATAAAATATCGAAAGCATTTACGGAAAATGATCCCGATGGGAACGGTAAGAAAGATACGGTCGGATTGGTGGAAGACGGTTTAAATGCCATGGTTCGCAGCATTGCCGTTTACCACGGAGCCCCGATGAATTATGGCGTGCAGAACGGGCAAGTGGTTCCCAACTTCATGACGCCAGAGTATTTGGATGGTCTCAAATTTTACAAGAAGCTGTTTGCCGAGAAATTAATGAATTCCGACTTTCCTATCATCAATACGCAGCAACGCCGGGATATGATGGCGCAAGGGAAAGCGGGAATCATGATCGCGGTCGAATCTGATGCTCCGGTTATTCAGAAAGAAGCGGTAAAGATAAATCCGAAGGCGGAATTTGATTTGATTCAAGGTGTGACAGGACCACTAGGGCTGAAAGTATCGGCTACTTCAGGGTATAATGGAGCCATTTTATTTTCCAAGAGCAGCATTAAATCGGAAGCGGAATTCAGAAAAATTCTAGCGTTCTATGATAAAATGTCGACCCCCGAAATGTTAACTTTGACGGGGAAAGGTATTAAAGATATTGATTATAAGATTGTAGATGGATTCGTTGAGCCTGTGAATCCCCGCGCTGAAGACCGCAAATCGGATGCTAACTATCTCAATTTTGGAGTCGCAAATCCGAGTAATGAGTTACCTATTAAATCAACAGACCCACTCGTCATAAAAGGGAAAAAGATGGTAGCTGATAATGCCAAAATTGCCATTTACGATGTAACAACACCACTTGATTCCAAAACCAAGACCGAGAAAGGACCAGAACTAGATAAAATTAGTCGTGATGCTCAGATTAAATTCATCATGGGTGAAATCGACGAGGCTGGCTACAAAAAATCCCTTGAACAGTGGAGCAAAGCAGGCGGCGATCAAATCATCAAGGAATTTACAGAGGATTACAAGAAGCAAGGCGGTAAATAATCGGCTATTTAAAAGATGGGAGATTTCTTCCGTCTTTTTCCGCTTACTTTCGGTGAATCGACTGGCTATCATTTGTTATATGCTAAAATTAGAACTGAAAGATTAAACATCCAGCAGCGGAGGTATATTCATGAAAACTCGAGGTCTAACATATCTAAATAAATTAGTGTTGTACGGGTTTGTCCTTGGTGTCGTACCTCTGCTGGCATTGGGATTTTTTTCATATTTTCGCACATCCGGTACAATTCAAAATTATGTGGAGGAAGGCAATTTACAAATATTAAAGCTAAGCCAGTCACGCATCGAGCAGAACTTGAAAACGGTAGAAGCATCCGCCACAACGATGCTTCATTCTCCATTTGTGGAGAGTGTGCTTTCCTTGCCGCTGGAGGGTAAATATTATAACGAATTTGATCAATTAACAGGGACGATTCGGCAATTGCAGGTGTTTGAGCTCGGTGTTAGTGATATTGAATTCTACAACATGCACGGCAAATGGCAGATCGGAAATAAGGGGATTTATCCGTTCAATCAAGATAACAGCCATCCAACTTTGGAAATTCCGCAAAAGACAGTTTGGGAATCAAATAAGAATGGGATTCGCATGATCAGTAAAAAACCAGCTTATGATCCAGACCCTGATGTGATAATCACGGCAGATATCCCCTTCTCACACCTGCGTAAGCTGCTGTTAGACACAAGCCCTCTTGGTAGTGTATTTATGTTAGATAGTGAGATGAAACTGCTTGGCTATCAAGATGAAAGTTTCACGCGTTCCTTTCTTGGTGAAACGGAGCTAGCCCAAGAATTGAAACGGTTGGATGCTGAGGTGGGCAAAGTCAATGTTCACTATGGCAAGCAGGAGTATTCTGTTACCTTTATTCGTTCCAGTCTCACTGGATGGATGTATGTGTCTGCGGTTTCAATCGATATGATCACGCAAGAATCGAAAGCGATCGGGCGGTTTACCATCTGGATCTGCTTTATCATCATTCTTCTTGTACTTATATTCTCTGTCATGGGATCGAACCGATTCTACAGTCCAATACGCAAGCTTTATGCCACAGTTATCGGACAGGATACCCACCAACCTACCCCTCATCTCAAACGCGAGGACGAACTGCAGCAAATCGGCAAACGTTTTCTATCCTTGTTGAACCGACAACAGGAAATGTCTGGGCAAATCCAGGGGCAGGTTGTACAGTTGAATCAATTTTTTGTGCAAAAGCTCTTTTTTGGCGAGGTTGGACCAAGGGAAATAAAGGAGAAGTTGTTGATTCTACAATTCCCGCAGCGTTGGCAGCGCATGTATGTGATGGCGATAGAAATCGACACGCTTGAAGGAAGCCGGTATGAGGAGAAGGATCTGGATCTGCTTTTGTTTGCTGTAAACAATATTGCGGGGGAGCTTGCTCCACAACATACCCTGCTCAATCCCATCGTTCTGCACGAATCTCAGCTGACCATTCTAGGTACTGACCAAACGGATCCGGCTTGGGAAGAAGATGTATATCAATTGGCAGAGGAGATTCAACGAGCGGTTCGCACGTATTTAAATATATCGGTTAGCGTCGGACTTAGTTATGCCTTCGAGGCGTGGACGAAGGTGCCAAAAGCTTATAAAGAAGCAATTGATGCCCTCAGATACCGCGTTAAGCTCGGTCACGAGACGATTATATCGATACGTGATATTTTTGCAGATACCCCCGCGGAGACTTCGTATCCCGTCAAAATTTCGGATGAGCTCAGACAGGCCATTAATGCCTCTGACTTGGAACAAGCAACTCTTCTTCTGCATCAAATGGTCCGGGAATTGGTCGTACAGCCATTTCACTTCCATGATTACCAGTTTTCCCTTATCAGGTTCTTATCCGAACTGGGTAGTCTGCTCCAGGATCAAGGAATTTCGATTCGTACGCTTATGAAAGATGATGAATCGATCGTGGAAAGTCTGTTCAAGCTGAGAACGACGGAAGAGGTCGAGGCTTGGTTTAAGGAAGTTGTTGTAGGTCCAGTATTGTTACTGTTAGAGGAAAGACGAAGCCATCAATTCCGCAAAATTTCGGAAGCTGTCATCCAGATCATTCACGAAGAATATGATTCAGACCTAACGTTAGAGCTATGTGCCGATCGTATCGAGTACCATCCTCATTATGTCAGCAAAGTATTTCGCCAGGAGGCTGGCGTCAATTTCGGTGATTATTTGTTACAATACCGACTGACGTTAGCCAAGAAGATGCTCGTAGAAACGAATATGAAAATCTCCGACATTTCCGAAAAGTTGAAATATACGAATTCAACGAATTTCATCCGTTCTTTCCGCAAGGTTGAGGGGGAGACACCTGGTCAGTACCGTGAACGGATGCAAGAGGTTCCTACTTCGGGTAGTCTAATGAAATAAGTGAGTAACAAGCGTCCTTCAAACGGGGAAATAACCGTAAGAAGGGCGTTTTTGTGTAAATGTAGGACGGAACATAGGCGGCATGTTTGCGCAAGTGAAGCATGCCCGCCGGACGTCGCAGTCTTGCGCACCAATGCTCATATCTGAACAAATGATTATAGACTGATATTCACCATGGAACCTATATTTAAAGGCGAAAGGAGGAGAGAGTATGAAACTTTATTTCGAAGTGGAAGCCAGCATGGCCTATATGCTGGCAGACCAGGACACGGACACCATCCTGGAGACAATTGCAGGTGCCTATATAGCGAACAATCCCCCGCATCCGTTCGTATTTCGGTGCTTCAGCAGGCTTTCGATTCCTCAGCTGTCCGATGGCAGATTCGACTTTAATATGGGGGATAAACATTCCGATGCTTCTTCCGGTCAATATGCTTTCGCCCTTGGCATGCTTTGGAGTGACAATGTCAGGACTGTCGAAACAGCCCTCAATTGTTATGGTCCGACCAAGTTGCTGCTAAATGGCAAGCTGCTTTATAAATCAGGTGTAGCCGAAGAGGTAAACGTAGAGACACGCAAGATTGTTGAAGTTCCATTGCATAAAGGCTGGAATGCTTTCCTACTCGTCTTCCGCAAAGTAGCTTCTGGCTTTGGCTGTGTATTTGGCTCAAATCGCAGCCATTCTACTCCTCTGGATTTCATGAACCCGTTTCATGAAAGATATGACTGTGGCGGCTGGCTGTATTCGGAGCCGCAAGACGAGGAATGGTTAGGTGAAACGAACTTTCCCGATGTGAAAGGATCTGAACTGGACTCCCCAGTCAAGTGGTATCCTTGTCAGGCGTGGACGACAGATCAAGCGTCGCTGTCGAACTGCGCTCGTATATTTGGGATGCAGCCGGGTAAAGTGGCCTATGCGTGGTCGAAAGGGGAGTCTGTCCTCCCCGGTCGGAATCCATTCACTCTGAAAGGATGGTCATCCGGACAGCTGCGTATCTGGGTTAACGATGAGCTAGTCGCTCTATCGGAGATGGAAGGGTCATTTGAGGTTGAGGTCAATCTCGCCTACGGAACACACAATTGGTTAATTGAGTCGACCTGCGGGGAGAGAGACTGGGGGTTCTCATTGGAAGTGTCCGCTTGCGATGAAGCGTATTCGTTCAGTCAACCGCATTCGGTGAAAGGTACGGATGAATGTTGGCTATACGTTGGTCCGCTGGAGCGATCCGAAGGTATTAGCCCGGAGCAGTTGCAAACGATGAGCAGTTTGTTCGAAATACAAGCTGGTAACCACACCTATTGGCGGGTAGACAGGCCAGGTATTTGGGTCAGGCCATACCTGCAGAATGCCCGTTATGCAAGATGGAACTATCCAATCGGTGTGACTTTGTATGGTCTCCTCCAGACGGGCAGAAAACTCGTGAGACATGATATCGTCCGATACGTAGTTCAACATTTGAGAACATGTACGACCATGTACAGCTACGCGCTGTGGGACCGTGAGCAGTATGGATATCCTGCGATGAACACGAAGCTGGTTGATATGAAGATGCTGGATGATTGCGGTTCAATCGGCAGCGCGATGTTGGAGGCGAATAAAGAGGCGCAAGAGGACGGTTTTGTCAGTCTGGCACATATCATTGCCGATTATATGGCGGGCACGCAAGAGCGGCAGAATGACGGTGCATTCTATCGGGAATCCAAAGGCTATTACATGGAAAATACCTTATGGGCGGACGACTTATACATGAGCACCCCATTCCTGTGTCGTTATTACAAGCTGACAGGAGAACGCAAATGGCTCGATGATGCGGCCAGACAGTTTCTCCTTTTCAAGAAATATTTGTATCTCACTGAGGAAAAGCTGATGTCTCATGTCTATGATTTCAAATGTCATATGGCTAATGGGATACCTTGGGGACGCGGCAATGGCTGGGTACTCTTCTCTTTATCGGAGCTGCTGGAGATCATGCCGGAGGACCACCCGGACAGAGGTGCGCTGCTTGCCTTCTTCCAAGATTTCTCTGAAGGGTTACTGGCCCGCCAAGGGAAGAATGGCTTGTGGCATCAAGTATTGACTGATGAGGGTTCGTTCGAGGAAACGTCCTGCACATCGATGTTTATTTATGCTTTTGCGAGAGGTGTGCGCTTTGGCTGGCTGGATAAGCCCCTCCCTTATGCGAATGCCGTACGCAAGGCGTGGCGTGCATTGATCAGCCATGCCTTTGAAGGAAATGGATCTGTCCATGGTGTGTGCTGTGGATCCAAATATTCCTTTTCCCCTGATTATTACAAATATGATCTTAAGGTGGTTACGAACGATCCTCACGGTATTGGCATCGTCCTGCTTGCAGGAATTGAAGCCTCTGCGATGAACAGGATGTTAGCAATTTTATAGGCAGCAGAATAATTAATGAGGAGTGGATGGAAATGAAAGGCGATGTATATTACTCAACGATAACCAGAAAGCAAGACGAGTTGACGGGAGTCGAGGTGATACAGCTCACGGACAATTCCGGTGATACGTATCATCCCTATTTCACCAAAACATTGATTGATTCGGAAAACAATTACATCCTACTGGCTTCTAACCGTACAGGTTCGATGCAATTGTATACATTACGGTTCAAGGATGGACAAATGGTGCAAATCACCGATCGTGAGGGGGTTATTCCTTTCAGCTCGGTACTCGATGCCTGGCATCATATTGTCTATTATTTTGCCGATCGTACACTAATGCGGGTTCGTCTTGATAATTTGGAAATCGAGGAGCTAATGCAAATTCCACTAGGTTTCAAAGCCAGTGATCTATCTATAGATAACTCTGGAAAATTCCTAGCTTTCTCGTATGTGGAACATATGGAACTCTGTACGGAAACAGGTGGTACGTATTCCACACACAGGGAAAAGCACTTCCGCAGACCAACGAGCGTGGTCATCCGTTATGACATCGAAAGAACAACTCCTTACGTGGTATGGGGAGAAGGGCAATATATTTCCCATGTGAATATAAGTCCGGTGGACTCGAATATCATTTTGTTTTGCCATGAAGGTCCATGGCTTCAAGTTCAGCGAATGTGGACGGCGCGTATCGATCATGACAAAGTGTATCCGCTTGTGGATCAGAAGGTCAATTTGGAACGAATCGGACATGAATTTTTTACCGCCAGCGGCAGGATTGGCGCGCAATATTCATCTAGGGAGACGATCGGAGATGAGTTTCTGCGTCATGGCGATATTTTCATCAACGTGGATGGCTCGAACGAGAGAAGATATGATTACCCATACACTCGGCCTTCCCATGTTCAGATGAACTACCAGGAAACCATGGGTGTCGGTGATCGTGCACCGATTCGAGAAGTGATGGAGGATAAAGGGAACTATATGTCCTTGTTAAGATACGAAGGGGATACCATTGAAGTCGGCCTTCTTTGTGCACATGGTACCTCTTGGCGTAGCCAGATGTCGCATCCGCATCCTCTTTTTACCCGAGATGACCAGCATATTGTGTTCTCTTCCGACCTCGGCGGCAGATCGAATGTATACTTGGCCAGGGCAGATTGGGACAAAACGATAAAGAGTGACAAGTGAAAAGCAGGATAAAAAAGGAGGAGAGTATCGCATGCATTCTATCAAAAACGAGCTAACAAAGGCAGAACGGGTAACACAAGAAGATGGGCATTATTTTTTTGGTTATTACGATACACCTGCGTGGAGTCAAAGTGACCGATATCATCTATGTCATAAAGTCGAGTTCATGGATCGACTTCCGCACGCGGCAGACAACGCCGTTGTAGGGTTCATCGATATGCTGGACCATTCTTTTCATCCCGTGGCGGAAACGACTGCTTGGAATTTTCAGCAGGGGAGCATGCTGCAGTGGCACCCTGCTTTTCCAGAAGAGGAAATCATCTACAACACAAGGGATGGCGAAACATACAGAGGAATTGTGCACAATATTCATACAGGATCCTCCCGACAACTAGCACTGCCGGTGGCCAATGTCGATCCCACAGGTACGTATGCGGTAAGTATTAGTTTTGACCGTATGTTCGATTTCCGGCCTGGTTATGGGTACGAAGGGAGAGAGGACCCTTATAAAGAGGCTCGTCATTCGACGGCTGACGGGATTTTTCTAATCGACTTGTCCACAGGCGAGTCCCGACTCGTATTGTCACTTCAGCATATATGGGACTTCACGAAATCCCGCTTTCAGGGTCAAGACAAGAAGTTGCTGATTAACCATATTACTTTCAATACGGATGGCTCCCGTCTCGTTTTCCTTGTTCGTTATTTTCCAGAGCCTGGCGAAGTCTGGGAAACGGCTATCCTTACGGTCAACCGTGATGGATCTGGTCTATTCCTCTTGTCCGATTATTCGTATGCCTCTCATTATCATTGGCGTGACAGCGAAACGATTGTTTTTCATTCACGCGGAGTGGAAAACGGTGATGCAGGTGATCAGTTATATGAGCTTAGAGATCTAACGCATGAGGCCGAAATGATCGATAACTCATTTTTCTTGAGAGACGGTCACTGCAGTTACTCACCAGATCGACAGTACATGCTCTATGACAGTTATCCGGATGCGGATGGTTATCGGCATTTGTACGTGTACTCTTTGAAAAATAAACGGGGTTTGACGCTCGGCTCCTATTACTCGTTGCCGGATATCGATGGTGATATACGTTGCGATTTGCATCCTCGATGGAATCGGGCAGGGACTCACATATCGTTCGACTCTATTCATGAAGGAAAGCGGCATGTGTACGCTATGGACCTGCGAAAAGTACTGGAAAGCGGCTGCTGAACAAATGAATGTTGACTGTCATTTGCTTGCGAACACATACTGAGCACGTGGCAGAGCCCCTTAGTAAGGAAGTGACTAGGTGGATCACCCGGGAGAGGGAAGGAGGGATGAGTAGGTAGGTAAAAAGATGACAAGGTTTGATGGATCATATTCAGCTATTTGTAAGCGATTGCAATTGAAGATTGCATCCAGAATCCACTGACTGATGTTTGAAAAAGGGCTTGCAAGGAAGCGAATCAAAGGAGGAAAGTGTTGATGACTCACTCTTTTAAAAATCTTTTGTGTAGAGTATTAGTATTTTGCTTGATGCTGGCATTTATCCCGTTAGGTATGGCTGCTCCGGCCTCAGCATATGGGAACGGAACGCTGCTCAACGGTGGATTTGAGAGCGCGACAGGTTCAGGTATAACGATTTTCGATGGGTGGAAGATTGACTCTACTGGAGCAAAGGCTACGAATGGCAGCCCAGCAGGCTCCACCTATGCTCGCACGGGGAATAATGCTTTGAAGATTTCGGCGGGTTCAGGTTCGCAGAAAACGCCTGCTCAGCAATTAGTTTCAGTTATTCCCGGACAGACTTACGATGCATCCTATTATATTAACGTAGCTACTTGTAACGCCGCTTGTGTCAGTGGTGGATCCGCTGCAGGCATGACGATTCGGTTCTATGATAACAAAGCCAACCCGGATAACTTTAGTACCACAGGGGCAACACAAGTCGGTAATGATATGAATGTCGGTGGTATAACAGGCACAGTTACGTCTGGCTACACCCAAATTCAGAAAAGCTTTACGGTTCCTGCGAACGCGGAGTATATGCGCGTTTATGTCTTCTCAATTAGCGCAACTAGCGGCAGCATGATTGCTTATGTGGATGATATCAGCATCGTTCAAACCGCAGGTTCGACGCCAATAGCTGCTACAGGTGTAAGTTTGAACAAGGCATCTACGACGATAGAGAAAGCAGGAACTGAAACGCTGGTAGCAACGGTTAGTCCGGCTGGCGCGCCTCAAGCGGTTAAATGGACCAGCAGCAATACCAACGTAGCAACCGTGGATGTCAATTCAGGATTGGTAACCGCTGTGAATACAGGGACGGCAACGATTACTGCGACTTCGACGACGGTAACACCGCCTAGTGCAACCAATGCGGTCTACACGGCATCAGCGCAGGTTAGTGTTGTGGCCGGGATGCCTGTTCCGGTATATGGTTTAACACTGACGCCGTCATTTAGTTCGATCAGTGTCTATATCGCTGGAGGACGGGATGATTTAATTCGCCATCTTTACTATAAGAAGTCTGCGGACACGGTATGGAAGGAAGCTTTGGAGCCAATTACGATTCCCGATAAAGGGATTTTCTCTGGTAGTATTGTCAGGCTTGATGAGGATACCTCCTACGATGTGAAATCGGACATCTACTTTGGAAGTACGTTGATCAAATCGGAGACAGGTACGGTTCGAACATGGACGTCAACTCCAACGATTGCGCAGACCATTTCGTTATCCAGTTTATACACGAGTGGTGGTTTAACCATCAATGGGATAACCGGAACGAATAACGGTTGGGTTAAGGTTGTCAATGACACAGGACTGACGATTGATGCTGGGTTTGCAACGGATCATGCCGTAGCTGTGACGAATTCGGTTTATACGATATTAGAAGGCTTTATTGTCAAAGGCGGTAAGAAAAATGGTATTTATTTAAATAATACCAATCATGATGTCAGAATTAGCAATTCCGACATCTCCGGTTGGGGACGGGTAGCCGTTGATACCGTGCATACGCAGCAACAGCTAGATTTTATTAACAAGAGTGATGTTGGCTATGGAACGCCTATCGACGATCAAGGAAATACGCTGGAAGGGGATGCCGGCTTCCGGATTGAAGATGCCAAGAACATTGTCGTGGAAAGAAGCTACGTTCACGAACCGAGAGGTTATGCGAATCCTTGGACGGGAATCACCTCCGATGGACAAGTGTTCAGTAACTCTCACCCGCAAGGTCCTGAGGCGATGTATCTTCGAAGTGCAGGCGGCATCGTAGTTCGGTATAACGACTTCAGTGGAACCGACGAATATCACCGGTTTAATGATGTCATCAGCGGTTATTATAATAGCCAAGAAAGCGGCGGGTTCTATAAAGATGCTGATATTTATGGCAACTTTTTTGGTTACTCCAATGATGACAGTGTTGAGTTTGACGGCGGGCAGTCGAATATCAGAGTGTTCGACAACCGTGTCGAGATGAGCTATGCCGGGCTGAGTTTTGCACCTAACATGGTGGGACCTAGTTATGCGTTCAACAATGTGCTTTACAATATGAATGATTTCAGACGTACGGGGACTGGATCAGTCATCAAGTTAGGCGGTAATAGCAGCACGACGTATGACGGCGAAACTTGGTTTTTCAATAATACCATTTATGCCGTTCCGAAAGCGATTGTAGGCAGCAGTACACCAAAGGGCTGGTACGGCGGTACTAAAAATAACCTAATCGTTGTCATGAGGAACTTCACAAGCGGTACATCTAGTTACTATAATATTGAAGATAATCCATTAATCAACCCAGGAACGAATTTCGATTACGATGCGCTGGGGCGCACGACGGCTGCAGATGGAGCAGGTCAAATCTTAGCAAACGCTGGTGCAGAAGCACACGGGTTGTTCAAGATTGGTAAGATGACCAATCCTGGTGCTGGTGTATTCACACCAACTGCTTCCGGTGTCGATACGGCAAGAGAAGTGAATGTCATTGATAAAGGAACCGTTGTGAAAAACTTCGCAGAGACTTACTCCGGCAGTGCTCCGGATATCGGTGCGTTTGAAGTGGGGGGAAGCAGTCTGTTCCCTAAACGGCCTATTCCATTTCAATCGGACAAATATTTGATTGCTATCCCTGCTACGGATAACACGGCTACCTTCACAATCTCTACAGGTGCTTTGACCAGTTCAGGTAATTATTCAATTCGTCGCAATGCGGAAGAGGACTGGTACACGGTTACACCTGTTTCGGGGACTTTTGCAAGCAATAGCCAGGTAACCTTTACCATTCAAGTCGATAGAACGAAAGCGTCTTTTAATAGAGCTGCGGAATATTCTACTTTGTTTATAAGGCTGGCGAATGGATTTTCAGTGCCAATTACGATTAAAGCAGATAATTCGGTTACTACGGTTCCCGTTGGGCAGACTGTGCAAATCAATTCGACCAAAGCTTTCCCGAACACATCTAATTTAAGTGCAGACTGGAAATCGAGCAGTGCGGCTGCTCCTATAACTTCTACAACCATTAGTGATGTAACTTCTGTACAGGTCACTGGAGCTTACGCGGGTAGTGCAACGATCACGGCAAATAGCTCGGTTAATGGGGTAAACCAAGCGGAGTATAGAGTGGTTGTTCCATCGAAACTAAGTGATATTCAAGTGAATGGCCAATCCGTGGTTGGTTTTGGTGCTGACACCTTCACCTATAACGTGGCTTTACCAGCAGGTACAGCGGTACCGACGATTACTGGGATTTCACAGGATGCGGGCAGCGCAGTGCCATCCACGGTCACGTACTCTTTGCCAGCAAGTTTACCGGGGACAGCGGTAGTGAAAACCACCTCTGCTGATGGAACAACAAGCAATACGTACACGATTCAGTTCACAGTAGCATCTTCAATATCCATTGCAGGGTACTGGAATCTTGATGAGACATCGGGAACTGTTGCATCGGATTCTTCGGGCAATCATTTGAACGGAACCTTGATCAACGGCCCCGTATGGACAACGGGCAAGATTGGAAACAGTCTGGATTTCGATGGCGTGAATGATGAAATCGATCTGGGAACTCCCACTGCACTGCAATTCACCGGTGCCGTGTCTGCTGCCGCCTGGATCTATGTTGACAGCTTCTCGGGCGATGGCAGAATCATCTCGAAGGAGTACGGCGCCAATTCCAGGTCATGGAGCCTCAATGTGAAATCAGGAGGCAAAGGTGTCTTTCAAATCGCAACGGGTTCAAATTCTTCCATAACCGTGGAGACAGCAAGTACGCTGCCGGTTGGCCAATGGGTCCATCTGGCGGGCGTTTACGAGCCGGGCGTCGCGTTAAGGCTCTACGTCAACGGCATATTAAGCAACTCCAACCTCAGCTCAATTCCGTCGACACAATACAACAACACTAGCCATGTGTTTATAGGAAGACGGCCGGATTTCTCGAATGCCTTTAACGGCAAGATCGACGAAGTATATGTTTTTGGCAACGCATTGACGGGTACGGATATCGCAGCGCTTGCGGGGAACTAAGAGACATCGCCGCAAAACATCTTCACTATAACATTCCATGAAGAAGTCAATATTCGTATCGTTATAGGCTTGTAATTGTTTTTGTTCAACTTTGTAGGGCTGCCATTAGGCAGCCCTATCTTCGTTACCAGAATTTGGAGGCAGCAGGTACTATTACTATGCCGAGGACGTGAACGGGGACAGTTGGGGAGGAAACTATTACACCTCTGTACCAGAGGGGGCTTTTAGTTGGTGCTGGAATATAGCCTGTACACCTACCTGCACCAATGTAGGGTTTGGCCGCCTAGATGTTGGGTTGCTCGTATTTAACCACATCATTGAGCTGCAATCGATCGGGGGCAAGGTAAATCAAAGATCGATTCAAATCCGCAGACGATTGCCTGAAAACCTGAAAAGAGGAAATCCCGTGGGTAAACGGATAGCAATTCCCCGGACATTGAGAAGAAAGTTTATAAAATAAAATTGTATGGATTTGCAGCGTTAAGTTGCCACCCAAGTTGGCAGCTTTTTTGCTTTGATCTTGCGTGATCCCAGTATTTTGAAGAATTGTAGGAAGTATCATATTCCTCCGTGATAATCATTAACTCAGAAAAATGGAAAATATGAGCAAATGATTATTTCGGAACCTCTTTCCATACTGATAAGCTGAGTCTGAGCTTGGATGAAGTGAGGAGGGATGAGTAAATTTGTAAGCGGTTTCTGATGCGATACAATAATTATACGTGGGAGGAATTACATTGAACAAAAGTGTTACGAAGGTAACGAGTTACGTGTTATTGTTTGCTTTAGCGCTGTCTATTATCGCAAGCGGAGTGGCCAGCAAGGCTGTACATGCTCTCGGTGTTTCGATCACGGGCAGTGGAGGCTGGAATGAGACGGCCTTTGTAGAATGGACACCTGTAAGCAATGCTCAGGGCTACAATGTATATGTGAAACCTGCAAGTGCAGCAGATACGCAATATAAACAAATTGATACGCAATTAATCCGACAATACCCTTCCAAATGGAGAGCTGATGCTGTAGGGCTTGCAGCTGGAAATTATGTTATGAAGGTTGAAGCGGTCCTGTCAGGTGGTTCAAAAGAAAGTGCGGTTACAAGTACGATTACAGTAAAGGCACATGATAGGTCTGGATTCGCTTTTGCCAATCAATCCACATTCGGCACAGGATCAGGTGCTTATAATGAAGATGGTACACTCCAGAATGGAGCGCAAGTTATTTATATAACATCCGCGACTGCTCAAACAGTAACTCTTGATGTGATAACTAGTAGCTCAGGTACTAAACAAACAGGAGTTGGTTTAGGTGCCATTCTGGCTCTAAGACAAAAGGGCTACGATCAGTCACCACTTGCAATCAGATTTATTGGAAAAGTGACTGATGCTAACATGGGTTCATCCATTAACAGCAGTGGATTTCTTCAAGTAAAAGGTGCTTCAGCTTATACACGAATGAATACGACAATTGAAGGTATCGGAAACGATGCAACTGTTTATGGATGGGGATTTCTACTTAGGAATGTCGGTAATGTAGAAGTAAGAAACCTTGGTATCCTGTTATTCCAAGATGATGCTGTTTCTATGGATACAAGCAATGTGAATATATGGGTGCATAATAATGATATTACTTATGGAAAAGCAGGTGGTGATGCTGACCAGGCCAAAGGGGATGGTTCAACTGACCTTAAAGGCGCATCAACGTATACGACGATATCTTATAATCACTACTGGGATTCCGGGAAAGCTGCTCTAATCGGTCTGAGCGAATCATCTGAATTCTTTGTCACATTCCACCATAACTGGTTTGACCATTCTGACTCACGTCACCCACGTATTAGAAAAGGAACTATTCATATTTATAATAACTTCTTTGATGGCGTCTCCAAATATGGATCTGGTATGACAACAGGAGGTTCGGCTTTCGTAGAATCCAATTATTACAGACATTCTAAAAATCCAATGTTGATCTCCTTGCAAGGTACTGATATTGCAGGTGGGGCCGTAGGTACATTCTCTGGTGAGAATGGTGGTATGATTAAAGCTTACAATAATAGTATTGTAGATCTTGTTGGAGGACTTGTTTATGCAAATTCCAACGCAGGATCGGCTCCAGCTAATGCAACTTCATTTGATGCGTACTTAGCTTCGACAAGAAGCGAGACAGTTCCAAGTTCATACAAAGCATTAGTAGGTGGAACATCTTATAATAACTTTGATACTACGATCGATACGGGAGTAAATGTAGCTGACATAGATAACGTAAGCACGGTTGAACAAGTTGTTACAGCAGAAGCTGGACGCCTAGGTAATGGTGACTTTACGTGGACATTTAATGATGCAGTTGATGACACATCATCTGATCTTAATTCAGCACTTATGTCAAAAATATTAAATTACACCTCTCAACTTGTATCCGTAGGGGGTAATTCAACACCGCCAACGTCGACACCAGCACCGACAGTAACACCTACGACTACACCGACAATTACACCGGCACCAACGACTACACCAGCCCCAACGACTACACCAGGTACTTCTGTTGTTCATAATTTTACTACTGATGGCAAAACTAGCCCCTTCTTCACGATTGTCGGAAACCTTTCAACTAGTAAGGGGACAGTGGTCTATAATGGGTTAACCCTAACGCAATGTTTAAAAATGGAGAGCTCAACTAGTGTTGGGTTTACCACAACAACAGCAAAAACATTAACATTAGTGTTTAATCCAGCAAACGGATTGAAAGTTAAAATCGATGGAACAAGCTATGCTATGACGAATGGCATTGTCAGTGTATCACTTGCACCAGGACAACATACCATTGTAAAAGAGGATGTAACCAATCTGTATTACATGAAAGTAGACTAACAGCAAATAAAGACTGCCAACAGTATCGCGATATTCGCATAGTGTTGGTAGTTTTTTTATCCAGACTACTTGTTCGTTCAAAAATATGGGATTTTCTTCATGACTTTAAAGAACGAACACCACTCTCGGATGTAGATGTTATCTATTTTGATGCATCAAATGTAAGTGAGGATCTTGAAAAAGGATTGGAAGAACAGTTGAAACAAATCATCCCGAACATACCTTGGTCCGTAAAAAACCAGGCAAGAATGCATGTACTCAATAACAATCCTCCTTATTCTAGTTCTACGGATGCCATGTCCAAATTCCCTGAGACAGCAACTGCCCTAGGGTTGTCTATAGACAATGAGGATCATTTGCGCTTAACTGCCCCATGTGGCATTGACGATGTACTTCACATTATCATTAGGCCAACCCCCTTTTTCACAGAAAATAAGCACCTTTCAGCTATATATAATAGACGAATTGAACAGAAGAAATTTAAAGAGAAGTGGCATAAGGCGACTGTTTATGAATTAGACAGTAATCGTTGAGGCATAATTACGAATCCGCTTGCTTTGCGAAATTTAAGCAGTTGCCAATCCCAGGAAGAAGCCACCTATTAAGCCAAGCAATCCCCAAATTATGGGACCCCAATATAACACGAATCCATAGATAGTTCCTATAACCGAAAAGAGAGTTGCGCATATCATAGCTCCGTCCAGAATACTTCTGCCATCGACCCGATGAATAGAGTCAATGATATGTGTCTCAGATTTCAGGTTCTCTACAGGTAATGCAACGATATTCCGCGCTGGTACTCCTAGTTTCTCAATTTCATGAATAGCAATCTCTGCAAAGGGGCTTGGGCAAGGATTGACAATGGAAAGGGCAATTCGTATGATCCAACTAGGAGTGTAAATAAGTGCAAAGGGGTCGAATGAGATGACGACAGCTAGCTGGGCGAACAAAATTACTGAGATCACATTGTTTGTAGAAGATTTGCATCGATCAAAGGTATTTTACTTAGAGACATTCAAACTTGCGATTATATATGAAGATGAAAACTGCACGGTGTTCAATTATGGCAATACAAGCATTAATCTGTTAAAACAATCGAATGCACACGAATTGATTGAGCCGAAGCAGGTTGGTAGCAAAGGAGATGGCGCGCGGTTTCAGTTTACGATCCAAGTGTCAGACGTTGACCAAGTATGTGATGAACTGGAAATGTGTGGCGTTAAGTTATTGAATGGACCGATAACGCGCCCTTGGGGGAGGAGAACGGCTTGTTTTGCCGATCCAGACGGGCATGTGTGGGAGATTGCACAAGTGTTGTAATTCAGAGTGGCGTGACGCGAAATTGTGAATGAAAAGAAGATCGTATGAATGGGTATCACGTGTGCTCCAAGTAAATGGATGGAATTTCTACATTATATTTTACACTTGAATCGAATTATCGTGGGAATTGGTTTAAAATAGCTTTATGTTTTCCATTTAATCGAATTGTGTATGATTAGATACACTAGCAATCTGCGCCAGCTCCAGTATCGGCACAGAAGTTAATATAATGGTCTGTGAAATTTTCTCATCCTAAGGAGCATTCCTATGAACCTATCAATTCTCCAAAAGCATATCCCCCTCCTGCACAACGTAACAGAGATGACACGGATTACGAAAGGATTCTCCTTCGATAGTAAGTACTTTGTATATGAAAATAGCGAAACACCCCACTATGTCTTGCGAACGGCCCCTCTAGAGCAAATGAAAAAGAAGGAATCAGAATTCGAAGTTGTTACGAACGTATTTAATCGAGGGGTAAAAACTTCGAAACCAATACAATTCGGTGTGATCGAATCGCTCGATATTTGCTATATGCTGCTGAGTTATATGGAAGGCGAGGATGCATTTGACATACTACCTTCCTTATCGGATGACGAGCAATACCAAGTTGGTTTAGAAGCAGGACGAGAGCTGCGTATCATGCATGACATACCTTCCCCTCACTCCGAAGATTGGCACGACATCAGATTCTCCAAGCATACGCGTCAATTTGAGAGTTATCGCAAATGCGGTGTTAAGCTGCCCGAAGAGGAAGCCATCATCTCTTTTATTAATCTTAATGCGAAGTACATGCGCAATCGCCCTAACCGCTTCCAGCATGATGATTTTCATACGAGCAATCTGCTCATCCATAATCGCAGCTACGCGGGGGCCATTGATTTTAACCGATACGATTGGGGAGACCCTTATCATGATTTTTTGAAAATTGCTTATTTTAGCCGCGAAATTAGTATCCCGTTCTGTAGGGGACAAATACAAGGTTACTTTAACGGCACAGTTCCGGGGGAATTCTGGCGATTATATGCGCTATACACAGCAATGATTATTTTTCCGACAATTACTTGGACCTTGCAGGTAGTTCCCGAGCAGCTTCAGTCTATGTTAGGGAGAATTCATGTTGTGTTGGATGATCATCATAATTTTGAGAAGTGTATCCCTAATTGGTTTATCTCATAACTGGCATATACAAGCTTATCTTACATACAATGGTGATGTAAGATACTGCTTGACTATGGGGGAGCTATGAAGTCGAAAACGGGTATGATATTACAAATCGCCGCAACATATATGGGGACTGTAGTGGGGGCGGGATTTGCCTCAGGGCAGTCTATAATGCATTTTTTCACTATCTATGGAGCATATGGCGGAGTTGGCATAGGGATTGCAACGGCCTTTTTTATTTGGATTGGGACGAAAATGATGGTTCTCTCGCACAGACTTAAGGCGTCTTCTTACCAGGAACTGAATGATTATTTGTTTGGAAATTTCTTTGGAAAAGTCGCGAATACCTTGACATTTATCATCCTATTCGGTGTGACGGCTGTGATGATGTCGGGTACTGGCTCTATTTTTGAAGAGCAACTGAGACTGCCCTATCAATTTGGAGTCATTATTAGTATGTTACTGTGCTACTTGGTCATGAGCAAAGACATGCATGGGATTCTAGCCATTAATTCGCTTGTGATGCCGTTGATGCTGTTTTTTATGGTGCTTGTGATCATCCGAGTTGTTGGTATAGATGGAATCGGCGAAGCTGTGAAATGGCAAGAACTGCAAACGAGTGCCCATTTGAAATGGATTATGAGTCCGTTTACGTACGTCGCCTTAAATTTTGCTTTTGCCCAAGCGGTCTTGGTGCCATTAGGCAGTGAGGTGCAGGATGAGAGCATATTGAAATGGGGAGGTTTATGGGGAGGCATTGGGCTTGGTCTGATGCTGCTCATTAGCCATTTTGCGATACATTCGCGGATGCCGGAGATCTTGAATTTTGAAATTCCGATGGCTGAAATTATAAGAGGCTTTGGACGGTTCTTCCATGTCTTATTCATCCTGGTTATATACGGGGAAATCGTAACGACATTAATTGGAAATGTGTTCGGTATTACCCGTCATATTGGGCGCATACGTTCATGGCCACGGAATTGGGTTGTTTTGGCTATTTTGCTGATCTGTTTAGGCATTAGCCAGGTTGGTTTCACTTCGCTTCTAACGTATTTATACCCACTCTTCGGATATATGGGGATGATCCTTCTAATTTTTCTAGTAGGCAAACTTATGCCTAGTAAGTAATGAAATTCATTAATGAAGGAGCTTTGGTCATGTTGGTTCAAAATATTGCTGATTTGGAAATCCGCCGATTAGGTCACATGGATGTTCCGGCTATTCGAGCGCTGATGGTTGATGTCGTATCTCGTCTCCCGTCACAAGAACTTTTTGCGATGGATGATGAACAGTACCTGAGCGCTCAGATTGAAGAACAAGGTGAAATCTACGGCGCTTTTCAAAATGGTAACCTTGTGGCCTACTCCGCTCTGGCGTTCCCTGGCTCGAGTGAAAGTAATCTGGGCAGGGAGTTCGGAGTTCCTGAATCAGATTTATCCTATGTAGCGATTCTCGATGCAACAATCGTTCATGAAACCGTTCGTGGTTATGGATTGCAACGTTACTTCCACGAATTGCGGGAAGAGCGTGCGCGGGAGAGGGGCTGCCGATACTTATATTCAACGGTTCATCCAGACAATGTGGTGAGCAAACGCAATTTAGAAATGCAAGGATTTGCGCTTCAGTTTACACGCCACATGTACAATGGGAAGCTGAGACACTGCTATGCCAAATGGTTGGTGTAAGGACAGCCTCATGTATAACGGGATCAAACTTTGGGCATACTAAAAATTACTGCGTTAGAATTGAAAAAAGAAGTAACCTGTTTACCGGATAATGTTCGAATAATATCATGTATCCATATTGGAATTGAAAATGAATAAAGTATTGCCTGCAATAAGTTATTATCTCTTTTCGGATAGAACGCAAGAAGAAAGAAGCCGTGATCGATGATCTGGCTTCTTTTTTATGTTTTCAGAGACAAACAAAATTCATGTTAATATGTTAAAATAAGGTAAAATAATTGGTTAGGTGGAAAATGAGTGGGCGCAATGTAGTGGCAGCAGGGTATCCAATTCGCGGATATCATACAATGTGAAGGAGTTGACCATCGTATGACTGTTCAATTGCCTCGTAAGGTCACTAGAAAAGTGTTTCTGAGCACATCAAGTAAAGTTGTATTAGGCGTGTCCGGTTTGTTAATTGGGAATACGGCCTTGTTCTATTACGGAGCGGTTCATGGGAAAAAGATGGATGATCCGGCTATACGGGAGATTCCCTCTAGTTTCGTAAAGGTCGGCCAAGTAGAACAACTGCGTGCGATGAATGGATACGAAAAAGTTTATTATACCGCTACGATCGAGGATGCTTGGGTGAAGACGCAAAAACAAGGCTTCGTTTATGTGACCAAAGATGAAAACGGCGCACTTGTCATTCTTTCATCAGCTTGCACACATCTGGGCTGTTCGGTGGAGCCGGCAACAGAGGCGCAGCGTAATCGAAAGAAGGATCTTTTTTTCTGGTGCCCATGTCACGGAGCTGAATTCGATATCGTAGGAGCGTCTGTGGGCATGGAGCTGCCTGGATTGGAAAGGTATCAGCCTCTCATCATTGAGGGGAATGTGTATGTAGATATAGCAACTCCGAAGAAGTGAGCCCGTATATTCGCTCAAAAAGGAGTTAAGAGCACACGCTCTTAACTCCTTTCTGTTGATGAGAGAGTCTTCAGCCGCGTCGTGACTGTGACTTAAGCAGATCTTCGCGCCAAATATTGCTTCCACTGAAAATAGATGAAGCATCCAAAGCAAAAGCCGCTTAACGCGAGCACGACAGCTATAGTGAGCATACTCAGTGTGATGTAAGCCAGCGCCATGAGATTGAAAAGTGAAGCTGTAAGGGTAACGATCAGAAAGAGAATGGCTAGCAAATTGTTGAACCGAAGCAGTTCGCGGCTTTCCGTTCGTGTACTGACGGGAAAGAGTGGAGCGAATAGTCGGACAAAAAGGTTGTATTTTACACCATAAGAACGACTAATTAGCTGAATGATCAAAGGAATGGCAAGAATCCAAAACTGCTGGGCGAGTACACTGGTAACAATACTTAACAGTATACCTAGTTGATTGCCTCGCACGCGATGCAAGGGGACCTCATCTACACAATCGTAATTGTCATGCAAGAGTGGGTTCGTCATGGACATCCTCCATTCATATTGAAATAAAGTATCCTCATTATACATTAAATCCGAGTATTTTGATACGAATTTATACAAATATTTACTGATAGCAGGATTGTAGGAATCATTAGCATGATTAGTACTTCTAAGTGACCGGTTATTTCGATATGCTAAAGACACAGAAATAAAGATTCAATTGGAGGGAATAAGGATGACACAGTCACTAGTTAAATTGACGAAGGAACAAAAACAGCATTTTGAAACCGAGGGTTACGTAATCGTGAAAGGCCTATTCTCAGAAGCGGATTTGGCTGCGATTGATGAAACTTTTGAAGCGATTAGCCAGCAATCAATTCCAGGTCATTTCGATCCTGACTTGACGGGGGAAGTTGTAGATCCATTGAAACGTTACCCGCGTGTCATGCACCCGCATCGGTTTAATGAGACTGCGAAAAGCTACATGCTGCATCAGCCCGTGCTAGAAGTGTTAGCAGATTTGTATGAAGAAGAGGCGCTCGCCGCTCAAAGTATGTTTTATTACAAGCCGCCAGGCTCCCGTGGGCAGGCGCTTCATCAGGACAACTTTTATTTACAGGTAGAACCGGGCAATTGTATTGCTGCTTGGACAGCGATCGACGCGGCTGATGAGGAAAATGGGGGGTTGCTCGTTGTACCGAAAACGAATGCCCTCGAAATCTCGTGTCCTGATCTCGCAGATTCGAAGGAATCCTTTACGACCCACTACGTGAAACCGCCGAAAGACGAGAAGGCAATGCCGGTCATCATGGACCGCGGGGATGTCCTCTTTTTCAATGGCAACCTAATTCATGGTTCTTATCGTAATAAGACCAAGGACCGATTCCGCCGCGCGTTCATTTGCCACTATGCCAATGCTTCTGCGACACATATTAGTAATCATTATCGTCCATTGTATCGAGCAAATGGTGAAGCTGTTTCCTTGGAAATTAACCCGAGTGGCGGTCCTTGCGGTGATGAGTTTGAGATGGTATACCCGCATTAATGAGAATTGATAGATGAAAATAATCGTTTCCAGGTTGTAGTTCACACTTTGGGGGCGATTTTTTTGACGATAAAAGGATGGAAGCCGTACTGTTTTTCTCCAAATATTCAGTGATTCAGGTGCATTTCCCTTGACAGGTTATGCAGTTCAATTTAATCTAAAGGAGCTAGTTAAACGTTTAACCGATGGAGCTGAAACATAGATGAGCAGACCCAAACAAGTCACCATTGTAGAAGTGGCAGCAGCAGCAGGAGTATCGATTGCCACGGTCTCCAACGTGCTGAATCGAGGTGGAATTCGGTCGTCCAAAGAGACGATTCGTAAAGTGGAAATGGCAGCAGAGCAACTGGGATATCGACGCAATACCATGGCAGCGGGATTAAGTCGTAACAAAACCTTTGAAATTGGTCTCATTGTTCCTGGGTTAACGAGTTATTACGGAAGGTTAGCCGAGTTTTTACAATTGGAAGCTCATCATGCGGGATATCATTTATCCGTTTTTTCTTCAGGAGGATTTGATCCAACTATTGAACGAAGAAACTTGGAAGTATTACTACAGCGAAGAGTTGATGGACTCATCTGTCATGGGTTAGCGATGGGTAAGGATTCTACACGCGCAATCGTAAATAGCGGTACGCCGCTTGTTCTTATTAATGGCTGGGGTTGGCCAGAGGACATTGCTGTTGGTGCTGTGAATTTGGGCTTTGCCGAGGCGTGTAGACAATCAACGAAATTGCTTGCTGATCGCGGTTGTGATTCACTCATATACGTAGGCAGTAAGTACTCGAATGTTATTGATGAACAGCGTCGGAACGGATTCCATCTGGGTTTAGGGCAACTGCCCGAGGAGATTCCTCATCGTATTGTTGAAATGAAGGAACTGGACGTGGATGCATTTCTCCGAGAGGTGATGGCTGGGACAGCGCAGCGAACGGGAATCATCGCTTTTGATGATCATGTGGCATTAAAGCTGCTTTCGGCGGCCAATAGACAGAGGATCGATTTCCCTAACCACTTACAAATGATTAGTATAAACAACGACTATATGGCTAAGCATAGTTATCCTGGTATATCCAGTTGGGACATCCCTTATGAGCTCCAGGCTCAAATGGCCATCCATAAATTGCTTCATAAGTTCGGCCATTCGGTAGAGGCAAGCGAGGAGCGCGAATTTGAAGTTCCGCTTACTTTTATAGAACGAGAAACAAGCGGATTAACGGATACAAAATGAAGAAAAACGTCGCAGTCTCCTTATGGGGGCTAGCGGCGTTTTTTATAAGCGGTCACTCCTCAGTATGAAATTGTGTGCCACAATCTGAATTAGTCCGATTTTTCCGAATTAAAATGAGGATTCCAGTCTGATAAGGGCCAATAGTCAGGTTTTGCCGAACTAATTGCTCATTTTCCTCGCTACGGCGTTGTTAAGGCTGATTTAGTTGTGTTATTTAGGACTAATTAGGTTTAAATGATGTGGAAAGTAGGATTAGTTGGGCAAATTCGGACTAATGGATGCAAAAGACCATTTGAACTCGACGATACGCTCTGAGGGTTCTAGCCTTCGATGTCGAAAAATTCCACACTTTTTAGTTAGTTCTGCATTATCTCCACTATTTCTTGAAATCGTCTGCTAGTTTCGACCATGTAACCAACCTATACTAAGAACAAGTAAACGTTACCAAATAGCTAAGCCCAGCAGTGAAGAATGACATGATTAGTTTTTGCGATTTGCGGTTTAGGGGGTAGAATTAGTAGGTTTACGGTTTAGGGGTTATGAATTGTTGCTTACGGTTACGATCGAATTACGATTCGCGGTGAACACTTACTCTTTTCATTCGAATGTATCCGCTTTCAATAGTCGATCGCGCCAATTGCTTCTAGTCATCTCATTCATGAATCATTCCAGCAATCGCTCCCAGCAATCGCGTTCCGCATCAAGTTTCACGCATCAAGATCCACAGCTCACGCAAGTATAAATAGGAGGGGTGTTTTTACGATGAAAAAATTGACGCTATTAGGACTCGCCACCATGTTTGCGCTTACAGGATGTTCAGATAACAAACCGACAGAAACATCAGGAACAGCTACAGGTTCACCCAATGCGACTGGAGCGGCGAAGCCAGCTAAGCTCGCGTTGAACTGGTCAGTAGCCAGTCCATACTTAGCGAATGTGACGTTGCCTTCCGGTGACAAAGATTTCGTGAAGAAAGCCATTGAAGAGAAATTCAACGTAGATTTGAAAATTGACTATATGGTGATAGGTAAAGAGTACCACGATAAGCTCAACGCCACATTGGCGGGAGGGGCAGCTCCTGATCTATTCATCGCGGGCGGTGCAGAGTCACAGAAATACATCACGGATGGGATTACGGCTAATCTGACTCCTTACTTCACCAAAGAAGCCATTCCAAACTACTACAAATGGGTATCCAAAGATGAAGTAGATGCGTTCCAGCTCAAGCAAGGGGAATTCACGCGTGGGATTGATCCTTTCCAACGCAACTCCTATGCGTCTTGGTACATCCGCCAGGATTGGCTAGATAAGCTGGGGCTTAAATCTCCGAAAAATTACGCCGAATTGACCAATGTCTTAACACAATTCACCAAAGGTGATCCAGATGGCAACGGCAAACAAGATTCGTACGGCTTTTCAGCAGCAGGCAGTGGTGTAACCTTACCTCTCGATTTCCCGCAATGGTTAAATAATGGTTTCGTCGCAGACTTCCAAATTGTTGACAACAGTTACGTGGATAACCGTACTGACCTTAAAGTGCAAGGTGTCCTTGAACAAGTCGTGGAATGGAACAATGCAGGAATTGTTGATCCGGATTGGTTCTTAAATAAGGCACCTGCTCATTTTGATAAAGCAGCTCAAGGCAAAGTTGGTATGATCTTTAGTCTCGATAAAAATACGGCGTTAGACAGCTCGGCGACAAGTGTACAAAATCGTTCAAAGGCGCTGGATCCCAAAGCCAATTGGCAGCCTATTTACCCGTTGGATAAACCGGTACTTTGGAAATACAACGTACCTGAAGCTACGATTTTAATTAGTAAAACAACAGCCGATAAAACCCCTGACAAAGTGAAGCGCTCCATGGAAATTCTGAACTGGCTGACAGGTGAAGAAGGCTTCCTGCTTACGCATTATGGTCAAGAAGGCAAACATTATACGAAATCCGGCAATAAAATTACGTTGAACGTGGCTAACTTCGAAGCGGATATCGCCAAAGCTGGCAACTGGTTGAACGTGTACGCTGCCTTTACGCCGGATGAGCCGAATGTACTTGGACTTGAGTTGATTGATTCCCGTATTTCTGAGCATGACCGTGCAATTCTGAAAACGGTTGAGAGCTTTCCGAAGCATAACGCTTTGCCTCCAGTGAGCTTAGTTCCTCCTGCTGGCATTAATATTGGAGATTTCCGCAAAGAAATGAGTAAATTCCACATCAAAGCGGTGTTGGAAGACAAAAGCGGCAAAAACTGGCCGCAATAC
This sequence comes from Paenibacillus oryzisoli, assembly GCF_001653565.1. Classification (GTDB taxonomy): domain Bacteria; phylum Bacillota; class Bacilli; order Paenibacillales; family NBRC-103111; genus Paenibacillus_E; species Paenibacillus_E oryzisoli. The sequence goes on from NZ_LYPB01000081.1 coordinate 83,665, forward strand.
CGTGAAGAGCTGATGACGAAATACAAAGGCAGAGATATTTTCACGGAGTACACGAAGCAAATTAACTCGGTACTGAAGGATAAGAAGTTGAACGATTTCAAATAAAATGTGGCTAGGCATCGAGGGGAACCCTAGGAAAGTTCAAGGGTTTCCTTCTGCCTTCTATCTAGAAACGACAACTAGGAGGAGATGGCGATGGCGGAAACCATAGCTGCAAAACAAGAGAAATCTACCGTTTCACGCCCGATGAGGCAGGGCAAGCTACGCAGTATATATCTGAGCAGATGGTTTTACCTCATGATGATTCCTGGCTTGATCTATTATGCATTATTTCATTACGCCCCGATGATGGGAGCCCTGATTGCTTTTCAAGACTACAACCTCATGAAAGGAATTTGGGGAAGTCCTTGGGTGGGGTTCGATAATTTCCGAGTCATATTTGATAATCCTGAATTTGTACGCATCATGAGAAATACCTTACTGATTAGTGTTTACAAAATCGTTGGCAGCATGGTACCCGATGTTATCCTTGCACTGATGTTGAATGAAGTCCGGGTTAGATGGTTTAAACGCGCTGTACAAACGATTACGTATGGGCCCTATTTTCTGTCGTGGGTTATTGTGTACGGCTTAGCATTCTCCTTCCTAGCGCCAGGATCTGGTTTAATCAGTACCTTCGTACGCGATATGGGTTGGGGATCGATTGATTTATTAACGAATAAGGATTTCTTTAGACCCTTACTAGTTCTGACAGAAATTTGGAAAAACACCGGATTCGGAGCCATTATTTATTTAGCAGCTCTGGCATCCATCAACCAGGAACTCTATGAAGCTGCCGTCGTAGATGGTGCAGGACGTTGGCGTCAGCTCTGGCATATTACGCTTCCGGGCATCCGTGATGTATTCGTGCTCCTGCTGATTATTCGTATCGGCGGCATTTTGGATGCAGGCTTCGATCAGGTTTTTATCTTTTTAAATGCGCGTGTCTATGATGTGGGAGATATTGTCGATACCTGGGTGTACCGCTACGGGTTTGAGCGTCTTGAGTTTGGTGTGGCTGCAGCCATGGGTGTGTTCAAATCGGTCATCGGACTCGTGCTCGTAATTGGCGCAAATAGACTGGCTAAGAAAATGGGAGGCTCTGGCATATGGTAGCTTCAAACCGCAATGTTGGAAAAGGAGGGGATTCGCATGTCTTTTGTGAGTAGTCATAAAACCAAAGGGGATCATGCCGCAGATGTGGCGATTTATACCGTCTTGGGCTTATTCGCCTTGGTTACGTTATTCCCGCTCTACTATGTGGCTATCGTCTCCATTACACCTTATGTGGAAGTTATGAAAAACGGCGGCTTCGTCATATGGCCCGAACATGTAACGTTTCAAGCGTACAAAGAGATATTCAGCTCGCCACGGATTCCTCAAGCATTAAAAATTACGGTATTCATCACGGTGGTTGGGACGACGCTGAATCTGGTTGTGACGACACTTCTGGCGTATCCGCTATCTAAAAAGTCAGTGCCAGGCCGCAATTTCATCTTGATGGCGCTTGTCTTTACAATGATTTTCAGCGGCGGTATTATCCCGCTTTACATTTTGGTGCGCAGCCTTGGGTTATATGATTCGGTCTGGGCACTTGTGATACCCGGTATGGTATCTACCTTTAACTTGCTGATTGTCAAAACATACTTCGAGAATCTACCTGCTGAAGTAGAGGAAGCTGCTAGGGTGGATGGCTGTGGTGAGTTAGCTACGTTATTCCGTATTGTTCTGCCGTTGTCAGCGCCGATCATGGCGACCATTGGTTTGTTCTATGGCGTTACGCATTGGAATGAGTATTTCAAAGGGATTTTCTATCTATCCGACAAATCGCTCATGCCGATGCAGGTTGTGCTGCGAAGTATGATTCAAACGCCGAATGTCTCGACAGAGCTGTCGATTAATTCACTCGTATTGGATGCCTTGCCGCCAGAAACGATCAAGATGGCCGTCGTTGTTGTGGCTACCTTGCCGTTATTAATTATTTATCCTTTCTTGCAGAAGTATTTTGTGAAAGGCGCTCTGCTAGGTTCAATTAAGGGGTAATGGAGGATTGTAACGGCTATGAGAGCAGTCATTGCACGATCAGGCAGCGTGGAAATCATGAACATGGAGGAGCCGAATGTAGAAGCCAATTACGTGTTGGTAGAAACGGTCTACTCTGCGATCAGTCCAGGCACCGAAATGATGCTGAAAGATATACAGTCTACCGAGCCGATTTTCTTAGGCTATAGCGCCATGGGGCAGGTGAGGGAAGTCGGGGAGGGTATTACGCATGTGAAGAAAGGGGACCGCGTCGCTTGCTATGGTTCGCCGTTTGTTCGTCATGCCGAGCTTCTCAAAGTCCCGATGCATCTGGTGGTTCCCTTGCCCCAGCAAGTGGACGCCCAAGAAGCAGCTCATGTAGGGCTCGGCGCTATTGCTACTCATGCACTGAGGCAGGCGGATCTGCGATTCGGCGAGTCAGTCCTCGTTGTTGGCTTAGGCATACTAGGGCAGATGGTGTGCCAGATTGCTGAAGCCTCAGCTAACATCGTTATCGGAATGGATCGTGTAGCCGAACGTGCGGAGAAGCTTACGGCTTCCGGCACACAGTTGGTCTATACCAACGAGGAAGACATGATGCATAACCTACCGCATATTACTGGAGGAGCTGGTGTGGATGCAGTCATTCTGTGTGTCGGTGGCGGCAACAGCGAGATGATTGATAAAGCGCTGAGCTGGATTCGGGATAGGGGTAAAATTGTTATCGTTGGCGATGTCAGCATGACATTCAATCGCGAGCTGATGTTTCAAAAGGAAGCGCAAATCCTTATCTCCCGTGCAGGCGGGCCTGGACGATATCTGAAAGATTACGAGATGAAGGGGATCGACTATCCGATCGGGCTTGTTCGCTGGACTGAGGGCCGCAATATGGCCGAATATATCCGTTTATTGGCAGAGCGGAAGCTGAGCATTGCGCCTTTGATCTCGCACATTTTGCCATTAGAGCGTATCGGGGAAGCTTATGACTTATATCGTAACGCGCCACAGCACGTGCTGGGCGTCGTTGTCCGTTATGGAGATTCTCAGCGCGATAGCTAGTTAAATCTCTATTAATTTTCTATACTGTAGATAGGAGTTTCATAATAGGGTCTGTAGGTATAGGGGGATCTGGCATGTTTCGTCGGCTTAGAAGAACTAACTTCATTTCCAGCGTCTCTACGAAGCTCTTTATCCTTACCTTTATGTCGGTCATCGTGCTGTTTTTGGTGATTGGCGTGTTCAGTTACCAACGACTCTTCGAGCCTATCAAGCAAGACAACGAAAAAGTGCTGCAAGGCTCTGTCGTGCAAGTCGAAAATTATATTAAAACTTTAATGAATAATATACAAACGCAGTTGATTTTCCTCTCCACGCCAGTCCTCTATAATATGGGGGAAAAAGATTTCGTCCAGCTCATGGAAAATGTACTAACCTACCACCAGGAGGAGATTTCTAGTATTTATGTCATTGAAGATAACGCGGTACGGATTTCTGCTCCGTTTGGGTATCGTGTTTATGTTCCCCAAGAACGCATAACGGAAATCACCAATCAAACGAGCAAAACGGGCTTCTGGTGGAGCCCTCCTCATACGATCAATGACCACTTCGTGCTGACAGTCGCTAAGCAAATCGACAATCGGCGGGTGGTAGCCATGGATGTCAATCTAAATGCGCTGACGGGTCCGCAAATTATTCAAGATAATCCGGACATTCAGCGGCGTATCTATTTGTTTACAGGCCAGGGCGATTACCTCTCCACGAACACGTACCTAGCATACCCGAAGACGTATCTCAATCATTTGGAAATGAAAGAGGCGTTACAAGCACTTACGCAGCAAAGTGGTACTTCCTTTAACACCGTTCACACCTCATTTGGCAACTACAAGGTCCTTAGTTCTAATCAAAACCGCTGGGATTGGTTCGTCTTCTCCGTGATAGAGGAGTCGCAAGCTTTTCCTTTACTAGAGTCACTGAAGGAGCAATTGGTATTCGTATTGTTAGTTGCCATTATTCTTGCATTCATCCTATCCATCTGGATTACGAACTATATCCGCAAACCAGTGACGGCGATCACAAAGCAATTCAAGGCAGCGGCACGTGGTGAGCTCGAAGCACGCATCAAGTTCAAACGCAATGATGAGTTCACTCATATTGCTAATGGTTTCAACGGCATGATGGACGATATCCAGTCCTTGTTTGACGATTTGCGCGTAGCGGAAGAAAAGAAGCGACATCACGAGCTTAAGGTGCTCCAATCACAGATTCATCCCCATTTTCTGAATAACACGCTCAATGCGATCTATTGTTTAGGGGAGACGGGACATACGCAGGAGATGTGCGAGATGATTCGCTCATTGATGGGGTTGTTGCAATATTCAACAGATAAGGTAGGGGACATTGTAACGGTCGAGGATGAATTGGCGCAATTGGACAATTATGTGCAGATTATGAACCTGAGGTACGGGGACGTCTTTGTCATGGATATGGCTGTGCCTGAGATCTACAATGGGACACCGATTCCGAAACTGACGTTGATTACATTAGTAGAGAATAGTATTTTCTATGGACTCAGTAAGGAAGGCGTCAACCATATTATTGTGTGTGGCAAAGAGCATGAAGGGCACGGCGTGCTTCTGGAAGTCTCTGATACGGGGCCAGGGATCCCACCAGAGAAGCTGAAACTACTGCTAGAAGATTCAGGCACAGCCAATCCGAACAAAGGGTTGAACAATCTGGGGATGCGAAATGTCCAAGAGCGATTGCGGATGACATTTGGGTATGCGTATGGGCTGCATTTTGCCAATGAACCGGATGAAGGGTTAACGGTAACGATTCATCTGCCGGCCGGAGAGTCGATCGAGCAAGGATAGCATCGGGGAGGGGACGAGACGATCATGCTGAAAATACTGATGGTAGATGACGAGAAATGGGTAAGGGAGCGCTTTGCGCAGCGTATTCCTTGGTCAGATGGGGGATTTGTGTTCATGGGCGCGGCCTCTAGTGCCAAAGAAGCAATTAGCATGATCGAGCGGGAAGTTCCTCATCTGCTGCTGACGGATATTACGATGCCCAATATGAACGGACTGGAGCTGGCTGCCTATGTGCGTAAAAGATGGCCGCGCATCCGAATCGTTATCCTAACTGCTTACGGTGAGTTCGAATATGCGAGGCAGGCGATTGAGTTAGGTGTGGATAACTACTTAATTAAGCTCGCGCAAACGCCAGAGCAAATTCTAGAAGCATGCCGCAAGGTGGCTGAGGACCTAGTGCAAGAGATGGATATTGATCTGAAGCTGGCGATGCAGCTCAAGCTCGAACGCGAGAAGAAGTGGGCAAAGAAGCGCCAATGGACAGATCGGCTGTTGGAAGACGAGGGAAGTATGCAAGAGCTTCTTGTGCCAAGTGAATGGCTGGCAGGTGTAGAGTCTGCGAGTTATGTGACGGGAATTACGTTAGGTTGGCGTGCGACGGAGAGTTCAGGGCAAGGCGATACTTCTCTTGAGGAGCTGGAGCAGCGGCAAAGTCAACTAGCTGATCTACTTGAAGCCAAACTGGATGGGCAGATGTTAGGCGAGGGTAACGGATTGGCTATTCTCCCTGTGCAACACAGCCAATTGCTACTTCTCATTGGATCGAAGCGAGAGGTACCTGCTTTTCATTTGAATCAATTAGCAAGAATGGCGCAAGAGGCGGTAAGCAGCATTATTTCTACGAAAAGCCTCGTTCATATTGGTTCGGTAGAAGAGCTAGGGAAGTCAAGAGTGACAGTGAAACAGCTAGCTGATCTTATCCGCAAAGGTAGGGATGGACTAGCTGCGTATTTCTATTCAGATCAAAGTAAGCCGTCCATCGTGCTTCGGCGGCTCGATGCGGAACAGACGAGAGAATGGACGGCAGCTGTTGTCAAAGCGCTGCAGCGCGAGAATGGAGAGGCGTTTCGAGAAGCAGTCACTGTAATGATTACGCGTGGTGTGCCGCTCATTCATCCAGGGGATTTGCTCCGTCTGACGAAACAGATGCTTCAACCTGAACTTGTGCGGCTGCCAGACGAAGTCGTCGCTAGGTTAAGCCGGATCGACCGGCTAACGACGTGGGACACGTACTGTGATTGGTGGCTGGAAACCATTGATGCCATCTGCGAATGGTGGACTCAGAAGGCGCAGCCTCCAGTAACGGTACGGAAGGAGATTCAGTGGATGTGCCGCTACATTCGCGAGCATTTCCAAGCTGATCTGCAGCTGGCAGAGCTCGCCAAGCTCGTGCATATGCATCCTTCGTATGCGGGGCAAATGTTCAAACAGGAGATCGGCGAGAATTTTCTGGAATACGTGAACAGAGTGCGTATGGAGAAAGCTAGCGAGATGCTGGAGAGAACCACCATGAAAATTTATGAAGTATCTGGCGCTGTTGGCATCTCTGACTATCGTTATTTTTGCAAGTTATTTAAGAGCCATACGGGCGTTACGCCAACACAGTATAAGAGTAAGATGGGGTAATCGCAGTCTATGAAGAGTTGAACGCCAAAGCTGAGGGTTATCTGACGTTAGTGTAAGGATCAAAGCTTCTCCATGAGCAAGTGGGGGAGCTTTTTTGTATGCTTTTTTGTGCTTTTGTATTAGAAATGGCTTCTTTACCTTTTACAAAACATTAAATGAACGATAATATCGCGATGACAAACCTTTCGTAAACTTAAAAAGTAATAAGTCAAATAATTTTACTAATTATCGTTAGTTGAGAGGATGGTCGTTTTTGACACTGGAAAAATGGAAAAACAACCTAGCAGGGTACTTGTTTCTCGCACCTTCGCTTCTTGTTCTTATTGTATTTGTAATGATCCCCATATTCTATAGTGCTGGATTAAGCTTCTTTTCCTGGGATATGTTGCGGCCTAATCCTACCTTCATAGGCTTGGAAAATTACGAAAGAATGTTCACGAACGATGAGTTTTATCACTCATTGAAACTGACGTTTCTGTTTGCTCTCATCACAGTCCCAGGGTCTTTGAGCATAGCTCTATTCTTTGCGCTGCTGTTAGATCGAGGATCTAAGAAATTAATCGTTCTGATTCGTTCCATGTTTTTTATGCCGATGGTAACCTCGACGGTAGCGATCTCCGTTGTATGGATGTTCATCTTCCATCCTGATTATGGATTGATGAATCAATTCCTTGGCTGGTTTGGTGTCGAGCCGCTAAGCTGGCTGAACGATACCAAAACTTCGCTGTTGTCTATATCCATCATGTCGATTTGGAAGAGTATCGGCTACTGCGTCATTATTTTTCTGGCAGGTCTTCAATCGATTGATAATCAAGTCATGGAAGCTGCCAAGGTAGACGGTGCAACGAAATGGCAGACGATTATCAAGATCAAGCTGCCTCTGCTGACGCCTTCGATCTTCCTGTTGTTGATTCTGCAAACCATTGAGCAATTTCAGACGTTTTCGCAGGTTGATGTCATGACACAGGGCGGACCGGCTAAGAGCAGTGAACTCATTGTTGTCCAGTTGTACCATTATGCCTTTGAATTGTTCCAAATGGGGTATGCGTCAGCTATTTCTATGGTTATATTCGGGATTGTACTGCTTCTTGTCTTGTTGCAGATGCTCCTGCTAGGCAAGAAAGTACACTATCAATAAAAGAAGGAAGGTAAGACGATGTTTTCTCAAACCAGAGAAGCGGCACCAAAAATGAAAAGCTATTCGATAATGAAGGGACTGCAATCTGGTCACATCTCGGTACTTAGCACATATCTCATTCTAGTGCTCGGCGCTGTTGTTATGATGATCCCGTTCCTATGGATGGTTCTTTCCTCCTTTAAGGAAATCGATCAAATCTTCACAGGCTCATTTCTCACTTTGCCAACGCAATGGCATTGGGATAACTATATCAAGGCATGGAAAAGTGCGCCATTCGGCCGATTCTTCCTCAACAGCTTCCTGATGTCCATAGGCACGGTTGTAGGACAAATCATCACAAGCAGTCTAGCGGCTTATGCCTTTTCTTGGATTGAGTTTCGGGGTAAAAAGGTGATGTTCATCGCCATCGTAGCTACAACCATTATTCCATTTGAAGCTACGATGATTCCTTCCTACTTAGTTATTAAAGAACTTGGTTGGATGAACAGTTATGCTGGATTAATCATTCCAAGTATATGCAGTGTTTTTGGTATATTTTTGCTGCGTCAGTTCTTTCTCACGATTCCAAAAGATTTTATGGAAGCTGCGCGAATGGACGGCTGCTCTCACCTACGAATTCTAATTCAAATCATTCTGCCGCTATCGGGGACAGTGCTTGCAACATTAAGTCTGTTCGCATTCCTTGGGGCTTGGAACAGCTATCTGTGGCCACTATTAATTACGAATAGTGCAGATATGAGAACCGTACAGATCGGCCTTCGTTACATGGTGGATAAGGAGCTTGGCACCCAATGGCCACAGCTGATGGCCGCATCCACATTCATCATTTTACCTGTTATGGTCGTGTTCATGATGGCTCAAAAGTATTTCATTCGAGGGGTGATGCATTCCGGAGTGAAATAATCAGTTTGACGGATGAATGAACACGAAACCATCGAATTCCATATTCTTAGGAGGTATAAACAAGATTATGAAAAAAACGCTACTTACCATCATGAGTGCAGTAACAGTTATCACAGCGGCAGGTTGTGCTTCGAAAGAGGATGTGAATCAAGGCAACTCATCCAGTCAGCAGGCAACGGCTGCCGCTGCCACAACTGCGGCAGCTAAGGAAGTAACTTTAACATTTTGGTCAACGAATAAGGAGCTTTACGCTGAAGACATTAAGCAATTCGAATCCAAATATCCGAACATTAAAATCAAAGCTGAATTTATGGGTGACTATGATGAAATGGCCAAGAAGGTCATGGCAGGTGTAGTTGCTAATTCATTACCTAATGTCGTGCAGCTTGGTCAAAGACATGGGATACCGCAGATTGCCGACAGTGGAAAGCTAATTCCAATCGAGCAATTTATGGAGAAAAAGGATATCGATGATATTTATCCGGCCTTCTGGAATCGATTCCGATACAAGGAGAAATTATGGACGATTCCTTTTAACAGCTCGACACCTGTGATGTATTATAACAAGACGATGCTGGAAAAAGCGGGAGTTAAACCGCCAGATAATTGGAATGAACTGGTGGAAGCGGCGAAGAAGCTGACGCAGGACACGAACGGTGATGGCAAGACGGACATTTGGGGCTTTAATACAGCAGCGGACACGCCATGGTACCTACAGCCGATGACCTGGAACCGAGGTGGGAAAATGGTAGATCCTGCAGCAAATAAAATTACTGTCAACAGCAAAGAGTCGGTAGAGACATTAAAATCGTTCCAAGATCTGGTCAATGTGCAAAAAGCAATGGCACCGAATCAGCACAAGACAGCTGAAGAAGATTTCAATTCAGGTAAATTAGCTCTTTTATTCAAATCAGGTTCCGCGTTAGCTTCTACTCAAAAGCAAGTAGGTGACAAATTTGCAGTAGGTGTCGCTCCTCTTCCGATGGTTCAAACTCGGACAGCGCCGATTGGCGGCAACAGCTTAGGTATCTTCAAGTCCAATGACGAATTGCAAAAGGCTTCATGGACCTTTGTTTCTTACTTGACGAATACGGAGAATGCGGCAAAAACGAGTATGAAGTCGGGGTATGTACCGATTCGCAAGACATCCACAGATTTGCCAGAGTTTCAGAAGCTGCTGAAGGAAAATGACGGCTTCAAGGCAAATATGGGACAAATTGAGTTTTTATATGGACAAGCTATCCATCCAGCTGACTCCTTGATTTGGTCTGGGTTAGTAACTGCTCTGGAAACTGTGGAGGGCGACAGCAAGGCAGATCCGCAAAAGTTGCTTGATAAGCTACAGCAGGATGTTGACGTATTTATGAAAAGTTACAAGTAAAAGCCGGTTACTGGTTCGGGGAATGCCTGCCTACTGGCGGGCATTCCTTTTTTTCTACCATATAGGGACATCATAGGGACATTACTATCAAAAAAATAGGTTAAAGGAGTGCTATTAGATGTTTATGAATCTTGCACATAGAGGGGCTTCCGAATATGCTCCGGAGAATACGTTAGCGTCATTCTATAAAGGAATTGAGATGGGAGCTAACGGTATTGAAACGGATCTCAAGATAACGAAAGATGGCGTTATCATTCTGTTTCACGATAATGAGTTGAATAGAACGACGAACGGTACCGGACTCCCTTCCGATTATACGTGGGAGGAGCTGCAGCAGTTGGATGCGGGCGGGTGGTATTCACCGCTCTATGCAGGGGAACGCTTAGTTTCCTTTGAGCAGTTTCTTCATTATTTTGGGAGAAAATCAGTGCTGTTTGCGTTAGAATTAAAAGATAAGTTTATAGAGGAGCAATCGCTCTACTATATTGAGAAATATGGTGTCCGTGAGCAAGTGACGGTTACTTCCTTTTCATACGATAATCTTCGTGCCGTACGAGCCAAAGATGCGACAATTAAAATGGGACATTTGATCCGGCACATTGATCTTTCTTCTATTGAGCAAGTGAAAGAGATTAATTGTCAACAGATTTGCCCGGCCACCGAGTTCATTACTGCGGAAGGTGTTGCTCTCGCAAAAGCACATGGGCTAGAGGTCAGAGCATGGGGAGCATTTAGTGAAGCACTTATGCACAAAGCTTTGTCGTGCGGGGTGGACGGAATGACGATTAATTTTCCTGACAAATTGTCGATGGCGTTAGCCAGTAAAGAAAACAGCTCCATTTCTGTCGAGTAGATCAGGGCATAGCTGCCTAAGCCCTCTATATGAAAGAAATGGGTGAGGGGGATGAGGTTTGAAGACCGAGCAAGGTAACAGCTTTCTTTGGATGAAGATGAATAATCAGAGCAAGGTACTAAAGCTGCTGCACCGTGAGAGACTCATCTCGCGTATTGAAATTTCACGGAAATCAGGGATTCAAAAGCAGACCGTCACGAATATTATTGGGGATTTACTGCATCAAGGCTTGGTTGTAGAAGAGGAGACGTTATCTTTAGGGGGAGCCGGTAGACGACCTACGCAGCTGCGATTAAATAGGGAGCGTCTGGTTTCAATTGGCGTTGAGGTGACCAAAAGTCATGTTGCCGGTGTGCTTATGGATTATAACCGCATGCTGTTGCATCAGGAGAAGCTGTCCCTTTCTTTAACACCAGTGCGGGATACGAGCTCCGTCCAAGCCCAAGATGCAGCTGAAGAATTACTGAACATGCTGATTCAGATCATCGAAATGCTAATAGCGAAAGTACCTGAAGCCTCCATTTTTGCCGGCATAGGGGTAGGTGTCCAAGGGATCGTCAATTCCCATGAAGGCATTGTCATCCATTCCCCCTATCTGGGCTGGTTTCAGGTTCATATTCGTTCACTTCTGGAAGGAAGGTTCAGCATTCCCGTTTTCATTGATAATAATGTTAGAGCCTTTGCCATTGGTGAGGTTTGGTCCCGTCCGGAGGAGGATTTGGGGCATGCCCTTTGCGTCTATTTAGATGAAGGTGTCGGAAGCGCAATGGTCATTAATCATGAGATCTATTCAGGCTATCAGTATCAAGCAGGGGAAATCGGTCATGTGAAGATCGAACTAAACGGTGAGTTGTGCTACTGCGGTCAACGGGGGTGTCTAGAACCTTATGTATCGGTTCAGAATCTGGGCAAAAGAATGGGGCTAGACGGCGGTTTCGGGGAAATAGTGACGCTGCTAGAGAAACAGGATATTCGAGCTGTAAAGGAGCTTCAGGAAGTCGGAGATCGTTTAGGGTTTGTATTAGGAAATACGATTAATTTGATGAATCCGCAAGCGGTGATCCTCGGCGGTGAATTAATAACTGCTGTGTCTTGGTTTGCCTCGTCTATGAACATAGCGATGGAACAGACAATTCGATTAAGCAATCGGAATACAGCGATTATTTATTCTGATTTTCACCAAAATAACGGATCTATTGGAGCTGCTTCACTTGTTTTTCATCAAGGTTTATTGAATACGATTTCAGGAAAAGAAGGCTCTGGATCATGATTTCAACAGCAAGATGGCTTATGGCATTTTATTTTATTTATTACGGCACGACAGCGATGAATATTATCTATCTGCCTCTGGTTCTTAAAGAGAAAGGCCTCTCGCTCTTGGAGATCGGTGCGTTTCTATCTGCGGGACTTATAGCAGGCGCGGTGGCTCAACCGTCCTGGGGGGCGGTAAGTGACAGAATCGGCGGAGTAAAAAGAATTATCCTATGGTGTTTAGTCGGGATGACTGTCGGACTTGGCATCCTGTTTGCTTCAGAAGGTCGAATGCTAGTATTGATAGGGTATTTGATATTTGTCATTTTTTCCTCTCCGGTCATTCCCTTGGTTGATTCGTGGAACCTATCCCTCAGCGAAACAGGGGGGCTGCCTTATGGTGCATATCGTATTTGGGGGAGCCTGGGTTTTGCTTGTGCCGCGCCTTGCATGGGATGGATTTCACAGCAAACGGGTCCTGTAGTGTTATATGTTCTTTATTCAGTAGGTTTAGTCCTTTCGTTGATCTGTCTGCTGCCACTGCCGGATGAGCCTCGCCACACTTCGAGTACGAAGTCGAATTGGTCTATAATGACGATACGGAGGGGAAAGCCGGGATTATGGTTCATCCTGGGTGCACTATTATTGCTAGGTTGTGCTTCCCGAGCAGCAGATAATTTCACGGGCATTTATGCACAAGATATCGGCGGCACGGAATTGTTTGTAGGGCTCTACTGGTCTGTTGCTGCAATTTGCGAAATTCCCTTTTTTTACCGAGCGGCAGCGTGGGTCGATAAATACGGTCCAATCCGTGTTCTCTGCACAGCTGCGGCTTGCTATGGAATCAAATGGCTGCTCATTTGGACAACTGGGAACTTGGCAGGACTTATGGTGAGTCAAGCGCTCCAAGGCGCAACATTTGCATTGATGTACGTCGCAGCCATGTATTACGTACGATCGATTGTCCCTATAGCGTTAAGATCAACAGGACAAATGCTGCTTTCGATGTGGATGTTCAGTCTCGCTGGTGTGTTAGGCAGTGGCATGGGGGGGTGGCTGATGAACAAGGGGCACTCCATGGAATTATTTGCTGTCTGTGTCTTACTTGCGGGAGCAGCCTTCGTCCTTCTATTAGCAGGTATACATCGAAATAAAAGTCCAAGGCTCGTTCATACACGTCCAAGCATGTAGGAGGAGTCTAGCTCGGGAAGGAGTGGCACTGTATGGTTCAGGTGCTTGAAATGAACGAAATAGGTTGGAGTAGAGATAACAAGATCATCCTGGAAGAAATTAATTGGCAGGTTGACGAAGGTGAGCATTGGGCTATACTTGGACTAAACGGTTCAGGCAAAACAACCCTGCTCAACATGATTAATGGCTATATATGGCCAACGAAAGGGCAATTGTCGGTCTTGGGGCATCCTTTTGGAAGCGTTGATATAAGAGAATTACGTAAATCCATCGGTTGGGTCAGCTCATCCTTACAGGAGAAGTTATATGTTTCGGATAGAACACAGCATGTCGTAATCAGTGGCAAACATGCCTCTATAGGGTTATATGATAAACCGAGTGAAGATGATTACGACCGTGCAAGGGAGTATATGCAGCAGCTGTCTTGCTTGCATTTGTATGATCGCACTTATCAATCCTGCTCGCAGGGAGAGAAACAAAAGCTGCTCATTGCCAGAGCATTAATGGCATCACCGAAGTTGTTAATTTTGGACGAAGCGACAAACGGTCTAGATTTTCTATCTAGAGAAGCTTTATTGTCCAGTGTTAGTGAACTCGTTAAGAGTCCGAATGCACCGACGCTCCTATTTGTCACCCATCATATTGAAGAGATTCTCCCTGTGTTTGGTAAAACCTTACTCCTTCGCCGCGGCGGTGTATTTGCCAAAGGAGACTCGCGCGAAGTATTGACTAGCAACAGTTTGTCCTCTTTCTTTGAAACCTCTGTAGAAGTGAATTGGCAGAATCAACGTGCATGGATCTCCATCCCGTAAACGAAAAGAGACCCTCAGTCTGTTGCTGAGGGTCTCTTAGTACAATTAAATTAGCTTGGCTGACCTGCTGTTGCAGCTTCGTTGGACGTCTCCGCTTCACCCACTCGCTCTTCATTGTTCGCAGCCTGTGGTGTCTCCGTTTCCTTCTGAGGCACGAGAATCGTAACGACAATATCATTCGGGTCGGATTTTATTTCGATGCCGGCCGGCACCATAATTTGACTGACATGCAGATTGTCACCCAGCCCTAGGCTGGATACTTCCACTTGAATAGAAGGTGGAACTTGGCTTGGCATGCAGCGAATCTCGATGTTGTGCATCTGAATTTGCAGAATCCCGCCTTCAGTTACACCAGCAGCTTCGCCGATAAACTCTAGCGCAACCAGTGTTTTGATCGGCTCATCCATATTAATTTGATGGAAATCGATGTGGGTCAACTGGCGGTTCAGCGGATTGCGCTGAATTTCATTAATCATGACGGGTTGTCTACCTTTGCCGCCGGAGATAGTCAAATCGATAATGGCATGAGGATTTTGCCGAAGCACGACCTGCAATTCTTTCAAATCCACACTTAGAACTGTAGGCGCCATTTGCTTGCCGTACATGACAGCGGGAATTTTCCCTTGGGAACGCAGTTGCTTAATTTCCGATTTTGTTGCATCTTTGCGGACTTCTGCTTGTAAAGAGACAGCCATATGTAAAGAACCTCCCCAAATTTAGCCCGGTATCCAGTGGAGCCATGGCTCGCACAGCCGGATGATTAACAGCTAGTTCATAACATACCCAAACATTGGAGATTCCATCCCTAAATTAAACGGCTGCATTTTTTCATCCATAAAGATGCCGAATGGATGACGCCAAGGGAGTATATGGCGAAGTGGACGCGGTAAAAAGGGGCAATCAAAAGACCCGGTTGGCCATGTAGTCATGGTCTCCCGGGTCTTTTGGTAGCGTAGACTTATTTAATTGTGTATGGCAGCTTAAATGTCCAGAGCAATGTGCCATTTTCTGGGCTTGTGCTGTCGATACCGAAGTCGTTATCGTTCGTGATGGCAAGGGTATCACCATTGATAAGTGAAACACCTTCAATTTTTTCATAAGGGAACTTGAATTGTACAGCATCCAATACAGTTCTCTTCGTTGGAGGCAGGATAGCATTAGTTTTCAGATCGGCAACCGTCATTTGCTCAAGTGTTTTACCTGCCGCTGCCGAAGTATCATATTTGCCTATAACATTCGTAGCTGTTGAAAGGTCAATGGCATAAATACGCTTCAATTGCGCTTTATCACCAGAGAATTTATCCCGCTCATCGATTAGCAGCGTGTTCTCGTTCACAACGACCATATCGGAGATGACGATATCGCCTTGAACCAGATCTTTAAATTGCTTCGCATCCTCAAGGAGGTATACAAACTCGCCAACAGGATTGAGCGTCGCTAGATCAAATTTAATAATCCGAACCTGGCGTGAATTGTCCATTGCCTTATCTGGATTACGAAGCGCATTCTGCATCGCCATGAACATATACTTGCCATCAGGTGTAATGCCTACAGCTTCAGCTCCGCGGTTTTGGCGCAGTTTGTTGTAGACTTCTGGCAGCGTCTCGCGGGATGGTACAAGTGGAGCGGATACTTGAGCAGACCAACCTTTTGGCACAATGCGCTCAATGATCGTACCGTCGCGCTTCACATGAACAATGGACGGACCGTATTCATCAGAAATCCAGAAGCTATCGTCCTTCGGATTGTAAGCCAATCCTTCGATATCAAGTCCGTACGGGTCGTAGGCTAATACCTTTTCACCTTTTGCATCGTATGGCTCTTCATCGCGCCCTTTGATATTAGGCAGTCCGGTAATTGTAGCTTTGCCTGTTACAGGGTCTACACCAGACAGCTTCAACGGGAATTTATCTAAAATGTTGATTTCACCTTTGCTTACTTCGATTTTATAAATCGTTGGCGTGTAGTCTGGAAGAGGGAACGTACGCACTGTTTTACCGTTGATCGTCGGTTGACCGTTTGGCCCGCGATCGGCCGTTGTATAGAATACATTATCAGGATCACCTGGAATGTGCGTTAAGGATGAGCCTACTCCCATCTTAATGCCTTCTGCAAGGTTTGGTGCTTTGAGCTCATATTTACCAGTCAAAACAGGCTTGTCCGTTAATGAAACACTGCTTCGGAACTCATCCCAATCGACATATTTGCCCAAAGATTCAGATAGTGCACGAACTGGAAGATACAAGCTGCCGTCCAAATTAACAGCAGGTGCTGATGGTTTAATTGCTTGTCCATTGCTTGAATACGTTACATTTGCGGAAGCCTCCCCGCTTACTTGCTGAGCCGTTACTGTTCCAGAAACAGCCACTGGAAGTGTAAGCATTAAAGTTGTCAGTACGATCCATTTACTTTTTTTCATGTGATGTAATTCTCCCCTCGGTTTTGTCCGCATTTCTCTTGACTTCTTACTTATACCAAAACTATGTAATGGTCATGTAAATTGCATATTGCGGAATTGTAAATTTTAACAATGTCATCTTTGTCAGCGGTGGGAAGGGCATAGCATGGCTGATGAAGGGAGGTAGTGATTTGGAAGATGTAAGAGTGAATATGATATACTGTTTATGTGATATACATTTTCGGAATGCTCGGATAATGGAGGAATGAACAGCATGGCGATTGGCGACGAGATCGATGATGAAATTATACAGAGCTTACCATCAGGCGTAGCTCTTAGTTGGGGAATTGTTAAGCCGTCACGCAGAGGGCCCAAGGGTGAGCTAAGCATCAAGAAAATCGTTGACGCGGCGATTGAAATTGCTGACAAGGATGGACTTTCAGCGGTGTCGATGAGCAGAGTGGCCCAATCATTGGGATACACGACGATGTCGCTCTATCGCTACATTACAAGCAAGGAAGACTTGCTCGTGCTTATGCAGGATGCGGTGTGTGACATTCCAATTCCACAAGAAGTGCCAGGTAAGTCGTGGCGTGAGGAAATGGGGGAATATGTCTGGGCATGCGTAGAAATGTTCCGCAAACATCCGTGGTATAGTGATATTCCGATCACGAGTGTTCCCCTTGCGCCCAATAATCTTCAGGTGATCGACTGGATGTTGAGAATCATGCGGGATTTTCCGCTGAATGATTTTGAGAAGATGTCGTTTCTACTCCTTGTCAGCAGCTATTCCAGAGCATGCGGCCTAATTGCAAGGGACATGGATAAGGCAATCCGTGATGGTGCGAGCCCCGAAACATTTAGCGGTGTTAACTATGGAGCAGCACTGAAACAGCTGGTGAAACCGGACCGGTTTCCTAATCTGCATCCTATCTTAATGGCAGGTGCTTATACGGATGAGGCGGAGAACCCGATCGGTAATGATCTGGCGTTTGGACTCGAGCGGATCTTGGATGGGATTGAGCATTATTTGCAGGAGAAAGGTGCGGGGGGAGAGTAGTTGGCATTTTAAATAAAATAAGAAACGGCTATCTCAAGTAGAGAATATTACTTGTGGTCAGCCTTTTTTTAACTCTAAGCACTGATCAGGCTTTTGAAAATGCAAAATAAGTGCCTTTTAGCAGTTTTGAATTTAGCCGATTGTTCTATTTCAGGGAATAAATAGTTATGACATAACGTTAACCACGGCAATCTGAGTTTTCTACTAGATAAGGTAATGGCATAACTTTTTCTACTTGAACGGTTTGTCAATGTTTCTATATTTCATAGATAGGATAATTTGTAATATTTAGTATACTCATGGGGTTTCGGTCTACTATAATGAGGAGAGGTTTAAAGGTGAATTTTAATAGGGGGATAAGATCTTGAAATTTAGTAAGAAATATATGTGGTTTGTTGCAGTTGTTCTACTTCTTTTATCCATAGGGCAATTCATAGGAGGTACTAGAACAGTCCATGCGGAATCGGTAACTGTGGTGACGATCGAAGATCCCGCTTTAGATGCGTTAATTCGAAAACAGTTGAAACTTTCAGATGCGCCGATTACAGAGAAGGATATGTTGTCACTGCAGTCGATTTCAGGAGCAAGTTGGTTAGGAATCAAAAGCTTACAAGGCTTGGAATATGCTGAAAATCTAACCTCTATTCGTTTGGGTGAAAATAAAATTTCTGATTTAACGCCGATTACTAATTTAACACATCTCGTGTCTCTTGATTTTAATCATAATGAATTAACCGATATTAGCGCTTTAAGCAGATTGATTAATTTAAAAGATTTAAACTTATACGTTAATAAAATACGCAATCTGGAGCCTCTAAGAGGACTAACTAAACTCGAAGTATTAACTCTTTATGGTAACGAAATTTATGACATATCTCCTTTATATGGATTGGTTAATATGACTTCATTGCAAGTTTCTTTTAATCACATTAAAGATGTCTCCTCGCTGTCAGGCTTAATCAATTTAACTTCGCTATACATAGGCAGTAATGAAATCGAAGATATTAGCATGCTGAACAAATTGACGAAACTAACCTCACTTTCAATTAGCCGTAATCACATTTCAGATATCCAAGTTATCCAAAACATGCCGGGGCTTACCATCCTAAGTTTTGATGACAACCCAGTTAAAGATTTTTCTGTTATTCAAAATCTAAAAAAACTGTATTGGCTCAATCTTTCCAACTTTGGAATCGAAGATCTAACTTTCTTGCAGGACATGCATAGTTTGACTCGACTCGACCTTTCTAAAAATCATATCCGAGACATTAGACCTCTAACGAAGTTGATTTCTTTAGAACATCTGAACGTAATGAATAATCAGATCACTGAACTGAACCCGTTGTTACTTATGACGAACTTGTCCGATTTACAACTCAGCTATAATCCAATTACCGATATTACGCCATTAGTGCAATTGCATAAACTATCAACGCTATTTCTGGATAGGGTTCCGGTGCAAGACTTTTCAAGGCTTGGGCAATTGACATCTCTTACTTTTTTAACATTGGGATACAATGATCTCTCTGATATCTCTTATTTATCTAACCTGGAGCGATTAAACTACATTTCACTAGATGGAAATGACATCCAAAATTTAACGCCTTTAAAGGATCTTCGTCGATTGGTGAGTTTGAGTGTATCCAATAGTAATGTCACTGATATTTCGGGAATTAAGGGGTTTTCAACCTTAGCGGATTTAGATGTGAGCTTCAATCAGATTAAAGACATTTCGGCTTTAACCCAGCTTGTGAACTTAACGAAGGTATACTTGGCTAACAATCAGATCACTAATATTGAAGCACTAAATGACCATCCAAAACTGTGGGAGATTCACATCGGGAATAACCCGCTTGATGATAGATCACTAGAATTTATAGAGAATGCTAAGAAGCGCGGTGTTGTCATTTCACATGGCAATGAGCTCACAGTGAAGATCAATAATGATATTCAAATTTTTAGCAACGATGAGAAACCTCTGCGTGAAGAGGGGAGTGTCTTACTTCCGATGCGTCGAATTTTCAACGCTCTAAGCGCAAGTGTGACGTGGGACGAGCAAAAGCGTACGGTCAAAGCGACGAAAGGAGATAAGGAGGTACTATTAACGATTGATTCGAAAGAAGCATTCGTGAATGGCAGTGTCATTCAGCTAGAAATGGCTCCTAAGATACAAAATGGAACGACGTTCGTGCCCGTCCGGTTTGTCAGCGAAACGCTCGGCGCTAAGGTAGAGTGGGATGAGAAGAATCAAACGGTCGTAATTGTAAGCAAGTAGAATGAAATGGAGGCATGAACAGTGAAATATAAAATTATTGCCATTGCTTTAATTGGGATATTATCAGGAGGCAGTTTGGTCCCAACTCAGACATATGCTGCATCGCCAGAGGTTAAAATCGAGGATGCAGTTCTCGAAAAAGAAATTCGTGCAGAGCTGAAACTAGAAGAAGGTACGGCACTGGATTATACAAATTTACAAAAACTAACGTCCCTATATCCGAAGGGGAAAGAGAAAATAAAGAGTGTTAAAGGTCTGAATATGGCACATAATCTAGAACAATTATACTTGCCTAATCAGGAAATCACTGATATCAGTCCGCTAGGTAGTTTGTATAAGTTAACATTTCTTGCTATTAATAATAATCAAATTCAAAATGCTTGTCCGATCGCGAATCTGTCTGACTTACAAAAGTTAGTCATTTCTAATAATCAAATTGAGGAAATTGGGTGTTTTTCTCGTCTGACTGGTCTGACAGACTTACTGGCAAGTAACAATAAAATTAAAGATATTCTACCACTTACCAAACTTAAGCTTGGTTGGCTTGATGTCTCAAATAACCCAGTTGCAGATATCACATCGATCAGCGTAATGAATAAACTACGCCAAATCTATGTTACCAAAGATTCTCTTAATGAAAAGTCTAACGCCCTGTTGAAGCAATTGGAACAATCAGGGATTGCGGTAAATCGGGCTTCTGCTTCATCTGACGAGGTGTCTGGCATCTCCGTATTAGTGAACGATGAGCGTGTTCTGTTTGATCTTGCTCCATTGGTAGATGCGGGATCGACTTTGGTACAGTTCCGACCTCTTTTTGAAAAGTTAGGTTTCGTTATTCAGTGGGATGGGACAACACGAACCATTCAAGCGGAGAAGCAAGGAACGAAGATTACCCTACAGGTTGATAATCCAATGGCTACTTTAAACGGGAATTCCAATACGTTAACCGTTGCGCCGAGAAATATCGAGGGCAGTATTTTTGTGCCCATCCGGTTTGTAGGAGAAGCGTCCAAATTTGTAGTGACTTGGGAAAGTAGCTCGAAAACCATTTATCTTCAATCTACGCGAACTATTGTTACTCCTGATGAAAAGTTAAAAGTGACCTTGGGAGGTAATTGGCTGAGTAGAACGCCTCCAGTAAACTCTAATTACCAAATATATGCGGTAAGTAGTAATAATGCTTTGATTTCTGGTTCAGAGTCTAAGACACTATTTGATAAGAATTTGACACTAGATGAATACGAAGCTGGTATAAAAAAAATGTTGGAAGCGCAGAAGATAACGAAGTTTTACGAGGAGAAGTCATTGACGACAAACGGATTGAATGCAAAGCAATTTTCCTACTCAAAGAACGGAACAAAGGGTGAGGATTTTACAGTTACGCATACAATAGTCGATGGGAAGTACAATTTTTTCAATGTTATTCTTTTCTCGGGAGAACTCGTTTTCTCTGAGATTAATAAAGAATATCAAAATATCTTACAAACGTTAGAAGAAATCAAAACACCCTATCAGCTAAGCAAAGAAAAGTTTGGTGCTCTTAAGCCAACCGAACGATTATTAGAAGCAGCACATTATTATCGAAATCTAGGCTTTTTTGAAAGTGAAAAGGGACTGACAAGTCAAGAATTTGATAACAAAATGCTGGAATTAGAAAAGAAGTTTACAGATTGGAATCCTTTTGATTCTAGCGAGTATTACGATGACTTAGCTGAACTCTCACTTTTAATAGCAGACGAAGACCGTGTTTGGGTAGAGGATTGGGATTTAGATGTCGGTAAGGGGAAAAATACTTACTTAACCACGTTAGGACAGTGGAGCAAGATATCACGTGGGGCATTTCAGCCGATTGATATAAAGGAAACATGGGAAGCAGAAGAAGGGCCAATTACCGTTAGCTTCAAGTTGAATGGACAAGAGCGAGTCATTTATCCTGAGTATGTGGGTGGTTATATGAATACCTATGGTTTACTCAAGGAAATTAATGACATGATTAAGCCAAGTGGATATCAGTTCGCTGTGGTGGAGAATGATGATGAAGAGGTTATGGTGACAGCGTTAAAGGCGGAAGAGAAAATGAAACTGCAACAGGATCGGTACATTGATTTCGATTTCATCACGTTCGACTAATACAAAGCTAGTACACCAAAAAGGCCATCCTCCAATAAGAAGGAATGGCCTTTTTTCATTTCGTAAGGATGTTAACGGTCTGCGTTTCAGGAACCCAGGTAACCTTGCTACCTAGTGATTCGGCTATACGGACAGGCACTAGCGTGCTCCCATTCACATTGGTAGGAGGAGCGTCAAGCGTAATTGACTGCCCATTCAAGATGCCCGTCGGGTTTCCTACGACCAAGGTCAGAACGCTGTTGCCTTTGGTTGCTGTAATGGTTGATGAAGCAGCGTCCCAAGTAACCACGGCACCTATTGATTCGAATATTTTACGTAAGGGAACCAGTGTACTGCCATTCATCATCATAGGTTGCTGCTCGAACGAGAGCAATGTCCCATCTAGACGTACAGAAATTAGAGTAGTTTGAGGTGGAGCTTCTTCATTTCTACTCTTTATCCAAACAGGCTCTGTCCGATACCACTCTGTACCGTCTCCGGAATAACCGCCGCCCCACGACCAAAGTGTGCCATCTTCTCTAAGTGCCAAGGAACGAAAACCAGTCCCATGTGCTCCGATTTTTGTGACTTTCATCAAGTTATTGACCTGTACAGGGACATCACTATTATCATAGGTTCCAATGCCTAATTGACCGCCACGGTTATTCCCACTTGTCCAGACAGTACCATCTTTCTTTAGGTAAAGGGGACCGCCAGCGGTGGCGCGGATATCAATAATGTCTTGGATACCTTGTACCTTCTGAGGAGCGGATTTATTAGCTGTGTCTTGTCCAGCGACAACACCTTGACCACTTGAGCCAAAGGCCCAAACGGTGCCATCCTTTTGTAGTGCATATGAATTGGCTCCGCCTGCAGCGATAGCTGTAATATCACTGAGTCCATCTATCTTAACGATTGCTCCTTGATTTAACGTCCATACTGCTCCATCTTTTCCAAGAACTACGAGATTGTCGCCATATCCTGTAGAAATACTACTCACATTTTGAAATCTTAATTGGACAGGATACGTGTAGGTGCCTGTAGACCCATCGGGTTTCTTATAGTAGATGCCTCCCCAAGCCCATAAGGTACCGTCATCTTTAATCGCATAACTTTTCCCCCAAGCTCCCCAAACCGAAACCACATTTGATAATCCTTCCACTTGATGTGGGAGAGCTCGGTTATTGTCGATAACCATTTTGCCTGAGCCTGTCTCCAGAGATGTCTGCATACCATCACCGATTTGCCCGCCTAAATTGTCACCCCATACCCACACTGTGCCATCTTTTTTAACAGCAAGTGCGTGCTCGGAACCAGCAGCGATGGAGATGACATTATTCAATTCTTTTACCTGAGTAGGAACTTTCGTGTTCGTAGCACTTGGACCTTTTTCGCCATTGCCAAAAACACCATTACGATTCGTTTCTCCCCATGCCCAAACGGTGCCGTCGTTTTTGATTCCTAGGCTGACACGTCCACCTACAGCGATATCCTTCCAGCCAATACTAGCTCCTTCAGCATGGATATGCGGGATAGAAGTCGTAATGGTGAAATTCAGTATTAAACCTAAAGCTAATGCGGTTTTTGCTAAAATCTTAGACTGAATGTACATGTAAAGGTATCATACTCCTTATTTTCAAATGATTTACATACTCATTCTTCATTGGAGTGTTATTTCCTTTCGTAGCATGATTTATTGAACGAAATACTGTTCAGTCAGAGATAGATAGAGGGAGTCCCAGTAGCCATTTATTAGGCTTAGAAAAATGCAAAAGTGCGATCTGTTAGATTGAGCTAGCTGCTTAAAAAGAAAATGCGTGCAAGTGACAGGTTACTTCACGCTGAGTTACATCTCATCGACCATCAGTAAAACAACTGGTGTGCTAGTCGATGTCCACCTAAGTTGTATTTAGAACGTGATCATGATCGCGTGTTTCATGTTGAGTACTATGTGTTTTGTCTGATGGCCTGCGGCTATCCTTGTGCTTAGCGTTACTCCATAACGCTATTTCGGCAAATCGATCACATTCAAGGGAAATAGAATGATGGCATAACACTATTTCCTCCTTTTAGGGGGGAATGAGCTAATTAAAGGAGAATAGCGTTACTGCATAACGTTAAATAGGTCTAGTTCGGTAGCGGCCATATAAGATGATAGCATAGCGTTATTTACCCGAGCATGCTGCACGGGGGTTTCACTCACCCTGCACCTAACTCCTCGTTTGCGAAGATTCCCAGTCACTTCCCGCTCTTCCTACGGAATGAGAGTAAACACCAACCAATAGCAATAATTAGCAAGGTAACGCACCAGCCAACGGCCCACCAACCGTTGTTCAGCACCGGTGTGCCCATTAGCAATCCGCGGATGGTCTCGATAACCGGCGTGATCGGCTGATGGTTAGCGAACCCTTGCATCCAAGACGGCATCGTGTTCGTTGGGACGAAAGCGCTGGACAGATAAGGGAGGAACAGCAGTGCGAATCCATAGCCGCTGGCAGCCGAAGGGCTGCCTGTGACGAGGCCAATCGCGGCGAACAGCCAGGTAAAGGTTAGAATGAACAAGATGATGAGGCCAATGGCTCCAAGCCACTCGATGAAGGTTGCATTTGGACGAAAACCAACGAGCAGGGCAACGCCGATGACCATACAAGTAGCAAGCAAGTTACGGGCTAGGCTTGCGGCGACATGCCCCGTAATGACACTGATACTGCTGATCGGCATCGTTCGGAAGCGATTGATAATGCCATTGGTCATATCGGTCGCTACATCAACAGCTGTGCTTGATGAGCCGAAGCCTGCGCATAACAAGATGATGCCTGGTACGACATAGTTCACATAATTCCCGCTCGGATCAAGGGCGCCGCCGAAAATATAGGTAAACAGCAGCATCAACATAACAGGCAGCATGATGGCCATCATGAGCGACTCGATGTTGCGCAAGCTGTGACGGATGCTCCGTCCAACGAAGACGGCGTTGGTTGCTGCGAATGAAGCTGGCTTTGGCATAGCCAGATTATTCATGTTTGGTCGAGGGTTGTTCAGATTCATCGGCTGTACGTTCTTCAGCGCATGGAAATCACTCATACGAGGGAAGCCTCCTTATTATCAGTTGTCGTCAACGCAAGGAAGACGTCATCCATACTTGGTTTGCGGATATAGATGCGTGTTCCTGGCGGGCACGAGCCCGCAATTTCGTTCAACGTTCGGCTAACATCTTGAACAGTGCCACTCGTCGGTAGGGATAGGATGACTTCGTCCAACGTGTTCCGCAGCTCAATGACTTCGCCGCCGACACGTGCTTTCAATGATTCCGCAGAGCCGGATGCAACGATGCGTCCATGATTCAGCACAGCAATTTCGTCTGCAAGCTGATCTGCCTCTTCCAGATATTGCGTCGTCAACAAGATCGTCATGCCTTGCTGCTTCAACTGGAGGATAGTCTCCCACAGGGATCTACGGCTGACGGTGTCCAAGCCCGTCGTAGGTTCATCGAGGAAGAGTACCGGACGACTAACGACGAGGCTGACCGCCAGATCCAATCGGCGCCGCATGCCGCCAGAGTAGGATTTCACACGCTTGCCAGCTGCGGCCTCCAAATCGAATTGCTTAAGAAGCTCAGCTGCACGGACGCGGGACTCACCCGCAGATAAGCCAGCTAGCCGGCACATCATAATGATATTTTCCAGACCTGTTAGCACCTCATCTACCGCAGCAAATTGCCCAGTGAGTGTAATTAAACCGCGAACTGCTTTGCGGTCATCGATCACGTCATAACCATCGATTCGCGCAACCCCGCTGTCAGGCTCGGATAACGTGGACAAAATATGAATTAATGTCGTTTTCCCAGCTCCGTTAGGCCCAAGCAGTGCGAATATTGTACCTTTCCCCACCTGTAAATCAATGCCATCCAATACGGTTTGTTTGCCAAAGCTTTTGCGCAAGCCCATAACTTCAATGGAATTTGTCGTCATTCATTATCTCCCCGTTCTTTTAATTGTCGATCGTATAAACAGTATATTGCATACTCAGTTATTTATGATCGTTCTCAAGACCGATATTGCACTCCGTCGTGCGTCTCATCATATCAGCCTCGAACTTGCCCATTGGGTAGGGCTGCATAATTTTCTTTTTGAGAGTTCAACATTGTATGGTACTGTTGAAGATATGACGATATTCTTCAATAGGAAGGAGATATACATATGCTTCTCTCAAAAGGACAAAAGATAGATGTAACCAAGGGAAAAGGGTTATCCAACGTAAAATTGCAATTTGGATGGTCAGCGGACTCGAAATTGAGCATTGATTCATCTTGTTTTATATTGTCTGATGCTAACCGGTGCGAGAAAGATGAAGATTTTATCTTCTACGGAAATCCATCTGCGCTAAATGGGGCGGTGATGCATGGTCAAGCTGGTGGACAAGACAAAGAAGCCATCTCCCTATGTTTGGCGAAGATCCCAGCAACGACAGCTAAGATTGCTTTTTCACTAACGATTCATGAAGGTGAGAAGAACGGATACAGTATGAAAGATGTCTCCAATCGGTATGTCAGACTCCTGGATGCCGATCGTAACGAAGAACTATTTCGTTATGAATATGGATCAGACTTGTCACAAGAAACAGCAATCGTCGTTGGTGAGTTATATAGGCACAATGGTGAGTGGAAATTTAATGCAATTGGCAGTGGTTTTTTTGGCGGATTAGCAGCGTTATGTACGAACTTTGGCCTAGTGATCGAAGAGGAAGCAGCACAAGAAACGGTTGAAATAGAGGCCAAACCAGTCCTCTCGACGATTGATCTGCGCAAGAAAATTGTTCAAATCACACTAGAAAAGAAAAAGATGAAACATGTTGCTGCAAGAGTTGGTTTAGTGCTCGACATCTCCGGATCTATGATTTCCTTGTATAGAAACGGGACCGTTCAGGAGGTTGTTGAACGGATACTCGCTGTAGCATGTCAATTTGATGATAATGCGACTCTGGATGTGTGGGTGTATGACAACGAATTTAGTCGATTGCCTTCTGCAACGGAGCGGGATTTTGATCAATATGTGGAAAAACATATTCTGAATAACCGAAATATCCATAAGTTTGGTCGTAATAATGAACCTCCGGTTATGAATGATGTGATCCGTAAATATACAGTTGAAGAGGATTCACCGCTTCCCGCGTTCGTTATTTTTATTAACGATGGTGGAGTTGTAAAATCTATAAAAAAAGTAATCGTGGAATCCTCACTTCAACCACTCTTTTGGCAATTCGTCGGAATTGGCAATTCCGATTTCGAAGTCCTGAAGCAGCTGGATACGATGGAAGGTCGAATTGTAGACAACGCTAATTTTATCCATATTAAAGATATTGCTAAGATATCGGATGAAGATTTATATAATCAGCTGCTGAATGAATTTCCGTTATGGCTTAAGGAAGCGAAGGAGAAGCGGGTTATCCGGAGTTGATGGAAGAGGATCCTGACTATTCTCAAGGGCTGCCCCAACTAGGGTAGTCCTTTTTGCAGTTTAATTGTAATGCTAATACATTATTAATGATTTTTTATATAGATATTAAACAATTTTAGGTTATGATAGAGCTAACTGTAAATGACAGTATTAGACAATAGTAGACAGTATTAGACAGCAGTAGACAGGAGTTGACCATTCTTTTGATACACCTAATAACCAGGCTCGCGAGGCAATGGCGGCATCATTTCAACTTGTT
This sequence comes from Paenibacillus oryzisoli, assembly GCF_001653565.1. Classification (GTDB taxonomy): domain Bacteria; phylum Bacillota; class Bacilli; order Paenibacillales; family NBRC-103111; genus Paenibacillus_E; species Paenibacillus_E oryzisoli. The sequence goes on from NZ_LYPB01000081.1 coordinate 111,308, forward strand.
CCGCAAGGCCCCGGGCGTACAGTCGGTGGGTCTGAGGCTGTTGGTCTGGGCAGTTGGCAGTACGGCGATTTTATTTGTTGGATTCAGTTTTTTTTCTTACTCCCATTCACAACAGATTGTCGTAGACAAGATGACCTCAACTACCAAACAAACGGTTGCGCAAACCAGAGACACGTTAAATATTATTTTCCAGAATTACGAGGATGTAACCTTTAACATCTTGACCGATGAGGATATGTTGAATCAACTCCAGGTATACGGTAGTGTGTTTACTAGTCAGAACGATAAATTCGTAGCAAAGAATAAAATTGTAGAGAGCTTAGCCATTCGTTTTTTTAGCAAAAGCGATATCACGAATATCCATTTGATTCCGGTGGATCCGAAGCTGAAAGAAATTACAACAGATACGCTGCATGCAGAATCAATTGAGTATAGTAAGGAAGCGTGGTTTCAGAGGGCGGTTATTGCGAATGGCGAAATCGGATGGCTTCCTACGCAAAGATATGGCTACTCGAACATCGGGCAACCGTCGTTTGCTATCAATCGGCTTATTAAATTGAGTTCAGGTATGAAATATGTGCTTCTTATTGAGATCAGCTCTGAGGTATTGAAGCGTTCCATCAGTGATATACCGAATGGAGAAATGGTCATTCTGAATCCGGCCAATCAATTGTTGACGAGAACAAATTCAGAAACAGAAGGCGACTTCTATCGAATTCCTAACGTATTCGAAGCGAATCCGATTCGTGCCGGACATCCTTCTGCAAGTAAAACGGTCAAGGTGAACGGGGAGATGCAGCTAATCGTTGCGGAGAAAATAGCAGCTAGTGATTGGACCGTACAAGCTGTGCTTCCAAGCTCGGAATTGTTCAAAGATGCGAACACCATTGGCAATAGTATGTTGATTAGTATGGTCGGAATTGCGATCATGACCTACTTATTTAACTACTACCTACAAAGACGGCGTAATGCAAAGAAAATCCGATATATGGCTTTCCATGATCATTTGACGGATTTAGTAAACCGGAAGTTGTTTATGGAAGTTATTGATAAGGAAATTCAAACCGCGCGTCAACATAAGTTGGAATTTACTGTTCTCTTTCTAGACTTGGACAGGTTCAAAATTATTAATGATACATTTGGCCACGAGGCTGGCGATAAACTGCTAATTGAAACAGCACGGCGACTAGAGAATACGTTGGATAAATCTTGTACGATCTCCCGCTTTGGCGGCGACGAATTTCTCGTTCTGATACCGAACACTGGGGATCAAGAGGTGATTTTGACCATTATCCAGGAGATTACTTCTCACATTCAGAAGCCTGTATATTATGAGGAGCAAGAGCTCTATGTCTCTGTTAGTATAGGTGTTAGTATATATCCGCATGATGGCAATGATATACAGAGCTTAACTAAGCACGCGGATACAGCGATGTACAGTGCGAAGGAGAGCGGCAGAAATAATTATAAATTTTATAACACCACGATGGAAAAAAATACATATGCGAAGCTGTCTTTGGAAAGAGATTTGCGACATGCGATAGAGCGTGACGAGTTATTGCTCTATTATCAGCCGCAAATTGAACTAGACTCCGGGTGTATCCTAGGTGTTGAAACGCTAGCCCGCTGGAAGCATCCAAAGCATGGTTTCATTCCACCATCGGAGTTTATTCCCATTGCTGAGTACTCGCGGCTGATCGTGCCCATTGGCAAATGGATTCTATACACAGCGTGTAAGCAAAACAAAGCCTGGCAAGATGCAGGGCTCCCTAAGGTGCATGTAGCAGTGAACTTATCCCTTCACCAGTTCCAGAATTCAGAAATCATACAAACTGTGGCGCAAATCTTGGAGGAAACAGGCTTGGAGCCGCAGTATTTGGAATTAGAGATTACAGAATCCATTGCGATGCAGGATGTAGAGAAAGTTATTCTAACCTTACAAGGCTTGTATGCTTTAGGGGTGAAAATCTCAATTGATGATTTCGGTACAGGTTATTCTTCCTTAAATTATTTGAAAAACTTCCCGATTCAGCGGTTGAAAATTGATAAATCGTTTCTCGATGATATTGTCAGAAGTGAGAAAGAGCGTGCCATTGTCGGAGCAATCATCGTTATGGCACACAGTTTGAATTTACGTGTGACAGCAGAAGGCGTAGAGTCAATGGAACAAGTGGCTCTGTTACAAGACTGCAATTGCGATGAGATTCAAGGTTACATTTATAGCCGTCCCATTCCGTCAAGCGAATGCGCAGAATTGCTGGCAGAGAGAAGGGTGTTTGACACATCTATGACAATTCTACAAGGTGGCTAACCGTTTGAGTTGGGCGAGGGGGAACCATGAAGAGAATAAAACCAAGAGATAGAAACAAAGGGTTGCTCGTTATCAATTGGATTGTGCTTATGATGTTCGTAATGGGGTGTTCCAGTCAGGAAGCCCCCATACCAACTTCATTGCCAACGGACGACACGAAAATAACACTGCGTATGATCGAGAGCTTAACCAATTCGAATCGAACGGCCATTCTGAAAGGCTTAATTGCGCAATTCGAAAGTCAAAACCCGAATATCCATGTCGAATTGATATCACCACCTTTTACACAGGCGGATCTTACGATAAAGACGATGCTGAATGTGAAGCAAGAGCTCGATGTTATGGAAGTCAGAGATATTAACGTTGCTAATCTAGCAAGCCAAGGCTATATTGATCCTTTAAATACATACATATCCGCTTGGGATGAAAGTAATACGCTCTCCCATGCTGCTCAATCCATTTCCCTTGTTGGCCGTAAGAATTACTTTATTGCGAACGGTTTATATCAACGCCAAATGTTCTACCGCCAAGATTGGCTGGAGGACGCCGGCCTTAAACCACCTTCTTCATGGGAAGAGTTGTATGAAGTAAGTAAAAAACTAACAGATCCTGCGAAAAATCAGTTTGGCTTTTCCTTTCGTGGCGCGAAAGGCGCGATTGCTATATCGGATTCGTTGATCAGGGCTTACAATAGTGATCTCGTTAATCTAGATGACGGTCAATTCCTTAATGATGGGTCAACCATCTACAGCTCTCCTGAAGCGGTAAAAGCAATGGAATTATATGTAAATCTATATAAGGATGCTTCGCCACCTGATTCGCTATACTGGGGATTCCAAGAGCAGGTGGAGGCTTTCACCTCGGGTGTGACAGGGATTTTGCTGCAGGATCCAGATGTCATTCAAACGATTCAAGATACCATGCAGCCAGGAACGTGGGCAACAGCGCCGCTGCCAACAGGACCCAAAGGGAAGGCACTTGTCAGTGTAGGCGGTGCCGGCTGGGGGATGGCCTCCTATTCCAAACATAAAGCTGAAGCATGGAAGCTGATCGCTTTTCTTTCTGGAGCTAAGTCAAATACGGAATTATCCAAAAAATACGGCCTGATCCCGACGCACACCTCCGCGTTTTCTGATCCTTTTTTCCAAACTGGCCCCTATAAAACCTTGCTCGATATGACGCTCAAGCCAGATATCTTCCTGCTCTTCAAACCACCATTTCAATATCCAGGCAACAGCAGTTGGGATAAGGTAGCCATGGATTCCGGGCAGGCGATGCTGTCAGGAAATGCCACAATTGAGGAAACGTTAAGCAAGTGGGATGCTTTCTGGCAGGAACAGAAACGAACGACGGGGATGGGATTGAACAAGAATTGAACAAGAATTGAAACGTGATAGAATAGAAGAAGATGATTTGTTTATGAAAAAGGAGAGCTTTAATTGAATCCAGATATAAGGAGCCTAGTTGCAGTAACTAGCAGTTTAGAACAAGCTGGCATTCGATACTCGTTAGGTGGCAGTGGGTTAATGCTGAGCCTTGGTTTAACCGATACGGTGGGTGATTGGGATGTGATGGTTGAAGCTCCTCTTGAGGGGGTTAAACATGCGTTGCTTCACGAGCAAGTCGAAGAAATAACGAGTGGGGACTATCCATTTGGCACAGCGTATAAGCTAGTCGTACATAGTGGCACACCTCAGGTAGAGATCATCGGAGGACTCTCCATCTATACGGACGGAAGTCTATGCAGACTCCCTTCTATTCCGAGCTCTTCATGGAACGGTATTCAAGTTGGCTCCCCTGAAGTTTGGTATGTTGCCTATGCCCTTATGAATAGGAGCGCGAAGGCGGCGGTATTGCTGTCCTATTTGAAGAAAATCGGTGCCAATCAAGAAATATTGAACAGACTGATGAACGAGCCGCTCCCTGACGCGATCATGGGGGAAATCAGATTTCTGATCGAAGCGTAGAAGGACGGGACAATGGCAAAGCAAATCACAATTCAGGCATTAAAATATGGCAATCGTCTACATTACGAATGGCATACAACCTTATTAGAAAAGACTCCTTCACATATTGTTGTTCTAGGTGAGTACGGAAGACAACTGCATCATTATACGAAGCAAAGTGTATTCACGATTAATAATTGGTCCCTTGAATTTTTCTCATTCGACTCTTGGTTTACAGTAAGTGCGGAAGTGGTAGACGGCAGGTTAGAACAGTTCTATTGTAATATCAATCAGCCGGCTGTGATGGAGGGGAATACAGTTTCTTTTGTCGATCTGGATTTAGATTATGTGCGAAGAAATGGTATATGGCAGGTTGTTGACGAAGATGAATTCGCAGCCCATGCCATTCAATTCGGGTATCCCGATGATCTGATTCAGAAGGCTGAGCAAGAGTTGGCGGCTTTAAAGGAAAAGGTTGCGAAAAGGGAATATCCGTTTGATGGTTATCTGGCATCGTTCATCCCGTGTATTCCTAGTACATGTAGGTAAGTTTTACGAAATATGGGGAGGTTTCACTTATCATGATTACGGTACAAATGGTCCTAGATCGTCTTATTGAACCCGTTGGACAACTAGAGAAGACAGTAGATACGCTGAAAAGCGGACGGTTAGATGCGGAAGTTCGAAAAGTGGCTGTTGTATTTATGACGACGTATGCAGCGATCAAGCAAGCAGTTGAATCTGGTGTTGATCTCATCATCACGCACGAACCGACGTATTACAATCATATGGATGAAGGCGAGTGGCTTAGCGGGAATCCTGTGTATGAAAAGAAGCGTGCGCTAATTGAAGAATCGGGTATTGCGATTTTCCGTTTGCACGATTATGTACATAGCTATGAACCTGATGGTATTCTAATCGGCATGCTGAAGCAGCTTGAATGGGAATCGTATAGCAGTCCAGAGGAAATGAAGCTGCTGACGCTGCCTTCTAGTGAAGCGCATACCGTACGCACAATTGCTGCTCATCTTAAAAGCAAACTCGGCATAGAAAGTATGCTCGTAGCAGGGGATCCCGATCTTCCTGTGAAGCGTATGGGACTTATGCCTGGCGCGTCCGGTGGCCGTTCTCATATCCAATTCCTCGGAAGTCAGGATATCGACCTGCTGATTGTCGGTGAAACCAATGAATGGGAAACGAACGAATATGTGAGGGACGCCGCGGATATGGGACTTGCGAAGGCACTGATTGTAACGGGGCATCAGAAGAGCGAGGAAGCAGGGATGAAGACGGTCGTGCAGCTGTTGCGCGAGGCATTTCCTGAAGTGCACGTGGAGATGATCGAGTGCGCGCTTGCGGTGCAGCGGATATAGTAAGGGTGAAGTAGAAGTAGTTGTAGAAGTAAGTAGTGGTAGAAGTAATGAAAGAAATAGTTGTAGATGTAGTGATAGAAGTAGTAATGCAAACCAGTAATAGAAGCAGTCTAGGGCACTTGGTGTCTGGGGCTGCTTTTTCATTAATGACGGGGATTCGGCACCCTGGTTAAGCAAATAACTGGATTTTCTACAGCTAATTCAAGCGAAATCACGGTATTTCTCCATTTAACTGGATTTTCTACAGTTATTCCAGATTAATTTCGCTAAATGGGACATTACGAGCAAAATTAGATGTAGAAAATCCAGTTAAACTCCCCAACGGCTAGTTTTAGCCGAAAATAGATGTAGGAAATCCAGTTAATCTCCTAGGACTGCTCAGTCTGGGAAGTAAACTAGTTAATCTCCTAGGGCTACTCAGTCTGGGAAGTAAACTAGTTAATCTCCTAGGGCTACTAATCCCGGGCACGCAAAAGTATCCAGCCTAGTCCGTTGCTACTCCTCAACTCCCGTCCCCGAAGGACGGTGTTACCTCTTATTTTAGGTGAAAATAGGAAGGGATTCCCTGTTGATTAGAGAATGTTAAACTACCAAAGGGACAGGGGGAAGAAGTTTTTTTGTTTTTTTCAAAAAAAGTTTCTCGCTGTGTCGATTTCTTCGAAATCAATTCGTCGTCCATATAGAGAGCAAATTTGTGAGAAAAAAAGGAGACTAACATGCACATAGCGACATCGAGAGACGGTACCACAATCGCATATGACAAAGGGGGTCAAGGGCCAGCGCTCATTCTGGTAGCGGGAGCTTTCAGCTATCGCAAATTTCCCGGTCAGGTGGAGCTCGCGAAGTTGCTTTCGCAGGATTTCACCGTGTATAACTATGATCGTCGAGGCCGAGGGGATAGCGGAAATACATTGCCCTACGAGACAATGCGCGAGTTCGAAGATCTTGAGGCGATGATTGAAGAGGCTGGCGGTTCCGCGTATGTATGGGGATTGTCCTCTGGTGCGGTACTTGCACTCCAGGCAGCAGCGAGGGGAGCCAACATTACAAAATTAGCATTGCATGAACCCCCATTTGTGGTGAAAGCCACAGACCGCAAAGCGCCCCAAGATTTCGTGCAGCACGTTACGAAGCTCATTGCTTCGGATAAGCGGGCGGAGGCTATCAAGTATTTTATGACACAGGGGATGGGGGCTCCTTCGTTTGTTGTTCGTATAATGCGTATGATGCGATCGGTTTGGTCCAATCTCATGGCTGTGGCACACACACTTCCTTATGATGCGGCTTTGTTGGAAGGCTATTTCGATGGGAAGCCACTGCCAAGAGAGTTGTGGCGAGCTGTCACGATGCCAACGCTTGTGCTTGAAGGTACGGAGAGTCCGGTTTCTCTGCGTCACGGCGCACAGGAACTGGCAGACGTACTGCCTAACGCGCAGCTACTTAGTAAGAAAGGGCTCGGACATACCAAGAAACTCCATACGAAACTCATTTCGATGGCGCTTAGGGATTTCTTTTTAGGCGGAAAATAACAGGTACAAATTCATACTATAGGAGGAGAACACATATGAGATTTATGATGATCGTGAAAGCAACAACAGATTCAGAGGCAGGGGCTAAACCAAGTCAGGAACTTATTGAGGCGATGCAAAAGTATAATGAGGAACTCGTGAAAGCCGGTGTTTTGCTGGCTGCCGATGGTCTGCAACCTAGTTCAAGTGCAATTCGAATTTCATACCCGGAGCCGGGGGGCAAACCGAAAGTGGTAGATGGTCCATTCACAGAAGCCAAAGAAATGATCGCGGGCTATACGTTAATTGAGGTTAAATCGAGGGAAGAAGCCGTGGAATGGGCATTGCGTATGCCAGATCCTCATGGATTCGGTCAAGGTGAGATTGAACTCAGACAGGTGTTCGAAATGGAGGATATTACGGATAATGCAGAAATGCTAGAGAAAGATGCAGCAATTCGCAAGCAAGCTCAGGAGCAGAACAAAGCGTGAGCTTATCTCTAACACATCGAACGATAGATGCGATATGGCGAATAGAGTCAGCTAAAATTATTGCTGGGCTAACACGAATGACGCGAGACGTGGGACTAGCGGAGGATTTTGCGCAAGATGCGCTGTTAATCGCCTTAGATCGGTGGCCGGAAATCGGAATTCCAGACAAGCCTGGTGCTTGGTTAATGACGACTGCCAAGCGCCGTGCGATTGACCATATGCGCAGAAATAAATTGCGCGATCAGAAGTATGTTGAGATTGCACAAAGTATGGATATGTATACGATCGAGGACAGTGATCTGGCTTTGGACGGGGATATTGGGGACGATCTGCTTCGTCTCATTTATATGACCTGTCACCCGGTGTTATCTCAAGATGCTAGAGTTGCGCTAACGCTTCGGCTTCTATGCGGGCTGACGACAGAAGAAATTGCACGTTCGTTCCTCGTCGCTGAATCCACGATTGCCCAGCGAATTGTCCGTGCGAAGCGTACTTTAAGTGCCGAGGGAGTCCCTTTCGAGGTGCCATCAGCGGAAGAGCGTCAAGATCGCCTGTCTACTGTACTTGAAGTCATTTATTTGATGTTTAACGAAGGTTACTCGGCAACCGCAGGGGAACACTGGTTTCGACCGATCCTGTGTCAGGAGGCAGTAAGACTTGGACGGATGATCGCTGAGATTAGCCCCATGGAACCGGAAGTTCACGGACTGGTAGCCTTAATGGAGATTCAATCATCGAGGTTTAAAACCAGAGTAAACACCAAAGGGGAACCCATCCTTCTTATGGATCAAAATCGGGGGAAGTGGGATCAGTTGTTGACCCGCCGTGGTTTGGCTGCTCTAGATCGCAGCCGCAAGATTGGAAGGCAGCTAGGTCCCTACTCGCTCCAAGCTGCCATTGCTGCCTGCCACGCGCAGGCGGTGACTGCTGCGGAGACGGATTGGGTCCGAATTGCCGCTCTGTACGAAGCGCTTTCGCGCGTAGCTCCTTCGCCAATTGTGGAATTAAACCGGGCCGTTGCGATCTCGATGGCTTTTGGTCCGGCATTTGGGCTGCAGCTAGTTGATGAGCTGAATGCCGAACCTGCTTTACAAGGGTACCATCTGCTGCCGAGCGTGCGCGGTGATCTTCTCGTGAAGCTAGGGCGAGCCGAGGAAGCCCGAATGGAATTTGAACGAGCCGCATCCATGACGAGGAATGAGCGTGAACGTTCTGTTTTGTTGAAGCGGGCAGCCGAATGCGAAGGAGGGGAACGTTAGTTGCGCTATATATTGATGGCGAAGGCAACAGGATTCTCGGAAGCGAGAGTGAAGATGAGCCCAACCTACAACGATCAAATGAGTGCCTACAAGCAGGCGTTAGCCAGCGCTGGGGTCCTGCTTGCAGAAGAAGAGCTCCAGCCAAGCTGGGCTGGAATTCGTATCTGTTATCCATCACAAGGCGGGGAGCCGACGTTATTGGCGGGGCCTTTTCCAGTTAGCCAAGAGTTCCTATCGGCATATACCTTGATTGAAGTCAGCTCCGAGGAAGAGGCTCTGCATTGGGCGCTCCGCATGCCGATTCCTGCCGATCGTGGCGAGTATGAGATTGAGATGCGAAAGCTCGAGGAGCATTCCAATTGCATACAGCAGCGTAAATGGCAGGCGTTGGAAGCAGATTTACAAGAAATGAGGTACATGTTACAAGCGAGAGAGCAGTTCGACGAAGGAGTGAATGTTAAATGAGCCAGGAAGTAATCGAATTTATCGATATCTTAAAGGAACCATGGCAGCGAGAGCTGGCCACGCAATTGCGTCAGACGGTGCTACAGGCGATACCCGATGTGGCGGAACGTATACAGTATAAGAAGCCCCATTTTTTGAAAAATGGCAAATACGCCGCCGTTATCTCCACATCGAAAGATGCTGTAAGTTTCACGATTTTTAACGCAAGCGGGCTTGCGTTTCCGGAGCCCATGTTCGATGGGCCACCAGAGAGGAAGACTGTGAGGCTGCGCCAAGGACAAGCGGTCGATGCTGCGCAATTGATGTCGCTGCTTAGCCAGGCAGCCGCTTCACTATAGTGACGATACCCAACCGATTATCGGCTGGGTGTTCTTAAGGAGCTTGCCGCGCGTTGCGCGGCGGCTTCTTTTGGCTTGGCCGTCTTCGTTTTCCTCACCGCTTCGTCCCGCGCGCAAGTTGATCCGCTCAGCCGCTCACCTTGCTGGTCGTCGTTCCGCTCGCCCGCTTCGCGCGTCATCCCGCCTCGCCGTCGTCACGGGTGTCCGCCCTTCGCCTCGCCCGCCTCGCCGTCGTCACGGGTGTCCGCCCTTCGCCTCGCCCGCCTCGCCGTCGTCACGGGTGTCCGCCCTTCGCCTCGCCCGCCTCGCCGTCGTCACGGGTGTCCGTCCTTCGCCTCGCCCGCGGGGTCCCTCCCTTCTCTCGCTTTCCCTCTATTGCTCTTCCTTTGGCGAGAATGTGGAAAATAAATGGAAAATATACAGGTAATCAGGCTGTTTTTCCAAGAATTTCGTGAATAGATGGAAAATGTACAGTTAAAATAAGCAGAATTATCGGTATTTGCGCTTTAGGTGGAATTTAACTGTATGAAATCCATCTAATGATTCTAAACGAGTAAAATCAGTAAAAATAGCTACATAAAATCCATTTAATACGATTCGTGAGGCGCAGGGTAGGGCAGTAGGCGATAACAGTTAGGTTAGTGATTAGCAGATTAGCTAGTTGAATAATGGTTGCAATGGTGTCGTCAGGAACTAGTTGCGTGCATTTTAGGAGTTTTGTAAGTAGCAGTAGTTACCAGTTGAAGTCACGGCAGAGGTTGCATATGAAAGTAGGAGAAGGAGAATTGTAAGGGCGCAGTAGATGCAGAAGTAGTTAGAGTAGATGTGAATAGAGTTGGAGTAAAAATGAAGCATAAGTAAGTAGAGTAAAAATAAGCAGAGTAGAAGTGGCAGACGTCGTGGTAGCAGAGTACTAGTAGTTCTAAGTTTAGAGCTTGAAGTGAAGGCATATTAATAAAAATGGAGAATACCTAGTAAGGATGAATTAACTGGAGAAAGGTGATCTGGGAGTATGCAACGGTTTAAGTTTATGTATAAGCAATTTCTGAAAGAGCCACTATGGTTTAAAATACTTGTTCTTACTACATTGATTGTTTCAATTATCTTTAGTAGTTCTGGGTTTCCGACGAATGTCCAAAGTTTAGGTAAACTTGCTGCGGCTATCTTTTTTTGTACATATGCGATTAAAATGCGAAGGATTGTGAAGGTATCTGTAGCGTTTTATGTGCTCGCAGGGATGTGTCTGTATGTGGCTTGGGATCGGCTATAACAATGAATCGGAGGTGCGTGACGAATGACAATTATCACATTTCTTCTCATTGGTTGGATATTAAATTGGTTTAAATTTGAGAAATTAATCATTCAAGCTTTTAAGGAGCTATTTAACAAAGATGTATCTAAGGCAACGTACTATTTCTTGTTTTTTAGTGTTGGCGTATTTGGTGACGTCGTATTGCTCATCCAAGGTGCTTACTATGACTATTTTTTGGATAAATGAGATGAGGGATCGTTCGTGAGCAGTCATTCAACAATAGTTCGATTTTACCGAACTAAAACGAGGATTCCTTAAGAAAAACGGCCAATAGTCCGATTATGCCGAACTATTGGCCAGCTTTCCATGTGTGACGGTTGTTTCGAGCCATTTAGTTGGGCAAATTCGGACTAATTGACCCACAGGGAATAATCCGCCTCAACCAATGCAGCCAAAAGTAAAGGAGCTAAGCGAATTAATCTGAACTGCACCTCCAAGTAGTAGACTGTGTCTAACTTGTGGGGGTCACTTCAATCGCTTAGCTCCTTTTTACTCCCACATGCTACTTCTTCCTACGCTTGCTAGCGAGTGTATTGGAAGCCTTCCCGTTCCCGCCAACGGCATCCTGCTGCTTCGTGCCTGGACTTTCGATGGCGGAGTTGGTTCCGCTTGTGCTGTACTTGCCAGCTCCGCTTGCCACCTGGGTCGCTGAGGCATTCGCCGCATGTTTGGGTAGTTTCACGATTTGATCGTTAATGACAACGACGATTTCTTTGCCTTTACGGCGGATTTCGGTAAGGCTTTTACTGCCAGCTAGCTTGCCTTTAGCGCTTTTCCCTAATCGGTTTCTCGCTTTGCCACCTGCACCAACACTTTGTTGTTGCTGACTATGCGGAGATTGAATGGCGGCGTTGCTGCCAGCTGCAGAGCTGCGGCCTGCACCACTAGCGAGCTGCGTTGTATAAGGCGCATTCGTAAATTGATGGTTGATGACGAAAACCAATCGATTAATGCCATGAATGGGCGATTGCGCAATAATGCGCTTTTTGCCTTTTTCAATAATAATGGTGACGCGGTCTGATTTCATTGCACTCAGATCCTCCCTGTGGGTTCTCTCTTAAGTATATGTCCCTAGGACAAATTGGTAAGGGATAGGGGCTGAGTAGGTGGAAAAAGGTGTAAGCAGTACGCCTATGTAAATTGCCGAGTGCCGAGATCTTTGCGTCGATACACACTTAGGATGAGACCAAGGGCTATGAATTGAAAAATGACAAGAGACCCGCTATAGCTTATAAGAGGGAGATGGAAAGAGCTAAACGGAGCTAGACCGATCCACATGAGCATATTCCACACATATTGTATGACAAACAGGCTCAATAACCCGGATACTAGAGCTTTGCCATAGGGATCTCTCGCCTTCCGAGAAACGCCAACCATTTGTTGGACGAACAAAGTTACCATAATGACCATAGCGATACCAGCCCCCCAGCCAAAACAATAGATGAGAAAAGGGAACATCATTTCGGCTTGAAGATATGGCAAAGCGTTAAGAGGGGCTCCAAATCCATGTCCCGACCAACCAGCGGATTGCATCGCTATTTTGGACTGGGTAAGCAGGAAGTTCATTCCTCGCGTATCTTCAGTTGGATGTATAAAAGCGAAAATACGGTTTAATTTATAGGATTGACTAAGTAAGAACCATCCCAAGGCAACAGTAAATAGACTACAATGAGCAATGAGCACCCTGTGTTTCATTCTCAAAACCTGTAACAAAGTCAAACATCCTATAAAGAATAGAATAAAATTATCTATATTATGTATACTCAACATTAGCAAACCTGCCAGCCAAACAGTTCCCACATTGATCCAACTCCTACGTAGGAATGCGGTCATGAAGGATTCGTTGGCAACGAATCGCTGTGACGTACTCCAAATACCTGCTAAAGCTATGAGCAGCAAATAGGGGCTGAGCGCTGGAATATTCATTTGGAAGGGGTACCAATTGACATACCCTCTAGATCCATTCGTCAAATTCCCGAATAGGTAGACATAGATGAGCAAGGCAATAGTCCCCACATAAAGTCCCCAGGAAAACTTGGCTAACTTCCTATAATTGCTAAAGCCAATGATCAACATTAAACATGAACCAATGCCCAGATACACGATTTGTTTGAGCCCGATAGAAGTTAAGCCTAGACGATTGACTAGCGCAGTCTGAGCAGAAAATATAGCAACCAATCCAATCGTCATAAAAAGCACAACAACAGCCAGCAGCCCCCAATTAAACCGAGGCCGATGAGCAAGATGGAATTGCTGCCCGATCGCATCAGGCATGCCCATTTGAGCAATGGATTCCTTGATTGCTGCATCCAACTCAACCCCGTTACTTAGCTTATCCTCAATTAATTCCTCCAAATGACTTTGGAGCTCCATACGGACTTCCTTGTGAACCTCTTTTGCTTTAATTTCGCGACAAACCTGCTTCAGAAAAAGCGAGATTTCCTCATGCTGGCGAACACGGAAACTGCTCATACGCCGCCCTCCCCAAGTACACGATCTACTGTATTGCGAAAAAGTGACCATTCCTGTTTCTTGACGTTGAGCTCACCTTTACCTTGCTTCGTTAGGCGGTAATATTTGCGCTTGCGGCCGTCTTTCTCATCCCAGTAGGCCTCTACAAAGCCTTCAGATTCCAACGTGTGCAGAATCGGATAGAGGGTTCCCTCCTTAAGGGTGAACACGCCATCGGAATGCTTCTCCATCTCTTTGGTCATCTCGTAGCCGTACATGTCCTTTCGATCCAAAAGGGTAAGAATTAGAATGACGGTGCTTCCTTTCATAAGTTCTTTACTGATTTTCATGGTTGGCTCCTTCTGGACTATAGAATTGCGATGCATCGAATATCTAGGTATAGTATAAATCAAAAGAAAACCATTGGCAATGTTATCCAGCTAGTTTATATCCAATAATTCTCCAACGAACATTCCAACGAAGATAAATTCAGTACACGAATCGGATAAAATCGGATATGTACTTTGGAAAACATGCCCTTTATAATTGAGACTGAGAATTATTATCAATCATAAAAAATAGGGAGTCAGCATCAGCATTCTAAATAGATGGCGTGTTTATCACCCGTGTGTGCTTTGCTGTACAAGGAGGAAGAAACCGAATGAAATCTTTAAAAATGATGATCGTGCTGTTGCTAGCACTAGCCGTGACGGCTTGTGGCAGTTCGACAACAGGCGGAAATGCAAGCAGTACGAGTAGTCCAAGTGCATCACCAGAAGCGGCTAAAGCTACGGCTGCAGCAGCCGTAGAGAAAACCATCAAACATGCCATGGGGACAGTTACTTTGAAGAAAAAACCAGAACGAGTAGTTGTGTTATTCAATGGTATGACGGATATCGTTACACACTTAGGCGTCAAGCCAGTCGGTTCGGTTGAGTCATGGGAAGAGAAGCCTTGGTACAACTATTTGAGAGCTAGTATGGAAGGCGTTAAGAACCTAGGTGAAGAAACACAGCCGAACGTTGAGGCGATCGTAGCTTTGAAACCAGACTTGATTATCGGGACCAAAGCTCGTCACGAGAAAATTTATCCGCAATTGGAAAGCATTGCGCCTACGCTCATTACGGAAGAAATTTTTGACTGGAAAGCGAATTTGAAGTATGCATCGGATGCCCTATATAAGGAGCAAGAAGGTGCGAAGATTATCGCAGATTGGGATAAAGGGGTAGCTGAGTTTAAACAGAAAGCTGGCAACAAACTTGCTAATGCCGAAGTTTCCATTATCCGTTTTGAGAGAGATGGCAGTGCACGTTTCTATGCAACAGGATTTGCTGGAACAATCTTCAAGGAACTTGGTTTACCGCGTCCGAAAGCTCAAATTGTAGAAGGCAAAGCGGTTGTCAATATCACCACAAAAGAGCAAATGTCACAGTTGGATGGCGAGTATATCTTTGATATTACGCGTCTGAGTTCCGAGGAACCTGCGGTAGAGAAATCGCAGAACGATTGGACATCGCACCCGCTCTGGAAAAATCTCAAGGGCGTGAAGAACGGCAAATATTTTAAAGTAGACACGATTACTTGGAATTTAGCGGGCGGTTCGATGGCTGCCAAAGCCATGCTAGCGGATCTCTACAAATATTTTGACATTAAATAGTTGAAACACTGAGGGATGAACACTATGTTCATTCCTTTGTGAATTCCAAGGAGATTGTCATCATGAACCTTATAAATACGACATTATGGAAAACAGCCGGGTTGTTAGCGCTGGTTCTAATCTTGCTTGGAAGTTTTGCTTCCAGCATTCTGTTCGGTGCGACGCAGTTTGATTGGCATACGGCATGGGCTTCCATCTTTCACTACGATGAGAATATTAATGATCAAATCATACTTCGCACGACGCGCGTGCCTAGAGCCTGTATAGCCGCTGCCATTGGCGCCAGTTTAGCCATCGCAGGTACGTTGATGCAGACACTTACGCGCAATCCACTGGCTTCGCCGAGCGTACTTGGGGTCAATGCAGGCGCAACATTATTCGTTGTTCTTGCAGCAGTAGCCTTGTCAATCTCATCGATGCAAGCTTTGATGTGGATCTCTTTCGTCGGAGCCGCAGTCGGTGCCTTATCCGTCTACATTTTGGGCTCTTTTGGCCGAGATGGACTGACGCCACTGAAGATCGTGCTCGCTGGGGCAGCTATGACGGCTCTGTTCTCTTCCTTCACACAAGGCATCTTGGTGTTGAATCAGCAGGGACTTAGTACGGTGCTGTTCTGGCTGACAGGTACCATTGCGGGACGTTCTCCGGATATGTTAATTACGGTAATTCCTTTCATGGCCATCTGCTGGGTAGCTGCTTGGTTCATCGCGCGAGATATGAATTTACTTCTCATGGGCGAGGATACGGCGAAAGGTTTGGGTCAAAAGACGATCTGGGTCAAATCTGTCGCAGGTTTGCTAATTGTCGTACTTGCCGGCTGCTCCGTGTCGGTCGCAGGTCCTATCGGGTTTATTGGGATTGTCATCCCCCATGTCTCGCGGTTTTTCATCGGTGGCGATCATCGCTGGGTCATTCCTTATTGCGCTGTACTGGGGGCGATTCTGCTCATACTGGCGGACTTGGCTGCAAGATTTATTATGATTCCTGAAGAAATGCCTGTCGGCGTGATGACGGCCATTATTGGTGCCCCATTCTTTATTTATATTGCACGAAGGGGGATTATCAAATCATGAAGGGTCATGTTCCAGTTCGATGGCGGCAAGGTAGGATTTCATTTTTAGTCGAGAAAAAGGCATTAAAGATATCCCTCTTGTTACTCGTGGTTTGCGTCGTGATTGCGATTGTCAGCACGGGGATGGGAGAAATGTACATATCGTCGATCGATGTGGTCAAAAGTGTTATAGGCATCGGCGCGGATGATCATGCGATGGTCGTTCGGAAGCTGCGCCTTCCACGCATTATCATTTCCATGTTAGTTGGTGCTGCGCTTGCTGCGGCAGGTGCGATCATGCAAGGAATCATTCGGAATCCATTGGCATCGCCAGATATGATGGGGGTAACAGGCGGGGCTTCGGTGGCGGCGGTCACATTCCTCACCTATTTCAATGGCATGATCAGCATTCGGTGGCTGCCAGTGTCCGCGATGCTGGGGGCTGCGGTTGTTTCGATTATTTTGTACGTATTGGCTTGGAAAAAAGGGGTCACACCCATCCGCCTTATTCTAGTCGGCATTGGGATGTCCTCGTTGATGTCAGCGGGAACGACGATGATGATCGTTTTTAGCCCGAAGAACGATCCAGGCACGGCCTACTTATGGCTAACGGGATCGGTTTACGCGGCGAATTGGGAAAATGTAATGACAGTATTACCATGGACGGTCATCTTGATTCCACTTGCTTTTCTATTAGCACGCCATGTCAATATTGGACAGCTCGGAGATGATGTGGCGGCAAGTGCGGGAAGTGCAGTTGAGGTTAACCGCTTAGTCTTGCTGCTCATTAGCGTGGCTTTGGCCGGAGCAGCTGTTTCGGTAGCTGGCGCGATTGGATTCATTGGCCTAATCGCACCCCATATGGCGCGCAAATGGGTAGGTTCAAGCTTTGATAGTCTGTTACCCGTCTCGGCGCTGCTCGGAGGAGCCGTCGTGATGTTGGCTGATCTAGCGGGAAGAACATTCTTCCTACCGCTCGATGTGCCAGTTGGTGTATTTACGGCAGCCGTAGGGGCACCCTTTTTCATCTATTTGCTATACACCAAGCGAAATTCAAGATAGGAGTGAAGAGCGTGCCAACCTTGGAGACCAGAAATCTCAATTTGACCTATGGCAACGAAAATATTATCGAGGGGTTGAACCTGTCTATTCCCAAAGGGAAGATTACGGTGTTGATCGGTTCTAATGGCTGCGGGAAATCAACCCTTCTGCGTGCGATGGCTCGCTTATTGAAGCCCGCTCATGGCGAAATCATTCTGGATGGCAAGCACATTGCGGAAATTCCGACCAAGGAAATCGCAAAGAACTTGTCCATCTTGCCGCAAGGCCCGATTGCGCCGGAAGGGTTAACAGTCTTCCAGTTGGTGAAACAAGGACGGTACCCGTACCAGAATTGGCTGAAATCGTGGTCAGAAGAAGACGAACGATATGTGAATGAGGCTTTAGCGGTGACCAAAACAACGGAATTGGCGGAAACGGCGGTAGACTCCTTATCCGGCGGACAGCGTCAACGGGCGTGGATCGCGATGACCCTCGCACAAGGAACCCAAACGATCCTGTTGGATGAACCTACAACATACTTGGATATGGCTCACCAAGTGGATATTTTGGATCTGTTGTTTGAACTGAATGAACGTGAACAGCGCACGATTGTGATGGTTCTGCATGATCTCAATCTCGCTTGTCGCTATGCCCATCATCTCGTAGCCATCAAGAATAAATCCGTCTTTGCTCAAGGGAAACCAGAAGATGTTATTAATTCGGAGCTTGTCCGCCATGTATTCGGCATGGAATGCGAAATTATCGGGGATCCGTTCTTCGGTACACCAATGTGTATTCCGAAAGGAAAAGGCCGCAAATCCGACAAGCCTATAACTAAGCAAGTAGAGGAGGACGTGAAACATGAGCTTATCCGAAGTTAAACCAATAGGAAGTGTAGCTGCATTAATTAAGGATAGAAGAACGATTCGCGATTTCAAACAAGATCCTGTATCGGATGAATTGCTGCTCCAGTTATTGAATGTGGCGGTATGGGCACCGAATCATGGGAACCGACAGCCTTGGCGGTTCATTTTGTATAAAGGAGAGGGACGCAGGACATTAGCAGATGCGATGCTCCTTTCTTATGATGACGATGAGATGAGAGAAAAACACGGCAAGCCCAAGTGGAGGGATTTCATGGGGATTCCCGCGCATCTTATTGTGATTCTGAAAGAAGACTCTCGCCAGAAGCAGTGGGATGAAGACTACGGCGCCGTCTGCGCCCTCATTCAGAATTTCCAACTGGCCGCATGGGAGCAAGGGCTTGGCGTCGTGTGGAAAACGAACAACTACAACTATGAAGAGGGGTTCCAACAAGTCGTTGGTTTAGCGGCAGATGAGAAAATCGTTGGCCTCCTCAATGTCGGGTACCCGGCATCCATCCCCAAAGTGCAGCCGCGGCAGGCTGCGGAAGAGATGTTGACGATTATTGATTCTCAATAGGATAGGAAAATAGTAAAAGTCATCCCCAGACAACCCTCGAAACGCTTAAGGCGATTCGGGGGTTTTTCGGTAATTGCAGATCGGCCATTGACCTTTTATAATAAAGGAACTTTAACCAGACACCAAGTGGTGTACAACGAAAAGTGAGGGATAACCGTTATGTCTTTAATCGAATTTGGAATTGTAGGGCGAGGGTGGAGAGCTGAATTTTATTTGCGCATTGCGCAAATGCAGCCTCACCGTTTCGCTGTCCGTGCGATGCTAGTCCGTGATGAGGAACGAGGCAGGGAGATCGAGGAGAAATGGGGCGTGAAAACCTACCGAGACATGGAATCTTTCGTTTCAAGCGGAGCACTCCTATTCGTGGTTGTTTGCGTTTCGAGGGATGCCATGCCTGGCTGCACGCTGGAGCTGGCAGAAAGGAACATACCCGTATTGACAGAGACGCCTCCGGCCAATGACATCTCGGGTATGATTGACTTGTACCAGTCGGTGTCCAAGCTAAAGGGGCGCGTACAGGTGGCCGAACAATATTTGTATCAGCCGATGCATGCTGCACGTATTGCTTTCGTGAGATCAGGTAAATTAGGTGACGTTTCTCAGGTGCAAGTATCGGCCGCTCACGGTTATCATGGCATCAGTCTGATCCGAAAGTTGCTTGGCATTCAATTCGAGAACGCTATTATTAGCGGACAGAGATTTACCTCTGAAATCGTGAAAGGTCCGGGGCGTAATGGGCCTCCGGAAAGTGAAGAGATTGGCAACTCGGTGCAAGATATCGCTACGCTTCGTTTTGGAAACCAACTGGCGCTGTTTGATTTTACAGGTGATCAGTATTTCTCTTGGATTCGCCAAAATCGTGTCCTTGTTCGCGGAAACCGTGGCGAATTATCGGATGAAACGTTCCGGTATTTGAAGGATTTTAAAACACCTATCACAGGCAATTTCCGTAGGGTCGATACCGGTCATAATGGTAACTTGGAAGGATATTATCACCAAGGGATTATCGCGGGTGAAGATTGGGTGTACGAAAACCCAGTCGTTCCCGGGCGTTTATCCGATGATGAGATCGCGATCGCTACTAGTTTGACTCGAATGGCGGACTATGTACAGGGTGGGCCATTTTGTTATGACTTGGCAGAGGCGTTGCAGGACCATTATGTATCGATCATGATGCAATCCGCTATTGAGTCGGGCGAGGAACTGACAACGACGACGCAACCCTGGGCGGAGTGAGACTCAAACGTAAGAGTAAGCAGAAAAGCTGAGTTCCAGCAGGTAGTTGGCTTGTAGTCCGATGAGTTATCGGCTGCCTGCTGTATGTCGGCTACCCAGCGTCCGTTCCATCAGTTCAGCCACGTAAGGCTACTTCGGGTAAACTTGATTATTTTCAAATAAATGCCTAACCTGATCGGCCATAAATTGTGTGGATTGCGGCATGTCATGCCGTATCCACCACTCCACAATGCCAATGAACGCAGAAGCCATGAATTGGGCTTTGATTTCATTGTCGATAATAGGCGTATTGTCCGGCCGTTCCATTTTAATCATCAGATTGACGGAGATAAATTTCAGCAATTGCTCCCGGAATAGAAAAGCCCTCTGATTGGAAAACATAGCAGAGAAAAACGGGAAATGCTCACGAAAGTAATCAAAAACTGGCTTAGGTTCTTGCACCATTGCGTCGCTAACCGTATCGTCCTCCCGTTTCGTGCACAACGAGATCAATTCATTAATATGCTCTTCAATGCATGTATCCAACAGGTCGTATTTGTCACTGAAATGCAGATAGACGGTACCTCGGTTTACATTGGCTCGTTCCGCGATCTCGTTAATAGTGATGTGTTCGAAATCTTTTTCCGCAAAAAGCTCCAAAAATGACTTCCTTATGGCTTGCTTGGTTCGGAGAATACGGCGGTCGGTCTTAACAACGGACTCCATTTCTTTCATTGCCTCCTTCAGTTAATCAACATTTCTACGGGACCTGTTGTATATGAAACAATTACGTATCAATCAACCATTGAGTAATCCGTGCTTCCCACTATAATATTAATCAACGGCCGTTATATATTCAACACGTGTTTAATATTCCAGATAGAGGAGCATGTCACAATGGAAAAAAACATTATAAATAAAGTAGTTATTATTACAGGAGCCTCCAGCGGAATAGGGGAAGCTACAGCGAAGCTGCTCGCGCAAAGTGGGGCAAAGGTGGTATTGGCTGCAAGAAGAGAAGAACGTCTGCATACGATTGTAAATGAAATTAAACAAGGAGGCGGCGAGGCGGTTGCTGTAAAAGCGGATGTCGTTTCCCCTGAGGATATGCAGAACTTGGCCAAGATTGTTAGGGAGATGTATGGCCGAATTGATGTGCTGGTGAACAACGCAGGGATCATGCCAAGTTCTAGGATGAATGAATTACGCGTCGCGGAGTGGGATCAGATGATTGATGTGAATATTAAGGGCGTTCTGTACGGGATCGCCGCAGTATTACCTACCATGCGCGAGCAGCAGTCCGGCCACATCATCAACCTATCCTCAACTTCTGGTTACCAAGTGTCACCGACATCAGCCGTATACGCGGCAACCAAATTTGCCGTGAGAGCCATTTCGGAAGGACTTCGTCTGGAAGAGACAGCGACTTCAGGTATTAGATCGACTTTGATCGCACCAGGTCTAACGAAGACAGAACTTTTTGACAGCATCACCAGCCCGGAAGTGCAAGCGATCGCCAATCAAATAAGTGGCTTGGGGATTTCTCCCAACAGCATTGCGAGAGCCATTGCATTTGCCATTAATGAACCCGATGACACGCTCATCAGCGAAATTATGGTGAGACCGACAGCGCTGTAATGATTGTAAATAAATGTAATATAATTGAAATATTATATTCATCTGGGATTAATGTATTAGGACTATAATTGAACTCGACCCCCTTTTTAAATATATAAACTTAGACCCTCAGCCCGTTGCTGTGGGTCACTTTTTTGTTAGCCAATTAGTAGGACACGGTCCCTATCTCAACTCGGCCACCTGGGAGACCTCGCCAGCTGTGATTCCAACGCTGCTCGCCCACCGAACCCCGAACGCTAGACCGCCGAGCTCAATACACGAACGCTGAACGCTGAACGCCAAACCCCAAACCCCAAACCCCAAACCCCAAACCCCAAACCCCAAACCCCAAACCCCAAACCCCAAACCCCAAACCCCAAACCCCAAACGCCGATGACCCTCGACCCCCTCACCACCCCTGCCATCCCCGCTGCCTAACACACCTCGACTCTCCACTAATTTGAGTAGTCAGTAATAAGGATAGTAATGTGGAATGATGAGTAATTAGACAGTAGTTAGGGTAAGGAGAAAAATGTGGAAAAGTGGAGTAATGTGGAGTAGGAGTAGTATGTGATCAACCATAAACTAGCTGCAAAGTGTATTATTGCATTTCTGAGTGAGAGGTCGAACCCCAAACACAAACCAACTTGGAAATAACTGGATTTTATCCAGCTAGTTCCAAACGCGCGTCTAGCTATGACCTGTTTAACCCCTTTTCAAATAAAAGGATACCCTTTATACTGAATCTACTGATAATCATTATCAATGATGACCGTGAAAGGGGTTATAGCTGCATATGCTGCCGGTTCAAGGACAGGAATATTCCCTTCTAATGCTTTCATCCATACGCAAACGTCGTTTCCTTAAAAGGAACACGCTGTATAGAAAAAATATCCCAAGCGATATGGTCTTGGTTATAACACAAGGCAAAGGCATTCTTTGCATCGATAATCAGGCGTTACCGATTAAGCCGAATCAGATTTTCTATTTAGTTGGAAGGAAGCCTATTGAAGTGATGCTGGAGTCTGACTTTATCGAGTTCTATGTCTTAGTCATAAGGCGCGTGACGTTTTCCAAAACAAAAGGCGGTTGGCATTGTACCAATGCGGCAACCGACCCTTCGCTTTTTCAGACGAGCAAGCTGCAGTTGAAGCAAGGAAAGCAGCATCTCGAGCGCATTGAACAGCTCTATGAAGACAGCCAATCCAAGTCAGTTAAGGATCCGAGTATCCAACTCCAATTCCAAAGTCTTATCCACGTGATGCCAGGGGAAGTGCCGGAACCGATTGAGCTGGAGGATGCGTCCAAAGGTATCGATCAGAGCATCACCTATATGTATAAGCATTTTAATCACAAAATCAAGCTAGAAACATTGTCTGACATTGCAGGATTGACGCCAACATCCTATTCAAGAAGTTTCAAAAAGTCGAAAAAGATGTCACCCGTCGAATATTTAAATCAGATCCGCATCGACGCTTCCAAGGAGCTGTTACAGCATGACGACCCCTCGATCAAGGATATTTCAGCAGCGGTTGGCTTCGGGAATGAGTTTTATTTTAGCCGCATGTTTAAGAATAGCTTTGGCATTTCACCAACGATGTATATGAAGAGAAAACAATTGAAGGTTGCTACGGCCTCCTGCTTTCGCTTTCAAGACTGTTTGCGAGACCTTGGTGTAGGGAACAGTTATGAATTAAATGGCTATCAACATCTGGAGTTAGGCGTCGAAGAGAACAAACGGCAAATTGAAATACAATTAACGGAGCTGCGTAAATATGAACCAGAGTTAATCATTGCAGATTACAGGCATCTGCCGATGTATAACCAATTAAAGCTGATTGCACCGACGGTTATGATGGATTTTTCGATGGATTGGCGCGCGTATTATGGGCGGATTGCTGAGTTAGTTGGACGGGAGAAAGAAGCGCAACAAACGTTCAGTCAACTTGATCTTCGAGTGAAGTATACGAGGGATGCGTTGATGGACACCATCGGACTCCAAAGTGTGTCAGTCATACGATTATACAGTGAAAAAATTCGCGTACACGGCATGATCGACCACCCGCTTAGCCACTTGCTGTATACAGAGCTCGGATTAAAGCCGGGGAGTTGCGTACCATTGAACGAGCGGACGAAGGAGTATGCGGTAGAAATCATCCCATCGTTTGATACGGATTTTCTTCTAATTGATAAACGACTGACCTCGCAAGAAGAAGCTAATTTATACAACAGCATGTTGAAAGGAACATCTTGGGACGCGATGAAAGCTGTGCAGAACAACCAGGTCCGCGTGATTTCGAATTGGATCAGTATGAGCTGGGCACCGAGCGGACAGAATCAAATCTTGGATGATTTGTTGCAATGGCATGCCTGAATGAATAGGCAGGGGGTATACCGCACTAGCGTTGTCCTAATTAAGGTGTTGTAGCATATGTACGACGTCTGCTCATTATACATGGGATAGGAGAACATCAAGTGAGGAGAGTGCGTGAATTGTCAAATGAGTTCGTGATGCGTTCATTGGATGAGATTCGGTTCTGGTCGCGTATTATGAAGGAGCATTCCTTGTTTCTGAAACTAGGTTTTCGATGTGAAGATACGATGTTGATCCAAGAAGCGAATCATTATTATCATATTTTTGAGCATATCGAGGGTCGATCTCACGCATATACCGAGCTGACAGATCCTGAACAAATTCGACGATTCAATACGGAAGTATCGTCGGCTGCCGCACATATTTGGGCGTTCAAAAGAAAAGTTCTAGGACTCATCATTCAATGCAAACTGCCTGGCGGTAACAACTTTCCGTTATTAGTCGACCATACGAGCCGTGAGGCTAATTATTTCCGAAATCGATTACACGAATTAAACACAGGACAGTTAGAACCGTTACCGGACGCGATTATTGATGAAAATATCTTCTTCTTGCGTATCATGGCGGATCACGCCAAGTTTATTGGTCATCTGCTCGATCCATCTGAACGTCAGTTAGTGGAGCAAGCACGGAATTTTAGTCATGATTTCGACCAGCTTCTCTTTCAAGCCATTGATTTAAGCGGGATGCGTCCGCAATCCCAAACCGATCCGCTGTTGGATCAGTTCCTTGATCAGAATCGTGTCTCGGTCGTTGCCCTCCGTGATTTCAAGAAGACAGCCCGTGATTTAATTGAAGCTTGCAAAATCAAGAGCATCATCCATCCCTTGCTGGCGGATCACGTATTCCGCGAGGCGGAGCGTTTCCTAGCAATCATTGATATGTTCGAGCAGTGCTTAACGGGCAATCCAATTAGGGGAATGATGGAAGAGCACAGGGGGCATTAAACAGGGTGAAAGTTTAAATCCGATAAAACTTATAGGAATATATTAAATTATGATTGACGAAGTTTCATTCGAAGTGGTACTCTAGACATGTGACCACCGTATGAACGGAGACACTATTCTCTTCCCAGAGAAAAGTGTCTCTTTTTTTATTTTAAAGAGGAGTTGAATGGGATGAGCCAACCGTTATTGAATCTCAAGCATGTGAACAAAACTTTTCAGTCCAGCAAAGGGTCTGTTCAAGCCTTGCACAATATTGAGCTGCAAGTAAAAGAAGGGGAATTTATTACCGTCATAGGACCTAGCGGCTGCGGCAAAAGCACACTGCTTAAGATCATAGCTGGACTGGATATTACGCATACAGGCGAGGCTCAATTAGGCGGTCAGGTGATTCAAGGCCCAGGCATTGACAAGGGCTTTATTTTCCAAGAGCCAAGGCTGTTTCCATGGTTGAATGTGGAGAAGAATATCGCTGCTGATCTTTCGCTCAGAGACCCTGAAGTGCGTAAGAAAGTAGACGAACTGATTAAACTCGTTCGCCTAGAAGGCTTCCAAAAGTCGTTCCCGAAAGAGCTCTCCGGCGGCATGGCGCAACGTGTTGCTATTGCAAGAGCCTTACTCCGTAATCCGAAAGTGCTGCTGCTTGACGAGCCGTTCGGTGCTCTGGATGCTTTTACACGAACGCACATGCAGGAAGTGCTGATTGATATTTGGCAGAAGAATAAAACGACGATGATTTTCGTCACGCATGATATTGATGAAGCCATTTATTTAGCCAATCGTGTCGTTATTCTCAAACCGCGGCCTGGCGCCATACGGAACATTGTCCCTATTGACCTGCCGATCCCGAGAAAGAAGACGACGACGTCCTTCCAGGAACTGCGCCTCAAGGTACTCAATGAATTTGAGAAAATCGAAGAGCTAGAATTAATAGATAGTTCCGGCATTTAAGAGAAAGGGGAGCTCGAAATGAGTCAACAAGGACAACTGGCAGGCGTCGATCAACAGCGAAACAAGCAACGATTGCATCGCGTGCTGCTTGGAGCTTTGGTACCGTTACTTGTATTGCTGGCCTGGCAGGTATTAGGTCATTTAGGCGTGATTTCATCCTTGCTATTTCCAACGCCGCTTCGCATTATGAACGCAGGAATTCGACTCATTCAAACGGGTGAGCTCTATGACAATATTAAAATTAGTGTGGTGCGGGCACTGACAGGTTTCGTCCTCGGCGGTTCGTTGGGGCTTGCCTTCGGTATTCTGGTTGGTTTATTTCGTAGAACGGAGAAAGCGCTAGATCCTACGGTTCAAATGCTTCGCATGGTGCCGCACTTGGCAATCGCTCCCCTATTTATTTTGTGGTTTGGTATTGGCGAGACGGCCAAAATTTTACTTATTGCTAAAGGAGCCTTTTTTCCGCTCTATATTAATGCTTTCTTGGGTATTCGAGGCGTAGATAACAAGCTGTTCGATGTGACACGTGTGTTAGGGTTTAGCCGATGGAAGCAAGTCATCCGATTAACGATTCCCGGAGCGCTGCCTCATATTTTACTAGGCGTTCGAATTTCATTAGGCGTGTCATGGCTTGGACTGGTTGTGGCCGAATTAATGGGATCGACGGCAGGTATCGGGTATATGATGTCGGATGCGCGGCAATTCTCCAAGACACCTGTGGTATTCGTTGGTATTCTCATATTCGCCGTTTTCGGTATCGTGGCGGACTCTGCCGTGAGGCTGCTTGAACGCAAATGGCTTAGCTGGCAAGACAGCTATAAAGGGAACTAATCACTACAAAGGTTTACAGCACAAAGCTAAGGGGGAGAAGGGATGAGCAATCGTGTCGAGACACTAAGTCAAGCCACGCAAGGAATAGGGAAATCGAAAGGGCAGAAGCTAGAGTTAGTTCGCATCAAATGGTTGTGGGAGAAAGTGAACGATTTCGTTATCGGCGGGATCGTGCCCTTATTACTCCTTGTCATATGGCAAGTATCTGGGGATTTGGGGGTGTTTTCGCCGTCCTTCTTACCGACACCGTTACAAATTGCTGCTGAGTTTCGTTCATTAATTGCCTCGGGTGAGTTGACCCAGCACTTATCAATTTCCTTACAGCGCGCCGTTATCGGCTTTCTAATTGGCGGAACTATCGGGTTGTTTTTCGGGTTTCTTGTTGGATTTGTTCAAAAGCTGGAGTTCATGCTCGATCCTTCGTTTCAAATGCTGCGCATGATCCCGCATCTCGCCATTGCGCCGTTAATTATTCTTTGGTTCGGATTTGGCGAGGTATCGAAAATTGTGATCATAGCGAATGGTGCCTTTTTCCCTATGTATATCTATACTTTTCTCGGCATTCGAAATGTGGATCACAAATTATTCGAGGTCGCTAAAGTGCTGAATTTCAGCAAATCGAAGCAAATTTTTCGCTTGATCCTCCCTGCCGCTTTGCCTGGCATTCTCTTAGGCTTACGCTTATCTGTAGCTATTTCTTGGCTGGGTCTTGTCGTAGCGGAGTTGATCGGTTCGCAGGAAGGAATCGGCTTCCTTATCAATTACGGCAAACAAAATTCAAGCGCTGAGCTTATTTTCGTTGGGGTCATTATTTTTGCAGTGATCGGTAAACTCGTTGATTCACTTGTGCGTTGGCTAGAAAGAAGATGGCTAAGCTGGCGTGACAGCTTCCAAGGCTAGAATACATCAAGGAGGGGTAGCGATGAGCTCGGGCAAAATTACGACATTAGTAGCTGATGTCTTAGTCATCGGTGGAGGTCCCGCCGGTGCTTGGGCAGCTTGGAGCGCAGCCCAGCAGCATGCGAAGGTCATCCTCGTAGATAAAGGATTCTTAGGATCCAGCGGAGCTACTGCGCCGGGAGGTACGAATTTGTTATACCTGCCGCCAGATCCTGAGTTGAGAGAGAAGGCTGTTCAGCAGCGGTATAAGGAAAGTGGGTATTTGGCAGAGCCTGCCTGGATTCATCGTGTGCTGGATCAAGTATATGAAAGTTTGCTGCTCGTGGAGAAGTGGGGCTATCCGTTTCGCCGTGATGAGCAAGGTGTTCCACTGCGGGACCACTTGCAGGGCCCAGAGTATATGAAGACCATGCGCAGGCAGGTTAGTCGTGCAGGCGTGAAGATTCTGGATCAATCGCCAGCACTTGAACTGCTCGTTGATGAGCATGGGGTTGGTGGAGCTAGAGGTATCTCGCGTTTAGATGATTCCGAGTGGGAAATCCAAGCGAATGCCGTCGTGATTGCAACAGGCGGATGTGCTTTTCTAAGCAAAGGCTTGGGTTGTAATGTTCTTACCGGAGAGGGAACCCTGATGGCAACAGAAATCGGAGCAGAGCTTTCCGGGATGGAATTCACGCGTCAGTATGCGCCGAGCGCAGCCTTCGGCACGGTAACCCGTGGTCGCTTGCTGAACTGGGCTACCTATACCTCGGAGGATGGCACGGTACTGCAAGGCGGTGGCCCGAGAGCAGGCGATTTCCTGCCTACGATGCTAAGCAAAGGCCCAGTCTACGCGGTGCTGAACCACGCGGATACGGAAGAGAAGCAGCGAATTCTGCGCAAATCGCACGCGATTTTCTTCGTGCCGCTGGATCGCGCAGGCATCGATCCCTTCACTGAGCGGTTCCCGCTCACGCTTCGCTATGAGGGAACCGTCCGCGGGACGGGCGGCATCCGCCTTACCGATGAGAGCTGCGCCTCAACGGTTCCGGGCCTTTATGCCGCTGGCGATGCGGCCACCCGTGAACGCGTCACGGGTGCGAAGTCGGGTGGAGGCGCGTTCAACGCCTCCTGGGCTATTTCCTCCGGCACCTGGGCAGGTGCCGGGGCTGCGAAGCATGCGCTGACGCTGGGGCGCAGCGCAAGAGATTTGCGACCAGCAGGCCGCTACGGCCTGGTCGATCCGGGGGCAGCCCCCGATCGCATCTTCGATGCGGGGGGCTTGGTCGAGTCCGTCCAGCGGGAGGTCTTCCCGCTGGACATCAATTATTTCCGCAGTGAGCCCGTGATCCGTCAATCGCTGGCGCGATTGGACGGTCTGTGGGCGAGCTTGCGGGGGGCAGCCGTGACCCCGACGGTGCAGGGTCGGGTTCGGGCGCGTGAGGTCGCGGCGATGATCGCGACCGCGAGGTGGATGTACACCGCTGCGCTCGCACGCAAGGAGACGCGGGGCTTGCATTCGCTGGAGGAGTACCCGGATACAGACCCTGCGCAGCAGTACCGCCTGATTCTCTCCGGGATTGAGGAGATTGTGCTGCGCAAAGAGCAGACGGCGGATCAGGAGGTTGCGGCACGATGATTGAATTCGTAAGTACGCAGCGGTGCGTGGGTTGTACGCTTTGTGTGAAGGTATGTCCGACTAACGTGTTTGATAAAGGACTGGATGGTATTCCGAGCATAGCAAGGCAGGAAGATTGCCAGACTTGTTTTATTTGCGAGGCGTATTGCCCCGTAGATGCCCTTTATGTATCTCCATATGACTCCCCCTTGGAGAAGGTGCCGACGGAATTAGAGTTGGTTGAGGCTAATCTGCTCGGCAGCTGGCGAGAAACGCTCGGCTGGGGCAAAGGGCGAACAACATTGGCGGAGTTGGATACAACCCCGTTTATCGATCGCATTTTACCTTCGAAACGATAAGTTGATCTTAATAAATAGGGTTGACGCCATTGAAATACGGTGCTACTATGTGTTTAATCATAGTAAACAACTTGGTTTTGTCGTAATAAAGCTGAATATCCTGTCCAACCGTACACACGGAGGCATTCCTACATACAGGGATGCCTCTTTTTATTTTCATTTTAGAGGAGGTCATAGAGATGGCAAAGGTTTTGGAAGAGAATGATTTGCGTCTTACTGCAGATGTGTTGGTTATTGGTGGAGGTCCAGCGGGAACATGGGCGGCATTAACAGCCGCAACGAATGGCTCCAAGGTTATCTTGGTGGACAAAGGCTATTGCGGGACGAGTGGAGCAACAGCGCCATCCGGTACGGGAGTGTGGTACGTGAAGCCTGATGAAAAGCTGCGAGAAGAAGCGAGAGCGAGTCGCTATTTATTAGGCGGCAAGTTGGCGGAGATTCCTTGGATGAATCGCGTGCTCGATCAGACCTATGCGAACATGAATAAGCTAGACTCCTTGGGATATCCGTTTCCGAAGGATGATATTGGCGATCCGTATAAACGTGGTCTGCAGGGGCCTGAATACATGAAGCTGATGCGCAAATTTGTTCAAAAAGCCGGCGTACGTATCCTCGACCACAGCCCCGTTCTCGAATTGCTTGCCGATGAGCATGGTGTTGGCGGTGCAACCGGCGTGAGAACGCAGAGCGGGCAGACTTGGACGGTTCATGCAGGAGCAGTAGTGATCGCGACAGGTGGTTGCGCATTTTTGAGCAAAGCCTTAGGAACGAACGTGTTGACCGGGGATGGCTATCTACTGGCTGCTGAAGCCGGCGCTGACTTCTCGGGAATGGAATTCTCGAATGCGTATGCGATCTGCCCGACCTTCTCGTCCGTAACCAAAACAGCCTATTACCGCTACGCCTCCTTCTATTACGAAGATGGATCCATTGTAGAGGGTGCAGGTTCACAACGCGGCCGCTCGATCATAGCGCGGAATTTGCTGCAAGGTCGTCAAGTTTACGCTAGCTTGGATCAAGCGCCAGAAGAGATTCGTCCCTTACTGCGTGTGAATCAAACGAATTTCTTCCTGCCGTTCGACCGACTGGGTATCGATCCGTTCAAAGATAAATTCCCTGTTACCCTCCGCTTAGAAGGCACGGTACGTGGAACTGGCGGTATTCGCATCGTGGATGAGCAGTGTTCAACGATTGTCCCAGGCTTATATGCGGCTGGCGATGCAGCGACACGTGAGCTGATCTGCGGAGGTTTCACAGGAGGTGGCAGTCATAACGCGGCTTGGGCGATGTCATCTGGTTCATTTGCAGGGGAAGGTGCTGCCAAATTCGCCAAGGATCTTGGAGATAAAGCGACGAATCGCCAGCTGAAAAGTGTCTCAACGACGACATTCACGAAGTCGGGATCTGGTCAAATTTTAAGCAAAACAGGCGAAGCCATACAAGCCGTACAAGAGGAAGTCACACCGTATGACCGCAATTTGTTCCGTACGCAGAAAGGGTTGGAAGGCTCAATCACTCGTCTGGATGGACTTTGGAACGATTTGCGTGAACGTGTGACGACGCTGGATATTGCAGGTGTACGTCATCGCGAGGCAGCGGCTATGACAGCAACAGCCCGCCTGATGTACAACACGGCACGTGAGCGTACGGAAACGAGAGGCATGCACAAGCGGGAAGATTTCCCTGAAATTGATGCAGCGCAAGGGTATCGTTTGATTAGCGGAGGGCTTGATAGGGTCTGGACGCAAAAGTCTGAAGTGAACAAGGAGGCTGTTACACCATGATAGAGTTAGTCAGCGAGTCCAAATGCGTAGAATGTAACCTCTGCGTGTCGGTATGTCCGACGAATGTATTCGATCGCGTGGAAAATGGGATTCCTGTCATTGCTCGGCAAAGTGATTGCCAAACCTGCTTCATGTGTGAGCTGTATTGCCCAGCGGATGCGCTTTATGTAGCGCCTGATGCTGAAGGACCTTCATTAGTCAGCGAGGCAATCCTCGATGAGCAAGGATTATTTGGCGGTTACCGGGAGAAAGTCGGCTGGGGGAAAGGGCGTAAGCCCGTTGCTGAACATCCCTATATGTATGAATTATCGAAAATAACTTCCATTGGGTAAGGGTAAGGCAGTAGGTACCCATTGTGTGGCTAACTTGAAAGGAGAATGAAAGATGTTAGAGAGACAGAAGCACAGTAAAAGGGGATTCGGACTTTTCCGTACCACGCATTTGGTTATAACTTTAACGGCCATGGTCGCTTTCTTAGCGGCCTGCGGCAATTCCGATGGAGGCGCCAAGACAGCTGGTGCAAGTGCAGCAGCGACAAGTGGAGGGGCAGCCAAGGTACAACCACCAGCAGTGATCAATTATGGATACATTGGCACGAATAAGCTGAATTTTCCAGGTGGTGCAGAAGGTTGGGGGTTGTACAAAGGTATTATTCAAGAGGAGCTCAAAAAGTACGGTATCACCGAGATCAAGCCGGTAGCGTTCCCGAATGGACCTGACCAGAGTGAGTCATTAATCAGCGGTAGATTGGATTTCGGCAGTTTGGGCGATACGCCAGCGATGCTTGCTCGTTCAACAGGCGCGAAGACAAGAGCGATTACGCAGAACACAACAGACAATATCGGTTACTTAATTGGTAAAAAAGGTGGACCAACAACGCTTGCTGATTTGAAAGGTAAAACGATCGCGATTCAAAAAGGTTCCTTCATGCACCGCTACATTGCCGGCCTGGTGAAAGAACAAAATATCCCTGACGTGAAGTTCATCCATATGCTGCGTCCTGATGGTGAAGCGGCGTTATCTCGTGGCGAAGTAGATGCAATGACGAACAGTGCGATCTTTGCCCTGAAACAAATTGAGAATGGATTCCCATTGATTGATGATGCGACCAAGCATCCGAATTTGATCGGTGGCAGCGTTACGGTCGTTTCCGAGGAGTATCTGAAGAAATTCCCTGATTTCCCGAAGGTTTGGAATGAAGCGAGGCAAAAAGCGCTCAAAGATTTACAATCCAAACCAGATGAATATTACCAATTCTTATCTCAGTTAAATGGATTTACACCGGAACTCAACAAGAAGGTTACACCGATTGAGACGATTAAAGATGTTAATTTTAAGGATGATGGTGTGAAGCTGCTGGATGGAACGAAGAAGTTCTTAGTTGAAGAGAAATTAGCGGAGAAAGATTTCGATCTGAATCAGTGGATAATTAAATAAAGCGAATAAAGGCAACACGCCTACTCGGAAAGGAAATGATGACATGACTGTATCCGCACAAGTAGATAATCAAACTGGTTTAACTCCCGAGGTAGAGGCGAATCGCAAGGCGGATTATCCTGTACATTCGCTGTTTCTTAATCGTTGGTCGTCACGAGCTTTTGAAGAGAAGGAAGTAACACAAGAAACCTTGTATACGATACTGGAGGCTGCTCGCTGGGCACCTTCCAGTTCCAATCTGCAGCCGTGGCGATTCATAGTGGCCCACACGGAAGAGCAGAAACAGAAATTTCAATCGTTTATTAAACCGAACAACCGCTTATGGACGGATCATGCTCCAGTGCTATTGCTGATTGTGTCCAACAAGTTCCGTCAAGATGGCGAGCCTAGTGGTGCACATGCGTTCGATGCTGGTGCTGCTTGGGCATCCATTGCTTTTCAAGCGCATTTGTTAGGTCTAGCGACGCGCGCTGTTGGTGGTTACGAGAGAGAGCAGGCACGGGAAGTACTCCAAATTCCGGCGGAGTATGAGCTTCATGCCGTAATTGCTCTAGGCTACCGTGGAGCACCTGAAACGTTGCCTGAGGACTTTCAGCAGCGCGAGCTGCCGAATGGACGCCGTGCATTGAACGAGAGTATCATCGAAGGCTCATTCTAATTCGATGGATTCGTGGAATCGACAGTTTGCAGCCTTGCTCTCTGTACAATTGCTTGTATCGACCGCGCACGGCATGTTCGTTCCCCTTTTGCCCAGCTTCCTTCAGGATATTGGGCATATAAGTGGGGATTCGCTTTACATATGGTCAGGCGCCATATTCTCAGCCAATTTCATGATCATGATGCTGCTCATGCCTTTCTTGGGGCGTATCGGAGATCTTTACGGGCGTAAGCCTGTGATGTTATGGTCAGGATTTGGGATGACCCTCGTTACGGCTTGCATGTCACTGGCTACCGAACCTTGGCAGTTGGCGCTGCTGCGATTGGCACAAGGGTGCTTCACTGGCATCCTGCCATTCACCATGGTGCTGATCTTGATTGGAGCTGCCAAGAGTAAGGTTGGCGTTTCGGCTGGCACCATGCAAATGATGGGCGAGACCGGTTCGCTAATCGGACCACTGATTGCATCTTCTTTACTTACCTTTTACTCGGTACGAGGCGCATATCCCGCTATGAGTGTGTGCATTATGCTGGCAACCATCAGCGTGCTCTGCTTTGTCAAAGAAGGTCCTCGTACACCTGTTGTTTCTACAGTGGAAGGGAGCACCTTGTTCTCCGACTGGAAGAACATCTGGCGGATGAAGCCGCTCCCCTCGCTGCTGCTAAGTGCCCTATGCATCAATTTCGCACTAGTCGGGACGAATCCAATTATCCCCTATTACCTCCGGCAATCCACGCATACGTTCACCTTTCTCAACGATCAATGGCTGCTCGGCATCACCTTATCGGCGACCTCCCTTGCCGTTATCGTGTTCTCCCCTTTGCTGGGCATGCTCTCCGATCGTGTAGGACCTTTAGTGTTGCTCAAAATAGCGACCAGCACCGCGTTTCTCCTCTGTATCGTGCAGGCTGTGACGCATCTGTATCCGCTTATCCTTGCGTCCCGATTCATGCTCGGCCTGTGTGTAGCGGGCATGATGCCCAACATTCAAGCCCAAGTGAGGGGCTTAGTCCGCAAGGGGCTGGAGGGACAGACTTTCGCCATGGTGAACTCATGGATGTTCCTTGGCTGTCTAACGGGGCCGCTTCTCGGTGGGGTGATCGTCGCTCATTTCGGTATTCGTGGCTGGTTTATTGCTGCTATGCTCGTCTTTGGCATTAGTTGCTGGCAAGCTTTTCGGATAGGAAGCTACCAATCTCGAAAGGCCAAACTGGACGAGGAGTTACAAGTGGCTCAAGCTGGTAAGAGTGTGCCCAAAGCAGTAGCCTCGAACTAGCGAGCTTAAGCAAATTGTAATTAAAAGAGCCTATAACAACAAATTAGAATTAAGCGAGCCCTTTGCGGCTCGTTTTTTTTGCGTGGCGTGCCCAGAGGCACGCATTATCTAGTTGGTGAAAGTCCAACCAAGGGAGGGGCCAGGCCACCTTTGTAGCTAG